>JBDRCO010000111.1:0-145444 GCA_043821645.1 Pseudomonadota bacterium | reverse complement strand
CTACGTGGCTTTATTCGGAATCATTCGGTCTTCCTTGGACCTGCGCCGACGCCCCGATCTGGTCGACGTTTACTTCTCGGGAAGTCGTTCATGGCAGCAGGCACGTCACATGTCTTTGCAGGCCTCGCTGCATGCGCGGGGTCAACCGCCGTCCTGACCACAGCTGAAGCCTTCACAAAATGCAGGAGTTTTCACTCGCTATACAGATGGCCTGGGCGCAGCGTTAATACTGGAATCGCGGCCCGCCCCGCTGTGGGATCATGACTGACTCCACTCGCTGAAAACTAGAGTCAAAGGCATCGTGAAGCCAGTCCCGACACCGGTGTGTGGCGATACAGCCCCTTTTTTGAGGAAGCCGCGGGTAACGTATTGAATCTTTTGCGCCTCGGCTCTGTCCCTCTCCTCTCTCCTCCTCCACTCCTCTGTCTTTTTCACGGCGTAGCGCAGCACCTGAACCCGGTCGAGTAGTCCCAGTGCGACACGTCGTGAGCAGTAGTGGTGTAGAGACAACCCTCGCCGTTGATCACAGTGTCGACGTAGAAGCCGCCCTTGAAGGTACCTGCCGGGTCATCGACCCACTCGTGCAAGTTTCCCATCAGGTCCAAGATGCCATCGGAGGTCACGCAGCCCGGATGCTGGCCAGTGCGCGCCAGTCCGTCGTGTAGCTGGTTGAGGCAGGCGTTGCCCAACTCGCTCCAGATCCAGGCGTCGCTGGTACCGAAATATTCGATGGCCGGGTGCACGCTCCGCGCGTCGTTGCACAGGCCGTCCTGGCGCGTGCTTCCGTAAGGGTAGGAGTTGCCCGCAGCACCGCGACAGGCCAGCTCCCACTCGGTGCGCGAGCACAGATGTTTGCCCGCCTCGAGGCACGCGGCAGCGGCCTGGATCTCCGTGATGTAGCCCTGGGGCACGGCTCCCGGCGCGCTCTTCGCGCGGATGCGTCGCGTACCCGGGTTGAAGTAGGGCGACCAGTCCAGCTCACCGGAGTTGGTGACCTCGACCACGAAGGCCTCCCAGCGGTCCATGCACAACGCCCCGAGGTTGGTCAGCGCCATGCCTGGTGCGCAGCCACCCTGCCCGGCGGGCTCACCCAATCCTGCGTTGGGCAGGACCTGTGCTTGCGGATCGCAGGCCGCGGCGTCGACGAAGCCGCTTTCAGCTACTCCGGCGTCGGGGATCAACTCTGGTGGCAGGCACACCTCGCGCAGCGTCGAGGCCTCGCTGAACCGAGGCCGGCTGGTGCACGCGTACCCCTGGCGGCAACCGCCAGCGAACAGCGAGAAGTCGCAGCGCGATACGCAGACACCCTGATCCAGGTTCACAGGATCAGCGATGCAGAAGGTGACCGGATCCGACGGATCCACTGAGTCCGGACACAGCCGTGTGCAACCGAGTGAACACAGTCCGTCGGGAAAGCCCTCGGTCAAGCACAGCCCACCGGCGTAGTCGCATTCCAGCGACGTCGCGCAGGCCTCGCCGATCCAGCGCGTGAAACTCCCGGCGTCGTACACCGCCACGTCGACCGCGGCCGCCACATCCGGAGATCTCGCAGCGTCCAGAGTGCTCTCAAGATCGAGCACCTCACCGTCTACCCAAGCCGAGTCCAGCCGCTGCAGGTCCGTTATCATTCCGTCGGCAAGAAGATGATCGACCAGCCCCGCGTCTCGCTCTCTGCCATCCGGAACGCTGCCATCCCCCGCTGCAGCGTCCTGACCAGCAAGCGACGTCGGCCCACATCCCACGACCAGCGCACCGCCCAGCAGAGCGCACCACCCAACCAGGACCAGGGATCGTGGAACGCGGAAACTGCAGCTCCCGACCAGGAACCCGGAACCGCGAACCGGGACCCTCCTTCTCAAGGTGTCGTGCTCTCGACGAGTTCGATCCGCGTATCCTGTTGCTGCTCCACCGACAGGGCCTGCTTGACGCCGTTGACCGTGCGAGTGGTCTGGATCTGCAGTCGCACGCTGGAGCTGGAGCGCGTGTAGTGGCCAGCCGTGAGGTCGAACAGACCCTCGCCCTCGGCCTTGAGTTCCATGCTGCCCTCTGGCCCCTTGGGCGGATGACCGGGCTCGTCATGGCCAGCGCCCGGATGGGCCTCGCCCTTCATCTCGACCTGGGTGCGCAGCACGGCCAAGGTATGGCCGTCGACGATCCTGTTCTCGACATAGGTGATGGTTCGCTTGCCCAGCAACCCCATGCGATCTGCCACCGGCGGTGCGTCGATGTCCGCGATGTCGCTCTCGCCAGGGTTGAGGTCACGGGTCGGTAGCGGCAGCAAAAGGCGCGCCAGAAGTTCGGTCTGGCCGCCGGCGTTCATGGCCATCCCCCTCAGGCTTCCGTCGGCCTCGAGGTTGAAGCGCGCCTGCAAGCTGCGTGGCAACGCCGGTGGTGGTGGTGTCGTTGCGGGTTTGGGTGGCGTGCTCACCCGTCGACACGAACAAGACGAGGCAGGTTCGGCCGGGGCAGCAGGCGTGGGCGGCAACTGCAGCTCTGCCAGCATGATCACGTGCGCGGTGGTACGCGACACCGGCAGGATCTCGAAACTCCCCTCGATGTTCATGGGAGGCCGTGTCTCGTTCCCGGGCACGCCGCCGCGCACGCTCACGGTCTGCTTGAGGCTGTACTTCAAGGGCTGGTTCTTGACGAAACCCCAGCGAAAGCGCGAGTCCGGGCTGGCTGGCTGAGAGGCTGCCGGCGCGGGCTTCTGGGCCTGGAGCAGCAGAGGGGTCAGCACGGCCGCGACCAGCACGGTCGTGGAGAGGCGGGACAGCGAACTGCTCATGACGAGACTCCTGTTTCATGCCTCGGGCGCGGCGAACTGTACCACGGGCGGATCCGGTTCCACACCTCAACTCCGCGCTGTGGCGCAGCATTACGCGCTGTGTCACTGGCATTATGGCGCACTGCGTGATAGACCAGCGGCACCTCGAAAGGAGATCCCCATGCCCGAATTCTACGCCGACACTCGAGACCTCAAGTTCGTGCTGTTCGAACAGGCCCAGCTGGACAAGATCCTCGCCCTGCCCGCCTTCAAGGATTTTGACCGTGACACCATCGAGGCCGTGGTCGACGAGGCCTTCAAGTTCGCCAAGAACCAGATGGCACCGATGAATGTCGAGTCGGATCGCGTGGGCGCGACCTACGACAAGAAGACCAGCCAGGTCAAAGTGCCGCCCATGTTCCACGAGACCTACAAGCAGTTCTGCGAGAACGGCTGGCTCGCCATGTCCAACACGCCCGACTTCGGCGGCCAGGGCATGCCCTACGCCGTGCACCTGGCGTGCAACGACTACTTCTTTGGCGCCTGCCTGTCGTTCTGCCTCAACGCCCTGTTGACGACGGGCGCCGCGCACCTGGTCGAGAGCTTCGGCAGCGACGAGCTCAAGAAGATCTACCTGCAGAACATGTACACGGGAACCTGGGCTGGCACCATGTGCCTGACCGAGTCCGGCGCCGGCTCCGACGTGGGCGCGCTCAAGACCCGTGCCCGCAAAGAAGGTGACCACTACCTGATCGAGGGCGAGAAGATCTTCATCTCGGCCGGCGACCAGGACCTGACCGACAACATTTGCCACGCGGTGCTGGCTCGCATCGAGGGTGCGCCCGCCGGTACCAAGGGCATCTCGCTGTTCCTGGTGCCCAAGGTCCGTGTCAAGCCCGACGGCAGCCTCGGCGAGCCCAACGACGTGCGCTGCACCGGCATCGAGCACAAGATGGGCATCCACGGCTCGCCCACGTGCACCCTGGTATTCGGTGAGAACGGCGGCTGCCACGGCTATCTCCTCGGCGAGGAGAACAAGGGCATGCGCGCCATGTTCCAGATGATGAACGAGGCCCGCATCTCGGTGGGACTTCAGGGCGCGGCCCTGGCCAACGCCGCCTACCAGTTCGCACTCAACTACGCCAAGGAGCGCGTGCAAGGGAAACACATCCTGCAGATGAAGGACGACGACGCACCGGCGACCGCCATCATCAACCACCCCGACATCCGGCAGATGCTGATGTGGCAGAAGGCCTGGTCCGAAGGCTGCCGCGCCCTGCTCATCCGTACCGCCGCCTTCGAGGACATGGCCGCTCACACCCAGGACGCTGCCGAGAAGGACAAGTACCAGGGCCTGGTCGAAATCCTGACTCCGGTGTGCAAGGCCTACTGCTCCGACATCGGCTTCCGCTGCACCGAACTCAGCCTGCAGACCCTGGGCGGCTACGGTTACATCGGCGAGTACCCGGTGGAGCAGTACCTGCGCGACAACAAGATCGCGTCCATCTACGAGGGAACCAACGGCATCCAAGCCCTGGACCTGATGGGCCGCAAGCTGCCAGCCAAGGGCGGCATGAACCTGATGACCCTGGCCACTTTCATGAACGAGCTCATCGACGCCAATGCCAAGCATGAGGTGCTGGCCGAGGACTTCAAGCTGCTCGCCGAGGCGCGCGATGCCCTGGCCGACGCCTCCATGTACTTCGCCAGCAAGGGCGCCAAGGATCCGCTGGTGCCCGTGCTCAACGCCACGCCCTATCTCGACTTGTTCGGCCAGGTGGTGCTGGGCTGGCTGCTGCTCGAGCAAGCCGCGCTGTGCTACCCCAAGCTCAAGGCGCTGTGCGCCGACAAGAAGGTGGACATGGCCGACGCCAAGGCCCTGGCCACACTGTGCGAGGACAATGGCGACGCCAAGTTCTACGACGGCAAGATCAAGGTTGCCAAGTTCTATGCCGCGCGCGGCCTGAGCCTGTGCCGCCCCAAGGCCGAGGTCCTCAAGCGGGGCGACAAGACGCCGCTGGCCATCACGTTCTGATCCTATCTGTCCCCTTCCCCCTTTGACGACCACACGGGAGGTCCCGCGATGGCCCCCGTATCACCGCCCACCGGGAGGGAACTCCCGCCCCTGGACTGCGTCGACCTTGCGCTGGAGGACCAACGAGGGCCCGCACCTGCTCGCAACGGGGCTCAATTGTCGAAAGAGGTGAACTCGGCTCAGTCGATCCCGACCCTGAAGCCAATCCGATCGAAGGGGTTGATCATCGCCGAGGCGATGTTCTTGAGGTGGCCGCAGGTGCGCTTGAGGTAGCGCATTAGCAGCACCGCGCCCATGACATTGCGGTCAATGCAAGCGTCGTCCTGATTGCCCAGCATGACCTTGCGCAGGTGCAGCTCGCAATACCGCGCCACCTCGTCGTAGGCCGCGATGGTGCGCTGGGCCGCAGCCTCGTCGCCACTCTCGAAGGCCTGGATGCAAGCGCCGAAGCCTTCGAGGGCGCGGGCTTCGATGGCCGCCACCTGCTCGCGATCCTCGCCCAGGTCGAAGCCTTGCGGGAACATCTCGAACAGCTCCTCGATGTTCTTGCTGTAGTCGCCGATGCGCTCGATGTCGATGACCACGGTGACCAGGCGCAGGCCCTCGAGCAGGTCACGGCCCGACG
This sequence comes from Pseudomonadota bacterium, assembly GCA_043821645.1. Taxonomy (GTDB): domain Bacteria; phylum Myxococcota; class JACRCW01; order JAFGSX01; family JAFGSX01; genus JBDRCO01. The sequence goes on along the minus strand of JBDRCO010000111.1, from coordinate 140,020 downwards.
ACAGCACGAGGTGCTCGAACACCATGCGACGAACCTCGCGCTGCTCGCGGTTGATCTCCTTGTCGATGTCGCGTACCCGGCCGCGATGTCCCGCTCCAGGCCCGTCCCGCATGGCCTTGATCACGTTCTCGAACATCTGCTGGGTGGTGCGCAGCATGGCCACCGCCCGCCGTCGCGCCTCGATCACCAGGTTGTCCTGTTCCTGCATCAGCTTCCACATGCGCTCGAGCATCTGCCTGACCTCTGTGCCGGCGGCGTCAACGCACGATGGCGATGAGCACGATGGGCACGATGAAGAACACCACCGCCACGAACAGCGGGGCTGTCGGCGGGAACACCACGGAGAGCGCGGCCAGCCGCCGCGCCAGGAAAATGGGGAGGCGGCGCAGCGGATAGAAGATGGCGATGCCAAGCAGGTTGAAGAACAGGTGCGCCGCGGCCACAGCCACCGCCGCGGGCTGGCCCAGCGACAGTGCCGCCAGCATGGCCGTCACCGTTGTGCCGACGTTGGCGCCCAGGGTGTAGGGGTAGATCTGCTCCAGGGTCAGCAAGCCTGCGCCAGCGATGGGCACGATGAGTGATGTTGTCACCGAGCTGGACTGAACCAGGGCCGTGAACAGCAAGCCGAGCACCATGGCTCGAACTGGCGTCTTGAAGATGTAGTTATGGAACAGCCGCTCGATGCGACCAAGCACCACACCGCGCATCACGCGCACCATGGCCCACAGCGCGGTGAAGAGTCCGATGAGCGCCACCAGCAGCGTGGCCAGCTCACTCGAGTGCAGCAGGCCCGGCACCTCGGCGATGACCATCGCCAGGGACCCCAGGGCGAGGACCAGGCCGAGCTGCTGCAGCCGCGCCGGCTGCCCCAGGAGGGCGCGCTTGAGCACGTGCTGCAGGGCCACTAGCACCAGGCCAGCCAGGGTGGTGCACACGATCCACGCCGCGGCCCAGTGGTTGTCGAGGATGCTGCTGACCAGGTGTTGCTGGGGCTTGACCAGGAGCTTGAGCGGGCTCGCGAAGCTCAGCCCCCCGGCACGCGAGAACAGGTCCACCGCTGCCATCGACAGCCGTCCCAGGAAGTTGGTGGCGATCTGCAGCGGCAGCAACACGATCACGGACAGCACGTTGAAAAAGTCATGCACCGTCGCCGCCGCAAAGGCGCGCTCGAACTCGCGGCGGTCGCCCACGTGACCGAAGGACACCAGGATGTTGGTCACCGAGGTGCCGATGTTGGCGCCCATCACGATGGGCACAGCCACCCGCACCGCGTGCACCGGGTCATCGCCAAGAGTGCCCGCGGCGACCAGGCCCACCACCAGCGAGGTGGTGGACGACGAACTCTGCACCACCGAGGTCACCAGGATGCCGACCACCAAGCCCAGGATGGGATTCGCAGCCAGCTCGACGATGAGGTCGTGTCCCAGGCCGGAGCCCAGCGACTTGAAAGCCCCGAGGAGGCTGATGGCGACGAAGAACAGGTCGAGCGCCAGCAAGAAGGCACTGACCGTCAGGACCGAGCGAATCCATGCCGGCAGCGCCGTCCAGACCAGCTCGAACGTTTTCTTGGTGCCTGCCATCTCACTCTCGCGCCCTGGACCCTACCAGGCTTCCTTCGGATCTGCGCTCGTGTGTTCGATGCGTGCTGTAACACGGAGCCCCTTGGGCCGCTATCCCCTCGCACCGGCCAGCCTTTTCCTCATTCCTCGACCAGGGTTTTCCCTTGACGGACCTTGTCAGGGCCGTCTACCTTCCGCGCGTCTTGTGACAGAAGTGTGAAACGGCGCTCGCGCCCATAGCCGAGAGGTTGACAATGAAGAGGTGGCTGCTTCCTTTTGCAGTGCTGGCGATGCTTGGCCTGGCTGCCTGTCCTCCCGAGGGCAACGACGACGACGACGACGCCACCGACGCCGGCCGCACGGATGCCAGCGGCTGCAACCGCCCCAACGGCGGCTCGCGCAGCGTGCCCTGCACCGCGGACGAGGACTGCCGCTGTGGCCTGAGCTGCCTCAAGATGCAGGGCATGACCCAGGGCATCTGCATGGAGCGCTGCGTGGGTGAAACCGACTGCGAGGCCCCGACCCCGCTGTGCAGCGTGGGCTCCATCGTCGACGTGCACCGCGACTACCAGGTGCCAACCTTCACCGAGAACATGTGTGTGGGCGAGATCGGCCAGTACAGCGACTGCTTCAACGCGCTGGCACGCTGCTCCGAGACCCTGGAGTGCTACCCCTCGGTCAGCGACGACAACGACGGCAACGAGATCCCCGACTTCTGGCACTGCCAGGAGACCTGCGACATCGGTGGCACCACAGCCTGCAGCGACAGCAGCCAGACCTGCGTGCCAAACAACGCCGGCCTGTACCAGATCCAGGTCGACGACCCGGTCAACCCGACCACCCAGATCGCCTGCACGGCGACGGACTGCCCGGGAGCCAACTGCCCCTGCGACACCGGCTTCCGCTGCGTGAGCTTCAACATCGGCGACTACTGCGGCCGCCTGCAGGGCATGTGCGGCACGGCTGCAGACATCATCCCGGCGCAGGTGCTGGCAGGTGGATCCATCCCCGGCGACTACATCTGCGACTCGTCGCAGGGCATCGGCTGTGATGACACCCTGGGTGGCGTCGACAATCCGGCCCAGGTGCAGTGCCTCACGGACATCTTCTCGTCCGATCCCTCCATCGGCATCTGCATCTCGATCTGTGGCGAGCCCGACGATGCGGGCATCTACACCTACACCAATTGCCCGACGGGTTTGGAGTGCGTGCTCGAGCCGGCCTTCTTTTACGCGATCGTCCAGGAAAACGGCGCCAACAAGGCCTGCACCAACGACGCCAGCTGTGCGGCCTACCCGGGTGCAACGTGCGGTGAGTTCACCAGCGGCAACTTCTGCGCACGTCCTTTCGGCATGTGCGGCACCCCCGTGGTGGTGGAGGATGGCGGCATGTCCGATGCGACCGTCACCGAGGACGCCACCGTGTCCACCGACGCAGGTATGACCGACGCCATGGTGGAAGATGCCATGAGCATGGACGCCACCACGACCGACGCGATGACGTCAACCGACGCCATGGTGTCGACCGATGCCCTGGTGTCGACCGACGCGATGACGTCAACCGATGCAATGACGTCGACCGACGCTGCGACAGCGCCCGATACCGCGACGACGCCCGACGCTGCGACCGAGGACGTTGCCACGACCGAGGACGCTGCGTCCGAGGACATCTAGCCTCTCGAACCTGACCTGGCTTGCACGGGCGCCCACCTCGGGCGCCCGTTTTTTTTCCCCTCCTTGCCCGTCTCCAGTGATGTTTTCTCCGGGAGACGCCACAGGGTCCGAGGGTCCCCGTGCAGCCGCGGGCTTTGTGTCCTAAAATGGTGGCATCCCATTGCGTGAGGACGCCATGAACAAGCTCTCCGGCCCCTTGCTGATTCTGATCCTGGTGGCGGGTACCTGCGATGGAGGTCAGGGCACCTTCCAGAAGAAGGATGCTGGCAATGGTGTCGGTCTGAGCTACACCTACGACGACATCGGGACGCGGTGCACGTACGATCCCACACAACCCACCCAGAACCCGACCAACACCTGCGGCAAGGCCGGCATGGTCTGTGTCATCGCAACCTCGGACGGCATGTACCGCGAATATGGCAGCTTCCTGTACGAGGCCATCCCGCTGTTCTCACGCTTCCTGCCCGACGGCACCGACGAGGGAATCTGCACCCTGCTCTCGCGACCGGGCATGATCCCTCCGGCCTGCCCCTCGGGCACCATGCTGGTCAAGCTGTCCACCGGCCATCACCTGTGCATGCGCGGCTGCTCCAGCTCGGCTGACTGCGGACGCAACGGCTATGTGTGCGACTACCCGTGGATGGATGGCAGGACCTACGATTCCCAGACGGGCGCTGTGGCTCCTCTCCCGGTCAAAGCCTGCAAGCCCTCCTGCGCCACGGACTTGCCTTACTGCACCCGTACCTTCCTCATCCCCGACGGGGCTGGCGGAGAATGGCTGATGGTCGCGGGCTCGGACCTGATGGGCAACCACGAGTGCGAGCCGGTGAGCGGGCTGTGCCAGGACGTGGCCACCCGCGGCCTCAAGTTCGTGGGCGACCAGTGTGTGCATTCGAGCGAGTGCCGCGACGGCCTGATCTGTATCGGTGGCATGCTGTTCGGCGCTCCCGACCAGCATGGGTTCTGTGCGCGCACCTGCAACCCCGCGGCCGAGAGGCAAAATCCACCTCAGCCCAGCGGCTGCGAGCCAGGGCAGGGCTGCGAGTTCTTCCTCGACATCGGCTACTGCTTCCCGGATTGCATCAACAACGTGTGCGGTGGCCCCAACCAGGTGTGCCAGTTCGCCGATCCTGGTACGGCAGGACTGCGGCCAGGGCAAGAGTGGCTGCGACCGCGCTGCGTGCCCTGTGAGCTGTCGAGCCTGCCCTGCGCCAGCAGCGTCGATGCCGGTTCCGGCGAGGACATCTGAGGCAGCGTGGGCCTGTCACGGCCCCGCTCGGTCGACACAGGATCGCGATCCCAAAGTGAAGTTCAGGGCTGGGTCGGCGCGGCGGCCGGCTGGCTTGCTGCGGGCAGGTCCTGTGGTCCTGGCAAGGCGGTCGAGGTCCCCGAGGCACCGCGCTGTGCCATGTGCAGTTTGTCGGCCGGGGTCAGCTTGCGCGCCTGGCGCAGGTTCAGAGCCCGGCGCTTGTTGACATCGATCTGCCGCGGAGCGCGCGTCTCGCCCTGCAGCACCGGCGTCGGCGTCGACGATGCGGGACACTGGCACGCAAAGGCCGCCGACAGACCCAGCGCCAGGAGAGTGGCGGCAAGCCTGAGGGAACGTCGTGACATGGGGGGACCTCCTTCCATCGGATCGCGTCGCTGCGCAGTATGTGCAGCCACGACCAGGCACGCAAGACCTGCCATGCTGCTTGACAGGCGCGAAGCGCGCTTGCTACATAGCGACCCTCTCGACGGGGCTGTAGCTCAGCTGGGAGAGCGCCAGAATCGCACTCTGGAGGCCGTGAGTTCGATCCTCATCAGCTCCACCACAGGACGAGAGAACGAGGGGCCCCGTGCCCCTCGTTGCTTTTCAGGCATCCCGCAGGCCATAGACCCGCAAATCGGCCTGGCGTCCCTTCACCTGGATCTCCCCCAGCGACGCACAGCGGGACGGGTGTGCGCATGGCGTGGGCAGTGCTGGAGTGGCTCGCCGCCTGCCAAACTCCGCTTCTGGATTGATTGTGATTCTAGTCACTATCTAACTTATTGAAATTATACGTCAATAAAATCTAATGTGGGATAATGTAGGACACTATTGCGCTTTCTCATAGATCAGCTATGTGACGCATCGCGTAATCACGCCGAGGATCTAACCCATGCGTCTGCACCGCGGAATTTGTGCCCTGACCATCCTGCTCGTCTCCGGTCTTGCCGCCTGCGACCTCGAGCGTCCGCCGACGGACAAGGAGCCACTGCAACTTGGCGTCGAGCTCGGCGCGCATCCGGTCGCGGTTTTCGCAGAGGAGAGCTGGCAAGCCTTCGACACCAGCCTGCCCAGCTCGCGCCACCCGTACCGCAACAACACATTCCAGCGCTGGACCGTCAGCGCCCCGGACTGCGCCCAGGCCGTGCGTGTGCACCTGTCGCGCATCGACGTCGAACGCGACTACGACGCAGTGATCCTGCGCGATGGCGATGGCAACCTTGTGCAGTCCTGGACCGGCAGTCTGCTCGACGTCACCAGCGAGGCAGTGCCGGGCCACACGCTGCAGATCGAGCTGGTCACCGACTACAGCATCACCCGCTGGGGCTTCGAGGTCAGCGGCGTCGAGCTGGTCGAGGGACAGGTCAACTGCCCCATGTACATGATCCCGCGCTGCCCGGACGGTTCCATGCCCGTGGTCGAGCCTCGCGAGGTCTGCGGTTGCCAGCCCCCGCCGCACTGCCAGTCCTTCGAGGGACTGGTGGTGGAGTTGACCACGGGCGGCGGCTTCTCTGGCCTCAGCCAGGGTTACCGTGTCGACGGTAGCGGCGCCCTGTGGTCGCTACGCTCGTTCCCGGGACAGGAGCCCGAAGTCACCCCCTATGGCCGGGCCCATCCATCGGTGGTGGGCGACCTGGCCCTCGCGGTATTTGGAGCTGGACTGCTGCCGCACCCGGTGGCCCGCGGCGAGAGCGCCAACATGACCCGCAGGATCCGCGCAAGCTTCGAGGGCGTCACCTCGACCATGTTCTGGCCCGCCGAGGTGGCTCCACCTGAGGAACTGCTGGACGTGCTCACCGCGTTCAAGCAGCTGCTGGCCTGTGACGATGGCAGCGGGGTCAGCGCGACCTGCGCCGACAGCATGAGCTGCGTCGACACCGTGTGCACCCTGAGCACCTGCGCCAATGTGCGCTGCACCTCGGGCACGCGCTGCGAGATGCAGCCCGGAGACTGCGCGCAGTCGCCCTGCGCGGCCCAGCCCGCCTGCGTCCCCGACGACAGCGCCTGCGTCTGCATCGAGATCTACGCTCCCGTGTGCGGTGACAACGACGTCACCTACGACAACAGCTGCTTCGCCGGCTGCGCCGCAGCGCCGGTGCGCCACGACGGGGCCTGCGGGGTCGAGGGCGACAGCTGCGGCGGCCTGCGCGGTCTGGGCTGCCAGGACGGCCATCACTGCCGCTACGGGCTGGGCGTGTACGAGGCTCCCTATCCGGACGCCGCCGGAAGCTGCACGCCCGAAGGTTTCTGCGAGGATGTCGCGGACTGCGCGATCTACCCACACGTCATGTGCGTCGGCGCCTGGTCCTGCGTCGAGGCACGCTGCGCCTACCAGTGCGGGCCCGTTCCCACCACCACCTGGCAGCGCGACCCCGTGGACTTTGGTACCACGAATCCCTACGCCAACAATCAGAATCTGGGCTGGCGGGTGACCGGCGAGGCGGGAGCCACCCAGGTTCGCGTCTCCTTCGCCGCCTTCGACCTCGAAGAAGGCTACGACACGGTGGTCCTGTACGACGCCAGCTGGAACGAGCAGCACCGCTACAGCGGTCGCCTGGGTGCCTTTTTCAGCGATCCGGTCGATGGTCAGACCCTGTACCTGGTGTTCCGCTCCGACGGCTCCGTGGTGCGCCCGGGCTTCCGCGTGGATGCCATCGAGTCTGCCCTGCCCTGACCGCCACGACCCCGCCCCGCGCGACCGTTGACCCCGCCGATCCGCTTTGGCATTTTGGCGCCGCTGGAATGGTCTGCTCGTCGAGATGCCGACGGCGTACCCCGGCAGGAGGTTGCCATGAAGATCCTGTTCGCCGACAAGTTCCCCGAGTCCCGGCAGCAACAGCTCAAGGATCTGGGTCACAGCCTGACCTTTCTGCCGGACCTGTCCGCCGAGACCATCCCGGGCGCCATCGCAGGGCACGAGGCCCTGGTGGTGCGCTCGACCAAGGTGACCAAGGAGACCGTCGCGGCGGGCCAAGCGCTCAAGTTGATCATTCGCGCCGGCGCCGGCACCAACACCATCGACAAGGTGGCTGCCAACGCCGCGGGCATGCACGTCACCAACTGCCCGGGAAAAAACTCGGTGGCCGTGGCCGAGCTCGCCATGGGGCTGATGCTCGCCATCGATCGCCGCATCCCGCAGGCCACCGCCGCCCTCAAGCAGCGGCAGTGGAACAAGAAGGAGTTTTCCAAGGCCGACGGCATCAAGGGCAAGACCCTGGGCATCGTCGGCATGGGAGCCATCGGCAAGGAGCTGGCTCGGCGCGCCCTGGCCTTCGACATGACCGTGCTGGGTTACGACGTGGTGCCCTTCGACGCGCCCGGGGTCGAGGCCGTGTCCGTGGTCGAGGACCTGCTGCGTCGGGCGGACGTGATCAGCCTCCACATCCCGGCCAACGACAAGACCAAGCAGTTCATGAACCGCGAGCGACTGGCTCTGCTCAAGAAGGGCGCGATCCTGCTCAACACCAGCCGTGGTGAGATCGTCGACGAGCAGGCTCTGATCGAGGCCATCCGCGAGCGCGGCCTGCGCGTCGGGGCCGATGTGTTCGCAAACGAGCCGGCCGCCGCCACCGGGCAGTACGAGGGCGAGCTGGCTCTGCTGGACAACGTCGTCGCCACCCACCACATCGGCGCGTCGACCGAGCAGGCGCAGCTTGCCGTAGCCGACGAGGTGATCGCCATCGTGCAGGCCTATGCCCGCGACGGCAGCGTGCTCAACGAGGTTCGCGCCTAGCGCCAGGCGATGCTCAAGAAGCACCACCAGTTCTTCGCCTCGATGCTGTGGCTCGCGGACATGGCGGTGGTGCTGCTGTCCTTCACCCAGGCCTACTACCTGCGCTTCTTCTGGCAGGGCCTGTTTCCGGCGCGCTGGGGCGTCAGTCCCGTCGAGGAAACCCGAGCACTGCTGTTCGCGATCCTGGTCATCTGGACCGTGGTCCTGCGCCTGACCGGGCTCTACGTGGCCCGCCGCACCGCGCGGCTGAGCGACGAGGCGTTCCTGCTGCTCAAGGCCTCGGTCATCGCGGTGGTGTGCCTGGTCTCGGTGTTCTACTTCTTCAGAGACGTGCGCTACTCGCGCTTGACCATCGGCCTGTTCAGCAGCCTCAGCTTCGTCAACCTGACCCTGGCCCGGATGCTCCTGCGGCGCGTGCTGAGGGCGCTGAGGCGCCGTGGTCTCAACCTGCGCCATGCGCTCGTGGTCGGATGCGGCGAGTCGGCCCGGGCTCTGATCCGGCGTCTGGACGAGGATCCAGCCCTCGGCGTGAACGTCCTGGGCGTGCTGAGCTCCGGGGACGGCGTGATGGACGCGTCCATCGAGGGAAAGCCCGTCCTGGGGCGCTACGAGGACGTGGCGGCCCTGGTGAGCGCCCACGAGGTGGATCAGGTCTACATCGCCGTTCCCCTGACCGAGAACCCCCGGGTGGTCGAGCTGCTCCACCTGCTGAGCGAGGAACTGGTCGACATCAAGGTCGTCCCGGACCTGATGCAGTACGTGACCCTGCGCGGCGGCATCGAAGATCTGGCGGGCCTGCCCATCGTGCACCTGCAAATCGGGCCCGCGGTGGGCTGGGATGCGGTGATCAAACGCGTCTTCGACCTGGTCTTTGCATCCCTGTTCCTGGTGCTGGTGTCCCCCGTCATCGCCACCGTGAGTCTGCTGATCAAGCTCACCAGCCCCGGGCCGGTGTTCTTTCGACAGGAGCGCATGGGTCTCGACGGGCGAACCTTCCAGATGCTCAAGTTCCGCAGCATGCGCACGGACGCCGAGAACGCCACCGGGGCAGTCTGGGCGCAACCCGACGACGACCGGACCACCTGGATGGGCCGCTGGCTTCGCCGTTTTTCTATCGACGAGCTGCCACAGTTCCTCAATGTGCTGCGCGGTGACATGAGCCTTGTCGGACCACGACCCGAGCGCCCTGTGCTCATTGCACAGTTCAAGAAGCGAATCCCGCACTACAACCTGCGCCACAAGGTCAAGGCGGGCATCACGGGTTTGGCCCAGGTCGAGGGCTGGCGAGGCCAGACCTCCCTCGAGAAGCGCATCGAGCGCGACCTGTACTACATCGAAAACTGGTCTCTTTGGCTCGATCTCAAGATCCTGATAAGAACCGCGCTGGGAGGGTTTCTCTCCCGCAATGCCTACTGAGGCGACGAGGGCGACACGTTGCGACGCAAGCGCGACCGAAGCAGGCTGCTGGATGTCGACGAGGCCGTGAAGCGACTGCGCGCCGGTGCCGTGGTGGCGTACCCGACCGAGACCTTCTTCGGCCTCGGCGTGGATGCCATGAACCCTGACGCGGTCGAGACCCTGCGCCAGCTCAAGGGGCGCGGCCGCAAGCCCATCTCGGTGATCATCGCCAATCGCGACATGCTCTCCCGGGTCACGCCACCCCTCCCGGCTGCGGGCGACAACCTCGCACGGGCCTTCTGGCCAGGCCCCTTGACTTTGATCGTCGAGGCCAGAGACACCCTGCCCCTCAATCTGCGCGCGAATGGCTGGACCGTCGGGGTCCGGGTCAGCTCGCACATCGTGGCCAGTGCCCTGTCCACGGGCGTGGGCGGTCCCATCACCAGCACCAGCTGCAATTTCGCAGGTGAAGAGGAACCGACGCGGCCCGAGCACATCGACCCGCAGCTCCTCGCGCAGCTCGCAGGTGTGGTCGAAGGCGTCACACCGGGTGGCCTCTCCAGCACGATCGTCGACGTCACCGGCGAGGTTCCCATGCTGATCCGACAGGGCGTGATCTCCCTGCAGCGGCTACGGGAAGTGGTGGCACAGATCGAGCGCGGCACTGTGACCTGAACTCAGGCCTCCCAGCCCTGCCACCGGACAGGCCTGTCCTGACGCCCCAGGTACGGCAGATGCACGACACTGTTATCTGCGCTGCGAGCCAGCACCGTGTCGCTGGCGCCGTAGCCCTCATCGTCACGGCCGGGACAGTCGAGATTGTAGTGCAGTCCCCGGCTCTCGCGCCGCGCCAGGGCGCTTTGCACCACCAGTCGCGCCACGTTGGCGATGTTGCGCAGCTCGAGCAGATCGCGATCCACACGCACCTTCCAGTAGTACTCGCGGATCTCCTCGTCGAGGAGATCCAGGCGCCGGAGCGCGCGACGCAGGCGCCGATCCGTCCTCACAATGCCCACGTAGTTCCACATCGCGCGACGCAGCTCGTCCCAGTTCTGGGCCACCACCACGTGCTCGTCGGGAACCACAGCCTGGCCAGGGTCCCACGGGCGCAGGACCCCACTGTCGACGGCAGGGAGATCTGCCGCGACCCGGGCGGCCTGTCGCGAGATGGAGATCGCCTCGAGAAGTGAGTTGGAGGCGAGGCGATTGGCGCCGTGCAAACCGGTCGCTGCACACTCCCCCAGGGCGAACAGGCCAGGCAGGGCCGTGCGGCCACAGGCATCGACCATCACGCCACCGCACTGGTAATGCGCGGCCGGAACCACGGGGATGGGTTGCCGACGCATGTCCACACCGAAGTCCATCAGGGCGGCGTGGATGTTGGGGAAGCGCTCGACGAGGAAACCGGGGTCCAGTGCGGTCATGTCGAGAACCACGAAGTCCTCGCCACTGCGCTTGAGCTCGGCGTCGATGGCCCGCGCCACGACGTCGCGCGGAGCCAGGGACGCGCGCGGGTGAACCTGATCCATGAAGGTCGTGCCATCCTGCCGCTTCAGGACGCCGCCCTCGCCCCGCAAGGCCTCCGATACCAGGAGGGACTTGGCCTGGGGGTGGTAGAAGCACGTGGGGTGGAACTGCACGAACTCCATGTTGGCGATGGGCACGCGCGCCCGGAAGGCCATGGCAACCCCGTCGCCGGTGGCGGTGTCCGGGTTGGACGTGTAGACGTAGGCCTTGCCGCTGCCTCCCGTGGCCAGCACCACCCCGCGCCGGGCTTGCACGGTGAGGACCTCGCCACTGTGCTCGTCGAGGATGTAGGCCCCCCGCACCCTGTCTTCGTGGACCTGGTCCGCACGGTGTGTGATCAGGTCCACCGCCATGTGGTCCTCGAGGATGCGCAGGTTGGGCCTCACCTCGCAGCGCGCGAGCATGGCGCGCTCGACCTCGCGCCCTGTGCTGTCCGCAGCGTGCACGATACGCCGCTTGCCGTGGCCTCCCTCGAGGCCCAGCGCCAGCCCATTCGCCTGCCCCGCATCGAAGCCTGCTCCGGCCTCCCGCAGCATGGCGATGGCCGACGGGCCGTCCTCGACGATGAGCCGCACGATGTCCTCGCGACAGAGCCCTGCTCCTGCGGTCAGGGTGTCCTGGACGTGCTCCTCGAAGCTGTCGCTCTCGCTGAGCACCGCCGCCACACCTCCCTGGGCCATGGCGGTCGCCGTCTCACCCCGGGCGCGCTTGGACAGGACCAGGACCTGGGCCTCGGCCGGCAGCTCACTGGCAAAGGTCAACCCCGCCAGACCTGTACCGATCACCAGGAAGTCAGTCTCGTGCAGCATTCTGATCTCCACTCCCGCCCTCGAACCATCCACCTTCGGGCTGTGTCCGGACGGGCCAGTTTCGCGTCGATTATCCTGGCCGGGAGCCCTCCCCGGCAAGGCTGCTGACCAGATCTGTGCGTCAGCCTTGACACGCTTCTACCTGGTGTGAAAAAAAACCGCGGTTGACGACAATCGTCGCCGAGCCCGCGCAGGCACGGGCATGAGGCACATCATGGCGAAGCCCAAGCTGGGAACCAAGTACACGTGCGCGAGCTGCGGCACCAAGTTCTACGATCTGGGACGCAACACCCCGGTCTGTCCCAAGTGCGCGTGGAATCCTCAGGACTCCACGCCAGCGCGGCGAAGCACTTCGTCCAGCCTGGCGGATGACGACGGCGGCGTGCTCAAGCTGCGCGCCGTGTTCGAGGGCGAGGGCAGCGAGGACGCGTTCGAGGACGACGCCGAGCTGGAAGCCATCGTTGAAACGGACGAGGAAGATCTGGACGAGGAGTCCAGTGATGACTTCGGGGCGGGTACCGACGAGGAAGTAGCCGAAGAGGTCTGACCTTCTCCGTCCGGACGTCCATTATCGCGAGCACTGCCGTGCTCGGCAAACTCGACAAGAAGACCGATGATGGGATCCCGGTGGCGAGAAGCCGCCGCGGGAGGGTCCGTCAGCTCTTGGTCGCGAACAGGTCCTTGGCCGACTTGGTCGAGCCTTCCCGGTTCAGGAGCTTCTTTCGCTTCAGACCAGCCGTGGTGCGCTTCGCTTTGCGTCGCGTCTCGGATCGTTTTGAACAGGACGACATGGGGACCTCCATCCTAACAGAAGGGCTCGCCTTGTAGCTGGCTGCGCAGGATCCTGCAAGTGCTATCCGGCCTCAGCCTCAGGGCGCCGCGACGGTGTCCTCGGTCGCCTCGCTGCCAGAAGAGAAGAGCAGCCCGGCGGCCACGCCACTGCCGATGGCCAGCAGCCCGGTCGCGGCCGCACCGCCCAGCACAAGCGCGATGTTGGTGGTCGCGGTATCGATCTGCTCGTCGCAATAGTAGAACTGCGACACGTTGTTGTCCCGCCCCGGGGGAACGATGCAGGCGGAATCCGAGCGAATCCTGTCCTGCTTGTTGTTCTCGGCGGCCTCGAGTTGACCCATCAGGTCCAGCGCAAAGAAGGTGGAAAGCAGCGCCACGCTGGTCACGGCAGTCAGCGCACTCGCGGAAAGCGATGCCCAGAATGGCCAGCTTGGTGACGAGGTCGTGGGTTCGGGCACCGCTTCCGGGGTGCCGCCAAGGTGCGCCACGTGCGTGCGGTCGAAGGCGATGTCCACGATCTCGCTCAGCCGGATGTCTTCGTTGTTGAGCACCTCGATGGCGTGCTGCCCGACCGGGAGCGTGACCCGGGTCGTCGGCACCTCGGTCTGGACCTCCGCTCCGTCGACCACGAGCTGATCTCCCGCCGCCAGATTCTCGACGGCGAGGCTGCCCACGTAGGCCTGGGGAGCCAGGAGACGAACAGACAGCTCGCGCAGCACCCGCCGGTTTTCCTCGGCCGTACCGCCCAGGGCACTCTGCAGCCGCCCGGTCTCGACGCCTCCCACGACATCGATGACACGCAGATCCACGAGCTGCACGTCAGCCAGAGCAGCCACGGTTCCGACGACGACCAGCCCCGCTCGGGCCAGCCGCCCCTTGCTCGCCGCGCAACTGGTCAGGTTCTCGAGCGGACAGCTCTCACTTGCCAGAGCGCCTTTGGCCTCGACGTAGCGCCCGGCGACAACCGAGGCGACCTCGGTCCGGAGCACCGAGGTGATCCGGCGCGTCGCATCCTCCCCGACCCCGCTATCGACGAGTCCCAGGACCAGCACGCGCTCCTCGCCGGCGAGCTCCTGAGCACTGGCACCGCGGGCGGCCAGGGATGCGGCGAGCATCAGGATCGCGAAGGCCCACGCGTCAGAGACGAAGGGCCTGCGCAGCGCGCATGCTCGACGCTGTGACTGGACACGCTGCTTCCCCATCCTTGCTCGCTCCCGAGGGGTTCCTTCATGCATTCGGTGGTGCCATCTAAGCATAGCTGGCACTTCACGTCGACACAGCTTTGTTCGCGATCACGGTCGCGGATCGATCACCGCAACTCCCTCCCTGGCCGTCGAGAAGAATCGCTGCACGGTGGCAGTCGCACGTGGGTTGTCGAAGACCACGAAGTGCCCGTCATCCGGGTACAGCGCAGCGAACTGCACCAGGCCAGCGGTCACTGTCCGGCCTGCCCGCGCCAGGTTTCCTGCAAGAGGCGCGGCCAGTGGTCCTGCTTGCACCAGGTCGTAGGGGGCTGGCCAGCGGACCACCGGCCCGACGACAGGAAGGCCCATGGCCAGACCCAGGGGCGCGTGGTTGGATACCGGTGTGTAGGTATCGATGTAACCAGAGGTCATCAGCACCGACGGAGGAATTCGCCTCGGCCCCTCGCGGTACAGCCGCGGAGCCATGTTGAGTGGCTCGGCGGGCTCGGCCAGGAGCTGCAGCAAGGTGAGCACAGGGTGAAACACATCCAGGGGGGCTTCATCGTCGAGGCTGAGCAGAAGGCGGATGGCAGCCACCGGTGCACTGGGAGAGGTCTTCTCGAGCAGGGAAAAGGCAAAACCTCCACCGGCGCCGGACAACACCGCAGTGCCGATGATGTGGTCGACCCCCAGGGCGAGGGCGCCACTGAGTCCACCCTGGCTGTGCCCGAACAGGCCGATGCGCGACCCATCCACGGCCACACGTGCGCCACTGTCCAGCCACAGCTCCCCTTCCCGCAGCAGGCGCGCCAGGGCCACGGTTTCCAGGGCCGATTGCTGCCACACCGTGACGCCCGCAACGGGGTTGACGAAGTTGAAGGTGTTCAGCTCCTCGAGGCCTGGCCGGTAGCCCTCTCGATCCCTGTGTAGAGGCTGCGAGATCGAGAGCGCGGCCCAGCCCGCGCGCGCCAGGAACACCGCCTCATCTCCCGCGCGATCGCCGATGAATCCGCGCCACCAGCCTCCCGTTCCGTGGGCCACCAGAGCCACGGGCCAGCCACCCGCCGGAGGGGATTGGCGAGGCACGGTCAGGGCGAATGGCATCTGCTCGCGCCGTTGAACCACGGGCACGCCCTGGCCGTCGACGACCAGGCCACCGCTGCCATAGGCCTCGAACGGTGGTGCGCCCTGCTGGAACTGATCGAGCTCCACCACGCCCTCGTACACGCGATACAGGGCGTGGGTCTCGGCGTCCCGGCCAGGCGCCAAAGAGACAACGCGTGCGTCGCTGCGCGCCGCCAGATCATCGGCGGCTCTCTGCATCATGCTCACCGGGTCCCGCGTCGTGAACACCGTGGCCTGTACGATCTCCTCGCTCTCGCGCCCCTCGTCGCGCCACAGCGTGCGCAGCGGCTCGAACAGCGCATGGCCCACCTTCAGCGCCGAGTCCTCAGGCTCCACGGCGTCGAGCAGGGCACGCAGATCTGCCGACGCGGCGAGCCGCCCCCCCGCCCCGGTTCTGGCTTCCGAGGTCACCACCACGGCGTAGGTGGTCTCCGGCGCCAGTGGGAAGCCAAGCACGGGCATGACCGCAAGACTGTGATCGGGCATGAACTGGTCACCCAGGTAGCTCCTCCAGGTCAGGGGCCAGCGCTCGCCTCGTCGGGGAGAATCGGGATCCACATCCACCAGCTGCACGCTGGAATGTGGCTCGCCCCAGGCACCGCTTGGTGTCGGCAGGCTCTCGACCTCCAGCGGTGTACCGATCCCAAGGTAGATGGCCGCATTGAGAGCGAAGCCCTCCAGTTTTTCGGCCAGCAGCATGTAGTCGTCGAGCGTGCTCGAATTCGTGGGGTTGGGGTAGGTCCGCAGCACGATGGTTCCGTCGCTGCGCCGCTCCAGATCCGAGGGCCAGGGGAGGTCCAGGAAGTGGCGGCGACCCTGCCGTGGCACGGTGAAGGAGGTCTCCTGGGCGGCCGGCGGCGGCTCGCAGCCGAGGCCCCAGCACAGGACAAGCGCCACGCCCGCAGCTCTGTGGTGTTGGTACATGAGCGTAGCTTATACCCGGAATCTCGATCGGGAGGAGCACGCCGTCCCGGGCAGCGCTGTCACGACGCTCGGGCACTATCAAACGGGGATGGGATGCGAGAGCACCCAGCTCAGAGCACCAAAGCCAGCTCGGACCAGAAACAAAAAGGCCCCGTCCGGGCGACGAGGCCTCCGTGACCGGGAGGGTGTCCGGTCTACAGGTCAATCACGATGACCCTCGGAGGTTCGGGGCGAACTGGCTCGGGTCGCTCCCACGGCGCTTCCTCGCCCGGATCGGAGATCCAGACAAAGGCCTCATCGCGGCGATCCTTGCGACGCTCCTTCTCCAGCTCTTCTATAATATAAACATCAATCATTTCGGGCTCCTATGCCCCCTGCTGGCTCCTTACTCAAGGGCCCATGTGGCGTGTTCTCCTCTCCCCGAGAATTATACCCACCACAGCTCTATCGGCAATTTTTTCGAAATTGTTCCCACTCAGCAAGAGTAAGCGCGGGCAATAACTTTGGCCACCCCCAGCACAGGTGAGTTCCCTCCGGGTTGCGTGCGCGATCTAGTTGACCGAGGCAGTGGCGATGTCAGGATGCAGCATGGCACTGAGACACACCCCTGTTTTCTGGCACCGGGCTCTCTTCTGGGGCAGCGGCCTGGTGCTGACTCTCCTTGCGGGGTGCCCAGCACCAGAACCACCGGTGGGGGACGCCACGACGCCGCATGACAGCGGAATCCACGACAGCTTGACCTGGGTCGATGCCAGCACCGAGGGGGGTTTTTCAGATCGCCCAGGCCTGGATATGAGCAGCGACGCTGGGCCAGGTGACCGAAACGCCGCGGACCTCCCAGGCGAGGCCGGTTCCAGGGTCGACAGCAACCTGGTCGATTCCTGGGCTGGCGACAGCTCCCATGATGGGGGGCTTCAAAACGATGGAGGTGGGGATGGCGACGCACGTACCGACGGAGGTCCTCTCGTGACCCAGGGGATGGTCGTGCTCGATGCAGGACTTTTCAGCCTGCAGCTGACCGTGCTCGAGCCCGGTGTGGTGAGGCTGCGCTATCTCTCCGGGACAGCGCAGCACGATCGGGGCTGGACCACGGTGCCGACGGCGTGGCCTGACCAGCCCATCGTCCCCGACGACCTAGGGGACCGCTGGCGTATCAACACAGGCGAGCTGAGCATCGAGGTGGACAGGACGAGCCTGCGCTTCCTGATCGTCGACAGCCGTGGCCACGAGCTCTGCAGGGCCACGGGGGTGGATCCCCTGTCTTCTCCTCGACTCCTCAGCGCCGCTTTGCATGCCGACGAACACTTCGTCGGATTTGGCGAGAAGACCGGGCGTCTGGACAAGCGCGGCCAGCGCCTGGAGATGTGGACCGCGGATCCCTGGTACCCCGAGCCCACCTTCTCGCCGAGCTCGGATCCCATTTACCAGTCCCATCCCTTCTTCATCACGCTGCGTGAGGGGCGGGCTCACGGCCTGTACCTGAACAACACCCATCGCAGTCGCTTTGACCTGGGCGCGACCGAGGCGTCGACGCTGGGCATCGAGGTGGATGCAGGTGAACTCGACCTCGTGCTGTTCAATGGGCCGTCGGTGCCCGAGGTGGTCCGTCGCTACACCGCGCTCACCGGCCGCACCGCCCTGCCCCCGCTGTGGGCCCTGGGCTACCACCAGTGCCGGTGGAGTTACGCGCCCGAGAGCGAGGTGCGACAGGTCGTGGACCAGTTCATCCAGCGCGACATCCCCCTGGATGGAGTCTGGCTCGACATCGACTACATGGACGGCTTTCGTTCCTTCACCTGGGACCCTTCTGGCTTCGCCGACCCGGCGGGTCTGATCAGCGACCTCGAGGCGCTCGGGGTCAAGACTACGGTGATCATCGACCCTGGCATCAAGCACCAGCCCGGGGGTGGCTATGCCGTGTTCGACGATGGCCTCGCCGGCGCGCACTTCGTGACCCTGCCGTCGGGCGAGCCCTACGTGGGCCTGGTGTGGCCCGGCGACG
The DNA here is from genome assembly GCA_043821645.1 of Pseudomonadota bacterium. GTDB lineage: Bacteria > Myxococcota > JACRCW01 > JAFGSX01 > JAFGSX01 > JBDRCO01. The sequence goes on along the minus strand of JBDRCO010000111.1, from coordinate 122,045 downwards.
CGGTGTTCCCGGACTTCACGCGACCCGCCACCCGCGGCTGGTGGGCCGCGCAGGTGGCGGGTCTGATGACGACGGGGATCCGCGGTGTGTGGATAGACATGAACGAGCCCACCACGTGGCAGACAGGTGGCTTTCCCCTCGACACGCGCTTCGATGGCGAAGGAGTGGCCACGGACCACAGGGAGACACGCAACGTGTATGCCCTGCTCATGGCCCGGGCCACCCGCCACGGCATGCAGCAAGGAGCCCCTGGACGGCGCCCCTTCGTGCTGACGCGGTCGGGCTTTGCGGGCATACAGCGCGAGGCTGCGGTGTGGACCGGTGACGCCAAGAGCGAATGGGGTCACCTCGCCATGGCACCCGCCATGCTTGGCAACCTTGGGCTGTCCGGCGTCGGCATGGTGGGTTCGGATGTGGGTGGCTTCTCGGGCAATCCAGGTGGCGAGCTGTTCGTGCGCTGGATGGCCCTGGGTGCCGTGTCACCGTTCTTCAGGGCTCACGTGATGACTGGCGCACCGCGGCAGGAACCGTGGTCCTTTGGCGTCGAGATCGAGGCCATCAGCCGCGCCTTGATCCGCCAGCGCTACGAGCTGTTGCCCTATGTTTATTCTCTTGCCCACAACGCCGCGGACACCGGTGCGCCCCTGCTTCGACCCCTCGTCTACGACTTCCAGGAGGACGCCCTGGCCACAGGCATCGACGACCAGCTGATGCTGGGCCCTGCCCTGCTGGTGGCTCCCGTGGTCGGGCAAGGCGTGCACACGCGCCAGGTGCACCTGCCCACCGGGACCTGGGTGGAGTGGGACACCGGTCGTCGCCACGAGGGAGGCGGCAGCATCTCCGTCGAGGCGCCCATTCATCGCCTGCCTGTTTTAGCCCGCGCCAACGCCATCGTGCCGCTGTGGCCTGCGCAGCGCCACGTGGGTGCGCAGGTGGCCGACCCGCTCTACCTCGAGCTGTTTGCGGTGCCTGATCAGCCCGCACAACCTGGCTTCGTCGTACTCGACGACGGTGAAAGCCCCGGGCAGGACGCCGGTGTGCCCTACCGCCAGGGCATGGTGCTGAGCGCGACGGCGACCCGCGCGACCCTGCAGCTCGCACCCGAGCAGGGGAGCTTCGTGCCCCAGCATGATCACCTGTGGCTGCGCTTTCGCGGTGTGGCCAGCTCGCCGACGGCCGTGCACCTGGATGCAGTGCCCCTGTCCGAGGTGGCCAGTGTCGAGGCGCTGTCGTCGACGCAAGGCTGGTGGCACGACGCCGCCGCGCAGGTGGTCCACGTGCGTCTGCCGCGGCAACCCGCGGGAGCCATCATCGACCTGGACGCGGATCTCGTGGCCGTTCAGGGGCGCCAGGTCGCGTTGACCCTGCGCGTGGCCCTGCCCACCACGACCCCCACCGGCGATACGGTGTACCTGGCAAGCGATCTGGGCGGCTGGGTTCCCGACGCCCAGCCCATGGCCCGCAGCGGAGACTGGGCCGAGGCCACGACCCTTGTCACCGAGGGTCAGCATCTGCTGTTCAAGTTCACCCGCGGCACCTGGGCCAGCGTCGAGACAGGCAGTGCATGTGAGGAGCTTTCCAATCGAGACCTCGTCGTCATCGGCGACCGCGATGCGCGGCAAGTTCATATCACCAAGGTCGATCTCTGGCGGGGTGTGGACTGCCCGTGAGGGGAGCGCGAACTGGCACCACGGCCTGTGCACCAGGATTGCCCCGTTCCAGGACCTGTGCGAGGGTCGGCGCATTCTCACAACGCTGCGACCGCACTTGGACATCCTGTGAACGAGCGCGTCTCCAGCCCACGGAGTTTTCCATGCATCGCCTGATCTCGTTTGTGGCCCTATCCTCAGCTCTGCTGCTGATCGCACCGGCCCGCGCAGCGGACATGCCGGATCTCAGCGGTGCGCTCTTCGTGTGCCAGGCCACCGGTGACAACAAGAATCCGGGCAGCAAGGACAAGCCCTACAAGAACATCGACAAGGCTGCCAAGGAGGCCAAGACAGGTCAGGTCATCGCCGTGTGCGAGGGCACCTACGCAGGCACCTTCGACATCGGTTACGTCGAGTTCAAGAAAGCCGTCAAGCTGTACGGCAGCTACAGCCCCGACTTCAGCGCGCGCTCTTTGGCCAAGCACGCCACCCGCTTCGCGCCGGACAACGCCAGCGGTGCCAAGGCGCGCAAGGCGCTGTTCAAGTTCACCGGCGAGGTCAAGGACGCCGTGGTGGACGGCTTCATCCTCGACATGGGTGGACGCAACAGCTACCACCCCACCGAGGGCAAGCCCGACGGCCTGGCCACGGGCATGCTGACCCTGCCCCCGGCCAAGGGTGGCGACGACAAGCCCACGGTCACCGAGCCCTGCCTGTCCATCCCCAGTGCCGCCAAGGAAGGTGACATGACCTTCAGCAACAACGTGTTCGCCAACTGCGCCAGCTTTGGCATCCAGGCCGGCCTGCGCGGCGGCACCCTGAAGATCCGCAACAACCTCTTCGTGGCCAACCGCATGGCCGCGGTCGAGGCATACGGCACGTGCCGTGCCCAGGGTTCGGGCCCCTCGGCCAAGCTCACCACCGTCTGTGGCAACGTGGACTTCGGCTACAACACCGTGCTGTTCACCTGGAGCCGCATCAAGGACCTCAAGGACATGGGCTACGGCTTCCGGGTGATGACCATGGTGAGCTATGACATCCACAACAACATCTTCGGCGGCAACGTGCAGGGCGGCGTCGATCACACGCGCTTCAACCAGAACCCGCTCAAGCTCGACAACAACATCTTCTTCGTCAACAAGGCTGCCGACTTCGAGTACAGCCCCGCCAGCAACACCAAGCTCACCCTGACCACGGACAAGTTCGGCGACCTCGAGTTCGCCAGCGTCACCGGCAATGAAACCAAGATCCCCAAGACCCTGCCCGTCGACAAGGCCTACCTCGAGGGCTTCTTGAACGTGCGCTACAGCGAGAAGCTGGACTACAACCCCGACTCGCCGGCCAACCAGTTCCGCGAGGCCATGGGGATGAACAAGCAGGGCAAGATGAGCAGCAAGGTGTCGATGTACGGCAACCGCTACCCCACCGAGCAGGCTGCCGGCTTCTTCGGCGCGGTCGCGGATCGCGGCACCCAGGCTTTCTAGCCCCGCCGCTCCACTCGCGCGATCCTCCCCTCCGGGTCTGCTTCACACGTGTCGGCCGCAGAGTTCACTTCCAGCTCGAGGGTCCGCTCACGGGACCTCGATGCGTATGGCGTCGATGTCGATCTCCATGCGGCCGGCGTCGGAGAAGAAGCGAATGGTGTCGATGGGAACGTCGGCGAAGAAGGCGACGTCGGAGGCCACGGGGTTGCCCCAGGTGTAGACGTCGTAGGTCCGGGCGTCGAGCTCGATGAACACGTCGATCACGACGAGGTCGTTGTCCAGGATGTCGAACTGGGTGACACCACCCGTCTCGACCACACCCAGACCGGCGGGCTGGGGCAAGCCGTAGTAGGTCCCGCCCCAGCGCAGGTAGACCGCCGCACCTGGGTCGGGGTTGTTCGGCAGCATAGCGTCCGCACTGCCCAGCTGCATGTCGAGCACGTAGCGCGTCTGCGAGGCCCGGTTGATGGCGAGCAAGAAGGACCAGTGAAGCCTACCGCTGGTCCTGGGCACAAAGCTCCGCTGCACCGAGAAGGGCGCGGTGGGGTCGACACCGTCGTCCGAGCCGAGGGAGCCCATCCATGTGTACCAGAAGCGGTTGCTCTCGGTCTCGAGCCATCCCCGGCCCACGGTATCCGCGGTGGTGCGCACGAAGTGATCCTGGAACACCACATCGACCGCGCCGGGATCGACGTTGGCCCCCGCGATGCCTCCGCTCTGCGGCCGCGGCTCCCCATCGACATCCGTGTCCGTGAACCACGTGATGTCATCACCGACACCGCGGGCACAGGTGTCCAACGAGCTGAGCTCGGCCACCGGCGATCCGGTCACGAACGCCGGTGAACAGTTCGCCGAGTTCTGATCCTGGCCGCTGCTGGTGCGCCAATCTGTCAGTGTGGCGCTGTTGATCAGCGGAGCCTCGAACACGTTGCCGTTGCTCTCCAGCGCGCCCGGTACCCAGCCCAGGGTCAGCGCATCCGACCCCGTCTGGCAGGCGAAGATGTTGTTGAGGATAAAGACATTGTCCGCCAGGTAGGTCTGGCTATCGACGTCCAGCAACACACTGCCGCCGGTACTTCCACAGAAGGTGTTGCCAGCGACGACGATGAAGCTCCACTGCGTGCTGGTTGTATTTCCCGCAGCCAGGTAGATGCTCGACTTGAACTCGTGCCCCGGGGTGGCCGTGATGACGTTGTTGTAGACGAGCAGATCACCGAGGGAGGGCCCCGCGTCGTGCGCCGAGTGCAGGTAGATCCCCCACCACATGTCCGTGGCGCTGTAGTACTGGTTGCTGATGATGTTCCCGTCCACCATCGCATCAATAGGCCTGGCTTCGTCACAGCCAATCACATCTGCATCGATATCGAGGGGGAACTGCACATCGATGAACTGGTTGCGAGTGATCAGGGTGTCGACGGTGCAATCGGAGATCAAGATGCCGCTCGTCTCGCCTCCACCCCACGCCGCGGGTCGTCCCAGGACCACGTTGTCGATGATGGATACGTGGTCGGTGACAAACATTCTTGAGAAGACGGCGTTGACACCGACCCTCCCCTCCAGGGTCACCGTGTTGTGGCCGTAGAAAAGGTTGCGGGAAGTCTCGAACTCGTCCTCGGCCCAGGCCTCGAACACCGTGGCCCCGGCCCTGGTGAACTGGTTGTTGTCGATGGTGATGTGCCAGGCCAGGTTGGTGCCCACTGCACCGACGGCGACCCCGTGATCGTCGTTGTCCTGCTCACCCGTACCCACGTTGATCTGGTCCGCCTCGATATCGTGCAGGTAGTGGTGACTGATGGGCCCGGCCTCCGAGTGCGCGAAGTAGAAGGCGTCCGAGCCCGAACTGACGATGTTGGTGAACTTGAGGGCCACCAAGTGGGCGACCTCGATATAGCTGACGGCCGGCCCCGCAGCGTTGAAACCGCTGTTCCAGGCGCCATCGCCGTCGAGCAGGACCACGTCGTCGCTATCGTAGGGCGGATACTGGCCATCGTTGTCGGTGTCCCAGCCCACGATCATCATGGGATTCAAGGGCAGTTCTATGTCGCCTCGCTGGTAGGCCGGACCCTGGCCCGAGACAAGCAGGTCGATCCTCTCGCGAAAGGTGCCACGCAGGCACAGGATGTCCTCAGCGCCGACGCCCGGTCCGTTGGCCACGTTCATGGCCTTCGCTATGGTCCGGTAGGGTGAGGTCGGACTGCCTGTTCCGGTGCTGTCGTGCCCGTTGACCGCGTCGACGTAGATCAGGTCCTCGGCCTGGCCATCGTGATCGGGATCCGTGGTCTGGCCATCGCACACGTCGCAGTCCTCGGGACCACCGATGATCCCGTCGTGGTTCATGTCGAAGCCGCAGGGGCGCTGGGTGTAGCCACGAGCCGGAACGGGCAGGTTCACGAAGTCAACGGTGTCGCCATCCATGTCCACAGGAGCGGTCAGGCGCAGGCGCTTGGTCTCGGCGACCGTCGAGCGCACAGCGGCCGGACAGGTTGCCGTGCCGTCGCTGGCGGTGGCAGAGCAGGTCTGGCTGACCTGGACCGCGGTGCCCGTGGCGTCGATGACAGGCTGCACGCCGACGACTGGGTTGTCGTGCGCATCGCGCAGCGACACCACCACGGTGCTGGCCTGCTGGCCATCTGCCACCACGGGACTGCTGCCCTGCACCCGCGAGGTCGCCACCACCGCGGGACCGGCCACGAACTCGACGCTGCCGCCGAAAACCACGGAGGGAGAGGAGATCACCAGGTGCTTGGTCTCGGCCCGGGTGGAGCGCAGCGCGCCGATGCAGGTGGACACGCCGCCACTGCTGCTGGCCGTGCAATTATTCAGGATGGTGTTGTCATGACCGTCGCTGGTGAAGGTTGGCACCCTCCCGATCACAGGTTGGGACAGCGCGTCCAGCAGAGTGATGGTGATGGTGCTTGCAGCCACACCGTCCGCGACCACGGGGCCGGTGCCGGTGATGGTGGACGTGCCAGCGACACCCGAGTCCGTTGAGGGTCCAGAGTCTGACGACGAACCCGAGTCCAATCCGGCTCCATCTCCGATCGTCGCATCGTTCGCCACGGCGTCCGTTCCATTGCCATCCGTTGCGACGAGGTCCGCACCAGCCACGTCCAGCAGCGCAAGGTCGGTGCTGCTCGCGTCTGCAGGCGTGGCACCGTCAGTACCCGTATCCCGGCCTCCACCATCGACCGCGGCATCCACGACCGACGAGTCCACGCCTCCGCCGTCTGCCGTGACGCATCGCCCCAGCTGGCAGGACTGTCCACTGTCGCAGCGAGATTCGTCTGCGTGTGTGAGCACCACGCGAACTTCCTTGTCTGTTCCGCGTCGGATCTCGGCCTCGACGCAGCCCTTGAGGATGAGCGCACAGTCCACATCGCGCACGCGGACAGCGAACGAGACCTGGCCTGGCTGGATCTTGCCCAGGGCCGGACCACTGCCGTGTGGGTCAAAGCGCAGCCGGGCCTCGCGCTGTTCCAGGTCCCCGCATGATGTTCCCTCGCCGACAAAGAGCTCACCCTGGCTCGACTGGTCGTAGCTGGACTGATCCGGATAGACCAGCACAAGGCTGTAGTTGCCGGCGCCGCAGGCGCTTGCCAGCAACGCCCCAAGCAGGAGCGCGAGACCCTGCCGAAAAAACCGGGATCTCATGTCAGCCTCACAGTGATGGGCACCCTGTTAAGTATAGAAGTGCCAGCGCACCGAAGCCAGGCGATGAACAGTCCAGCATGGGCTCGCGCATCAGCGAAGGTTGTCGAGGGTGACCTGCTTGCGCGTCTTCTGGCCGGGTTTGATCTCGATCTGTAGCCGTCGCCCGGGTTTCTGGCCTTTGGGAAGGAGCATCAATGTGTGCGTGCCGGCCGGCAGGGACAGGTCTATGAGCGGGGTCTGGCCAAGTTTCTTGGAGCCGAGCCAGACCTCCGCCCACGGCGCCGCGTCGAGGGTGAGCTGGCCTGGCTTCCTGGCAGCCGGGGGCCGGGGGGCTGGCGCGCGAACCCGCGGAGCGGTGGTCTCGGGTTGAGCGACCGCCGGCTCCTGCGGCAACGGCTGTGGTGCAGGCTGCGTCGCCGCAGGCGGCTCCTGGACCGTCGGCTTGGGGAGCGGCAATAGTGAGGCATCCAGGATGATCTCCTGACCCTTGTCCCCGACCTGGAGGGTTCTCTCCCAGCGCTGGTAGCCGTCCAGTTGCAGGGCCAGAGTGAGCGCACCGGGGACCAGCTCACCGAGCAGAGCCGGCGTGTTGGCCACTGGGCCCTGGCCGTTGGCATAAACCGCAGCCCCGGCCGGGCTACTGGAGATGCGAACGCTGCCGAGACGGGATGGCGGTGGGGCCGCAGATCGCATGCCGAGGGCCCAGACGAGAATCAGCACGAGCACGGCGATGATGCCCCCGAGCCCAGCAATGAGCACGCCGGGGCGTCGCTTGCCTCCCAGCTGCTGCACCACCGTTGGCTTGAGACTGTCGACGCTGGGTGTGGCCGGGCCCAGGTCGAGGGTGCCGCTCGAGCTGATGCGGTCTGACTGTTCCGCCTCGAGGTCCGCCATGTGGTAGCCGTCGCGCAGGCGGGACTTCTGCTGCATGCGGTCGGCAAACACCGTGCGCATGATCACGCCGAGGTCGGTCGCACCCCGGGGCGGGCCGAGGGACATGGCCACGTGCTCGAGAGCCCGGCGCATCTCGTCCGCCGTCTGGAAACGGTCTTCCCGCTTCTTGGCCAGCGCCCGCAGCACCACGTCTTCGAGTTCACGCGGGTAGTCCGCCAACACCTCGGTGGGACGTCGGATGGTGACGTTGATGATCTGAGCCAGGGAACCCACATCGGCGGATTGCTTGAACAGGCGACGCCCCGTGGTCAGCTCGTAGAGCACGATGCCGAGCGAAAACAGGTCGGAGCGACGGTCGAGGGGCTCGCCCTGCAACTGCTCGGGAGACATGTACGCGATCTTGCCCTTCACCGCGCCACCATCGGTGTGAGCGATGCGCCAGCGGGCCTTGGCGACGCCGAAGTCGATCAACTTCACGTGACCGCCGTAGGACACCAGGATGTTGTGCGGAGACACATCGCGGTGGACCAGGTCGATGTGCTGCCCATCCGGCGCACAGAGCTCGTGCGCGGCGTGCAGTCCGGCAGCGGTCTCGCCGATGATGTGCACTGCCTCGCGCAGCGGGAAGCGCGTCCGGTGTCCACCGCTCTGGGGCTTCTTCCAGACCGTGCTCATCAGCCGGGCCAGGCTCTCGCCCTCGATGTATTCCATGGTGATGAAGAGGTTCTTCTCGACCACACCGAGCTCGTGAATCTGCACCACGTTGGGGTGACTGATGCGCGCCGCGATGCGGGCCTCGTCGAGAAACATCTCGACGAAGTGCTTCTCCTTGGCCAGGTGGGGATGGATGCGCTTGACCGCGAAGTACTTTTCAAAACCGGAGGGACCTGTCACACGTGCCAGATACAGCGTGGCCATGCCCCCCGTGGCCAACTCATTGAGCAGGGTATAGCGTCCCAGCTTTTCGCCATGCGCCATGGGTTCCAGCAAGGGATCGTCAGACCCGCTGGCCGGAGTTTCTGGTGACTCGCTGGGCTTATCTTCCATGTGCCGTCGTTGCTCAACCAGTCGGTGCGGTGCCCGGGCCGCGCTAGCGAGCCTGGGCGATCTCGTGTTTCATCTCGCCAAAGTCCACAGGCGAGCCATCGCCCGCGAGAGCCGCGATCACGGCCACCGTCGTCACGCCGGCCACCAGGACCAGTGCCCCAGCACCAGCACCCACCCAGACCAGAGGCTCCTGGTACCATTCCCCGTCGTCACTTCGGTTTGTGCTCGAGTTCATCGTCGGCTGGCCGTCCACCGCGGATGCGCTCAACACCTGGGTTCCATCCCCGGCGATGCGCTTGACAAAGGGCGAGCGCTCGGCCCCCAGCTCCCACAGTACGCCACCGTGGCTGTCGTTGACCTGCAGGAAGTACTCGGCACTGCTCCCGGCGGGCAACTCGCCGGGCCCCACCGTCAACCACAGGGTGCCGTGACCCTCGCGCGTCAGGGCCTGGAAAACCCCGGAGCCCGCCTTTCGATAGTTGAGGGTGACGCCCGTGGCCAGCCCCAGAGAATCAGGCTCCAGCTCCACCTCGAGAACCAGCCCCCCGGCGTCCGAGAGCAGTCGCACGGATTTTTGCAGCAGGCGAAACGGACGCTCTTGCGACGCCTGCGCCAGGGCCTGCTCGAAGGGATGCTGGACCTTGGGGGAGAGTCCGCCTGACAGCCTGGCATCGGGATTGAGACAGATCAGCCGCTTGAAGTGACCCAGGGCCTCCTCGTTCCTGTCGCCGGCGGCCGAGATGATGCCCAGGCGCTCGTAGATGTGTGCGATCTCCCCGGGCCGGTTGCCCTTGACCGCCAGCGCCTTGCTGTAGGCCTGGTACGCCTCGGTGTAGCTCAGCTCGTCATAAAGCGCGCGCGCCTCGGCCAGGGTCGGGTTCTCGGCTCGGGCTGCAGGAAAGGCCATCAGGGAGGACGTCAGCAGGACAGCCAACGAGCCCGCGGTCTGCCAGGTCGACCGTGCACGGCCGCCCAGCGTGTCTGTCGCGCCGTGGTCCATGGCCTGGTCCCCTGACCCATCGTGCTACACATGAAGAATGACATCATCGTCGTGGGTTATCAACATGCCGCCCCCCCCTCGACGTCGCGCGCAGCGATCGTTCCTGTCGTCCCTTTTCAGTCCGCTGTCACGGTTTCCTAGGCTCCGTCCCCGGCCCGTAGCTTCTTGCGCATCTTGTTGACGAAGGTCTTGGTGCAGCCTCCATGAATCCCCTCGTACTCGATGATTTCCCGGATCAGCAGCTCCTTGTTCTCAGCCGAGAGCTGGGCACTGCCGCGGATGTCGCCCGCAAGCAGGAGGCCATTCTTGCTGCTCGGCGCGTCGCGTTTGAGCTTCTCCTCTACGGGAGCAACAGGCCTGTGGTGGTGTGACGGCTTGGTCTTGGTGACGTCGCGAAACAGGGCCTGGTCCTCGGACCGTCGACCCGAACCTCGACAGTTGGGACACCTGTTGGTCAGGCCAAAGGAGTTGTGAATGGTGCCGTCACCACCGCAAGCACTGCACACGTCGTCAGCCATGCCGCCACCCGCCCTTTCTCGTGGAACGAGCTCCCACCATACATGGCGGGCACGCGCCGCACAGCTGCCAACAAATCTGGAGAGCAATTCCGGGCTTGGAGGGCAGAAAGAGACGCAGAACGCTCGACAGGCAAAAAAAAGAAAGCCCCTGATTTCTCAGGGGCTTTCATGGCGGGGTGGACGGGACTCGAACCCGCGGCCTCCGACGTGACAGGCCGGCGTTATAACCGACTTAACTACCACCCCAAAGCGAGCGCGTTTGTATCTGGCGCTTCGTCGCCACGCAAGGAAAAAAAGTGTGCGGTTCGGCTTCGCGGACTAGCGGTAGGGACTGGCAGGAGGCGGCCGATCGATGGGCGGGGTGTCTTCACCCACGTCGGTCTCGGTGGGGTCGGGCTCGACGGTGTTGTTGGCCGGATCCACCAGGATCTGCGGGTCGCCGTAATAGGGGTCATCGCCGACCATGTCAGGGTCGACATCGGTGGTGATCTCGGTGTCGCCGGTGTAGGTGGACTCGGCCCCCACGCAATTGATCGCCTGGACCAGCAGGGTATTGATCTTCTCCTTGGATATCCGGATCTTGGAGTACTCGTAGCGGGCTGCCTCGACGTTGCCGGTGGCGACGTTTTCCTGAAGGCTGATCAGCGCGTCCTCGGCGATCTTGAGGATGCCTTTCATCGGGGTGAGCTTCTCGTTGACGCAGTTGAGACGGATCACATCCTTGGACTCGCGGGCCTTGGTCAGGACCTCGAGAGCCCTGGCCAGCCCGGCGCGCATGCCCTCGAGGGCCGCCTGGGAATCCTCGACCATCTGCTGAGGGCTCAAGGTTGTCTCGGTGTCGAAGCGCAGATCCGCCTGCCCCAGGCCTGGATTGGCCGGTGCCGCCGGTGCTGGCGCGGCTGGTGCTGCCGCCGCCGGCACAGGCTCTGCCTCACCCGCGGGGGCAGGTTGCTCCTGCGCGGCCGCGGGGACGCCCATAAGAGCCACAAAAGTCCAGGTCAGCCATCGGTTCATGTCAACCGCCCCATGTGATCGTGCGAAAGGAGCAGGGATCATCCATCCTGTAACGGTCTCGGGTCAAGCCCCGGGAACTCAATGCGTCACATACAGCGTTTGTGAGGCCGCGCCCAGCAAGCGTTCAATCGATCATGGAGTAACAGCAGATTGTTCGAAGCAACACCCAGGGTGCAGCTCAGGCCTCCAGCGCATCGTCATCGTCGTCCCCGAGGTCGGGGACCTGATCCAGGTCGATATTCTTGTAGCGGCCTGCGGCAGCGCGGCGCCACAGCATGGTTGCCACCACCAGCAGCAACACGCCGGCAAAGGAGCCCCCGACCATCCATCCCATGTTGGCGCGCAGCCAGAGCTGTCGCTTGAGCTGCTGGGCTTCCATGTTGCTTGGAAAATACTTCAGGGCTGCGGCCAGGGCTTTCTCAGTGCCCGCGATGTCCTCGCGGCCATAGGCTGCTCGCGCCAGGATGGCCAACCTGGTCGAGAACTCCAGCCGGTCCGTGGCGTCGGGCTCCAGCTGCAAGGCTTCGTCAAAGGCCGTCACTGCAGCAACCAGATCACCCTTGGCCAGGGCGGCGTCACTGCGCTGCCGCGCCAGGGGACCAACCACCCGTTTGCGCTCGTCGACCTGGCCAATGAGCTCCTCGGAACGGGCCAGGAGCACCGTGGCGCGCTCACCGTCCTTCTGCTCGGCACGCAGACGTGCGCACTCGAGGTAGCTTCGACCGGCCATGTCCCGGCTCGACGCCATGTCCTCACCCGCCCCGTGCAGGGTCTCGAGATCGTCGCAGGCGCGGAGGTACTCGCCCCGGCTGTGCAGGACCTTGAAGCGCTCCCACAGAAAGGGCAGGTAGTCCTTGCCGTCGGCCTTGGGCGTCGGTCTCTCCTCGATGGGGAGTTCCTCGACCGCGCTGGGGATGTACTGCTCGACGCGATCGGCGGCGGTGTCGCTGCTGCCGCTCTCGGAAGGCATGATCGCGCCACCCAGGTCCATATCCCGGGTTTCCTGTGCCGTCGCCAGACCGCTCCACAGCAGGCCGAGCACCCCCACCGTCATCGCATTGCGCATGGTCTCCTCCCTCGTCGCTGGGCTGCCTGCAAGCCGCCACAGAAAGCGGCACCGGCGCCTCGCTCAGCGACGCGGGTCGCGGAGGATCGGCGCTGGCTTGCCGGACCCTCAAACCGCGATTCATCGTCCGACGCAAGCATCATCGACCGCTGCCCCGTCGCCACCGGAGTGGTTTGACAGAACCGGCTCGCCTCGTAAGATGCCTCGCCATGGCACTGGATTGGATCCTGGCATCCGCCTCACCACGTCGACGCGAGCTGCTGGCGCGAGCCGGACTGCACCCCACGGTGATCCCCGCAGCCATCGACGAGACTCCCCGGGACGACGAGGGCCCGGTGCGCTATGCCTTGCGCATGGCCCGAGACAAGGCCCTGGCCGTGTCGGCACAGGATGCGCGCTGGGTCCTGGCGGCGGACACCGTGGTGCATCTCGAGGGACGCGTGTACGGCAAGCCTGCGCACAGCGACGACGCGCGCCGCATGCTGCGCGAACTCTCGGGCTGCTGGCACGTTGTGACCTCGGCCTTTGCCCTGGCGAAAAGCGCCCGCGTCGTCCAGGAGAGTTCGGTATCGACGCGGGTTCGATTCCGACCGCTGGGTCCGGGAGACATCGACCGCTACGTGTCTGGCGGCGAGCCCCTCGACAAGGCCGGTGGCTATGGCATCCAGGGCGATGGAGGCGCGCTGGTGGACCAGGTCCTGGGCTCCTACACCTGCGTGGTCGGCTTGCCCCTGGCAGAAGTGCTCGCTGCGCTGCGCGGGCACGGCATCGTCGAGGAGGAGACCACATGAGCGTGGCCGAGAACCTGGCCGCTATCCGCGAGCGGATCGCCTCGGCCTGCGAACGGGCTGGCCGGCCCGTGGACGCCGTGCGCCTGGTCGCGGTGGCCAAGAAGCAGTCCATCGACAAGGTGCGCGAGGTGCTGAAGGCCGGCCAGCGTGACATCGGCGAGAATTACGGCCAGGAACTGCGCGACAAGGCCGCGGCGCTGGTGGAGCGGCCCCCCGAGTGGCACTTCATCGGTCCCATCCAGTCCAACAAGGTACGCTATGTGGCCGCTCATGCGGACTGGGTGCACACCATCGACCGCCTGAGCATCGCCCGCGAACTCAAGGACAGGTGCGACCGTGCGGACCGCACACCGCGCGTCCTCGTCGAGGTCAACATCGCCCGCGAGCCCCAGAAGTCAGGTGTCGATCCGGAGGCTGCGGCAGAACTCGTGCACGCGCTGCGGACGCTCGGGCTCCCGCCCCGCGGGCTGATGTGCATGCCTCCCTTCGATCTCCCCCTGTCGAAGACCACAGCCTACTTCGCGGCGCTGCGCGAGCTTGGCCAAAGCCTTGCCGGTGAGGGTGCGCTCGACAGCAGCCACGAGCTTTCGATGGGCATGAGCGAGGACTTCGAGCAGGCCATCCTCGAGGGTGCGACCATGGTGCGCGTGGGCACGGCCATCTTCGGCACCCGGGGCTGAAGCCCGCTCAGGCCAGCGCTTGACAGCTCGTTCACGCTCCGCGTTTGTGTGGGTGGTCGGCGCTGGCGGTCGGAAATTGGCGATGGGGTGGGAGCCTCTGGTACCATCGGAGCCAGCGGGCCCCGCCGCGAGAGGGAGAACACCATGAAAATCACGCCACTGGACATCCAGCAGCAGCGCTTTCGCACCGTGTGGCGCGGCCTCGACCGGGGGGAAGTGGACGCCTTCCTCAACCTGGTCGCCTCGGAGGTCGAGAACCTCAACCGCCGCATTCACGACCTCGAGGAGGATAGCCGGCGGCAGCGCAACCTCATCGATGACTTCCGCGATCGCGAACAGGCGCTGAAGGAGACGATGATCACGGCGCAGAAGATCACCGAGGACATCAAGGCCAGCGCCCAGAAGGAAGCCGACGTGGTGATCGCCCGTGCCGAGATGGAGGCCGAGCGCGTCGTGTCGGCGGCCCAGACCCGGCTGACCGACCTGCTCGAGGACATCGCCGAGGTCAAGCGCCAGCGCACCATGTTCCGCGAGCGGCTCAAGGGTTTGCTCGAGACCCATCGCAAGTTGCTGGAGATGGAGCACGAGGACCCGACCGAGGTGCGCCGCATCGAAGAGAACCTGAGCGTGTTGCGACGCCCGGAGCCCCACCCCGTTCGCCCTGCCGATGACGACGAGGAACTGGAGCGAACCGCCCACTCGTCCTGATGCCTGGCCACCCCATCAGCGCAACCCAGGATGGTGTCTGTCTGCAGCTTCACGTGCAGCCCCGGGCCTCGCGCAGCCGCGTGGTCGGGATGCATGGTGAGGCCATCAAGGTCCAGATCGCAGCACCCCCCGTCGACAATCAGGCCAACGAAGCGGTGATCGCTCTCATCGCTGCGCTGCTTGAGGTGCCGCGACGACATGTCCGGGTGAGCGCCGGCTCGAGCGGTCGCCGCAAGCTGGTGAATGTCACGGGTGTGGATGTGGCCACGGCAACGACCCTGCTGCTCGGCGCGAGCTGATCCCGCCTTCCACCCATCGCGAGACCACCGCTGCTTGATGCGCGGCGAGGGCTGCGTATACTCGGCGCCATCGGTACATCGCACCGAAGCACTTGATATTCGGTATCTGCATGCGGAGGCTCGCTCATGCCTAATTCTCTGCGCCCCTTGTCGACCATCTATCCCATCCTGTTCTCGCTGGCCGCACTGACCCCGGGGGCGAGGGCCCAGTCTGGTGTCGACAGCCATCTCGAGTCCGGCGCGGCGAGTTTTACCAGCACGGTGAGCGGCACGGATGTCCTCGATTCCACGGGCTGGGTGGCCGTGAGTTTTGCATCAGCCTACGGCAACCTCCCCGTCGTCATTCCAGGACCGGTCAGCCACGGCAGCTTCGCCAGCCAGGCCGGCGAGTTCTCGGTGTCGGTGCGACTTCGCAACATCACCACCACAGGTTTCGAGATCGGTGTGCTGAGGCCCGAAGGCCTGGTGTCCGCGCTCACCCCGGCCTTGACAGCGACCTGGCTCGCCATCGAACCCGGACGCTACATCCTGGGCGGACTCGCTGCAGAGGTGGGACGGCACTCCACGACCACTGTCCGTTCCAACGTTGCCGGGGGGTCCGGCTCCGCAGGAGATTTCATCTTCTTCAGCCAGGCCTTCGCTGCCGAGCCCGCCCTGCTGCATGGACTTCAGACCCAGAACCACCCGCAGTGGATCGCGACCACGGCCTATGGCTCCACCACCGCCCAGCCGCCGACCACCACCAGCTTCCGCCTGGCCCTCGAGGGAGCCGAGGTCGTGGCCCAGCACCCGAGCCCAGGCGCCAGCGTCGCCGAGACTATAGGCTGGATCGCCATCGACCGCGGCACGGCGGTTCTGGTCGATAGCCTCGGCAACAACCGGGCGCTCGATGCAGGGCGCAGCGCCAACTTCTACGTCGACCGCCACCAGGACGGCTGCTTTGCCCTGCCGGTGGCTCCCGTGGTGTTCGGTTTCGGGGGAACCCCGCACGCCGCGGTGTCGCACAACTCGATGCAGGGCACCAACGGAGCATGGATCCGCCGCTGCTTCCCGAACGCCACCGCGGGTTCGGATCTGACGCAGGATCAGGTGTGGGTGCACCTGGACGAGGACCAGGTCGGCGACGCGGAGCGCACGGGCCTGCAGGAATTCGCGTCCTGGTTCGCGATCGAGCCGGGTGCCGAGATCACGATTCCCCGCGACATCGCGCTGCCCGAGGTGACCAAGACCGCCCAGGACCAGAGCCCGGGCCTGCTGGAGCCCGGTGACACGCTGCAGTACGAGCTGATCCTGAGCAACGGGGGCACCCGTGACATCCTCGATCGCGCTGGCTTTCCCGAGCTGGTCGACGCCATCCCGACCTACACCAGCTACGTCGCCGGTTCCGCCAGTGCCTCGGCCGGAGCCATCGGCTTCAACAGCAGCCTCCATCGCATCGAGTGGAATGGTGACCTGACCACCAGCACCGGCGTGACTCTGCGCTTCAGGGTCCAGCTGGCCACGGCCATCCCCAACGCCAGCCTCGTCGGCAACCAGGCCACCTTGCAGTACGACAGCGACGGCGACGGCTCCCTGGACGGCATCGAGCTGTCGGACGATCCCGCAACTCTCGCCGACGACGATCCCACGGTGTTGCGAGTGACCAGCGTGTCCCCGGCGGCCAGCCAGATCTCCGCCGTCCCCTCGAGTGTGGTCGCCAACGGCAGCACCACCAGCACCCTGACCGTGATCCTCGAGGACGGCTTTGGCAACCGCGTGGCCGGGCAATCCGTCGTGCTGCAGACGACTGCGGGAACCTTGCTGGGTTCGGTGGTCGAGCAAGGCAACGGCGTGTACACGCAGGACCTGCAGAGCACCACGACCACGGGCAACGCCCTGGTCACGACGGTGGTCAACGGGCACGCACTTGCCGGACCGAGCGCCAGCGTGGACTTCGTGGCCGGGCCCGCAGACGACGCGGCCAGCAGCCTGACAGCCAGCCCCACAACCATCGTCGTGGGGACAGGCCAGTCCTTGCTTCGCGTGCGGCTGGTCGACGGCCTGGGCAATCCGGTGCCGGGCCAGGCGGTGGAGATCCTCAGCAGCCTGGGTGTCCTCATTGGCAGCGTGCAGGACCTGGGCACCGGGGATTACACGCAGATCCTCGTCGCCTCCCAGAGCGCCGGCACCGCGAGCCTGAGTTTCAGGGTCAACGGTGTGGATTTCAGCGACCTGGCCAGCGTGGTGTTCGCGCCAGCCGCACCGGACAGCTCGCGCTCCAGCATCGCCGCCCTGCCCTCGACCATCACCGCGGACGGAGCCAGCACCAGTGTGCTCACGGCCACGGTGCGCGACAGCTACGACAATGGCGTACCCGGCCGGACCGTCGTGTTCTCGACCAGCGCCGGCAACCTGGGCACCGTCAGCGACCTTGGAGATGGTCGCTACCAGGTCGTGCTTAGCAGCGTGATCCTGAGCCAGGACGCCACAGTGTCGTTCACGGTCGACGGCGGAACAGGCTACCCCACGACGGTGGTGCGCTTCGTGCCAGGCACTGTGGATCTCGCTCGTTCGACCATCGCCGCCGCGCCATCGGTGATCTTCATCGGCACCGGGAGCGCACTGATCACGGTGCGCGTGGTCGATGCCCATGACAATCCCATACCGGGCCAGACCGTGGCGATGACCCTCCTGGCCGGGAGCTGCGCCTTTGCCGCCTCCGGCGTTCAGGACCTCGGCGACGGCCGCTACACGCGCGCCCTCAACGCCGGCAACACGGTCGAGAGCTGTCGCGTCGGCTTCTCGATCAACGGTCCAGCAGCCGCGGACTCCGTCGATGTCCAGGTTGTCAGCTCGGGACCGCTGGATGCTTATTCCACAATAGCTGCGTCGCCGGTCATCCTGGTCGCAGATGGAGCTTCGACGTCGATGGTGACCGTGATTCTCGAGGACCAGTACGGCACGCGACAACCAGGCCACGCGGTGGTGGTATCCACGAACGCCGGGACCCTGGTTCCTGCGAACGGCGCAGCCAGTGACCTCGGCAATGGCGTCTACACCCTGCTGCTTCAGTCCTCGACCAGCGTGGCCCTGGCTCAGCTGAGCTTCACGGTCGACGGGGCAGCGTATTCGGACCAGGCCGCAGTGAGCTTCGTGGCAGGTGCACCGGTGGATGCGGGATCCACCATCAGCGCGGCACCCGCGACGCTGATCGCCTCGGGCAGTGAGGTCTCTGCAGTCACGGTGTTCCTGGTGGACACGCAGGGGAATCCCGCCCCCGGACACACGGTGGTGGTCACCAGCTCCCAGGGCACCCTGGGCAATCCAGGTGGCGTCGCCACGGACAACAGCGACGGCAGCTACAGCATCACCCTGACCTCGTCGACAAGCCTGGTCAGCGCCGTGCTGGGCTTCTCGGTGGTGTCCTCCAGCGTCACCTTCACCAGCACCGCCACGGTCGCCTTTGTCGCGGGTCCGGTCGCGGACGCGGCCTCCCTGGTCGAGGCCAGCCCGGCGAGCCTGGTCGCCGATGGTGCGAGCCTGACGACGATCGCGGTGACCCTCGGCGATGGTTACGGACATCCCGTGACCAGCGCCAGCGTGAGCTGCAGCAGCGCTGGCCGGGGGACCTGGCAAGCGACCATGGTCGAGGTCACGCCGGGGCACTACGAACAAGACCTGCAGGTCGATACCCTGGCCACTCCCATCGTGGTCCAGTGTGTCGCTGACGGGACCGCCCTGAGCGATGGCGCCAGCATCGTGCTCCTTGCGGGACCTCCTGATTCGGGGCACTCGGTCGCGACGGTGCTTCCTGCCACGCTGACCGCGGACGGCAGTTCCACCTCCACCGTCACCGTGACGCTCCGGGATGCGAACGACAATCCGGTGGCCGGGGCCACAGCGGTCGTCACCACCAGCGAAGGCTCGGTCGCCGCGGTCGCCGACCTCGGCAATGGGACCTACACGGCTACCTACACCGCGGGCATCGTGCTTGGTGGGGCCACGCTCGACGTCAGCGTGAACGGTCTGTCGAGCTTCGTGCAGACCACCATCGTTCTGCTGCCCGGACCGAGCTCGGCTGCCGCCTCCACCATCGCAGTGGCGGACCCCAGCCTGGTGGCGGACTCCGGTCAGTCTACCCTCGTCACCGTGGTGGTTCGCGACGACTTCAATCACGCTTTGGCAGGACACGCTGTTGTCATCGCCACCACCACCGGCTCGCTGGAAGGGGCCGTGGTGGACGTGGGTAATGGCAGCTACACCCAGACCCTGCGCGCCCCGGACACCGTTTCCACGGCCCTGCTGTCCTTCACCATCGACGGCCTCACGGCCGACGCCACGGCCACGGTGGCCTTCGTTGCCGGTGCAGTGGATCCCTCGACCACGACCATCGCCGCGACGCCCAGTGTGCTGGTCGCCGACGGGCTGGAAGAGTCCACGGTGACCGTGCGTACCCAGGACGCCAATGGCAACCCTGTGCCAGGGCGTGCGGTGCGCATCGCCACCAGCTTGGGCAGCGCGAGCAGCACCGTGGAGACCAGCCCTGGCGTGTACGAGGCCACCTTGACAGCGGGAACCACCCCCGGCACGGCCACCCTGAGCTTCTCGGTGGACGCGCAGCCATTCCCAGCCACGGCCGAGGTGACCCTGGTCAGTGGGGAAGCCCTCGACGACAACTCGGACATCGTGGTAGCCGACAGCCGCCTGCTGGCGGATGGGATCAGCCAGACCACGGTCACCGTGACCCTGCGCGACGCCTCGGGCAACGGCGTGGCCGGCGCCACCGTCACGCTGCACAGCACCGCAGGAGCCCTGGGCTCCGTTCTTGACCTGGGTGACGGTCGCTACACCGCGTCTCTCACCTCCGGCAGCGCTCCAGGGACAGCGACCTTGTCCTACGACGTCGATGGCGTGCCCTTTGCCGATGTCTCCACCGTCATCTTCGTGGCCGACGAAGGCGACCTGGATGAGGACGCGGACGGCATCGTCAACCGCCTGGATAATTGCTGGCTCATCCCCAACCCCGGGCAGGAGAACGGCGATGCCGATCGCGCCGGAGATGTCTGCGACCTGGACGACGATAACGACGGCGTGGTGGACCTGGACGACAACTGTCCCGGGTCCCCCAACGCCGAGCAAGGGGACCAGGACGGAAATGGCGTGGGGGACGTGTGTGATCCAGATCGCGACGGCGACGGCGTGAACGATCTTCTTGACCTGTGCCCCCGGGTCGCGGATCCCTTGCAGGCCGACGGCGACAACGATGGTGTGGGCGACGCCTGTGACCTCGACGTCGACAGCGACGGCGACGGGTTCGACGACGGCGCAGACCTCTGCCCGGGCATCGCGGATCCGGCGCAGGGCGACCTGGACGGCGACGGCATCGGGGATGCGTGCGACGCCGACGCTGACGGAGACGGTGTGGCGGACGAGCGGGACAACTGCCCCGGTGTGGCGAACCACGGTCAGGCCAACCACGACAGCGACGCGGAGGGGGACGCCTGCGATGACGACGATGACGAGGATGGCGTCGTGGACAGCGCGGACAACTGCCCGCCCCTGGGCAACCCGGGGCAGCAGCTCGTGTGCCGACCAGATCGGGACGGCGACACGGTCCCGGACAGCATCGACAATTGCCCGGACGATCTGAACATCGACCAGCGCGACGGCGATGCGGATGGTCTGGGCGACCCCTGCGATCCGATGTTCGACGATGCCGGCGTTGCGAACGATGCCACTGCGACCGATACCGGAGGCTCCAGCGACGCGGCGTCCGGCGCTGACATCGGGTCCAGCATGGACGCGACCACCTCGGACGTACCGCCTGGCGACTCGGCGGTGGCGGACGGGGCGCTTCCTGTGGATGCCGCGACCGGCGACACAGGCGCGCTCCAGGATGGCGGCGGTCTTGCCGACGCATCAGCTCAGGACGCGCTGACCGGGGACACCACGGCGGCGGATGCCCTGCCGCTACAGGATGCCGCGGCCGGCGACACCTTGACCGCGTCCGACGCGAATCCCCAGGACAGCGCTGGGCTGGACGCGGGCTTCCTGGACGTGGTGGGTACTGACGTCGAGCTGTCTGACCTCGCCGGACTGGACAGCACAGGCACGGACACCACAGCGATCGATGCTGCCACCCTGCCGGACGGTAGCGTCGACAGTGGCATCGACAGCGGCGTGGTGCAGGCGGACGCCGGCCGGAACGACGCCGTGACCAGGGCGGACAATGGGCGGGATGACCTGGTGGTCGGTGGAGGGGGGTGCGTGTGCCGGGGAGGCACCCCGTCGACCGCGTGGATGGGTGTGCTGCTCCTCGTGGCCTGGCGACGGCGCAGGGCGATATGATGCCTCCCGAACTGCGTTGGAGCTGACAGGTGCACGACAGAGCGCAGGATGGCTGGGACGCGCTGTACGCCGACGGCAAGGTGCAGCAGCTTCCCTGGTACTACGAGGCGCTGGATCCCGACGTCGAAGCCGCGCTGGGGCGGCGCGCGCTCGCCTCGGGCCATGCCCTCGATCTGGGTTGTGGCCCGGGCACCCAGAGCCTGCACCTCGTGCGCCACGGCTTCGAGGTCACCGCCAGCGACATCTCTGGGGCCGCGGTCCTGCACACGGAGAGGCTGGCGTCCGAGCAGGGGTTGACGCTGCACGGTGTCGTCGACGATATCCTGCACAGTCAGCTCACCGGGCCCTTTGACCTGGTGGTGGATCGCGGCTGCTTTCACGTGCTGCCGCCGGGTCGCCGATCCCACTACGTCGACACCATGGCGCGCATCCTGGCACCTGCAGGGGTGCTTCTGCTCAAGTGCTTCAGCGAAAAACAACCCGGCACGACGGGCCCCTACCGCCTGTCTCCGACAGAACTGCGCGAGGCCTTTGCCTCCCATCTCGACACGGCGAGCGTCGAGCGCACGGTCTACCAGGGCACGACGAGGCCACCACCCCACGCTCTGTTCGCCGAGTTTCAGCGAGGGGTTCGCCGACCCTGATGCGTTGAGGATACCGACACACGAAGCTGCGAGGGGTCAGTAGGGTGGCCAGTCCTCGGGGGCATGGCTGGGCGCGTAGCCAAGGATCTCGTCGACGGGCGTGAACGCCGCGGCCGCGCCGTGCACCCCGACCGCCGCGGTCCCGACGACCCAGATCTCTCCCCGCGCCGGACTCAGGTCGCGCGGGCCGAGCGCAGCAATCAGGGTGCCGTGGGACAGCACCCGGACGTAGGCACCGCTGGCTGCCGCGCCAGCGCCACCGAAACCCACCACCAGGATGCCGTAGGTTCCCGAGGGTCCGCTGGAAGGCACCAGGGCCCACTCGGGGCCATGAGCTCGCGCATCGGCACCCACCTGGCAACCCGCAAAACGAGTGCTCTGGGACACCGCGGCCGAGCAGTCCTCCGGACCGTAGCGCCCCCCAGGCGGGATGAGGTGCAGATCCAGATCCACCTCGGGACTGTCCCAGCCCAGCACCACCTGAAGTCTGTCCGTGGCCGGAGCGGTGGTGTCGACCCAGCGCTCGCAACGACGGGTTCCAGCCGCGTTGCTCGCCTCCAGAGCGACGGTGTTGTGCCCCAGGAACAGGGGCAACAGGAGCTCGGCGCCAACCTGGGCAAAGGGCAAGGTCAGACTCTGGCCATCGTCGGTGCGGACATGCCAGGTCGCGGCCGAGGGCTCCACACGGTCCACCCTCCCGGCGGCCCAGGTAAAGAGCGAACGCGCCTCGAGCTGGGCAGACACCGGCTGCAGGATCTCCAGCCGCGGGCAGTCCGGGCACAGCAGGCCAGAGTTCAGGCTGCGCTCGACCACGGCGTGGCGGTCACCCACCGTAGCCTCCACGCGAAGAAGGCCCCCGCCGTCGGGCAGGGCGATCGCCGGGATCTCGAAGGGGAACTCGATCACCTTGCTGCGATCCCCCGGCAAGCGGAGCAAGTAGGGCCGGAATGCGTCGCAGCCGGCGTGGTCCTCGCGCTCGATGCGCAGCGTGGCCTCGGCGCCCAGGAAGCGAACGCGGCCACGCACCAGAAAGGTCTGCCCGGGTTCACCTTCGATGGCACCCGCGGGTTCCTCGACGATCAGCTCAGGAGCCCGGCTTTCCAGCTGGCACTGTCCGCGGTTGGTGCAGAAGGTTCCCTCGGGACAGGACCACAGGGCATCACAGTCGCGCGCGCAGGCACCCTCGAGCGCGCCTCTGGCCACGTCGCAGTACGAGCCCTGCTCGCAGTCATTGTGACCACGACAGGGCGGGCCGCTGCAGGCCATGGCGGCCAGCGCGATCACCACGGCACCCGAAAAAGGCCTAGCAGGTGACCACATAGTCCACTTCCACCACCGCACCCGGACCCGGGACCACAGACGGATCGAGGATCACCGTGCGCGAGGCATCGTCGTAGCTCCACTGGCCAGGCTGCAACACGGTCCCGTCGACGCGAACACTCAGGCTTCCGGCCTCGGGCTGGCCCTGCAGATGAAACCGTCCCCGGGACAGGAAGATGCTGGCACCCAGGCTCTCGAGCTCGCTGCCCCAGTCGGAGGCGCACAGGTTCATCCAGCGTCCGCCGGTCTGGCGCACGGCGTCGTCGTAGCGCGGAGCCGGATCCGCCCACACCTCGCCCTCGGAGCAGCCTGCGACACCGCCGGTGACGGCGTTGAACAGCACCGGCAGGGCCTGGGCGGCCTTGAGGCCAAGCAGAAACCCGACGTACGCGTCGACGGGCTGCGGGGAGCCGTCATCCTCGTCGCTGACCACCACCAGCGCCAGGGCAGCGTCGGATCTCAGCAGGCCATCGTTGTAGATCGGATCGTCGATGAGCGGCGGGCTGAGGGCCAGCAGGGCAGCCTCGAGACCCTGCTCCCAGCCCGAACCTGTGGCGCCGACGCGCACGGAATCGCCGAAGCGCGCGGTCAGGTCGGGTGTGCTGCGGTTCATCAAGCGGGGGGTGCTCACCAGTCGGCCCGACTGTTGCGGGTCCGCCACGTCCGTCGTGACGACGCCGATCTGGTAGTTGATGGAGGGTCCGAGAATGTCCGCGGAGCGAATGAAGTAGTCGAAATTGGCCGCGAGGTTGTCCTGGTTGTCCAGCATGCTCCCGGAGTTGTCGATGACGAACAGAACATCGACCTTGCTGATCCCAGCGACGGTGAAGGTCTCGGTGAGGTGCGCCGTGTTGGCGGCCAGGGCGAGGCCGTTGAGCGGCACCACGACGCCGGCAACGTCGTCGCTGTCCTCGACCATGAGCAGTCCGCTGTGGGTCCCTGGCTGCTGCGGCTCGAAGCGCACGCGAATCATGTGCCTCATCCCCGGGGGCAACCGCCCTATCCACCCCCCCTCGACGATCCGGTAGGCAGTTGTCGATGGTGCCTCGAGGCGCACGAAGCCGAGGTTGGCCTCGACCTGGCCGATATTGCCGATGGCAACGATGCGCTCGGCCTGACCGCACCCCGCGGTGGTGGTGCCAAAGTCGAGCACCGGGGGAGCTGCCGTGAGCCCGGCCCGGGCGCCACTGCCGACGAGCCCGAGCAGCAGGGGAGGCATGACGCCACCCTCAAGACGCACCTGGATCGCAGCCTTGGCCGGACCGCTTTCGGTCGGGGCGAACACCGTACGCGCTTGCACCTGCTGTCCCGGATCCACCACCGTGGTGACGGGGGCCTCGACGGTGAAGGCGGGATCGTTGATGTGCAGCGGCGAGAAGCCCAGGCTCTGGATGGTGCAGCTCTGACTGCCCTCGTTGCGCAGCATCAGGTTCTGCCACGAGCTGCTCCCCACCATCACGTTGCCGAAGCGCACGGTCTCGACCGCCGGGACCAGGACACAGGCGCTGTCGCTGCGTGTGCCAGCCAGCGTGACCTCGAGCAGCGGTGTCTCGGCGACGTCGCTGTGCAGGGACAAGCGGCCAAAGAAGGTTCCCGGGTTGCCCGCGCTGAAGCTCAGCTCCAGGACGGCACTGCCACCCCCGGGGACCTCGAGAGGCCAGGTGGGAAGCAGGCTGCTCTCGAAGGCTTCTCCCAGCACAGCCCCCGCCAGCACCTGGGCTGGCTGGTCGCCGCGGTTGACCAGCACCACGTGGCGGGTATGCGGACCGGCATCGCGCACGATGCCAAACTCGAGTCGGTCGGGCACCGCGAGCAGCTCTGCCCCCTGGCGCCGACCCACGAGCTCGACGTGGCCTGTCGGAGAGGCCGGGTCGCTGCTCGCAATCTCCAGGCGGCCGCTGGCGGTCCCGCTCGTCTCGGGAGCACAGCGGACGAGGACCGAAACCTCGGTGTTCTCGGGCACGATCGCGGCCTGAAACGCGGGCTCCACCGCAAAGCTCTGGGAACCTGCCACGACCTCGATGCGCTCGACCTGCAGATCCCCGAAGCCGAGGTTGCGCACGGTCACGCTGCGCTGCTCCGACGCGCCTGGCGCCAGGGTTCCAAAGTCCAGCAGCAAAGGCTCCACCACGATGCGCGGGACCTCACAGCGCCCCTGGAGCTGGACCTGCACGCCGCAACCATCGCCACAGCTATCCACGCGCAGGGTTGCACCATGGCGGCCACCGTGGCGTGGGATGAAATGCAGATCGACGCGGATCTCGCCTCCCGCGGGCACGGTGCGCCTCCCCTCGCCACCGTCGTCCACGGCGAAGTGCAGGGCTCCGTCGTCCTGCAGGGCCAGCCAGACCTCCTGGTCCACACTGCGCAGGTTGAGCACGCGCAGCACCTGCACACGGCTGGCGCCGAGGGCCACCGCTCCGAAGTCGATGCTGGCCGGGTGCACCTCGATGGCGGGAGTGACGCCGCGTCCCAGCAGGCGCAGCGAAGGTGGTTCCTGGCGTGCGTTGGTGTCCAGGCTGGCCGTGGCTTCGTAACTCGCCTCACGCTCCGGCCTGAAGGTGACGCGCACCTCGCCACTGCTCTGGGCTGCGACCGGAGCCGGCACCACCTCGACAAAGAACGCGCCGCTGTCCGGTTCCACGGCGATCGCCGCGATCTCGAGGGCCGCAGTGCCCTCATTGCGCAGGACCCGTGTCAGCGTGCGTCCGGATCCGACGGGGACCTCACCGAAATCGATGATGTTCTCGGGAAGGGTCGCCGTGGCCTGGAGTTCAACGAACTCCGTTTCCTGGCACTCGCAGCCGGGATAGAGAGCTGCGAGTAGCAGGGGCAGCAGGCGCGCTGAGGGTCCGATTCGCCCCATGTCTCCTGGCCCTCTCTGTGTGCCACCGGTGCAGCGGCGGGCACCGCCCCGCGAACAGGCTGCGCGACCAGAAAAGTGTACCATGTGCCGACGCCTGGGCATGGTCTGTCCCGATCCAAGCCCCGTGCCAGACTCAGGTACGACTCGGCGCCCGACATGATTGGTTTTTCCGGAGAGGTGCCCCGGGTCACCCGGATCCTGTGCTGCTCAATCGGCGCACCCGGTGCTCCACCACGGCCTGATCGGGCGGCTCGCCCTCCCCTGCGCAGGAATCCGTCGACGCATGGTACCTCGCTCAGGCTCCGGCGGTTTTTTTGGCTTGCGTTTTCGGTCGACCGGGATAAGTCATTCGCCATTGGTCGGAGCGTGTTCAATGGACGCCGCTACCACACCGACGCAGTGGCGGCTGGACGGTGACCGGGATGCAGGAAGTCAAGATCGTCGGGACCTTCGACAGTGCGGACACGGCCGCGGAAGTGGCGCGCGCCCTCAATGCATGGTTCCAGTGGGTCATGGAAGCAAACGAGTCCGACATTCCGGACCTGTTCGAGGATTTCGGACTGACCTCCGAGGAATATGCGCTGGATCGTGAAAACGATACCGACTGGGAGGACTCTCCCCTGGCTGAAGCCAGAGGCAACCACGTGCTGCTGTACGCCTACACCTCAGAGACCCAGGATATGCTGCAGGAGCTCCTCGAGTCCCTGGGCGCATTCGAGGTCGAAGCAGACAGCACGAGCGCTGACTGAACCGGCGCCGATCTTCTCGCAGATCCCGATCGTCTCCTCGTGGTCGCGCCAGCCCGTGAACCAGCGCATGAAGTGCAGTTCATCGGCCCCCTGCGGCGGGCTCATTGCCTTGAAATCAAGCTCTCGTGGAGGCTCCGGGTTTTCCGTTGCCGCGCCACCGTGCTCCGTGTTACAGCCCCGTCGTCAAACCACGCCTGGGAGCCATGCTTGATGGCACACTGCCAGCTGGCTCGCAGGTCCAGGCACAGGGTGGAATCCATGACCTTCTCTCGTCCTGTTGTTCTGCTCGGCTGCACGGCGCTGCTGGCCGTTGCCTTGGGCTGCCCCAAGAAGGACGCTCCGCCACCCGCCGACCCGACCCCCACGCCCGGACCCGCCACGACGCCAGCGGCATCCCAGCCGGCCGACGAGGACCCGCTGGCCGTGAGCCCTGAGGATGCCAAGCAGCCGTCCTGCCTCAAGCCCTTCAAGGCCACGGGCGACGACGCGGACCTGACCATCGCCGGGCAAGCGTTCCGGCGCGCCGGCGACGTGTTGACCTCGAAGACCGCCGATGCCGACGACGTGTACACCTTTGGCCAGATCACCGACGTCAAGGAGGACACGCCCGAGAACCTGGGCAACGTCAAGCGCCTCCTGCAGTGGCTGATCGCCGAGAAGGCTGACGCCCTGGTGGTCACGGGTGACCTGGGAGAGAGCCAGCCCTCGATCGAGAGCGTGATGCGCGCCCTGGCACAGTTTCCTGGACCGGTCCTGCTCATGATCGGTAATCGCGAGGGCCTCACCGATTTCACCAAGGCCTTTGACGCGGTCAGCCCGGAGCACAGCAACCTCGTCAACATGAACCAGATTCGCGTCTACAACGCCGACGACGCGAGCCTGATCAGCCTGCCGGGTTACTTCAATCCTGCCTACATTCACTCGCAGGATGGATGCCGCTACACGCCCGAAGACGTGTCCGCTCTGACCACCCTGATGAGCCTGGCGAGTTCCACCGCGGTGCTGGCCTCCCACGGTCCGCCTCGGCAGGAGAGCAGCACGGGCATCGACCGCATCCACGAGGGCGTCAATGTGGGCGACCCTGTGCTGGCCAAGTTCCTGACCACCAACAAGATTCACTTCGGCATGTTCGGCAACATCCACGAGGCCGGCGGCAAGGCCACGGATCTGACGGGCAAAGAGGAGATCCGGGCAGACACCTACGTGTCCGAGCTCTACCTCAATCCCGGCCCTGCAGACGCCGTGCGCTGGCCCCTGCTCGACGGCACCGAGTCCATCGGCATGGCCGGGCTGCTGCGCATCAAGGGCAAGCAGGCCATGTACAAGGTGCATCGCCTGCGTCCTGGAGAGGCCGCTCCCGCCGAAAAGGCCCCGGCCAA
Source organism: Pseudomonadota bacterium (assembly GCA_043821645.1). Taxonomy (GTDB): domain Bacteria; phylum Myxococcota; class JACRCW01; order JAFGSX01; family JAFGSX01; genus JBDRCO01. Next base: position 93,959 of record JBDRCO010000111.1, on the reverse strand, counting down.
GGAGCCCGCGCCCGAGACCCCGTAGTGCGGCCAGCCGCTTGCGCCAATCGTGAGCTTCGTTGTCCTGATGGTGATGTTGCTGGTGTGGCCCCTGTCCGGGGTTGCAGGCCAGCGCCTTGCCCAGGAGAGGCGGCGCGACCCCGAATTCTGGTTGTTCGCCTGCGCCCTGGGTGGACCTCCGGCTTACCTGCTGCTGCAGGTGCTTCCCGCACGGACAGACAAACCTCCCCGGCGCCGGCTTGCCGACCGCATCGTGGCCATCGTGGCAGTGCTTTTACTGCTGCTCCTGATGAGTTCGACCATGCTGAGGGCCTGTCTTGGGTGGGGGTGACCGCATCATGAGCCAGCGGGTGCAGAGGTATCGCGCCTGGGTCCTGGTCCTCCTGGCCTGGGTCCTGACGTCGACGACAAGGGCCCAGGAGGAGCCCAAGACCCCGAGCAGTGCTCCGGCCGTGCCGAGCCGTGTGGCAGCTCCCCCGGCGGAGGCCCAGGCCACACCACCCGTGGCCACGCCTGCGGCATCCACCGCAGCGCCTGCTTCACCCCCGGCGTCTTCTGCTCCACCTGCCGCGGTCCCGCAGCCCGCCACACCCAGGCGTCGCACGCCTTCCCCCGCACCCGCAGCCACAGCACCCCTGCCTGCGCAGAGGCGAGAATCCGACACCGCTACGTCGACAGGCCCGACCAGCGCACCAGCGACCGGTGACAAGCTCCAGGCCTTGCAGGTCGAGGCGGAGCACCTGCGCACGGCCGGCGATGCCGCATCACTGCAGCTGCTGTGCGACTCCCGGCGTGCCCAGCAAGACCTTGAGGACCGCGCCTTGTACCTGACCTGGCAGTCGCTGTGCCGGGGTTGGAGCGCGCTGACGCGCCATGAGGTCGTCGCAGCCAGAACTGCGTGCGCGGCGGTGGTGCCCCTGGCCGCCAGCGTCACCGCACCCTGGCGTTCCGAGGCCAGGGGGCTGGTGCTCGAATCCCACTTCTGCGTCGGTGAGGCCCACGAACAGGACTACCGCTCCGACGACACCTGCCTGGCGCGCCTCGGGGACCAGCAGCGCGCGCGCAGCGAGGCCGAACACAATGCGGCGCTGCGTGCGATGGCCGAGGATGCGTATCGCGAGGTGCTGCAGCTGGATCAGGGTGTGGATGGTCTGCGTGCGATGCTTCGCATGGTGGGGATGTCGGACTTCTTTTACCGCAGGGTGACCTCTGCACCGAACAGCCTGCGTGGCATGAGCCTGGGACCTCCGACCCGGGAACTTGATCTGAGCCGCTCACCACTGCTGGAGGCCTACCTCGCACCTGAGGAAAGCGCGCTGCGTCGCAAGGTTCTGCTGGCCTACCGCAAGCTGCTGCGCCGGGCCAAGGATCGCCACGCGCCGGCCGAGCTGGTGCAGGAAATAGAGACAGCCCTGACTGCCTTTGAAGCTTTTAGGCCCGCCGTGACCACTTCGCTGCGCGCGCCCTGGCCTGAACGGCGCGGTCAGAATTTCGGCGTCACGGGCATTGCCAGCACCGCGCCAGGCTACGTGCTCTCACTGGAGAGTGGCGGAGAACAGAGCCTGACCCGGGATCAGGTCGTACCTCGGATGCGTGAACTGCTCGCCCCCATGGCCGCCAGCGTCTGGGCACCGCGGGCAGCGCGCGAGCTGGCCGACCTGGCGGACCTGGAATCCCGCGCACTGCTCATCGAGGCGCTGGCCAGCAGCAAGGACCCGGAACTGCAAGTCAGTGCGGCCTATGCCCTGGGTCGGATCGGCAGTGAAGAAGCCGTGGAGCCACTTCTCAAGGCCCTGGCCGAGGCGCACACGCAGGACCCACGTCCCCTGTTTGATACTCCGAGCCACGCGGCCTTTGGCCTGCCCGAGCGCATCCTCGAAGCCCTGATCTCCATTGGCCAGCGCATCCCCCAGAGCCTGGAGGGCCTGCTGGGTCAACCCGAGCTGCCTCCCCAGGAAGCCGCCTACGTGTTGTGGGCGTGTCGGGCCAAGGGCCTGTACAACACCTACGCGCGCATGCGTGAGCACCGCGATCCCGTCGTCACGGCCTATGGCGTGATGGCTCTGGTCGATCTGCAGGGCGAGAGCGTGCGCTGGGTGCTGGCCGATGCGGCCACGGATGATGCGACGCTGCGCTGCGTGCGCAAGCACCTGCGCATTGCCCTCGATCACTGAGCGCGGGCCTGGTGGGGCGGCCATCCCTTGCCGTCATGGTCTGGAAGGTCGCGAGGTGTCGCAGACGCCTTCTCCTCACCTCGGCGTCGTGATCGCTACTTGGTGGTCATCTTCCACACCCCGTCCCAGTCCGGGCCGGGGGGGATTCTTCTGCAGCAGGTGCACGCGCTCGAGGTACATGTGGCTGCAACCGTCGGGGGTTCCCGTGGCCTCCTTGCGAATGCGCAGGCAGGTCTTGAACAGCTCCAGGGCCTCCTCCCACTCCTGCTTGCGGTAGGCCACGAGACCTCGCTCGAAGGCGCCAATGAGCTCGGCTTGCCAGTCCACGGGCCGGCCGCGGCCCATGACCTCGAAGATGCGCACCGGCTCCTTCTTGCCCTTGACCGCCACCGAGTCGAGCTCGCGACCGTAGATCAACGCTCCAGCCGCCTCGAAGGTGGTCTGGCTGGCGATGATGTTGGTGGCGTACTGCTTGTTGAGGCCCTCGAGCCGGGAACCCAGGTTGACGTTGTCGCCGAGCACGGTGTAGTTGCGCATGGCCTCGGAGCCCATGTTGCCGACGCGCATCTTGCCCGAGTTGATCCCTATGCCGATGTCGATGTCGGGCTTGCCCTCGCTGCGCCACTTCTTTCGAAGGTCTCTGAGTTCGTCCATCATCTCGATCGCCGTCAGGCAGGCCTTGACGGGGTGGTCGTCGAACCACTTGGGCGCACCGAAGAAGGCCATGATGGCGTCGCCCATGTACTTGTCGAGCGTGCCCTGGTTGCGCTGCAGGCAGTAGGTCATGGGCGTGAGGTACTCGTTGAGGAAGCGCGTGAGCTCCTCAGGGGCCAGCCGCTCGCTCATGGTCGTGAAACCGCGGATGTCCGAGAACAGCACGCTCATCTCACGTTCGGCGCCGGAGAGGCCGATCACGTCGGGGTTGTCGATGAGTTCCCTGACGTAATCGGGTGACACGTAGGTCCCGAACTGCGCCGTGATCCGCTTTTTCTCGCGACCCTCGACCAGGTACCCGAACACCGTGATGCCGGCCCAGGTCAGGAAGATCTGCAAGAAAGGCAGCACCAGGTAAAACCAGTAGCCCTGCCGGAACAGCACGAAGGTGTTGATGGCCCAGTAGGCCACCGCGATCGCCAGGGTCACGCCGATGCCTATGGGCACGCTGACCCGGCGCAACAGCAGCCCGAGGAGCAAGGCCACCGAGAGCATGAACAGCAACTCGAAGGGGATGGCCAGGGGGTGTCGGGACAAGAAGCGGCCGTCGATGATGTTCTGGATCGCAGCGGCGTGAACCTCGACACCAGGTGCGAAGGCGCTGAAGGGTGTGACGCGTTGATCGTGGGTGGCGATGGCGGTGGCGGCGACCAGCACCACCTTGCCCTTGACCAGCTCGGGCTTGAAGGTGCCAGCGACGACGTCGGAGTATGAGATGCGCGGGAAGGTCGTCTTCTCGGGTCCATAGTAGTTGACCAGCATCTCGCCGGTGGGTGTGGTTGGCAGGTCGATGACCACGCTGTCGGCGATGCGTTCGCCCGGAAAGCTGCGCACGCAGTCCTGCAGCGTCGCGTCGTCCATCGTCCCCTTGCGAAGCCGGCACAGGCGCTCGATCACATCGCGGGACACCGAGAAGCTGACCGACTGGATGCCGCGCTTGAAGATGGGATGCACGATCGGAACAGGTGGCGCCTCCAGCAGCTGCGAGGCTGTGCTCAGGGCCAGCGAGGGCAACATGAAGTTGCCCACCTCGTAGGTACACTCCTCGGTCCAGGCCGGCCGCGGCGGCGCCGCGGTGGTGTAGTAGACCAGCAAGGGCAGGCGGCGGCACACGCCGTCAGGGTCAGGATTGAGGGCAAAGGTGCCCAGATTCTGGGCGGCGTTGGCGAACTCGGGATTCGGTGAGACGAAGCCTCCCTTGACCTTGGGGATCAGCGTCTGCAAGCCCGGCTTCGAGTTCTCCTTGAAGATGGGGACCGCAACCTGCTCACCCTCACCGGGCAAGCCCCAGCCCACGGCAATGCTGTCCAGGGCCGAGCTGGCCACGCGGCAGAAGTTGAGGTCGGACACGTCGGGCCGCGACAGCTCCTCTTCCTCCTCCTCGAACAGCGCAATGAAGCCGAGCACCGTGTTGCCAGAATGCTCCTCGATGCCCTCGGCCAGGGTCTGATCCGGGCTCTCGCCCTCGGCCTCCTGGCGGATGTTCTCGACCAGGGCCTCGGTCTTGCTGACGAAGCGCTGGGAAAGCTGCTGCAGACCATCCAGACGCTGCCTGGCTCGGGCAGTGTCGCTGCCGGCAGCGAGCATGCCGCTGCGATGCCGTTCCTTGACCGAAGCATCGAGCCGGCGCAGTTCGTCGCCCGAAAGCGTGGCCTTCTTCTGGGCGTCCGTGGCGTGGTCGAGGGACGCTCCGACCTCCGCGAAACCCGTACCGAGCCCCTCCGAAGTGGCTCCGGGATCGATATCGCGCAGGATGTTCTCGAGGCGCTGCCCCATGGAGGTGTCGGTGTACTGGCGGGGTCCAGCGAACACGATGTCCCAGCCTATGGTGTCCGCACCGGCGGCCCGAAGGCGATCCAGACCGAGCTTGAACAGTGTGCGACGCCAGCTACCCCACTGACCGTAGGCTTCGAGGCTGCGCTCATCGATGGCAGCGATGACGACCTTGGGATCGGCAGCCACCGGTCCCCGCCATTCGAACATCTGGTCGAGCAATTTGAGCTCGAGCTTGTAGCCGAACCAGTCGTGCCAACCCCGCTCTTCCTGCAGCCAGTCGACGACACCAAAGAACAGGGCGAAGCTCAAGGCGATGGCCAGTGGACCGGCGCGACTGAGCAGCTTGCGGATGGACATGCGACCCTCGATGGATGCGGCAACGCGGCCCGTTCAGGGAGCCAGTGGGCTCTCGCTGCGGTTCGCCCGCTCGACCAGGTCAGGCAAGGCCGAGGCCAGCAGCCATGGGCGACCGCGAAGAACTCGCAAGTGCGTCTCCAGCCAGGCGAGCGAGGCGTCATCGCCCAGCTGGTACCAGAAGGGCAGCATGGTCATGTTGGTGCCGCGCGCGGCGGCGTCCAGGACCGTACTCACGGCAGGCGTCGGATCCCAGTGCAGATCCAGGGCAAAGGACGGCGGCGGGCGGCGCACACCCAGCAGGTAGGTATGACCGGCGAAGTCAGGTCCCACCACCAGGTCGTGAAACAGCAGCGCCCGGAACGCGTGATCGAGGAGGTAGGGAGGCAGGGTTGGCGCCAACACCGACGCCACCACCACGGAGCGGGCGCCCCTATCCACCTCGTGGCGCACCGCCTCGGCCACCGCCGCATCAACCTGGTCTGCGGGCACCTCGACCGTCCGCGCGGGCACACCCTCGAGCACCCGCGCCAGGCTCTCGTCACCCTGGCCGGGCCGCACCAGCAAGACCACCTTGCGGTTGCCGTCACTGGGCACAGTGCTCTGCTTGAAGCCACGCGCCAGTGCCGCGGCCGCGTCGACAAAGGCCAGGGACGCAGCGGCAGCGTCCGCTGCCTCGAAGCGAACCTGCAAGCGCGCGGTCAAGGCCTCCAGGCCTGGGGCGCAGGCGACAACCACCAGAGATTCCATGGCGGCAGCCTAGCGCGAGCGGTGGCGCACTGTAAATCACCCTGGCCTCCGCACGGCGAATGCCCGGTTTTGCCGAGTCTGACCTTCCACGCCGCGTGCTCTTCAGAGGGCTGTCCGCGACGGATCCGCGTGCGAAGTCTTGACCGCAGCGACGGCGCGAGCCACTGTCGAGCCGGACGAAACGAGGGTCGCCACCATGAGTACGTCGCCCGTCGATCGAGCTCCCTGCGACACGAGCGCGCCGCTCCGCCTGGGCTTGCTGGTGTCCCGGGCCGGGGCGACCTTGCAGGCGCTCATCGACGCCTGCCAGCAGAACGCCTTTGCAGCCTCGGTGGAACTGGTCTTGAGCAACCACAAGGAAAGCCCCCTCCTCGAGCGTGCTCGCGGACAGGGACTGACTACCCGTGTGCTCTCGGAGGACGCCTTCGACAGCGCGGACGCCTACGAGACCGCCCTGGTCGAGGCCCTGCAGAATCGCGATGTCGAGCTGGTGTGCCTGGCAGGCTTCTCCCCGACCCTGGGCACGAAGCTGGTGCAGGCGTTCCCCCAGCGCGTGTTGCGCATGCACTCGTCGCTGCTGCCTGCCTTTGCCGGAGAGACTCCACTGAGCGACGCCCTGGCAGCTGGCGTTCGCGTCACCGGCTGCACCCTGCATTTTCTCGACGAGAACTGCGGTGTTGGCTGCATTCTGCTGCAGAGCGCGCTGCGGGTGTGGAGCGATGACGACGAGGAATCTCTGGGTATCCGCATCAGCGTGCTGCAACAGAAGGCTTTCGTGGCTGGCGTCCGCCTGATTGCAGAGGGTCAGGTGCGCGTCGGGGACGGCCGCACCCAGATCACCGGCGTGCCCAACACGGATCAGGTCCTGGAGTGGTACCCGGCCGCGGCCGCGGCATCCTGACGCACGGTCACCACATCAGCGGCAGGTGAGATCTCACGGAGAGCCGGCCTCACCCTCGATGAAACACTCTCCCTGATCGCAGAGAGCTCCCCATTCGCACGGCAGGTTGTCGTCGCAGTACGGCGGCCAGTAGCGCTCGACCGCTGTGATGCTCCGCCGCAGCACGTCCCGGTGTCCCGGAGCGTCCAGGGCCAGCACCTCGATCTCGTAGGTGGCGGGCTCGCGGTACACGTGGGTGAAGATCGGACTCGACAGCTCGGCCTCGGGGCTACCGTCACCAAACTGCACGCTGTACATCACGATACCGTGATCGTCGACGCTGGCACTGGCGTCGAAGGTCACCAGGGCCCCGACGGGCGCCAGTAGCGGCGAGCGCAGGCGGAGCACGGGAGGATCGTCGGGTTCCTCGCCTCCCGGTGCACAGGCCAGGGCGAGCAGCGAGGTGAGTGCGAGTGCTCTGGCCGCGACGTTCATGGCTGCAGGATAACAGCCAGTGAACGCTCTCGCCACTTGCAGGAGGCTGCGGCCGCTGTCACAGCGCGTTAGGAATATCGACGAATTCGCTGGGGATGCCGAAGTGCTGCTGCAGCGCCCGGGCCAGCGCTTGCACCCCCGAGCGCTCGGTCGCGTGGTGGCCCGCGACCACGACGTGGATGCGACCCTCGGCTGCCAGTGCTGGCGAGAACTCGGTGGCCTCCCCCGACACGAACAGATCGCAACCGGCCTCGATGGCCTCCCACACCAGCTCGGCGGCGCCGCCGGAACACACCGCGACGCGGTGCACGGGATGCTCCCCGCCAGGCAGCAGCTGGGCCTGATCGTGAATCCGGCTCCGGATCCGGGCAAGCACCTCGGCGATGGGAAGTGGCTTCGCCAGCTGGCCGCGCAGGCCAATGAGCTGTCCCTTGTACAGGCCAAAGGGCTGCACGTCCTGCAGCTCGAGGCTGCTTGCCAGCCCCGCGTTGTTGCCATGAACGGGGTGCATGTCGAGAGGCAGGTGGTAGGCAGCCAGGGACAGCTCCTGCTCGAGCACGAGTCGGATCCGGGTACGCAGTGGTCCGGTGATGCGCTGTATGCCACCCCACACCAGGCCATGGTGCACCACCACCAGGTCTGCCTTGCGATCGACTGCGGCCTGCAGCAGGGCCAGGTTGGCACTGACCCCGGTGACCACTCGCTGAACCTCGCTGCGGCCCTCGACCTGCAGCCCGTTGACCGCCACGTCGTGCACCCGCTCCACGTCGAGCTCGTGGTCCAGCCAGCTCACGATGTCCTTGAGGTGTGCCATTGGCGATCCTTGTTCCCGGTTCTGCGTTTCGAGTATCGAGTTCCGAGTTGCCCGTCCAAGCTGAGCAGGCCCGGTCCTCCCGCGTGCTGATTCAACGTGCTTCGGGGCGATCTGTCGACGACGAAACACCGGGCGAGCGGTGGGCTCCGTCAACCGGGAACTGGGAACTGGGAACCGGGAACTACAAACCGCAGGGGTCGCTGGGCGCGATCTCCCGCGAGCTTCCCAGGGGCCCTATCAGGTTGAACAGGCCGGCCGCGCGCTCGATCCGGGCCACAGCCTGCCGCTCGTACAGGCTCTGCAGATCGGTGCAAAAGACCACCGTGCGATCTGCGCTCGTGCCCTGGGACAGCGAGATGATCGTGCGCACCTGGGTGGCGGCCGTCGACATGCAGCGATTGGCGAGGGTCGGCACATAGACCATGCACAGGCTCTCGGAGATGCAGTGGTCCGTGTACTGGCACGGCTCGACGTAGATGGCCTGGCTGAAGACCTCGTAGGGGAAGCAGGCCTCGCGCGTGCCCGGGAAGGAGCATACGGCCTGCAAGGCCGCCCCCGAGACCCCGAAGTAGCCCGCGGTGCAGGCATCGAAGTAGTAGGCACGCACGTCAAGCGAGCCGTCCGCGCCCGAGCCGAAGTTGGAGACGATCTCCGACGAGGCCGTACCACCACCGCAGTTGTTGCAGGACCAGGTGGCGCTGCCCAGGCTGCCCAGATTGCAGGCACAGACATCGGCCTGGCAGCCGCCCGCGTTCTTGTCACAGATGGCACCGCCGGCCACGACCTCGAGATCCACGTTCTGGTAATTGGTCTGGAACGCGCAGCCGGTCCCGGCCAGGGCCCGCGAGAACCGCTGCTCGATGCGCAGGCTGCTGTAGCCCTGGGGCGGGTCCTTGCCCCGACCTGTCATGCCGACGGTGAGCGGCGAGCCAGCCGCGTCGTGGTCCAAAAACAGATTGTCGCCCTTGTCACCGGCGTTGGCCGGGGCGAAGCGCAAGGTGAAGGTCACCTGCTGTCCAGGTTGTACGATCTGCGGCAGCACAGGACTGACCAGTGAGAAGCCCTGGTCCCCGAACTCGAAGCGCTCGGGCGAGGTGATGGTGGCAGCCATGCCGCCACCGTTGTGCACGGTGGTGGTCCGCACCGAGGCCTGCCCCACCTCGACCACCCCGAAGTCCAGGGGGCTGGCCACGGACAGCGAGGCCGAGGGGACCGAGCGTCCGGTGAGCGGCACGCGCACGACCTGGCGCTCGGGATCGTCGCTGTTGGCCTCGATCACCAGCTCGGCCGTGTGGAAGGCGGTGTTGCCTGGCGCATAACGCACGCGGACGATCTGGCTGCCCGCAGGCGTCAGGTAGTAGGGCAAGGGATCGAAGAGCAGTCCGAAGTGGGAGGCATCGGTTCCCTCGAGGCGCACGTCGCCGACGGTGAGCACCTTGCTCAGGGTGCCCTCGTTGCTCAGGGTGAAGGGCGCAAACAGGCTGGTCTGTCCGCCCACCACGAAACCGAAGTCGTGGCTGGCCGGGGTCACGTCGAGATTGCGGGCGCCCTTGAACTCCGAATACAGCGGCACGCGGATGTTGTGCGGATCCTGACAGAACTGTGCGCACGAGGCCGCGTCGCTGAGCACGAAGAGCTCGCCGATGTCCGCCTCACCATCGGCCAGTACGTAGGTGATGGTGACGTCGAGGGTCTGCTCGGGCAGGAGCACCGAATCCGCGGCGGCACCGTCGGGATCGAGGGCGAATTCGTCGCTGGTGCCCGGCACCCGGCCCACCCGGTAGATGTGCAGGGGCTCGTCGCCCGCATTGCGCACGGTCAGCACCCGGACCACCGACGCCCCGAACAGAGGGTCGCCGAAGTCGATGGGCAGCTCGGTGTCCACGGCGATGATGCCTTGCCCGGACACGATGGTGCCGCTGTCGGTGCCGCTGGCCGCGTCCTCCCCGGGTCCCGCATCCACCATCGAGGTGGTCGAGCAGAAGCCGTTGATGCAGGTGGCGCCCAGGGGCAGGCACACGGCGTCGCTGGTGCAGGCCACGCGCGTGGAATCCTGGCACAGCCCGTCGACGCAGACCTTGCTGGCTGGACAGTCCAGGGAGGTCTTGCAGTTGCTCCCGGTGACCACGGCTGGCGAGCAGCCGAGCCCGGCACCCAGGACACTGGTCATCAAGAATGCAGCGTAGCGTCGCATGGTCCGGCTCCAATCCACCACGACCGCCCCTATACATATCTTATCGACGGCACAGGGACATTGGTGTGCGAGATCACAACAGTCCGGAAAACAACGCCTTTTCAACGCGACGGGGTGCCGTTTCAGGGCGCCGACCCACTGTTATGGGATGAAACGGACCTGTGCAGGGGCGAGGACCCGAGATCGCAGCCCGGCGATCGTGACGCACAAAGGTCGCGTGGGTAGCCAGCCTTCGCCTGAGCACTGGCCACGGCATCAGGTACTCGGATACCGGCGAAAAGAGCCTAGCAGTTGTCGCCGTCGACCTCGACGCCAAGGATATAGGGATCCTGGCCGTCACCGTCGTGGAACCAGTGCACATCGAAGCTGTCGCAGTTGACCACACCGCTGTTCAGGTAATCGAGGGTGAAGCTCTCGCTCTGGTTCTGCTGCAAGGTCAGGGTCCCCGTCCAGGGCGTCGTGCCATTGACACTGAAGCTGCCGTCGCCGGCGCGGGTCAAGGTGAACTCCCCGGTGATGGAGCTGGATCCGGCAAAGTTGACCTGGCGAATGGTCAGGGGGGCCGCCCCGGTGTTGGTCACGGTGAAGCTGGCCTGACCGGCGAGCGGGGTGCCGCTGGCGACGACGACCACCGGGTCGCTGCTCGGAGTGAAGGTACCCGCCACACCTCCGTTGACCAGCACTTTCCACACCCGACCCCCGCCAAGCACGGTGTCGAGGAGGAGCTGTGCGCGCAGGGCGCCAGGCGCATCCGGGGCCCAGCGAATCTTGACGGTGCGCTCGTCGTCACCACCCGCCATGGCATCGGCGGGCTCGAGCACGAAGCCCTTGCCCTCGTGGCTGCCATCGCTCTTCTCGACGCCACAGCTGAGCACGGCCTGGTCGTTGATCGCGGTGCAGTCGATATCGCAGACATCGTCGCGGTTGGTGTCGAGGCAGCTGTTGTTGATGCGTGCCTGGTCGAGCCGCAGGTTGAACACCCGCACGCTCTTGGTCGAGCTCTGCCCCACCGCCACCTCGCCGAAGTTCACGAAGTCCGGGTCGGTGGCGATGCCATCCCCCGAGCCGATGCCAACCAGGCCGACCTCCACGTACGACGGTGTGATAGCGGCATCGGTGTCGACCCGCAGCCGCCCGGCGTCGGCGCCGATATCCGTGGGCAGGTAGCGCACGCTGAGCTCGACGAAGGTGACCGCGTTGCCAGAGTCCACGCCGCACTGGCCCTTGCCGGGCTCGAGCTGCAGAGGCCACTGGGTGACCTCGACCAGACCACCCAGGCCGTCGGCAGAGGGCACGCGGGCGCTGTCGAGGGTGAAGTCCGCATTGTCCAGGACCACGGGCTCGACCACCGTCATGGTGGAGGTTCCGTCGTTGTGGATGCGCACCGTGCGCAGCACGCCAGGGCTGGTGGTGGCGACCACCGTGGCCCCGAAGTTGAGGTCGCTGCAGGGTGCGGTGGCTGTGCCGTCGACGTCGCAGGAACTTCCCACCATGGCGGACAGCCCTGCCACGGGAGTGCCTCGCAGGGCGGCCTGCAGCACTCCGTCGTTCTCGGGGGTATTGGTCTTGAGCCACAGGGTCGCGCCCTCGGAGGTGGTTCCCGGCGTGCCCGCGGTGTAGGCCACGGCCACCACATCGGAGCTGAAGGCGCTGACGAAGGCCGGCACGATGCCGTCGATGGCGAAGTTGCCGCTGCTGTCGACGAACTTGGATTCGTTGACGGTCAAGTCGGCCTGGCCATCATTGCGCAGGCTGATCTGCGCCACGCAGCGCTCGCCGCTCACCACAGGACCGAAGTTGTGGGTGGCCGGTTCCAGCGCGCCCAGGGCGGACAGATCGCCGATCTCGTCGCACTCGCAGGCTGCGAAGGGCAACAGCACCAGGGACAGGGCGGTGAGAGCGCGGGTCGGCAGGCAGAGGCGAGGCATGGCATTCCCCTTGAACAGGATGGTGCTGGTTTTGTAGCAAGCGGCGATCGGCCCGGTCAATCGACGCGCGGGGGCAGGGTGGATCCTGGCCCCGTCGCGGGGTCCTGATAGGGAACAGGATCGTCAACCCCGGCACCTGCAAAACCGCGCAGCCTGAGGATGCAGGACTCGCAGCGCCCGCAGGCCAGGTCCTCGTCGCGATAGCAGGACCAGGTCAGGTGCAGCGGCGCGCCGAGATCGATGCCCCGGCGGACGATCTGCGCCTTGCTCAGCTCGACCAGGGGGGTGTGGATGCGCAGCAGGGAGGTCGCCCCTGTGCCCAGCTGGATGGCGCGCTCGTAGGCGTCGAAGAAAGGCCGCCGGCAGTCTGGATAGCCGGAGCTGTCTTGCTCCACCGCTCCGACATAGATCGCCTGCGCCTCCAGAACCTCGGCCCAGGCCGCGGCCACGGCGAGGATCTGACCGTTGCGGAAGGGGACGTAGGTCGAGGGGATCTGTCCCTCGACGAAGGCGGCGTCGGGCACGGCCGGGCCGCCGGCGAGAAGGCTGGAGCCGCCGACGTGGGCAATGGCCGGTAAGTCGACCACCAGACGACAGGATACGAGGTAGTGGTCGGCGATGGCTTCGAAAGCGCGCAGCTCGCGGCGCTGGGTGCGCTGGCCATAGTTGACATGAAGCAGGGCCAGCTCGTGGTCCCGGGCCGCGATGCCGGCGGTGACACAGGAGTCCATGCCACCGGAGAGCAGCACCACGGCCAGGGGGCGTCTGTCGACCGGATCTGTCACGGTGTGGGTGTGTCGAGCGAGGGCGAAGGTCCGCCTACAGGGTGCCCGCGAGGCGCTTGCACTCGGGCTGCATGCGCAGATTGTCGGCGTAGTCACCGTTCTTGGGATCTGCGGCCAAGCAGTAGTCCAGCTCGGCCTTGGCCTTGGCCTTCTGGTCGTCGTCCAGGTAGGACTCGGCCAGCCAGGCGCGGGTGCGCAGGGCCTCGGGCGCCAGGTCACGGCTCTCCTCGAGGTACTTGATCGACTTCTTGATGTCGCGACCGGCGATGCCGGGCAGGGTGAAGTAGTAGCGACCGAGGGCGCGCGGGGGGCCGCCGAAGGCGTACTTGGGGTTCATCTCGTAGGCCTTGCGCGCCCACTTCTCGTACTGCTTGCCCAGGCCGTCCCACACCGCCTTCATGATGCCCACGCCTTTGGCGTAGTTGCCCAGCGAAGCGGCACCCCAGAACTGGGCCTCGATGCCGTTGGGCTTGAGCGCGGTGCCCGCGATGCCGGCGTCCCAGCCGATCTTGCCGTACTTCTCCTTGACCTTCTTGTCCTCGGTGCCGTCGCCGATCCAGTAGGCCGCGCGGGCGATGCGCCACTGCGCGTCGTAGCTCTTGTCGTCGAGCTTGAGCAGCTCCTGCATCTTGGCGATCACGGCCTCGGCCTTGCCGGACTGCGCGCGCTGCGCGTACAGGGTGTCCACCTCCTTGAGCAGAGCCTCGATCTGGGCTCGTTTCTGGGCCTCGGGATCTGGCGCCGCCTCCACGGCTGGCGCCGGCTCGACGGCGGGTGTGTCCGCGGCCGGAGCGTCCTGGGCGAGAGCAGTGCAGGGCAGCAACGCGGTCAGGGCGAGCGACCATAGCGATCTCTTCATGAATCTCCTCCCGTCGTGCTCATGGATTCAGAAATGCCGCGAGCGTGGGTCCGTCGACCGGACCGGCAACGTATATCCACGCTGCCCCGGGGGTGCAAGCGCCGCCGGTCAGCCTGCCACCGCGAAGCGCCGCTGCACGCGAATGAGCTTGCCGCTGACAGCGTTCTTCTCGGGCGCGCGCAGCACGAATTCCAGGCGCGGGTGACCCGGGTCGTCGACGCCTGCGTCGCGCAAGCGCTGCCGCAGCAGGCGCGCCACCGCGGCCTCGATCCCTGTGTGGTCCGCCCCGTCGCGGAGCTGCAAGCGGATCTCGAGGTGATCCAGGGCATGCTGCACGATCTGGTATTCCTCGACCTCGTCCGAGGCCAGGATCACGGCGCGGCTTGCCACGTCGGGGAACAGCCAGCGCCGGTGGCCACGCCCGTCGACAAAGGTCAGCACGTCGTCCATGCGGCCATGAATCTTCTGCACCACCCGGAACGCGGAGCCGCAGCCACAGTCGCTCTCGCCGACCTCGATCACGTCGTTGAGCTGGTAGCGCAGGATGGGCTGGCTGCGCCGGTGCATGTCGGTGATCACGATGCGCCCGGTACCCTGGGCTGTCCCGGACGCGCTGGCGACGGCACCCTCCCCGGCCAGGGGCAAGACCTCGACGCGGACCACGTCCTCCATCAGGTGCAGCCGGCCCTGACGACAGGTGGCCGCGATGAAGCCCTCGCTGCCCTGGTAGATCTCGACCACAGGCGCCGCGAAGGTCTTCTCGAGCCGCGCACGCACCTCGGGCTGCAGCACCTCGGCGTAGCACACCACGGCCTCGATGGCGTGATCGAGGCGCGCGGCCTGATCTCCGATGAGCGCCAGAAACGACGGCGGCCCGGCCAGGACGTTGAGCCGCTGGGTGTTGACCACGGCGATGACGTCCTCGATGGGCCGGTTGTAGTCCGTGTAGACGATGCGCAGGCCGAAGCGATTGAGGTTCTCGAAGCTCGGATTGTTGATGCGCAACGCGAACAGCACCCGGAACTGCTTCACCGACGGCGGCAGACCATGCCGCGCCGCGATCAGACAGCCGTAACGATCGCGCTCGTCGGGTGAGAGCAGCACCAGGCCCTTGTTCCCCGAGGTTCCCGACGACAGACCCACGGACCAGCGGCCCTGATACAGACCCATGCCGGCCCTGTGCTCGCTGTCGATGGCGAAGGCCAGCAAGGCCTCGCGGTCCAGGCCTGCGCTGTTGTAGTCCGAGAAGCTGGCCATCATGACGGCCTTGTCCACCAGTGGCAGCTCCTCGAAATCTGCGAGGTCACAGCCCTGGTAGTGGCGTCGAAAGAAGGGGCTGTGGGTCACGGCGTGGCGCACGGTCTCGGCACACAGCTTGTGCTGCAGCCGCTGCAAGCCCACCCGGTCCAGCCCGTACATCTGCTGACGCAGGCGCCGGATCAGGAGCAGCTTCGCCAGTGGGTTCATGGGTTTCCTCGTTCCGGCTCAGAACACGACGCTTGCATAGCCCACCCACATCTGCGGCGAGCCCTGGTTGCGGACGAGGTGACTCGTGGTGTGCTCGACCAGGCGCGGGCGGACCCCTCCCCGGGAATTCACGAAGGCCAGGGTGGCTGCGGTCGCCCCGGGGCAGCACGCACTGTGGTGAGCCAGCGCGTGTTCGCTGGCCCCTTGTCCGTCGAGCGCAAGCACCCGTTCGAGGAAGCCACCATCGTTCTCACGCATGGACCAGGCGTGCGCCTCATCGCCGACGCCCTGGGGTGTGAAGCCATAGCTGGTGCCGTAATGCGTGAGATCGGTCGAACCGATGGCCAGGGTGCGCAGTCCCAGGGCCGCGGTGCGCTCGGCCAGCCAGCGGCCCAGGACCGCTGCGCTCTCGTCAGCAGGCACCTGCACGGCCAGCACCCGCGCCCGGGGCCACAAGTGACGCACGAAGGGGAGCTGCAACTCGATGGTGTTGTCGGCGGCAAAATGATCGGGCATCTCCTCGTCGACGGGGAAGGTCGCCACCAGCTCGCGCGCCAGGCTTTCCTCGACCGGCAGCGGACCCAGGGGCGTCGCGAAGGCACCGCGGGTCATGCACAGGGCCGTGTCGCGCGGTCGCAGGTGACCGCCGAACAGCAGCACCAGCTCGGGTTGCAGCCCGGCGAGCGCGCCGAAGGTGCGAGCGGCGGTCTGACCCGAATAGGACCAGCCCGCATGGGGCACGATCCCTCCCAGCATCGAGGCCGGCTCCTCCGTCGCGGCGCTGCGCAGGAAGAACTCGACGCGCTCGAGGCACTGCCCGGGATCTGCGGGATACCAGCCCTGGGCTGCAAAGATCGCTGGTCGCTGCTGCATGTCTGCCCTCCCCTGCCGCCGATTTCCGCGCATCTCGGCTGGCCGCCGATTGTGCCCGAGCCGCGAGCAGGTTGCGACCCTGCGCCTCGGTCCGCCAGCCCCGGGCACCAGATCCGCTGGCGAAGGTCTCGCTTGACGGGCCGCGTCGTGGCCACCTATCTAGTCGCTGCCACGTTCATTTTCCATATTCGACGTGAGGTCTCGGACCGAAGTGGCGGGGCGAGATCGCGGGTCGGGTCCACAGAGAGGTTGTCATGACGACGAGTGGTAGGTTGACGCACGCTGGCGGAGCCCTGGCCCTGGCAACCCTTCTCGCGGCCTGCCCCGAGACCAAGGTCCAGCCCAACCCCATCGAGCCACCCGCCCAGCCGCTGACCGCCGTCGAGATCTGCGCCATCTACGAGTCCCAGGCGAATTTCTCTGGCCTCTGCGTCAACGGCCCGCTCAAGACCGGCGCCTCCTTCAGCGACGCAGAACTGGCGCGCAGCTGCCGCCCCGGTACCGAGGGCCGGGTGTGGGCCGAGGACCTGCTGGCCTCGCTGCGGGAGAGCCGGGTGGCGATAGACTGGAAGCTGGCGCGACAGTGCCTGACCAGCTCGCGCAGCCTGCGCAGTGGCAACCCGGGGCACAGTCTGATCCAGAGCAAGGAGTGGAACGCGCTGAAGGATGGCGCGTGCACCGCCTTCTTCAAGGGCATCACCGCCGACGGCCAGGCCTGCGTGCAGGACTGGGACTGCACCGACGGCTCGAGCTGTCAGAGCGACACCCCCTTCGCGCCCGGCGGCGCGGTCTGCCTCAAGCCCGCGGGAGTGGACCAGGCCTGCGGCGACTACCACTCCTGCAGCGATGCGACCTACTGCAACAACGGCACCTGCCTGCTCAAGAAGGAGGACGGTGGCCGCTGCGACCCCAACCTCTACGGCGACGACTGCCTGTCCGCCTCGTGCAGCGACGCCGGACGCTGTGATCCCAGCCCCGAGCCGCTGCTGGACTATGAGGCCCCCTGCACCAGTGACGACGCGTGCGGAGGGGACTGTGCCAAGTGCCGACCCGCAGCCGCAGGCGGGCCCCTGGCCTGCCGCATCCTCGGCGCCGCGGGCGACTACTGCCGCGACTGGCTGGACTGCCTGGATGATCTGGGCTGTACGGGCAATGTCTGCGGCACCGTGGGTGCGAGCCAGCGCTGCGGTGGCACAGTGCAGGCCCTGTGCAACCCCGACCTGTTCTGCATACCCACCATCAACTGCGCGCAGTACAGCGGCGACGAGACCGCCTGTGTGGCCAACGCCCCCATCTGCGCCTACGATAGCGACTACCAGGAGTGCAGCAGCGTCGAGGGCGTGTGCACGGAGGCCAGCGATCTGCCCTCCACCGGCGCCTGCCTGCACGGCTACATCTGCCAGCTCGGATCCTATTGCCACAGCAGCGGCTGCCGCGCCCTGGCCCTGGAAAACGAGACCTGCGCCGAGGATGGTGTGGCGGCGGCGTACTGCAACAGTGGCCTGAGCTGCGTCAACAGCCGCTGTATGTACCTGTGCGAGTACAACGAGGACTGCCAGCCCGGCGAGTTCTGTGGCGCCGATGGCCTGTGCCAGGCACGGGCTCCCTTTGCCTGCGCTGACAGCAGCGAGTGCCCCGCATCGAGCTACTGCCGCATCCCTGGCGACCCTTGTGCGGGCCAGAGCCCCCAGATCTGCAACAAGATCGAGGGCTGCGCCGTGGTCGACGAGGGCCGCTGCGACTTCGTGTCAGACTGCGCCGCCTTCAGTGGTGACGGCACGGGCTGCGGCCAGCAAGTGGGCTGCCGCTACGATCCACCGAGCCAGTCCTGTGCGCCGGTGTGCTACTTCTTCGACGGCGATGCCACGGGCTGCAGCGGAGCCGGCTGCATCTACGACGACTTCTATGGCTACTGCGATCCGGTCTGCGGCCAGTACCCCGATGACGCGACGAGCTGTGCAGCTCAGACCACCTGCACCTACTCGATCGTCCAGGTCTGCGAGCTGAGCCAGACTGTCACCGGGCAATGCATTCCACTCCTCGGCACTGGCGAGGAGTGCGCCAGCAGCGAGCAGTGCCAAAGTGGCGACTGCGGCTACGACGAGGACACCGACAGCAACCGCTGCGCGGTCGAACTGGCGGGCTGCTACCGCGACACCAGCTTCGTGCGCGAGGCCTTCTTGTTCGGCACCGTGTTCGTGTTTGCCCGCGGCCTGCGTCGACGCCGGCGCTGATCGGACATCCATGCCTGCCGTCCTGGTGCTGCTGACCCTGGCCGGGGTACAGGCTCCCGCCACACCCCGCCCCTCGCACCCCGACGCGGCCTCGGGGCACCAGGTCGTGATCATCGACAAGCCGGGTGGCCAGGTCGCCGTGGATCTACGGCCGGTGAACGGGGTCGCCTTCTCGCGCTGCGTCGACGCCGGGAAGTGTGCCCGACCCAGCTACGACAGCTTCAACCGCGACCCCGAGTATGCGCACGAGCCTGCCATGTCGGTCACCTGGCACATGGCCCGGGCCTACTGCGCGTGGGTGGGGCGCCGCCTGCCGACGCTGGATGAGTATCAGCGCAGCGCCTCGCAGCTGCAATTCCCTGGCTGCTGCGCCCGCGGTGTGGTCCCGCGGGAGTGGGTCGCCGATGAGCCCCAGGGCGCGAAGGCCACCCAGGTCAGGGCTCGCCTGCGCCAGGGCAAGTTCGTGGATCTCGAAGTGCTGCGCCTGCGCAAGAGCGTGGGCTACGACTCGTCGACGGTGCGCTGCGCGGTGGATGTCCCGATGTCTTCCTCACGAGACTCCGCGCCTTCGTCCTCGACCACCACAGCCACTCCTGCGGACTCGACAGGTTCCGCGTCCCCTGTGCGGACACCCTGAGCCTCCTGCTCCTGTTCGAAGCGAGCGAGCTTGTCCAGCACCAGGGCCCGCACCTCGTCGTCGATGTCCTGGCTGCGCTCGGCAAAGCGGTCGCTGACCCGGTCGCGCTCGAACAGACCATCCGGTACCAGGATGGGGGTCATGTTGCGCACCGGGTTGTCCTCGCCGCTGTCCACCTTGTTGTGGGCATAGCCGCGGTCCGCATGCCAGGTCAGCACGTGCTCGTCCCGGTGCAGGTCGTAGCAGAGCTGGAAACCGACGAGGCGGCCCTCACTCCGATCGTGCCACACGATCAGATCGAACTCGCTGTCCGAGAACCAGCGCCTCAGGGTATCCGGGCTGTTCTGGGTGACGTTGAGGACCTCGCGCAACATGGTCTCAGTATACCTCTTCGAGGCGCGCCAGGACGCTCCAAGACTCCCACGGCGTGGCTAAACCTTACCGAGCGGGCTATCCCAGCTTGAACCGACGAAAACATGACCATTTGCTCTTGACGCAATGGCCGGATGAACGCATTTATCCCGGCGATGGGGGTCAACCAGGACGCGATGTCCGGAGGAAACAGCCATGGCAATGAAGATCACCGACGAGTGCACCAATTGTGGCGCCTGCGAGCCCGAGTGCCCGCGCGAATGTATCGCTGAGGGAGATGAGTACTACGTGATCGAGGCCGAGAAGTGCACCGAGTGCGTCGACGACGGCGGCCCCAAGTGCGTCGAGGTCTGCCCGGTCGACTGCATCGTCAAGGCCTGAGTTCGCACCCCTTCGATTGTGAGCCAATCATCCCAGTCCGCGCGGGGAGAGGCACCGGGCGCGGGCGGGTGTGTGTGTGCGCATCGCCCTGGGCATCCGCGCCCACGGGGGCGACTCAGGCGGCCACGCGGCCTCGCCCCGTCGGGCCTGGGCCAGGCGCGCGCTGGATCAGGACGTAGATCGTCGGCAGCACGATGAGCGTGAGCAGGGTCGAGGTGATGAGCCCGCCCATCACAACCACCGCCAGTGGCTTCTGGATGTCCGCGCCTGACCCTGTTGCGTAGAGCATGGGCAGGTGGCCAATGAAGCTGACCGAAGCGGTCATGAACAGGGGCCGGAACCGGAGTTCGCATCCCTTGGTCACCGTGTCGAGCACGCTTTCGCCCCGCGCCCGGAGCTGACCGAAGAAGGCCACCAGCACCACGCCGTTCTGCACCGCGATGCCAAGCAACACGATGAAGGCCACGGCCGCAGACACCGAAACCGGGAGACCGAAGGCGATGACCGCGATCACCCCTCCGACCAGTGCAAAGGGCAGGTTGAGCAGCACCAGTAGTGCGTCCCGGAAGGACCCGAGGGCCAGGAAGAGCAGAAAAAGGATGAGCAGGAGAGCCACCGGGACAACGATGGCGAGCTGGCGCATGGCGCGCTGCTGGTTCTCGAACTGCCCGCCGTACTCGACGTAGTAGCCGGCCGGGAGTTCTTTCACCAGGTGTGCCAGCCGACGCTGAAGGTCGGAGACGAAGCCCCCCAGATCCCGGCCACGAATGTTGGCCTCGGCCACCACGCGCCGCATGCCGTTCTCGCGGCTCACCTGGGCCGGCGCCTCGACCAGGCGAAACTCTGCGATCTGGGCCAGCGGCACACGCTCGCCACCGGGGGCCGTGACCAGCAAGCGCTCGAGCTCCGGGATGTCCGCGCGGGCTGATTCCGGAAATCGGACGACCACCGCAAAGCGGCGCTGCTCTTCGATCAGGATCGTCGCTTTCTTGCCGGCAACGGCGGTCTCGATGACGGCGTTGACGGCGGCGATCTGGATGCCATGCCTGGCCACGGCCTTGCGGTCGATGACCACGTCGAGCTGCGCCATGCCGGATACCTGCTCGACCTTGATGTCACGCGCGCCCTCGATGCCTTGCAGCACGCTTCCGGCGCGGTCCGCAAAGCTCTTGAGCACCTCGAGGTCGGGCCCGAAGACCTTGACCGCGAGGTCGCTCTTGACGCCCGAGATGAGTTCGTTGACCCGCAACGCGATGGGCTGTGAAAACGAGAATCGCAGCCCCGGGATCCGGGACAGGTCCTGCTGGATCGCCTCCACCAGCGCGTCCTTGTCCCAGCCGGTAGTCCACTGCGCGCGCGGCCTGAGCATGATGAAGAGGTCCGTCTGCTCGGGGCCCATGGGGTCCTCGGAGATCTCGGCACGCCCCGTCTTGCTCACCACGGTCTCCACCTCGGGAAAGCGGCGCAGACGTTGTTCCATGAAGGTGGCGACTTTGACGGAGCCCTCGAGCGAGGCGTTGGGCAAGCGCACCACGTTGACTGCGATCGAACCCTCGTCGAGATCCGGCATGAATGAGGTCCCCATGAAGGGCAGCAGCGCGAGCGAGGCCACGAGCACGACGCCCGACAGCCCAAGTGTCACGACAGGACGCTGGATGGCGCGGCGGAGCAGCGTCATGTAGGCCCCGTGGAAGCGTCGAATGATCCCGAACTCTCTCTCGGTAACCTGTTTCAGAACGGATTCCGACAACACCGGGATCACCGTGAGGGCCACCACGAGCGAGACCAAAAGAGCGATCAGCATGGTTGCGGCCAGCGGGGCAAACATCTTGCCCTCGATCCCCTGCAGCGTGAACAGCGGCACCAGGATGATGGCGATGACGAGCACCGAGAAGGTGACCGGTCGCGCGACCTCGACCAGCGCCTCGGTCACGACACGACGCTTGTGTTCCCGCCCGGTCTGAAGCGCGAGGTGGCGGCGGACGTTCTCGACCACCACGATGGAGGCGTCCACCACCATGCCAACCGAGAAGGCGAGGCCTCCCAGGCTCATCAGGTTGGAGGAGATCCCGGCAAGGTCCATGAATATGAAGCTCACCAGGAAGGTGAAGGGCAGCGAGAAAACCACGATGAGCGCGGTGCGCAGCTCCGCAAGGAACAGGACGAGCACGAGGATGACGAAGATGCCACCTTCGAGCAGCGCGTCGACAACGGTCTTGATGCAGGCCTCGATGAGCGAGGTGCGGTCGTAGAACACGCTGAGCTGCACCCCCGGGGGGAGCGTGCCCTCGATCGCGCCGATCGAGGCCTTGACCCGGCTGACGACGTCATCGGAATTCTCGCCCTTGAGCATGATGATCATGCCGGCCACGACCTCGCCCTTACCGTCCCGCGAGACTGCGCCCTGCCGGGGTTCGGCGCCGATGACGACGTCCGCGACGTCCCGGATGTAGACCGGCGCACCGGCACTGGCCTTGAGCACGATATGCTCGATATCGGCGGTGTCCCGGAGCAGCCCGACACCCCGCATGTACAGCTGCTCCCAGCCTCGAACGATCACGCCACCGCCAGCGTTGGCGTTTCCCTGCTCGACGGCCTCGACCACGTCGTTCACGGTCAGCCCGTACTTGAGGAGCTTCTCGGGGGAGACGAGGACCTGGTACTGCTTGACCTCGCCACCAAAGCTGTTGACCTCGTTGACACCCGGTATGGGTTTGAGCAGCGGTGCAACGATCCAGTCCTGCACGGTGCGCAGCTCCATGGCGCTCAGACCTTCACCCTCGAGGGTGTACTGCAGGATCTCGCCGAGACCGGTGGAGATGGGACCCAGCTCCGGCTCAACCCCGGGTGGCAGGTGCTCTCGGGCCATGCTCAGGCGTTCGAAGACGACCTGTCGTGTCCAGTAGGTGTCGACGCCGTCTTCGAAGATGATCACCACCTGCGACAGTCCCGCCTTGGACAGCGAGCGCACCTGCTGGACCCGAGGCAAGCCGCGCATCACCTGCTCGATGGGGTAGCTCACGCGCTGTTCGACGTCGACCGCGGCCAGACCTGGGGACGTGCTCAGGATCATCACCTGGGTGTTGGTGACGTCGGGAAAAGCGTCGATGGGCAGGCGTATCCAGGCCAGGACCCCGGCGAAGATGAGGACCGCGGTACCGAGGAGCACGAGCAGTCGGTTCCTGAGCAGAAAGCTTGCGAGCGTCATGCCTTCTCTCCTCAGTCTGCGCAGCCAGCGCCCATCTTCGAGCGCAGCACGTCGGACTTCATGAGGAAGGCGCCCTCGGCCACCACAATCTGCGTCGGCTCGAGCCCCTTCGTGATCTCGACCAGTCCTGCCCAGGTTCGACCCACCGCCACAGGCCTCCGGATGTAGTAGTCGTCATGGTCATGGACAAAGACAAAGGACCGGCCCTCGTCCTCAAGCACCGCGCTCCTGGGGATCGCGAGCGCCTCTTCAGCACCGGGCAAGAAGAGCTTCACACTGGCGAACATCCCTGCGAGGAGACGGCGGTCAGCGTTGAGGACCTCGACCCGCACCTTGACCGTGCGCGAGGACTCGTCCATGGCCGGGCTCACGAGGCTGACAACACCGGGGAACTCCACCTCCGGGTAGGCCTTGACCTGGACCACCGTCTCGATCTTCTGGACGGTCTGCCCGCTGTTCACGGCCGCGATATCTCGTTCGTACAGGTCGGCCCAGACCCAGACGGTGGTGTTGTCACCAACGGTGACCAGGGATTCCTCGGTCTTGGCGACCTCGCCGGACACGGCATGCATGACCAGCACCGTGCCATCCATGGGAGCGCGAAGAACGAGCCGCCCGCGCACGCCGTCGCTGCCAAGACGCGCCAGCTTGCCAAGCGCGCCCTGGCTGCGGATCTCCGCCGCCTCGAGTTCGAGCTTGGCCTGAAGAAATTCCTTCTCCGACGCGATGTTCTCCCGGCGAAGCCCGGACACGCGGTCGAAGTTTCTCCGCGCGAGATCGAGCATGGCCTGGGTTTCGAGAGACGCCGCCTGGGCGTCACCGATGGCGACGCTCTCGATCTCCAGCAGGGCCTGCCCCGCTCGCACGGGATCGCCGAGCGCGACGTGGACCTTCTTGATGACTCCCTCGACCTGCGCGCTCACGTGACCGACTCGCCTCTCGTCGAAGCGGACCTCACCGGTGAGGGTGATCGGTACCGAGATCTTGTGGTGCTTGGCCGTGACCGTCTGAATCAACCCACCCTCGGTGAGGAACACGGGTGCCCTGACAACGCCGACCTCGTAGCGACACTCGTCGCACTCGAAGGTCTTTTTGCTGTGTTCGCACGACAGGCTGAACAGCTCCTTCACAGGTCGGTCGAGGTCAGAAACCTCCTCGGCCAGGTGGCCATCGCCGTGGCCATCGTGGCTGTCCGAGCCGTGCCCCGAGTGCTCTGCGGATTCCTCCCCGGCCGTGGGTCGCGGGACGACGGGCTGTCCTCGGTCGCAGGACTGGCCTCCGATCGCGAGGGTCAGGACAAGCACCAAGGCGGCATGAAGGATGTTCATCGGGGTTCCTCCGGAACCAGTGCATCGAGACGACTGCAGTCGATGTGAGCCTGCGCAAGCGCGTCCAGGTGAAGTCGACGCGCCTCGTTCAGGGTGCGACGAGCGTCGATTAGCTCGATCAGATTCAGCTCTCCGAGCATGTATGTCTTCTCCATGGTCGTCGCGGCATCCTCGGCGCGCGGGACCACCTGTGTGCCAAGGCGCGTGGCAGTCTGGATGGAGGCCAGGCACGCGGCGTGTCCCTCGATGACGGCGTCCTCGAGGTCCCTCTCCACCTGCTCGACACGCTGGCGCCCCGCAGCGGCCATGGCCTCGGCCTGCCCGATGCTTCCCACATTCCAGTTGAACAGCGGCAGATCGACCGCGAGGCCAACCCCGTAGGCTCGCCGGTCCAGCTCGTCGTCGGCGTGTCCGATGAGAGAGATCGCCGGCACCCGTGCCATCTTCTCCGTCTCGACCTCGGCCTGCAGGGCTCGCAGTCTGGCCCGCGCGGTCAGCAGGTCAGGGTGCGTCGCGCGGAGCCGGTCGAGGGCAGTGTCGAGGTCGATGACGACGGGCAACGCCGTCAGGTCGGCGATGGCCACGATGGTCGTGCCCCTGCGCACGCCGAGCCAGAGCGCGAGCTGGGCCTGCCGTGCCGCGAGCAAGGTGTATGCAGCCTCGCTCTCGCCGCTGATCTTGTGAAACTCGATCTCGACCCGCGTGACCTCGACCGGACGGACCTCGCCTGTGTCGACCCGCATGCCGACGGTATGCACCAGGGCCGCGCTTTGAGCCTCGAGTTCCCCGAGGGACTCGACCAGCGCCTGCTCGTGGACGAGGCTCCAGTACAGGGTCTTGAGCTGGAGCTCGACGTCGCGCCGCAGCGCCTGCCTCTCGGCCACCGCCACCTCCACGGCAGCCTCGGCTGCAGAAATGCGCGAGCCTCGTCGCGCGATCCAGTCGAGCGGAACGTTGAGCGCCAGTCCCCATTCCACACCCGACCCGCCACCGGTCCGGGCGAAGCCCTGGCCGAGGTTGCCCTCGAGGGTCGGGTTCGGCACTGCGCCCGCGACGTCGACACCCCTGCGAGCTGCCTCGATCTGGAGCGCGCCGACAGCAAGTCCTGGATGCGCATCGAGCAGATGGTCGATGTCCGTCCAGCTCACCTCGACACGCTGGCTGGCCGAGGATGCTGGTGCCAATGGGAGAGGTTGCGAGTGCTCTGAATCGGCCTTCGCAGGGCTTGCCGCGATGAGCACCAGGCACACTAGCGGAGCCCTCTCTCGAAGAGGGGCGCGCACAGGATCGCGTCGCATGCTCGTTCACCTGCCTTGCCACCACGTCCGCACAGGACGTCTGGTCACGTCAGTGCCGGGCACAGGCTTCATGCTGCGCACCGGTGTGATGTTCCTGGGGCTGGCTCAGGCGCGGGGCGGGTGAAAAATACGTTTGGAGACTTCTCGAGGATTCAGACCGTCGCTACCATGATGCAGTTGTTCGGAGGCGAAGGGTCGATCGAGAAAGACCGCTGGTACGGGCAAAGCGACTCCGGTGGCGTGTCCGGGGCAGCAGGTGCAGGCACAGCCAGGGCCACAGGGCTCGCCGTCGTGACCGGGGTCTGGACAGGGTGCGCCGTCCGCATGAGCGACCTGATCACCATCATGCACCTGCAAGAGCTCACCCGCGGCAGTCATGGCTGTGCCGGCGAGCAGCACGAAGAGCAGGGTCCTGACGAGGCGACGGCGAATCAAAGGGGCTCCCGGTAACAGGATCTGGCGCTCGGAGCACCCGCGGACGAGCCTGCAAAGGCATCCCGGACAAGATAGTACGCGCATGGCGGTCGTCAACATGGGATCCCGACTGTGGCGACTCCTGGTGTGCTCGCGTCACACCTGATGCGGGATTCCCGACGCAGTCCCCTCGGACGCTGGCTCCCGTGAGACGGCCCTCCCCCTCGTCGTCGACGCGGTGCTGTCGCGCTGACGGATCCATGCTGGCACAGCGCGTCCGGGCACGCGCGCATCGCCTGGCTGCTCAGGCTGGCCGCACCCCGGCGCCGGCTGCCACAGGTACCAGCTCCCCGCTCGCCAGCAACTCGCAAAAGCGTTTCATGAAGCGCGCGGCGGGTGCCCCGTCGACGACGTCGTGATCGAAACTCAGGGTCAGACACAGATGCTCGCGGTTCTCGAGCTGGCCGTCGCGGAGCACGGGCTGCTCGAACAGGCTGCCCACGGTCACGGCCACGGTGGCCGCGGCCATGCGCCGGTTCACGCTAAAGGGCTGCAGGCTATAGCCAGGTTTCGATCTGACCGCGTCATGCGCCATCTGCCCTGCCCCGCTGCTTCTTCGAGTGCTGAAGCGGCCTGACCTCGATGTCCGCATCCACTGACCGCTACGGTGGAGTTGATGCGAACCTGGTCGGGGATCTGCACCCCCACTTGAGACTTCTCTCGCCGCGGGCTCACGGTCATCGAAAACAGGGTGCAGCCCTGCAGCAACACCAAGGCTGCGACCGCCCCGGTTGTTGGCGAGAGGTTCCGTGCTGTCGACCGCGTGCGCGGCCCTATCGGGTCACCGTGCCAGGTCCGCCATGGGCAGGGATATCCATGCGAGCACCGTGAATCGGTCTCCACGGGTCGTCTATCGTCGTCTGCGCAGCTTTCGGGCAATCCACGGCCAGACTCGAGCGCATCGACTGCGGTCATGAACCCAGATGGTGCCCCTTGATGATGTCGAAGATGGCCTCGAGGGTCCCGGCCTCGTTCTTGCCCCGCTGCTAGGCCATGCCCGCGATCATGTCCTCGTTGCGCAGAAGGGCCAGGCCGTGGACCTCGGCCCAGATGGCCATGCTCATGGCGCCCGGATCACGACCCGCATCCAGGCTGCCTTCGGCCTGGCATGCGCGCACCGTGCGCTCAAGCTCGCCGAAGGAATCGAAGTCCTCGACGTTGAGGGCATCCATCTTGGGGCCTGGGCAAAGCGACCAGACGCGCCGGCGGCGGCAGGAGCGATCACGCCAGGCACCAGCACAGTACCCGGAGGTGGCGAGGCGGCTCCCCTCTATTGCGGGCGTCGTAACGCCTCCGGCTGGTCGCGCTCAGGCCTCGTGAGCCAGGACCTCGTCCATGACCTGCTCTGCCACGTCGCTCAGGCGGATGATGCCGACCACGCGCGGGCCGCGGGTCACCAGCAAAGACTGGGCGCGATGCAACACCATCTTCTCGACGGCCTGGCCAATGGGTGCCGTGGCCTCGACGCTCTCGCGCGTGCTCAGCATGACGTCACGCACGGCAACCGCCGCCGCAGCTCTGCAGCACTCCTGGAAGTCGCCGTCCGCCACACCACTGCCAGGCTCACCCGCCGCAAGCAACTCGGCAGCCATGTCCGTGCGCACCAGGGGAGACACCTTGCTGCGTGTCCTCAGGCGTGGGTCGAGGGCTCGCAGGATGGCCCACAAGCTGATCTTGCCGCTCACCGCGCCATCTGTCTCGACCACCAGCACGGCGCGGGCCGGTTCGCTCCCGAGCGGTCCCTGCTGTCGCGCCTGGCGCAACGCCGCGAGGGCATCGCTGAGCACTGCGTCGGCGGAGACGCGCGGGTAGCGATCCAGTGGCAGCATCAGATCCTCGACGATTCGGACGGGCATGCGAGACCTCCGGGTGCAGACGCACCGGCCCTCGACTAGGCTCGTTGACGCGGCGAACACCGTCAAGCTGAAGCGTGCCCTGCTCCTGCCACACCCAGCGTTGATCTGCCGACGGGCATCCGGTTTTTTTGCGCGGGCTTCAAGGGCACACCGCCCCGAAGGAATTCGGCGTGGCCTCGCCTGCGATGGGACGACGGCACCGACGCTGGACGCTCCGTTCGACGACACACCGCGGCGCACGCAGTGGCGCATCGCCTCGGTGCAACTTCTGAGAAGGATCTTAGACTCCGTGCGAAGACCGGGGGAGCGACACCCGGCCCTGCTCGCTTGTCCACGTCACCAGGCTGACCACCACTGCGCTGAACAGGCTCAACACGAAGGCGGGGATCAGTTCATACACCGCACCATGAAGCACCGGAACGTTGTACCAGGCCACGATGACGAGGGGCCCGACGACCATCGAGGCCAGGGCACCCCAGCGGGTGAGCTTTTTCCAGTACAGGCTGAGCAGGATCACTGGAGTGAAGGCCGCGCCCAGCGCCCCCCAGGCAAACAGCACGAAGGTGTAGATGAGGCGCATCTTGGCCAGGGCGAAGAGCATGGCGATGATCGTCATGACGACGAGTGCCACACGGGTCATCCACACCAGACGCCGGGCGTCGAGGTCTGGCCGGGGCTTGCCGCGCATCCAGAAGTCCGTGAACAGGCTGGTGGCCGCGTACATGAGCTGGCTGTCCGCGGTGGACATGATGGCCGCGGTGACGGCGGAGAGCACCACACCCGTGAGCATGCTAGGCAGGTAGGTCCGGCACACGAAGGGGATGACCTGTTGCTCGGCCTCCTTCTGGGTGGCGACGAGCTCGGGTGCCATGGCGCGCACGGCCATGCCCAGGATGGCCGATCCGAAGAGCACCACGGCAGCCCAGATCAGTGAGATCCAGGCCGAACGCCTGGCTTCCTTCTCGTCGCGCACGGTGATGTAGCGAACGATCATGTGCGGCATTCCAGGGTAGCCCAGGGCGATACCGAACTGTCCCACCACGAAGCCCAGCGAGGCCCACATGGTGGTCTCGCTGCCGCTCATGGACCACAGCCCGAGAGGTTCAAGGATACTGGCCATGCTGCCGAGACCACCCGCTCCGACCACGGCGACGACGGGGAGTGTCAGCATGACCACGAACATGAGCAGACCTTGCACGGTGTCCGTCCAGCACACCGCGGCGTAGCCACCCATGACGATGTACAGGGCCACGATGGCCGCACCCACGACGACACCCAGCCAGTAGGGTGTGTCGGGGCCCAGCAGCTGCATGCCCTGCAGCAAGTCCCCAGCACCGGTGAACTGGGCCACCACGTAGGACAGCATGAAGAAGACGATGATGAGAGCCGACACCAGGCGCAGGATTCTGCTGTGGTCACCGAACCGGCGCTCGAGGTAGTCCGATACCGTGAGCGCGTTCAGGCGGCCCGAGTCACGTCGAAGTTGCACGACCACGAACAGAGCATTGAAGGCGAAGCCAGCCACGCAGCCAATGGACGCCCACAGGGCGGCCGCGCCCTTCCAGTAGCCCAGACCCGACAGGCCCAGCATGACCCACACGCTCTCGGACGAGGCCGCGGCCGAGATGGCGGTGACCAGGCCGCCCAGGGACTTGTCCGCGCTGACGAAGTCGGCGTAACTGCCCGCGTGTCGGCGCTCACCCAGGCGACCGATCACGATCAGCAGGACTAGGTAGATCGCAAAGGTGACGACGACGCCGATGCTCTCCGCGCTCATGCCGGCCCCCGGGGCGTTGAAGCCCACATGCTAGCACGCGCAGGCCCCCTGCCAAGACGTGGGGTGGACCTGGGCGCTCGCTGCGCTATGATGAGGCCGTCGCCGTGCAACGTCGCTTCATCGCTCGACGCGACACACCCGTGTAACCCCGAACCCGAACCGGAGACCGATGTCTGTCTGGCGCATACCACACTGCAGTCCTTCGCCTGTTCCCGTGCCCCTGTCCCTCTCCCGTCTCCATCCGAAAGGGCAACGCACCAGGACCCTGCTGGGAGTGGGCCTCGGACTGCTCCTGAACCTGCCCGGCCTGGTCCTGGCCGACGAAGGGACCAACTGCGGTCTGGGTGCCGACGTGCTGCCTGCTGCCCACTGTTCAGCGGTCTTCGGCGAAGAGCACGATCGCGGAGTCAACAGAACCTACCGACGCCAGGTGATCGAGGGCATCGAGGTGGGCGAGTACTGCATCGACCTGCTGCACTCGACGGACTGGTACCAGCCCGCCCCCATCCTGTACCGCAGTCTCAGCCTACTCGAGACGCGCGTCGACGGTGCCTGCCCCGCCGTGGCCCTGGTGCAGCTTGACAGTGACGTCGTCGATGTGGACTGCCCGTCAGGGGTCTACGCCCTTCACGTAGACGACGATCTGGGGGCGAGTGCGCGCATCCTGGCCATCCTCGATGGTGTGCTGCTCATCGAGAGCGACGACGAGCTTCGCTACATGAAGACCACGGATGTCGAGCGACCGGTGTGGCGCCTGACCTGGCAGTCCCCCTGGCGCTTCAAGGTCCCCAAGAACTACGGCAAGAGCGGGGGAAAGCCGCCGAGGAAGAAGCCTCCGCCCCGGAAGAAAGGCAAGAAGCGTCGCTAGGCACCGCCGCTGGCGCGGTGCCCGGGTGCGCAGTAGCTTGAGGCGGCCAGTTCTCGCACACGGAGTTCAGAATGCTCGTCGACGATCCCCTCTGGTACAAGGACGCCGTCATCTACCACATGCACGTCAAGGGTTTCTCGGACAGCGACGGGGATGGCTTTGGTGATTTCAAGGGGCTGACCGGCAAGCTGGACTACATCCAGACCCTGGGAGCCACCGCGGTCTGGCTGCTGCCCTTCTACCCCTCACCGCTCAGGGACGATGGCTACGACATCGCCGACTACTTCGACGTGCATCCGCGCTACGGCACCCTGCGCGACTTCAAAGCCTTTGTCCGCGCCGCGCACCGCCGTGGCCTGCGGGTCATCACCGAGCTGGTCATCAACCACACCTCGGAGCAGCACCCCTGGTTTCAGGAAGCGAGGCGAGCGCCCCCGGGGTCTCCCAAGCGCGAGTTCTACGTGTGGAGCGACACGGATCAGAAGTTCTCGGACACGCGTATCATCTTCAAGGATACCGAGAGCAGCAACTGGGCCTGGGACCCCGTGGCCCGCGCTTTTTACTGGCACCGCTTCTTCTCGCACCAGCCCGATCTCAACCACAACAACCCGCGGGTGGTGAAGGCCGTGCTCAAGGTGCTGCGCTTCTGGCTCGACGCGGGTGTCGACGGGCTGCGCCTGGACGCCATCCCCTACCTGTGCGTGCGCGAAGGCACCAGCAACGAGAACCTGCCCGAGACCCACGAGGTGATCCGCCAGGTGCGCGCCGAGGTCGATGCCCACTACACCAATCGCATGCTCCTGGCCGAGGCCAACCAGTGGCCCGAGGACGTGATCCACTACTTTGGCCAGGGCGACGAGTGCCACCTGGCCTTTCACTTCCCGGTGATGCCCCGCATCTACCTGGCGGTGGCCCAGGGCGATCGCGATCCCATCACCGACATCCTGCGCCAGACCCCGGCCATCCCCGACACCTGCCAGTGGGCCATGTTCCTGCGCAACCACGACGAGCTGACCCTGGAGATGGTCACCGAGCGCGAGCGCGCGGCCATGCTGGCGCACTACGCCAAGGACCCGCGCATGGTGCTCAACCTGGGCATCCGTCGGCGCCTGGCTCCGCTCATGGATAACGATCGCCGTCGCATCGAGCTGCTCAACGCCTTGCTGCTGTCCATGCCCGGGACGCCAATCATCTACTACGGCGACGAACTGGGCATGGGCGACAACGTCTACATCGGCGATCGCGACGGCGTGCGCACGCCCATGCAGTGGAGTTCGGACCGCAACGCGGGCTTCTCGCGCGCCGACCCGCAGCAGCTCTACTTGCCCGTGATCACGGACCCCATCTATGGCTACGAGGCGGTCAACGTCGAAGCTATGCAGCGCTCGCCAGCATCGTTGCTCAACTGGATGCGCGCGCTCATCGATGTTCGCAAGCGTCACCGCGCCTTCGGCCGTGGCGACCTGAACCTGCTGTACCCCGCCAACCACCACATCCTGGCCTACCTGCGCCAGGACGGGGACGAGCTGCTACTGTGCGTGTTCAATCTGGCCCCTTCGTCGCAACCGGTGGAGCTGGACCTGCGCGCGCTCGCGGGTCGTCGGCCCATCGAGCTGCTCGGCGACACGGTGTTCCCGCGCATCGGTGAGCTGCCCTACCTGCTCACCCTGCCAGCCCACGGCTTCTACTGGTTTCGCCTGGTGTGGGCAGACCAGCTCCCGGCCGAGACCGAGAGACGCCCCGAGCTCCCCTATGTGGTGGTGCGCCGCGAGGAGGCCGTGGTCGACGAGCTGCGCCGCGGCCTCAATGTCATGCTGCCGGACTTCGTACGCCGGCAGCGCTGGTTCCAGGCCAAGGGCGGCCACATCGTCGGCATCGAGCACACGGTAGATCGCGTCTGGGAGAAGGCCGAGGGCGAGTGGCTGTGGTCCCTGGTGACCGTGCACCTCGACGGACAGGAGCCCCAGAGCTACTCCCTGCCGCTTGCCGTGCTGTGGGATGAGCCAGCCGAGCGGGTGATGCATGACGCCGTGCATCGCGTGCTGGCCAAGATCCGGCGCGGTACCCGCGTCGGCGTGGTCTGCGACGCCTACCTGGATCCGCAGTTCTGCCTGCAGGTGGCCAGTGCCTTCGATCGCACCGAGACCCTGGCCGTTGCGGGTGGAGAGCTGTGCTTCCACGCCACCCGGGCCTACCTCAGTCCGGGCACGCTGGGCGTCGAGCAGGTACGCCCCCTCGACGTGGAGCAGAGCCACACCTCCGTGCTCATCGGCTCGCACCAGATCTACAAGAGCTTTCGTCGCCTGCAACACCACGTCAGCAGCGAGGTGGAGATCGGTCGCTACCTCACCGACGACAGCCCCTTCACCCACAGCCCGCCTGTGCACGGTCACCTGGAACTCCGCGATGCGCAGGGCCAGGCCCGAACCCTGGGCGTGCTCATTGGCTTTGTGCAAAATCAAGGTGACGCCTGGACCTATACTTCCCGCTACCTCGAGCAGCACGTCGAGAGCAGGCTTGCGGCCGAGGACAGGGGCGAGAAGCCCTCGACCAGCGCCCACGCAACCTACCGCGCCTTCGCGCAGGTGCTGGGGCGCCGCACCGGCGAGCTGCACAGGGCACTGGCCCGACCCTCATCGGAACCGGCCTTTGCACCCCAGCCCATCGCTTCGGAGGATCTGGGGCGGTGGAACGGCATTGTGCTCGCGGATGCCCAGCGCACCTTGCAGGTCCTCGAAGAGCGGCTGCCTCACCTCGAGGACTCGGCGCAACACTTTGCCCGCGAGCTGATGGAGCGCCGGGAGGAGCTGCTGGCCACCGTGGCAGCCCAGCGCCCCACCCGAGCAACGGGTCTGCGTTGTCGCTTTCACGGGGACTTCCACCTGGGCCAAGTGCTGGTGCAAGACGGCGATGTCCAGATCATCGACTTCGAGGGCGAGATGGCCAGGCCCGAGGCCAGCCTCGACGACAAGCACTCACCGCTGCGCGATGTAGCCGGCATGCTGCGTTCGTTCAACTATGCGGCCTTCGTGTCCCTGGCCGAGATCAGCGCCGGGCTGGGCCACGCGGCCGAGCTCGAGGATCTGCTCCGCGACTGGGAGCATGTGGCGGCCACCTCATTCGTCGAGGGATACCGCGAGGCCATCGCTGGCCAGGGCATCGTGCCCGACGACGAGGCGGATTTCGAGTCCTTGCTGCGACTGTTCCTGCTGGAGAAGGCTCTGTACGAGATCAACTACGAGCTGCACAGCCGTCCACGCTGGGTGCTGTTCCCGTTGCGCGGCGTGTTGGGGCTCCTGGATGCTACCCTGGCAGCTGCGCCTCGCCCTGGGCCATCACGATGAGTCGATCCCTCGCCTGCAGCACGCTGTCCTTGCCTGGCTCCTCGCGGGGGCGCGGGTTCAGGATGAATTGCGGGGCCTCCCCCTCAGGCGGCTGCGGCACGAAGCCGCACAGCACACAGGGCCAGCCCTCGGCGATGGAACGCTGCACCACCTGCCTGTAGCTCTGGCCCACACAGGACCCAGGCAAGACGGGGAGCTGCCAGCGTGTGCTCGAACCCTGGCCCCCGAGCAGGCGTTCGAAGATGCGCTTCACTCCCGGGGTGATGCAGCACTGTGCCAGCAACTTCTCGCTCAGGTCGCCCATGCACACCACCTCGTCGACCTCGGTCGCCTCGAGATGGGCGCGATTGACGGACCACTGCAGCTCCACCACGGTGTGCACATCACGACTGTGCCGTTCGATGGCCATGGCGAGCAGCGTCGAGCGCGCGTCGGCAAGCTCGCCCTGCCGCGGATCCGCCAGGATCAGCGCGGCCTGCGACCGTGCGAGGCCGGAGCGGGAAAAGCAGCGTTCCTCGAGGGAGCAGCCGCCCAGGACGACCACGCGATCACCATGCCGCGGCGCAGGCTGCCACTCCGGATGCTCGCTCCAGAGCGCCATGTCCTGCACCAGGAGCACCACGGCCGGGACCCGTTGCCGGGGATCATCCAGCAGCTCGTCGACAATGGCCCGCACCATGGGATTGAGATTGCAGATCACGACGTGGTGGCGCAGCTCGGCCAGGCGGGCATCGTGTCCCTCACCGCCGCAGCGACACTGGCCCCCGGCATCTAGACCGAGAGCAGGATCTTGCCCTGCCACAGATCCTCCCTGTCGACCTCGGCAAAGCGAGGCAGCTCGTAGGCGATGAACACCAGGCGGTCACCCTCGCGTAGCACCAGCGCGTCGAGCGGCGCTCCCTTGTCACCGGGCGTGGGCGCTAGCAGCAGGTCAGAACCGGGTCGGTCCTGGGGCGACCTGTCCACCCCGATCAGGATCACGGCCTCGTCGTCGTGATCCACGAAGTGGCGCTGGGCCTCGGGGAAGCTCTTGCCAACCAGACTCGCCAGCACCGGAAGGGTGTAGAACTCACTGGAGTCGGTGGTGAAGG
This sequence comes from Pseudomonadota bacterium, assembly GCA_043821645.1. GTDB lineage: Bacteria > Myxococcota > JACRCW01 > JAFGSX01 > JAFGSX01 > JBDRCO01. Next base: position 59,028 of record JBDRCO010000111.1, on the reverse strand, counting down.
TCAGCAACTCGTCGAAAATGCCTGTCAAACCGGGCTCCAGGACCGCTCGTGCGAGCAACTTCACTCCCATCTGGCGGCTGAGCACGAACTCCGGCCCCTCCAGATGGCTCGCGTAGCCCAGACTCTCGTCGTCGAGGATCTCGGTGACCACGGGCACGTGCCGGGCATGACCCAGCACCGCGAGGGTCCGCATCAGCGAGCGGTTGTCGATCTGCGAGGCCCTGTGTGCCCCGTCATCCTCCGCCAGCACGATCACCCGCAGTGCCCCAGCCACGTTGGCCTGCTCCAGGATGCGGCGGTCCGCGGGATCGCCCGGCAAGGCCAGGACCTGGCGATACACCGAAGGCTCAGTCACCACGATCTGGTCCGCATCCTGGCTCACCAACAACACGTAGTGGCGCTCACGCAGGGCCGCCATGACCTGGCGCACCACCTGATCGAGGTGGCGATTGCGGCCAAGCACCACGATGTGCTGCGTCATGCGCTCGCCCGGTGGCATCAGCGGTACGCGCCCGGCACGTTGCACACGACGCACCAGCACACCCACGATCTCGCCGGTGAGAAGGCCGACCATGACGATGCCCACGATGAGCATGGCCGTGACCTCGATGCTCCCCAGCACGGATCGCGGTTCCTTGTCCTCGATGCCCGAGATCAGCAGTACCACCACGTTCCAGTAGGCGTGCCAGTAGTTGGCGTAGGGGCTGTCCGGACCGGCTAACCTGAGCTCGGTGAGGTGGAGGACATTGGCACCCACCACCCAGGCGATAACGACGTACAGAGCCAGCCGGCCCAGCTGCTTCAGGCGGTACTGGTAAATGATGGCGCCGAGCCAGATGGTGAGGCGCGCCAGGGCGCGGCGCAGCAGGTAGCCATAGCGCAACATGCGCAGCAGCCGCACTGCACGTAGAACGCGCAACAGGCGAAGCAAGCGCAACCCGCGCACGGCTCGAAAAGCCATGAACTCGGCGCCCGCGGTGAGCATCGTCGGCAGGATCGCGAGCAGGTCAATGACCGCATAGAAGCCAAAGGGATAGCGCCATCGGCGGGGTGCCGCATACCAGCGCAACAGGTACTCGACCACGAATATCGCGGTGAAGCCCAGCTCGGCCTGCCAGATCCGCTCTGCATATTCTGGATGTGTGAATTCGAGCGGGATCAGGACGATGGACGCAACGATGCACAGCAGCACCAGCAGGTCCACCACCAGACTGAGCCGCGTGGAGCCCGGACCTCCCTGGTAGGGTTCCAGGATCTCGTGCAGGCGTTCGCGCAGCGAGCTGCTGCTGGTCGCGTGGCGTGGAATGGATGGCTCCGTCGTCAGAGGTTCGCGATCCTACACCCACAAGGCGTCGGGTCAATGTTGCCCAGCTTGTTCGGGCCTGGTCTGACGCAGTAAGGTCAGGGCCACATGCCACGGACCGACAATATCCCTGAGGAGATCTGGCACCACATCAAGCTGGCGTCGCTGCCCTTTCACGTGCGCGCTGTCTTTGCCTACCTGCCCCAGCGTTTGAGCCTCGAAGCGGTCCTGCCTGCGGAGCGCGAGGTCATCCCCCTGGTGGCCCGGCAGCTCATCAAGCTGGCGCTGGGGAGCACGCACCTCGACCTGGCCGAGCTGCGGCTGGTACCAGACGCCTCGCAGGCGCGTGTATCCCTGTCGCGAGGAACGCGTGCCTGCGTCCTCGACACGAGAGAACTGTCGAGGGATATCACCGAGGTTGTGCGGCGCGTGTTCGAGACCCTGTTCACGCGTGAGGAGTTCCCGGACCTGCTGCAGCGTCTCGCCTTTCAGTCCGCGACCCTGGCCACGATGCAGAGCATCACCAGCCACATGCTCGAGAACACCGATGTGGACAGGGCCCTGTACATCATGCTCTCGGGCCTGACCTCTGGCTATTCCCTGGGCTTCAATCGCGCCGCCCTGTTCGTGCACGATCCGGTGAGGGGAGGTTTTATCGGTTCCCGGGCCGTGGGACCAGCCAGCGGCCTGGAGGCGAGCGCGATCTGGGAGGAGATCGAGATCCAGTCCAAGGGCATCGAGGATCTGGTCGAGGACTACGCTCGCGGCCGCTTTCACACGGGATTCGAGGAGTTCATCCGGACCCGCTCCCTGGAGGTCAGCCCGGATGCCGCGGACGAGGTGAGCGCAGCGCTCGCACACTCGGGCCCCTTGCTCGTGCAGCGTGGTCAGCTCGTCAACGGCTCCCTGCGAGCCCTCGGGCCAGCTGAGGAATTCTTGCTCGCAGCCATCAAGCCACACGGCAAGCTCATGGGCTTGATCTACGCCGACAACGTCTACAACCGAGCTCCCATTCCGCCCGAACGCATCACACTGTGCCGCTTCTTCATCGACCAGACGGCCCTGGTCTGGGAGAACCTCGAACTCCTGCGCAGCGTCGAGGAACTGGCTCGCACCGATGGTCTCACCGGGGTGCTCAATCGCCGCGAATTCGACCGCCGCGTGTCCGAGGAGCAAGCCCGCTGCGTGCGTTCGCGACGCCCGTGCTCGCTCCTGGTCATCGATATCGATCGTTTCAAGCTCACCAATGACACCCGCGGGCACGAGGCGGGTGACGAGGTGCTGCGCACCCTGGGACAGCTCCTGCACCAGGAGCTGCGCCTGAGCGACCTCGTCGGGCGCCTGGGTGGTGACGAGTTCGCGGTGTTCTGCTCCGAGCAGAGCCGCGACCAGCTCCGTGCTGCTGCTGTTCGTCTGGGCTGTGCTGCCATGAAGCACGGCATCTCGATCAGCATCGGCGGAGCCACCTGGCCCGACGACGCCTCGGATCCCACGACCCTGTACCGACTGGCTGACCGTTTCCTGTACCGGGCCAAGCACGCCGGTCGCGGTCAGGCCTGCTTCGGGGAGCAGGAACTCCTGCAGTTCAACGCAAGCTCTTGAGGGCATCGGCGAAGGGATTGTTCCGAAAGCCGTCACCCGCCGGCGAACGGGGCTCGGGGGCGCGGCGCGAATCCTGTCGCGGTCGCTCCGGTGTGCTTGTTCCGCGCGCACCCTCGCCTGGAGCTTGAGCCGTGGCAGGCTCGTCGCTGCGAGCGGTCAGTGAGATGCGTCGCCGCTCCAAGTCCACATCGAGAACCCGCACCACGATGCGATCGCCGGCCTTCACCACCTCGCGCGGATCCCGAACGAAGCGATCTGCGAGCTTGGACACGTGGACCAGCCCATCCTGGTGCACGCCCAGGTCGACGAAGGCACCAAAGGCCGTGACGTTGGTGACCACACCCTCGAGGCGCATGCCGGGCTTGAGATCCTCGAGTGTCTGCACGTCGTCACGAAAGCGTGGGGGCTCGAAGCTCTGGCGTGGATCCCGACCGGGCTTCTGCAGCTCGGCCAGGATGTCCCGCAGGGTGGGCTCACCCACGTCACCCTCGACGTAGCGCGCCAGGTCGATGCGTGCGATCTGCTCCTTGTTGCCGATGAGGCTCCTCAGATCTACGCCGAGGTCCTTGGCCATGCGCTCGACCAGCTTGTAGCGCTCGGGGTGCACCGCCGAGGCGTCCAGCGGATGCTCCCCGTCCCGCACGCGGATGAAGCCTGCACACTGCTCGAAGGCACGCGGGCCAAGCCCGGACACGTCCTTGAGACCCTTGCGGGCGACGAAGCGGCCGTGCTGCTCGCGGTGCGTCACGATCTTGGATGCCAGCTTGGGCCCGGCCCCGGCCACGTGAGAAAGCAGCGCCGCGCTGGCCGTGTTGAGTTCGACGCCCACCGCGTTGACACAGCTCTCGACAACCTGGTCCAGCTTGCGTGCCAGCAGCGGCTGATGCACATCGTGCTGGTACTGGCCCACACCTATGGCCTTGGGCTCCACCTTGACCAGCTCGGCCAGGGGATCCTGCAGACGCCGAGCAATGGAGATGGCGCCGCGCACTGTGAGGTCGAGTTCCGGGAATTCCTCCCGGGCGATGTCCGAGGCGCTGTACACGCTGGCCCCGGACTCGTTGACCGGCACCACAAGCACCGTGTTCTGGCCCGAGTCGCGCAGGACCAGCCGCACCCAGGCCTCGGTCTCGCGTCCGCCGGTTCCGTTGCCCACGGCCACCGCGAAGGGATGGTGGCGCTCGACCAGCTGCAGCAGATCCTTCGCGGCCCGCTGCTTGGCGTCGTCGCTGGCACTCAGATACAGCGTGGTGTTCTCGACGAAGCGGCCGGTGGGGTCGACCACGGCGAGCTTGCAGCCCGTGCGCAGTCCCGGGTCGATGCCGAACACGGGTTTCCCGCCCAGGGGTGACGCCAGCAGCAGCGCGCGAAGGTTGTCGGCGAAGACCTCGATGGCGTCCCGGTCGGCGCGCATCTTCAGGTCGACCCGCGTGTCGGTCTCGACGGTGGGAAGCAGCAGACGTTCCAGGGCGTCGCGAGTCGCCTCGAGCAACTGGCCCGCGAAGGGTGTGCCGGGGCGGTGCCCCATGCGTCGCAGAGCGTCAGGCAGTGCCGCCTCGGCCTCGATGCACACGCTCGCCTTCAGCGCGCCTTCGCGCTCCCCCCTGCGCACAGCCAGGAAGCGATGGGAGGGAATGCTCGCCACGGGCTCACTGAACTCGTAGTACTGCTCGAACTTGGTGCGCGTGCCCGCCACCTCGCGTGCCATCGTTGACACCACGAGTCCTCGTTCGACGAACAGGCGTCGCACCTGGGCGCGCACGTCGACCTGCTCCGATACGGCCTCGGCGACAATATCCCGCGCCCCCGCCAGGGCGGCCTCGACGTCCTCGACGCCCCTGTCGAGGTCCACAAAGGGCGCGGCCTCGACCTCGGGATCGCCTTCTTCAGGTTGCTCCAGGATGCGCAGCGCCAGGGGCTCCAGTCCCTTCTCGCGCGCGATGGTGGCCCGGGTGCGGCGCTTGGGTTTGAAAGGAAGGTACAAATCCTCGAGAGTGTTCTTGCTGGTGCAGCCCAGGATCGCGGCCTGCAACTCTGGTGTCAGCTTGCCTTGCTCGGCGATGCTCTTGAGCACGGTGGCCCGCCGCTCGTCGAGCTCGCGCAGGTAGACCTCACGCTCCTGGAGGGCGCGCAGCTGCACCTCGTCGAGGTCCTGCGTCACCTCCTTGCGGTACCGCGCGACGAAGGGCACCGTGGCGCCGCTGCCGAACAGGGCCAGGGCCTGGCGCACACCGGCCTCGGGCAGGGCGAGCTCGGCGGCGATCTGGTGACTGTAGTCCTGGGCCGATGTTGCGGCGGTCTCGGTCATGCAGCGCCTCGTCGGAGTCGAGGGTTGGGGATTCGCCCGGAGTTTGCCACGCCTCTCTCGAGGGATGCGTTTCGTGCCACATCCCGCCGCAGCAGGCAACGCTCCCGTCACAGGGGCCGTTTCAGTCCGTGACCGCTCGCTTTCTCACAGCGGGTGTCGTCGGGAGCCGGTTCCCGATACCTGCGCGCGGGTCCGAGGAGAGGTGGAGAGAGCACCTGTTTCGAGGCTGCATCATCCCCGGGGCCCGAGGACCACATTCGCCGTGCCACCTGCGTCGCATGCGCTGTATTGTCCATGGTGCCCATCGGTACAGATGATGGAGGGAATACATGATCCGCGTGACGGGCCAGAAGATCTTCCTGCTATCCCTTGGCGTGCTCGCCAGTTCCTGTGACTGCGGAGGCACTCCACCGGGTCCCGGCGACGACAACCGGGCGCCGAACGTGGTCGCGGTGGAGTCCGTGGCCCTCTTCCCTGGCGACAGCACCGCACTGTTGATCGAGGCCGCGCACGACGCCGACGGCGACGCGTTGCGCTGCACCTGGCAAGTGAGTCCGGCCCTGGCCGGGGTGACGATGCCTGACGGTTGCGTTGATCCGATGATCGCGATCGATCGTGCCGTCTATGAGGGCGGACCAGCAGCAGCGCAGCTCACGATCACACTCGAGGTCAGCGACGGCAAGACAACGGTGGCGCGCGAGATCGCGGTGACCGTGCTCGACGAGCGCGGCGGCGATGTGGCCAACACCTCGAGCTGGGAGGGCCGGGGCTACCAGGAAGCAGGCGCTCGCCACGGACACTGCGGTGCGCCGGGGAGGTCCTGCAAGGACATCGAGGACGCCATGGCCAACTTGCGAGCGCGCATTGCAGGTGGAGACGAGGCCGAGCCTCTGCTCCGCCTGGCCACCTCCGGCACCGCCTACCTGCGCGACTCCACCCTGCTGCTGGATGACGACGCATCCGACACGGGCGTGGTGCTGAGCCTGGAGTGCGGCTTTGACCCCGTGAGCTGGGACAAGGTGAGTGACACCTGGTTCCACACCCCCATCCGCTTCACCGGTGAAGAGGGCGTGCGCATCACGGCCAGCGGGGTGCGGTTGGAGGGATGCGACATCCAGGCCGCGGAGGCCCTGCAACCCATGGCCACCCGCACTGCGGTGCACGTGATCGACGCCGCCAGCGAGATCCGCGACAACCGGCTGCACGGTGCACCGCCGACCCTGCAAGCGGCACCCGAGCTGGCCGCGGGTCTGTATATCGAATTCGAGGATATCGACTCGGAGCTAGTGAGCGTGGTCGAGGGCAACACCATTCAGGGTGGCACAGCCAGCACCATGACAGTGGGCTTGCACATTGCGGGAGGCGTGCCACAGGTCGTGGGCAATAGCATCCTGGGTGGCCGGGCCTCCATCGTCATGGGTGCTGCCATCCGCGCGCGCGAAGGCGGTGCAACACGCGCCGAGATCGCGGGCAACATGTTGATCGAGGGTGGCACCGCCACCCAGGTGGCCTACGGGCTGTATCTGGCCGGTGGTGACCTTTGGGCGCACGACAATGAGGAGATCCTGGGCTGCGGCATCGCCTGCAACGAAGGTGGATATGTCGGGATCCTGGTCGGTGCGCCCATGGCCGCATTCTCGACGCCCATCATCGAGCGCAACAGCGCCCGTGGAGTGGTGGGACAGTTCACACCGCATCAGGCGGTAGGCCTGGTGGCATCCTCCCCGGCGATCAGTCGCGACAACTTCTACCGAGGCGGCCAGGCTGGGCTGGCCACGGGAGGCCTGCTCGCGGCACCGCTGCGCAGCGTCGGAGATCGCTTCGAGGGCGGCAAGGGGCTGGATCTGGACCCGGTCTCGCTGGCAGACGGCACGGCCGTCGGGATAGACCTCGACGCCCAGGGTGTAACGCTCGACGGAAGCACCGTCGTGGGAACCAGCCCGAGTGGCGCATCGACCTTGGTCGCGGTGGGAGTTCGTTTCAGCGACAATGCCACGCTGCAGGTGACCGCCGGCAGCATCGACAGCGGCCCCGCCACGGAGCGCGCCATCGGCATTCAGCTGAGTGGCGCGAGCAGCCACCTGCTTCTCGACGCCACCACCGTGGTGGCCGGTGACGTCGCAGGAGCGAGTGGCACCACCTCGACAGGCATACTCCACGATGCAGGCACGCTGGTCTGCACCGACGCCGTGGTGCAATCTGGCCAGGCCGAGACCACCGCAGGCTTGCACATCAGGGGAAATGGACTCTTGACCATGAATGGTGGGCAGGTGCAGGGCGGCACCTGCGCCGGGAGCACGGGTTCCAGCCGCGGTGTGTGGATGGAGGGGGCGGCCATCAGCGTCAGACTCTCGAATCTGGATGTCCGCGGTGGCGATGGCTGCCAGCGCAGCTATGGCCTGCTCGGTGACGTCGAGATGTTCAGGTTGAGCCTGCACGACAGCATCATAGCGGGTGGCCAGGCCAGCCAGCTGGCAGCGGGCGTCTATCTGGCGGGCGGTTGCCGGTACTGTCGCCTCGAGCGAAACCTGCTGCAGGCAGGTGGCAGGACCGATCCACCGACCAACCTTGCGGTGGGTCTGTGGATACGTGCCGACGAGAACGTCCCCATGCTCGAGCAGAGCACCTTCGTGATCGCCAATCGCATCCTCGGCGGCAACGCCTCGGTGAGCCAGGGCCTGGAGCTGGCGGGAAATGCCGGTGACGACGTGGTCCTGCTGCACAACCTGATCGCAGGTGCAGGCCTCGCCAGTGGCATCAGTGTGGCGGTGAACCTGAGTGGCGACGCCACGGTCGCCTCGGCGCATGCCGGTCTTTTTGTCGGCAACATCATCGACGCCGGGGCCGGTGCAACCAGCCTTGGCTACATGGAAACATGTTCAGCCAGTGGCGGGCTGCACCGCGTCGAGCCGTTCTATTCGTTCAACAACGCGTTCTGGCCTGCCATCGACGGTGTCGGCGCGGAGCCCACCGCTTACGTGCATCGGGCTCCCGGAGCAGACTGCTCGGCCGCCGTGGACCTGACCGCCGTGGCCGCGGTCAACCAGCTGGCATACTACGGCAGTGGCTCGACCAACCGAGCCTCGGTCGACGTCGACCCGCTGTTCGAAGCGGACGGCTATCACCTGCAGCCCGGGTCCCCGCTCAAGGACGCAAGCCGCATGTCGGACCAGTACTGGCCCTTTGCTGCGGCCACCGATCCCGAGGACATGCTGGACATCGACGGCACAGCCAGGCCCTGCGGCGCCGAGTACGATATCGGAGTCCACGAGCTGTGCCCATAGCATCTGGGAAGTCCCCGCAGCCGATAGCCAGCAGAACGGTCTACCACAGGCCCCGGGTCCAGGCGTGAGAGTTGCGCCTCAGATGGTGTCTTCGAGCGGCGGATGGCGCAGGGGAGCAAAGGCCAGGGCGTTGTCGCGCAGGGTGTGACCCCAGAGCTTGCGCTTGCCCCGGTACTCGTCGAGCACCTTCTGGGGCAGGTGGTCCTCGGGCCCGAAGGTGGGTGTGGGCTTGCCGTTCTCGACCCGCGGCCGGCCGTCGGGCAGGCGGGCGATGGTGTACTCGAGAAAGCCGTTCTTGGGGTCGGCGAGGTCGTTCTCGAACACCTGGTTGAGCTCGGCGTCAAAGGACGCGGTCAGAGCCGCCGCGGGCCCCTCGCCTTCCAGGGCCACATCCAGGTCTCGCCAGGCGTGGGGCCTGTCATTCACCGACGTCAGGTAGTCGATACCGATGTTGCGGCCGCCGGTCATGCCATGCTTGCCGTCGACGACCGGGTCTTGTCGTGGTTGGAGGCAAGAGGGGAGTAGTCGCCGCGAACCAGGTCCAGGGGGCGCTGCCAGATCGGGTGAAAGATGTAGGCCTGACCGCCGTGATTGGCCAGCTCCTGCAGGTAGTCCTTGCCGCGCAGGGGCATCTTGAAACCACGCTGGCCAAAGGTGTCGGCCATGGCGTCGGTCATCACCCGCACCGGCACACCCTCGAGCTGTTTGTTCAGCAGCAAACCCAGGAAGGCGAAACCGAAGACATCCTTCTCGAGGCTGAAGTAGGCCGTGTCGATCGACATGGTGGCGGATTCCAGCATCTTCCAGCGAGCATTCCAGCTATCCAGGTTGTCCTGCAGCAGGCGCGCCTGGGCCGGGCCTCCACCGATCGTCTGCAGTCCGTCAAAGGTCGCACGCAGGTCCCGCGCACCGGTTTGCGGCGTCGTCGCGGTGACAGGTGCATCCACCTGGCCCAACAGCTTGGCCTGCTCGACCTGACCGGAGCTCGACACGATATCCGGCTTCACCCCGGGCGCTGTGATCTCGGGCTGCGGCACAGCAGCCTTCACATCGGTCCCGGGGCCGGACAGAGCATCTGTCGAGCGCTGGCCCGTTCTTGGAGAGTAGGACTTGATCGTTGTCACAGGCGCTGCCTCCGTCTGCAACATCGTACCTAGAAGACGCGGGATTCGGCGATGCGGTCGATGGCGCTCCCCGGCCAGGGTTCCCGGCGCCGCCGGTGATGGCCAGGTGCCCAGGCGCGTTGGCCTCGGCGAACTCCCCGGACATGCTCGAGGCCGGAGTCGAGATCTACGAGTACCAAGGCCGCATGGCGCACCAGAAGGTCGCCACCATCGACAACCACTGGTCCACTGTGGGCTCCTCCAACCTCGATGACCGCAGCCTGCGCATCAACGACGAGCTCAACCTGGTGGTCACCGATCCGGCCTTCGCCAGGGATCTGAACCAGCGTATGTTCGACGTCGACATCGCCCAGAGCACGCGCGTCACCGAGGCCGACCCCTCGCTGCGCTCGCGCATCGACCGGCTGATCCACCGCATCCTGTAGCAGGGAGCGACCAGGAGACCTCCCCTGGCCCCGTTGCGTTCTCGGCTCAGGGCCGGGTGGGTGTATCCAGGGGCGTGGACCGCGTCGACGCGTCACGACCCCGGAACACCGCGTTCAGGGAGCTGCCCAGGTCGAACATCCGCAACCGGATGCCCGCGCCAAACAACACATCGAGCTGGGGGTAGACGCGTGGCGTTGCGAACACGTCGACGTCGAAGGTGTCGACGAGACCATAGGTCAAGCTCATGGGCAGGGTCACGCCGTCCAGGATACCGGGTTCCCGGGTCAGGGCGGGCGCCGTAGCCTGGGTCTCGGCCTGTGCAGCCACCCGCACGAGGCTGGCTCGCGCACACTTCTCCACAATGCCCGCACCGCCCGCGTAGAATGGTGCGTTAGCTTGAGTTCAGCCGCCTGCCCCGGATGACAGGCGCAGGACGCTGGCCATGGACAACGTGAGCCCACCCGCCACCGAAGCGCCACTGAAGGTCCTGCTCATCGAGGACGATCAGCGCCTGGCCCAGCTCACCGCGACCTTCTTGCAGCGCCGCGGGGTCGAGGTCACCGTGGCCCCGGATGGCGTGCACGGCCTGGCCGAGGCCCTGCGCGCGACCTACGACCTGGTGCTGCTGGACCTGATGCTGCCCGGGCAGAGCGGCCTGGACGTGTGCCGCCAGCTGCGCCAGCGCTCGGACGTCCCCATCATCATGCTCACGGCCCTGGGTGAGGAGGCAGACCGGGTCACCGGCCTGGACGCCGGCGCCGACGACTACGTGGCCAAACCCTTCTCGTCGCCCGAGCTGCTGGCGCGCATCCGCGCCATGGTCCGCCGCTACCGGGGCCAGACCGGGCCCGGCAGCCAGCGCATCGAGCTGGGAGGCCTGGTCCTGGACCTGGGTGCCCTGCAGGCCACCTTGAATGGCCAGAGACTCGATCTGACCTCCTACGAGTTCGCCATCCTGCGCGCCCTGGCCGAGAGTGCCGGCCGCGTGCTGAGTCGCGAGCGTCTTCTCGATCTGGCCAAGGGCAGCGCCGAGGAGGCCTTTGACCGTTCCATCGACGGGCATATCTCGCGGCTGCGCAGGAAGCTCGGCGATGATCCGCGGCAACCAGCCCTGCTCAAGACCGTGCGTGGCGCTGGCTACATGCTGGCCAGGAGCACCGAGGCGTGATGTCGGCGTCAACAACCGCACGGGTGGGGCGCGCGCGTCTGGTGTTCCGGATCTATGCCCTGGCCGTGCTCTCCATAGTGGCCACGGGCGCCGTGCTGGCTGCCTTTGCCCACCTGCTGATGGGGCCACCCGAGGGAGGCCACCGCCATCTGTCTCACTACCTGGAGCAGCTCCTGTCCAGACCGGGCTCTGTCGACGCCAAGGCCGAGGCCGCGCAGGCCCTGCTCGAGCAGGCGGGTTTGCGCATCACCGTGTACCAGCCCGATGGTCGCCTGTTGCTGAGCAATGTTCAGCCACCGGAGCCACCGCTCGACACCGATCACGTGCAGAAGCTCCGGAACCAGGACGTGGTGTCCACAGGATTTCCTCCTCACCTGGCCTTTGCCTACCGCCCTCAGGGAGTCCTGACCGCGTACGGCTTCGTGCAGAGCCAGGAGTTCTACGCCCGGCGCTACTTCTGGGTCTTTCCCCTGGTGCTGTTGCTGCTGGGCGTGGGTGTGGCCTCGCTGTTACTTGCGCACAGCGTGGGTCGACCCCTTCGCCGCCTCGCCGAGACAGCCCTGTCCTTTGGCAGCGGTGACCTGGGTGCGCGCAGCCAGCTTCGCCGGGGTGACGAGATTGGCGAGCTGTCGCGTACCTTTGACGAGATGGCGGACAAGATCGTGGCCCTGCTGCGCGGCCAGCGCGAGCTGCTGGGCAACGTGTCCCACGAGCTGCGCACACCCCTGGCCCGGATCCGGGTCGCCCTGGACATCGCCAAGCTCGACGAGACAACGGATGCTCCCTCACCCCTGACCGAGATCGCCCAGGACCTGGACGAGCTGGAGCGCCTGGTCAGCGACATCATCATGGCCACGCGCCTGGAACTACAGGACGAGGCCACGGGCCACGCCGTGCCACCGCTGCGGCTTGAGCAGCTGGATCCGCTGTCCATGATCTCTGCAGCCGCCGAGCGCTTTGGCCGAGCCCATCCTCAGCATGTGCTGGTTCGTCCTGACAGCGCGGTCCTGGCTCCGCTGCTGGCGGATCCCGTGCTGCTCAGGCGCGCCCTCGACAACCTGCTGGACAACGCGGGCAAGTACTCCGAGCCGGGCAGCCAGGTGAAGCTGACGGCTGGTGTCGACGGCGACCAGCTGGAGCTGCGGGTGACGGACCAGGGACCGGGCATCCCCCCGGAGCACATGACACGGTTGTTTACGCCCTTCTTCCGAGGTGAGCAGAGCCGCGCCCGCCAGACCGGTGGCGTGGGCCTGGGCCTGACCCTGGCCCGCCGCATCGTCGAGGCTCACGGTGGCACCCTGCGCCTGGAGAGCGTGCCCGGCCAGGGCACCACGGCCATCCTGCGCGTTCCCACCGCGACCATCGTCTGAGCCCTGGCGCACAGTTCTTCACACAGGCCACAGATCTCCTCGACACGGGGTCGCTACCTTGAAGCTGTGAGCCGGATGTCTGCCAGTTTTTCTGGCGGCGCCATTTGTGGCTCCTGCTCCGGTGGAGGTCCCCATGCCCGCTCCCAGTCCCCAACCCGTGCTCAAGACCGCTGCGCCGGATGCCGAGGTGCTGTCCGCCATCGGGGCCGGCTCTTCATCTCGTCGTCGCTGGCCCTGGTTCCTGCTGGCCGGGCTCGCGGTGGCCGGGCTGGGCACCTGGTTCGTCCTTCGCTCGCCAGGACCCGGCAAGGTACCGCGCTTCGAACTGGCCGAGGTGCAGCGGGGCGAACTCACGGCCCTGGTCACGGCCACAGGTCGCCTGCAGGGCCTCAACACCGTGGAGGTCGGCGCCGAGGTCTCGGGCCGTGTGGTCGAGGTCAAGGCCGACTTCAATGAACACGTGAAGCAGGGCCAGGTGCTGGCCATCATCGACCCCGAGCAGTTGCGCTCGTCGGTCGAGGAGTCCCGGGCCCAGCTGGCCTCGGCCGAAGCCAATGTGGTGCAGGCCCAGGCCACCGCGGTGGAGGCCAGGCTCATCAACGAGCGCAGCAAGAGCCAGTTCGATCAGGGCATCCTGTCCAGGCGCGAGTACGAGGCAGCCCAGGCGGGACTGGCGAGGGCGGACGCAACCCTGACGGCGGCCCAGGCGAGCACCACCCTGGCCCGGGCCACCCTGAACTCCACCGTCACCCGGCTCGCCAAGTCCACCATCCGCGCCCCCATGGACGGCATGGTGCTGGCCCGGCTGATCGAGCCCGGGCAGACCGTCACCGCGGGTTTTCAGACCCCGGTGCTGTTCAAGCTGACCACCGACCTGACCCAGATGACCCTGTACGTGGACGTCGACGAGGCGGACATCGGTCGCGTGCAAGAGGGCCAGAACGCCAGCTTCAGCGTCGACGCCTACCCGGGGCAGAGCTTCGCCTCGAAAGTCGTGCAGCTGCGCAACGAGCCCACCATCTCGCAGAACGTGGTCACCTACCAGGCCGTGCTCTCCGTCGACAACACGGGCGGCCTGCTGCGCCCTGGTATGACGGCCACCGCGCATGTCGTGACCAGCGAGGTACAGGACGCCCTGCTGGTGCCCAATGCCGCGCTGCGCTTCTCGCCGCCGGTGGCCCACGGCGGACCCTTCAGCCGGGGTGCGCCACAGGAGGTCTCGAGCATCGCGCCGGGGCAGCCGCGGGCCTGGATCCTCGACGGCGAGCGCCCGCTTGCGGTAGCCCTGACCACAGGCCTCAGCGACGGCACCCACACCCAGATCCTGTCCGGCGAACTCACCGCGGGCAGCCAGGTCATCGTCAACACCCTGGTGCAGGAGAGCGCACGATGACCGCGATGCCAGTCCTCGACATCGAACCCGCGCCCAGTGGACCCCACCTGCAGCTCGCGCCGCTGCTCGAGCTCAGCGAGGTCTCCAAGATCTACGGCCAGGGCGACACCCAGGTGAAGGCCATGGACAGGGTGAGCCTGCGCATCGACCAGGGTGAGCTGGTGGCCATCATGGGCGCCAGCGGCTCGGGCAAGAGCACCTGCCTCAACATCCTGGGTTGCCTGGACCAGCCGACCCTTGGCCACTACCTGTTCCGCGGTGTCGACGTTGGCAGCCTGAATCGCGATCAGCTGGCGCTGCTCAGGCGCCACTACCTGGGCTTCGTGTTCCAGGGCTTCAACCTGCTGGCCCGCACCTCGGCCCAGGAGAACGTGGAGCTGCCCCTGGTGTACCGCGGCGTGCCCGCGGCGACCCGGCGACGCCTCGCGCAGGAGGCCCTGCGCGCGGTGGGCCTCGAGGGCCGCGAACACCACGCTCCCGCCGAGCTCAGCGGTGGCCAGCAGCAACGCGTGGCCATCGCCCGCGCCATCGTCAGCCAGCCCTCGCTGCTGCTCGCCGACGAGCCGACTGGAAACGTCGATACCGCGCGCAAGGCCGAGATCATGGGCCTGCTCACCGAGCTCAACCGTAACCGCGGCATCACCACCGTGATCGTCACCCACGAGCCCGACGTGGCCGACGCCACCGACCGGGTGATCCGCTTCCAGGATGGCCGCGTGCTCTCGGACGAGCGCCGTGGCGGGAGCCGCTGATGTTCACCTCGACCCTGCTCATGGCCCTGCGCGAGATCCGGCGCAACCTCATGCGCTCGGGCCTGACCGCGCTGGGTATCGTCATCGGTGTGGCCTCGGTCATCGCCATGGTCACCCTGGGAGAGGGCGCCACCGCCGACGTCACCGCCAGCATCGGCGCCATGGGTGACAACCTGCTCATCGTGTCGCCCGGGGCCGAGCGCCACGGGCCCATAGGCACCACGGCCTCGCCGTTCACCAATGCCGACGAGCGTGCGCTGAGGGCCGAGATCACGGGAGTGAGCGGGCTGGCGCCCTCGGTGAGCCGCGGCGTGCTGGCGGTCTACGGCAACAAAAACTGGAACACCACGATCACCGGCTCGAGCAATGACTTCTTCAAGGTGCGTGGTTACAGCATGAGCAGCGGCCGGCGCTTCAGCGAGACCGAGCTCCTGGGTGGCGGCGCGACCTGCGTCCTCGGCGCCACCGTGGTGCAGGAGCTGTTTGGCCAGCAGGACCCGCTGGGCGCGAGCGTGCGCGTGGGCAACGTGGCCTGCCAGGTCATCGGCGTGCTGGGCGCCAAGGGCCAGTCCTCCTTCGGCATGGACCAGGACGACCTGGTGGTGATGCCCCTGAGCACGGTGCAGCGGCGCCTGGCCGGCTCGACGGACATCGGCAGCTTCTTTTTGTCCGCTGCCAGCTCGGCCGGCACCACCCGGGTCAAGACCGACGTCGAGCTGCTGCTGCGCCAGCGCCGGCACATCCAGCCCGGCGACAAAGACGACTTCAACGTGCGCGACATGAAGGAGATCGCGCAGACCATGTCCACGGTCACTGGTGTGCTCACCGCCCTGCTCGGCGCCATCGCCGCGGTCAGCCTGCTCGTCGGCGGTATCGGCATCATGAACATCATGCTGGTATCTGTCACCGAGCGCACCCGCGAGATCGGCATCCGCCTGGCCATCGGTGCCCGCGGCCGCGAGGTCTTGTTGCAGTTCCTGGTCGAGGCCGTGGTGCTATCGGTGATGGGCGGTGCGGCGGGTGTGGCCATCGGGCTCGCCGGGTCATACGCCGCCCTGCACGCCCTGCACATGCCGTTCAAGTTCTTGCCCAACATCGTGGGCCTGGCCTTCGCCTTCTCGGCTGCGGTCGGCATCGTTTTCGGCTACGTGCCGGCGCGCAAGGCCGCCCGCCTCAACCCCATCGAGGCATTGCGCTATGAGTGACGTCAAGCACACCCGTCGTTTCCGGCTGGCGTTGCAGACAGGGGCCGCCCTCGCACTGCTGGCACCCTCCATCGCAGCACGGGCTCAGGACTCTGGCCCCGCAGGCCGGGAGCTGGATGAGACCCGCACCGTGACCCTGGCAGTGGAGCACAACCCCGCCCTCGCCGCGGCCATCATCGACCTCGAGCGCGCCGAGCAACAGGTGCTGGGTGAGCAGGCCCGCTACGGCTTCGTGCTCAAGCTCGACCAGCAGCTCGCGCGCCTGGCCTCGCCGACCCTGAGCGGCAGCGGTGTCAGCAACCCCAGCAGCACCAGCCTCGTGCTCGGCGGCGAGCTGCAGCGCCACCTCGAGTGGGGCACCGATCTATCCCTTCGTGTCGAGGGCCAGGCCCAGACCTCGCAGTCCAGCAGCTTCACCCAGCCCGGCACCCTGGTCGACGTCGGTCCTGGCTACAGCACCTCGGTGCGCATGGGCTTCAGCCAACCCCTGCTGCGCGGCGCAGGTCGCGACGTCAGCCGGGCGTCCCTGGACCAAGCCGAGGTGGCGCTGGCCTCCGCGAAGGTAGCGCGGCAGCGGGTCGCCAGTGAGGTGCTGCAGGGAGCCCTGTCTGCATACTGGGAGCTGTACTACGCCAGCCGCGCCCTCGACATCCAGCAGCAGAGCTTGCAGCTCGCCGAGCAGCAACGCGATCAGGCAGCAGCCCGCGTGGCCAGTGGTGACCTGGCGCCAGTCGAGCTGTTGACCTTCGAATCACGGGTCGCAGCGCTGCACGAGGACCTGGCCAGCGCCGAGGCCGAGCGCGAGAGTCGCGCCATCGCCCTGGGGCAGGCCATTGGCGTCGTCGATGGGGCCAGGGACCTGCGCGCCAGGGCCGGGGACCAGCCCTCCGTCTCCGTCGACACGACGGATGCGCTGCGCGCTGCCGCCCTGGCGTCCTCCTACCGGGTGCTCGAGCTTCGCGAGGCCATGCATCTTGCCGAGGTACAGGCCCGCACCGCGGCCGAACCGCTTCGACCCCGCCTGGACCTGACCGGCTACGTGCAGGCCCAGGGCCTGGGCAATCAGGACCTGGCTCCAGCCTTCTCAGGCCTGGCCAGCAGCGATGGGGTGAGCGCCATGGTGGGCCTCAGCTTCGAGACACCCCTGGATGGGACCCAGCGCGAGTCCGAGGCCGCCCGCGCACGCCTGGCCGTGCAGTCTGCCCAGGAGCAGCTGAACCAGGCCGAGCAGGCCGTGGTTGCCGACCTGGACACGGCCCGGGCCCGCGCCCAGGCCGCGGCCCGACGCACGGAGCTGTCTGCCCAGACCCTGTCCATCGTGCAGCGCCAGGTGGTGGCCGAAGAGGCGCGATTTGCCACCGGGAGCTCGACGGCCCTCGACGTCAGCCAGGCCCAGGACCAGCTTCGCGCCAGCAGCCTGCGCGAGCTGCGCGCCCGCGTCGACAGTACCCAGCTGCGGCTGCAACTCCTGCATCTCACCGGGCGCCTGCTCGAGGTGTACGGACCGAGGGCGGGTTGAGCTCTCCGGGGTCCCGGGGCGCTGCCGGTGCGGCGTCGCAGGAGGGCCTCGCCTCGTGATGGCTGTCCCTCGCTGCCGGACTCCACAGGACCCTGTTCAATCCTCCTGCTCGTAGCAGCCACGATCCCGAGCTCGCCCCGTCCGCGACACGCTGTCCAGCGACAATTCCTGGTCGAACTGCGCATCCACGGACACCGGAATCACGCCCGTGTCCAGGGCCGGGGAACCGACGGCCAAGTGGTAGTCCGAAGCGGACAGGAAGAGTGAATCGCTGCCGCTCACGGGGGTGATGGCAGAAAAGACGTGCCCATCGCTGGTGCAGTCGAAGCCATCGCAGTCGACACTGCCACCACTGTGGCTGACCGCCTGCACGGTCAGGCTGGTCGGTGCATCGAGGGCCAGGACACCTGTGTCGCCCGTGCTCCGACGCTGCGCAAGGAACAGCGGCGCAGGCTCGGTGAGCTGCACGGCCAGGTTGAGCAGAACCGTGTCATGTGTCCTCGCCACTTCGAACGCCGCGCGAGGCGCCTGCGAGCCTGTACCGACCAGATCGCAGCTGAGGTTGGCCACCCACCCCGTGGTGCTTGGCGTCGGGACCTGCAGAGCTTGGCGTGGACCGAAGTGGATGCAGCTCCCGAACGGGCCCGCGATGAGGACCTCCTGCACCCGCACCTTGTCACCCAGCAACAGCGCCTGAGCAGCAGGAGGCGCGTTCACCGCGATCTGCGTCGCGACGATCTTGAGCCGGCGCAGGTCGCGCACGGCATCCGGGCTGCTGCTGCCCGTGCCCTCGACAAAGATGGCGGTCTGACTCGCCTCGCTGGAGCCGTCCACCATGATGCTCAGGTTCTCCACCTGCACCGCATTCAGGTTCGCCTTGAGCAGGGCCAGCACCGCGGCGTGACGGCGCCAAAGCCGCAGCTGAGTGAGCACCGAGTCCTCATCGCGCCCCTGCAGCACCACGTCGTCGGGCTCGGCCAGCTGGCTCATGCCAACGATGCGCTGCTGCCAGCTCACGATGGCATTGCCCGCATAAGGAACCATGCTCGGGTAGATCTTCACCTCGCCACCTGGCCACACGCTCCACACCGCGCGCTGGATCTCATTGTCCTCGCTGGCCAGCACGTCGCACGCCTGCCCCCCGCAGTCTCCCTCGCCAACCCGGACCTCGGTTCGTCGAGGCAATGCGAGCGGGCTTCGATCCTGGTACGCACCTGGAATCAGGTCGCGACGGCCCTCGAGTTCCACGCCGTCGAGACTGATTCCGCTTCCGAGGACGCGCCCACCGGTGCTCTGGATGCTGTCCACCAGCAGCAAAGGTCTCAGGGGCGACTCCAGCTCGGCGACGCCCTCGGCTCCGCTGATGTTGTCCACGACCTCGTTGCGAGGATTGGTGCCGTCCAGGTCCTCGACCAGCATGTCGAAGCCCTCGACCACGTTGCCCGCCACGACCAGGCCGCTGGTGAAGGGCGAGGCTCTCAACAGCACGGGCTCGACGCGGCTCAGGGCCAGGACCACGTTGTTCGAGAACACCAGATCCTGGGCGCCCTGCACGTTGAAGCCGCCGCCCCAGTCCTGGAACAGCACGATGGTGTTGTGCACGATCCGCGTCCGGTGTGCGCCGCGCAGGTCGATGCCGCCCTCGAAGTAGCCGAACACGTGGCTGTTGCGCAGCACGGTGTCCGCGCCGAGCTGCACGAAATCGACGATGCTGTTGGAGCCCATGAGTTCGGGCATGGCAGCCCACAGCACCAGGTCCTCGAGCAGGTGTCCGCGCGTCGCCCCGTCGGGCTGGTCCAGGGCAGGCCAGGCGGTGATCGCAGTCTCCGAGCCCTCCTGACACACCACGGTCAGCCCTTGCAGGTGCACGCCGTCACCCGTCAGGCGCAGCGTGCCACCTGCATAGCCCGCGGGAGGGTTGTGGCAGGTGACCAGCACGTTGTGTGGCGGGATTCCCGGGGCTGTGCTGATCCAGGTCTCGCCGGGTACCTCCAGGCAACCGTCGTAGATGAACGGGGCCCCGTCGTCGTCATACAGCAGCAGCCGGACCCCGGGCTCGACGAGGTCAGACAGGGCATCCTCCAGTCCCGTCGGGCCCCAGTATTCACAGGTTGGAACGACGGGTCCGCCTGCAGTGGGATGGGGACATCTATCGAGCGCCGGGCCGATGCGCACCACGGACCAGTCCAGGATCCGCACCTGGACCTGGATCGTGACCGGCACCACCTGCACCTCGTCGTCGACCAGCGTGACCTCGGCCACGTGCACTCCCGCGGCCAGCACACTGCTGTCGACGTCCAGCTGAAGGTCCCGCCGGGTCGCCGACGCTGGGGTCGACAGTCGCAGGCTCAGCCAGGATGCGCTCGTGCTGACATGCAGGGTGTCGAGGGCTGCACCGTCCCCGCGCTGCACCGTGCTGACGAAGCTCCTGGTGTCACCGTGCTGAACCCAGTCATCCCGGTGAAGGACAGGGCTGACCAGCAGAAGCACGGGAGGCGTGGGCGCGCTGTCTGCCACTGCCGCGTCGGCGGCCACCACGTCGCCAGCGCCGATATCCACGGCGATCGCCGCATCGGTCCCGACATCAGCGCCCTGGACATCGAGAATCACGGCGTCGTGGCGCGTCGTCCCCGCATCCAGCAGCGGCCCGGCGGTCCGGCACAGCCCGGCGCCACACACCGAGCCCGAAGGGCAATCCGCGTTGCTGTTGCAGGCAATGGCCTGCGGCGATGCCGGGTCACAGGCCATCGCACTGGCCGCCAGGAGGCAGGCGGCGAGCACTCCAGAAAGCACCCCTCGGCAGCGTTGGCTATCGAATGACATGGGTCCCCTCGTCGTGACGCTGCCGGTGATTGTACTCCCGCGCGATGCCGTCGATCGCGCTTTTCCACAGTCGCCGGCCAGCTGAACCTTCACCCGGGTCCCTGCCCCGCTCTATGATGGCACCACTCCTGTCGCCCGGTCGCCATGGAGAAAGAAAGAGTCGAGGCCATGACATGAGATGGACGACGCGTCCTGCCGTGCTCTTGCCGGCCGTCATCGTGCTCTCGTGCACAGGCTCGCATCCGGTTGCGCTGCCGGAGGCCGCCAGGGAAACCCTCCGCCTCCCCGCAGCCGGGCCCGTGCTCGGTTTCGAGACCTCGCAGGGAAGTCACTCCTGGCTGGGCATCCCCTACGCCGCCGCGCCCGTGGGCCCGCTGCGCTGGCGCGCGCCTCGACCGGCGCCAGCCTGGACAGAAATCCGGCCAGCCCTGCAGATCAGCGCGGCCTGCCCGCAGTTCAGCAGCTTGCTGGGGGCCGATGAGCCAGGGCCACCAGGGAGCGTCACCGGCGACGAGGATTGCCTCTATCTCAACATTCACGCACCGGCGCTGGCACAGCGAGACCTTCCGGCCAGGCCCGGCCGTGGATTGCCCGTGATGCTTTGGGTACATGGCGGCGGCAACACCATGGGCCACGGAGGCTTCTACAGACCCGACATGCTGGCGGCGAGCCAGGGTGTGGTGGTGGTCACCGTCAACTACAGGCTCGGCGTGCTGGGCTGGTTTCGCCACCCGGCTCTGCGCGACGACAGCTCCAGTGCTGTCGATAATTCGGGCAACTTCGCGCTGCTGGATCTGGTGCAGGCACTGCGCTGGGTACGCGACAACATCGCGGCCTTTGGTGGCGAGCCTGGCAACGTGACCATCTTCGGCGAATCTGCAGGCGGCCAAAATGTGCTGGCCCTGCTCGCATCGCCTCTGAGCAGGGGTCTGTTCCAGCACGCCATCGTCCAGAGCGGCATCGTCGGGGGCGCCAGCACGGCAGAGGCCGAGAACCTCGTCGACGAGGTCCGCGCTTCGGGCCATGCCAAGAGCTCGACGGAAGTCCTGCTGCGCTTGCTCGTGCTCGACGGATTGGCGAGTGACAGGATCAGCGCACGTGCCCACCTCGGCACCATGAGTGCCCAGGAGATAGCCACATACCTGCGCGGCAAGAGCCCGGAGCAGATGCTGGCGCCATATCGCGAGCGTCTTGTCCTGGGCATGTACTTCTTGCCCATCCTGTTCCGCGACGGCGTCGTGCTGCCCGAGTTGCCCCTGGCCGAGTGCTTCGCCAGGTCCGGCTGCTTTCACCAGGTGCCCGTGATGCTGGGTACCAACAGAGACGAGACCAAGCTGTTTCAGTTCTTTGACCCGGAGCAGGTCTCCTGGCTGTTCGGCGTGGTACCCGTGCTTCGTGACCCCGCCGAGTACCAGCTGCGGGCGGAGTACCTCAGCGCCCAGTGGAAGGCCCAGGGTGCCGATGAGATTGCACAGCGCATGATGGACGCAGGCTGGCCCCGGGTCTTCGTCTACCGCTTCGACTGGGACGAGGAACCGAACCAAAGCGTCGACCTCGGCTCCATGCTCGGCGCGGCCCACGCCCTGGAGATCCCCTTCGTGCATGGTCGCTGGTTCATGGGCCAGGGCACCGAGATGATCTATGGACCCGAGAGCTGGCCCGGTCGGCGCCTGCTCAGTGCCCAGATGATGTCGTACTGGAGCGCCTTTGCCAGCGACGGCGATCCAGGCAGCGGGCGCGGGGGCGATCTGCCGACCTGGGAGCCCTGGCTCCCGCCAGGATCTACAGGACCCGGGTTCATGGTGCTCGATACGCCCGCTGGTGGAGGCCTCCGGCGGTCCAGTGAGGTCACGAGCACGCACAGCCTGCTCGGCAGACTCGATGGCGACAGCAGGCTGGCGTCCGGCGACCTGCGCTGTCGACTGCGGCAGGAGCTGACCGAGTGGTTCTCCCACGCCACGGCGACCTCCGACGACAAAGGGTGCCCAGGGGCCGCCCATTGAAGCGCCAGCCTGACGTGGCCGCGGCTTCATGAAACTGTTCACGGGTAGTTCTTGAGAGATCTGGTGCGCAAGGAGTCGGACATGAAGGACGTGATCGCCAGCAGCTCTCTCGTGGCCAACTGCGGCCTGTACTGCGGAGCCTGTCGCTCCTACCTCAAGGGGAAGTGCCCGGGCTGCCGCGAGAACCACAAGGCCACGTGGTGCGGCGTGCGCACCTGCTGCGCCGAGAACAAGCTGGGATCGTGCGGCGAGTGCAACAAGTTCTCAGATCCTAGACAGTGCTCCAAGTTCAACAACTTCATCTCCAGGGCATTCGCCCTGGTCTTCAACTCCAATCGCCCGGCCTGCGTGCTCAAGATCCGCGAACTGGGGGTGGATGGCTATGCCGAGTTCATGGCTGGCCAGAAGCGTCAGAGCTTGCCGCGGCGCGGGGCGTAAAGGGGTAGCAGCAATCCTCGCCACGATGGAGACGAACGCGCTTCTGATCGTTCCTGCCCATCTGGCGACACGGCTGTTATGGCGGGCTCGGAGGACCCGCGTGAGCAAGACCGGGCGGTTGGGCGAGCTGAAGCGATGACGGGCTACCCTGCATCCTCGGTCGGGGCCACGTCCTCGCCCGGGCTCGCATCCTCACTGGCGTCCACCGTGCCAGCGTCGGGCGCCGAGGAGCTGTCCATGGCGGAGCTGGCATCGGGCACCACAAAAGAATCCTCTGCACTCCCGGCGTCGAGGGGCGTACCGACATCTGTCGTGGGCACATCTTCTGCGCTCGCGTCGGCTCCTGGCCCCGCATCCGGCCACCCCACGGGCACGATCGCCAGCGAGTAAGGCTGCGCGTCAGGTGCTGGATAGCTGCTGCTGTAGGCGTAGACCACGATGTAGTAGGTGGCCGCAGCGAGACTTGAGAGAGCCACGTGCTCGGTATTTGCCGTCGTCGCGGAACTCGCGAGGACGGTTCCTGCCGCGTTCTCCACGCGCAACTCCAGGTCGCCCTCGGTGTCGACAAAGGTCAAGCTCACGTCAATGCCTCCTCCTGCGGGAACAGCCAGCGCGAACACGTCCCTGTCGTCCTGATCACACATCACACCGACGTGGGTCCCCGGTGTCAGTGGTGTGGCCTGCTGCTGCGTCTCGTTGGGCTCCCCCATTTCACTGCAGGTCGGTGCCGGTCCCAGGACCACCTCGACGTTGTAGGCCAGCACGGGATCCAGGCTGGGATCTGGGCCTAATCCCCCGTGCAGCTGCAGGATCACGGTCTTCGCCTGCCCGCGGGCACTGGAAACGAAGTGGCAGACACCGTCGGGGGCGAGGGGTTCCATGTGAAGCACCGACCCACTCACGTCCAGCATGACGATTTCAGGAAATCCGTCTGTCACGGTGACCGTCAGGTCGAGACGCTGGTCCAAGGGGATTGCGATCCGGTGATGATCGATATCCTGGTCCCCACACAGCACGCGATCATGAGTACCGACGGCCAGGATGGAGTTGCTCGACTGCTCCAGGGTGTCGTTGGGCTCCCCGAGCTCGCTGGCGCAGTTGAAAGCCGCGACCTCGGCGACCTCCAGATGGTAGGGCGCCAGGTCCGTGCCAGTGGCCACGCCGGTGAGGCGCACATAGAAAGTGGCGTCCGCTGCCACATCCGTCGCCACCAGGGCGGCCGGCTCGAAGCCAAAGGTCCGCCGGTGCAGCACGTTGCCGCTGGCATCCAGGAGCTCGAGCAGATCGCCGTTGAAGTGCTCGGACGTGGTCGTGGCAAAGGTCGCGGTCACCCGGAGGCGCATGTTCGCGTGTCCCTGCACGGCCAGCAGGTCCACGTCGCCACGGCACAGCGCGCTGTCGAAGGTGGAGCCGGAAACCGCTGTGGCACTGGCCATCGTGTTGTTGGGCTCATCGCTCTCGTCGCACACCGGCGGGGGCAACACGCAAGCTCGCAGCGCCTCGTCACAACCCATGCGCGGGTCGGGACACAACAGGGTGGCGCCATCGCACTGTGGCTCGGTGCAGACCTGGGTGGCCGGGATGCACTCCAGCACACCGGCACAGTCCTCGGCCCCATCGCAACCCTGAACCCGGGGCAGGCAGCGCGACAGGCTTGTCGAGCACAGTGACGACGGTCCGCAATCGCCGTCGGTATCACATTCGCCGCAGGTCGGGGCTGGTGTGCAGAAGGGCAGATCGGAGCAGCGCTCGCTGCTCTGCCCGAGCGCCTCGATGCAGAACGATTCTCCGGCATCGGGCCAGGTGAAGCGCAGAGCCTCCCTCCAGGTATTCTCGGCCAGGTCGAGGGTCGCGGAACCCCGAAGCTGACCGTCTGCCCACACGCGCAGGTCGATGCGGGACTGATGGACCAGCCGTCCGTGGGCGGAGAAGAAGTGACCCACGACGAGGTAACTGCCCGGGGCCGGATCGTCGACGCCTATGGCCTCGGGGCCGTAGCCAGTCAACACGTCGAACAGCAGGGTGGGGTCGCCGCCGCTGCCGCTCACCTGGTCAGCATCCCAGTCCGGTCGGACGCCCTGGGTGTTGATCTTGCAGTTTGAATAGTCGCACTCCAGGCTGTCGTCGCAGTTCTGCGACACAAACCCGGCCGGCACGGGGGAGAGGTCAGTGCAAAATTTCCCGTCCGCGTCGGCCTTTGTCATGCGCAGATCGACATCGGTGTCGTTGTTGTTCCACACCAGCTCGACATAGAGCCGCGTCGGCGGCAGGACCTGCAGGGTGCAGCTCTGAACGGCAGTACCTCCCTGGTCGTCCTCGATGCTGGCGCGTAGCACGTAGGGGCCCACCATGTCCGGCCGGTATCTCCCGTCTGCCTCGATCACCACGCGGGTTCCCACCGGTGCGTCCTGCACACTCCAGTTCACTACCGTGATGGTGGCATCGGGAGTGGGCGGGTCCCAGCCCTGGTCCCCGAGCATCAGCAGCTGCCCGGTCTTGGGGGGCCCGAGTGGAGCCTCACCGTCCACGCTCTCGAGCACGCAGGCGGTGCCCGGGTAGTCGACCACGACGATGAAGCCACCGTCCTCGGGACCGGAATCCGCCACTCCCGCGTCGGGCTCCGGACAGACCAGCGAGGTGCAGTGAATGACCTTGGTCTCGCTGCAGATGCACTGGTTGCAGCCGTCGTCGGCCGTGAAACTCTTGCCCGCAGGATAGGCCGTGCCCCTGTAGTCGCAGGTGACTTCGGGGTCAGGGCCGCAACCACCGCACCCACTCACCCCCAGTACAGCCAGGAGCACAACGAGATAGATAGACCTGGGCATGTCCCCCCCCTCCCTGGTGATGGCCGCCGGTCCCGTGACCGGAGTGTCGCGGGACAGGAGCTGATTTCTCGGAACGTGTCGCAGAGCTTCGCGCTGCTCTCGTGACGGCGTCAAGAGCATGCCAGGAAAAGTAATCCTCACTCTGGTGCCAGGAATTTCTTCCGCTGCGCGCCACGCTCCACCACCGCATGCCGAGGGGCGGCAACTGCTATGCTCGCCCCCACGAGAAGGAGCTCACCATGCCGAGGACCTGTCCTGAAATCGGAGCTGCGGTCGCCATGACCTGGCTTCTTGTTGCGGCGTGCGAACCTGTCGGAGCCCAGAACCAAGATGCGGACCGCGATGGCTACACGACCACCGTCGACTGTGACGACACGGATGCGCGCGTCCACCCTGGTGCCGTCGAGATCTGCGAGGACGGTGTCGATCAGGACTGCGATGGATCTGACCTCGTCTGTGCGACGAACCAAGACGGTTCGGTGGTGAACCTGGACTCGAGCACCCTCGATCGCGATGGCGGGATCGGCGACCCCGACAGCAGCAGCACAGATCAGGACAGCGGCAACGCAGGTCAGGACAGCGGAAGCACCAGTCCGGATGCTGCCGTCGAGGATGAAGACCAGGACGGCTACACTGTGGCCCAGGGCGATTGCGACGACAGGGATAGCACGGTCCATCCCGGCGCCATCGAGATTCCCTTCGACTCGACGGACCAGGACTGCGACGGCGAGGACGAGGTGGCGCCCGCCGAGCTCGAGGTCGCTGCCAGCAATACCTGGAGCGTCGAGGCTGCGGGTGGGTCCGGCGGCCACCTTGCGGTGTACCAGCACTACTACATGGCACAGCCCGCGGTGTTCGGCCGTCGGCTCGATGGCAATG
This sequence comes from Pseudomonadota bacterium, assembly GCA_043821645.1. GTDB lineage: Bacteria > Myxococcota > JACRCW01 > JAFGSX01 > JAFGSX01 > JBDRCO01. The sequence continues at coordinate 32,606 of JBDRCO010000111.1, read as the reverse complement.
GCCAGCCGATGGCGCAGGAGTTCAACGTCAACCGGGCGCCGGACAGCACCCACATGGCGTACGATCCCGACGTCGCCACCGATGGCAGTCGCTACCTGGCCGTCTGGTCAGAGAGCGTGACCAGCGGCCAGAACACCACCCACCACATCTACGGGCAGTGGGTCGCGCTCAACGGCACCCTCACGGGCAGCGCCCTTGTCATCGCCACCTCCACCCTGGTGCTGGCAACGCCCGCTGTTGCCTCCAACGGCGCCGAGTTCCTGGTGGTGTGGAGCAAGGCCACCTCTGCCGGTGGCAGCATCCTTCAAGGTCGGGTCATCCAGTCCAACGGCAGCATGACCTCGCCCGTCGATCTGTACTCGCCCCCCGACAGCGCCGCCCGCGTGTATCAACCCGACGCAGCCTCGGATGGCACCGGCTTCTTCACCGTCTTTGGCTCCGACTTCTCGACCACCGCCGATCCTGGCAACGTGGGAGGGGCGCTGGTCTCGGCCTCCGGAACGCTCACCGGCTTCGTGCTCTCGCTGAGTCTGCGCCCCGGCGCGCAGCTGACACCCCAGGTGGCCTACAGCGGCGACCGCTACCTGATGATCACCGGCGACAGCCCGACCGGGATGGTCGGCCAGTACATCGGCCAGGACGGAAGCATCCTCGGCTCGACCGCCACGGAGAACTTCGAACTGTGCACGGCCTGTGTCCGTCGCCTCTATCCGTCGCTGGCAGCACTGAACACAAGTTTCGGTGCGCTGTGGCTCGACGACCGCTTCAGCTCGCCCCGCGCCGTGTTCGGGCGCCGCCTCGGCACCGTACCAACCGAGATGGGCCCGGAGCTCCCCGTGCAAGCGACCAGTCACACTCTCAAGGAGGTCCGGGTGTTCGAAGGCCTGGTCACGAGCTTCGCGCTCGGCGTGCGCGAAACGGACGGGCACCTGGTGTCGTTCCGGATACGCCTGGCCGACCTGCCCTGAGCGTCGAACGAGGCCCGCATGCAGTGATAGAGAAGCCGGTCGAGCTCAGGGACCTGGCACGCACACGCTGTTGGCATCGCAGGATGAACCCACAGGACAGCTCCCCCCGGCGCCGCAGGCGCTGAGCAGGACCACGTTGCCCGAGGCTCCGGGCAAGCCTGCGCCACCCAGAGCACTGCTGGCTGCGGCACCTCCGCCGACGCCTCCGGCCCCACCGGTCTCCACGCTGTCGTCGACGAGATAGGTATTGTCCTCCCCGAATGTCGCACCCGGGGTATTGAAGCCGAGCACACCATACGACGCGCCTCCGCTGCCGCCACCGCCGCCAGCGCCAGGTCCGCCGTTGCCGCCGTCGCCGCCCTTTCCGCCGGTACTGCCGACCCAGGTCGAGGGTGGGCCACCGAAGCCGCCGCGTCCGCCCTGCCCGCCTGGCCCCCCGTAGCCGCCCGTGCCGCCATCGCCACCAGCGCCGCGCTCGATGCGATTGTCGACGAGGGAGGGGAGCCCCACGCTGCTGCTGACGCTGCTGCGCACGATCAGGACCGCGATCGAGGCGCCCCCTGCCCCGCCTGCGGAACCGCCCGCGCCGCCGCAACCACCCGCGCCACCACCTCCGCCCGTGGCCCCCTGCTCGTGCTCGGGACAGGTGTCTGCGCCGGTGTACCATCGCGCTGTGCCGCCTCCCGCTCCTCCACCACCGCCGGCCGCAGCGGCCGTGCCCGCGCTGCCGACGGTCGCGCCAGCGGGGGCTCGCACCCAGACGCCGTTGCTCACGGAACCGTAGCGTCCGCGACCACCAAGCCCGCCGGTGCCCGGAGCACCGTCGGCGCCGTCGCGACCATCGTTGCCAACGTTGCGCTGCGGATCGGGCCAGCCGCTCTCGGTGACGTGACCGCAGTAGCGCCCGTCCTGGTTGCTCCAGGGATCGAAGCTCCAGTCGAACCCACCCTCGCCGTCATTGCCGGTGGGCGTCGCGTACTCCGCATGCGCGCCCTGGTAGGGCGTGCTCGCCCAGTCGAAGGTCGGACAGCGCACACCGCCGCCACGGTGCGCGTTGCTCGCCGGGCAGCGCAGGTTGGCACCGCCGGCACCACCCTCGCGCCACAGGCCGACGGGACACACTCCGTTTTGCCTCACCTGTGCCAGACCGTCCGTGCCGTCGAGCGCGGTGCTGTTCTGCCGCCCGTAACCAACGGCTCCGGTGGAGCCGCGCCCTCCGGGCCCACCACGACCACCGCGTATCACGTTGTTCTGCAACACCAGCCCGGGTCCGACCTCGCTGAGGTAGACGGCCACGCTGGCTGCACCATGGGCGTTGTCCGCGGTGGCACCCTCGATGTCACGACCCTGGATGGTGAAGCCGCTGACGATGGTCTCGGCCGCGGACCGGCCGAGGTCGCTGGCGTTGATCGTGGCCGGCGCATCGACATCCACCGGGGCCACGCCCTGGATCACGGTGCTGTGCAGCAACACGTCGCGGCTCAGGAAGTCCGAGGCATAGCCGCCAAACAGCTTGTCTCCGTCGCGCAGTTCCAGGTCCTCGGGGTACACGCCCTCGGCAACCAGAAGATAGCGCTTGCCCGAGGCCGGCAGGGCGGCCAGAGCCGCACCAAGGGTCGCAAAGGGATTGGCGAGGCTGCCGGTCCCGGTGGCGCTGCCCAGGGCCGACACGAACAGGGAATGCGCGATGACGCCGTCGACGCCATCGCAATTCTCGTCGACGTAGTCGGCCCAGGGTTGTGGGAACGCGCCCCGGTCAGGCACGTCCTGGTCCAGGTTGCCGGCCACGCGGCGGCACTCGCAACCATCCATGGGGTCCGCATTGACGTCGACCCATTGGTACAGCACGCCATCCACGGTCTCGTCCAGGCAGCTCAAGCGGCAGCTCGGCATGGCCGCGCCGCTGGCGTCGCAGTCGCCCTCGGCATGGTGGATCTCGGGAGCCCAGATCGCGGTGCAGTCGTTGTTGCAGAAGCCACAGTGCTGATCCGCGTCGTAGCGCCCGCTGACGGGGTTCAGGAAGCCCTCGTCGATCTCATCGTCGCAGTCGTTGTCGAGGGCATCGCAGATCTCCTGCGCCGAGCTGATGTCGCAGGAACTCCAGGCCGGTCCCGCGCCCTGGTCGCCACAGGTCTCGTACCCGGTGCACACATCGACGGTGCAGGCGCGGATGGTCCCCACCCGATCGACGTTGCACAGGCAGCTCTGGGTGCCAGGCCGACACTGCGCCCCGGTGGCCTCGGTGACACAGGCGTAGCCGAGCGGACAGCTGGTGCCATAGACCGAGCCCGCCGCGCAGTCGCGGCCACAGAATCGACCGTCCTCGGTCTCCAGACAGCGTGAACCCGGCGCCAGACAGTCACCATCCACTGCGCAGGCGTCGCACAGGTTGTCGGGCAGCGCCATGCACAGCGTCGCCCCGACCCCGGCGTCGTACACGAAGAAACCGCTCTCGCAGCTCGTGGCCACACAGCGTGCCCTGTCCTCGACGACACGGCAGTCCGTGGCGACGGCATGGGGCACGATGTCCTGGCACACCACACCGCAGCCACCGCAGTGCTCGGGCGTGATGTAGCGGCCCTGCAGATCGACGAAATCCTCGTCGACCGCAGCGTTGCAGTTGTTGTCGAGACCGTCACAGAGCTCGGGCACGGGTTCTGGCGCGTCGCACTGCCAGCCGTTGCTGCCGCCGCAGCGCTCGGTACCGGCACAGGTCCACCCACCAGCGCTGCGCTCGCAGGCCCGATCGAACTGCCCCTCGTCGACGCGGACATTGCAGTCGTCGTCGAGTCCGTTGCAGTCCTCCAGGGCTGGTGTTCGCGCCGAGCACGCACTCCACGCGCCAGCCTCGCACAGCTCCTGCCCGGCGCAGGTCCCGACATCGTTGCTGGCAACGCAGGATCGCGTCAGGCCCTCGCTGGCGACCGTGCAGGCGCAGGTCTCGCTCTCGGGCCAGCACTGGCGACCCACAGTCGGTCCCTCGGTGTCGATGCAGCGATAGCCCCCGGGACAGTCCTCGAAGGTGCAGTCGCGGCCGCAGCTCTGCAGTGCCCCATCGGCCAGGCAGCGATCACCACCCGCGGGATCGCAGCTCACATCGTCGACGCAGGGCTGGCACAGCAAGGCGCGATCGTACAGGCACAGGCCCACGGGCTCGGGTTCGCCCCGCGGATCCGGCACCAGCCGGCACACCCAGCCTACCGGACAGCCTGCCTGGCAGCGCACGGTGCAGAAAGCACCGCGCGTGTCCGCGACGCAGAAACCGCTCTCACACTCGGCGTTGTGCTCGCACAGCTCTCCAAAACCCTTGAGAGCGGCCGCATCCTCCACCGCGGCATCGGGGAGATCCCGGTGCAGCACGCACACGTCGTCGATGCAGTCGAAGTTCGCGGGGCAGTCCGCTTGCACGATGCAGGGGCAGCTGGCCGCGGCGCAGGTTGCAAGCTCGGGCTGACACTGGCAGGCCTGAAGTGCGCCGAGGAACAGTGAAGCACCGAGCAGACCTGCGACGACGGTGTGTCTTTCAGTACGCATGGACATCCCCCCATGCGCCTGCGCTGCCATCGCTCCCGGCCTGTGCCGGGCCCGCTGGTGAGGTCCCACCGTGGCCTGGTGGACCACCACTGCTCGGCGCCGCGTCCGCGACGAAGCTGTTGCCCGCGCGGTAGCTGGCGATGGCACTGATGTTCCCTGCCACACCGTAGCTCACACCACCGCAGGCACCGCCGCCGCCGCCGCCGCTGCCGCCGTCGCCACCGCGGCCGCCCTTGCCGCCGAAACCCGCGCACCAGGCCGGGTTGACAGGGACACCGCCCGAACCGCCGACACCGCCAAGCCCGCCGTGGCCACCGTCGCCACCGTGACCACCAGCACCGCCCTCGCCGCGGTAGATCACGTTGCCCTGGATCACGGGGAAACTGGCCAGGGTCGCGGTGTTGCCGATGAAGATGGCGAAGGAACCACCCCCGGCGCCCGCGGCCTGACCACCGCTTCCTCCGCAGCCACCGGCGCCACCGCCACCACCCGTGGCCCCGAGGTCGCCGACGCGGTTGCCCACCGTGCACGAGGCCGGGTTCTCGTTGATCACACAGCCACCCGCGCCACCGCCGCCTCCACCACGACCGTTGTTGCCCCGCGTGCCCGTCGTCGGATTCGCTGCCTGCCAGCGGCCCCCGACCACGGCTCCCTGGAGCTGGATGCAACCGGCGCCACCGCCACCCGCCGTGCCACCGGTGCCTGATTGCGCGTCGTCACCGTTCATGTCCTCGGCCACCGTGCAGTCGTACTTGCACAGGTCCCGCCATTCAGGGTTGAACTGCGACGAGTACGCGCCGTTGCCGCCACCGAGCCCGTCGCCATTGCTGGTCGAGCTGTACTGCTGGGGATCCGCGTCGCCCGAAGCCGGTGCCCCGCCCCGGCCTGCAGCATCGGTGCAGCCGTTGTTGGCGCCAGCATTTCCACCTTGCTGCGACTCGTTGCGGCAGCGCGGCGTGTGGCATTCCACCGAGTTCCGGCCGTCGCCCCCGCGGGCTCCCGCCACTCCTGGCGATCCCGGTCCGCCGTTGCCACCGTTACCGCCGCGGCCGGCCAGGATGACGTTGTTCGCGAGGGTCACGGCGGCGGAACTGTTGCTCAGGTACACCGCGTAGGAACTCGCTCCCCGGGCGCCAGCGGCAGCGCGGCCGTTCACGTCGTAACCGTAGATCACGAAGCCGGCCAGCACGGTCTCGCCGCTCTGAATACCCACGGCGTTGACCACTCCCGGGGCCATGGTTCCCGAGGGCTCGGGGGCACTCAGGATGCTCGGATACAGCACCACGTCACGGTGAGCGAAGTCCGGGCTGTAGCCGCCATAGAGCCGCAGACCCACACGCAGGTCGACGCGCTCGTTGTACTCCCCGGCCGCGACCAGGATCTGCGAGTGACGTGTCGGATCGTAGGCCGCCATGGCCTCGCCCACCGTGCGGTAGGGTGCGATCCGGGTGCCTCGGCTGTCGCCGCTCCCCGACCACACGAAGAGGGCCGCGCTCGCACGCCCGTCGACGCCGTCGCAATCGCGATCCACGTAAGCCACACCCGGATCCGGGTATGTTTCAAAGATCTCGGGGCTGTCGATCTGCGCCACGCGCGGCGCCGCACACTCGCAGCCATTGCTGTCGACGTCGTCCACGTTGTTGTAGCGCAGCCGCACCTGGCACACGCTCGACACGCAGGAGGACACGGGACCAAAGGCACTGCAGTCGGCCGCGGTGGCACAGCTTGGTCCACACAGGTTGTCGACGCAGCGGCCACCCACGCAGTCGCCGTCCACCTGGCAGGCTCGCGTGCACACGAAGAAGCGCGGATCGCAGGTGTAGCCCGGGGCGCAGTCGCTGTCCGCCCGGCACAGACCCTGACCAGGGGCGCTGTCGTCGGTGCAGGCCACGATCTCGCAGCGCGGCGCACTGGTGCGCGGTGCCAGACGGCAACCACCGACGGCATGCTGGATCTCGGGGTTCCACAGCGACGGGCAATTGATGTTGCAGGCGCCGCAGTGCTCGTCGGTGTCGTAGGTACCGGAGCCCCGGGTGTCGATGAAGGGATCGTCGATGGTCCCATTGCAGTCGTTGTCCACCCCATCGCAGACCTCCACCGAGGTGGCCGAGGCGTCGCAGACGGTCCAGGTGGCCCCCAGTGCCGCATCGGCCTGGCACAGCTGGGCACCCACGCACACGGTATCTCCGGACCCCGGCACGAAGCAGGCCCTGCTCAGACCAATGCTGTCGATGTCACAGTCGCAGGAATCGGCCGCAGGAACGCACAGCGCCATGCCTTCGACGTCCTGGCACAGGTGCCCTGGTGGACAGCAGCCCCGGGTGCCGGTCTGGCCATCGCAGGTGCCATAGGGAGAGCCGGCGCCACAGCCCTGCAGACAGGACAGGTGGGGATCGAGTCCGACAGGCAAGCAGCGGTCCCAGGACAGCACGCAATCCCCGGCATCGGTGCAGGGGCGGCACTGTGGGCTGACCAGGGCCAAGCAGGTGATGGGTGCGATCTCGGGATAAGGGGCGAAGCCCGGGGCGCAGTGCTGCGGGATGCAGGTGGGTTCTCCGTCGACCAGCTCACAGCGCGCGGCGTCGGGAGCGACCTGACCACTGGCATCGTGTGCCAGACCCTCGATGAGCGCGCTGCAATCGCGACCGCAGCCGCCGCAATGCGACGGGTGCAGGTAGCGGCCCTGGGTGTCGAGGTAGTCCTCGTCGCTGCTGCCATCACAGTCGTTGTCGAGGCCGTCGCAGATCTCGTCGACAGGTTGCACGGCGTCACAGACCCAGCCGTACTGCTCACCCACGTCCAGCTGACAGCTCCAGCGGCCACGGCACGAGGGCGCGTTGCCGCGCTGGCAGAACGGGTAGGGTGGATCCAGGGGCAGGCTGCCGATATCCACGGAATCGTCGTCGGCGTCGACCAGCGCGTCACAATCGTCGTCTATCCCATTGCACAGCTCGGCCATGGCCTCGGCCGCGCTGCAGTCCGTGAACATGCCACCCGCCTCGCAGCTGCGCGTGCCCCGGCAACTCCCGAAGATATTGTCGCGGCTGCAGCCAACCACCAGACCCAGGTTCTGCTCGTCGCAGGCGCAGGCACCGCTCTCCGGCACACATTGCGCGGGCCCCCCTGCCAGGACCTGGCACCGCGTGCCCCGCGGGCAGGGCTCGACGCTGCAGTCCAGGCCGCAGGCGCGCGTACCGTCGTCGAGGGTGAGGCAGCGATCGCCAAAGGCCGGGTGGCAGTGCTCGTCCACCGTGCAGCCCTGGCACAGCCTGTCCAGATGCTCCGCACACAGCCACTCATCGGGCTCGCCCGGGCGCAGCTTGCAGTCCCAGGTCGAGGGGCAGGGTTCGTCCGTGGCACAGGGTCGGGTGCACAGGTTCCACATGCCAGAGCCCGCGGGGATGCAGCGCTGGGACTCGCACTGATCGTCATGCAGGCAGCGCTCGCCAAAGGCCAGGAAGACCTGGCTGGCATCCGGGAGGTGGGCGCAGTGCCCGTTGACGCAGCTCTTGCCATCGGGACAGTCGCCGGGTCCACGGCACTCGCATTCGCCGCGGGTCACACAATCCGCAAACTGGGGTGGTGACGGACAGCCGATCAGGAGAAGCATGGCCATCAGCTCTGGCCAGGCACGGGCGACGAGGCGTGGAACCATTCTCATGACACGACCCACAGGGGGCTGCCAGCCATGCAGGCAGCGCCGGCTGGAGGATATCGCAAGCGGCTGGCTGGTGCGAGGCGGAGGCGCGGGATGCCGCAGGTTTGGCCCCGCGAGAATCGGATCGCCCGCTGTAGACCACATGGTATCGTGAACGGACAGGCAGGTGGTCACGCCGGACATGTCTCTCTCGAAGCCAACCCCATTCGGGGAATACATCCTGATCGAAAAGATCGCGGCCGGGGGCATGGCCGAGATCTTTCGCGCCGAGATCCGTGGCCTGGGCGGTTTTCGTCGAGAGGTCGCGATCAAGCGCATCCTGCCGCAGTTCAGCGAGGACGAGTCCTTTGTCTCCATGCTACTCGACGAGGCGCGCATCGCAGCCCGCCTGGTGCACCCCAACATCGTGCAGGTGCTCAACTGCGGAGAGGTCGAGGGCAGCTACTTCATCGCCATGGAGTTCGTGGACGGCCAGACCCTGAGCCGGCTGATGTCGAGGCTGCTCAAGCTGCAGCGCCGCCTGTCCACGCCACATGCCCTGTTCATCGCGGTGCAGTTGTTGCGCGCGCTCGGCCACGCGCACCGTGCCGTGGACGACCGGGGCCGTCCCATGGGTCTCGTCCACCGCGACGTGAGCCCGCAGAACCTTCTCATTTCATATGGCGGCGAGGTCAAGCTCACCGACTTCGGTGTGGTGCACGCCACGGACAAGCTGCATCGCACTGAGACCGGAGTGGTCAAGGGCAAGCTCGCCTACATGGCACCTGAACAGCTCGATGCCGGCGCGATCGACAATCGCGTCGACCAGTACGCAGCCGCCATCGTCACCTTCGAGATGCTCTGCGGCTCCAGGGCCTTCAGGGGCACCAGCGATATCGACGTGATCCGGTCCGTGATCAATACCGACGTCGGAGACATCGCTGAGCGACTCGCCAAGGCGGGCGTCCACCAGGCAGTGGCGGCCGTCGTCCGGCGTTGCCTCGAGCGCGATCCCGACAAGCGTTTTTCGAGCTGCGACGCAGCGGCCGATGCCCTGCAGGCCCTGCTGTCTGGCCGCGATCTCTCCGAATATGCGGCGTCGGTCGGACATCTGCTGCGCCTGCTGTTCAGGCCGGTGGAGCCGGTCCAGGAAGGGCAGCAGACCAGGACCCTGGTGAGCCCGGCCACCCGGCGCGAGGAGCTGGAACGCTCGATCAACGAGTTCACCGAGATCGCGGACGCCGACACCCTGCTCACCCCGCCCAGTTCGCCCCGGTTAGCCGCGGGCAGCCTGACACGCCCCGATCCCGCGACCTTGCCAGCCCGGACCCCGGTGAACGCCCCGACCTCACGCAGCATCCTTCTCATCGCGGGCCTCAGCCTGCTGCTGACACTGGGCGTTGGCAGCGTGGTGTACCTCGCGTGGCAGCAGGCGCGCTCCTCGCGGCGCCAGGAACTGGCGACGGCCGAGATCGGGGAGGTGGTCAGGCCCATGCCCGATGCGGCCGTCGAGGACCGGCCTGTGGCCACCGCGGCGGAGTCCATGCCACGCGTTGGCACCCTCGTGGTGACAGATGCCACGCCTGGGGTGGCGGTACGCGTCGATGGGATCCTGCGCGGCACCGTCGCTGACGACGGCACACTGAGCCTGCAATTACCCGCGGACTCGCCCGTCCGCCTCTCCGTCGAGCGCCCCGACGCGACGCCCTTTGACGAGGCGATCGCGCTGCAGCAAGGCCAGGAGCTGCGGCTGGCCGTGCCGCCCGCCAGGTCAACCCCGGTCACCCCCGGGCGCCCACCCCGAAAACATTCGGGCAAGCCAGGCGCCGGGCGCCACGCCACGGGATTCCTGGACGTGGCGTGCCTGCCGTGGTGTGAGATCTCGATCGATGGCAAGAAGACAGGTAAGACCTCCCCGCTGCGCCACCACCCCCTGCCACCGGGACAGCACCAGATCGACGCGGTCAACCCACCGACGGGTGCTCGTCAGCGCCAGAGCGCCGTCATCCGGGCGGACTCCACCACCCAGCTCAACTTCAGACTGCGCTGAGACCGTGACGATGTATCAGGGCGTGATCGCGGGGCACAGGCGCGCGTCGTCCGCCACGGGCGTGCAGGGCGTGAAGATGGCCCCGTTGCCAAGTGTGGCTCCACTGGCTGGTTGTTCACCTCCGACCAGCAGGATGCCTCCATCATCGAGCACCGTTGCAGCGTGACCCGCGCGGGCGGCCTCCACCGGCGTCGACGTGAAGGAAGCCAGCATCCCGGGATAGAACAGATCCCCGGGCAAAGGGGCGCTTGCGGCCACGGTGAACAGCGCCGGCGCCAGGGGCAGTCCGCTTCCCAGGTCCTGTCCACCGGCGAGCAGGATCTGGCATGGCGGCTGGGAGCACGCGAGCCTCGTCGCCGTGTGCCCGGTACGTCCGGCCAGGGAGGCAGCGTCGGCGGTGGCCGGGAGCGATTTCTCGACGTCGGTCAGGAAGACCTCCAGCTGTGGAGGTGCGTCCGTGGTCCCGGCCAGAGCGCGGACCTCCCCGCCGGCAATGAGGACGTTTCCGTCGTCGAGCACGGTCGCGGTGGCGGAGGCCCGAGCTGCACACAGACTGTTTGCGCCGGCCAGCAGGGGACAGGCCTGCGCCGGTGGCGCGAACAGACCACTGTCCGGATCGAACAGGTCCACAGCAGGCACCGGGTCGCCACTTCCATCCCGGCCACCGACAATGAGGACCTTGCCGGACGCTGCCAGCGCCATCGCTGCGTCCTGGCGAGGTACCGCCAGGGATGCGAGCGTGATCACTCTGTCGCTCGTGACATCGACGAGTTCCGCGCTGCTGAGCACACTGGAGGCATCCGATCCTGCAGCGACGAGCACCTGATTTCGAAAGGTCAGCGGGATGGCGTCTCCGACGAGTTGCACCGCCACATGCCGCAGGCGTGCCGTCGGCGAGATCAGGCTTCGAAACTGACCCGTGGCTGGCTCGTACAGGCTGGCTCCCGCCAGGGGGGTGCTCTGCTGCGGGTCCTTTCCGCCGAGGATCAGCACGCTCCCATCGACCAGAGAGGTCGCCGTGTGCCCCACACGCCCCACCGGTAACGCGCCCGTCACGCAGTCAGAGCAATAAGTCCCGGTGCGATGGTCGTAGAGCAGGGCAACCGGACGAGCGGCCTGGCCATCGGAACCCTGGCCTCCGACGATGAGGACCCGGCCATCCGGGAGGGTGCTGGCGGTGGCACCGGTTCGAGGGCCTGGCAACTCGGCTGTTGCGGCCAGGCCATTGGCAGGACCCAGGTACAGAGGCACCGCCGACACCGCCTCGTCAGCACAGGAAAACACGGAGGTCTGACCAAGGGCGAAGATTCGACGCGTCTGTGCTGAGTAAAGTTGCAGCTCGACCCGCAGGCTGCTGGACCACGGAATCTCGGGGGGATCTCCCTGCAGATCGACCATGCGGACGTCCCCGGTCCCCGATGCGGAGCCGTACAAGAACGTGCTCTGCTCGACGACGGAGCCCTGTTCATTCTCGACCCGCATGTGCGCCACATCGGCCCCGTCACTACCACTGGACAGCGGGCTTGGCACTGGCAGCCGGATGCGCAGCTCTGTCTTGCACACCCGGCCTGGCTCCGTGCGCGGAGGCCAGCATGCGCTCGACGACAGGGCGGCGATCAGACCGCACAGGGCAGCGAGGGACCGATGCTGCAGGGTGGGCCCGCGCGGCCGCATGGCACTCCTTTAGAACTTGAGCCAGACCTCGATGCGGTCGGGCTCGGTCTCCGTCGGTCTGGCCAGATAGGTCAGGCCCACCACCGCGGCCACGGTCAACGCAGTGACAACGACACCGGCAGCACCCAGTCCTCCCCACAGCAGCCAGGAACTCTCGCCGCTTGCCTGTTCGGACCCGGTTCCTGTCCCCAGCAGGTGGCGCTCGAAGTCGAGGTCAAGGGCTGGCGAAGCACCGGCCGTGACCTTCGCCGGCCAGGTCTGGGCCAGCAGCAGTGGCACCAGCTGGCGTGCCGCCAGGTCGATCTCGGAGCGGTCGACGATCGTCGCTGCCGCCGAGTTCCCCTGTGCTGTCCAGCGCCGTCCCGTCACCAGCAAGCGGTCGCCGGAGGCGGTGGCCGAGACTCCCAGTATCAACAAGGCGTCCGAATGCGTCTCGCGGAGCAAATCGGTAAGGTCCGGTCCGAGTTCTTCGGCACTCTGCCCGCGCACTGCGCCCTGGCGCACGCGTTCCAGCAACAACCGCATCGGCAGAGGCGTGAGCTGAACCTTGTGAACCGTTGGGTCCCGCCTCGTGACATCCAGCTCCGCCCGTTCCCTCTGGTAACCTGGGAGCACGAGGGTGAGACGATGCGTCCCCAGAGGCAGGCCCTCGACGGTCAGAGGCGTGCGACCTCGTACCACGCCGTCGACGAGAGCTTCGGCGCCACGAGGTTCCGAAGCAACCTGCAGCGAACCTGTCCCCGCTGCCAGGACCTCGCGCACCGCCTGCTGATACAGGCCCTGAGCGGCAGGGGGCATCGATGCAGCCTCGGGCTGGTAGTCAGGCCGGATGGTGGCCAGCTTGGCAAAGGCTTCCTTCGCGGCCTCAGGTCTGCCAGCATCGAACCAGGCCAGACCCTCGAGCACCCGCGCCTGGTAGAGCCTCTGCACGTCCTCGGCATCCAGCTCGGAGAGCGACGACGCGAACAGGCCCGCGGACTCCGCCAGGGCAGCCGCGGCCGGTCCGTAGTCAAAAGCCACGTAGAGGTCCTCGCCGCGCTGAAGCAGTTCGCGGGCCCGCAGCAGTTGCCGCGAGCCTCCGCGGTCGGTCTCCACGGCGGCACTCGGTGCACGATCACCCCGTCCAGGTGCCCGGCCCGTCGCGACCTGGATCTGCTGCTCGACAGCATTGCCAAGGATGCGCAGCTGCGCGGGATCCACATCGGCTCCGATGGCGAGGGGCTCGTCCATCCACAGGACGCCGCTCGACGCTGCCGCAGGACGCGAGGCAAAGAGGAACAGAACCAGCCCCGTCATCACCCACGGACAAGGGCACCCGCTCGCGGGAATGGGGCGAAGAACTGCCAGATGTGACACCGCGCGGCGCATGACCACGACTCTCCTGCTTGGCACAAACTTGTAGCACGACAGGGGACCCGTGCACACAGCTCGCTGGGTCGCCGCAGCGTCGTTCGGTGGCCCCGGCAGGTGCGCCCGGACTCCCTGCTGCGCGCATCCTCTCGTGTCGCCGATCCTGGTCTGTGGACCCCTCTGCCTGCAACCAGCTTTCCTTGCACCACGACGGGGGTTATCGTGTTTGCGTTGCACGCGCCTGCGGCAGGTGAACGCGCGAAGCTGCAAGGTTCGCTGTTGTCCCGGGATGACCGGCGTCACGGTACGGGAGCCTTTCGTGGACTCGAGATGGTCGTGGTGGTCCCCACAGAAGGGGCGCTGGATCCTGACCGGGGCGCTGTGGGCCGTGATGTTGCCCATCCTCGCGGTACTGGCGTGGGGGAGTTACATCTCCTGCGACAGCCGCCGCGTGCAGCTGCAGGTCCGCGTGGATCTGCGACCGGCCGTCGAGGCTGGGCTGCTGCTGCCGGGGCGTTCCCGGGTCTGGCTCAAGGGGAGCTTCGATCGCTGGCAAGCGGGACAGGAACTGCGAGATCCCGACGGTGACCTTTTCTACGAAGGGACGCTGGAAGGCCTGGTGCCAGGCCAGGACCTGCTCATCAAGTATGTCGTCGAGACCCCCCCGAACTGGGAACAGACCTGGGATGGAAGTCCCGATCGAAGCGTGCAGGTTCCGTCGAGGGACGCGACGCACGAGGATGTGTTCGAGCCTCCACGCTCCGCGGGAGAGAGGCCCCTGCTGCCGTCGGCCCGCGTGACCTTCGAGGTGGACATGGGTGTGCAGATCCGCCAGGGCCGCTTCGACCCCCTGCTCTCCCAGGTCGAACTCCGGGCCGATTTCAACGGCTGGGCGAGTGGCACACGCCTGCATGATCCCGAGACGGACTTCGTGTACAGCCTCACCCTCGATCACCTGATGCCCTACCAGAAGATCGCCTTCAAGTTCGTGTTCACGTCGCCAGAGACCTGGGAACAGGGGAGCAATCGCGAGCTCGAAGTCCAGTCCAGGCCCATCACCTATTCGGATTTCTTCGACCGCACGACACGTGTCGACCAGGCGGGGGATGGCAGCGTCCCACCGTCGACGGGGAGCCCCTGAGCAGCGTGCGAGAACCGTTTCACGATCCGCCGGCGCCCACCTTGCCCGAACGCGAACACCTCCCCTTTGCCCTGGCCGTTGCCCTGATCTACGCGGTCGTGGTTGCCGCCACCACGATGGCGCACGAACCCTGGCGAGACGAGTACCAGGCCTGGCTCCTCGCCCGGGATGCCACGTCGCTGGCCGGTCTTTTCCGCGCCCTCAAGTACGAGGGGCACCCGGGGCTGTGGCACCTGCTGCTGTACGGCATCACGGGCCTCACTCGCGACCCGCGGTGGATGCAGGCAGCCCATGTCCTGATCTCTGGAGCGGCTGTGCTGCTGTTCCAGCTGCGCGCTCCTTTTGTACGCTGGCAACGCATCGCCTTCGCGGGTGGCTACTTCGTGATGTACGAGTATGCCGTGGTGGCGCGCAATTACTCCCTCGGCCTCCTCCTCGTCATCGTCGTGTGCTGGCTGTTTCCAGACCGTCTTCGACGGCCGCTCCCGCTTTGCGTCGCGCTGTTCCTGCTGGCTCACAGCAGTGTGTTCGGCCTGGTGATGAGCCTCGCGATGCTGGCGGCTCTGCTGGTGGAGCTGCTGGTCTTGCCGCAGGTCTCGCCACCCGAGGCACGGCCATCGCCCGCAGCCCTGTTCGCTGGACTCGGCGTGCTCATCACCGGCTGCGCGACCGCGGTCGTGCAAGTCATTCCACCAGCAGATTCCGGCTACGCGGTCGCCTGGTACCTCGACTTCGATGGCGCCCGCCTGTCTGCACTCACTCGCGCCATGGCCCAGGTGCTCATCCCCGCCTGCCTGCCCGATGTAGATTTCTGGATGCGTGGCTGGCCCGAGCGATGGCCCGCTGCTGGCCTTGCCGGGGGAGTGCTGGCGCTGGCCGTCCTGGCACTCGTCGCGTGGCTGCTTCGCTCGCGGAGGGTTGTGGCGATCTTCTACGTCCTGACTGTGGTCGGTCTCCTCGGGTTCTATTACGTCAAACTTCTCGGCGCTCCCCGGCACCACGGCTTCGTCTACCTGACGATGATCGCTGGCTTGTGGCTCGCCCGGACACACGAGACAGGCGGCACCCCAGCCCACCCACGCCACTCCCGGGTAGCCCAGCTGCTGCTCTCGGCCCTGGTCGTATGCCAGCTGGGAGGGGGGGGCGTGTCACATGCGCTCGAGTGGCGATACCCCTTCTCGCAGGGGAGGGCTGCCGCCAGGTTCATTGTCGAGGCACAGCTTGCAGACCTGCCCCTGGTCGTGGAGCCCGCAGCCTGGGGCACCACGCTGGTGGGTGCCCTCGGCAGGGACAGCGTGTACATGGCACGCATCTGCCGCAACGGATCCTACGTCAAGTGGACCCGGGCGCTGTGGCGTGCGTTCGATGACGTCGAGCTTCTGAGACGCACGCGGCAATTCGCCCGACGACAGCGCGGGAGAGTTCTACTCGCCACCGACCACGCGCTGTCCGACGACCACCGCCAGGTGCTCGGCGCCCGCGACCTGGCGCACCTGGTCGGCTCCATCGCCCACGAGGACTACCACCTGTACCTGCTGGAGCCCCTGCCCTGAGCCGCTCACGACCGTCTCACGACCACTTGAACAGGTCGTGGCGTGGCGGATACTGTCCGTCGCGCGTTCGCGGTCACAGGTCGGGACCGGCGACGAGAAACGAGGTCTCGCCATGGGCAACTGGGCGCAGCGCGTGGATCGACTTCGGGACGTGTTGAACCACATCAGCTTTCGCAGCCAGGCAGGTGAGGAGCTGACGGCGGACGCGGGTTTCGATCTGTGGTGCCAGCTCACCCACGACTGTCACCAGCAGCGTGGCGCCATCTACCTCATCGGAAATGGTGCCAGCGCGTCGCTGGCCAGCCACTTCGCCGCGGACCTCGCCAAGAACGCAAGGTTGCACACGCAGGTTTTCTCGGACCTGTCCCTGGTGACCGCCATCGCCAACGACCTCGGTTATGCGGAGGTGTTCGCCGAACCTCTGCGGCGCCGCGGCCGCTCCACCGACCTGCTGATCGGCATCAGCAGCTCGGGCCGCTCGCCCAGCGTCCTCAACGCCGTGGCTGTGGCACAGCAGATCGGCATGCGCGTGGTGACCCTGAGCGGGATGTCTCCCGCCAATCCACTGCGAGCCCTGGGAACCCTCAATGCCCACGTCGAAGCCAGGAGCTACGGAACCGTCGAGACCTGCCACGCTGCTGTGCTGCACCGCTGGATGGACGGGATGCTTGCCGGGAACCCCGGCGATGACGAGCTGCCCGATCAGGGCCAAGGCTCAGCCCAGGATTGCTGACCGAGCTTCCTGGTGCTAGCATTCGGCTACTTGTATGCGTGTACTGGTTTCGCCTGGCACCGGGCCGGGCGACAGGTTGTCATCATGCGAACTCCTCTTGCGGTGCTCCTGACCTTCGCCCTCGCCGGGGCCATGGGTTTCGGGTTCGGTTCGGGCTGCGAAGCCTGTGCCCCTCCTGACGAGCCTGAGCCCCCGGTCTATGCCTGCAGTACGCCGGCGGATTGCCCCGTGACCGCCTATGGCGAGTGCTGGGAGGCACTGTGCCAGGAACACGAGTGCCGCTACCAGGTGCGGCAGTCTGGCGTGGAGTGCAGCGAAGGCGTGGACGCCGGCTTGTGCTACCTCGGAAATTGCCGCGACGATCTGTGCTTCATCGACATCGGCAGTGCGACAGCGCAGGCTTTCCTTGCGGGCGCGGCCAATCCAGACTCCACCTGTGAAGTCTGTGCACCGGCGGCCTCGCGCACGGGCTGGACCACCGTCCTGTGCAGCGACAACACGAGCAACAGCTGCCTCGCGCAGGCCGGGACCTGTGCTCCCGGGTCCACCACAGGTTGCGTCGGGGCCGAGTGCTGCGTCCACGAACCGATCTGGGACGGCACGGGTCAGGCTCCAAGCTGCAACCTGGGCACGAGCGGTGCGACGGGTACCTGCAACACGGCGGGTTCCTGCGTCGGCTGCTCCGATGCTGCCGACTGCGACGACGGAACGCAGTGCCGAAGCTGGACCTGCGGGGTGGATGAGATCTGCAGCACTTCCGTGCTGGCGGATGGGTCCACCTGCGATTTTTCTGCCAGCGACGACGGCGAATGCCAGGACGGCCTGTGTCTGAAGTCCTGTGTGCGCAGCGACCAGTGCCTGGCCTTGCAGTATTGCGATCCAGGCGAGGGCGTGTGCCTCAACGTGCTGCCCAACGGAAGCCCTTGCGCGATCGCGGATGCCTGCCGCTCTGGATTCTGTGAACAGACCGTGGCTGGTGACTCGGTGACCCATCGTTGCGCCGTGCAGGACTGCGACCCCTGCATCGGCACCGAGGTCCTGGGCGCCTGCTTCGGAGCGCTCCCCGACAATTCCACAACGGACGATTGCTCTGGTGCCTGCACCGGTGCCTACACGGCTGCGGGTCAGCAGGTCTGTTGCGGTGGCGAGTGCCTGTGTACCGCGACCGGCACCTGCATGTGATCCCTGCCGCTCGCCGACCCGCATCACAGATTCGTTGATGAGCAGCCCTACCCGGTGGACAGCAACACGCGGCGTCCAGATCGCAGCCGTCCTACTCCTCGCACTCTACCTCGGTCAGGCCGGGATCGGGCTGTTCCACCGCGAGCTCAACTCCGACGAACTGGAGCACTTGCACGTGGCCTGGAGCATCGCCCAGGGCGAGGTGATGTATCGCGACTTCTTCGAGCACCATGGCCCTCTCTACGGGCATCTTCTGGCGCCGCTGGCGCAGGCCCTCCCCGAGGCCCGGACCCTCATCCTCTCTGTTCGCGCCTTGAGCCTGGTGCTGCTGCTCCTTTCCCTCGGCCTGGTGTACAGGCTGGGAGTCGGGATGAGCGGCCTAGAGGGGCCCTGGGCGCGAGCGTCGGCATGGCTGGCAGTCGCGTTGCTGCTGCAAGAGAGCTTCGTGGCCAGGATGGCCATGGAGGCACGCCCAGACGTGATCATGTGGCCACTGGCACTCTCGAGTGTGCTGCTCCTGATCCGGGCAGCGGACAGGCAGCGCTGGCCACTCATGCTGGCTGCGGGTGCCCTGATGGGTGGCGCGCTCCTCGCCACGCCGCGCGCGCTGTTCCTGGGTATCGGCGTGGTGGCCTTTCACCTGGTCCGTATTGCCTCGAGCAAGCCTGGCGAACGAGGGCAGGCTGTGGCCCGCATGGCGGCCTACGGCGCCGGAAGTGCACTGCCACCCCTGGCCGTCGCCGGGATCTACGCAGCGTTCGGGATGCTGCACGAGTTCGTGCACTACAACCTGACCTACAACCTCACATACAAGGTCAAGATCTGGCCCTGGATCTACCTGTGGGAAAGCGCCACCAGCAATCCCGAGTTCTGGTTCCTCGGACTTGCAGGTCTCGGGCTGCTCCTGGTCGATGAGCGCCGCCGATCCCTGGGCACCGCCGAGCAGGCGCTGAGCATCTTCTCGCTGACAGGGCTCATCGGCATGTTCGTGATCCACCACCCGGCGCGCCAGTACTTCTTGGTTTCCAACCCCTGGCTCGCCATTGTCGGTGCGAGGCTGCTGGTGCGCGTCCTGCTTCGCACCCGGGAAGGCAGCCCTGGCGTGCTCTCCGTCTTCGTGTCGGCCCTCGTGGCCGTGACCGCCGGAGCCCTGCTGTGGCCCCGACCCTGGTATCCGCCCCCTGCAAGTGCGAGCGTGTGGCTGCCGACGCTGATCCTCGCCGTCGCTGTTCCCTTGTTGAGCATGCGCAGGATGTTTTTCGCCACGGCCTTTGCACTGGTGATGACCGCGAGCTGGTTCCCCCTGCAGGTCCGGCTGCGCACGACCGCACGCGCGCTGTACGGCGAGCGCGACACCAACCACCAGCAACTCCGACTCATCGACGCCCTTCGCCACATCGTGCCGGAGCATGGCGTCGTGTTCGATGGCTTCTCAAACCTGGGCTTCCAGTACCGGGCCCTCGACTTCCGCTGGTTCTTTCATGAGGAACTGATCGCGATCCACGGTCGTCGGGGTCTGGTGGACTACTACCAGAGCCGGCTGCTGCAGCGGCGACCTGACGTGGTGCTGGTCGACCCGAACATGCGCATGCTTTACGGCGACGACCTGTGGAAGGTGTTCCCCGACTACCGCACCGTGCTGCGCACGCTCTGGCCCGGCTGGGACTCCCCCTTCGTCGACGTGCTGGTCCATGCACCGGAACTGGCACTCCGCGCTCAAGCTCCGGTCGAGCGACCGCCGGAGCCAGGGATGAGGACCGTGCGCGCCACCGACGGGCGTCAGGTCTGGATTCCTGGTCCGATCTGGCGAGAGCGTCGTCCCGTCCCCATCCTGGTCGAGCTCGAGCCAACGCTGAGGCTGGGCCACACCCACCTGGTGATGCGCTGGTCGACCGATGACGACTGGGCCACGCACCACAGCAGCACAGGAACCCTGGTCCACCTCTCGGACAGGGACCAGCTCGCCGCCGCCTTCGAGCTCCCGGCACAGGCGCCACACACCACGGTCGAGCTCTACTTCGGCTTCTACAACCAGGTCGGATCGCACTACGTGAACAGCCCTCACGACAGGGACTTCAGGATCCGCTTCGAGCCGCCCGCGGCTAGCGACGGTAGTGAATGATACGGCTGCCCTCGACGTCGGGGGCCAGCGCAAGCTCGAGCAGCTCGGACAGCGCGGCACGCACGGCGGCCCGCTGCTCGGGCTCGACCAGCAGCAGCAAGAAACCCGTGCCCCCGGCCCCCAGGAGCTTGCCACCCAGGGCGCCGTGTTCGCGCGCCCGCTGGCAAAGCGCATCAATGCGCGCGGTACTCACCTTGCTGCCGGTGGCGCGCTTGAGCTCCCACGCAGCGTGCAGGACCCCGCCGAGCTCGGCCATGGGTGCTCCCGCCTGCACCGCCTCGAGGAACTGCCGGGTCAACGCCGAGGTCTGCTCCAGGCGCGTCTCGATGTCCGGCGGCATGCTCTGCCACTGTTTCAGGATGTCCTTGGCCTGTCGTTGCCCACCAACATGCAGGGCGAGCATGCCGGACCAGAGCCTGTCGTGTGCAGCCCGGGAGCAGATCAGGGGCGTCGTGGTGACGGTGTCGTCGGCGCGAAACACGATGTGCCGCAGACCACCGGCCGCCGCGATGAACTGGTCTTGCTTGCCTATGGGCTCACCCAGGATCTCGATCTCAACCTGGCAAGCCTCCTCGGCCAGCTGCTGCCAGGGCACATACTCGCCCTTGAACGCATGCAGAGCGTTGAGCAGGCCCACCGTGAACGACGATGACGAACCCAGCCCTGTCCCGGCCGGCACGTCGGCGATGGAGGTGATCTCCAGCGCCGCGTCGACGGCGAGCAGGCGCAGGCACTCTCGAACCAGCGGGTGCTGGATCTCGGCAACAGTGCGGCACAGCTCGGTACGGGAGTACGACACGCGGTAGCGGTGATCGTGAAAGGGTTGCAGCTCCTTCAGGGTGATGTAGACGTAGTGGGCAATGGCGGTCGACACCACGGCACCACCGTGACGTCGGTAGAAGGGTGGCAGATCGGTGCCACCACCCACAAAACTCACCCTCAGCGGGGTCTGCGAGATGATCATGCGCCCTGCCCCAGTGTGTCGAGCCAGACCTGGACCGCCGCGGTGAGGTCGTGGTGGCTGGTCGCCTGCTGCGGGGCCGGTACCGGCTCACCACAGGCCAGCCAGTAGAAGTCGATGCCGCAGCTCCGTGCAAGCTCGAAGTCCCGCTGGCTGTCTCCGAACATGGCCGCGCGGCGGAGCCCGAGACCGAGCTCGCGCTGGGCGCGCCGGATCAATCCCGGTGCTGGCTTGCGGCAGTCGCAGACGATCTTAAACGCGGGGTTCTCTCCCGAAAAACCCCGGTCCGGGTGATGTGGACAGTAGTAAAGGCGGTCCACGAAGGCGCCCTGGCGACCGAGTAGCATCTCGAGCCGACCGTGGATCCGATCCAGCAGCGCCTCGTCGCACAGGCCGCGCGCCACCACGGGCTGGTTGGTGACAACGACGGTGCAGACCCCGGCCCGGTTCAGGCGGCGTACCGCTGCCGCTGCCCCGGGCAGCAGCTCGATCTGATCCGGATGCGCGATCAGTCCGACGTAACGGTTGAGCGTCCCGTCGCGATCCAGGAAGGCCACCGGGCGCTCGGCTCCCGCACGCATCCGCGCCACCACACCGGCACTCCAGGCGTGCTGGACCTCGGCATAGCGTTCGGGGGTCCCCATGTCCTTGAGGTATTCGGTACTGCGATGGCCGGCGACGATCTGGCCGCGCTCGAGGGCCGCGGGCAACAGGTCGTGCACCAGGTCCACGCAACTGTGGCGTGGGATGGTCCGCAGCAGTTCGGGTTCCAGCACGAACACCCCGGCCACGACCAGGTTGGCGACGTCGAGGTCCGCGGGGTGGGGCTTGCGATGCAGGGCTTGCACACGGCCATCCCCGTCGAGCTCGACCAGGTCGCTGTCCTGAGGATGATCGTTGGGGTGCACCACGACGGTGGCGGAACACCCGGGGTGCGAGCGGTGGGCCTTCAGCAGCCCAGCAAGATCCATGTCGACGACAACGTCACCAAAAATCACCAGCAAAGGTTGCTCGAGGTTCTCGAAGGCCCGGGCCAGGCAGCCCGCAGATCCAGCGGGTTCGTCCTCGCTGACGACGTGGAGGTCGATGCCGGCGGGCGCCAGCGCTGGCAGCTCGCGGACGATGACCGAGGCCAGATGGCCGACGCACACCGTGACCTGGTCGATGCCGGCCTGCGCGAGCAGGTCGAGGTGGCGCGCGATCAGTGGCCGCCCGGCCACGGGAAGCCAGGGCTTGGGCACGGTCTCCGCCAGCGATCCCAGGCGTGTGCCGCGTCCGCCCGCAACGATGGCGGCCTTCACAAGCCCCGCTCCCGGGCAATGCGATCGATGGCCACGATCACCGCCTCGTCGGATGAACGCGGCGTGCTCCACCCCACCGCCCGCAGACGCGAGGTGTCGTAGCTGAACTGCGGGACGTCACCTGGCCATCCGCGATCCCCACCGCTGTAGACGATGCGTGCCCCTGGCGCGACCCGCCGCACCACCTCCTGCGCCAGGGTGGCGACGGTGGTCATGCTGTCGGGGCCGACCTGAAACACGCTGTGCGTCCCGTCGAGCCGCTGCCAGCCCACCAGCATGGCCTCGACCAGATCGTCGACCAGCAGGTAGGGCTTGCACTGCGTGCCGTCCCCCAGCACAGGCAAACAGGTCGGGTCGCGTTCAAGCTTGGCCAGGAAGTCAAAGATGGCGCCATGGGTGGCGCGCGGTCCGACGACGTTGGGAAACCGGGCGACCCAGGTCCGCATCCCGCTCTGATGGTGGTAGACCGACACGAAGGCCTCGGCCGCCAGCTTGGCCGCGCCGTAGTACGAGATGGGCAACAGGGGACCGTGGTCCTCGTCGATAGGCTCGGCGCCTGTTTCGCCGTACACCGCCGAGGTGCTGGCAAGAAAGAACTGCGCAACGCCCGTGCGAGCACACTGTTCGAGGGTGGCCAGCGTGGTGTCCAGGGTGCGCCGCACGTCGACGGACGGGTCGCTCATGCCCGCGCGAATGTCAGAGTTTGCAGCCAGGTGGAACACGGCGTCAAAGCGGCGCGCCGCGAACACAGCAGCCAGCTTTCCGCGGTCACACAGGTCGAGCACCTCGAGCCTGAAGCCTGGCTGCGCCAGGGCCGAGGCAAGATTGGCGCGCGACCCCAAGGAGAGGTCGTCGATGGCCAGGACCTGGTGCCCCCTCGCCAGCAGCACATCGCACAGGTGCGAGCCAATGAAGCCCGCGCCACCGGTGACGACGATGTGAAGGGGCGTGGTGGTACCTGCACCGGTCATGCGTTTCTCTGCGGGCCCCGGGCATGCGCGGACCTTCGGGCCGGGCCGATCTCGCGGCGAAGCTGGAACAGATGCCGGAGGTTCTCGGCACCCACGCGCCAGGCCGACAGCTTGCTCTCGCCGACGCGAGCGGCGTAGGGGATCCAGTGCTCGGCAAAACCAGCTCCCAGGCTGCGCAGCGCCCGCAGCTTGACCTCCTGCGACAGGTTCCAGTCCCCGCACCGAAGCCCGAGCTGGCTCCACACCTCGCGCTTGAAGACCCACATCCCCGACAGCAGATCGGACAGCTGAACTGCGAACAAGGTATTGGCGGCCGTGGTCAGCAGGCGATTGCCGATGAGGTTGACGGTGTTCATGCTTGCTCGGTCGCCCAGTGGCAAGCGCGCCGCCGAGATGAACGCGAGGCTCTCATCGAGCAGGCGATCGATAATCTCGAGGATGCGGTCCGCCGGGTAGGTGCCGTCGGCGTCCAGCGTCACCACGATCTCACCCCTGCTCGCGGGCACACCCGTGAGGTAGGCGCGGCCATAGCCCTGCCGCGGCTCCTCGATGACCCGGGCACCACATGCCCTCGCGATGGCCACGGTCTCGTCCTGCGATCGCCAGTCCACCACCACCACCTCGTCGACCGCAGCGGGAACGCTGTGCAGCACGCGCTGCAACCCCGACGCCTCGTTGTGCGTCGGGATGACCAGGGAGATGGAGTGCTCACGATGCATGCTGAACCACGGCTGTGCGGGACGGGCAGGTTCTATAGCAGGCCCGGAAGGCTGTCAAAAGCAGCCTCGAGCGGCGCATAGGACTCTCGAAAACTCGCACACGCGCCGGCTCACTGGCCCGGGCCACGGCCCACGCTTATACTCTCCGCATGCTCACTCGTCCTCACCACCCCGCCCAGCAGCGCCGCAGGCAACGATACCTCGCCACCTGCATGATGCCTGCCAGGCGCCACCTCTCGCTGTTCCTTGCAGTGCTCGCGCTGCGAGGACTAGGCGCTTGCACCCCACCTCCGGACGAGAGCCAGTGCTGGGATTCATCGAACGAGCCCGGGGCCACCTCGAACAGCACCATCGCCATCGACGGCAGGGTCCTCCACCAGGATGGCACCCCGGTACCTGGTCACGTGCTGCTCGAGGAACCACCCACACTCGCGGATCTCTTTTCGGCGGTCGTGACGCTGGGGCTCAGCTGCCTCAGCGACGACCTGTCGAGCGTGGATTGCAGCGACTACCAGAGGCTCACCCTCGACGCGGAAGGACGCTTTGACCTGACCATGCCCGAGCAGGACACCTCGGGCAGCCTTGGCTTCGATCGAACCTTTGTGCTGTTCGCAGGCCTGCCCACCTCGACGGATGGCATGGCCAGGCCCTCGTTCGTTGCGTGGGCGCGCTTTCGCCGACAGCACGTGGCCTTGCCGGATTTCAGGCTGTGGGAACCTGCGCTTGCGCTGGTGCCCGGGGAAGGGCAGCTGGTGGTCCAGCTCGAGCAGCCGACCAGGCGCGCCTGCACCTCGCCGCAAGAAATGCAGATCGAGTTCGTCGACGCGCAGGGCCAGCTGGTGTGGAGTCAGCCGCCCGACCGTGTCGATACGCGCGTGCTCGAGGATATGCACGGCACGGCCCGGGTTCATGCCCGTTTCTCCAACGACGCCCTGGACCGCCAGGTCGATTCCTTCGCGCTGTATTCGGGTGCCGTCGCCTTTGCCGGTTCCGCCGGAGCGCCCGCGTCCCGCGGCACGGCCTGTGTGCTGGCGGGGCAAACGCACACCAGTGATTGCCCGCTGAGCGACGGCGCGGTCGAACTCATCACCGAGGCGACTGGCTCCGCGCAGCTCGACCTGGGCACGATCCGCACGCTGGAGCTGGTGGTGTTGCGGGGTCTGTTCCAGTCCGTGACCCTGTCGGCATCCGTCGACGGACAGGCGTGGACACCCATCGCATCCGGTCTCGCGGGCTCCTTTGTATCCGTGGCGCCAGCGCAGACTCTCCAGGCCCGCCACCTCAGGCTGCAGGAAGGTCGCGATGCGCAGGGCCAGCAACCCGCCCTGGTGGTGGGGGAGCTCTCCGCGTGGTGAGCCAGACCTCGAGCGAGTCCGCTCTCGACGGAGAGGAGCAGTGAGATGGAAGGAGGATCGTTGGTCCGACCTCCTGGCCCGGGCAGCTCGAGCGCTGCAGGCGTCACGCTGGCTCCCGGCAGGGCCTTGGCTATAATGCGCGCCATGAGCAGGTGGATGGGCATGGCAGTGCTGGCGCTGCTGGGCGTGGGCTGCGGCGACACCTCGCCGCCCTTCTTCGTCGAGACCCTGATCGCCGGCGACAGCGTGGACCCCACCGGACCTTTCAACGTGAACGCCGTGGTGCGCGACGACAGACGCGTGGTCTGGGTCCGCCTGAGCTACCAGACCGGCCTGGCCGCAGCACCCATCCGTGTCGAGCTCGAGCCCGGCGACGCTCAGGACCTGTGGCAATGCAGGATTCCCGGCCCGCTGCGCGCGACGCGCATCTACTATTCGCTCGAGGCCAGCGACGAGGACGGCAACCTTGGACGCGATCCGGCCCTGGCTCCGGACACCTACAGCTTCGCGGTGCAGCCACGCCCGCCGCGGCCCATCGAGCTCGACGCCGGGTCCACGGACGGGGTGACCGCCGACGCGGCACGGTTCGACGCAGCCGTGGACGCGACCGTCGAGGACGCCAGCGGAGACGCGGGTGCCGAGGATGTCGTGGTTCAGGACAGCTCCGCCATCGACGTCACCGGCGAAGACCTGCCCGTCCTGCCAGATGCCGCCAGCGAGGACGCGGCGATTCCGCTCGACGCCAGCGGCGATGTCTGAACGGGATTCAGCGTCCACCACGCGGCGCTGGCCCGCGCCCACCCTGCCCTGTTATATGGCCCGACGATGAACGAGACCACGCAGCCCTCACGTCTGAAGAAATGGCAGCCCTGGCTGCTCGCCGTGCTCAGCGGCGTGCTGGGCTTTCTGGGCTACGCGGGCTTCGACCAGTTCTACCTCGAGTGGCTATTCCTGGTGCCGCTGCTGTGGGTGATCCGCGACGCCACGCCGCGGCGGGCCTTCTTCCTGTGCTGGGTCATGGGCACGGTAGGGCACAGCGGAGGCTTCTACTGGGTCGCCCACATGATGCACGACTTCGCCTACATGCCCTGGGCAGTGGGCGTGCTGGCGACGCTTCTCATGGGGGCGGTCAATGCGCTGAGCATCGCCCTGTGGGGCCTCGGCCTGCGCCGCATCCAGCAGGCCACCGGCTGGTCCACCCTGTGGCTGGCCCCACTGCTGTGGACCGCCATCGAGGTCTTCTACCCCTTCATCTTTCCGAACTACCTTGGCGCCAGCCAGTACAAGGTGCTGTGGCTGACCCAGATCGCCGACGTCACGGGCATCCTCGGCGTGACCTTCGTGCTGGTCTGGATCAACGCCGCGCTGTTCGGCGTCGTCGAGTGGCGCCTCACCCGGGGTGACCTGCCTCGACTCCAGCTTGCGATCTTTGCTGTGGGGTTGATCGCGGTCCTCGGCTATGGCGCGGTGCGCCTGTCCCAGGTCGACGCGGCGGTGGCCCAGGCGCCCAAGATCACCGTTGGCCTGGTGCAGAGCAACCTCGGGGCTAGCGCCAAGCATCGCGATCGCCAGGGCTTCTTGCGATTGCATCACGAGATGTCGACCGAGCTACAAGATCAACACAAGGTCGACCTCATCGTGTGGCCCGAGGGTGCGTACAACGCATACCTCGACAAGGGTATCGCCCGCCTGACCTCGCGAGTGATGGGAACCCTGACCACCCCGCTGCTCTTCGGTGCACTCACGGTCGAACGCGTCGATGGTCAGAGCCGGCGCTACAACAGCGCCCTCCTCGCCGACGCCGAGCGCAAGGTGCTCGGCAGCTACGACAAGCACGTGCTGGTACCCTTCGGTGAGTACATCCCGCTGGGCGATACCTTCCCCTTTCTCTACAAGTGGTCACCAAACTCGGCGCGCTACTACCACGGCCAGACCTCACATCCGCTGCCCTTCGGCCGCTATCTGCTATCGGTCAACATCTGTTACGAGGACCTTTTTCCGGGGCTGGTGCGCATGCTCATGACCTCGGACGGCGCCGGGGAAAGACTGCCCCACGCCATCGTCAACATCACCAACGACTCCTGGTACGGCGACACGGTCGAGCCCACCGAGCACCTCGTGCTGGCGAGCTTTCGCGCCATCGAGCACCGCCGCCCTCTCATCCGCTCCACCAACACCGGTCTCAGCGCCATCGTCGATCCTGTGGGCCGCTTCACCGCTCTTAGTGGCCAGTGGACCCGCGAAAACGTGGTGGGCGAGGCGCCCATGATGTCCGGGCGCACCGTGTACAGTCTGGTCGGCAATTTATTTGGTTGGCTGTGCCTACTCGCCGCCGCGTTCTGCCTCGGCCAGGCAGAGTGGGATCGTCGACGAGGTTCGGCGACATTGCCGGCCATTCCTTCGACGGCCAAGGCAAGCGAGAACCCCACTGCGCCCGTACCCGCCGCAAAGCGCAAGAAGCGCCGACGCTAGCTCCTTGTGGGACCCCAGGCGGAGATGGGCGCCAAAGATCTCAGGTCAGCCCGCGCTTGACCCCCCCGGCGACAGGACGCGCAGCTGGCGTGCTCGGCGCAGAAGGAGTCGCCGGCGCGGTGCCGCTCGACGAGGTTGAGCCTCCCGGAGAAGGCTTATTCTGGGAGCGTGCGCCCATGCTCGCGGGCATGGGGATATCTGCAGGCTTCTTGATGAAGCGTGGCTGGTCGACCAGATCCTGGCGAGCGAGCTCCATCAGCGTCGGACGATCAAAGCGGCCGGACGGGCACAGCTTGTGCCTCCGCTGAAAGACTTCGAGCGCGTTACGCAGGTGAATCTCGAGAGCCAGGGGATTGGCCGCCTTCACATCGCGCGGTCGGGGCAAGGTGGGCTCGTCACCCAGGAGTTCGAGCAGATCTCCGAGCAGGTCCTGCAAGAAGGGCGCGGGTGCCTCGTCCTCGTCGATCAGTCGTGCGGCAACCAGCGCATGACCGAGACCACGAGGCCCGCGCGGACCGAGGCCCTGCAGACTCGCAGACTTGCGCTCGGTGAAACTCCCTCGTTCTAGAAGACTGGCACGCCTCGGAGGGGGAGGGGCCTTGCGCGGCGGTTTGCGTTGATCCATTCCATCCTCGCGCAACGGGGGTCCGGGACCGCTCCTGGCCTATCGTAGAGATGTCTCGCGTCAGGCGCAATCTTCCATATGAGGCGGGGGCGTGCGCTGAGCAAGCGGAGAGGACGGAGCCGGAGCCTACAGACCCAGGGCCTTGCGCACGGCGCCGAAGACCTGATCGGGCTTGCCCTCGCCGGGAACCTCGCGCAGCAGGCCGGCCTTCTTGTAAAAATCCTTGAGTGGCGAGGTCTGGCTGTGAAAGACGCTGAGCCGCTCGCGGATGGCACCCTCCTGGTCATCCGCCCGGTGCGTCAGCTCGGCCCCGTCGTGGTCGCACTTTCCGGCCGTCTTGGGCGGTGAGAAGTCCAGGTGGTAGATGTGGCCGCAGGTCGGGCAGGAGCGACGGCGGGTCAACCGCTGCACCAGAGCTCCGTCGTCGACCTCGAGACTGACCACGTGATCGATCTTCTGATTGCGCTTGCCCAGCATGGCGCCCAGAGCCTCGGCCTGGGGGATGGTGCGGGGAAAACCATCCAGCATGAAGCCCTTGCTGCAGTCCGGCTTGGTGGTTCGCTCATCGATGATGCCGATGACCACCTCGTCGGGGACCAGCTTGCCGGCGTCCATGAACTCGGCCGCCTTCTTGCCCATGGGTGTACCTTCCTTCTTGGCCGCGCGAAGGATGTCGCCGGTCGAGATCTGGGGCACCTGCAGACTGTCGACGAGCTTCTTGGCCTGGGTGCCCTTGCCGGCGCCCGGAGGTCCGAACAGAACGATGCGCATGAGAGCCTCCTGGTCAGGGCGTCGCGTTTGGGGATCCGCAGACGCGGCGCGCGTTGGATGCTGCGAGCTCAGACCCGCCTGTCACAGCACTGGTAGCCGTGGCGGTCAAGCGCCAAGCGCACCCCGAGTGCGCGACGCACGCTCGACGTCACGGCCCCAGGTACAGATGGCAGGAGACCGGCACCGCGCTCAGGCCTTGGTCTTGAAGTCCTTACCCACCCATCCCCGGGCCAGGATCAGCATCACCGTCGACGACATGGCGATGAGCCCGTAGATGAACCACATGGTCTCGGTGTTCTGCACGCCCTCGGCCGGGCAGTAGCGCTGCAGGAACCAGCCCGAGTAGATGGGCACGATGACCTTGGTCAGGAACCAGGGGAACTGCGCCACCCCCATGTATGCGCCGGTGCGGCCCTCGGGCGCGATCTCGGCGGCATACTGCAAGAAGCGCGGCTGCCACATAGCCTCGCCTATGGTCATCAGGAGAATGAAGGCGAGCAGGGTCCAGGCCTTTGGTCCGAGCACCAGCAAGAAGGTGGGCGCCGCCATGACGAAGGTCCCGATGACCATCATCGTGTAGACCTTTCGCTTCTGGGTCAGGGCGGTGACCATGGGCACGAAGATGAAGATCAGGATGGGGTTGAGGTTGACCGCAAACTCGAAGTACTTGCCGATGAACGAGCCACTGAACGCGCGCTCGACATACATGGGCAGGGTCAGCCAGTTGTGGGCGAACAGGGTCTGCACCGGGATCAGGCAGAAGATGAAGAAGGCGAACTTGGGATCCGCCAGTGGGTGGTTCTTGAGCCAGCCCAGGACCCCACCCTCGGTCGAGGGTGTGCGGGTCGGTGCAGCCTCCTCCTTTTTCTCCTCGCTGGTTCCCTTTTTTTCCTCGGCCTGGATGCGCTCGGTCTCTGCCTTGGCGTCGGCGATGGTCTTGTCGACGGTGCTCCGGGACAGCAACAGCAGCGTCGTCAACAGCCCCAGCACCGTGATGCTGGTGTAGACCCAGAAGGCGCCGTTCATGCCCACGCGCTCGCGCACGAAACCCATGAAGCTCGGCAGCCAGCCGCCCAGGTTCATCAGGGCGTACAGCATCGCGAAGCCCATGGCCGAGGTCTTGGGCGTGGTGAACTGGCGCACCGCCGCGTAGGCCCCCGGCTGGTACAGCCCGTAGCCGATGACCACCAGGACGATGCCCAGCATCACCACCAGGTGCACCGGCGACCACAGGCCCGAGCCCGGTGCCACCAGCGGCGCCAGCGACATGATGATGCGCCCGGCCAGCAGCAGCAGGAAGGCCGTGATCAGGGCAAAGCGCACGCCCTTCTTGTCGGCGATGCCACCCAGGAAGAACATCGAGATGGTGATGCCAGCGGTCAGCACCCCCACCATGCGACCGGCCCACACGTCGTCGAGCTGCACGTACTCGTTGAAGTACATGGCCAGGTAGCCGAGGATGCCGAAGTAGCACATGCCCTCGAGCACATAGGCCAGGTTGATGCCCCACAGCGCCCGCGGTGCATGCACCAGGTCGATGAAGGGCTGGGTGACTTCCTTGTACCAGACCTGCTGCTCGGTCTTCTGTTCCTCGGTCATCGCTTGCTCCTGTGGCCTGCACGGTCCTCGCGGCCGCGGCACTGTAGCCGACGTTGTCGACAGCTCACAAGCGCTCAGGCGCCCAGCTCGCGCACCATGAGCGCGACCCGCTTGTGGCCAGCTTCCGTGTCCTGCTCGCCCACGACGGCAAAACCCAGCGCCTGGTGGAAGTCCAGAGAGTCCTGGTTAAGAGGTCGGATGTTGACCTCGCAGGTGATGCGCTCGAGCTGGCGCTGCCGCGACCACCGCTCGACGTCGTGGTACAGCAGGCGACCCACCCCGCGCCGCTGGAACGCCGGAACCACTGCCACGCGGTCGATATAGAAGAAGCGATCGAGGTGACGACGAAACCACTGGAAGTTGACGCTGCCGTAGTCATCGTCGGGGAGCATGCCCAGCAAGAAGCCCGCAAAGCTGTCACCTGCCCAGGCGACCTGGAAGTAATGCGCCTGTTGCTGCCAGTGCAGCATGAAACCCAGGACCTCGTCGCCCAGGGCGGGCCGGCAGGCCTGGTTCAGCGCATGCACGGCAGCCAGGTCCTCGACCCGGGCAGGTCGCAGCTGGATATCAGCAGACGCGTTCATCCGCGGAGCATGCGAACAGCTGGTAAAAAAAAGAAAGCGCCAGGATCGCTCCCGGCGCTCTCACAGTCACTTCAAGAGGGTTCGTCCGCGGTGCCGAACGCCCGATTCAGCCCCCAGCACGCATCTCAGCTGCTGCCAGGGGTGAATGCCGCTGGATTCATTCCAGCGGCAGAGGGGGCGTGCCGAACGCCCGCTTCAGACCCCGCCGCAGATCTCAGCGGCGGCGCGGGGGGATTGCCGCTGGTTACTTCCCTTGGGCTGTGGGGGGGTGCCGAACGCCCGATTCAGCCCCCGACACATATCTCCGCTGCTGCCAGGGGTGAATGCCGCTGGATTCATTCCAGCGGCAGAGGGGGCGTGCCGAACGCCCCCTGATATTATTTATGGCACTCAGCGCACTTGGCCGGGCCCTTCTTCTCGGCCTTGTGGCAGTCGATGCAGAGCTTGTGGTAGGGGTTCTTGGCCGGGCTCATCTCCTTGCAGCTCAGCGCCTTGTCCTTGGGGTCGAGGTGGCAGCTCGCACACTTCTTGACCTCGTCCGCGGCGCCAGCCTTGAGACCCTTCTGGGTATGGTGGCACTTGTCGCAGGCAGTGCCCTTGTCCACGTGTGCCTTGTGCGGAAAGACCACGGCCGGCTTCTTGGCCTTGCAGGCGTCGATGGTGGTCTTCTCGGGGGCGTCCTTGGCTGTGGCGGCAAAAGCCACGGCAGCCAGCAGCAGGCTCGCGAGCAGGTACATGAGCTTCTTCATCTGTCATCTCCTCTGGGCCCTCGGGGGCGGGTTTTTATCCCGGGTCATGCACACTGGCCGTGATGGCCAGAGGCCTACACTGAGCTGAGATTCCTGCTGCCAGATTCATGCCACAACCATCTCAGACTCTCCATGAGGTATTGACGACCAGGCAGGCTGTGGATTCAAACGGGGCATACCCCGGCAGTAGCAGTGCGGCTCATGTGGATTCTGGAACCAGCACGGGGAGAAATGCAGCGCCACCTTGCCAGGGACCATGGCCCTGTGGCGTAGATCCCCGGCGGAGTGCCTCACGGAATGCCACGCAAAGGTGCGCCGCCAGCCCTGTCCTCCGTCGACACCCCGCCACAATGGGCGCGGGAGCGCGCCGTGTTGCTCATCGCCGCCGTGGTGGCCATCCTGCTGCTGCTGGCCGCGGCGGCCGGGATCGCCCTGCGCTTCGAGCGGGACGGCGCACGTCTGTACGTCGAGAACATGCACGCCGTGGTACGCGTGACCGCACTGCAGCTCGAGGAGACCTTCAGCCAGGCCGAGCAATTCGTCGAGCTGCTGGCC
>JBDRCO010000110.1:0-8891 GCA_043821645.1 Pseudomonadota bacterium | reverse complement strand
TGTTGTTCCTACTCCCCTCTAAGCTGAGAGCAGCCCTAATTTTCATCGCGCGGATTTTTAATTCCCTGGAGGCTGCATCGCCTCTCCAACCATCTGCATCCATTGACACTCGGGGCGTGATGGCATTCGGCGCGATCTGTCTAAAGTAATGTGGGCCAGCCCCGATAGCGGACGGGCTGAGGGCCGCACCGTTAGGACAGCGTTGGGACAGGTCATGTTCCGACCACGCTCGACCACGCTCCAGGCCCCTCCTATCCCGCTCCTGGAACCCTCCCGATCGTCTCGATGGTGCTATGGCGACCGCGCCTCGGCGCACTGCACCAGACGTCATCTGCGCTGGCATTGGGAGGGCGACTTGCACCCTCAGCACCCTCAGGACAGGAGGTGACCCCCCAAGGTGGGCGCCGCAGTCGGACGACAGGGCTCCAGCTTGAGGAACGCCCGTTCGACCCTCGGGGGCAACCAGACCAGTCTGGGAAGCCTGTCTCTGGTTTCTATGGGCCACGGAAACGGGGATCCGTCTCCGTTGGTGTCCGCCCTACTGGCCTTCCTCTTCCTCGTGCTGACGTTCTCGCACCGGTGGGCCCTGGGGACTCAGAGCGCTGCCCACGAGGGCCCTGGCGGCGACCATGAGCTGCGGAGCGAGTGCTGGGTGCCAGAGCCACCGTTCGCCCTGCAGGATCGACCCGCAAGGATCGTTTGGAGGCACCAGACCTGGCCTGATTCGAGCTGGCTGCTATGCCGGGCATCTCCGAGTGACCGGTGAACCCGTGGTGCCGTCGGCTGCTGTGGGGGTCTCCAGCGGGGTGCTCGCCTCATGGTCTCCTCAGCGGGCTTGCTCTCGCTGATCTCAAGCGCCCCCATTCTGAGCGGCGAGCTGCCAAGCGAGCCGTGCGCCATTCAAGCGCGCCCTGGCTTGGCTGAAATCAAGTAGGAAACCGATTGCCGCAAGGCGTGGAGGCCCGAGTTGGGGGCCCCGCTGAACCTGGAATAGTGGCAGCGCCGAACGGGCGCCGCAAATCGCGCTGCATCTTTCGGCACAACTTCCACAGCCCCATTACCTTGGCCCTCGCGGTGCCTTCGTCGCCTGGCCGAGCTATCGCATGCCCAATCGACTGGACATCGCCACTCCACTCCGCCATCACACCATCATCTTTTGCGGCTCTGAAGCGGGCGGGGAATTCATGGCCGATTCCGAGAGGTACCTGGTTCGATTCTGTGCACTGGCGACGGCCTTGCTGTCTCTCGGGTGTCCTGGCCAACAGGATCCGCCGCCGCCACCGACACCAGGCTCTGCAGAGGTCGCCGAGCCCGGCACGCCCATCAGCGAGAGGCCGCTCTTCGTCCAGGCGATCCTCGCCCGACAAGAGGCTCGGATCGTTCGCTCCCAGGTCGACGCGGTCAACTCGCGCCTGGAGGAGCCGGTCGAGCTGCAGGAGGTCGGGGCTGGTGGCCAAGCCCCCGTGGAGGGGAATGGGCGCGTCGCCCTGGAGGCCAGCGATCTCCATGGCGACATCGCCAGTACCAACGAGATCGATCCCGAGACCGGCGAGCCCTACCCGCTCAGCGCCGAAGGCTGGCTGACAGGTGACGATCGCCAGGCGCGCGGAGCCCAGGTTCTCAACGGCTCGACCGTTTGCGGAGACGTCGAGATCGGCCAGGGAGCGATCGAGGTCGAAGGAGACGCGAACGCCGGCACCATCACGCAGAAGGCCATCACCCGGGGCATCGTCGAGAGCGGGCTGAGCTCGGGCGAAGGCTTCCTCCCGCAGATCGCCGGGAGCTACGCCGGCGGGCCGATCGGGAAGCAGATCGAGAAGACGGCCGACGACGAGCCGCTGGAGCTGGAGCGGACCCTCGACGATCTGAAGCGTGAGCTGCGGGCGATCGCAGCCGAGCGAGGCGCCGCGGTCCTGGAGCCCGGCCCGGACGGAGAGCTGGGCACTGAGGACGACGTCTTCATCGCCGAACGCTTCGATCTGCCCTTCTCGGAGGAGATCCCCGACCCGGCAGACGGCGGGACGGATTGGCGAGACATCACGAATACGGAGATCCGCCGGGGCACGCTGACCGGGTCAATGACTTTGACCAAGAGCGGCAGCCCTCACTACTTCCGGCACATCGACCTGCAGAAGCAGGACATCCTGACGCTGGAGCCCGAGGTCGAGATCTACGTCGTCGGCGGCGAGCACAGCCAGCACAGCCCGCCGGGCGTGGGCGACGGCGGCGAGATCGAGGTGAAGAACGGCGCGCAGATCGTCTGTCAGGGCGACGCCAAGATCGTGGCCAGCAAGCACATCTTCCTCAAGGCGAACGGCTCGGACTCCGTGGCGCCGGCGGCCACTGACGGCGACGCAGAGAAGGAGAAGACCAACAACGGCAAGGGCAAGGGCAACGACAAGGCCAAAGACAACAACGGCGGCCAGCCGAGCGGCCCGACGGCCATCGTCTGCAGCGGCGGGCTGGCCCTGGGAGCACCCCGGATTCGGATCGACGCGCGCCTGCAGGCCCAGAGCCTCCTGGCCTTCGCCTCGCGGACCGACGTTGACATCGAGCACAAGGCAGAACTCTACGTCGACGGCCCGGCTGCCTTCGGCGCGCGAGCCACGGTTCACTTCCGCAACTCCTCCACGGCCACGATCACGAGCAGCCTCCATATCGAGGTGGGCCGCACCGAGCCGGACGAGGCCCCCGGTGAGCCGAAGGGGATCAAGCTGACCGACGGCGCCCGCGTCCTGGTCGGCGGAAACCTCCAGCTCGAGGCCAATGCGGTCGAGCTGGCCGACGGGGCCGAGCTGCGGGTCACCGGAACCAGCGGAGTCTTCGTTCGAGATCGCTTCGTCGTGGGCGAGGACTGCACCTTCGCCGCGGCCCCGGCCGACGGCCCGGAGCGACTGACCCAGCCCGAGGGCATGCAGACCTCGTTGGTCTACATCATGTCGGAGGACCAGCCGACCACCGTGACGATGCTACCGGGCTCGGTCTTCGTCGGCTGCCTCTTCGGCCTGACGGCCGATATCACGATCACCGGCGGCGCAGGCGAGCCGGATCGCGGGCACGAGCATCCAGGCGTCTACGGGGCGATAGCTGGCGAGACCGTGCTCCTGGAGGACGCGACCCTCCGCTACGACGCGTTCGTGGGCCGAAACGTGGGCGACGTCAGCGGGATCGTCTTGGTGCAGCGAACGCTGGCGGACCAGGAGACGATCTGCGTCCCCCAGGAGGGGGTCCGCGTTACGGCTGTCGACGTCACCGGCGAGGTCCTGGAGGCGAGGACGGAGGCCGACGGGACCTTCCTCCTGCAAGGAGTCCCCGGGCCGGTGGCACGGATCACCGCCGACGGGAGTGAGATCGACTACGGAAGGTCGATCCAGTTCGTCGAGATCGTGCGCCAGGAGGTGGTCGAGCATCCCAGGCCCTGGATCCTCTACCCGTTGGCGGAGGGCGTCCCGGCCAGCATCAACGAGGCGGGTCAGCTCCAGAGTGAGATCGTCATTACCAACCCGGATCTCCCCGGGGCCAGCCTGACCATTTCGGCGGGCTCCCACCTCTACTTCCCCGCAGACTACCCCGCTCCGGAAGACGGCGAGCTGGAATTTTCGTTGCATGAGATCGCGCTCGTCGACCTCCCCGCGCCGTTGCCTGACGGCGTCTTGCCCTCGATCGTCCTCTCCTTCCAGCCCGAAGGGATCGAGGTCCCTGAGGGCTTCACGGTCACCTTCCCGAACCGCGACGGGCTGCTTCCCGGCGAGACGGTCGATATCTACGAGCTGAACCTGGAGACCGGTGAGTGGGATCTTGCTACCGAGGGCGTTGTCAGCCCGGACGGCTCGACGATCGAGGTCACGCTCGACACCTGGACTGGGCCGATCTTCTACTCCACCGGTCCTGTCGTGTGGCTGGTGCTCGATGGACGGGTGGTCGCATGGGACGACACGACCCAGGACTACGTGGGCGTCAATGACATGAGAGTGTCAACCCTCGGCGAAGCCGTCCCCACCAACGCCGATATCACGTCCGTCGAAGGGAGCTTCCTCTTCGGCGTGAACGCTCGACTCGGCCAGCTCCTTCCCATCCGAGTCACGGGGACCTTCGAAGGGGGCTCCGTCAGCCTGATCTTCACGACCGAGGTCGTGCCCAACCCTGAGAGCCCTGACCTCGTTCGGACGGATCCGTTCCCCCTCGTGTTCGAGATCAAGTCCCCACTCACGGTCTGGGGGAGCGTTCGAGCCGCAGGGCGCTTGGCTGCCGGTGTAACCGTTGAAGCAGGGGGTGTTCGCACCGAGACCGACCTCAGGGGTGAGTTCAGCCTCAGCTCTGTTCGTCGTGTCTCGGTGGGCACAGAACCGGGGTCCCCGGCACAGGATATCCTGGTCACTGCCATTCGTAGCTTCAACAACACAGACCTCGTCTTCGATGGTTGGAGCCTCATCCACAGTCCAGAGCACCTCACGAGCTACCACCTGCCAAACCCGATCGAGCTTTCCGGGCCTGAGCCATCACCCGGGACACCGGGCGAACCTGGAGAGGAGGGAGTCCCGAACGATCCGAGAACGGGCGACCCCATCGTCGTGACGACGCTGTCGGCCTACGTCAGTGCGGACTTGACCCAGCCCAGCATGGTCCCCATGGGCCTGAAGTACAGCGCTGCCAACGACATGTTCCTGCTGATCGGTACCTGGGGGCCAGAAGACCATCTGCTGCAGGTCTACCGCGGCAACGGATCACAGCAGCACTGGGTGGGACCAGGGCACTGGGGGCCATACGGCTGGCTGCCCTTCGGAGGGTGGATCCAGGAGGCCAGCCGCCGCGACGTCCTCTCACAAATCACACACTACGGCGACGGAGACGGTCAGCCTGGCAACCCCAAGACGGCCAATCGGGCCTTCGCCTACAACGCCGACACAGGCCAGGTCTTCAGGTTCGACTTCTGGGCCGGCGAAGGCCAACTGGGCCTCGTCGAATATGGAGCGAGCCCCATCGGAGACGTTGGCCCTGGGGCCGGTGTGCTCTCGGAGGCCGACAGGTTCGGCGGGGTGTGGGTCGGCAAACCCGAGCCAGGGGCGTCTGGCGGAGACGGGCTGGCGTGGTACTACCTCAGCGAAACGGTGGGGAGCAACGAGCGAGTCTCGACAACCGATCTGCCGCCCAGCGGGTGGACTGCACTTCCCCATGAATTGACCCGCGAACCCGGCACCGAGCGCTACTTCCTGTCAACACCCGACCGAGGGTATGAGGAGATCGACCCATTCACCGGGCTAGTTCTGAACCCGGTGTTCCCCGGCGACACGTCTTCCTTCGTCCTGACGACCTTCGCCCCCTTCGAGGACCCGAACCAGGACCCCACAGCGACGGGTCGGAACATCTTCGGCGTCACGGGAACGACTCCGCCCTATGACTACCTCCCTCAGGGCGGCACCCGGATCGTCGCCAAGAAGCGGAACGCCCCCTTGCCCTGGCCCGGCGGTCCACCTCTGCTCGACCCGCACTTCAAGGGAACCGAAACTGTCGTGTTTGAGGCATACCCCGGCTGGCACGTCCTCGGGATCGCGTTTGCCCCGAGCACCCGGACCTACGATCCTCCGAGGGACAGCCTCTATGCCCTCGTCGTGTACTACTCTGCCGGCAGCTCCGCTCACTGGAGGATCGTCGAGCTGGACTACGACTTCACCCAGGTCTTCGTGGGGGGGACACCGGGTACCGCAGGGACTCCGGGCACCCAACCTGTGCCCGACACCAACGGGGACGGCCTGATCGACGCCATCGAGCTTGCCCACACGGGACACGTGCACACGGCCTGGGACGAGGATGGCGACGGGCTGAGCGCCTTCGAGGAGCTTGTCATTTACGGAACGGACGCTGGGAAATGGGACACCGACGGAGATGGCTTCTCTGACCTGGCGGAGGTTAATGGCGGCAGCGATCCCAATGACGCCGGGGAGATCCCCCCAACCGCAGTCACCTTCGACAAGCCCCTGATCGTCGCTCCAAACACCGAGGGACCCCAGGACACGATCACAGCTCAGCTGAGAATCACGGCTGGTGGCGTGGCTCACCCACACATCACGGCCCTGGATCTGTCCATCTCCCCTGCGAGTGTCGCCCAGTTCCGGGTCGGCGGCGCTCCGGCTTCCAGTGTGACCGTCCCGCAGGGTGGCAACGTCACCATCGAGGGGAGCAACCAGGGCTATGCCTACATCACGGCGACCAACCCGGGAGACGGGGCCGTCGTGGAGACCTTCGTCGTGGCGGTTCAGGACCCGACGTTCGAGATCGATGGCCAGTGCCAGGCGCGGAACTGCCCCTGCTCGGCCTGCCCCGGAGGCATTGCTGACCGCCAAGACGGCGCGTTCGTCAACCTTGACGTCGGCGGGTTCATGTGGAGCTGCGAGGTTCTGCCCGGTGCCATGGGCCGCAATGGCCTCGAACCTGACTGGACGCTTCGCTACAACTCCCGCGCACACTCGCGCGGGGGCGTGTTCGGCCTCACGCCAGCCTCCCTCGCTTGCTTCGAGCGCATCTACCGGGTCGGCCCGACCTACTCCTACCAGGATCGTCAGGTGAGGAAGTTCGCCTACAACCTC
This sequence comes from Pseudomonadota bacterium, assembly GCA_043821645.1. Taxonomy (GTDB): domain Bacteria; phylum Myxococcota; class JACRCW01; order JAFGSX01; family JAFGSX01; genus JBDRCO01. The sequence goes on along the minus strand of JBDRCO010000110.1, from coordinate 2,307 downwards.
CTCCCCAGCGACACGAGCCAGCCGGGAGACCCAGCAGCGCCAGAAGGTGCGACCGCGAAAGGCTGCTATGAGGTGCTGCGTGACCTCGGGACCGAGCTGGTGCTCCGCCGGCCGGACGGGACCCGCCTCCACTTCCATCCGCTCGACGACTCCCTGCTCGCCGGCTGCCTCCAGTCGGTCGAGAACCGCTTCGGCGACACGCTCACGTGCTCCTACAACGGCCTCGGGCAGCTCGTCGCCCTGGCCGACGTCTACGGGCGCGAGTACACCTTCACCTACCGGGCCGACGGCTGCTTGTCGCGCATCTCCGAGGACGCGACCACTCTCCACGGGCGAAAGGTCGAGTTCGTCTACGTCGAGGACGGGGGACTGAAGCCGAGGCTCTCTCAGATCAGGACGGCTCCCGCCGGCGCCACGACGTTCAAGCTCGGCTACGCCTCGGCAAGCGTGAGCAGTCTCAGCAGCGACACGAACGTGACCTCCGTCATCTACCCGCGCGAGGTTGCCGACGGGAGCGACGTGGCGCGGATCCAGAACGTCTACTGGGCCGACGACAAGCTGCACAAGCAGACGTGGGGCGGTGCCCGAACGCTAGGTCCAGCCGTGGGCCGGGTTCAGGCCGGTGGGACGATCACCTACACCTATGGCGCCCAAACCACCTCGGTGACCGATCGGAACGGTAACGAGACGATCTACACCTTCGACGCGGACGGCATGGCCCGGCGAGTCGAGGAGTCCACGAACAGGAGCATCCGCGGCGCGCTTGATCCGGCATCGTTCGCTACCGACCGGACGTACAACTCCGACGGCGAGCTGACCCATCTCCTGAGACCCCTGGGGAACGAGGTGTTCTTCGAGTTCGACACCTCGTCCGCCATCAGCCGCTTCGCTCATGGGAACCTGCTCGAAGTTCGGCAGGTCGCCGATGGGCGTGGAAACGGGCTGGGCAGCCCGGTCGCTGACATCCTGCGCACCTACACCTACGAGCCGATCTTCCAGCAGCTCAGGACGCAGACCCAGGCGCGCGGAAACCACCCGGTCGCCGATACATCTTTCTCTCCGCCCATCCCGGACGGCCCGGGTCTGGTCGAAGCCATCGACTTCGACCTGGACGGTGTGGTCGACTCCTCGCCACAGGGCGTGCGGGAAAGGCGCTATTCGAGCCTGACCGTCTACGACTATCAGGAGGGCTCTCAGGCCCAGATCCAGGCCCTCGCCGCTCGGGAGGGGATCACGCTGACGTCAGCGCAAGCAACGGCCTTGAGCGTCGGCGCGGACCTCAACCAAGACGGAGCTACTGACCAGCAGCTTGGCCGCCCCGTCGAGCTACGCGCCCCCACCGTGCTCCTCGGAGCCGGGGCGAGCCAGCGAGTCAGGACCAACTTCCGCTGGAACGCCTACGGGTTGCTCTCGCAGCAGATCGACGCAGAGGGGTACGTCACGAGGTACGAGTACTCTCCGGCAAGCCAGCCCAGCGCCCCGACCGGAGCAGGCAGCGGCGAGGGTGGTTACCTCTTCAGGACGGTCGAGGACGCCGGCCCCAAGGAGATCCGCACGACGCCGACCGCGCCGGCTCCCCCTGTTCAGGCGGCCACCGTGACCGGGTGGGACGCCGTGGGGAACCTCGTCCGCCGAGTCGACCCACGTGGCATCGTCCAGACGTTCCTGGTGAACGAGCGGAACCTCGTCGAGTCCTCCGTCCTGGTCGACCTCGGCTACGAGACCCGCACGTCCTACGACGCGAACGACAACGTGACGAAGGTCGAGGTCAAAGACCTCATCCCGGACGCCCTTGGAGGCCCGATCCAGGATCTCGGCTGGATCGAAACCCGCTACGAGTACGACCTCCTCGACGATCTCGTCCTGCAGGTCCAAGACGTCTCGCGCAGCGAGATCAGGACGATCCGCGGGCAAACGCCATCGATCGCTGCCGGCGACGAAGAGGTCACGACTCGCCATCGCTACGACAAGAACCAGAATCGGATCCTCACCCTCTCGCCTCTGGCCATTGCGAGGCCGGTAGCCGGGCAATTCAACGTGACCTCGGCGATCTACGACGAGCGCGACCTCCTCTGGCAGTCCACCCGCGGTGGCGCAACGCCGGAGTGGGAAGGAATCGCGGCTCACCAGGACGTCGCCGGAGATCACCCGGGGCTGCAGGGCCCGGACATGGCCACCGACAGCAGCTTCGTCGACGCGAACGGCAACGTGGCGCTCACCGTGGACGCCAAGGACCACGGGACGAACGGAGGGAACCCGATAGGCCAGCATCCGCTCACCCTCGGCGTCCCCGGGAATCCAGCGGTC
>JBDRCO010000109.1:0-11185 GCA_043821645.1 Pseudomonadota bacterium | reverse complement strand
AGGGTGGGTGCCATCACACAATCGGCACGGTTGTCCTGCCATGGCACCTGCCGCACTCCACCCTCTTGATGACCTCCGACGGCTCACCTTGGGCTCCGCGGTGATCTGCAATCTCCGTCGTCACGCCACGCCGTACATGGGCTCGAACGACTTCTCTCGCTTCCACATCGACCACAGCACACTTGCCAGCTTGCGCGCGATGGCGACGATGGCCTTCTTGCGGCCCAGGCGCTTGACCAGTACCAGTCCCGCAGCCGACTCGGAGACCGCGTTCGCAAGACCGCGTTCGCCGCCACGGTCAGCGCCCAGCGCGCCTTGCGGCTGCCGTGCTTGGTGATGCGTCCTTTTCGAGAGGTCTGCCCCGAGGCGTACAGCGACGGTACCAGGCCGAGATACGCACCGACCTGCCGGCCGCTCTTGAAGCGCGATGGATCTCGAACCGTCGTCGCAAAGTACGACGCCACGATGGGGCCGACGCCCGGTGCCGTCATCAGCCTGAGCGTCACCGGGTCCGACTTCACGCTCAGCTCGATCGCCTCGTCGCATGTGGCGATCTGCTCACTCAGCGCGTCGATCGCTTCCAGTATCGGCGTCACCGCCTCGGCCAGTTCCTTGGGCGTTTCGTCGAGAATGGAACAGGCCTTGCCGGTGAACCCGTCGGCTGTGCTCGACGCGACCTCGATGCCCTCGGCGTCCAGCACCGAGCGCACCGTGTTCATCAGCTTGGCCCGGCACTGCACAAGCCCGTCCCGAATGACGACGGGAGTGCGCGCCAGGCGCTCCTTGGGTGTCGGCCGCGAGACCCTGGCCAGCACGTCTGCCGCGTTGAGTGTCGCCAACACCCATAAGGCAAGTGCCTGGCACTTCACGCCGGGGGCTGTCTTCGTCCTCGCCCGAGTCGTCGGGCACGAGGGCACAGGGCCACCATGAGGCAGGTGCCTGGCACTTCACGACGGCACTTCACGCCGGGGCCAATGTGGTCGCCTACGTGGGGCATGGAGTGCGGACCAGGATGGAGCCCGGCGACTCGGGCAACGTGCGAGGACGAGTTCTTAAAGGAGATCGCAGTCGGCTGGGTGGTCCTGGGGTTCTCAACCGGCGTCCTGGTCTTGCTCAGCAACCTGTGTCCTATGATCGATTCCCCCCCCTGAAACAGGTGCCTGGCATCGTGCCAGCTGCACCTTCCCCAGCACCTTCCGAAAGGTGCCCGCGCCGCCACGGTCAGAAGTCCGAGCGGTTCCGGATCACCAGTTGAGGCACGCACGGACAGATATCGTTGCTCACGGTCATACCGTGGCCCACCGAGAGGTCGGCCGCTGCCGAGCTCATCACCGCGTAGGGCACGGGCAACAGGCGCTTCTTGTTCGCCATCGCGACCGGTCCATCGGTGCCGAGTCGCTCGACGCCGAGATGCAGATCATCGGCCGCGTTGAGCACCGTCTCGATCGGCGTGCCGGCCAGATCTGGCGTGTGTATCACATCGAGGAGCCAGAGCACCCCGAATGGGCGCCTGGCACCTTGCTGGGGGCTGGGGGGATCTTTAGCGCGAAGCCCTGCGCTCGAACCGACGCTGCGCGCGCCGGGTCGCCCCGAGGCCGAGCACCAGGAAGAACACGAGGACCGGAGCGAGCGGGCGCGATCCCGAGGCCACGATGGTGCAGCTGCATCCCGCATCGACCTCCTCGGGTTGTGGCGCCGCGTCCACCTGTTGCGCCGAGGCATCCGCCGGCGCGACGGCGACGTCCAGCTGTCCCCCGCTGTCGCCCTGTCCGATGTCCGTGCGGGCGCTGTCCGTCCCGGCACGGGTGTCCTGGGTTGCGGCGTCGGCGGCGCCGGTGTCGCGGGCCGCCGCATCGGTGCCGCCAGCATCCCTGGCGCTGGCGTCCGCGGCAGCGGCATCCTGAAGAGCCGCGTCTGTCCCACCGATGTCTGCCGCCCCGGCGTCTGCGGCAGCGGCATCCTGAACACCCGCGTCGCCCCCGCCGACATCGGCGAGGCCCGTGTCGATGACAATGGCGTCCTGCAAACCGGCGTCCTCGGTGCCGCTGTCCGAGGCGCCCGCGTCCGGGGTCCCGGCATCGACAACCACGCACACGCTCGGCGCCCCGCTGCAGTCCCAGCCGGGCTCTATGGTGCAGCTCGACGAGCATCCATCGTCGGGAACCACGTTCCCGTCATCGCATTGCTCGTCGCTGGTGACCACCGTATCGCCACAGGCGACCGTCGCGCAGATGGCGGCGAGGCTGGCCGTGACCTCCTCTTGGGTCATCGGTGTGTCGCGGATCTGCAGGTAGGCGATGACGCCCGGGTCGGTCTCGCTGATCGCCGCCGAGCCGGTCGTGTTGTCGAGCAAGAAGTACATCGTGTTCGCCGCCGGCGCATACAGTCCGCCGGTGTCGGTGTACGTGCCCGCAGCGACGCCGTTGATGAAGAGGGAAACGAGCTGTGTCGACTCCTCGCGGGTGATGGTCACGAAGACGTCCTGGTCCTGCACAAACGAGCCCGCCGCGTAGGTGCCGACCGGGTAAAAGCTCACGCCGTCGCCCAGCTTGTAGATGCCGTTGTCGCTGGTCGAGTTGGAGAAGTCGACGAGCCGCGCATAGCCGCTGTCCATCGGGTTGTAGCGCAGCAGCATCGAGATCGAGTACGAGCCCGTGATCACGCTCGGCGTCGTGTTCGGATGGCGAAGCCCACCCGTGGTCGGAAACGACCACGCACGCACCGTCGGCGACGAGGCGCAGGCGGTGGCGCTGATGTTCTCGGTCACGTAAGCGCCATCGACGAAGCCAACGCCCTCGGTCAGGATGGTGCCGGTGCCGTTGTAAACGGGTTGCAGCGCCGGCCCCGCCCCCTCGCTGGGGAGCATGGAGTCGCGAAACACGTAGGTGTGGGTGACCTGCGCCTGGGCGAGGTGCGAGACCGGGACGCTGGCCGCGAGCAGGGCTGCGAGCACAAGGGCACTTCGATTCATGTGGATTCCTTTGCGCGATGCTACGGCTGTGGCTCCGCAACATATCTCGCGCGCTGCCACCTAACAACCTGGACCGGGGCTGATCCCGTCGCGCGTTCTCGCCCCGCAGCGGGGCCGTGGCCACCGGCGAGGGACCCTGACGCGTGGCGCAGTTCACCACCACCTCACCCGAGGCCTCGACTCGCGCTATGGTGACGCACAGCAGCTTGCTACCTTGGGGGACACACGGGCCTCGTGCGTCCGCCTGCGGGGAGGACCCATGTCGCGACATCACCGTCTTGTGGTCGCCGCACTTCTGCCCCTGGCCCTGCAGCTGTCCTGCGATGCCGGGTCCCACCCCAGCCCGCAGGAGCAGCGCGCCTTCGATGTCGCGAACAGGTCCTATCAGCGGAAGTCCTGGGCCGAGGCGTGTCGGGCCTTCTCCCCCTACCTGGAGCAGTTTCCCGCGGCCGAGCTGACCCGCGAGGGCCAGGTGAAGCGCGCCGTCAGCTGTCTCGCGGCCAGAGTCGAGCCCAAGCGCAGCGTCGACGATCTCCATCACATCGCGGAGTCGGGACCCGATGACTTCGGGCGCGCCCTGGCCCACACCGTGCTGTGCGAACGCGGCGAGCGCGCGCTCGACAACCAGCCCGACGGTCGCTGCCAGCTGGCCGTGGATCAGCTCCAGCGCATCTCGCTCCGCTCCGGGCGCCAGGCCGACGAGGCGCGCGAGCGCTACATCGCGCTGTGCTTTGCCGAGCTCGAGCGCAGCGGTGATCTGCGCTTCGCCAAGCGCATCCTCGCCGCTCATCCGGACCCGCAGCAGCGGGACCGCGCCCTGTACGAGCGAGGCGTTCGCCAGCTCCAGAACGAAGCCACCGCGCCCCAGGGAAAAGAGACGCTGCTCGCCCTCGGCGAGGATAGAGACAGTGCACAGGCGGACGTCGCTCTGCTGCAGCTGGCGAGCTGGTGCGAAGGTCGCAACGAGCTGGCGCAGGCGGTGCTGCACGACGAGGCGGTGGTCGCGCTCGGGCGAGGCAGCGCCCACAAGGCGCGCGAGAGCATCGCGCGCATCAAGAAGCCCGAGCTGACGCTGGAGGTCCAGTACGTCGAGCTTCCCGGCGGCAAGCCCGAGCTCAAGATCTCCTTCCGCAACCAGACCCAGGTGGAGCTGACCCTCCGCCACGCCGATCCCCTGCAGCAGGACGCCGCGGCCATGTTCGGTGGCGGTGCTGCCATGGCCGGAGCCGCGGGAGCGATCATCCGGACCTGGACCGAGCCTCTCGAGGAGCCGGCGCCTCACCAGGCCGGCGACAAGACCATCGTCCTCGACATCGATCAGCCGGGGAGCTACGCCCTGGAGGCCAGGGCCAAGGAGCTCGTGGCCTCCACCTCGATCCTGATCACGCCGCTGACCGCTCTCCTCAAGATGGCCGCGAGCCAGGTGGCGATCTGGACCGTCGATGCGGAGTCGGGCCAGGCGGTCGCCAACGCCGAGGTCGCCCTCTATGTCGACCACGGAAAAAGCCAGCAGCGCCTCAACAAGACCGCCGACAAGGACGGCCTGTGCCTGTTCGACGTCGAGGGGCCGAGCGTCAAGCGCATCGACGCCTGGTCCGGCACCAACAACCAGTTCGCGTTTGTCAGCATCGGCTCGTCCAAGGGATTCGGCTCGGCGCCCAGGACCTACCTCGGCTACGTGCGGACCGATCGTCCCCTGTACAAGCCGGGCGAGACCGTCGGTGTGATGGTCCTGCTGCGCGCGCGCGACAAGGGCCCCAGTCAACCCGTGGCCGATGCGACGCTCGAGATCAGGTTAAACGACGCGACCGGGCGCGAGGTCGACAAGCGCCAGGTCAAGACCAGCGCCTTTGGCACGGCCTACTTCGACCTCCCGCTCAAGAAGGACGCCCAGCTCGGGCGGTACACGTTCAGGCTGCGCTCCGATACCAGGCCCTTCAGGAGCAACGAGGGCGTGTTTCAGGTCGAGGAGTACAAGCCACCGGAGGTGCTGTTACAGGTCGCGCCGGTGGGGCAAGCGCGCAGCGGCGAGATCGCCAAGCTCCGGGTCACGGCCTCCCACTACTTTGGCGGGCCGGTCGCCCGCGCCCAGGGGGTCGCCACCATCACGGAGCGCCCGTGGCAGCACGCGTGGGGCCCCTGGGCCGACGAGCCGCCGCCCGACCCCGCTGTAGCGAGGAGAGAACGCTACCGTCGCCGCTTCCGGGGGAGCCTGCAGACGGTCAAGCTCCTGTTCACCACCGACGACAGCGGCGCGGCCGTGCTCGAGGTGCCGACCCGCGGGGGCAGCGGCAGCGCCCTGGAGGTGCAGCTCCAGCTGACCGACGCGTCCCGGCGCGAGGTGGGTGGTGCGGGCACGATCTACGTGTCGTCGCCGCCCTACTTCGTCGACCTGCGCACCGACCGGGTGCTCTACCAGCCTGGGGAGAGGATCGCGGTCGAGCTGCGGGCGGAGGATGCCAACGCGCGCCCGGTCTCGCCCCGGCTGGAGCTCCGGATGCAGCTCATCGAAGACGACAAGCCCCTGCCAGTGCTGCGGCGTTTGGTCGATCTCGTCAACGGTCGGGCCGCGATCGCGCTCGACGCCGATGCCCTCGGACCGATCCGGCTCGAGCTGTGGTCGGCTGACGACTCGGACCAGGCCGCACCGCTGGCGACCAGCGATCTGTGGCTGACCAACGAAGCCAAGCCCACCGTGGCAGCGGGAGAGGCGTTTCAGGTCATCATCGATACCGTGCCACTGCGCGCGGACGGAACCGTGCGCGCGCTGGTCGCCACCCCCTCGCCCGGCGGTCATATCCTGGCCACCATCGAGGGGGACGACCTGCACCTGGCCCGCAGCCTGGAGCTGACGGGACGCGCTCGCTTCTTCGAGCTTCCCCTGAGCCCCGCCATGTCACCCAACGCGTTTGTGCACATCGCGCGGGTGGAGAAGAAGAATCTCCTGCACTGGGAGCGCGAGGTCCGGGTGCGCGGCGGCGGGGGAGAGCTCGATGTCAGGGCGTCGTTTCCGACCCAGGCGACCGCTCCGGGGACGCGCCTGCCGCTGACCGTGGCCGCGCGGAGCCAGGCGTCGCGCGGCCAGCCGCTGGAGCTGGCCGTGACCATCGTCGACGAGGCGCTGTACGGCATCGTGCCGGAACCCTCGGATCTGCTCTCCTTCGTCGGGCCGAGTCGACAGAGCGCGTACGTGCAGACGAGCGTCGGTTTTCAGCAGCGGCCCTTCAGGCCGCCGCCGCCCAAGCCACAGCCCAGCCCGGAACCCGGACCCGAGAGCGCGCACGACGGGCTCCTCGACAAACTGGTGAGGTCGACCCGGGAGGGCGCCCAGCCGCGAGAGCTCGCGGCCAAGCAGGCGACGGAGTCCGCGGCCGGGCCCGCAGCGCCAACAGCGGCGCAGGCTGTCGCACGGGCCGACGAGGCGCCTGCAGCTGAGGTCAAGGTGCGCAAAGACTTTGGCAGCTCCGCGGGGTGGTTCCCGCAGCAGAGCGGCCGGGTGGGCAGCCCGCTCAGGCTTCGCGCGGCGCTCACCGACTCCCTCACGTCGTGGCGCGCCACGGTCATCGCCCTGACCCGGGGCCCGGAGATCGGGGTGGAGCGGACGACCATCCGCACCGAGAAACCCCTGATGGTGCGGCTGCAGGCCCCGCGCTTCTTCACCGAGCGCGACGAGGTGACGCTGTCGGCCATCATCAACAGCCGCTTCGCCACGCCAGTGCCCGTCAGCGTCCGCTTCACGGCGCCGGGCCTGCGGCCGCTGTCCGGTGCGCAGCACAAGGTGATCGTCCCGCCGGCGGGCGAGAAGCGCGTCGACAGCCGCTTCGTCGTGCAGCGGGCCGGGGAGATCCGGATCCAGGTGGTGGCCCGGGCGCTCAAGGATGCCGACGCGGTGGAGCAGACCCTGTCGGCCGTGGTGCATGGCTCCGCCCAGCGGCGATCCCTCGCCGGACGCCTCGAGACCGAGGCCACGCTCAGCGTCGAACTGCCACGGCAGCGCAATGCCGCCGGCACCCGCTTCGAGCTGAATTTCTCGCCCTCGCTGGTCAGCGTCATGCTCGACGCGCTCCCCTACCTGGCCCACTACCCCTACGGCTGCACCGAGCAGACCCTGTCGCGCTTCGTGCCCGCGGCCATCGCCGCCAGGGTGGTCGGCAAGCTCGAGCTGTCGACGCAGCGTGTGCCTGCCGACCTCGACCGGATGGTGGCGGCGGGGCTGCAGCGGCTCTACAGCTTGCAGCACGGCGACGGCGGCTGGGGCTGGTGGCACGGCGATGCGTCCAACCCCTGGATGACGGCCTACGCCGTGTACGGCCTGATGCTGGCCCGGGATGCGGGGCTCGGTGTCGACGGCAGCGCGCTCGAGCGCGGCCGCGGCTTCCTGATCGATCAGCTGGTCCACATGCGACAGCGTCCAGAGCATCACGCCTTTGCCGTCTTCGTGCTGGCGCTGACCGGTGGCGCACCAGAGGTCGACGTGGACGCGCTGTACAAGGGCTACCGCGAACTCTCGCCACGTGGCCGGGCCATGGCCGCGCTGGCGCTGGTGGCGGCCAGGGACAAGCGCGCCGACGAGGCCATCGCCAGCCTCGACGACCTGATCCAGGCCTCGACCCAGCGGCCCGAGTCCTACGTCGGCCACGCCGACAGCATGTGGCAGACCTCGGCGGCCATCGAGGCCACGGCCTACGCCATCATGGCCCTGCAGCGACACGACCCGACCTCACCGCAGATCAAGCCGCTGGTCGACTTTCTGGTGCTCAGGCGCAATGGCGGCAAGTGGCACAGCACGCGGGACACCGCCATGGCGGTCTATGCCCTGGCCGAGATCGCCATCGCCGAGGAGGCCGGTGTGGCCCGAGGAGCGCTGACGGTTCTGGTCAATGGCATGCAGAAGGCGCGGCTGGAGTACGAGCAGGGCGGGGCCACCATCGAGCAGCCGATCGTGCTCGACGACAGCGCGTTTCGGTCCGGCAGCAACCGCATCGAGCTGCGCCGCGAGGGCAGTGGCACGGCCTATTACGCGGCGCTGTGGGACGTCTACAACCGCAACGAGGACATCAAGGGCGTGGGCAGCGACGTCACCCTGTCCCGGCGCTACACCCTGCTGGGCCGGGAGGGAGCGGACCAGCCGCCGCAGACCGAGTTCGAGCAGGGCATGGCGCTGACCTCGGGCGAGCGGGTCCAGGTCGACATCGAGATGCGCGCCAGCAAGCCGGTCGAGTTCGTCTCCATCGAGGACTTCAAACCCGCTGGCCTCGAGGCGGTGCTGCTCAAGAGCGGACCCGAGGTCTGCCGCAACGCCTGCACCCACGCCGAGCTGCGCAGGGATCGCGTGGCCATGTTTTTGACCGAGCTGACGGCCGGGACCACGACCCTCTCGTACGAGCTGCGCGCCGAGGTCCCCGGCAAGTTTCACGCCTTGCCCGCACGCTTCGAGGCCATGTACGCGCCCGAGATCCAGGCCACCAGCGACGAGCTGCGCGTCGTGGTCCGCGACCAGGAGTAGGCCCGGCTGCCAGAAGCGCTGGGCGTCGACTGGGAGCGGGCCGCCCGCGCACCCGTCCTGGCGGAATTGATCTACAATGCATCATTCCCGGAGGCCTCATGAAACGCTGGTGGTGGCTGGTGACAGCGGTGGCGATGTCAGCGGCAGCGGGCTGTTCGTTCGAACCCACGACCTGCGCCGAGGCGGCCTGCGACGCGGCGAGGGAGTACTGTGTCCTGTACGGCTCGGACACGCTGGCGCCGTCGACGGCCGGCTGTCACGCGCTTCCCGCTGCCTGCACCGGCGAGCGCAGCTGTGACTGCCTGCAGCGCGAGACCCCGGACCTCGAGTTCTGCTTCGAGGCGGGCGGGTGCAGCGCGCCCGCGGACGACGCCCTCGCCGTCGTGTGCCCGGGAGGCTGATCGCGGGTCCCGCGGCCGCCGTGCGGAAGGTGCCAGACACCTGTGATGGGGTTCCCGGTTCCCGGTTCCGGGTTCTCGGTTGAAGAGGGCGCGCGCGAGTTGCCGTTGCCGTCTCCCGGCTGGTTCTGCCTGCGCCACCCAACCGGGAACTGGGAGACGGGAACGAAACAGATGCCAGGCAGCTTTGAACTGGACGCTCTCGCGATCGGGCCCGCCTACTGTGGAAAGCGGTTCTGGGTGTCGCGCACCAGGTGGTCATGCCAGACCGAGCCCTCGGCGGTCGAGGTCATGCCCTTCGTGCAAAAGGCGACATGCAGCAGCTCCTCGCCGGCGTCAAAGTAGGCGAAGCCCAGGGTGGCGTCCGCCGCGACCTCGGTCTCGCTCCAGGTATCGGTCAGGTGGTCCCATGTCTCGGCGCTGGTGATGCTGTAGAACCAGAAGTTGTCGTCGGGGTGGTCGACCTCGCCGAGCTGCGCGCGGTAGCCGCTGGTCAGCCTGTCCCGGTCGGGCACATTGCCGCCGGTGATGTCGATCTTCATGAGCTGCGCCTGGCCCCCGCCGATGCGCGCGAACAGGTCCCAGGCCCTGTCCTGCGCCCCGTCCTCGATCCAGCCTATCCAGTCACCGTCGGTGGGGCTGCACGCGCTGACCACGGCAGCGAGCAGTCCTGCGAGCAGGAGCAGCGACGTACGCGGTCTGGGCATGCCAGCCTCCGAATGCCCCCCGGCGGTCTTGAATTTACCTCACGGCGTTGCCCGGAAGAAGGCTGGCACTTTTGGAGTGGAACCGCAGGGCAGAGCCAGGCGGAGAATGGGGTTCTAGGGTCTTGTTCGGTCTCCAGGTGACGGGTTCCGAAACAAGTGGCGAGCACCTTGCTAAAGGCGTGGGACTCCCGGCGCGGGCGAGTCCCTCCTTGAACCGCACGAGCGCCGGCGCCGGCGCAGCGTCAAGGCGACGAGGATGCCGAACAGACCCGAGGCGGCAGGTGCGTGCGAGGTCGCGCCCGCTGCGCAGCCGCAGCCGCCCTCGACCTCGTTGGTGGCCGCGTCGGGCCTGCGCGAGGCGTCGATGATCATGAGCCCGCTGTCGACCGGCGTGACCGTCCTGTCCAGGGTCCCGCTGTCGCCCGGGGGGGCGTCGGTGGTGGCGGTGTCAGTGCCCGCGGTATCGGGCAGCTCGGCGTCGACCCCGGCGGCGTCGGCCACGGCCGCGTCAGCCCCCGCGTCGGCGGGCGTGCCGGCGTCCTGACCTGCCGCGTCGACCCCGGCACTGTCCGTGGCGGCGGCGTCCCCCTGGCCCGCATCCGCCGAGCCGGCGTCGGGCGCCGGGTCGGGATCGCAGGCATCGCCCACACCGTCCAGGTCCCAGTCGTCCTGGCCCGCGTTGGCGACGACGCGGCAATTGTCCGTGCCGTCGAGGACGCCGTCGTTGTCCGAGTCCGTGTCCCGGTAGTCCGGGTCCGCGTCGTTGTCGCTGTTGACCGGTGCCGTCGCCAGATCGGTGTCGCCCGCCTCCTCGGCGTCGGACACGCCATCGTCATCCGAATCGGTGTCGAGGGTGTCGATGTCGCCCGTGCCGTCGCTGTTCAGGGGGTTCGCGGGATCGGCGCCGACTTCGTCGCCGTCGGCGATGCCGTCCTGATCTGTGTCGACCTCGAGGGGATCGGTGTTGATCGCGATCTCCTCGTCGTCGGTCAGGCCGTCGTCGTCGTCGTCGGTGTCGCAGGCGTCACCGGTGCCGTCTTTGTCGGTGTCGAGCTGGCTCGCGTTGGCGATCGCCGGGCAGTTGTCCGTGGGCGTGCACACCAGGTCATCGTCGAGATCGGTGTCGACGTCGGCCGGGCAATCGGCGGCGGTGCCCGTGCAGGTCTCGGCCGGGTCGCAGGCGTCCGTCGACGCACGGCACACCGTGGTGCTGTCGAACACATCGCCCGGGCAGTCCACGTCGACGCCGTTGCAGGTCTCGGCGGGGTCGCAGGCGCCGCCGGAGACGCGGCACACGGTGGTCGCGTCGCGCAGGTCGGTGGGGCATCCCACGTCGACGCCGTTGCAGGTCTCGGCCGGGTCGCAGGCGCCGCCGGAGACGCGGCACACGGTGGTCGCGTCGCGCAGGTCGGCGGGGCATCCCACGTCGACGCCGTTGCAGGTCTCGGCCGGGTCGCAGGCGCCGCCGGAGACGCGGCACACCGTGGTCGAGTCGAGGACGTCGGCGGGGCAGTCCACGTCGACGCCGTTGCAGGTCTCGGCGGGGGTCGCAGGCGCCGCCGGAGACGCGGCACACGGTGGTCGCGTCGCGCAGGTCGGCGGG
>JBDRCO010000108.1:0-98151 GCA_043821645.1 Pseudomonadota bacterium | reverse complement strand
GTCCTTGAACTTTCTCAACGATGCCACGCTGCAGGGCTTGTTCGTGTTTCCGGGCGACCTGCAGCGGCCTCCCGCCATCGAGGTCAACCACCTGGACCGGCCAGTTCTGGTTCGTTACTACGAACGCGGTTGGCAACGCTACAACGACTGAGCGGGATGGACAGACCTGGCAAACCTTCACCAGGTGAAGCGCAGCACCTCGTCGCCAGAGCCCGCGCCGCCACGGTCCATCTCGGCAGGCAACAGCACACCGTCGTGGAAATCGTAGTTGCCGTTGCCCTTGGCCGCAGTCACCCGGTAATTCGTCGGCGTCTCGGTCCCGGTGAGTCCGCAGGCATCCCAGTAGTCGATGCGCACGATGTACACGCCCCGCGGCGCGGTGCCCGTGGGCCAGAAAATGTTCTCGTTGTTGACGTTGTCGAGGCTACAGGCGGCGTTGCTGTCCAGATCCTGCGAGCCGCCGCTGGGGACATTGAGATTACCCCAGTACACCTCGGCACCTGTCGGGTCGATCACGTGCAAGTCCACATCGGTCAGCGTGTCCCAGCTCAGGCTGACCTGGACGTCGCCGGAGCCTACCTGGATGATGGTGATGGGCATCTCGTAGATGGGGCCAACATGCGGCTCCACGCCGGTGCCGGTGCCGTCGTCCACCGCGAACCACAGGCTTGTGTTTCCGCCCGCCGAGTTGCGATCGATGTACAGCTCCACCCGCAGGGGATTGTCATCCGAGGCCACGGTGGTCCGCCAGTAACCGCGGCCATTGCCGAGTCCGACCAGTACCTGGCGACCGCGCAAGGTCGTCGCGCCGGACCAGTCCAGTTCGAGCACCAGGGTGCCGCCGGTGACCGTGACCAGCACGCCCGTGTGCGCGGTGAAGGCCGCACCGCTGGTGCGGGGAGCGGGTTTGGGGCAGGTAAAGAAGCTGGCACCGCGAAGAAAACCCGACGCCATGAAGTATCCGTCGTCGTCACCCAGCTCGCAGGGGACCTTCACGGACGGAGGGAGCGGGGGGCGCCTGTCCTCTCCACATCCCAGCAGATGGATTGCAACGACGAGCGCAATCGTCCCACCACGGTACTGCACACGACACCTCCGCAAACCTGGACACCCACCAGGTTAGCAAATTGTGGGCTCAGCCTCCACGAGGCTCAGGCTTCAGGCAGGCTGGGGCCTGGGGGGACCTCGCCAAGGCCGCGACGGATGGCCTGGACCAGGTCGTTGCGAGTGGCCTTGGCTGCGAGCTTGATGGCGTTCTGGAGCGCGCGCGGGCTCGAGCGGCCGTGCGCCTTGATGCACAGGCGATCCAGACCCAGGATCGGAGCTCCACCGTACTGTTGCCAGTCGGTGAAACTCTTGAGTTCGCGGATTCCCGACGACAGCATCCACAGCGCGACCTTCCACGACAGTCGTCGGCGGTAGGCGAAGCGCGCCAGCCCCACCACGGTTTCGCTCACGCCCTCGAGCATCTTGAGCACGACATTGCCCACGAAGCCGCCGGTCACCACCACGTCGGCGGTCCCGCGTGGAATGTCCACTCCCTCGACGTTGCCGATGAAGTGTATCCCCGGGTGCTGGCGCAGGCGGCGGTGTGCCTCGACGATGGCCTGGGTGCCCTTGTGGGCCTCCGAGCCGTTGGACAGCAGGGCAACCCGGGGCCGTGGGTTGCTGGAGATGAGCGATGCGTAGGCACTACCCATGACCGCGAAGGTGACAAGCTCGTCGGCGGTGGCGTCCAGCGTGGCACCCACATCGAGCAGCAGCGAGAAGGGATCCTGCTTTTCCCCGCGGCGGGTTTCGGTGGGGTAGACCGCGGCCAGGGCGGCGCGGCGAACGCCGTCGAGGCGGCCCAGGTGACGCGAGGCGGCCAGAAGTACGGCACCCGTGTTACCCGCGGAGACCAGGGCATCGCCACCGCCCTCGGCCACCACCCGCGCCGCGATCGCGATCGAGGCATCTGGCTTGTGCTGGAGGGCCTCGGAGGGGACGTCCTCCATGAGCACGGTCTGGGCGGCGTGCTGCAGGCGCAAGCGGGAGGGGTCGTGGGCATGGCGCGCCAGCAAGGGAGCCAGCTGATCTCTGTCCCCGACCACGCACAGCCCGGGGCTGTTCTCCAGCAGGGACAGGGTGGCAGCGGCCTGGATCGCGGGCTCGGGGCCGTGATCCCCGCCCATGGCGTCGATGACGATGGTGGTCACGGCCTGTCACGATAGCCATTTCGCCCCACCGGTCATGTGGATTTTTTGTGACCGGGCGCACGGTATGTCGGGAGCTGTTTGTAAGAGCCCATGATTGTTTGATATTTTCCTGCCGCGGATCTGCAAATTAGTTTTTCGCTCGAGCCCGGGGAGTGGGTCCATCTTCCCGTCAACCGGGACGCGAGGACGATGAGGGCATCGGGGCTTCGCGACAACACCCGCAAGGAGGATCAGATGTTCCAGCCGAGAATGAAGTCGACATTGGTGGCGCTGCTGGCGGTGGGGAGCCTGGCGCTGACGGCCTGTGGTCGGTTCGCGTTCAAGGACGCGTTCCCGGGCGACAAGCAGGTCAAGATCAACCTCAAGGGCGGTGACTCGAGCGGCCAGTCCCTGGTCGGTGACGAGAGCCAGCGCGCCGGTCTGTACGAGGTCACCTACGGTGTGACCCGCGGCATCAACGTCATGGTGGTGGGGCTGCTGGCCCTGACCCGCGCCATCGTCGAGAGCCCGGCCACCGAGAGCCCTGACGAGGACCATGCCGTGTGGGGCCCCTCGGATCCCAAGGGTCTGGAGCGGCTGCAGTACAAGGCCACCGCCGAGCGCGTGGCGGAGAACGAGTATCTGTTCAAGCTGCTGGCGCGCGACAAGAACAGCACCGACGAGGCCGACTTCGGCGAGATCTACGCGCTCAACTACTTCCACTCGGGTCCCGAGCTCGGCCATGGCACCATCACCGTCGACCGCGACGAGCACAAGCGCATCGACCCCATGGATACCAGCATCTGTGACACCGGTGTGGCCGTGGTGACCTTCGCCAACGACAGTGCCGACGAGATGAAGATCGTGGACATCGACTTCTCGCAGCTGGATCGCTCGGGTTGCGAGGACAAGGGGCAGATGGGCAAGTACCACTACGCCGAGGGCCCCGATGGCGCCGGCGACTTCCTGTTCAGCGCCGTGGGCAACATCCACGAGGGCGCCGAGGCTGCCGAGAAGCCGCTCGAGGAGAGCCTGACCATCCGCGCGCAGTGGACCTCCGAGGGTGCGGGCCGCGCCGACGTCATCGTCGCCGACGGTGAGATCCCCGGCGACCTGGCGGCCTGCCAGGACGCGAGCTGCGCCGGCCTGACCACGGTCACGGCCACCCAGTGCTGGGACTCGAGCTTCATTTCCCGCCACGAGACCACCACCCCCGAGATCCTGCAGGGCATGATCCTGCCCGGCGTCGACGCCAACGGCGACCTCAACCCGGTCGGTGAGGCCAGCGCCTGCCCCTTCGCCTTCGCGGACCCGGCGCAGCCCACCAGCTGATCACGATTCACTCGACCTGACCGAGGGAGCTGCCTGATGGGCAGCTCCTTTTTTTTTGGGGGGGGGGCGCGGTGGTGGTGAGTCGAGGCAGGCGGCGCCTGTCACGCGTTGTCGCCACCTGCTGGTGTGTGGGGACCCTTGCCCCCGGCCATGTCGGGTCTGTCCGATGCCAGGTCTGCTGTCGTGTCAACAAGGGTTCGTTTGTCTGGGGTCGTGGCCCCAAGCGCGTGCGACCGGGTCTGCCGCCGAACAATGTAGACCGGCCGCGCTTTGATCTCCTCGTACATCTGCGCCTGGTAGAAGCTCATGACCCCGAGGCTCGCCAGGATCAGCCCGCAGAGAAGAATCTGGAGCAGGATGACAGTCGTGAATCCACCCACCGCGATGCCGGCGAAATAATTGTAGAGAGTCTGCACGGCCAACAGCATCCCAACGACGATGGTGGCGAAACCCATCCAGGCGATGAGGCGCAGGGGTAACGAGGTGAAGCTCAGCAGCGCATTGAAGGCGTACTTTGCGAGTTGCAGGAGTGACCATTTGCTATGGCCGGAGCGGCGGGGATCGACATCGAAGAGAACCTCGGCCGTGGTGAATCCCACCCAGGCCACCAGCCCTCGCAAGAAGCGCGACCGCTCCCCGCAGACCAGCAGTGCCTCGACAACCTGGCGGTCCAGGAGCTTGTAGTCCGAGGTGTGGCTCAGGGACCGTCCGACGGCGCGCCCGAGTAGCTTGTAGAAGATCGTCGCTCCCTGGCGGTACACCAGGGACTCCCGCCCATGCCGGCGCTTCACGGCATGTACCACATCGACGCCTCCCATCCACGCTTCGACCAGCGAAGGGATGAGGGACGGCGGGTGTTGCAGGTCGCCGTCCAGGAGAACGACGGCGTCCCCCTGCGCGATCTGCAAGCCGGCCAGCAGGGCAGCCTCCTTTCCAAAGCGCCGCGACAGGTGCACCGGGACCAGTGCGGAATGAGCGCTCGCCCGACGATCGATCACGGCACCGGTGCCGTCCTCCGAACCATCATCGATGCACACGATTTCAAAACGATAGGCTTGAGGTGACAGCACCTCCACCAGGGCATCGATCATGGGCTCGGCGAGCGCCTCTTCGTTGAAAAAAGGCACGATGACCGAGAGCAGGGGTTTCCCCGTGCTGCTTCCCTCTAACTCACCGACGCTGAGTTGCCCGTTCATCGCCTTGTCCGCCACAGAGTGAGCAAGAAGAGTACACCAGCCAGCCCATTCACGACCCATGCAGCGTGCCAGTATCGCGGTCGAAATGTCAGCCGAAAGCTGTGCTCGCCCTCCGGCATCCAGGCCCCGAGCAGGGCGACGTCGGTCTTTGCGAGGGCGATGTCCCGCCCGTCGAGCTCGGCCGTCCAGCCCGGGTGCCAGATCTCGCTCACCACGAGAAAACGGCGCAGGTGCGTGCGGACGGCGACCTCGAGTTGCCCTGGCTCCCAGGAGACGATCTCGGCCCGGTCACCTTGCTGGGCCGTCGAAGTGCCAGGCGCGGCATGTCCCTCGACAACGGCCAGGATGTCGGGCTGAAAACCGGTGATGTGCTCGAGGGCCTCGTCCTCGGTATCCGCATGGATCACCTGCTCGACCAGGTATGCACGAGGCAGGGCTCCCAGGTTGCGGTAGATCCACAGCGTGGCCTGCTCCAGACCCGTGAAATAGCGAAACACAGCTTGCTCGTGAAATGTCGCCGCCAGCTCAAGGTTGGGCGGTGGCGACGGAATCTCGAACGGGGTCACCAGGTAGCGCACGCCGAGGGCGTCGAGCAAACTGCCATTACTGATGCCGTGCAGGTCGTTCCAGGGTTGCCTGGCCTCCGGCGGTGTGTGGGCCTGCTGTATCCGATTGAAGTAGCGTTTGTAGTACGAATAGTTGATGGCGTCTCCGCCGTGAATCAGCTGCAATCCGAACGGTGAAGCCCAGCCGTAGTTGATGGTGTCGCGAAGAATCGTCGCGACGCGAAACAGATCTGGGTCCTGCTCCAGGTAGCGTCGGTAGGCGGGGTCGGGAAGGACCTCCTCGCAGGGACGCATGGTGATGAGCTCACGTGAGGCCACCGCTCCCTCGGCGAGCATGAGCAGAGCCAGGCAGGCCACCACAGAAGTGGTCAGGAGCCTCGACCGGCGCTGAAGCCAGCGCAGGAGTTCGTCCGCGCCGAAGCCGGCGAGTGCGATGCCGAAGATACCCGTGAAGAGAAGAAATCGCCCCGGCCCCCGGAACAGCCGGAATCCCGGCGCCAGCTCGAACAGGCCCCGCAGCAGCGGGCTGTCGAGGGTGAGCAGGAGGGACAGGAGGGTGAGGCACAGCAGGACCAGAACCGCGCGCTGTTTCGGCGCCCGGATCGCACCGAGCGCAGCCAGCAAGAACGGGACGAGGCCGAAGTAGGCGCAGCGCTCCCAGGGCGAACCAGCTCCGGTCTCCAGCTCGCCGGTGAGCAGGAATGGAGAGAGCAGGCTCGACCAGTCCGTCGGCCGGAGTGCAACACCAGAGAGAAAGTAGCTGTAGCTCAGTTCTCCACGCGAGAGCAGGGGCGCTTCGCCGGCGATGGGAAGCCAGACGTGCGCACTGAGTCCGATCGACAGCGCGCTGGCGACGGCAAGCTGGAGCAGGATGGAACGGACACCCTCAGAATGCGCACCACGTCTCCGCGCAGCAAGCTCCACTCCCACGATGACGACGGAGAACAGGGCAGCGTAGTAGCACAGCTGCATTCCACCGGTGACCAGCGCCAGGCTGGTAGCCAGGGTCAGCACGAGCGTCGAGCGCCACGTGGCCACACGCAGGTTCCAGATCAGGGAGGCAAGAACAAAGGGAACCATCGTCATCGTCGACAGCACCGGGAGCCAGCCCGCGCCTGCGGCGAGGATGAACCGGTAGTTGACCAGGCCTGCAAGGGCCATGAACACACGGCCAGCGCGACCTCGCTGCAGGCTGAGAGCGAGCACGTACATGGCCAGGCCCGCCAGTACAAAATGCAGCCACAGGGTCGGGCCCACGGCGTTGATGGGAGGCAGGAACCAGAACAACAGGTGAAATGGATAGGTGTATTGCGCCTGCGGGTTGGCCCAGGCGGTGACCCCGGAGAATTGGTCGCTGCGCCAGAGCGGAGGCCCGTGTCCTGCCTGCACGGCACGGTAGAGCGAATCCTTGATGGAAAGGTGCTGGTGAAGGAAATCTGAATGAGGCGAGTAGGGTGCCTGGCCTGGGTGGAGAAGCTGGCCGAAGATGAGGGTCGCAAGGATCAGAAGGCAGATCGTGACGACGACAAACTCGGCAACCTGCCGATGGTTACCCCCCGGCCGTACGGCAGCATCCTTCATCCAGGGCTCACTCCTTGGGCAAGATGCGTAGCACCTCGCTGGGCACCGTCAGCCCCTCTTGCAGCAGGAACGTCGAGTAGCGCGCCAGGGACACGAAGCTCCCGTCCTGGGCTGCGAGCTGGATGGCGGCGGTGCTGCCCTCCTGGGCGATGGCCTCGCGCACGTTGGCGCTGACGACGAGCAGCTCGAACACTCCGATGCGGCCCTTGTAGCCCTCGCCATTGCAGGCCTGGCAACCAGCACCCTTGTACAACTTGGCCGAGGTCTCGAGGGCGACGCCGGCGCGGGCCAGGTTCTGCTTGATGACCTCGGAGTAGCTCGACTCGACCCGGCAGTTCGGACAGATGCGGCGCACCAGACGCTGGTTGATCACCCCGAGCAAGGCGCCGGCGAGGACAAAGGGCTCGATCTCCATCTCACGCAGACGCATCAGGGCGCTGATGGCATCGTTGGTGTGGAACGACGACAGCACGAGGTGCCCGGTGAGCGCCGCGTTGCAGGCGAGCTTGGCCGTGGTGGCGTCGCGGGTCTCTCCGACCAGGATGACGTCGGGGTCCTGGCGCAGGAAGGTGCGCATGACCTCGGCGAAGCCCAGGTTGATGCCGTCGTTGACCTGCACCTGGGTGATGCCCGGCACGTCATACTCGATGGGATCCTCGATGGTACAGATCGAGAGCTCGGGGTTGTGCCGCTCCTTGAGGGCCGCGTACAGGGTGGTGGTCTTGCCGCTGCCGGTCGGACCGGTGACCAGCACCAGGCCATTGGGGCGGTAGAACAGCTTGCGCACGACCTGGCTCACCTTGTCGGCGAGCACCAGGCTGGCCAGGTTCTGCTCGAGCTGCGAGCTGTCGAGAATTCGCAGCGTGGCCTTCTCTCCGTACTTGGTGTTCACCGTGGCCATGCGCAGGTCGTAACTCTTGGGTCCCATGTCGAGCGAGATCCGGCCGTCCTGCGGCAGGCGCTTTTCGGCAATGTCGAGGGAGGCCAGGATCTTGAGCCGGGACATCAGGGGCAGATGCACGCTGGACGGGATGGTGCCGTCCCGGAAGCTGAGCCGACCATCGATGCGGTAGCGCACGACCAGTCGATTGCGGTCGGGCTCGAGATGGATGTCCGAGGCGCCGCGCTCGATGCCCTCGGCCAGAATGGCGGACAGCAGGTCCACAACGTCTTGCCCTGACGCCACCTGCTTGAGCCGGGCGCTGTCATCGCGTTCGCTCCCCGGGCTGCCCTGATAAACGATCTGGCGCGCCAGCTGGGTGAAGTCGCCACGCGAGACCGCCGCCACGGGACGCTCCGCCGCGGTGGCCACATGCTTGGTCACGAAGGCGTCGAAGTCCGCGGCGCTCACCGCGAGCAGCTTGATCTCCATGCCCCGCAGGAGTCGGCGCAGGTCATCGACGCCCAGCCGATTGCCGGGGTCCGGCGTGGCGACTGTGACGATGCCCCCGGCGACGGCGACGGGCACCATCCGGTGGCGCTTGATCAGGGGGGCCGGGATCAGCTCGAGGGCCGCGGGATCGAACTTGATGTCGCGCAGCGCGCCGAACTCGATGCCTTGCGCCTTGTTGTGCTGATCCAGACGCTTGGCTAGCACCTGGGCGATGGTCAGGGCAACCTGCGGTGCCGCATTGACCAGCTTGAAGAACACGTCTCGCGACAGCTGCAGCAGGTTGGCATCGTCGATGGCGCGCACGCTGGCCGAGCGCGGCTCACCCGTGACCAGGGCCATCTCGCCAAAGGCCTGTCCGGCACCGAGCTTGGCCAGCTCATAGGTGAGACCCAGGTTGCGGTCGCTGAGGTACACCGACACCATGCCCGAGTGGATCAGGTACATGGCATCGCCGACGTCACCGGCGTTGAACAGCACCTCGCCGGACTTGAGCGAGCGGCGGGTAAGCTGGGCCTGCAACTGTTGTTTGAGCTGGGCTGGCAGAGGCTGGAACAGGGCAATGCCGTCGAGCAGCGTGGTCTGGGTCTGGATGGTCCCGGTCACCGGAGGCGGCGTGCCGTCGGAAGGCGGGATGAGGGGTGCCGGGACACGCGGTGGTGCTTGGCTCATTCGCAAACTCCGGTCGCGCGCGACGTCGAGGGTCCGGACCTCCTCCTGCCGCGGCGAGGTGGCTAGCGTCGCACGTTGGACTGGCGCAGGCGATCGGCCAGGGTCTTGGTGAACAGTCGAAAGATGCGCAGTGCCGCAGTCTCGTGGCTGTACAGGTACTGGTCAAACCGTTCCCGAGCGATGTACAGACCTCGCACCGGTGCGTTCGCCACGACCCGGGCCGAGGTCGGGGCGTCGTCTACCAGGGACATCTCGCCGATGTAGGCACCTGCGCCAAGCGTCGCCAGGGCCTTGGCAACGCCGTCGTCGACCCGCTGAACCTGCACCTCGCCCGCCAGGATCACGGTCAGGCCGTTGCCACGCACCCCCTGCTCGATGATGGGTTCGCCCGACGCGTACATGACCTCCTGCGAGGCGCGGTAGAGGTCCTTCATGTCCTGCATGGCCAGCTCACCGAAGATGGGGATGGCCTTGAGCTGGGCATAGGCGTCGACAGCGGGCGCGGCACCGGCGCCACGACTCTCGAAGGGATCGATGAGCGAGCTGAAGGGGTCGCTGCTCGTGGTCGGGGCCGGGGGCAGGATCACCTGTACCGGCGCGGGCATGGCGTTCATGGCCTGCACCGGCGGCGCACTGCCCAGCACCGTCGTCACGGGGATACCTGCAATGGGGGGTGGCGCCTCCCGCATCGCGTTGGGGAGGACCGCAGGACCTGGAGTCAAGGGGTCGTGTCCGGTGTCCACGCCCTGCACGGGGAGTGCCTTGCGCTCACCCATGACGGTGCCGCCGAGCTGGTCCTGGATGCGAGCGCGCACCATCTGCGCTTGATCGAAGCGGCCGAGCCCCTCGAGCAAGCGCGCCAACCTGTCGTAGAGCGGTGCGTAGGCCCGGGCAGCCTCACACTGGCGCACGGTGTCGACGATGAGCTGCACGGCCTGGTCCATGCGGCCAAAGCGCTCGAGCAGTTCGGCCAGACGCTCCACGGCCGGCACGCGGTTCGGGTCATCGATGGGCACCATGCGCAGCATCTCGACTTCGGCGCGCGTGTTGCTGGTGTGCTCGTAGACCCTGGCGGCCTCCATGTAGCGGCGCTGCCGGGCCAGGCACTCGGCCAGGGCGTCCGACGGCCCCGCCTTGCGATAGAGCTCCAAGGCGGCGTCGAGCTGACCCGCGCGTTCCAGCGCGGCAGCCGCACGTCCGTCTTCACCAACTTTCTGGAAGCACCGGGCTGCGGAGGCGTAGTCACTGGCCTGCTCGTAGGCTCTGGCAGCCTGTGTGAAATCCTTGGCCTGCTCGAACACCTTGGCCGCACTTGCGAAGTCGCGGGCCAGGGTGAACATCTCAGCCAGGTTCTTCTGGGTGGTCGACGACGCGGACTTGGCCTCGGCCAGGAGGTCTGCGGTGACGCTGGCGCCGGTTTCCTCGTACAGCCGGGCGGCCTGCTCGACCTCACCCCGGGCCAGGTGGTTGCGCAGGAACTGCACGACCTTGCTGGTGGCGACGAAGGCGCCGCCCTCCTCCTCGCCGCCGTCGACGAACTCGAACTCCATCTCTCCCGCCCAGCGGGCCATGAGTACCTCCGGTGGTGGCCGTCTCGGTCCGAGATCACGGAAGGCGCGACCGCCAGCGGGCATTATCCACGACGCCACGGCGCAAGCCAACCACCTCGAAGCAGTCAGCCTCGGATCTTTTCACCTTGCCGCAGCGCGCCGTGGACCCTACGTCGGTGCGGTGTTGTTCTTGACCACAGCGGGGCGTGGCGCGGTAAGGCTGCTGACCGTGAGTGTCCTCGCTGCTGGAGTGCTCATGTCTCGAATCGTGAACGTCCCATCCGCGCCGACACATGCCCAGCCAGGGACGCCGGTCCCTGGCAACCAGCTCGCGGCACAGTCCTCGCTGTACCTGCGCCAGCACCAGGACAACCCCGTGCACTGGTATGCCTGGAGTGACGCCGCCCTGAAGCGGGCGCGCGACGAGGACAGACCCATCTTCCTGTCCATCGGCTACGCGTCGTGCCACTGGTGTCACGTGATGGAACACGAGGTGTTCGAGGACCAGGAGGTTGCCCGGATCCTCAACGAGAACTTCATCGCCATCAAGGTCGATCGCGAGGAGCGGCCCGACCTCGACGCTGTTTACATGCAAGCGGTGCAGGCCCTGACCGGGCGGGGAGGCTGGCCCCTGAGCGCCTTCCTGACACCGAAGCTGCAGCCCTTCTTTGGTGGCACCTACTTTCCGCGCGACGCGTTTGTAGACATCCTGGAACGGGTCCAGCGCCTCTTCGAGTTGCAGCGCGACGACGTGGAGCGCAGCGCAGCGCAGCTGGCGACGCTGGTGCAGCAGGGCCTGCCGGCACGACCTGCGCCCCCGGTTGACGCGAAGGTGCTCGACCTGGCGGCTCGTGCCCTGGTCGGGCGCACCGATCGCCTGCACGGCGGGGTGGGTGGGCCGCAGAAGTTTCCCACGCCTGTGCGCTGGGACTTCGCCCTGGGGCGTGTGCAGCAGGCTGCCGATCCTCTTCTCGAGCAGGCCCTGCGCACGACCCTGGATCAGATGGCGGCGGGTGGGCTGCGCGACCACATCGGTGGTGGCTTCTTCCGCTACACCGTGGAGCGGACCTGGACCGTGCCTCATTTCGAGAAGATGCTCTACGACAACGCGCAGCTGGCGAGCCTGTATGCGGTGGCCTCGAGCGTGCTGGCAACCCCACGCTATGGCGACATCGCCCGCGACACGCTGGACTTTTTGCTCGGGGACATGCGCGACGCGGGAGGCGCTTTCTACGCCAGCTTCGATGCCGACGCCGGTGGCGAGGAAGGGGCAAGCTATCTGTGGACGCCCCAGCAGTTGCAGCAGCTGGCGGGAGCTCAGGCTCCAGCGCTGGCTCACCTGCTCGGGGTGACCGCCGAGGGAAACTTCGAGGGCTCCAGCATCGCCACGCGGCGTCAGCCCCACGAGGCTCCGGGGCTGTTTGACCGCCACCGCCCCTCGCTGCTCGCCGCGCGCCGGCAGCGCGTCCAGCCTACCCAGGATCACAAGCTGGTCAGCGCGTGGAATGGCCTCGCCATCAGCGCCCTGTGCCGAGGTTTCAACGCTCTCGGCGAGCCCCGCTATCTCGAAGCGGCCACTGCGGCAGCGGACTTCTTGTGGCTGAAGCACCGGGATGAAGACGGGACCTTGCGCCGCGCAAGCACCGAGGGCCAGGTTGCAGGGCGCGCCATCCTCGACGATCTGGCGTTCGTGGCCGTGGGCTTGCTGGATCTTTTCGAGGCGGGCCAGCGTGTGACCGATCTTCAACGCGCCCTGGATCTGGTGGAGCGGGCACGCCGGGACTTCGCTCACCCCGACGGAGGATTCTATCTGATCGACGCCCACGGCGAAGCTCCCCTGGGTCGCCCTGAGGAGAGACTGGATGGTGTCGAACCTTCGGGCAACGCGATGATGCTCGAGGCCCTGCTGCGCCTGGCCGCGCTGACCTCGCGGCGCGACCTCAAAGACGACGCGGATCGCATGCTGCACCGACAGGCGGACCTGCTGCGCGAGCATCCACTCGAGACCATGGCCTGGCTGCAAGCTGCCGCCCTTCGCCTGCTGCCGCTGTACGAAGTGGTGGTGGCCGGTGAGGTCGGCGCCGAGGATACGCGTCTCCTGGTCCAGGGCGTGCGGTCCCTGCAGGTTCGCCAGGCGGTGCTGGTGCAGGTCGCCGCAGCCGGTGCCTCCGTCGAGCAGCTGGAGCTGATGCCCTGGCTCGAAGGCAAGCAGGCCAGGCAAGACAGCGCGGTGGTCTACGTCTGCGAGGACGGGCGGTGTCTGCAGCCGAGCTCCGAGCTGGCGACGGTGCGCGGGCAGCTGCTGCGGTGAGCCACCCCCGCAGACGCAGCGTGTTGTCGACGATGTTTGACGGGCCGGAGCCCGCGGTCCTGCGTTCACACAGAATTCGCCCGCAGGCCGTCAAGCCAGGTGGCGAGGTCCTCGGGCCAGGGGCTCTCGAACTGCATGGGCTCATCGCTGCGCGGGTGCGGGAAGCCCAGCCGGGTCGCGTGCAGGGCCATGCGCGGGGGGTCCTGGCGAGTTCGCCTTCCGTACTGAGGATCACCCAGGACGTGCAGGCCCAGCGTGCGGACATGCAGGCGGATCTGATGGGTGCGCCCTGTCTCGAGGCGGGCCCGCACCACGGTCGCCCGATCCCCAAGCCGCGTCTCGATCGTGAAGTGGGTGCGCGCGGACTTGCCACCGACGGGCGCGTCCACCGTGACAGTCTCCTTGGCCAGGCGGCCATGTAGCACCGCCAGGTACTCGCGGGTGAGGTCGTGTACGCGAAAGCGCTCGCCGAGGACGCGATTGGCGCGGGCGGTGCGAGCAAAGACCAGCAGTCCACTGGTCATCAGGTCCAGGCGGTGCACCACGTGCACGCGCTCGACGTGGTAGCGCCGGGCCAGCAGCACAGCGAGGTTGTTGCGGTCGCTCTCGGGGGTGGGGGCGGTGAGCAGGCCCGCTGGCTTGTCCACGACGACGATGTCGCGATCCGCGAACACGACGTGATAGCGCGGTAGGTTTTTCTCGTCGTCACGTCGTGCTTCTTGCCCCACTTTCTTGGTCGCGCGCTCGAGCGCCTGGCCCAGCACGGCCTCGACGTGTTGCCCGGCCCGCAGTGTGCGGCTCGCCACCTTGACCCGCTGCTTGTCCACGAACACGCCGCCGATGTCGATCAGCACCCGCGCCTTGCGCCGTGACAGGTCCGGGTTGCGCGCGGCCAGGAGCTGGTCCAGGCGGAGCTCCGTCTCGCCGGGCTCGACGGTGAAGCGAAGGGTGTTCGGGCGTTCTGGCACTGCTGGCTCCGTTGCGGCACGCATCTTCGATGCCCGGGATGCGTTGTGCAAGGCATGCACACCCTTGTGATCGAGGACCTGCGAGGCCCGCAGCTGCTGCAGGGTGCTCCGCGGCACCGGGCAGAGGTGGCTTTCCCGTGCACAGATCCAGGAACAGCGCCTCTGTTCGTGCCGTGTTGTCCACCCGGGAGGGCGGCCTTGGCCCAGGCTGGCGTGCCCATGAATCCAAACAGCAGGCCCTGGCTCCGATAAGGGACAAGGAGCACACATGAACTGGCTGAAGCAACTTCTCAAGCCCCGGACGCGTGTGCAGCCGGTGGCCATCGACGACAGCAATTTCGACCGCGAGGTGCTGCGATCCGACCTTCCGGTGATGGTCGACGTGTGGAGTGATGGCTGCGCCCCCTGCAAGCAGCTGGAGCCCATCGTGATGGACATCGCACGGGACTATCAGGGCCGGCTCAAGGTGGTCGAGCTCCATGGCGCCCGCGCGCCCCATACCCTCGCGCGCCTGGGCGTGCGTGGGACGCCCACCGTGCTGTACTTTGACCAGGGTCAAGAAGTCGAGCGCATCGTCGGGTTCCGCGGCAGCCTGTACCACCGCGAGTTCCTGGACCACGAGCTGCTCACGGAACCTGTCGCCAGCGCCACCTGAGGACCCCATGCCGCTGTCTCTTCTTGCCGCCTTCGGAGCCGGTACCGCCACCCTGGCCACGCCCTGCGTGCTGCCCCTGGTGCCGGTTTACCTGACGATGTTGCTGGGCGGTGCGCTGCCCGCAGCTGCGACAGGACGCGCGCGAGGACAGCTCGTCGTCAGGACGCTCGCCTTCAGCCTGGGCTTCACGCTGGTGTTCACGATCTTCGGGCTGGGAGCGTCGAGCCTGGGGCAGGTGCTCGGTCAGCATCGCGATCTCCTGATGCTGGTTGGCGCGACTCTCATCGCCCTGTTTGGGCTCAAATTCCTTGGTGTGCTGCCTCTTCCCTGGCTGGATAGGGATCTGCGCCTCGACGGCCCCCGCCGCATCCAGGGGCCTCTCGGCGGCTTCGGTTTCGGTGTGGTGTTCGCATTTGGGTGGACGCCCTGCGCAGGCCCCGTCCTGGCTTCTGTGCTCAGCGTGGCCGCTCTGCAATCGAGTGCCTTGCAGGGAGCTGGCCTGCTTGCAGCCTACAGTGCGGGTCTCGCCGCGCCGCTCATCGTGGTGGCTGTGTTTGCCGACCGCGCCGTGCCGCTTCTGCGCAAGGCCATGCGTCGCCTGGAGACCCTGCAGCGGGTGACGGGGGTCGCCATGCTGGCCCTGGCCCTGTTCCTGGGCGTCGGGCCGGTTCGCGCCCTGCTCGCGGCGCCAGCGGCCACGCAGCTGGCCACCACCGAGGATGGGCTCCGCATCGCTCCCTTGCCAGGAGCGCCCCTGTCGCAGCCCCGCCTGCTCGAACTCGTCGAGGAGGGCTGTCCGGTCTGCCAGCGCATGCAGAAGGCCGTGGATACCTTGCAGGCGGACTGCACCGCCCACCACGTCGAGGTGCACCGCATCGATGTGTCGCGGGACGACAATCGCTGGCTCAAGGCCGCCCTTGGCGTCCGTGCCGTCCCCACCGTGCTGTTGATCGACGACCTTGGACAGGAGCGCGCTCGCCTTGTCGGAGAGCGTGGTCTCGATGAGCTGCGAGGCCTGGCTGCCAGCCTGCAAGCCGCCACCTGCGCAGGTGTGGACCCGGTCGACGTCGAGGGAGTGGATCAGCGGGATGGCTGCGGGGACACCGCTGCGGGGTCCGCTGAGACCTGTAGCTGAGGATGGCGACCGAGTGGGCGCTGGGTTCAGCCCATGCCCCGGAGCGAGGTTCGACATGAGCGATGCTGCCGTGCCAATCACCCTGGAAGAATCGGTCGAGGACATCGTGGCGCGCTTTCCACGCGCCAGTGGTTTCTTGCTCGAGCGGGGTGTCGTCTGCATCAAGTGTGGTGAGCCCGCCTGGTGTAGCCTGGGCGAGCTCATTGCCGAAAAGCAGCTCGATGGCGCACGCATCGTCGCCGAGCTGAACAGTTTTCTGGGCGTTTGACGGACCCGAATTCGAGTCGTGGTCGCGATGACCAGCGGTTGCGCCGGGATGCCAGGCTCAGCGCTGGATCATCTCGTCGAGGTAACGATAGGCGGCCTTGCTGTTCCAGTCGCGGGCGCCCATGAACTTGGCCACCAGCTTGCCCTGAGGATCCACGAGGTAGGTCTCGGGAAACTTCTGGGTGCCGTAAGCCTCGGCAGTCTCTCTCTGCCTGTCCCAGGCCAGCGCAAAGGTTGGACTCTGGTTGCCAAAGAAGCGCTGGACCTCGCTCCAATCGTCATCGACGGTGATGGCAAGAACACGTAGAGTGTCTTTCCGCCCTCGCGCCAGGTATTCAAGCGTGCGCAGCTCCTCGCGGCAAGGCGGGCACCAGGTGGCCCAGAAGTGCACCAGCACGTACTGATCGCGCAGCGCCTCGAGCTGGATGGGGGCACCGCTGGGGCCGGGCGGGAGCGAGAACCCTGGCGCCATCCTGTCCAGGGGCAGGGGGTCCATGACAGCCTGGGTGCTGAATTCAAGGTAGCGCACATACTCGCGCACCTTGAGGGCGACCAGGCCCGCCAGCAGCAGCAGCGCCATCACGACGAAGCTGACCTTGACGACCGGGTGGGCCGCCTTGCTGGACGGAGTGGCGGAGGTGGCAACGGAGGCGGGCATGGAATTCATGGCGGAGCCTGTTGTTGGCGTGGCAAGGGCGCGGGCGTTAATGTACCAACGCAAGGACACCGATCAAGTAACGGCCCTGTCATGAGGCAGGACCAGGGGAGATATCAAGGCTCGGGCCAGCCCTCGGAGCGCTGCCGTGCAATCGCCCGCGGAGTTCTCTGCCGCAGTCGGGTGGGTGGAGCCGGCGCGATAGATACCCTGGCGATCGCGAGGCAGGCCAGCCACACAGGCTGCCCTCGCTGAGCAAGGCGAGATCGGGGCTGCCCCCGGACAACCTGCGCGGAGGAGCGATGCCAAGCATTGGCGGTTCGATCGAGGTGATGCCCGTCGAGGATCTGGCCGCCTGGCTGGCAAATCGCAATCGCAATGGAACCCTTGTCTTTTGCCGCGGCAACGTCGAGCGGTCCTTCGTGGTGCGGGCCGGGCTGGTGCTGCAGGGCGCGTCGAGTGATACCCGCGAGTACCTCGGACAGCACCTCATCAACTTCGGCTACATCACCGAGGAACAGCTCGAGAAGGCCTTCGCCACGCAGAAGGAGACCCAGATCCCCCTCGGGCGAATCCTCATCATGGTCGGCCAGCTCACCGAGGAACACTTGTCGCGCGCGCTCAGCTTCAAGGTGCGCGAGTCCCTGCTCGACACCATGGAATGGAAGATGGGCGAGCTGCGCTTCGATCTCGAGGAGCTGGGTCGGCGTGAGCTCGACCTCGTCATCCCCGTCAGCCTGGCCGAGGTGCACAGCGAGGCACAGTCGCGGCGTCGTATCTGGGATGAGATGCGGGCGGTGTTCCCCTCGGGCGACATGCGCTTCGAGGTACAGTCACGTCCCGCAACGGTGACCAGTGCCGAGAACTACGTGCTGCAGCTCCTCGAGCAGGGCAAGACCATCGGCGACTTGTTGCTCGAGCTTCGGGCGCTCGAGTTTCACGTGTATGCACGCCTCTACGACCTGCACCAGCGGGGTCACATCGCGGTGTTCCCGCCAAACGATTCGGAGGGTGGTGCCATGCGTCAGGCCATGCAGGACGCCATGGCCAGGGAAGACTACAGCGCGGCATTCAGCAGCGCCCAGGCCATGCTTGAGCACGATAGCCACGACGTCGAGGCCATCGAGACGGTGGGCATCACCGCGCAGCATGTGGCGACACAGGTCGACCGCCGCACTCTCGACCGTGGCCAGATTCCGCGCCTCAAGGTCGATCGCAGCGTGACCACGCGCAGCGAGTTCACTGCCAAGGAGCGCTACGTGCTGTCTCGCGTGGACGGCGAGCGGAGCCTCAACCAGATCATGCAGGTCAGCCCGATCTCCGAGGTCGAGTTCCTGGCCATCATCGAGCGCCTGCTGGACGGCAAGCTCATCGAGCTGTCCGGCCTGTGAGCCTGCCCCCGACCCGCGCCGGTGCTGTTCCTCCCTGTCCGGGCACGTGCGGTCCTGGCCGGATCTCGGGCCGATCGCTACAATGGGCGACAGCCAAGGAGTCCATCGTGCACCCACGCCTGTTCTGGATTGCCCTCGCGCTGCTCCTCACCACCCGGGTCCTGGCGGCTCCGAGTCAACTCCGCGTCTCGGTGGTCGACGATCCGCGCACGTCCATGGGCATCGCCTGGACCACGCCGGACCTCGTGGACTCTGTGGTTCGCTATGGCACCAGTGCAAGTTATGGTCTCGAGCAGACCGGGTCGGCACCGAGCCTTGCCCAGGACATCGGGTATATTCACGGCGTCACCTTGACCGGTCTCAGTGCCGGGACGACCTATCACTACAGCGTCGGCGACGGCAGTGAGTGGAGCGATGATGCCACCTTTGCCACCTCCGGTAGCGACCCCTGCGCAGCGTGGAGCTTCGTCGCCATGGGAGACGACCGCACCCAGTTCGGCACCGGTGGACATCCGGGGGTGAGCTCCAATTTTCCGGAGATCCTGGTCGAGGCCGCAGATACCGGGCCTGCCCTGATCATCAACACGGGGGATCTGGTGATGGATGGTGAGGATGAAGCGCAGTGGGTCGACTACCTGGACAGCACGGAACTGGTCGGCAAGGAGATCCCCATTTTCCCCGTCATCGGCAACCACGACACGGACAGCGTCGAGGGAGACGGCGCCAACTTCAACAAGATCTTCTACCTGCCGCGCAACACCAGCTCGAGCACCGAGGACTTCTACGTCGTGCGCTACCGCAATGCGGTGTTCGCCGTGCTGTCGACACACAGCTTCAGGGGTGGCAGTACCACCGATTCGCGCGCCTTCGCGCAGCAGGCCGAGTGGCTCGATCAGGTGTTGACTCAGAACAGTGATGCGACCTGGAAGATCGTCAGTTTTCATGCGCCAGCTTTCACGGGAGGTGGCGGTGGCCTCAGCCATCCTCCCAACGAGGCTGGCGCCAACGAGGTCCTGTTGCCCTTGCTGGATGCCCACCACGTGGACTTCGTGCTCACGGGCCACAATCACTACTACGAGCGCTTTGCCGCGGCGGTGCAGGGCACGGATCTCACCCGTGGTGAACCCAACCCGGATGGCACCGTCCACATCACCACGGGTGGCGCCGGTGCTTACACGATGGAGATCGGCAGCTTCAGTGTGTGCTTCGGCGACGTCGGCGGGACCCGTGCAGGATGCTCGGGTCGTCATCACTTCGTGAACTTCCAGATCGCGGACGGAACCCTCACCATGGAGACCTGGGCCACACGGTGCCAGAACTTCGGCTGTGCCGATTCCAACGTGGAACTCCTCGACACACTCACCATCGTCAAGCCAGGTTCGGCGAGCTGCGGCGGGGGCGCGGACGCCGGCATCCCCGACAGCGCGATCCGCTCCGATGCAGCGACCGCCGCCGACATAGCCGATCCGGGCGACGCTGTGCTGGCTGTGGATGGCAGCGCCACGACGCCCGACGCTGCGGCGCAGTTCGATGCCAGTGCACCCCTCGACGCGGGAATCGGTCTCGAGCGAACTTCGACCGATGTGGTGCAGGTTGTGGCGGATGCTGCAGCCTGGACACCCCAGGATGCGGCAGAACCCTTCGAGACAGTGAGCCCGGGTTGTGGCTGTGGGCTGGCCGGGCGGGGTCCAGTTCTGGAGGCCATCCTCGGCGTGCTTGCCTTGTGGGTGTTGCGCCGCCGTTCACACCGCAGAGCGCTCTAGAGGCCAGACCTGCCCCAGACCCAGGGCACTGCTCAATCGCCGTTGGCCGCACCCCAGAAGCGCTCGCCCTGGACCTCGAACAGCAGCGTGCCCTGACCGGTCTCAGCATTGACCTGCAGCACCTTGCCAAAGTCGGTGACGCCGAAGAGGAAGCCGAAGCTGGCGCTGAGACCGTAGACCTTGGCAAAGCCGGTGGTTCCGAGCAACCGCGTGGCGGCGCTGCGCGAGTCCACGTAGACCAGCAGATCCTTGCGTGCTTCGGGATCTTGCGGGTTGTAGGCCACGTCGGGGTCGGGGGCCGTCATGAGCAGGCTGTCATCCTTGAGCGTCACGCAATCACCAGACGACACGTAAGGTGAGAGGTTGCCCAGCAGGGTGAGTTGACCGGTCAGCGAATCGACAGTCTGGGCTGTCGCCTGCACACCGCTGGTGGTGGGACTGTTGGTGAGGAAGATCGTGTTGCTGCTATCGATGGCCATGCCATTGGTGCGCTCCGGCGTGGCAACCTGGGTGAGCAGCGTCATCTGCCCTGCGCTGCTGACCGTGTACAGGCCCTCACCGGTGACCGCCAGCAAGCGGTTGTTGATATCGATGTCGATGTCCAGGATGCCGCGGTTGGGATTGGCCAGGGTGACGTCGACCCAGTGGCTGGCGGTACCCGCGAAGGGATCGATCTTGTACAGGGTGGCGCCGTTCGTCCCACCCGCCGCGACGAAGGTGCAGTCCAGACCCTCGTTGTTTCCATTGATGCAGTTCTCGTCGACAAAGGAGCACAGCTCGTCAGCGCCTGGGTGCACGGCGGGGTCGTCGTCGTCGCAGTCCAGGCCTCCACAACTGGTGTCGAGGAAAGTGTCCCGGTCGTCGTCACAACCCGCCGGCACGCTGTCCTGGCCGGGCGCAGCGTCCGGGGTGCCGGCCGAGTCCGCGAGGGGCCCCGCATCGAGGTTCTCGGCGTCACTGCCGCTGTTCAGATCGCGTGGAGCGGCGTCGCTGCGTCCACCAGATCCGTCCGGGATCTCGTAGGCGGGCTGGCCGCAGCCAAGGAGAAGAGTCAGGCCGACAAGGGGGGCAACACGAGAATACATGCTATCAGTCCCGAGCAATGGTGTGGCGAGCAGTGTAGGCAGCGAGAGCAGGGTTCGTAAAGGGCCCCCGGGAGACCAGTGTTGTGCGGCGGCATCACTCAGGTCATCGCGGGGGACAGAAGCGATCTCGCTCTCACCCCATCATTGAGGCGGTGTGTCAGTTCTGTCGACGGTCTAGGAGAACCTCGACCTGTGCCAGGGAACACAGGGTGGCCACACCATCGGTGAACTGCGGCACCGGCCCACCCAAGGAGGAGCTGCTTCGCTTCAGATGGACAGCCCACAAGCCCGCCGCCCGCGCCCCCACGATGTCCTCGCTGTAGGTGTCACCGATGTGCAGGACCTGTCCGGGCTCGAGGGCCAGCGCCTGCAGCGCGTCGTTGAAGATCGCGGGGTTGGGCTTCTCGACGCCGAGTTCGGCCGAAATGCTCAGGTGGTCGAAGCAGCGTGCGAGGTCCAGACCCTGGAGGATGGGCCGCAGGTGCATGTCCCAGTTGGACACCAGGGCCAGCGTGAGACCGCGGTCGCGCAGAGCGTCGATGCAGGGCCGGACATCATCGAACAGCGCCCAGGCCGATGGGTCTGCGAAATCCAGGTAGAGCTTCCGGGCGAAGGCCTCGAAGTCCGTGAACTGCTCGTGCCAGGGCGCGAAGATCTGGGTGATCACATCGAACCAGAAGCCAAAGGTCGCCTCCTCGCTGGCCTGATGCAGCAAGCGGCTACGTTTCTCGCGCTGGGTTGGCCACAGCGCGCGGAAGGCTGCCGTGATGGAACGGGCATCCACGGTGACGCCGAAGGCGGCTGCAGTGGCGGCATAGCGCTGGGACACGGGCGGGGTAGCCCTGAGCAGGGTGTTGGCCGCGTCCAGGAACACGGCGCGCACCTGGCCGGGCTGCACGGAGTTGGAGGAGCTCACGACGATGGCCGCTCGCTGGCCTGGCCGCTGACGTCGAGGACGACCTTGCCCAGGGCCTGTCTGTCCTCCAGAACCTGCTGCGCCTGCTGGATCTGCGCGAGAGGGAACACTCCGTGCACGACGGGTCGGAGTCGGCCCTGACCCACCAGGTCCAGGGCGCGGGTCAGGTCCGCGCGTGTGCCCATGGTGCTCCCCACGACGGAGAGCTGCTTGAAGAACACGTGGCGCAGGTTGAGCTGGGCCTCGGCCCCGGTGGTGGCGCCGCAGGTCACCAGGCGTCCGCCTGGGGCCAGGCAGGCCATCGCAGCCTCGAAGGTCCTGCCTCCCACGTGCTCGACCACGAGGTCCACGCCCCGACGGCCGGTGACGGCCTTGACCTGCTTGCGCCAGTCCGTCGTCGAGGTGTCAACGACCTCGTCGGCACCCAGGGACCGCGCCAGGGCACGCTTGGGTTCGCTGGACGCACCCGCGATCACGCGCGCGCCGGCGACCCTGGCGATCTGCAGCGCCGCGGTGCCCACCCCGGAGGCGGCGGCCAGGACCAGCACGGTGTCCGCGGGCCGCAGGCCTCCTCGGTTCATCACCATGCGCCAAGCCGTCATGAAGGTCAGGGGTAAGGCCGCAGCCTCGCCAAAGGTCAGGCCACCGGGCATGGGCAGTACATGCAGGGCAGGCACCACCACCTGCGCCGCCATCAGGCCTGGCACGCTCTCGCCGTAGATGTGGTAGCTGCGGCACAGGCTCTCGTCGCCACCAAGACATGCCGCACAGCCTCCGCAGCCAAAACCTGGGGACACCACGACCGCCTGACCGGTCTTGAAACTGTTCACACCCTCGCCCCAGCTCTCCACCACGGCGGCCACATCCGATGCGATGACGTGGGGCATGGGGAGCGTCAGCCCGGGCAGGCCGCGCCGCACCCACAGATCCAGGTGGTTGAGAGCTGCGGCGTGCACCCGCAGGCGCACCTGACCGGGACCAGGGACGGGCTCGGGAAGGTCGACGATGGTCAGGCGGTCCAGGCCTCCATGGCTGGTGATGGCGGCTGCTTTCACGACGTCCTCCGCTTGTGATCGAGCCTGAGGTACCGTACAAGCACGCACGCGTCAAAGCCCGCGCGCGGGAGAGAAAAGACATGAAGAAGAAGCTCTTTGTGGCCATGGCTGGAAACATCGGCTGCGGCAAGACCACGGCCGCCAAGATGGTGAGCCAGAAGTTTGGCTTCGAGCTGTTTGACGAACCCGTGGTCGATAACCGCTTTCTCAAGGACTACTACGCGGACATGCAGCGCTGGTCCTTCACCTTACAGCTCGAGTTCCTGATCAAGCGCACCCAGCACCACGAGCTGATCGCCACCGTGCCCAAGAGCTGCATCCAGGACCGTACCCTGATCGAGGACCCCGAGGTCTTTGCCAAGTACCTGCACGGCCTGGGCAACATGAACGACAAGGAACTCGACCTGTACTTCGACTATTTCAATCGCTTGAACCGCGACCTCAAGCAGCCGGACAAGGTGATCTTCCTGGGCGTGCCTGACTGCAAGGTGTTGCTCGAACGCATTCACGTGCGCGGCCGTGTCGAGGAGCAGGGCATCGATGGCGAGTTCCTGGCTGGTCTCAATGCCTACTACTCGACCTTCCCTAAGGTCTGCCGCAACAAGTACAAGCTCGATGTGCTCAACTTTGACGTCACCGACGTGGATATTCGTGCTGGCGAGGGTCGAGAGAAGTTCCTGGACCAGGTGTCCAGTTTTCTCGAGGCGTGACCCACAGATGCGTCTACCTCATGCCACTGCGACAAGGACTCCCGACGCTGTCCGGAGCAGGCACTCTCGATGACGTCGTGGACACGTGAACTGGAGGTGGTGCAGGCGGCGGTTCGGGAGGCTGGCGCCCTGGCCCTGCAAGGTTTCGGGAGCGTGCTCGAGATCGAGCACAAGCCTCGCGGTGAAGGTCCGGTCTCGCAGTATGACCGGGCCTGCGATGCCCTGCTGCGCGACAGACTGCATGCCGCTTTTCCCGGTGACGCCCTGCTCACCGAGGAGAGCACCGACGATGGCGCCTGGCACACCGCCTCGCGGGTGTGGATGATAGACCCCATCGACGGTACCCAGGAGTACGTCACCGGTGTGCCGGAGTTCGCGGTCATGGTCGGCCTGTGCGTTGACGGTGTGCCCACGGTGGGTGCCGTGTTTGCGCCGGCGCAGGAACTGCTCCTCCTCGGCGCAGTGGAGCTTGGCGCGCGGATCTGGCGTGGCCATGAGGTGCTGGATCTCGCCGTCGCCACCGCGCATACCCGCGGGGCCTGGCACGTCGCGGTGAGCCGCTCCCACCCCAGCAGCAAGGTCGACCGCATCTGCCAGAACCTGCCTGCTGTGCAACAGGTGCCGCGCGGCAGCGTGGGCCTCAAGATCGCCAGCGTGTCGACGGGGGAGAGCGATCTGTACCTGGCAGCCACGGGCAAGGTGAAGCTGTGGGATACCTGCGGCCCGGCCGCGGTACTGGCTGCCGCAGGGGGCGTCATGGTGGACCTGTTCGGAAAGCCCCTGGACTACGTCGAAACCCTGACCCATCCCCGAGGCATCCTGGCCTGTCCCGCCGCCTTCGTCGACGAGCTCCTGGCTGTCACCCGACCGCTGGCCGCCGAATTCTACGGCGAGCCCGGCGCCTGACGCAGGACCTCGTCAATGTCACTGCGCATCGCCCTGTGCTATGCCAACCGCCCCGCGGTGGGCCATACCAATCTGGGTTTTGCGCTGGTGCGGAGTCTGCTCGAGGCGGAATCGGACTGTCTGGTCACCGAGCACTTCCTGACCCGGGAGCGAACTCCCGGCCGCTTGTTGAGGCAGCAGGACCTGGTCGTGGCCAGCGTGCCTTTCGAGGGTGATTATCAGAACCTGGTGAAGCTCCTGGTCGATGGTGAGGTCGAGCCCCTGGCACGCCGGCGCACGCTCGGCCCTCTTGTGCTCGTCGGCGGCATGGCACCGACCCTCAACCCCGAGCCCCTGGCGGAGATCGCGGATCTCCTCGCCATCGGCGATGCCGAGGGACTGCTTCCGGAACTCGCGCAGCAGCTGTTTCCGCTGCTACGGTCCGGGGCCGACAGGACAGCCTTGCTCGAGGCCGCGTCGGAGATTGCCGGGGTCTACCTGCCCGCGCGCTATGGATTCGAGTTCGGCGAGGACGGCAGCGTCGAGAGCATCCAGGATCTGTGGGGAGCGCGGGTGCCCGCCCTCGTGCCGCGGCGCTGGATCAAGACGCTGGAATCGGGGCCGGGGCCGCTGGTCAGTGACGAGGAGATCTTTGCCGGCTGCGCCGTGGTCGAGGCCACGCGAGGTTGCCTGTGGGGTTGTCGTTTCTGTGCCGCGGGTTTTGTTCAGCGTCCCTATCGCGAGCGCGCGCTCGAACCCCTGTGGGAGGATGTGCAGCAAGCACTGGCCTTGCGCCCGCGGGTCGGTCTGGTCGGCGCCGATCTCGGTGACCATTCGTCGCTGCGCGAGCTGGCAGCGCGCATCCACCAAGCGGGTGCCACCCTGACGCCGAGCGCCCTGCGTGCCACTGCCGTCGACGAGGAGCTGGCACGGGCTCTCGCCTGGAGCGGCAAGAAGACGGCGACCCTGGCGCCCGAGGCAGGCAGTGAGCGACTTCGATACAGCATCAACAAGCAGATCGACGATGCGGCGCTGTTGCTCGCCGTCGACAGGCTGGCCGCCGCTGGCATCGAGAGCATCCGCCTGTATTTCCTGCTGGGGCTCCCGGGTGAACAAGACAGCGATGTCGAGGCCATCGCGGACCTGGCCCTGGCCTGTCGCCAGCACTTGCTTGAAGGAGCCAGGCAGCATGGCCGGGTCGGGCGCCTGACCCTGAGCGTAACCCCCTTCGTGCCCAAGCCGGCCACACCCTTCCAGTGGGAGCCCTTCATCGACGACAGGATCTTGCGCCGGCGCGCACGCCTGCTCCGCAAGCGACTCGACAGGGTCGACAACCTGGAGTTGCGGATCGACAGTGCCAACCAGGCCCGGGAGCAGGCGATCCTGTCCCGGGGCGATAGACGGCTCGGTCCGCTGCTTGTTCAGGCGGTCAGCAGTGGACGCGATCTGCTCGAGATCTTGCTGGAGCATCCCGAAGTCACCGCGCAGACGCTCGGCGGCTTTGCCGAGGACAGCATCCTGCCCTGGCAGCAGGTGGATCATGGCGTGGGACGCGCCTTCCTCCTGCGGGAACGCCGGCGCGCCCTTCAGGGCACGATCACGCCGCCCTGCGATCTCGCGACCTGTTCTGCGTGCGAGCTCCGATGTGCGAGAACTCAGGAGCCGGAGCCTCGTCGCTGAGAGTGCAAGGCCGCTGCTGTCGCTGCGGACGAGGTCATCTTCGTATTCGGGTACCGAGTGGGCCGTAGTAGAGCCCACCTCGCAGTCCACCCTTGGCTGCCTTCTCCTCGAGGTCCTTGAGCACGGCCAGGGCCTCGTCGAGCTTACCGGTGGTGCTGCGATCCATGCGCAGCCCGGCGGCCAGAGCCTTGACCATGGGGACCAGTGTCCCCTCGAGCAGGGCGGACTGGTGGTGCAGGACCTGGAGCAGGGGGTCCACACCGTCGACGGGAGCAGGCACGGCCCCGGCCATCGTTCCGGGTACGGCCTGCACCTGGGAGAGCTGCTGCAGACCTTGCAGCAGGGCCTGTGCCTGGGCCTGACCGCTGCTGGCCAGGGTTCCCTGAACGCG
Source organism: Pseudomonadota bacterium (assembly GCA_043821645.1). Lineage (GTDB taxonomy): Bacteria > Myxococcota > JACRCW01 > JAFGSX01 > JAFGSX01 > JBDRCO01. The sequence goes on along the minus strand of JBDRCO010000108.1, from coordinate 71,820 downwards.
CAGGGAGGCCTGCGCCGACGCGGTCATGGCATCTCGCAATCCATCGAGGGTGCCCAGCACGTCCTTGATCTGCTGCGCTTCCCGCGTGCGTGCGCGGTGGTCCGCATTCTGTGCAGCCCACACAAGGGTCTGGCGAAGCTGGCCCAGCTCATCGAGCAGCTGCGCCAGCTGGCTGCCCTGGCTCGCCTGATCGCGGGTACTGAATTCGCCTGCCGCCTCGCGCAGGGACTGGCCGAGGGAGCCCACCGCCTCGCGCAGGTGCTTGCTGTGCTCCTTTTGCTGGGCCTTGGTCTGCGACGCCGCCTGGGCACTGGCCTCGACGATGGACTGGCGGAGCGCCGCCAGCTCGCTCTGCAAGGCCTCGACCTGGGCTCGGCCTTGTTTCCCCTGCTCGACGCTGACCTGCGCCATGGCCCGACCCAGCTGCTGCAGGGGTTCCTCGAGGTGTTTCAGCTGATCCATGGCGCGCGCGTCGGCGGCGCTCTGGCCACCCCGCGCGGCTTCGACCAGGGCCTCCTGCAAGTTTTCAAGCTGGCCCCCAATGCCGGTCAGGGTCGAGGTCACCCGCTGCACGGGATCCTGGGCGTCTCCGCCAGCCATCTGGTTGCGACGGTAGGTCTTGCAGATCTCGTCCCAGCGCGCACGCTGCACGTCGTTGAGCGTGCCGCGCAGGGCGCCCAGCTTGAGCAGGTTGTGCTCGGCGCCGGTGGTCAGGGTCTGGGCCTCGCTCTGGTAGTGGTCGCTGATGAGCCGCTGCAGCTCGCTGTCGTCGAGCACGGCGACGACCTTCTCGGCCATCTTGTTCATGTTGCGGTACGAACCCTGGAGCTTGAAATTGGGCTCGACCCTGAACTTCTCGTCGGTGGCGGCGCTCGCAATGTACGCCTGGTTGACCATGAGCACGATCTTCTGGATCTCGAACAGCTTGCGCAGGACCGCCAGGATCTCTTCCAGCTCCACGGCCGAGTAACTGTGACTCAGCTCCGACGTGGGCACCGGCTCACCCTGGGCCATGCGCACCAGCTTGTACAGATCCTGCATGTCGCGGGTGGCCAGGGGTTGCAGCGCCGGGTTCGAGGTGAGCGCGTTCTCGATGTAGCTCAGGGCAAAGGCGTCTTCCTTGCCGCCCAGGATGTCGCCCAGGTTGTAGACGTCGGCGCGGTTGGCCAGCATGTCCGGGATCTGGAACTTGGCACCGCTCTCGGTGTAGGGATTGCCGGCCATGACAACACAGAACTTCTTGCCGCGCAGGTCGTAGGTTCGGGTACGGCCCTTCCACACACCTTCGACGCGGCGGCTGGCGTCGCACAGCGAGATGAACTTCTGCAACAGCTCCGGATTGGTGTGCTGGATGTCGTCGAGATAGAGCATCACATTGTTGCCCATCTCGAAGGCCAGGTTGATCTTGTCGACTTCTTGGCGGGCGGTGGCGTTGGGTGCTTCCTCGGGGTCAAAGCTCAGGACTTCACCACCCAGGGAGGGTCCATTGACCTTCATGAAGATCAGGCCCAGGCGGTTGGCCACGTACTCCATCAGCGTGGTCTTGCCGTAGCCAGGCGGTGACACCAGCAGCAACAGGCCCATCAGGTCGGTGCGCTTCTTGTCCCCCGCGGCACCGATCTGCTTGGCCAGGTTGTCGCCGGTCAGGGGCAGGTAGACCTCGTTGATGAGGCGATTGCGCACGAAGCTGGTCAGCACCCGTGGCCTGAACTCGTCGAGGCGCAGGTTGTTTCGGGCCTGCTCGAGGACCCGTGTGCGCTGCTCACGAAAGCGATGAAAGCCCGGAACGCGCTGATGCAGGTGCACGCTGAGGCGGCTCAGGAACTCGTCCAGACGCAGGATCATGGCGCGGTTCTGGACGCGTGGATGCTGGCCAAGGAGCCCCTGGATCTCGACGCTGGACAGGGCGCCGGACAGGTCCCGGTCGAGCCGGCCTTCGGTGAGCACGATACCCACGGTCTCGTCGAGCACCGGCGCCATGCTGCGCACATCCGCACTCTCGCTGGTCTCGACGAAGGCGGCCAGCCAGGCCTGGGTGAGGTCGAAGCGGTTGAGCAGGTCGTCCTGGAGCTGCCGCAGATCCTCGTCGAAGCCGGCACGCAAACCATGGTTCTCGAGGTGCTGCACGAAGAGGTCGCGCAGGCGCATGGCCTCGGCGCTGGTGGTGAAGCGCGGGGAGTCGCTGGCCAGTTCTTGAGCCAGGTACTGCCCGGCCAGACGCAGGTCGGCGTCGGGGCGGGGCAGGCTGTTCCAGTCGAGGAGCTTGCCGATGTCGTCGCTGAGCGCGCTGGCGAACTGTTCGTGGGCGGGACTGGATGTGAAGGCCTCGCGCAGCCGCCCGAGCGAGCGGGCCTTGCGGGCAACCAGGTCGCGCCGCTGACGGTCGTCGAGGTGGGCCCAGTACAGGCAGGCCAGAGCGCGAGGCCGCGGTGCAAAGCGCAGCAGGCCTGCGGTCTGGTACATGCTCAGCAATTTTTCCAGGATCAGGACCGCATCCTGGTCGTGCACGCCACGATCATAGCCCTCGTCATAGCGGCTCTGGGCGTAGCGCCGGACCTCGTCGAGGAGACCGCCCTCGCGCGTGCTGGCTTCCCGCAATCCGAGCACGCTCAGACTCTCGCGACCCTGGTCGGCATCGAACAGCAGGCTCGCGGCCAGGTGCTCGGCGCGATAGACCTCGGGCGTCTCACTGACCAGGGTCTGATCCCAGTACGTGCGCAGCGCATCCAGGGCCTCGTCGTCGACGCGCTCGTGGTAGTCGGTACCCGTGAGGTGAAGCTCGAGGTGGCCCTCGCGTGGCAGCAGGGTCAGGTCCAGGGGCTGGGTGTTGACCGTGAAGTGGTGCTTGCCCATCCGGATCAGGTTGTCACCCTCGGCAAACAGCTCGGTCTTGTCGCGCAGCTGGCGTGCCGCCGAATCGCGCGATGACTTGAGTCTCGACACCAGCTCATCGGCCTTGACCGTGTCACCCAGGGCGGACAGCTGGTCGGCGATGTCCCTCACCTTGAGCACCATGGCATCTGCGGCGTAGTAGGCGTTCAGCTCGTCGAGGAGCTTGAAGCTCTGGGCGCGCCGGGCCACGCCCTGCAGGATGCGATCGGCGGCCGAGAGCAGGGCCTGGGCGCGGCGCTGGCGCTCGTCGAGCAGGGTCTGCTTGCGGCCATTGAGGGCCTCGTAGACCTCGTCGCGCTTCTGGGTGAGATCGGCCAGGAACTGGTCGAATTCGCCGAAACGCCCCTCGAGATCTTCGAGCTGCACCAGCAGTCGACTCAGCAGCTCGTCGCATTTTTCCGGCGTATCGGCCACGGCGAGGGCGCTCTGCACGCTCTGGTTGAAGAGCTTGAACTGGGCGCCGAACTCGGCAACGCCCTCGACCGAGAGAAGTTCCTTGCGGCGACCCGTCAGCACGGCACGTGCGCGGTTGACCAGCGCGAAGATTTCCGAGACCTCTTCGAGGATCCGGGTGCGCTGGTTGGGATCGTCGATCTTGAGCCCGCCCACCACTTCGCTCAGAAGATCGAGACCGGTGGCCATACCGTCCAGGGCCTCGGTGATGGGTGCAGCCTGGTGTGCCTGTGCCATGGCCTCGATGTCTCGCATCACCTGGTCGTGCTTCAGGCGATAGGGCTTGAGCGCGTCATCGCGCAGCAAGAAGGTCACGGCTTGATCGGACAGGTGGGCAAACTGATCTGCGACCTGGGTCTCGAGCTCGGCGACCCGCTCGAGGTTCATGTAGCGCATCTCGCGCAGCGTGATCAGACGACCGCGCTGGGTGCGCAGTCGCGCCATGGCGTCGACGAAGTGGTCGACGGTCTCCCACAGATCGGGTCGGATCTCGTCGAGCAGGGCACGCTGAGCGTCCTGGGCCTGGCGCAGGGCCTCGGCCGCGGCACGCTGGATGGTCAGGACCTTTTCGAACTCGTCGATGATGAGCTCGGCGTTCTTGAGAACCTCTCCCAGCGTGCTCTTGAGGTCACCCACCTCGGTCTGGTTCAGCCAGTGGTAGTTGTCGAGCAGACGCCGTGTCGCCGCGATCAGGTCCTCGTACTGGACCAGGGTCGGGGACTGGTTGGAGATGGCCCGGCGCAGACTGCCCACCTCGGAGATGCCGCGCACCAGCTCCGCGTTGCCGATCTTGACCAGCATGCTGCCCGCGTGGGCGCTCTCGGCGGACACGCGCACGGCGTGCACATCGCTCATGAACGGCGTTCGCCAGATGGACATGGCGTGGACGCGGGTGGGTTCGGCCTCGGCCCGGAACACCACCATGGTGCCGTCGTCGAACACGCTGACGCCGTTGCACACGATGGGTGGCGCCACCTCCTTGCGGATCAGGTTGTAGGCGAACAGCACGTGGCGTCCCTGGGCGCGCTGGTAGAACACGTACAGCACGTCCTCGCCGTTGGGTGAGCGCACCACGCGCTTGAACTCAAGACCCTCGGGAGCCACGTCGAAGCGCTTGGTCTCGCCGTCTTGCAGGTAGTAGCCACCGGGGAAGATGATGCCGTGGTCCTCGGGGAGCTGCACGCAGGCTTCGCCGATGGCGTCGATGCGCTGGACATCCTGGGTGCGGGTGTTGAAGACCAGATAGCGCCAGGTGTCCTCGCGGTAGGGCAGCACCTTGAGCAGGATGAGAGTGCCCAGGGCCGCGTAGTGGATCTGTCCATCATCGAGGGACTGGTCGGCGTCGTCCACGGTCTCGCGATAGATACCCTGACCGTCGCCGGTGTTGTCCTCGACCTTGACAGTCAGGTCTCCACCGACGGTCTCGACGAAGACCTGATCCAGGATGTTGACGTGGGGGTGCGTGCCCAGCACGAAGTTCTCGCGGGTCGTGGCCACCCACTCGAAGTCGTGCGAGGGCGGGTACACGTTGTCGTGATCACCCCGGTTGTCGATGTAGGTGACGCTGCCGTCCGTGTCGAGGGCCCAGCGCAGTACCTTGAGGTCCTTGATGGACTCGCTGGTTTGAAAAATCGCCAGCAGCTTCTGGTTGATCACGCGCAGCTGGGTCAGCCGCGTGTCCTTGTAGTAGGTGTAGAGTTCGTTGAAATCCTTAAGAAAATGTGAATCACTCAGGAAGGGCTCCTGATCCGGCGGGACCTCGTCAAAGGAGAAGGCCTCGCCCCCGCCCTTGAAGCGTCGCACGCTGAAGACGTCGGCGACTGCTGTCTCGCGCTTGAGCCCGAGGTAGACGTTGTAGCCCAGCAGGATGCGATCGCCGAGCGGGACGATGTCGCGCGGGATGCAGTTGTTCTCGGTGCGAATACGCTCCTGGCCGAGCACGACCATCTCGGTACCGCCGAAGACCTCGATGCGCTTGCGGTTGAGTGCGTCGGCCTTCTCACCCAGGGTGGCGCCCAGGGTGTCGAGGCGGGCTCGGATGATGTCGTAGGCACCACCCTCGACCACGGCGCCGCTGGCAGCCTCGGCCTGGGACTCCCCCTGACCTGGCGTGAGTTTTTCGTCGGACATGGCTGGCCTCACGTCACCTCTCGCGCGTCAGTAGATCCGCGGCTTCCTGCGGCCCCGCGCGGCTCAGCCTGAGGTCAGCTTGTCGATGCCGAGCTTCTTGGCTTGCTCGATCAAGGCCGAGACCTTGGCCCGGGCTTCGTCGTCGCCACCTGTCATCAGGCGCGTCAGCAGGGCTGACAGGGTCAGCTTCTGCAGCCCGTCGGTGGACAGACGAGGCTCGCGCAGCACGTCCTTGATGTCGGTGGGCAGGCTGCGGTCACCCTGCAGGTATTCGCCGAGCACCTTGCGCGCGGCGTCGCTCTTGTGGAAGAAGCCGTCGAGCCCCTTGCCCAGGCTCAGGGCGTTGACGAAGCGGTCAAAGAACACGCCGTCGCCGCCCACGATGTCAAAGCGCGCGTTCTTGAAGGCCTCGCTGAGGATGCGTGCCTGGGCCTCGGCGATCTCGCGCTGCACCGAGATGGCCTGCAGGTCCACGGTCTTCTCCTTGTCGAGGGCCAGCCTGAACTCCTCGTGCTCCTTGCCCTTGCCGTCGAGGGACTTCATGGACTCGGCCTTCTCGCGCAGACCCTTGGCCTCGGCACCCATGCGCAGGCCGATGGCCTCGGCCTCGGCCTGACCCTTCTCGCGGATGCGCACTCCCTCGGCCTGGCCGGTCTTCTCGATGACCTCGGCCTCCTTCTCGCGCACCGCCATCTCGGCCAGACCTTGTTTCTCGGTGCCCTCGGCGGACGCCAGCATCTTCTGTCGAGTGACCTCTGCCTCGGCCTCGCCCTCGCGCTGCAGCGCCTCAGCCAGAGCCTGCTTGGCCTTGGATTCCGCCAGGCCCCGCGCCTCGGTGCCGACAGCTTCGCTCAGCATCTTCTCCTTGAGCACGCGGGCCTCGACCATGCCCTTCTTCTCGATGGCCTGGGCATCGGCCTCCTTGACCTTGACCTCGGCCATTCCCGGCGCGGCGGTCTGTGCCTGCAAGCCATCGGCGAGCCGGATCTGCGCCTTGGCTTCGCGGTCCGCGGCCTCGAGGTCGGCGTCGGCCATGATCAGCTTCTGCTTGGCCAGGTGTGAGGCAGCGATCGCGGCAGCCTCTGCTTTCTTGATGTCCTTGACCAGGCTCTCCTGGGCCTCGGCCTCGGCGTGAATGATCACGGCATCCTTCTGGCGGTTGGCATCGGCAAGCACGCGCACGTCCTTGATGCGCTCCTCCTCCTCGGCGACGGTCTTCTCGACGGCGACGCGGCCACGCACGATGTCGGCGATCTCCTTCTTCTGCTTCTCCACCGCCTTGTTCTTTTCGATGGTTTGCAGCTCGCACTCGCGCTCGCGGGTGATCTGCTCGAGCATGCGGTCCTTCTCGACGCGCTCGTTCTCGACTCCGACGACGCGCTGCCGGTTCTTGTTGGCAACCTCGACCTGACGCAGGCGGTTCTCGTTCTGGATCGCGATGTCCTCCTCGGACTTGATGCGCGCGGTCTGCGAACGCAGCAGTTCCTCGGCCTGCACCTTCTCGGTCTCGGCCTTCTCGCGCGCCTGCACCGTGGCGATCTCTCGATGCTGGGCGGCCACGGCCGTCTCGCGCTGCCGCTCCAGCGCCAGGATGGCCTCCTGGGCCTCGACGTCCTGCTTGGTGATCTGCTTGCGCTCGCTGTTCTGGAAATCGTTGGTCAGGATGCGCTGCTTGGTCGTCAGCTCGGTGATCTTGCGGATGCCGTTGGCGTCCAGGATGTTCTGGGAATCGAGCTGGTCGAGCGGGGTCTGCTCCAGAAAGTCGATGGCCGCGTCCTCGAGCACGTAGCCGTTGAGGTCGGTACCGATGACCTGAATGATGGCGTCCTTGAACTGCTCGCGCTTGTCGTACAGGTTCACGAAGTCCATCGAGTAGCCCACGGTCTTGAGCGCCTCGCTGAACTTGGCGTTGAACAGCTCTTCGATGGTTTCCTGGGCGCTGGCACGAACGCAGCCGATGGACTGCGCCACCTTGAGCACGTCCTCCTCGGTCTTGTTCACGCGTACGAAGAAGGTCACCTTGATGTCGGCGCGGATGTTATCGCGGCATATCAAGCCCTCACCGCCTCTGCGGTCGATCTCGATGGTCTTGATCGAGATGTCCATCACTTCGGATCGGTGGATGATGGGGAGCACCAGACCGCCGGTGAAGGACACCGTGGTCTGATTGCCCATCTTGTTGTTGATGAGCGCCTGGCCCTGCAGCACCTTGCGGTAGAAGGCCTTGATGAGCAGCGCGAGCCCCAGCAGCAAGAGCACGCCGAAGCCGATGATCGAGAGCACGAGGATCACCAAACCCTGGTTCATCGCTGACCCCTTTCCGCTGTCACGCGGTCAAAAGCATTCCGTTCGGGCATTCTGCCCGTTGCCTAGGTCGTCGAGGGGCCGCGAGCCCCTTCCTCGAGCAGCTGCTGCATGGGCTCGACCAGGTATGCATCGTGCTCCGGGTCATAGTCCACGATCAGTGCTTCCACGTTCTTGTGCAGCCTGTTTCCTGCCGGCGCGCGCACCTGGACGAGCAGGTTGTTGCCGCGCTCCTCTATCTTGGCCTGTCCGAAGGTCGAGTCGACCCGGCCGGTGGTGATGATGCAGCTCTTGCCCACCAGGGCGAAGTGCCCGCGCTGGGTCTCGTGCACGAACATGGGGGCCAGCGGTCGTATCCCCACCGAGGTGGCGATCAGGGCCACGGGCACACTCAGGGCAAGCACCGCTGTTCCATACAGCCAGTTCGGAATCCAGCCGCCGATCCAGGGTTCGAGCACCAGCGAGCCCGCCATGCACAGCGCCCAGCCGGTGAGCGAGAATAGACTGTAGACAACCGTGACCGGTGCTCGCCTCAGGCCAAGCATGCCCAGGATCTCGGCCATGGCGCTCTCGCCACCCCCTTCGGTGGCACCTTCACCGGCACCCTCGGCCGCGCCCTCGGTCACCCCCTCCGCAGCGCCTTCGGCCACGCCCTCGGCGGCACCTTCGGCCACGCCCTCGGCGACACCTTCGGCCACGCCCTCGGCGACACCTTCGGCCACGCCCTCGGCGGCACCTTCGGCGACACCCTCGAGGGCGCCCTCGGTCACACCCTCCAGCGCACCCTCGGCGCCGGAGCCGAACAGGTCGATGTCCACGGCGCCGACGATCACCATCAGCCAGTACAGGACCGCAATGCCGAGCAGGCCCGAGTAGATGGCCGTCGGAAAGGCGAACAGGGCATGCAAGAACTCGGTCACACCAGCCCCCGGATGCGCAGCGATCGTCCCTCGAGTCGGGGGATCCAGTACCGCGTTTCGCTTCTCAACTCCAAGGGGAACTTGGTGAGCCAGCGAAGCACAGGCGTGTCGTCGCGCAGGCAGGGGACGGGCCCGCGAGGGGGCGAATCCGACGACGTGGTCGCCTCGCCCGTGCTTGGTGCTGTCGAGAATATGCTAGCCTTGCTCTCCGAGCATGTGCCCTTCTTCAGGAGGCTCCTCATGACGACGCCGCTCTCTTCCTCTGGGTCCTGTATCCCTGGCTCCCTCGTCATGCTGCTCGCCGGGTGGAGCGGCCTCGGCTGCCCGGCCGTGCCTTCGGACCAGGGCTGTGTCGAGGGAACCAGCCAGGCCTGCACCTGCACCGATGGCCGCAGCGGGGCCCAGCTGTGCCGTCCCGACGGAATCTTTGACCCCTGCCGCTGCGCCGGGAGCGGAGACGCCGGCGTCGTTGACGGCGCTGTCGCGGATGCGGCCACGAGCGACGCCAACCAGGGCACGTCGTGCGAAAATCTCTGTCGCAATGTGTATGACTGCGGCTTCAGCTTCAACGACACCAACGGCAACTCGATCACCGAGGTCGCCTGTGTGCAGCAATGCGATGGCGGGGCGTTCTCCTCGGCCGAGGTCACCTGTTTCACCGCGGCGGCCTGCACCAGCACGGCCATGAACGCCTGCTGGGGTGCTGGCGGTCCTGTGTGCCCGCGGGACGCCGACTGCACAGGCAGGGTGTGTGGCAATGACCCCGTGTGCTCGACCTCCTGCGGCGCCTGCGCGGGCACCTCGACCTGCAACAGCGGCTGGCAATGTGCCTCGCCCCAGGGCTGGATCGTCGAGACCGTGGCCATGGGCTATCCCGACGACGTCACCCTGGCCATTGATGGAGCGGGATCCGTTCAAGCGCTCTGGGTCACCGGCAGCGGAGATCTCACCTGGGGACGACGGGCTGGCGGCGCCTGGAGCAGCTCCGTGGTCGAAGCAGCGGGAACATTGTCGCTCGGTGTGGAGCAGCTCATCAATCTCGACTTTCAGGTCGACAACACGCCCCATGCCACCTACCTGGCGCCCGCCCACGGCGCCTTGCGCCACGCCATCCACGGCAGCTCGAGCTGGGCATTCGAGAGCATCGAGACCACGGCCTCGGTGGGTGGCTACGCGTCGATGAAGGTGGACAGCCAGGGACGCGTTCACGTCAGTTACCGGGACGAGCCTGGTGACCAGCTCAAGTACGCCCTGCGCGATGGTCTGGGAGCCTGGCAGATCGAGGTCGTCGACAGCACTCCGTATTCCGGAATCTGGACCTCGCTCGATCTGGCCAGTGACGATACGCCGCGCATCGCCTTCGTGCGCGGCTATGCCAGTGTCTATCTCGCCTCTCCCAGCGGTACCAGCTGGCATGTCGATGTGGTGGACAGCGGCGGGCAGCCGGGTTTCGTCAGCCTGGCACTGGATCAGGGCGACGCGCCGCACCTGTCGTACTTCCAGCGCACCACCCAGGTGCTGCGCCATGCCACACCGGATGGCGTCGGTGGCTGGACCCTGACAACGGTCGACAGTGTGGGTGATGGCAACGCCTGGAACGACATTGCGGTCGACGGCGCGGGCAACGTCTCCATCGCCTACACAGAGACCTCGCTGGGCAACCTCAAGCTGGCTCGCCGCGTCTCCGGCGTGTGGAGCAACGAGGTCATCGACGGCGACAGCGCAGCCCAGGTCGGCATGAACTGCGCCATTGCCCTCGACAGCGCGGGCAAGCCCCGCATCCTGTACAAGAGCACGCGCTATCAATCCGGCTTGATGTTCGCGGCCGCGCCCTGAGCGCCTCGCCGGCCTGGGCGGTACGCCTGCCTAGCGCAGGACCGAGATCGCCAGCTGTTGCACGTTATCGACGGGCTGGTCATTACCGTCGAGCCAGCGCTCCAGCAACAGGGGATCGGTGTCCAGGTGCAGGGTGTTGTCGGGCCCCATGCCTGCGCTCAGCGCGATGAGATCCACGACGTCGAAGTCCACGCGCCCGCCATACACGACGGGCCTGTCGTCATTGTGGAGCGCGTTGTCGGGGAGGTCCACCTGCACGCGGCTGACGACCTGGAGCTGAACGGCCTGCAGATCGGCGACGCGGAAGGCCTGCGGCGAGTAGCGGTAGCTCAGGCTGACCCACGCCGTGTGGGTGGGGCCGTCGCCGCCGACATGGGTACTGCTGTCCTCCGCGATGTGCACCTTTTTTCCCGCCGTCGGCCAGTTCGTCAGATCGGTGCTCACGGAATAGGTGAGCACCGTGCCGCCACCGACATCGCGTGCGGACTCCAGGCTGGCTCCGGGCGTGTGCAGCTCGATGAAGCTGCCGTCGTTCAGGCTGATCGCACCCACCAGGACATAGGAGATCCGATCCTGATAGTCGCTGCGCAGGGGCTGGACGGGGTCGGACACCGTGAACTCGCGGTCGCAGGTGCCATCGCCACGCTGGTCGATGCACAGGGCCGAGCGGGTGTCGAAAACCAGGACCGGAAGCTCTGAGGGGGGGCCACAGGCGCTGGCACAGAGCACGGCCACCACGATGGTGGAGAGGGCATCGACGCGAGGCATGAGAGCACCTCGATACAGGAGGGACGCGTCGAGGATAGCGCGGCGGACCGGATCAGGCACGCCTTCTGGGGTTCATGGCGCGGGTGCCGGGGCGGGCGCGGCAGGGGGCTCGCCGGCCGGTGCGGGGGCCGGGGCGGGGAGCTGCATCATGCCGGGCATGGCAGGGACCTTGGGGGCCTCGGGGACCTTGGAAAGGCGCTCGATGGTGGCCTTGCCGCGCAGCTCCTTGACCAGGGCGTCCATCTTCTCGGCCACGGCCTGCCCGGCCAGCTCGTCGACGATCTCACCCTTGACCTCGTCGAGGCTGCGGGTGCCGGCCTTGCGCACGCCCTGGCCTCGGAGCACGTGCCAGCCGAAGCTGGTGCGCACGGGATCGCTGACCTGACCTTCCTTGAGGGTGAAGGCCAGCGCCTCGAACTCCGGTACCATCATGCCGCGGTCGAAGAAGCCCATGTCACCATGGTTGGTCTTGGCCGAGGGGTCCTGGCTCTTCTCGTCGGCCATCTTGGCAAAGGCGGCCTGGTCGCCCTTGCGTGCCACCTCGGCGACGGCCACAGCTTCCTTGCGCACGCGCTCCACCTCCTCCGCGCCGGCGTCGGGCGTCAGACGGAGCAGCACGTGGCTCGCCGAGGCCTGGTCGCCCTTGGTGAAACGCGCCTTGTTGTCGTCGTAGTGCTTCTGGATCGCCTCGGCGGAAGGTGCCGCCTCGGCCTTGACCTTGTCGACAACCTTCTCGATCTGCAGGTCCAGCTTGAGTTCTCGGCGGAGCGTGTCCTTGTCGACGCCAAGCATGGCGAGCAGCTCTGCCTCGCTTTTGCCGGCCGGACCGTGGCTCATGAACTCGGCAAAGCGTGCATCGACGTCGGCATCTGTGATCTCGACTCCGCTCGCCACCGAATGCTGCTTGAGGAGGGCGCGGCTGACGACGTGCTCCTCGGCACGCTCGCGCAAGCGCTGCTGGATCTCCGGTGGTAGCATCGCGGGTGCGGCACCGACGCTGCGTGCCAGTGCCTCCATCGCCTGCTGGACACTGTGTTCGGTGATGACCTCGCCATTGATCTTGTACGCGGGGGCATCGTCAGCGACAGCCACGCCGGCAGGCTGCGACTCCGCGGAAGGCTCGACCGGCGCCGGCTCCTTCTTGCAGGCCGTGAACATCGCGAGGGACAGCGCAAGAGCCAGCAATGAACGATGCGCCATGGGTGCCATCCTTGCTCCAGTCAACGCGACGGTTCGACCCGGCAGCGTCGAGGATGAGAATTTCGCGCACCCTTTCAGAAGCGAGAGCAGGGGTCAAGCTTCAGGAGGGGTCCGCGGTCCTGGAGGTGGGACAGGCTCATCGTCCTCGATCTGCTGCACGTCCTCTTCTGGCAGGGAGACCACATCACTGATGGCGACGAACTCACCGGGTTCGGAACCCGCTGCTGCTGCGGGCTGCTCCTCGCCGGGAGCCTGGAGCGGCACATCCTGCTGACCGCTTGGATTGTTCTCGAGGTCGGTGGCGGCAAGGTCTGCCTGGATGTGGTAGTCCAGCCCCGCGGGAGGGTGCGCAGCAGCTTCCATCCCGATATCGGTGAGCGGATCGACACGCAGTGCCTCGTCGTCGGACATGGGCTCGACGCCGAGTTCCGCATCGGACACGGGCTGGTAGTGAAAATCCGGATTGGACATGGGCTCGTAGTCGAATTCGGGGTTGCTCACGGGCTCGATGGAGAACTCGTCGGCATCCCGGCTTTCGACGATGGCATCGACCTCCAGAGCCCTTTCCTCGCCGAAGCCGAAGGCCTCGAACACCTGTCGCTGGGGATCCGGGAGCTCGGTCCACTTGCTGGTCACCAGGTCCTCGCGAATGAAGATCTCCTCGCGCTTGCCGTCCTGGACCTCGACCTTGAGGTTGAGCTCGCCCGACGCACTGGAGCGACCGCGAAGCTCTCGCACCAGGGGGGCGAGGGTGGCGATGATGGCCTCGGACACGACGCCGGGTCGTGGCAGGTGGGCCACCGGGGTATCTCTGAACCAGGCCTCGATGAGGCGTCGCCGCTGTGCCGCGAGCCCCAACACGGGCTTCGCCACGGCCTCCCACAACAGGTTCAGTCCTGGACCGTCTCCAGGGTCGACAGGCTCGCGGTCACCCTCGACAGGTCCGCCCACCTCGAAATGCCGCAGGGTGATGGCGCCGGCGGGATCCTCGGGCAGGTAGAACTCCACTGCCGGAGCTCCCTCCTTCATGGTCTTGCACAGCCGCATGGTTCGCGATGTCCCTCCGGTCTGCACCGCGGCGAGCAGATACTTCTCCAGGTGTTCGGTGGCCAGGTGGGTGCTCCGGAACCAGCCCCCGCTCTTGGGGACATGCAGGGGCAAGGCCGCCACCAGGGTGCTCACGCGAACCGGTCTCGCCCAAGGCGTGTCCGAGGCGACTCCGATCTCCAGTTGCGCGCGCAGCCCCAGTGCCGTCGTCACAACGGCCTGGGCTTCGACCAGTTCCTCGGACCGGGCTTGCCAGCTCACGGCCCAGGTGGATTCCGGTAGTTCGTGGTGGACCAGCAGCGAGACCAGGGAGCCGAGCAGGCGGTCGCGGCCCACGCTCTGCTCGGCACGATGAATCGCAGCGTCGCGCCAGGCTGTGACCTGTTGCCGCACCTGTTCGAAGGCCGTGCGCGTGCCCTTGTGCAAGCGCTGCGCGGTTTCTTCGCACACGGTCTGGGCCTGATCCTCGGGCAGAAAGGTAACCAGGGCCTGGTCCACCGCCGTGAACAGCAGCTCGATCTGCCGCAGGTCCTCGTCAGCGCGCGTGCTGGCCACCACCGTGGCATGCCTGGCCTTCTCGACTCTGGCGTCTGCCGCCAGCAAGGCCACACAGCTGTCCGTCGCTGCCTGCAACAGATCCAGGAAGTTCTGGTTCAGAGGAAAGGGCGTCGAGTCTCCAAACAGGTATCGACCGCTGGCCGCCATGCCACACCCCATTCATCACACACTGGGTTCTTTCTTAGTACAGGACGCTCGTGCGCGCGAGTCCTGCGGCACGAGGACCCGTCGCGATGCCAGGAAAGGTCTCCTCGCGCGTGGTGGCTGGTACCGGGTCGGGCTCAGGAGAACAGCGCGCTGGCAAAGGCCTGGCGATGCCGCGCAGTCACCGGGTGTTCCGGCCCCAGCAGTTCGAAGATGGCCTTGCACGCCTCGACCGCACCACCATCGTGATAGTCGCGGCGGCGCACGATCACGTCGATGAAGGCCTCGAGCGCCTGGTCGAGCTGGCCCGCCTGAACGGCCAGTGCTCCTCCGACAAAGCGCTCGCGCACGCTCGCTTCTGGCAGGCTGGCCGGATCCTGGGCCAGGGTCAGCAGCTCGGCCAGGGTCTTCAGGGCATGCGCGCGGGCGAAGAAACGCGAACCCTCGTCCACCGGCTCAAGCAGCGTCGACAGGACGCGCGGATCGGACGGCAGCGTGGCCTCGGCGAGTAGCACACGCGCCTCGTCCAGCCGCGGTTCCGCGTCGAGGATGGGCTGCAGCAGTGCCCGCACCTCGTCATACCCCTCCTCGAGCAGCAACTGGCGCGCGCGGTCCAGTGCATCGCGGTAGGGCGAGGGCAGGGCCCTGGTCAACCACTGCTGAACCTGGGCCTCGGACAGGGCGCCGACGAACTCATCCACGACCTGGCCCCGGTGAAACAGCTTGACTGCCGGGATGCTGCGCACCGCGTAGTGCTTGGCCACGTCGGGAAGGGCCTCGGTGTCGACCTTGCACAGCTCCCAGCGACCTTCGGCGCTTTCGGCCAGGCGCTCGAGAACGGGACCGAGGGAGCGGCAGGGCTGGCACCACGCGGCCCAAAAGTCGACCAGCACTGGCACCTGCTGGCTGCGGGCCAGGACCTGGGTTTCGAAGTTCGTGCAGTCGTGCGCCATCGGGTCCTCCGCTGCCCACAGCCCGTACCGTGTGAGAGCCACAATCTAGGCGCCAGGATGCAGATGTCCACTCCGGCCGTCCATTGCATCCGTGGCGACGCTGTGTCATGGCAGGAGCATGAAAAGCGTCGTCGTCACGGGCAGTACGCGCGGCATTGGCCTGGGTCTGGCCCGGGCCTTTCTGGACAGGGGCTGTGCGGTCACCATCAGCGGTCGCGGCCAGGATGCTGTGGATCGCGTTGTCGCCGAGCTGGCTGCGTACGCCACACCGGATCGCGTTCATGGCTACCCCTGTGATGTTTCCCGCGTCGACCAGGTGCAGGCGTTGTGGGACGCAGCCGCCAGTCGCTGGGGTCGCGTCGACCTGTGGGTCAACAACGCCGGCGTGGGTGTGGCGCGGGCGCCGATCTGGGAGCAACCGCCCGAGCTCGTGCACAGCGTGATCGCGACCAATGTGGTTGGCGCCATCCACGGCAGCAGCGTGGCGATTCGCGGCATGCTCGGCCAGGGCAGCGGTGCGCTGTACAACATGGAAGGCCTGGGCAGCGACGGCCGCCAGGTGGCAGGGCTCGCAGTCTACGGCAGCAGCAAGGCCGCCCTGCGCTACCTCGACAAGGCGCTCATCGCCGAGGTCAAAGCCACGCCTGTGATCGTGGGCATCGTGTCACCGGGCATGGTCATCACCGACATGATCCTGGAGCCGTACCGCGGCAAGCCTGCCGAGTGGGCCCAGGCCAAGAAGATCTTCAATATCATCGCCGACCGCGTCGAGACGGTCTGCCCCTGGTTGGTTGACAGGATGCTCGGCAACAACCGCAACGGCGCGCGCTTTCACTGGCTCACCGGCGGCAAGGCGGCCTGGCGTTTCGCGACGGCTCCCCTCTCGCGCCGCAATCTGTTCTCGGGTATCGAGGAACCGGCCTGATCGTGTGGCGACCGATCTCGGGCTCGACGCACCAGGGCGTCTGCTCCGGGTACAATGCGATGGCGACCCGCGCGACTCGGGGAGGCCCATGCGACGGTTCAGCTCACTGCTCGTGATTGGCATGTGCGCCTGCAGCCCGGCGGCCATCCTCAACGACGCCTCGGTGCGCGATGCGGGGCCTGGCGACGCGACGGGTAGCGCGGACACGAGTCAGGTTCACGCGGATGCGACCCCAGGTGATCCCGATGTGGCTCACGGCTCCGACACCAGTTCGAGGGCAGATGTGGTGTCCGCCACGGACAGTGCCTCGACCGCCGACCGGACAGCCCTGCCCGACATTCCGGTGATGGTCGATGTGGCGACCGGCACGGACTTGGGCGTGGAAGCCGATGCCAGCCCAGCACTGGATGCTGGGGCTGTGGTGACGCCCTACGCCGCCTGTGCCAGTGGCTCGGCCCCGGTCCGCTTCGTCACCGAGACAGCGCCGCCCGCTCAGGTGACGCCGGGGCAGCCGCTCGCCGTGTCGGTGACCTTTGCCAACTGCGGCAGCGGGCCGTGGACCGCCGTGCCGGTGAACGCGCCGAGTGGCCACAAGCTGGGCTCCCTGGGCCCGCAGGACAACAAGCGCTGGGGCAGCAACCGCTTTGCCCTGCCCGCCGACGTGCAGGTGCACGAGCAAGTGCGCATCGACTTTGCCATCGCCGCGCCCGGCGTGCTGGGTGCCTTTGGCTACCAGTGGGCCATCGTGCACGAGGGCGTGACCTGGCTGACCAACGAGGCGAGTCCGCTGCACAGCATCACCGTGGTGGCGACGGGCGGGATGACCGAGATCTGCCCGGGGGTGAACGCGGACCTGTCCGGTGCCAGCTCTGCCACTGCGGCGCTGCAGCAGTGCATCGACGCCACCGCCAGCGGCGGCACGCTGGAGATCCCCGCGGGCTTCTACCGGATGACAGGCGCGGTGGTGCTGGCGCGCTCGTTGACCTTGCGCACGGCAGGCACCGCGGGTTCGAGCACGGGCTGCCTGCGCCAGGGCGCACAGCCCTGCGCGGTGCTCATGGCTGCGCCCGATCTCGACGTGACAAACGGCTTCTTTCAGATCGTCGACCCGGCCAGCAACGTCACAGCCCGTCACCTGGTGCTGGACGGCAACCGCGCGGCGCGCCTGGGCTCCACAGCGGCTTCGGGCTGCGCGGGAGGCAATAATCGGGTTGGCTTCAATGCCATCGCCCGCGGCGACGGCCACGACTTCAGCTACAACGCATCGATCCGCGCGCTCTGCGGCACCGGCATGGAGTGGCGTGGCCACGCGGCGACCCTGATCGGCAACCTGTTCGAGGACAACGGCGACCACGACACGCACATGATGTGGTCCGACGGCCTGACCATTCACGAGGCCAACAACTCTACCGTCACGGGCAACCTGTTCAGGGACAACAGCGACGTGGACCTGATCCTCGGCGGTGGCTCAGGCACGCTGGTCAGTGGCAATCGCATCGAGCACCGCCAGGCCACGACCTACGCCGGGCTGATGCTCGACAACTTCAACGCGGGGACCTCGGGCGACTTTGCTGGCGCGGAGGTCAGCGGCAACGTCGTCGAGTGCGGCTCCCACCTGTGCCACTTCGGTATCAACCTGGGCCCGCATGCCTGGTACCTGTCGGTCAATACCCTGGGCGGCAGCGTTCACGGAAACACCGTCGTCAACGGCAAGGTCGGGCTCAATATCGACGGTGCAGGCACGATCCAGCACCCCATCGTGGTCTACCAAAACAGCGTGAGCGGCTCGCCGACTTCGGCCAGCTTCACCTGCGGGCAGCGCAGCGCGTCCAACTTCAACATCGGAACCGACGCCGTGGTCGACCTCAACGGCGATGCCACGCCGTATACCTCGTACGAGTGGCACCAGTGTCCGTGAGCGCGGTGCGCAGGATGCGCGGTGGACCTCGACGGGACGGGTCTACCAGGACCCGCCGGCGCCGCCGCCCCTGCTGTCGCCCTCGGGGCTCGACCCACTCAGGCTCAGGCTGTCGAAGAACTCGCCGGCCTGGTCGTACAGCTCGCTCGCCGTGCCCTCGAAGCTGAAGATGTCGGTCTCGTTGCGGCTCTCGTACTGGGCCTTGACCCCGACCTTGAACACGCCGGCCGAGAACGACTCGTCGATGTTGAGCCCGCTCTTCTCGAAGGCATTGATCTCGATGTCGAGGTTGGTGCGGTCGCCCAGGGTGCGGATGGCGCCGCCCAGGTCGCCGTCGAAGACCTGACCCAGGGCGTCCGTCAGATCCCGGGTTCTGGCCTCGGCGCTCACGGACACGTTGAGCCCGCCGCCCTGGCCGATGTTGACGTCGCCAATCTTGAGCCCCGTGCCCGCATTGACGTCCACGTTCATGGATATCTTGGTGGTGGCGTTGTCCTTGATGTCCTGGCCGATGTTGCGGATGGTCCCCAGCGGGTCGTTGCGCAGATCGCCCAGGTCCAGGCCTGGCACGGGCAGGCGAGTCTCGAGGGAGACCGAGCCGTTGGCGCCGGCGCTGGCCAGGTTGAGGGTGCTGTTGGTGCCCGGGATCCTGGCATTGGGTCCAAGGTTGAGGCTGGCACTGCCGCTCAGTTCCTGCTGCAGCACGAGTTCCGGTGTCTCGCCAGGCTTCCACTCGACGGCCAGGCTGTTGCTGGCCTCGATGCGGCCGCCACCGCCAAAGCCCAGCCCGCCCTCACTGCCGAGACTGGCCGAGACCTCGCCGGACAGTTCCAGCTCGACACGGGTCTTGGAGATGTGGTCGTGGATGTTCGCAAGTTCGTCCCCTGCGGTGGCCGTGGTCAGGGCGGCACCCACAGGCCCGCCCGCCGCCGCGGAGGCTGTGATGCCGGCGATGGTCCTGGCGGCCTGGACCGCCTCCTCACGGGTCGCAAAGTTCATCTCCACCGAGACCTTGCCGGTGGCATTGGCTTCGGCCCCGGCGTCGGCGAGACCCGGGATGTCGAGCTCGGCGAACACCCCCGCCGAGATCTCGCCGCTGAGGGTCATCCTGTAACCCTCGTCGGTCTTCTCCACGTCCATCTGCGCGGCGGCGCCACCCTGCACGCCGAAGGCGCCCAGCTCGCCGCCCAGGCCCACGGTGAACTTGTCGCCGGTCGAGTCCATCTCGTTGATGCGGTTCTCGACGCCGGTGAGGTCGGCCGCGCGATCGCGGATCCAGTCGCCACCGACGTTGGCGACGTCGCCAACGAAATCGGCCACGTCGCCGGCCATGCCCTGCACGGCGTCGACGCCACTGCCGATCATGTCGCCGGCTCGCTCCGCCCAGTTCTTGCCTGGTACGTCGCCGCCCGTGGCGACGGAATGAGCGAACTCGACGTCGTTTTCCTTCATCAGCGAGTTGGCCATCGAGCGCGCGAACAGGTCACCGCCTGGTTGCGCCATGTTGCCACGCACGCCGTTGACGAACTCCTGCTCGCTGCGGTGGTCGTCCCTGCCGAGGAAGCTGCCGTGCTCCTCCATGCCTCCGGATGAGATGACCTTGGCCATGGGATCGGTGATCAGGTGGGCGTTGTCGCGGCCCGCAGCCTCGGTGGCGCTGGCGAGGTTCCTGGCGGCCTCCTGGGTTCCATTGCCGTCGAGGATGGTCATGCCGCGGCCAATCTTGTCGACGGCACCCTGGGTCTGTTGCAGCACGTCGTCGCGCAGCTCGGGTGGCACGCTGCGCAGGGTCTCGTCGAGGGTGCGGCTGGCCTCGAGAGTCGCCTCGCGTCGAGCGTTCTTCTCGCTTCCGCTGCCCTCGTAGGGTCTGTCCGTGCCCTGGATGTTGTTGGCCGCGCCGTTGATGCGGTTCGCAGCGTCGTCGACCTGCCGCTGTTGCTCGGGCGTCAGCCCACCAGGCGATGGGGGCGCGCTGGCCGTGGGGGCCGGGGTGCTGACCGACGAGCCTGGAGCTCCCTGCTCGGGCGGGGGCGCTCCGGTCGGCGTCGGTGCACTGCGCTGGGCCGCCGTGCCCTGGGGTGCCTGTTCGACGTTGGTGAGGCCCCGCTTGAGCTCGGGCACGCGGTTGGCGGCCGGATGGTCCAGTCGTGGATCCTTCTCGGGCATGGGCTTGAGCATCCCCGGGTCGGTGTGGGCTTCCCACATCTCCTTGGCCTTCTCGGCCTTGGCCGCGCGCACGGGATCCGCGGGATCGAGCTGGGGCAGCTTGAGCTTCTGGCCAGGCGCGATGTGGTTGGGGTCGCTGAGCTTGTCCTGGTTGGCGCGGGCGATGTCAGGCCAGCGCATGGGATCGCCGTAGGCCTCTTTGGCGATCTTGCTCAGGGTGTCGCCGGGCTTGACGGTGTAGGTGCTGCCCGGTTTGGCGTCGTTGGCTGGGGGGGGCTGGCTGGGTTTGCGCTGGGGAGTGTCGTCGCCGACCGCAGGCGTGGTGGGTTTCGGCGCGACCGGCTTGGGCGGAACGCTGGTGCTGCTGCGGACGGTGGTCATGATGGACTCCCCTGTGCGTGGTCCGAGATCCGAGTAGGCCATCCCACTCAGTGCCCTTCTCCCGCGCGCACCTCATCGTGTGCGGCGCAAACCAAGGGCTCTTCAGTGTATCGACGATCTGGTGGGTGTTGACCACGGATCTCGGACACATGACGGATGGGAGATGGGAGTGGATGTATTCGAAGGTCCTACCTGTCGCGCGGCTTCAGCAGCAATCTGACGAGGTCCGAGGGCTGCCGTCACCGTCCACCACGCAGCAGCAGTCGCCCCCCGAGCGGCCAAGCAGTCCGTTGACCACCGCCGCGGCGCAGCCCACGCCCGCGGTCACGGCAAGTGCGCCGGCCTCGCAGTTCCGAGCACAGGCCCCGCACTCCATGCAGGCATCACGCTGCACGATCAGGGCCTTGCCGTCGTCGACGGTGAACACCGCATGCGGGCACACGCGGGTGCACATGCGGCACCCTGTGCAGCGCTCGCGGTCCAGCGTCAGGCTGACGACGTCGCGCAGGTACAGCATCGCGCTCACGTGCCACCTCCCGCGACGACGCGAGCACCCACCCAGGTCGCCACGGCGACGACCAGCCCCGCCAGCTGGAGCGGCACCGCCAGGCGCATTTCCCGCCGCACGCCGGAGAGCGAAGTGAAACTGCTCGAACCCGTGAACATCATGCCCAGGTAGCTGGCCACGGCCGCGGTCAAAGCCACCCAGGCCATGGCCTCCAACCCCGTCGATAGCGACCAGTGCTCTGGGCGAAGCAGCGCCACCAGGATCAGCACCAGCGGCAGACCCGCGAGCAGCCCCTTGAAGGCGAAGGCGCGTCCGGGCAGCCAGGGCAGCAGCGTCGGCACCAGCACCGCGCCGCCGATCAATCCGAGCAGCGTGGACAGGGCCAGGGGCAGCCCGTGATCCCGGGCCGCGGTGGCCAGGGATCCAGGCCAGACCAGGGCGGCCAGCAGCACCGCGCCGATCAGCACGCCCGCCGCCGCCGGCAAGGCGCCCACCAGCTCGACCGGGATCAGGGTGACCCGCTCGCGCAGGTCAAAGCTCTTGCGTCGCATCTGCGCCGTTGCGCGCGAACCCGCCGCCAGAAAGGCCGGCACATCGTCGCTGCGGATGGGGCCGTAGCGCACCTTGAAGCCGCAGCCGGACTTGACCTCGTGGGCGGCCACGCCGGGCGCGCCGAGCTGGGGCAGCACCAGGGTGCGGTGCGAGACCAGGCTGGCCAGGCGGCTCGCCTCGACCTGGCGCACCACCTCGTCGGTGGAGAAGCTTCCCTTGCCGGCGGCGCACCAGACGTTGATGCCACGGGTGTCGAGCACGAGGATCCACGCGTTGAGCTCGGCCAGCGGCTCACGCAGTGCGTCGAAGCTGAGCTTGTAGTTGGCGGTGACCAGCACAGGCGCGTCGGCATCCGGATGGTGGAGGGCATACAGGCCGGGATCCACGCGGTAGTCGTCGCGGCCGAAGCGCCAGCGCACCTTGGTGGCATTCCATCGATCCGCACTGCTCAGGAGCGAGGTGACGCGGGGCACCAGGCCCACGGCCGTGGGGACCACACCGTCGACAAAAGCTTGATCCAGCCGTGGCCTGACCACCCGGGTCGGCGCGCTCGCGCATCAGCTCCCGCCCGCTGCCTGGGCGGTGGTGTGCGCGGGAGTGGTCGGGTGCTGTCGGTCGCTTGTCATGCACAAGGGATGGTCACGTGGGGTGCACGCCGTCAAGCCAGGATCAGCGCCCTGCCGCGGAACCGTCTTCGCGACTTGCCACGCCGGTGAAGAGGCGCTAGGCACGCACCCCTCATGCAGCTCGATCTCTTTGTCGATAGCCTGGACACGGTGGTGCGTCGCCTTCGCCTGGCGGGAGCCCTGCTTGGCCAGTCCACCGGCCAGCGCGAAGCTCTCGGGATGGAGCGTGGCGTGGACCCCGCGGTCTTCCTGACCTCGCTCATCGATTTCCGCGGTGGTATCGCGCTCGAGGCTGCCCTGCGGTCGGGCGTAGCGCAGTCGCCAGAGGGTGTGGAGGCAGCGGCCGCCACGTCGGAGACGGACGAGAGGCCCTGGCCCGCGACCCTCGAGGGCATCCGCGCCAGGGCGCGGGAAGAGCTGGCGGGTGTGGCCAATCTGCTGCAGGTCCAGCTCCAGGGTGCGGGTGTGGGTGGCATGCTGTCGCCGTTCCGCCTGCATCGTGTACTGACGGCGCGCGGTGCCCTGGACACCAGCCAGGTGGATCGCATGGCTGCACCCTTCGACCTGCGCCTGCGACAGGCCCTGCTGCTCATCCCGCGAGAGGTGGCCCGCGTGCGGCGTCCCCTGGGCGCTGCCCTGCGCACACTGGGCCCGCGGCAGGTGCGACTGGAGAGGCTGGATGCGGCTCTGCTGGCGGCGACACACGGCGACCTCGAGCGCCTGCAAGCGCGCCTGGTGGTGGCCTACCATGCCGCCTTTGAACGTGGGCTGCAGCTGGCCCTGGGCTCCGGCCCGGTGTCCTCGCCCGAAGCCCTGGCCGTGGTCCTCGAGCCAGGTGGCTGGGTGCATGTGCACTTCGAGCTCGGGCAGCAGGTGGCGCAGACCATGCTCGTCCTGGCGCGCTCGCGCATCGACGCCCTGCTGCGAGCGAGTGCAGAACCGACGACAAAAATGAATCACGACGGAGCGGACGGCGAGCTGGCCCTCGCCGACGCGTGAGAGCGCACATGACACGCCTGATGACGTGGCTCGTGGGGGCCCTGGGTCTGGGACTGGTGCTGCCGGTGGCGTTGAGTTACCGCGGCGAGGACACCACCGCCCTGGTGCTGGTGCTTCTGGTGGGGGCGGGGCTGCTGGCGGGCTTGCTGGAGCTGGATCGCGTCGCCGCCGCCCTCGACGGTCTGGACCTGGCCTTTCGCGCCTTCGAGAGCCGTGTCGGCGAGGGTCCCGGCGCGGCACCGGCACCCGTCCGGGGCTTGCTGGAGGCGACCTTGCACCGCCGCGCCGCGGCCTGGCCTCAACCGGTGTTCGCTCCTTATCTGGTGGGTCTGCTGGTCATGCTCGGTCTGGTCGGAACCTTTCTCGGTCTGGTGCAGACCTTGGGGGGAGCCCGCGCGGCCCTGGCCACGACCAGTGACATCGACGCCATGCGCGCCGCCCTGCTGAGCCCCCTGGGTGGGCTCAGCCGCGCCTTCGGCACATCGCTGGCCGGCGTGGCGGGTTCTGCCGCCCTGGGTCTGGCTGCCGTGGTCGGCGCGCGGCGCCAGCGCTTCTTGCAGCTCCAGCTCGAGCGCTGGGTCGCAGGTCCCCTGGCCAGCCAGGGTCCCGATGCACGCCAGCTCGCCGCCATCGAGGCCATGGCGAAGGGCAGCGAGGCCCTGCCGCGTGCCGCCGAGGCGCTGAACCAGGCGGTGGAGCGCATGGCGGCACTCGAGACCAACCTGGCGCGGGCGCAGCAGCAGCAGCTCGAGACCCAGGCCACACAGCTCAGCCAGCTCGATCGGGTCCTGCGGGACAATCACCAGGCCCAGCTCGAAGCCCAGGCAGCGGCTGTCTCGGGTGCTGGCGAGGTGCTCAACGCGCAGTTGCAGACCCAGGGTCAGGCCCTGGTGAGCTCCATCGCCGCTCTCTCGACGACATTGCGCGACGAGCAGCGTGTCTCGACACGAGACAGCAGCACGGCCCTGCAGGATGCCGTGGCCGGGCTGAGCTCGACGCTCGCCGCGGACTCGGCACGCCAGCTGGACCTTCTCGCCCAGAGTGCAACGACCTTGCAGACGCTCGGCCAGGATCTCCAGGCCGCGACCGCGGCGCTCCACGACGACATGAGTCGCAGCTGGCGCGACGGGTCGGCCGAGATCCAGCAGCGCATCGTCGAGGGCACCGAACGCGTGGCCATCGCGCTGCGCGAGGTGCTGGCTCCTCTGGGGCAGACCCTGGGCGAGCATGCGGCGCTGGCCATCGAGGGGCAGCTGGAGCGCACGGGCCAGCTGCTGGAGGACCAGCGCGCACTCCAGCAAGCATGGATGCACGAGGTGGAGCGTGTCCGGACCGAGGCGCTGCGCGGTGGGCTCGAGAGCACGGCCGAGGCCCTGGCCCAGTGGCGTGCCCAGGGCGAGGCCCAGACCGCGGCGTTGCAACACCACGTCGAAGCCCAGGCTGCGGCGCTGCAGCACCAGGTCGAGGCCATGTGCGCGACCCTCGAGCAGCTGGACGCTCAGGCGTCGGGCCGCGCCGGGGACCTGCAGCAGAGCTTCGCCCGGACTGCCAGTGCCCTCGACAGTGCGACCCGGGGCCAGGCGGAGGCTCTGGCGACCCTGGCCACGCGCAGCGCCGAGCAGCTCGAACGTTCGCGCCAGCACACCGACGAGCACCTGGCCACGCTCGCCGCCCAGGTGGGGCAGGCCATGGCGAGCCAGCAGCAGGGACTGGTCGAACTCGAGGAGCGGCTGACGACGGCACGGGAGGTCGAGGGTGCGCGCCTGGCCGCGCTGGCCACCCAGGTAGGGCAGGCCGTGGCGAGCCAGCACGCGGCCATGGTCGACCTCGAGGAGCGGCTGGCCGTGGCGCGCTCCGACGAAGGCATGCGCCTGGCGGAGTCGCTGCGCACCGCCATCGAGGGCCCACGCCGCGAGCTCGATGGCCTCGCAAGTTTGCTGAACGAGGTGGTGTTGCTGCTCGGAGTCGGTGGCGGCGAGTTGACCCTGGCTGCCGAACTGCTGGTGCGGGCCGTCGACCGCTATCGTGAGGGCAGCGAGCGCTGGTTCGATCAGCTCGGACGCCTCGATGGCACCCTGCGCGAGCTGGGCCACGCCAGCGTGGATCAACTGGCCGAGTACCTGGACCAGACCCGGGACGCGGTGGACCATTCGCTGCAGTTTCAGCAGGAGCTATTCGCGGAGCTGCAGACCCTGCGCGGCGAGGAGCACGCATGAGCTTGCTTCCGGACGCCCAGACCTCCCCATCGCGGATGGAGTCGCCCCTGGCCTGGGTGTTCTTCGGCGATCTCATGGCGGGATTGCTGGGCCTGTTCGCGCTGCTCTTCGTGTGGGCGATGGTGTTCCAGCTCGATCTCGCCGAGTCCCTGCGTCGCGAGCAGGATCTTCGCGGCGCCGAACAGGCGCGTCGCGAGGCCCTGGAGCAGGCCCTGGCTCGCCCCCTGGCCGAGGGGCGCATCACCCTCGAGGAGGGACGCATCGGCATCCTCGGGCAACTCCTGTTCGAGCTCAACTCGGCGGACCTGCAGCCTGGCGCCGAAGCTTTGATCGAGGAAGTGGCCGGCCCGCTGGCGCGCTACCTCGAGGGCGATGCCGAGATGCTGATCATGGTCAGCGGCTTCACCGACGATCTGCCCTACCTGAGCATGCAGCGGCGCTATCGGGACAACTGGGAGCTGTCGTCGGAGCGTGCCCTCACCGTGGCGCGAAGCCTGCTCGACATGGGCCTGCCGTCGGAGCGGGTGTTCGCAGCGGCCTTTGGCCCGGAACATCCTGCGGTTCCCAACTCCTGCGACGACAACCGTGCACGCAACCGCCGCGTCGAGATCGCGCCAGTGCCGCGGCGCGTGCACACCAAGAATGTCGCCACGGCCGCGGTTGTGACGCCGGAGCTGCGGCAGGTGGAGTCACAGCCGTGAAAGGGCTGCAGGAACGCCTCGACGCGCTGCGTGCCACCCCGGCGGACGACCTGCCGGAGCTTCGCTACGTCGAAGGTCTGCTCGAGCGCGCCGGTGAGCTTGGAGCTGCGGGGGTCGGTCTCGAGGCACGTGCCGAGGACAGGCTGAAGACGCTCGAGGAGCACCGCGATGGCCTCTTCGCGGAGCTCAGGCGCAGCCTCGAGGTGCTGAGCCGTCGAGGTCTGCAGGCAGACACGCAGGTTCAGGAAGCCACCCATCGCGGTGAGCATGCCCAAGCTCTTCGCTTGCTCCACCGTCAGCTCGGGCAGGCCTTGCCGCGGCGAGCGCGGGGACTCCAGACGCGCCTGCAGGTTCTGAACCGGGCCCTGCGCCAGCGTGGTCTGCGGCTCCCGGCGGCGCTGGAGGCGCGCCTCGATCTGCTCCTCGGACCCGTCGACGTGACCACGGCCACCGCTCTGGCCGAAGGCGGGCGCACCCTGGCCCAGGTGCTAGGCGTGCTGCTCCTCGAGCACGCCAGTCGCGGCACTCGCACCATCACCTCGCTGCGCCGCGCAGCCCGCAGGCGGCCCGAGGTTGCAGGGCCCTACAACCCCTCGCTGCTGGTGGCCCGCCTGTTTGATGAGCTCAAGACCGTGTCCCCGGAATACCTGCAAGACATGCTCGAACTGCACGCGCGCTATGGCGCCTTGCTGCGCTTGCCCGAGACCGTCGAGGAAGCCCAGGCGCCTGGCCGGGGCCGACGCCGCAGCAAGAGCATGGACCCGGCCCAGCTTCAGGCCCGGCGATGGGTGGCGCGCTCCTGAACAGCGCGGCCGGATGGAGACGGGTTCAACACGGGCGAGCGGCGGAATCAGATCTTGACCGTCCGGGCGCACAGCAGAGGACCTGCATGACGCAGGGTTCGCTGTTCGATTCTCCGGGCCAGGCGACCCACTGACGACCCGAGGACACCCGCGACAAAGGGCGAGAACTGCATGAAGGACTGCACCTGGATATCATCGAAGCCAACTGTCGCCAGCAGGTTGACCAGCTTGATGCGGTTGAAGTGCAGGATGTGCTGCTCCTCGTAGTTGAGCTCGCCCAGGACCGAGATGGCTCGTTCGAGCACCGGCCAGATGCTGAGGTAGTTGGGGGTGGTGATTACGAGCATCGCCCCCTTCTTCATGCGAGCGTGAATCGTACTCAGGGTGCGATACACATAATCCAGAGGCAGATGTTCCACCACCTCGACCAGGGTGATGGCATCGGCGCGGGACATCTCGTCCTGCACCTCCTCGGCCTCGAAGGATGCGGCCAGGAATCGGAGCGCATCGGAGCCATAGGTCCGCTGGGCGTATTCGAGCTGCCCCGAGGCGATGTCCACTCCGACTCCGGTGATGGTCAACCGATCGCGGAGCATGCCGAGCAGGGTGCCGGGCCCGCAGCCCAGGTCGAGCACATGCATCGGATCCTGACCGAAGTGGTGGCCCAGGGTGTCGATCAGAAACTCGAACTTGTGCACGTGCCAGGCGCGCTGCAGGCCGGTGCCCTGCCGCGCGATGCGGTCGTAGTAACCCGGCGGGACTTGGTCGTAGTCAAAGGAGAACTCACGCATGCCCCGACCATAGCGCAGGGGCAGGCGCCGTGCATCGCCGATTGACAGGTCGCGCTCGATGCCTCACATGTGCGCGCTTCGAATTGTCAGGAAGGCTGCATGCCAATACGTCACGACCTGAGAAACATCGCCATCATCGCTCACGTCGATCATGGCAAGACCACACTGGTCGACGCGCTGTTCCGTCAGGGCGGTATGTTCCGCGACAACCAGGTGGTCGCCGAGTGCCTGATGGATCAAAGCGATCAGGAGCGTGAGCGCGGCATCACCATCCTGGCCAAGGCCACCAGCGTGCGCTTCGGCGACGTGACCCTGCAGCTCGTCGACACCCCAGGCCACGCCGACTTCGGCGGTGAAGTCGAGCGCAGCCTGCACATGGTCGATGGCGTGTTACTGCTGGTGGACGCGGCCGAAGGTCCCTTGCCGCAGACCCGCTTCGTGCTGCGCAAGGCACTCGAACGCAAACTGCCGGCCATCGTGGTCATCAACAAGATCGATCGCAGCGATGCGCGTCCCGAGGCCGTGCTCGACGAGGTCTATGACCTGTTCCTGGCCCTGGGCGCCGGGGACGAGGTACTCGACCTTCCCGTCCTGTACACCAATGCCCGCGCCGGAACTGCGACCACGGATCTGGCGGTGCCCGGGGTCAACCTGCGGCCTCTGGTCGACGCGGTCCTGAACACCGTGCCTCCACCCGACGACACCCGGGACCAGCCCTTTCTCATGCAGGTCAACCGGCTCGGCTATGACGACTACGTCGGACGTCTGGTGATAGGCCGCGTGCTGGCCGGCCAGATCCGGCCCAACCAGTCCGTGCACGTGGGTGGACCGGGGCGCGATCAGCAGGTGCGCATCGTGGGGGTCTACACCTATCGCGGCGTGCAGAGGCTGGACCTGGACTCTGCCGCGGCGGGAGACATCGTGGCGCTTGCAGGCGTCGCCGAGGTCGACGTCGGGGATACCCTGTCCGCGCCCGAGGCACCTCGCCATCTGCCCCCCGTTGTCATCGACGAGCCCACCGTGGCCATGGTGTTCCAGGTCAACGACGGCCCCCTGGCCGGGCGCAGCGGCGGCCGCTACGTGACCAGCCGGCACCTCCGCGATCGTCTCAAGCGCGAGGCCTATGCCAACGTCAGCATCCGGGTCGAGGACGGCGACACACCGGATCGTTTCCGGGTGCTGGCCCGTGGCGAGCTGCAGCTGGCCGTGCTCATCGAATCCATGAGGCGCGAAGACTACGAGCTGTGTGTGCGCACGCCGCAGGTGATCACGCGCCAGGGCCCGCAGGGTCTCGAGGAACCTCTCGAGCGCCTCGTCGTCGACGTGCCGGCCGAGCACCTGGGAGCGGTGAGCGAGCTCCTGGGTCCGCGCCGGGCGCGCATGGAAGAGCAGCGCTACGAGGGTGACCGCATCCGTCTCGAGTACACCATCCCCCACTCGCGGCATGCTGGGTCTGCGTGGCCATATCCTGACCCATACCCGCGGCACCGCGCTCATGTTCAACCTGTTCGAGGGCTGGACGCCCTGGCAGGGGCCCATCGGCCACCGTCCCACCGGGGCCATCGTCGCCGATCGCGGCGGCAGCAGCACGACCTATGCCCTGTTTCACCTGCAACCGCGCGGTGTGATGTTCATCGGTGTGGGCGCGGTGCTCTATCAAGGCATGGTCATTGGCGAGCACAACCGCGAGAACGACCTGTGGGTCCACGCTGCCCGCGAGAAAAAGCTGACCAACATCCGCGCCGCGGGACGCGACGAGAAGCAGATCCTGGCCACCCCGCGCGAGATGACCCTGGAGCGTAGCCTCGAGTGGATCCGCGACGACGAGATGGTCGAGGTCACACCCCACGGCATCCGCATGCGCAAGGTCGATCTCAAAGGCACCGGCAAGCCGGGCGAAGAGCTGTAGGGAACTCCTGCCTACTTCTGCAGCGCGATCTCGAGGCGTGCGCCCTGCAAACCCAGACTAAACGAGGATTCCCTGAACGACGGAGGTCCGACACTCGAGGTCGGATTGTTGGACATTCCCGCGGCTTCCTCGATGTGGGGCCAGGGGAAGAAGCTGAAATCCAGCTTGTCGTTGCGATTCTCGTCGTGGACCACGCCCACGGCGTAGGTCCCGGGAGCCAGACCCGCGAAGCGGAACTCGGCACGCGCTCCCGATGGCGGCACGCGCTGCACCTGCACGGCCTTCGCCGGCTTGAGCCAGGCCTGCTTGCTATCGTAGAGCGCCACCAGCAGCACGCCCTCGCGCGAGGTCACGCCGGTGACGACCACCACCAGTTCGGCACCCGTCACCGCGGGGGCACTCTGCGCAAGGACGTCCGCCTCCATTGCCCAGGCCAGAAAAAGCACGACCAGCCATGTTCCTGAATGACGACGGGGGCACGACGTCATGGATGCTTGGACAAAGGTCATGTGCAACTCCCGGTGAGCGTGCAGCTCCCTAGTGTGAACGGGTTCGGGTCGCCATCACCACGCCACCGATGATGAGCACGAAACCCGCGACGGCGGTCAGGGTGACGTGCTCGTCAAAGACGCCATAGCCCACGGCCACCGCGAACACCGTGCCCAGGTAATTGTAGACGCTGACGCTGGCTGCGGTGCCAAGCTGGTAGGCGCGCGTGATCAACAGCTGGAAGCCCGTGGTGAGGAGGCCGACTGCGACCAGCAGGATCACCTCCAGGGCCGTGGGGGAGACCCAGTGCCAGGCGCTGTAGGCACCCACCGTGGGCACCGTGACGAGGGAGAAGTAGAAGACCACGACCAGCGGGTGATCGGTACTGCGCAGCTTGCGGATCGCGGTGTAGGCGAGTCCCGAGAACAGGGCCGAGGCCACACCCGCGGTCAGCTCGAGGCCCGTGACGCGCGGATCGAAGCCCTTGACCAGGGGCACGCCGGCAAAGGCGACGGCAAAGAACAGCCACTGGCGTCGCGTGGCGCGCTCGCCGAGGACCAGGCCGCCGAGCAGCACCGTGAACAGCGGGTTGAGATACTGTATGGTCACCGCCGAGCTCAGGGGCATGACCTGCACGGTCCAGAAGTACAGCACCAGCGCCACCGTGCCAAAGGCACCGCGCGCCAGCAGCCACGGGCGGTTGGTGCCCAGGGGCGACAGGCCAGCCCGCCACAGCAAGAGGGCGCCGGCGAACATGGTGACCAGGGCGCGAAAGAACACGATCTCGTGCGAAGGGATGCGCGGCAGCCACTTGACCAGGGTGTTCATCGCTGTGAACAGCACCGTGGCGACGAGGATCTCGCGGGCCCCGGGAGGCAAGAAGGGTTTCACGGCGCGCGCAGCCAGTGCAGGATGGCGTCGAGCAGCGCCCGGTTGTCGGCACCGCTCAGCGCCTCGGCACCGCTCGCGGCTTGTTCCATCTCCAGGTGCACGCCGGTGAGCACCACCCGGCCGTGGCCAGCGTCAAGGGCCAGGGCTGCCAGGCTGTTGTCGGCATAGCGCAGCAAGGGAACGACTTCGGTCGGATCCCGGGGCACGAAGGCGCCGCCGCCCTGGTAGTACACGGCCAGCGTCCCCGACGCCTGCAAGCTGTGCTCGCCGTCGACGCGCGCAACCTGCGCCGTGCCCGCATCCGGCCAGGCCGGCAGGCCGGGGACGGGCCCCTCAGCCGTACCGTTGAAAAGATTGAGGGGATAGGCCACCCACGTGCCCTCCCACACCACGTCGTCGCTGGCCAGGTAGGCTCCGGCGCAGATGCCCAGGTAGCCACCGCCGGCGAGTACGAAGCGCCGGATGGCGGAGATCCCGTCGTCACCGAGGCCTTGCCACTGGTCCCAGGCCCAGCCTCCGCCCATCACCAGCGCCGCCACGTCGTCGAGGACACCGTCGCGAACTTCGGCGGCCGTCACCACCCGCAGCTCCAGGTCCGCCGAGCGGATCGCACCCTGCAGCGCGCTGAACCCGTCGGGCCAGACCCCCAGGCCGTCGTACAGGGCGATGGTCGTGGGAACGGCAATGGACCCGTCCCGCGCTCCCGCATCGTCCTCGCTAGCGTCCTGCGCCGTGGCTGGCGCACAGCACACCAGCAGCATGCCGAGGATCGTGGTCCCTGCCGTCCGCGCGCACCCGCCCTTCCCGGGTCGATTCCCGTCGGAGCTCTTCGTCGTCGGAATCACCATGCCAGTACGCTAGCCCGGCGCAGCAAGGCTTGGAAGCCCCGCCTCCAGTGACTAGGATGCGGGTCACATCGCGCGAGGTCGTCATGCGTCAGCACATCGCAGCTCTGGTGGGTCTGGTCCTGGCTATCCTGCTCGCGGCTTGCCCGATCGAACACCTGCCCGACGACGACGCGGGTGCCATGGACGCCGGAGATGCGGATGCGGCTGTCCCGACGGACCTCGAGCGCTGCCTGCACGCCATGACCCTGGATCAGCCCTTCGACATCGACCCGGCCGGACCTGACACCCAGATTCACGTGGACGTGGCCTTTGATGGCCGCGGGATCTGGGCGGTGTACAACCTGCCCGAGACCCTGGGCAGCGGCTTCGACGTGCACCTGGTGCGCCTGGACTGCGACGGCACGCCCCTGGTGCCCGCCTTTCGCGCCAACACCACCACCGCAGGCAATGACACGGATCCTGGGATCGCCATTGACGGCGATCGCCTGGCTCTGGCCTGGATGTCAGACAACGGTACCGGCGTCGACAACATGGACGTCTACCTCCGCACCTTCCACGTCGATGGCACGGCGCGCATGAGCAGCGACCGCACCCTCGAGACCACACGCCTGGGCTCCCCGGTGACCGGCAACGTGATGGAACCGCGGCTGGTCCTGCTGCCCGGGACCGGTATGGCCATCGCGGCGCAGCGTGGCCTCGACGAGACCGGCACTTTTCAGGCCTTCGTGCAGCGCCTCGACGACGACGGCAACCTGCAAGGAGAGGCCATCGACGCCCTCGTCGAGAACGCGGTGTCCCAGACGACATCTGGTCTGGCGGCGACCCACAATGGCGACCTGTATCTGAGCTACACCCGCAGCACCGTCGGCGGCGACGACCAGATCATGCAGACACGCATCCCCGCGAGCAGTTCGACTCCGGATCCGAGTCCTCCGCGCCTGGTGGTGACCTGGGGCGCCGACCTGTACAGCGCGATGGAAACTACTTTCGCGGGTGAGGGTGCGTATCTGAGCTACGGCATCGATGCCAACATTGTCGTCATGGACGGTGACAGCTTCGCGTCCGGGGCCGCCTTCGCCACCTTCGGTCAGGGCGGCGGGCTGGACTTCGGCGCGCGCGTGGCGCCCTCGCCGGGCGGTGGTGCTGTGTTCTGGTACCGCAACATCAGCGGCTTCCGCAACGAGATGTACGTGGCACCTTTCTCCGACGATGGCGCGAGCCTGCAACCTGGCCCCGCCGCGCTGGTCACGGCGGGCCCTGTGCCACCCTACGGACTGGCAGCCACGCACGTCGACGGCAGCCTCTACTTCGTGGCCTGGAGCGAAGGCACCAGCCCGGCCTTCCGGATCAAGGGCATGTTCACGCGCGTCGAGTGATCAGTTGCGCTGGGTGCTGAACAGCGTGCCGTACTGCCCGTAGCCCTCGCGCTCGAGATCTTCCTTCGGCACAAAGCGCAGGGACGCGCTGTTGATGCAGTAGCGCTGGCCTGTCGGCGCAGGGCCGTCGTCAAACACATGCCCCAGGTGGCTGTCCCCGCGCG
Source organism: Pseudomonadota bacterium (assembly GCA_043821645.1). Lineage (GTDB taxonomy): Bacteria > Myxococcota > JACRCW01 > JAFGSX01 > JAFGSX01 > JBDRCO01. The sequence goes on along the minus strand of JBDRCO010000108.1, from coordinate 38,352 downwards.
CGCTGCGCACCTCGGTGCGGACCATGAAGTGCGCCCTGTCGTCCCGGGACTGAATGCTTTGGTCATCGATGGGCTTGGTGAAGCTGGGCCAGCCCGTGCCGCTGTCAAACTTGTCTGTCGACGAGAACAGGGGCTCGCCGCTGACCACGTCGACGTAGATGCCCTCGCGGTGGTTGTTCCAGTAGGCGTTGTTGAAAGGCGGCTCGGTACCGTTCTCCTGGGTGACGCGGTACTGCATGGGGTCCAGGCTCTCTTTGATCTTGTCCGGGCTCGGCTTCATCGTGGTCTCCTTTGTCTGGCGCATCGTCATGGTGTCCGGGGCTGCGGCGGCCCTGCGCGGTGTCGACGGGGAATGCAGGTCGCCCGGGTTCGCCGGCACCTGATCGCCTCCGCTTCCAGGCAGCTCGTCCACGGCCAGGATGGGGGCCTTGTTCACGTCCCAGTTCTTCTCGATGAACCCGGCTCGACCCGAGCCACGGCGGTAGCTCTTGTAGCGGTGCGGGTCCTTGTTCCAGAAATCCTGGTGATACTCCTCGGCGGGGTAGAAGTTCGTGAAGTCGAGCACCGGGGTGACGATGGGCTGCTTGAAGCGCCCGCTGCGCGCCAGGGCCTGCTGCGAGGCCTCGGCCACGCGGCGCTGCCGGGCATCGTGGACAAAGATGGCTGCCTTGTACTGGTTGCCCCGGTCGGCGAACTGGCCTTCGCCGTCGGTGGGGTCGATCTGGCGCCAGAACACCTCGAGCAGCTCGCGATAGCTGATCTGGGCCGGGTCGAAGCGGATCTGCACACTCTCGCGGTGCCCGGTCTTGCCGGCGGACACCTGCTCGTAGCTCGGGTTCTTTTCCGGACCACCGGCGTAGCCACTGGTGGCCGAGATCACCCCGGGGAGCTTGTCGAAGGCGGCCTCGACGCACCAGAAACAGCCTCCGGCAAAGGTGGCCAGCTCGGTGGGCCCGGTGAAGGCCTTCCTTTCTTCGGCACGAGCCGAGGAAATCTGGCCCAGGGCCAGGGCGCCACCGACCAGGCTCAGCACCAGACCCACGCCGACCAGGACGGCCAGCGGGCCGTGTCGCACGGGCTCACGGACAGAAGTTGATGCTGTCTGCACCGGGGGTCGTGTCGTGTTTCGCCATTCCATGGTGTTCACCTCCTGCGCACACAGCCTTCCGAGAAGCGCTCCCGTTCCGCCCGTGGCCCGAACCAAGCGGTCCGTCAGCTACATAGCGAGGAAGAGTGCTCTGGCAGGCGCGTCGGCGGGGTGGGACGGGAAGGCGATCGTCAGGTGCGCTTCAGAAATCCTTGATGCGATCCGCCAGCTCGGGATCGTCGACGAAGGCGTTGCGATTCTCCTGGTAGGCGGAGATGGCGTCGTTGCGCTGGCGCTCGGCGCTGTCCACGGGATCCAGCTTGTTCCACTGCCGCAGCACGGCCTCCTCGGCGTCCGGGACCTTCAGCCCGTACACCGTCGACACGTAGAACTGCGAGCGCGCCACGTTGCCCTTGTGCGCCTCGGGTGGCTCGAACACCAGCTGGCCGTTCTTGTCGAGACCGAGCTTGCTCTCGCCCTTGCTCCACTTGACGGTTTCCACCTCGCCGAAGGGCAGGCTCGAGCGCCGGGCATTGGCCTCGGTGTCCGTCGGGAACAGGTGGTGCAGATCGCTCACGGCAGCGGTGTCCTTGACGCCTGTGGACTTGGGACGCGTGTGCTCGGTATTGACGCCGCCCGGTCCACCCGCCTCGGGAATGCCCTGGGTCTGGATAGTGCGGCCCGCGTACACGTCAAAAACCTGACCCTGCTTGTTGTCGACGGCACCGAACATGACCTGGCGCGCCTCGGTGTAGCCCAGCTCGACGTGGCGGGCGCTGTTCTGGCGGATGGCGTCGCGCAGGGGCTCGCCCTCGAGCCCGGCCAGCTTGTCGCGTGGGATGGGGTCGAGCTTGGCCCCAGGCTCCCCACGCAGCTTGCGCGCCAGGCCCACCATGGCGTTGCCGGTCTGCGACAGCGACCCGAGCTCGGCCTGCGAGAGCTTGTCGGCTCCACCTGCAAGCTGCTGCAATTCGCCCTGGGTGGTGTCGATGGCCTGGTTGATGGCGTCCAGAGAGATCTGGCCGGTGGCGCCGAGCTTGTTCTTGACGCCGCTGTAAAAGGCGTCGACCGCGCTGCGCTCGCTGGGCGCAAGTTCATCAAGCTTGGCGGCAAGCTCCTCGCTGCTCAGCGATCCGTCTGTACCCGCGGCCTGGGTCAGGTGCTGACGGACCCGCGCTGCAGCCTGCTCCAGGGTTGTTCCGCTTTTTAGTTCCACGTCGTCCTCGTGCGCCCCTGCGACGCGTTCTAGACCCGCTTCATGCCGATCGACACCTGGTCCACCTGCACGCCATCGGCGTTGGTGCCCGAGGCCAGCAAGTAACCCAGCTTTTCGAGCAAACCCAGGTCGCCCTCATAGCCCACGGCCTTGCGCTCGATAGCCTGTTCCAGGTCGAGGGAGTTCTGGATGAGGCGGTCAAAGGCCTCGGCGGTCAGGAACAGCGACAGATCGACCGCATCGCTCGCGCCTTCGCGCACGGGCTGGGAGCTGTTGCCCAGCTGCACAGTCCAGGCGCCGTGGTCGGCGATGGCGAAGACGATGCGGCCACGCAGGGCGCGAAACACCCCGGCCTGGCGCGCGGCGATCTGGGGCAGGGCCACGCCAAAGAAGCGCTCGGGCGTCATGGGCGGGCTCGCATCGGGTGTGGGGTTCATACACCCAGGATAGCGCAGGCAGAGCTCTCTGTCGCGCTTCGGGGGGCGTGCCTGGGCCATGGGCAACTCGCAGCGACCCGCCTGGCTTGCGATCCTCGTCGTCGCGGGCCAAAGTCATGCCACGAGCCACCCTGGGGTGGTCTCCAGGTGAAACATGAAAAACACCATCCTCGCCATCTGTGCCCTGCTCGCTGCCACCGCGGCCCTGGCCACAGTGGGGCTGCAAGCCCGGCGCATTCACCAGCTCGAGCTGCAGGTGCAGGGAGGCGCACCGGCGGCGTCCGACGAGGGCGACACCGTGCTCCCGGGTGAGGGGAGCTGCTTGCAGCGCGTGCAGGCGCTGGAATCGCGAATGGCTCAGTTACAGACGCGCATGGCCAGGCGCGAGCTGGGGCAGGGAGCCCTGCCCAAAACCGCAAGGCACGCGCCGACAGGTGACAATGCCGAGGGCGTCGATCCCGAGAGCGTGCTGCTCGATGCCCTGGATTCGGACAACCCCGAGGTGCGCGAGCGCATCAAGGACGTGGTGGCCGAGGAGCAGAGGCGCCTGCATGAGGAGCACTTCGAAGAGCGGCGGCAGCGCTGGGCCGAGCGCTCGCGCGAGCAGGTGACCCAGCTCGCCAAGGATCACAACCTGAGCGAGGAGCAGACCAGCCAGCTCAATGCGCACCTCGACCAGGAGCGCGAGCAGATCCGCAGCCTGTTCGAGCAGGGTCGGGGCGAGCTTGGCTTTCGCGGCATGCGCGAGCAGATGCAGGCCCTGCGCGCCACCACGGACAAGGCGGTCAAGGAGGTCCTCGACGAGGACCAGTACACCGGGTATCAAAAGATGCGCGAGGAGCAAGGCCCGCGATTCGGTGGCCGCGGCTGGGGTGGTGGGGGCCCCCCGCGGCCCGAGGGTCGCTGAGGACATTCACCACGCTCCTGGCCGGCCACGATAACCACGACGAGGAACACATGAGTCAGAAGATCACGCGCCGCGAGTTCGTCGAGCAGGGAACCTGTGTTGCCATCGGTGCTGGCGTGGTGCTGGGCGCGAGCCCGTCCCTGGCGGCGGCGGTGGACATGAGGAGCACGGTGGTGCAGGTGCACGACAGCAGGGCCGTGGACGCCAAGCGCAAGGTCGATCCGAAGGTCGTGCGCGCCATGCTGCGCCAGGGTCTGCAAAAGCTCACCGGCAGCCCCGATCCCTTCAAGAAGTTGTTCTCGCCCGACGACAAGGTGGGGCTCAAGATCAACTGCCTCGGCAAGAAGATGCTGTACACGCACCATGCCCTGGTGGATGCCTTTGCCGCCGAGCTGCAGGCTGTCGGCGTCAAGGCCGACAACATCGTGATCTGGGATCGCTTTGAGGATCACCTCAAGCGCTGCAACTACGACCTCAAGCCCAAGGGGCCCGGGGTGCGATGCCTGGCCACCGAGGAACGCGGCCGCGACGGCGGGCTGTTCGACGCCACCGCCCGCTACGTGCCCAGCTTCGATGCCAAGGCCGAGGCCTCGCGCCTGAGCAGCATCTTCACGACGGAGTGCAACAAGCACGTCAACCTGGCCATCCTCAAGGACCACGGTCTGGCCGGCGTTACCCTGACCCTCAAGAACATCGCCTACGGCGTCTGCGACAACAACAGGCGCTTTCACGGCCGCGAGGACATCGGCCCCTTCATCGCCGACTTCTGCGCCCGCGACGACGTGCGCCAGCGCTTCGTGCTGCACGTGGTCGACGGAATCGAGGGCTGTTTTGATGGCGGTCCCGTGCCCGGCAGCGAGGACCAGCTCTTCGCGCCGCGCATGCTGTGGCTGGGTTTCGACCCCGTCGCCCTCGACGCCGTGGGTGCACGCCTCATCGACCAGACCCGGCTGAAGAACAAGCTGACCACCGTCGCTGCCGCCGGACGTCCTGCCGACCACATCGCCCTGGCCGCCAAGCGAGGCCTCGGCGTCGACGATCTGTCGCGCATCGACGTCGTTGAGGTCAAGCTGGGCTAGGTCTGGGGTTGTCGAAGCCCCCAACCTCGACGCTGCGAGCAAGCACCAGTGCTGCCAGGGCGAGGTCTGCCGAAGCCCCCAACCTCGACGCTGCGAGCAAGCACCAGTGCTGCCAGGGCGGGGTCTGCCGAAGCCCCAACCTCGACGCTGCGAGCAAGCACCAGTGCTGCCAGGGCGGGGTCTGCCGAAGCCCCAACCTCGACGCTGCGAGCAAGCACCAGTGCTGCCAGGGTGGGGGCCCCGCCGGATTCACTCCGGCGGGGGAGGGGCGGGCCGACCGCCCCTCAACAATGGAGGCGCCGGGAATCGAACCCGGGTCCGAAAGGGGTCCACAGGAGCTTCTACGCGCGTAGTCCGTGTTTTTTTTTAACGACCCTGACCTCCCACGGACAGGATGCCAGGACCGCGATCATCCCTTTTTCTCGTCACCGGACCGGGCTGCAACTCCCGGTGACCAGCCCTCTGTTTTGACGTCGGAGATCCGCCCCGTGAGCACGGGCGGCCCGGCGGCCCCAGCTAACCTACTTTAGGCAGCGAGAGCGTACTCAACGTTGTCGTTGGCACTTGAGAGTCCCCCGCCTTTTTACGAGGTGGCGAGGATCCCCGGCGCGCGACTCGAGCTTTCCTCCCTCCGTCGAGACCAGATCGCCCCCGTGACGACCGGTGAGCCCTGAAAACGGTGCTCGGAGGTCACTGTAGACACCCGATAACACCCCGTCAAATGTGGACTTTACGGCCGTGTGACAGTTTCATGAAAAAAACCGGTCCACGCTTGATCCCAAGTCCCTTCGGCGCTAGGAAAGGGCCCATACATTTGCATGGGGGGCGGTTTGCCCGGCCTAGAGCTCTCGGTCATTCATCGAGGTGCACGCAAAGCACCGTCGGAGGTAGGCATGTTGCGCAGATGGAACTTGTTCCCGGTGTTCGGGGCGCTGGCGGTGCTGGGCACTGCTTGTGGGCCCATGGCGGACCTCGAGCTCGGAGGTGCGACGACTCTCGAGCACAAGGCCATCGGCGGTCTTGGGGTCGCAGTGGACCCCGTGTCGGCTCCGCTCAACGAGGGCAAGGAACTGACCTTCAACATCGAGACGCTTTGTGTGGGCGGCGGCGGTGTTGCGATTGTAGATTGGCAGTGGGGTGACGGAACATCCTTCTCCGGAATGCCACTCTTCGCAAGTGGTCCTGGACCCGCGTGCCCTGACCTTGCGACGCCCAACGTCGTCTGCGACATCAACGACCCTATCAACTCTGACCTAAATTGTTTCGGGGTGAACAACGCGGGCCTGCGTCACACCTACGCAGACAACTCCACTTATGCCGTCAATGTGTTGGCCAGTGACGGTATCATCGACGTGACCTTCGTGAACGTCAACGTGCCCGTCCTCAACGTGGCGCCCGTCGTCAGCAGCCTGGTTCGCACCGGCTTCACGACGGAAGGATCACAGGGCACCTTCAATGCCAAGATCCTCGAGCCAGGCTTCGCCCCCGGCGAGATCAGGACCGTGGTGTGGACCTTTGCTCCCTCGGGCACCGTGCATCATGAGGCGGTCATCACCTGCGACTGCACCCAGGGCGGCGTGGGGGTCGGTGCGCCCCAATGCAACGACGGCGCTGACGAGCCCCTTTGTGCCATGCCCCTGTGCGTCCCAGGAGACCGCTCCCAGGGACTCTGCACAAGCCGCCAGAAGCGCTACCTTGACGGTCCGGCTGTTTACACTGCAAGCCTGACGGTGACCGACAAGGATGGCGGCAGCAATGGGCTGACGCCAGCAGGTATCCCCATCTCCAATCTGTCTCCCGGTTCCCTTGATGTATATGCGCAGGGACCCGGCTACCCCGTCCCGACGATCATGGAGGACTATTTCACTCCCGGCTACACAGCGCTCCAGTTGATCGAGGGGAGCACGTACACGATGAGCCTCGACATCGGCGAGCCCGGCGCCGATCAGCTCGACATCGAGTATCTGTGGACCTGGGACGGCAGCATTCCGCCAAACGGCGCCGACGTGACGGGCACCTCCACCATCACACGGGATAGTTGGCCAGATTTCGATCCCGCTTTGGACGCGTTCACCTCCTCGAATCCCCCGACCGGCAGCATCCGCGCTCTGCAGAAGATATGGGATGAGGACGAAATTTATTGTTGCGGCGATCTCGGCGTGCTTGCCATCACCGCCACAGATGACGATGGCGCTGGCAACTCCGGTATCCGGGTGTTCGAGATCGTGGACGTGGATCCCGAGGTGACAAGCCTCACGGCCGTTGTTGGCGGCAATACCATCCCGGGCGCGATCAGCGTCAACGAGGGCGACACGGTGCTCTTTGATGCCGCTGCAGTGCGCGGTGCTGACAACCCGGGCTACGACGACCTGACCAGCTACCAGTGGTACATCATTCACAACAGCGGCACGGTCGTCCCCATCCCGGTCAACGTGGCCCCGAACACCCAGGTCATCTCCAACGAGGTGGTGGTTGTGAGTGGCTGCACCAGCCTGGCTGGTAACCCGGCTCCCGATACCAACAGCTGCGAGCTGCAGTTCCTGGATGCCGACATCCAGAAGACCTACACCGTCAGCGTGCGGGTCTTCGACGAGGACAGCTCGGTTGAGACCGGGGACCCGCTCCAGGCTGCGCGCCGGACGGTTACTGTCAACAATGTGCGGCCTGGCCAGCAGGTGCCCCCTGCCCAGACCCTGCTTGCCAGCGTCAGCAATGCAGACATCGTCGAGGGTGGCAGCTCTGCACTGACGGTCGAATTCACCGACCCCGCGCTTCTCCTGGATGGTCCCTACACCCTGCACGTGCTGTGGGGTGACGGCTCCTTCGCAGGGCCCGCGGGTCAGACCTTTACCCCACAGGGTGGTTCTGGAGCGCCCTACACGTTCACGACTCCTGCGCACACCTACAACGACAACGCTGCGTGCTTGGTGAGCAGCGGACTTGTGGCGACCTGCCGCATCTCGGCATGGGTCTGCGAGGCGGGGGACACGCTGTGCAGCCCGACCAGGACGATCGACGTGACCGTTCGAAACCAGGCTCCGACTGTCACCGTCACCTACCCCGAGCACAATCCTGTCCGCGAGGTTGTCGAGGGCGTTCCCTTCAATCTCCAGGGCAACTTCTCGGACCCGGGTCTGTCCTACGACGAGCTGTATGCCTGGGCCTGGACGGGTGTGGATGCCCAGACTGCTCCGGCCACTCTCAGCGGCACCTCGACCTATGCCGCACGTGCCAACGCAGCATGGGTGACCAACGGCGGCTACTACATCGACAACACGACGGGCAGCCCCAGGACCATCACGCTTACCGTCACCGACAAGGATGGCGTCAGCGGCAATGACCAGGTCAACGTCACGGTTCGGGACAACGTTCCCGCCATGACCATCGATGCCCTGGTCCTGGACAACGGCGACGACGAGCTCGCGATTCCGACCATCACGGTCTCCGCCACCGCGGAAACCCCCGCGGACCTCATCTCCCAGTTCGAGGTGACCTGGGGTGATGGCAGCTCGCCGCAGCTCGTCACGCTGTCGTCCCCGGCCGCCCTGGTGAGCGGACTGGACATCGTCAAGACCGTGATGGCTCCTGGAATGGCCACTGCGCATTATCCCGACAGTGGTACCTACACCGTGACCGTTCGTGTTCGCGACGAGGACAGCTGGAACAACACCAACCAGCACGGCACGGGAGGCACCGTGGCCACCCGCGCCATCATGGTCAACAACGTGGCGCCGACCGAGATCGCGATGCTGCCGGCGGCCGGCTCCACCGTGGTGATCTCCGAGGGCCAGTCGGCCAGCTTCGTGTTCACCTTCACCGACGAGTCGGTCGACGACATCAATCACCTCTCGTTCGTCTTTGACTGGGGTGACACCACGGGCGAGACCGTCGCCGGCGTGGTCGGTGCCAACGTGACCGGTCGCGCCTCGCACACCTTCCCGGCGCCGGCCAGCTACACGGTCACGGCCTGGGTGCGTGACAATGATTGGAACGTGCCCTCTCACGGCCCCAGCGTGCAGGCGGGACCGTACACATTCACTGTCGAGGTCGTGAACGTGGCGCCGGTGCTCACCGACGTGTTCGACACCGGCCCCATCACCGAGGGCAGCGATGCCACCGTGGTGGCGCTGGTCGACAACCGCGGTGCCGACGTCCTGTTCCACGAGTTCCAGAACGGTGGCCTGTGCAACCCCGCGGTTGGCGGCGTCGACGAGGCGGACTTCGCGAACAAGGTGGTCGCGGGCAATCCTCCCCCGGGTGGCCCGTCTGCGGTAGCGATCTTCCACTACCCGGACAATGGCTCGACCAACGTCTGCGTCCGCGTCTGCGACGATGACGATCTGCCGAACAGCTGCGTCTACGGCTTCACCACGGTGACCGTCGACAACGTGGCGCCGCACTTCACCTCGTTCACCGCCACGCCGGCGACTTCCACCGAGCTGCCGGGAGGCAGGGCTGTTGTCCTGGCCGCCACAGCCACGGACCCCGGCGCGGACACCCTGACCTACGCCTATAACTGCGGCAACGGCCAGCTGGTCAGCACCTGCAACTACGCGCAGAGCGGCGTCTACACGGCCACCTGCACCGTGACCGATGACGATGGCGCCCTGGACATGACCAGCGTCACCGTGCGCATCACCAACGTGGCGCCCGCCAACGTCAGCGTCTCCGGTCCTGCGACCTCGAACGAGGGACAGCAGGTCACCCTGACCGTGACGGCCACGGATGCGGATGCCTTGAACTACGCCTTCGACTGGCTCGGCAACGGGCTCTACTCGCCCGCGGCGGGTGCTTCGGCCAGCTACACGTACATGAACAACGGCAGCTACACCGTGGGCGTCCGTGTCACCGATGAGGACGGCGCGGTGACCCAGGCCAGCCACACCATCACCGTCGCCAACGTGGTGCCGACCATTGCCTCGGTGACCCCGGCCACCCAGACCATAGACGAGGGGCAGATGGCCACGCTCACGGTGGCTGCCAGTGATGTCGGCAGCGACACCCTGAGCTACGAGTTCACCTGGGGCGACGGCGCAGTAACCACGCAGGCTGGCACCGTTGCCAACCACGTGTACGCCGATAACAGGGTGGCGCCCTTCACCGTGCAGGTGGTGGCCATTGACTCCGATGGCGGCCGCAGCCTGACGAACAGCACGGCGACCGTGACCGTCACCAACCTGATGCCGAGCGTGACCCTGGCCACGCCCGCGGGCATCTCCGAGGGTGACACCTTGGTTGTCAACGCCGTGGGCACCGGGGGCGACGGCGCCCTGACCTACGCCTTCGACTGGAACGGCGACGCTGTGTTCGACACCGTTCAGAGCACAGGTGGCGCGTCCCACCTGTATCCCGCAGATGGCACCTTCAACCTGACTGTTCGCGTCACCGACGGTGATGGCGAGCAGGCCAGCGTCACGGTTCCGGTGGTGGTGGGCAACGCCGCCCCCGTCATTGGCAGTGTGGTGCACAACCCCACCGCGCCCATCGACGAGGGCAACGCCGTCACCGTGCAGGTGTTTGCCACCGACGCGGGCAACGACGCTCTGACCTACGAGTTCGACTGGAATGGCGACAACGTGTACGACACCATCCAGGCGACTAGCATTGCCACCCATGTCTACCCCGTCGAGGGTAGCTTCTCCGTGCATGTTCGCGTCAGCGACGGTGTCGCCTCCGTGGTCTATGGCGGCACGATCACCATCTCGGTCACCAACCTGGTGCCCATCATCGACGCGGTGACCCTGAACAGCGCCACCATCGACGAGGGCGGTTCGCTGACCGTCAACGTGCTGGCCCACAGCGGTGACGGCGCACTCATGTACGAGTTCGACTGGAACGGCGACGGCGCCTACGAGACCATGCAGCCCTTTGGCATGGCGACGCACGTGTACCCGATGCAGGGCACGTACATCGTGGGCATCAAGGTGACCGACGCAGACGGCACGTCGACCGAATACACGGGCACCGATCCTCGGACGGTCACCGTCAACAACGTGGCCCCCGTCATCACCAACGTCACGGCGACCTCGCCGGTGACCGCGGGCAGTTCTGTCACCGTGACCGTCACGGCGACCGACATTGCCAGTGACACGCTCACCTATTCGTTTGACTGGGACAACGACGGCACCTTCGACGTCAGCAATGGCACGGGCATCGCGTTCCACACCTACGACAGCTCGGGCAGCTACACCGTGGCCGTCCGCGTGTCGGATGGCGACGATACCGACACCGATAGCGTGGGCATCACGGTCACCGACCTGAGCGTGACTCTGGTCGTCACCGCCATCCCGGCCACCCTCAACGAGGGCGGCAGCAGCACCGTGCGCGTGGCGCCCACGGGCACCGGACCCTACCTGATCTCCTGGGACTGGAACGGCGATGGCCTGTACGACGCCGGTGCGGGCGACCTGGTCGACGAGGTGCTGGCCGAGACCACGGTTCCGCTCTACCTCGAGCGCAGCCACACCTTCACCAACGATGGTCAGCCGCGCGTCAACGTGCGTGTGATCGATCAGGGCGCGGGCAACGCCGTCGCGGCCTCGTCCGTGACCCTGCGCGTCAACAACGTCAACCCGACCATCACCTCGACCACCCCACCGGTCACCGCGACCGAGGGCGTGGCCTACGTCTTCACCGTGGTGGCGACGGATCCTGGGACCGCAGATCAGGCTGCCCTGGTCTATGCGCTGCCGGTGAAGCCGGCAGGCATGAGCATCAATCCCTCCACCGGTGCCATCTCCTGGACCCCGACCTATCATGCGGCCGGCTCCAACGCGGTCTCCGCCACAGCCAGTGACCCGCAGGGTGGCATGGCGACCCTCAACTGGAACGTCGCGGTGACGGTCATCGACAGCGATGGCGACGGCATCGCCGACGGCTGGGAGATGGACAAGTTCGGCAACCTGACCACCGCCAGCGCCACCACCGACAGTGACGACGACGGCGTCAGCGATCTGGACGAGTTCCTCCGCGGCACCGACCCGCTGGTGTCCGACTACAACGCCCCCACCGCGCCGGTGGCCCTGTCGCCGGTCGAGAAGTACGTGGCCACGCTGCAGCCCACCCTGGTGGTCAGCAATGCCACGGATCCTGACGGGGACGCCCTGGAGTACACCTTCGAGGTGTTCGACAACGAGAACTTCACCGGCACAGCTTCCTTCACCGTGACCGTGAACGAGGGCACCGGTACCACCACCGCCCAGGTCGACGTCGACCTGACCGACGGTGCGCGTTACTGGTGGCGTGCCATCGCCAACGATGGCGTGTTCGATGGTCCCTACAGCGAGACCACCTGGTTCGTGGTCAGCGTTGCCAACAACGCGCCGGGCGTGCCCGTGCTCCTGCTCCCGGTCGACGGCGCCAGCGTGAGCACGCTGCGTCCGACCCTCGAGCTGCGCGCGGTGACCGATCCGGACATGGACGCCGTGACCTACGACCTGCAGGTCTACGACGCCGAGAGCATGGCCGCCAACTCGCTCATCGTCGAGACCACGGGTCTGGTGGACCTGTACTGGGCGGTCAGTCTGGACCTCACCGAGGACACCACCTACTGGTGGCGTGCCCGGGCCCTGGACGACCAGGGTGCCGCCAGCGCCTGGAGCGGCCTGTACATGTTCACGGTGAACACCCAGGCGCCCGCCAACACGGCACCGCCGGCTCCAGCCATCGTGCTGCCAGCCATCGATGCCACCGTCGCCACGCTGCGGCCCTACCTCGAGGTGACCTCGGTGCAGGACGTGGACGGCGACGCGGTCAGTTACGCGTTCCGCGTGTACTCTGATCAGGCCATGGCCACCCAGGTCGCGGCCATCACCGGGCGCGGCATGCCCACCTGGTTCGTCGACGTGGATCTGGTCGACGGACAGCAGTACTGGTGGGTCGCCACGGCCAGCGACGGCATGGACACCAGCGCCGCCAGCAACACGGGCCACTTCACCGTGACCCTGCCTGTCGTGGTGGTGAACACGGCTCCCTCGACCCCGGTGCTCACGGCCCCGACCCAGGGTGCCGTGGTGACGGACACCACGCCGACCCTCACGGTGACCAACAGCACCGATGCCGAGGGTGACGAGCTGTCCTACTACTTCGAGGTTGCCGCCAACGCCGGCTTCGTGGGGATCTCGCTGCAGGCCTCCGCTGCAGTGGCCGAGGGAACGGACACCACGGCCTGGACCCCGACCACGGCGCTGCACGAGGACGCCATGTTCTTCTGGCGCGCCCGCGCCAGCGACGGCCAGCTGATGAGCGACTGGGTGGTGGGGACCTTCACGGTCAACGCTGCCAATGGTACTCCGAGCATCCCGGTGCCGCTCAGCCCGGGCGTCGCGGCCCTGCTGCAGGCTGCGCCCACCCACCTGGTGGCGCAGAACGCGATGGATCCCGAGGGCGATGCCCTGACCTATAGCTTCGAGATCGCCGCGGACGTCGATGGCACCAACGTGCTCAGCGCGTCCGGCGCCATCGCCGAGGGCTCCGGTTCGACCTCGTGGCTCATCGAGGGTGTGACCTTCGTGCCCGGGACCACCTACTACTGGCGCGTGCAGGCCAGCGACGGTGCCCGCGACAGTGGCTTCAGCGACTGGGTCGCGTTCACCCTGTACAAGGCTCCGGTCATCCCCGCGCCCACGCCGACTCCGCCCGAGGAGACCGGTGGTTGTGGTTGCGCGAGCAACCAGCCCGTGGCCAGCGGCAGCATCGCGCTGCTGACGGCTCTCGTCCTGGTGCTGCGCCGCCGTCGTCGCTAGTTCGCTCCCCGCACATTCCCTATCCGCCCCCGGGTACCTGAAGAACAGGTGCCCGGGGTTTCCTGTGCGCTCAGAGCCGAGGTATTGAGACGTCGGGTCAGGACCGGTAGCAGGTCAGGTGGCCGTCGCTATAGAAACGCTCGAAGCGCCGGGGCAAGAACGCGTGCAGCGGATCCGCGATCGAGAAGATCACCGTGGCCTCGGTCCTGGCCTCGACCGCGGCAGCAAGGCGCTGATAAAAGACCGCGCCCGATCCCTCGGGCCGCAAGGGGCGGTACAGGTACAGCAGGTCGGCGTCGGGGATCTTTGCTGTGCCCAGGTCTGCGCAGCGCCACTCGACGCGCGCCTGCGGGATGTCGAGCCAGCCCTGCAGGGCACGGCCTGCCTCGATCATGCACGACGAGATCTCGATCTGAACGCTGCGGGCGTGGGGAGCCAGCCGCTGCAACAGCAGCAGCTGCAAGCCGTTGCCTGCTCCCAGGTCCGCGCTGGTGCTTGCTGCGTGAAGATGGCGAGGTGCCTTGAGCACTGGCGACAGCCCACCGGCATGGCACCAGTAGCCACCCGTGGCGTTGACGCGACCCCGCTCTTCGGGCGTGTAGGGTGCCTCGTGACCGTGCAGGTGGGCGTACAGATTCAGGAAGGCTTCCTCGATGGCGTCGCCGTCGCTGCCGCCCAGGGCCTCGTCAAGCTGGTCGTGGAGGCTGGCATAGTTCGTCAGCAGGCCGCAGGGATCCGGCGGTGATCCCAGCCCGGCGAGCAGTGCGACCAGGTGGACCAGGCCCTCCCGCTCGTCGGGCGCGTAGCCCTCTCGAGGGAGCAGCAGGTGCAGATCGCGAAGCAGACTCATGGGGCGTTCTCTCGGGAGCTCTGGGCAGTCGGGATTCTGGGTCCGAGCTTCTCGCACGCGCAGGTTGTCTCCACGATGATTGTTGAGCCGTTAATGCTGCGGAGCAACAAGAAAATACAGATGCAGCATCCGACTGCATGCCAGTCCAGGAGATAAGACAAAGATACATGTTGCACGGCACAACAAAGTGCGCGACGCTGCCGCCACGCGATCGCGACCATCCCGGTCCCGCTGCCAGGAGGAGAGCCATGAAGACCCTGTACCTCACCAAGTACGCCCAGAGCCCCTTTGGCAAGCTCGGCGACATCAGCGTCGAGCAGATGATCCTCGAGGCGGGGCGTCAGGGCCTCGACGGCGTCGATCGCAAGCAGGTCGATCACATCGCCATCGCCGGGCTGTTGACTCCTCTGCTGTGGGACCAGACCCTGCTCGCCGGCCTGGTGGCCATGGACCCGGCCTACACCAACAAGAGCATCAAGGGCGTGGGCAATGCCTGCGACTCGGGCGGCCTGGCCATCCTCGACTGCGCCATGCAGATCCTGGCGGGACAGGCCCACGTGGGGCTGGCCATCGGCGTCGAGAAGATGCACCCGCGCGAGGGCAAACTCGACTCGGGAAAGATCGGCATCGCCCTGGGAACGGCCGCTCACGACGACGACAAGTTTGCGCCCTTCACCTTCCCGCATGCCTTCGCGGTCATCATGGACCAGTACATGAAGACCTACCGGCTCAGCGAGGAGGACATGGCGGTGATCCCGCCGCTGTTCTATGACAACGCTTCCCACAATCCCATGGCCCACATGAACAAGACCCGGGAGCCCGTTACTCCCGAGGCGGTGCTCAAGAGCTATCGCCTGTTCAGCGATCCCATGCTGCCTCTCAAGCTGTTCGAGTGCTCGCAGATCTCGGACGGCTGGGCGCGCATCCTGGTCCTCGACGACGAGGGACGCGCCACCCTGGGGATCCCGAAGGAGCAGTGCACGGTCCTCGCCGGCTTTGGCCAGGCCACCGACAGCCTGTCCATCGCCTCCCGCGGCGACGACCTGTTGCGCCCCCGCGGTGCGCGGCTGGCTTTCGAACGCGCCATGAAGATGGCCAGTGCGACGCCGGCGGACATCTCGGTGCAGGAGGTGCACGACTGTTTCTCGGTGATGGGACCGATCTCCGTCGAGACCACAGGTCTGGCCGACGCTGGCCAGGGGCTCGCCTTTTTCCGCGATGGTCACGCCGCCCCTGGTGGGCGCTGCCCCATCAATACTTCGGGTGGCCTCATCGCCAAGGGCCATCCCATCAGCGCCACCGGCGTGGCCATGGTGGGATGGATACACCAGCAGCTCCTGCACACCGTACCCGCGCCCTTGCAGGTCCCCGCCGCGAGTCTCGGGACCACGCTCAATATTGGCGGTCCCATCTGCAGCACCGTCGTCACGGCACAGCGGCCCGTGGCCTGAGCAGGTCTTTCGGAATTCGGCTTATTACCATTTCGCACTTGCAGTGTGTGGCGTCCGGACGCAGACTCCGCGCGAACTCAATCCCCTGTGGAGGAAACACATGCGCACCCTGTTCAAGACCGTGCTCGCGGCCGGCCTGGCTACTGCTCTGATGGGACTCAGCGGATGCAAGAAGACCGAGGAGGCCAAGGCGCCCGAGGCGGTCAAGGCTGCGACCGGAGACACACTCGAGGTCAAGGCCGGTGACAAGGTCGAGGTCAAGACGGGTGACACCAAGGTCGAGATCGACCCGGCGTCGGGCAAGGTCAACATCGAGGGTGCCATGGGCGCCGTCAACGTCGACGGCACCGCCGGGACCGTCAAGCTCAACCTGGGTGAGGGGGAGAAGGTTGCCGAGGGTGACAAGCCTGCCGAGGAGGCCAAGCCTGCCGAGGAGGCCAAGCCCGCCGAGGAAGCCAAGCCCGTCGAGTAGCGCTATCTGCGCTCGACGATGTGCGCACTGCCCTTGAGTGCGTCCACGTTGCCCGCACCCACCCCGAACATCGCGATCCGCAGCTCCTCCAGCGTCGCCTCGATGAAGGCGTCGAGGGCCTCGTCGCCGGCATGGGCCGCGAGCAAGAAGGGGCGCGCCATGGCGCCAAGATCGGCACCCAGGGCGATGGCCTTGGCCAGGTCCAGGCCGCTGCGCAGCCCACCGGTGGCGATGACGTGGACGTTCTGGGACAGGGCCCGCACCGCTCTTAGCGAGTCGGCCGTGGCAATGCCCCATTCCCCGAAGACCTCGGCCAGTCGCCGCACCCGTGCGTCGCTGGTGCACAGACCCTCGACCTTGGCCCAGCTGGTACCACCGGAGCCACCGCAGTCGAGCAGGCTGACGCCCGCGTCGATGAGCTTGCGTGCCGTGGCGGCGGACAGGCCGAAGCCGACCTCGCGCACCCCCACCGTGATGCCCTTGTGCGACAGCGCCTCGGCCACGCGCTGGATGTGCTCGAGGGTGTGAGAGAAGTCGACGTCGCCACCCTGCACGGCTTCCTGCATCGGGTTCAGATGGATCAGCAGATGATCTGCGTCCACCA
This sequence comes from Pseudomonadota bacterium, assembly GCA_043821645.1. GTDB lineage: Bacteria > Myxococcota > JACRCW01 > JAFGSX01 > JAFGSX01 > JBDRCO01. Next base: position 21,505 of record JBDRCO010000108.1, on the reverse strand, counting down.
CCTGCATGGCCTCGAGGCAACGCTCGGCACCCCAGCCCCGGCTCAGGTTGCCGGCTCCGACATTGGAGAACAGGAGCACGTCCGGCGCCACGTCGCGAATCTTGAACAGCGCTGCGCGCTCGGGGTCCTCGAGCGCCACCCGCACCGAACCCACACCCATGGCCAGACCGTACTGCTGGGCAGCTCGGGCCAGGCGGCGGTTGACCTCGTGGCCGCGCTCGACGCCGCCGGTCATGGGCGCCACCATCAGCGGCGCAGCGAGCTCCTTGCCGAGGAAGGGCAGGCCCAGCTCGATGGCGTCGAGCGAAAGCCCTGGCAAGGCCTGGTGGACCAGCTCGAGGCGGTCAAAGCCCGCGCTCTTGTTGTACTGCGAGGCCTCGGACAGGCAGGCCTCGAGGTGTGCGATCTTGGCGCCCGGGTCTCGGTGCGCGCTATCGATGGGATCTGGCATGAGGCTCACCTCAGGAGCTTGCACTCGGTGCGATTTCGCCCGCCGCGCTTGGCCTTGTACAGGAACTCGTCGGCGGTCTGCACCATCTCGCGCACCGACGGGTAGTTGCGCCCGTGGAGGGTGGCGATGCCCATCGATATGGTCACGGGCATGGTCTTGCCGTCGTAGGAAAAGGCGAAGGCCTCGACCGCCCGACGGATGCGCTCGGCGATGATGAAGGCACGCTCGTCGTCGGTGTCGCGCAGGATGATGGCAAACTCCTCGCCGCCGTAGCGGGCGAAGGTGTCCTCGGTACGCAACTGTCCGGTCACCACGGTGGCAAGGCGGCGCAGCACCTCGTCGCCGGCCAGGTGGCCGTGGGTGTCATTGACGTTCTTGAAATGGTCGATATCGAACAGGATGAGCGACAAGAACACGTTGTGGCGCGACGAGAATGCGAACTCCGTGCGCAGGCGCTCGGCGAAGTGCTTCTTGTTGAAGGCTCCGGTGAGGCCATCGCGGGTGGCGCTGTCGTAGAGCTGCTTTTGGAATTGCTCCTCGATGTCATCCTGGTAGCTGAACTTGAGGATGGTGGTGGAGCCGATCTGGATGCGGTCCCCGTCCTGAAGCAGCAAGGAGTCGACACGCTGGCCGTTCGAGAAGGTCCCGTTGGTGCTGCCCAGGTCGACCAGCCGGATGCCCTCGATGGTCTGCACCAGCTTGGCGTGACGCCGGGACACGCCGTCATCGTCGATGAAGATCTCCGCGTCCGGGGTGCGCCCGATGTTGATCTCGCCGCCTGCGCCCGCCACCTTGTACATCTTGCCCACGGAACGGCCCGAGATCACGATCAGGTAGGCGTTGCGGGAGGTCCCCTCTTCCGCGAGGATCTCCTGCAGACCCAGCACCTTGGTGTGCTCACCCTTGTCGTCGAAATCGCTCACGCCTGGACCCCTAAAACGCTCATGCTATCCCATGGCCCCGGGTCCCTGTAAAGGGGCATGAGGCGCCTGAGACGGCGCGTCCGGGTCGAGGGAGACGCCGGTCGCTCTGACGACGCGACCACGCATTCCTCGGTTGCACCTGCCGCTGGCCTGGCGTTAGCTTGGGCCCGTTCTTGACGACACACGAGACCATGGAGTGTCCCATGAGGTTGCTTGTCTGCGCTGCACTGATCACCTTGCTCGCCACGCCGGCTGCGGCGCAGCGTCGACCCATCGGCGCCGAGACGGCCCCCACCGAGGCCCTGCCCGAGGGCGACGCGGTCGACGAGAGCGCTGCGACCAAGAACGAGGAAGCACAGAACAAGCGCAAGGCCGACGCGGCCAAGAAGGCCGAGGCCGAGCGCCAGGCCATCCTCGACGAGGAGAAGAAGCGCGAGGAAGCCGAGGCTGCTGCCACCAAGGCGGCCGAGGCTGCCCGCCTCAAGAAAGAAGAGGCCGCCACCGCCAAGAAGGCCGAGGCCGAGCGCAAGAAGCAGGAAGACACGGACAAGCGCGCGCGCGCCGACCTCAACGCGGCACGCACCGAGCGTGTGCTGGTGCGAAATTTCAACAACCTGCGCGTGCGTCTGACCCTCAAGCCCGGTGCTCCCGAGATCAAGGCCGTGCAGGAAGTTCGCCTCGATGTGGCCGAGAAGCTGGCCGTGCCCGACTCGCGCTATGGCGAGTACAAGCCTTTGCGCGATGCCCAGCTGGTGGCGACCCTGCGCTATGTCGAGGCCATGGGCGACGCCAAGCCAGCGCCCAAGAAGGGCCGTAAGCCCGAGGCCATCCCCGACCCCCTGCAGTACCGCGTGCATTCCCTCGAGGACGCCGGAGTCTACGGCTTTCACCTGACGATGCGCACCCCCGGTCGCTACGAGGTGAAGATCGAGGGCAAGGACGCCGCGGGCCAGCGCATCGAGGCGGCCTTTGACCTCTTCCCCGGCCAGTGGCCACCTCCTGACTGGGCCGAGGAACGTGCGCGCGCCACCGAGAGCAGCTCGCGGCGCAGCCCCATCACTTTCTAGGCGAGCCCGCTCGCTGCTGGGAGAGCACACCGTGAAAATTCGTACGACCTGGTCCTGGAAACTCCTGTGCAGCGGTGGCACCGTGGCCTTCGCCATCCTGTTGCTCGCGGCGCGGCCCCTCGACGGCGACCCCGTGCACGGCGCCATCCTGTTCGAGAAGCACTGTGCCAGCTGCCACGGCGCCGAGGGCAAGGGCGGCAGCGCTCCCGCCCTCACCCAGGGAGGGCTGATCAACAGCCTCAGCGACACCGCCATGCTGACCATGCTGCGTGGCGGCGCGCGCGAAAAGGGCCTGCACAAGGGCCTCAAGAAGGGTTTTGCCCTGCTGGACGCCTGGGACGTGGCTGGCTACCTGCGCAACCGGGTTCCGCATGTCGGCGAGATGTTCCCGGCCGCCGACAGCTATATCGTCAAGACCTACAAGGTGGACAAGTACGCCCTGGACAGGCTCAAGAAATCCCTGGGGTATGAGGTCAAGCCCGAGCAGGCGAGTGGCGACGTGTTTGCCCTGTTTGACACCGGGACCGGCACCCCCTTGCAGCTGGTTCCCCAGGAGCCGCGCCTGCTGGACAGGCTCAAGCGCAACATGAAGGTAGGCTACGTCGTGTTCATGCCCTTCGAGCGCCCGGAGGGCGGCGAGGTCCAGCTCGCGGTGGCTCTCGAATCCAAGAACCTGACCATCGAGAAGTTGCTGGCCATGGATCGCACTGGGCGCGAGGACAAGGATCTGAACAAGCAGCTGTCGCGTTTCCAGGGCAAGGGGGACCGCCGCCTGTCTGGCCAGCCCAAGGCACGAGTGGCCGTCGGGGGTGGTGGCAAGCAACTGCAGAACCTGGAGAAGAGCGTCACCGACGTCTACCTCAGGGTGGCCGAACTGGCCACGGCCTACGAGGTCGAGGAGCGCGAGCGCACCTGGGCCGATGACGATGTCGAGCTGTCCGATCCCGACCCCAAGGGCGACGATTTCAATATCAAGTAGATATCACTAAATGTAGCCTATTATTGGGTCTGGCCAGGATGCCTGTCTTGTGGTAAGGCATCATTTAATGACATCTCACTACTTCCACCCCGTTCCGGGGAGCGCCGCGCTTCGCACCGTTGCCCTCGGCCGGGACCCGTCCGTGGTCAGGGTCGAGGCCCTGCAGCCTGGGAAATTCGAGCGTCACCTGGTGCAGGGTGAGCCGCTGGGGCGGGTGGTGGTCCGCGACGCTTTCGTGGCGGTGCTGGTCTCCATCTTCGACGAGCTGGCAGCGCAGCAGAGTATCATCGAGCAGGTCCTGTACCTGCAGCTGTATCGCCATAGCTTTGGTGAGGACCGTAACTACTGTCGGCTGGCGCGCCGCGAGCTCTGCCAGCGCACGGGCCTGTCGAGCAGGCGCTTCAACTGCGCCCTGGCTGGCCTGGTCCGCAAGGGGCACGTCCGCCTGCTGCAGCGCGATCGCAAGGGGACCTTGTACCGGGTGCTGCTGCCCAGCGAGATCGCCTCGGGGCACACCGGGGACGAGGTGATGCTGGGGAAGTTGCGCCAGGCGACCACTTCACCCGACACCAGGTCCGCACTCGCGGCCCCAGCTGTTCTGGTCACAGGTGCTGACGGCCCGGAGAAAGAACAAGCTGCTCGACCACGATCAGGACCGCGGGCGCCCGCACAGGTGGAAGAAAACAATAGATATCATAAAATGACATCTAAAGCGAAGACCGAGGAGGCGCCAGCCGCTACCCGGGTTATCCCCCAGAGGCAGATGCCAAGCGTCGGCCAGGTAGTGGAGAGCGTGCTGCTCAAGCTTCCACAGCGGCGCCGCGCCCAGGTCGCGCAGGATGTCTTGCAGGATGTGCTGGAACTCCTGGAGGAGGGGGAAGATCTGAACAGCCTGGGCCAGCACGCAGCGCACTTCGTGGCGCCAAGGGGACAGGCGGCGGCGGAGTTCGGGCGTTTCGTGCGGGCCCGCTCAAAAACGAGTGGCGCGAACTGAGACGCGGATCAGCGCTCGAGGCCGAGCTGCGTCACCAGGGCGCGGATCTCGGCGTCGTGGTGCTGTTCCGGGTGCTTGAACAGATACAGGTCGAGATCTGCCCGGGCTCCGGAGCGATCTCCTCGTTCGAGCAGGCAGCGGGCGCGCCCCAGATAGGCCTCGTCGTTGAACGACTGCAGCACGCCCGAAAAGGTGAGGGCCTGATCGTAAAAGGTCACGGCGCGCGCGCAGTCGCCGAGCTGGACGCGGGCCACGCTCCCGGCGAGGAAGGCCACCTCGCGGACGTGCGGGCCTGCGGGATGGCGACGCAGGTAGTCGCCACACAGGTCCATGGCCGCCGGGTAGCGCCGGGCCAGCAAGGTGGTCTCGCAGGCCATGAAGCTGGCCACCTCATCCTCGGGCGGTGCCAGGTGCAGCGCGGCAATGCGCAGGGCCACGGCCTCCAGCCGCTCTGGTTCGAGCTGTCGCGCGGCCACCCGCAGCAGGGTCGGCAGCTCGCCGAGCAGCATCGAGACGCCTGCTGCTCCCTCGCTTTCGAGCTGCGCCAGGTGATGCTCCAGATCGTCCGCGGCAGAGCGCTCGCCATGAAGAGTTTCCAGCAGCGGCGGACCTATCTGGGCGGGTTCCTCCAGGAGGGCAGGACGTGCGACGCTGAGCCGGGGGCCTGGTTGGCGGGGGACCTCGCGCTGGCGGGTCGTGAGGTCAGGTTTGCTGGAGCCCTCGCTGGCGGTGGGTTCGAGTTCGGTGTGCTGGACCAGGATGGGTCTGGCGCCTGGCGCGGAGGCCGTCACTGCTGGCCGGGTGGCCACAGCTTGCACACGCGCTGGCTCGTCTCCAGGCACCACGCGCTGCAGGGTCGCCTGGATGATCAGCACGCAGGCGGCGCCGGCCAGAGCAGCCGCCGCAAGACCGGGCCACCAGCGCAGGCTCGCCGGCGTGGCTGCAGGCAGGGTGTCCATCACACGCTGGCCGAGGTGGTGCAGCCGCTGGCTGGACAGGGGACGTGCTGCGGCCAGGTGCAAGGCCTGCTTCACGGCGCGCTTGGCGTCCAGCGCGTGCTGGCACCGCGGGCACTGCGCCAGGTGCTGGCGATCGTGCTCCGAGGTCTGGCCGTCTGCGGCCTCGAACAGCCGGCGCTCGTCGAGATGGCCGCTCATGCGTCGGCCTCCAGTCCAAACAGGCGGGACGCCTGGGCATCGCGCCGCGCCAGCCGCTCGAAATCGCGCCGGGCGTAAAACAGCCGCGTGCGCACGGTTGCCGGTGGAATATTGAGCACGTCGGCAATCTCCACTGCGCTCAGGTCTTGCAGTTCCGCCAGAGCGAGAACGACCCGTTTTTTCATGGGTAATTTGGCCAGCAGGGCTCGCGCCGCCTCGGCTCGCTCCTGTTCCAGGAGCACGCTTTGGGGATCGGCAGCCTGTCCACCCTCGAGCACCTGCAGGCCACCGGCCGCCTCGCGGCTACTGCGCCGGGAACGCTCGAAAATCCACCATTTTCGCTCGTGGGCGCGGGCCACGTGAATGGCCACCCGGGTCAGCCAGGTGGTGAACAGGGAGCGCCCTTCGAAGCGGGCGACGGAGCGGTGCACCTCGAGGAACACCTTCTGCACGACGTCCTCGACCTCGTCCTTGCGCGACACCAGGGGATACACGGTGGCGTGCACCCGGCCGGCATACTTCTCGAAAAGAGTGCGGAACGCGGCGCGATCTCCATCCTGGCAGCGCGCCACCAGCACTGCGGCTTCGTCTATCGCAGGACTGCTGGACATGGCGACCATGGGTTGCACGTGCTCGACCTCCCGCACTTGATCCTGTTGGTGCACGGCAGGTGGCTCCGCGTTCACGGAATTTGCACCGGGAGCCTGATCGGGGGGTCTGTCCACGCAGCCAGCATGCCATGGCGTCCCCCTGTCGCGCCATGCCCGGAGCAGCAGGGACGATCGGGTGCGGTCGTGCAGCAGTCGTGACATCGATCCAGCGAGCAGTTAGAGTGCGCCCCAGCGAGGAGAAAGATGCCACAGCGTGCAGGTGAGCCGCCCCAGCCCGAGCCGAGGGATGCGCTGTTGCAGCTGTGTCCCGAGATGGCCCTGGTGCTTGGAGCGGCTGTGCCGGAGGCCGCGCGGCTGGCCCGGACTGGTGCCGCACGGGAGCAGGTCCGGGAGTTGTTGACTGGCTGGCAGCAGGACCTCAGGCAGGAGTCCCGGACGCCCGCCGAGGAGCGTGAGCCAGCGCTGATCCAGGGTTTCCTGGCCCTCACGGATCTGGTGGCGGCCCAGGAGGCCGAGGGCGCGCGGGATCCAGACATCCTGCGCCGCACCTGGCGGCTGCTGCTTCATCAGCGCGAGCATGGCGACGAGGCCTGGCTGCAGCTCCTGCGGACCTTGCCCGGGACCCTTGAAGATTTCCGTCGCCAGCCCCTGCGCGCGCAGCCGAGTCTGCTTGAAGACGCGCGCCAGGTGGCCGCGGAGCTGCCGCAAGCCCTGCAGGCCCTGCGCGCCCAGTCCGCCGAGGCAGCGTCAGGCGCGCCACAGGGTGGTGAGATCGAGAAGGCCCTGGCGACCTTTCACGAGGCGCTGCAGGCACATCAAGTTTGGCTCGGTGGTCTCGAGGCACATCCTGGAACGGGGAGCGAGGCGGACTTCGATGTGCTGAGCCAGCACCGGCAGCTCCCGTATGCCAGCGCAGAGCTGGGCGAGCTGCTGGAGACCGAGCAACACGAGTGGGAGGTGGAGTGTGCACGCCTCGCCCGGCGCATCGATCGCGGCCGCGCGGTCGACGTCGTGCTGGCTGCCATCCATGCCATGCAGTCCGCGAGTGCCCAGTCCGGATTCGCCGGTCTGCGCAGCGCCCTGTCCGCGGTGCACGCCCACGCCGAGGAGCGTGGGCTGGCGGCGATTGGCAAGAGTCTGCGGTCGGTGGAGCTGGAGGTCTTGCCCTCCGCCGTGGCCGGCATGCTCGACGACGTCTGGCCCTGGCTGCGCGTGCGCGGCGCGGGCTTTGCGATCCTGTCGGTGGTCGAGAGCAGCGGTGCGGTTCCGCTGTCGGGTTTCGCGGCGGCGGAGCTGAGCAACCTGGCCGCTCGCATAGGTGTTCCGGGCAGTGCCTTGCTGCAGTTCTCGGCGCGTCAGCAACGCTCCGGCGTCCGCGCCGGGCTCCCCGAGGACGCCTGGCCGTGGGGCTACACCGGTTGGGCCAGCGATCTGAGCGGTGGATGGCCGCTGTACGTCGTCGAGATGCTGCGCGAGGAAGGCTGGGATGGTTCGCTCGAGCACGCGCTGCTGCTGGCCGAAAATGCCCTGCGTGCGGTGCGTGCCGCGCGCCTGGATCTGAACCTGGCCCGCGGCGTTCTCGACGACGGCGCGGCGCGGCAACAGGCCATGGCGGTGCTCGGTCTGGATGAGCGCGCGGCGCACGTCCGGGTGGTGCGCTGGGCTCGCAGGCCCGGGGCCCAGGTGGCTGCCGTGGTCGGCGCGCTGCGTCTGTTCGAGCTGCGGCGCGACTGCAAACAGCTGTGGGGCCGTGGCTTTTCATTGCAGCGCTTTCATCAGGCGGTGCTCGCCGCAGGCCAGGTTCCCCTCGACGAGGTCGCCACCTGTCTTCGCGAGCTGTCGCCGCAGGAGCGCGCATGAGGTCGCCGCGACGGTCCTGTGCCTGGGTCCTGGGGTTCGCTCTGGCGATCGCCTGCAGCGGAGTCGGGGCCTGTGCCCGGGAGCGCGCCAAGAGCGAGGCCAAGCAGCGGGTGTTCGCGCCGCCGCCGCCGCCCGCCGAGCAGCTTCTGGCGCAGCAGCCCCTCGACGCATCGGCGCTGGCCCGCGATCCCGCCGTGCGCGATCGCATCCTGCACATGACCCTGGGAGAGCTTGCCCTGCGGCTCGGCAGCGCGCAGTTCCGGGGCGAGGAGAGCGTCACCTTCAGCCGCGGCGATCTCAAGCGCAAGCAGGTCACCCGGGCGCGCGTGCGCCAGAACAAGGCCGGAAGCTTCGCGGTCGACGTCGAGATGGAAGGCGGCGACCAGCAGCCCTCGTCTACCACGATGGCGTGCTGTACGTGCGGCACAACGTGGGCCACTGGCGCACCAGCCGCGACCCGACCGAGGAACGGGTGCGCTGGCGCGAGCAGGCCTACGGCCTGTGGTCCGCCGTCGAGGATCTTGTCCGCGGCAGCCTGCGGGTGTCCGAGGGACGACCCGTGCAGCATCAGGGTCGCGACGCCCTGCGCTTTGATCTCGTGATCGGACCGGGCCAGGCGCCGGAGGGACCCATGCCGGCCGAGATGATCGCCGTCGACGCCGGCCTTGGCCCGGTGGAGCTGGCGCGGCGAGAAGCGGGGCGCGTCGAGCAGTGGCGTCGCCACGCCGTGACCGAGGGCGGTGGTGGCACCCTGGTGGTGGATCGCGCGACCGGGGTGGTGCTCGAGGTCGAGGTCAGCTTCAGCCTGCGCGTGGAGGACGAGCCGGATCAGGCCGCGCGCGCCGAGCTGAGCCTGCGCGCTGGCCTCGAGAAGATAGGCGAGGAACCCGAGATCGGGGCTCCCGAGGACTTCATCAGCGAGTTCAGCCGGCGCAAGATCGTGACGCGGCCACTGAGTTTCCTCGACGGAGGGACCCCCGCGCCGGTCCCCGCACCCGCACCCGCAGACGACGAGCAGGTGGAGGAGTGACGCGGCCTCCGGGAACGCTTCGAACGCCAGGTTCTGTCTCCTGCCTCCCGGCCATGGTTGTCGGCACCGCCTGCGCTGTGCGTATACTCGGATCTGGGTTCTATCCCTGACGGAGGTGTCCCATCGACGCGCTGGACATGGCCCGCCTGGTGGCCAATGCAATTCTTGAGAAAAAGGGCGAGGACGTCGTCATCTTGCACATCGGCGAGCGATCGAGCATCGCGGATTACTTCGTCATCGCCACCGCCCACTCCGAACGCCAGCTTCGTGCCCTGGCGGCCTCGATCGAGGACGCGCTGAGACCACATGGCGAGCGTCCGCTCGGCAGCGAGGGGCTGACGGGCTCGCAGTGGGCCCTGGTCGACTTCGGCTCGGTGGTCGCGCACCTGTTTCACGACGAGGCGCGCTTCATCTACGACCTCGAGGGCCTGTGGCAGGGCGCCAAGCATGTGCTGGTCGAGGACGTCCGCGCCGCCGCGGCTCCCTGAGCCGGCGCCACCGTGGCCGTTCGCATCCTCGCGGTCGGTCGCAGGCCTCGCGATCCCCTGATCCAGGTCGCCGAGGATTATGCCCAGCGGGCGGCACGCCACGCCCGCATCGACATCGTGCACGTCGAGCCGGCACGGCGCCGGCGCGGGGGAGATGACGCGCGGGTCCGCGCCGACGAGGCCGAGGCCGTCCTGCGCGAGCGACGGACAGCGCGTCTGGTGTTGCTCGATGCGACGGGGCGTAGCTACGGCAGCGAGGCCTTTGCCCGGCAGCTGCAGCGCTGGCTGGTGGCAGGGGACCTGTGCTTCGCCATCGGCGGTGCCACGGGCTGGCACCCCCCACTGCTGCAGGCTGGCCACGCCCTGTTGTCGCTGGGGCCCATGACCTTGCCGCACCGCCTGGCCTTGCTGGTCCTGTGCGAGCAGCTGTACCGCGCCCAGGCAATCCTGCACGGCGAGCCTTACCACAAGTGATGGCCACCCGGCGTCCAGCCCTTCCCGTCGACGGGGCGCTGCCGCGTATCATCGAAGCGTTGCGTGAACACGGGCGGCTGGTGCTGCAAGCCCCGCCTGCTTCGGGCAAGACCACTGCCGTGCCGCCGGCGCTGCTCGAGGCCGGTTTCGCCGACACCGGTGCGATCGTGGTGCTGCAACCCCGGCGACTGGCCGCGCGGCTGGCAGCGGGCCGGGTCGCCCAGGTCCTGGGGCAGGCCGTGGGGCAGCAGGTGGGCTACCAGGTGCGGCATGACCAGTGCCTCTGTGCCGCCACCCGGCTCCTGTTCGTGACCCAGGGTTTGTTCCTGCGCCGGCTGCTTGCCGAACCGGGCTTGCCGGGGGTGGCCGCGGTGCTGCTCGACGAGTTTCACGAGCGCCACCTCGACGGTGACTTTTTGCTGGCCGCCCTGCAGCGGCTGCGGCGGAGCAGGCGGCCGGACCTGCGCCTGGTGGTGATGTCGGCCACCTTGCAGGCCTCGGCCGTGGCGCGCGTCCTCGACGACGCGCCGACGCTGGAACTCGCGGGCCAGCTGTTCCCCGTCGACATCGAACACCTGCCCCGGCCCGACGAGGCCCCCCTCGAGCAGCAGATCCGGCGAGCCGTGGCACGGCTGGTGGACGGATCCCTGGCCGGCGACGTGCTGGTGTTCCTGCCCGGCGCTGCCGAGATCCGTCGAGCCCGCGAAGCTTTGCAGGAGCTGGCGGCGCGACACGATCTCGAGCTGTGCATGCTGCACGGTGAGTTGCCTCCCGAGCAGCAGCAGCGCGCGGTGCAACCCGGGGCGCGGCGCAAGATCATCCTGTCCACCAACGTCGCCGAGACCTCGATCACGGTCGAGGGTGTGGTGGCGGTGCTGGACAGTGGCCTGGCACGCGTCCCCGCGCGCTCGCCCTGGTCCGGCCTGCCGGCTCTGGAACTGCGCAAGGTCTCCCGGGCCTCGTGTGTGCAGCGCACCGGTCGCGCCGGACGGCTGCGCCCTGGCCGCTGTCTGCGCCTGTTCACCGAGGCGGACTACCTGGCGCGGCCCGAGCAGGAGTTACCCGAGATCCAGCGCCTGGACCTGGCGGAGCTGTGGTTGCAGGCCCTGGGTCTGGTCGGTGAGGTCGAGATCGCGAGCCTGCCCTGGCTCGATCCTCCCCCGCCGGCCGCCGCGCAGGCGGCGCGAGACCTGCTGTCCAGGCTCGGTGCTGTCGACGGCGATGGGTCGCTCACGGACCGGGGTCGGTGGATGCTGCAGCTCCCCGTGCATCCCCGCCTGGGACGCCTCCTCGACGAGGCCCGGTCGCGGGGTGTCCCTTGGCTGGGTTGTGCCGCTGCCGCCCTGCTCTCGGAGCGCGACATCGTGGCTGCGGTGCCCGGGACAGCGCCCCGCGCCAGCGTCGAGGTGAGCGACAGCGATCTGCTCGACCGCCTGCACCTGCTGCGGCAGGTGGATCGCGCCCGGATCGACGACAGCGCCCTGCACCGCGCCGGGCTGCGGCCCCAGGCGGTGCACGCGGTGCTGCGGACACTGTCCCAGCTCGAGCGGCTGCTGCCGGGGGCTGGCGACGGCCGCGACGAGGACGAGACCGCGCTGCTGCACTGCGCGCTGGCCGCCTACCCGGACCGCGTGGCCCAGCGACGGCCCGGGGGGCGCGAGTTGCTGCTGTGTGGCGGCGGCGAGGCCGAGCTGGATCCCGCCAGCAGCGTGCAGGGTGCCGGCTGGCTGGTGGCCCTGGATGCCACGGCGCCGTCGCGCGGCCGACACCGGCGCAGTCGCGTGCATCTGGCCAGCGCCATCGAAGCCGACTGGCTCCTGGACCTGTTTGCCGAGCACATCGTCGACGAGGAGGAGCTGCGTTTCGACGAGGACAGAGGCCGGGTGGTGCGAAGCGCGCGCCTGCGCTACGGCCTGCTCGTCCTCACCGAGCAGACCACGCTGGCCCGAGGCGATCCCCGGGCTGCCGAGCTGCTGGCCGAGCACGCCCTGCGCTCCGGGCTGGGCAGTTTCGACGCTGCGGCCGGTCTGACGGACCTGCGCGGCCGACTGGACCTGGCCTGTCGCCTCGACGCGGAGCTGGAGCTGCCAGTTCTCGACGACACCCTGATCCGGCAGCTGGTGGTCCGGCTCGCGCTGTCCGCCGACGACCTGGGGGCCCTGCGCCGGCAGGATCTGGCGCTGGCGCTGCTGCAGGACCTCACCGCCACGCAGAGAAGAGCACTGGCGACACTCTGTCCCGAGACCATCGCGCTCCCCGGACGGCGACGCGCGCCCGTCCATTATCCAGAAGCTGCGCCGCCCTTCGTGGCCAGCGCGATGCAGGACTTCTTCGGTCTGACCGAGACGCCGCGCATTGGCGGTGGCCGCGTCACCCTGCAGCTTCAGCTGCTCGCGCCCAACCACCGTGCCGTGCAGGTGACCCAGGACCTCGCGGGCTTCTGGGAGGTGCATTACCCGGCGCTGCGGCGTCAGCTCATGCGCCGCTACCCGCGCCATGCCTGGGCCGAGGATCCGCGCACGGCCACGGCGCCCGCGCGAGGTCGGCCCCGCTGATCCGAATCAGGGCTCAGGGCATCAAGAGCTTGAGGACGAGGCCCACGGCGACGGCGGCGATGACCGCAGCCCCCACCAGGGCCCAGATCCGGCTGGGGGAGGCGCTGGCCGGCGAGGACACCTCAGGGTGGTTCTTGCCGTAGCGCGAGTCCTCGTCGTAGACATCGAAGGCGAAGCCGTTGCTGGTCACGAACTCACGCGCCTCGTCGACGAAGTGCTGGTACTCGGCCTCGGGCAGGTCGAAGAAGTGCTTGGCCTGGGCCTTGAAGATCTTGGTCACGGTGGCGAAGCTGCGCAGGCGCACGCGGTTGTTGGCGGCGTCGAGCCAGCCGCAGACCAGCGACGGACCACCACCCTCGGGCACCAGGGCGATGTTCATCTTGGCCTGCTTGCCACCGCCGGTGGTCTCGACGTCGATCTCCTGCACCAGCACGCGCCGTGGCACCTTGCTGCCCACCCGGGTGTCCTTGAAGCGCACCGCAAACAGGGTGTGCATCTCGATCGCCTTGGCCGCGAACATGGTCCGAGCCGGCCCGCCGTCACTCATGGTGTCCTCCGCGCTGGCGTGATTCACGCATTCCCTGGCCAGGGGGTCAAGGTGTTGCCGCCTCAGGGCTGGTGGCGATAGCGCTCGAGATCCAGCGTGCCGTCGGGGCCGAAGCGCACACCCTCCTTTTCGAGCAGGGTGCGCTGCCAGCCCGGAGGGAACTCGCCCAGCCTCTCCGTGGAGCACGCGCCCTGGGTGTTGACCACGCGCTGCCAGGGCAGGTCCTCGGGGCAGCGGTGCAGGGCCCAGCCCACCGCCGCAGGCGACAGGCGGTGCAGCAACAGGCGTGAGATCTGGCCGTAGGTCATGACCCGGCCCGCCGGGATGTCGCGCACCAGGGCGTAGACCTGGTCGAAGGCGCGCTGGGGCTGCTCGGGAAGGTCAGGGTGGACGCGGTGCTCGGCGCTGTGACGTCGACGGGCCACGGGCTCAGGGACTGCCGAGCTCAACTTCGGCCGGGCGCGAGACCACGTCCCACACCATCAGGGCCGCGCCCCCCAGCAGCAGGGCGCCACCGAGAAACATGCCGATCTGACCGCCGTACCACAGGGGCAGGTTGTTCTCGACGAGCGCGGTGTAGTCCTTGTCGAATCTGTTCTTCCTCTCGTCGCTGACGTCCTTGAGCACCGTGTAGCTCTTGTCGGAGCTCGGGTCCTCGACGGTCTGAAGGTCCTCCGCGTGCAGATCATTGAATGCCTGAAACGAAGACGCTGCCCCGATCATGGCGAAGCCTCCGCCGACCAGGCCCAGAGCGCCCACGATCGCCGTCCCCAGACCCGCCAGGAACAGCGGAGACTCCATCAGGCCAGCTTGGCGGGGGGTGGCGCTACCGGCCTCGACCAGCACCGGCGCAGGCGCGCTGCCCTCGGCGGGTACCTCGATGGCCTCGACGGTGGCGTCGATGCTGGTGCCCTTGAGCGAGATGTTGACCAGGGTGGTGCGCTCGAAGCGCACGTCGACGAACTGATCAAAGTCGGTGTAGCCGGGCATCACGATCTTGAGGGCGTGCTTGCCGGGCTCGAGGTCGGGGATGGGTGGCAGCGGCGTGCTGCCGACCAGCTTGCCGTCGACGAAGACCTGGGCGCCGGGCTTGTCCAGGCGCAGGGTGATGGACCCGACGTAGAGTTCCTTGGCGATGAGCTGCACCGCGGCGGCGCGGATGCCGTCGATCAGGACCGCCTGCTCGCCCGACAGCGAGACCGACTGCCGGTTGGCCTCCTTGCGCGTGGCCACGTCGATGAGCTTGAGGTCCAGCACGTAGCTGTCGCCGAGCGAGGCCACGGTACCGTAGACCAGCTTCTGCACGCCACAGGCCTCGCCCAGCTTGACCAGGCAGGCCGTGCCACCGTCGCAGGGGGTGGGCTGGGCCAGCAGAAAGGCATTCATGGCGTCCTGGCTGAGCAGCTTGACGCCGGGGATGGTGGTCACCTGGGCGTGCAGCAGGTCCTCGAGGCGGCGTGCGATCTGCGGTTCCGTGCCCAGGGGTTGCAGGGGATGGATGGCCACGCTGCGCTGCTCGACCCGTTTCGGGGCGGCGGCCTGGAGCAGCGCCCCGAGCAGAAGGCACACGACGATCACTGTCACTCGAGAGAGCCTTCGCATGGCATGCCCGGAGGTTGCTGAATCTGCTTGAGCGTACCGGGGTGACCCCGCAGGCGCAAGATCCGGCCAGGCGGGGTACCCCTCGACTCTACTCATCACCCCCTGACAGTCGTGTCAGGATCTGCCACCGGTCGCGACTTGTGAGGTCCCGAGATCTCGACCAGAATCGCCCTTTGCGGCGGCTGGCCCGCAGCTTGCTTTCTCTGTGCACGCCAGCCCGACGATGAGGACGTGCCGAGCGCCGCGGGGCGCGGGGCGGCCGAGAACGCGCTGGTTTGAGGGGCCTGGCGAGGGCCCCGCACAACCCGGGAGGACCCATGCCGCTGCGTCGCCCTGCCCTCGTTCGCCTGACCCTGACCACGGCCGGGCTGCTCGCGCTCTCGGTCAACTGCACGCGCCCGGAGACCCTGCACAAGTTCGAGGACTGCGAGGAGATGCAGACTTACCTGCACGATCAGATCCTGCATCCGCAGGTGGCGACCCAGGTCAGCTCGGGTGGGTTCTTTTTCTTCGGCTGCGCCCAGGCCGACATGGCCCCCCCCTCCGCGGGCGAAGAGCGCACCGAGGCCAGCACCACCTCCGACGTCGGCAGCAACAAGGTCTACACCACCACCAACACCCAGGAGGTCAACGTCGACGAGGCCGACTTCGTCAAGAATGACGGCGACCACATCTTCGTGCTGCGGCGCGGCCACCTGGTCATCCTCGACGCCTGGCCGGCGGAGCAGACCCACGTCGTCAGCGACATCCTGGTCGATTCCCAGCCCGGCAGCTCGACCTTCCTGGGCTCGCCCTTTACCATGTTCTTCGACGACAACTACCTGCTGGTGGTGGCGGCGGACTTCACCGGTGGCTGGCAGTCCGTGCGCGAGGGCGATACCTCGGCACCGTGGACGGGCGGTACCGTGCTCAGCCTGTTCGACGTGCGCGACCGCGGGGCTCCGGCCCTGGCCCGGCGCGTGCGCATCGACGGCAGCTTCGTGGACGCGCGGCGGGTGGGCGAGCAGGTTATCCTGGTCACCAGCTCGCAGCTGGCCTGGCCCGGTCTGGACTCAGGACCTTTCAGCGACGACGTCAACCGAGAGCGCCTGGCGACCGTGGGCCTCGACGCCATTCTGCCCGGGCTCGAGGATCAGATCGTCGGTGTCGACGCCACACCCCGCCGCGAGCGCGCCTGCACCTGCGACACCACCTATGCCCCCGAGGCCACCGACGGCCGCAGTCTGATGCTGGTGCATACCATGTCGATCCGGGATCCCCAGGCCGCCATCGCCTCGACCACCGTGGTCAGCGCCTGGTCGCAGATCTACGCCTCGGAGAAGAGCGTCTACCTGGCCGCCACCGAGTGGAACGACAGCGGCTTCTTCACCCCGGACTTTGCCCAGACCCGCATTCACAAGTTCGAGGCCTTCAAGGATGGCCAGGCCGCGACCTACGCCGCCACCGGCCTCATCGAGGGTGAGATCCACAACCAGTTCTCGATGGACGAGGAGGGCGAGCACTTCCGCGTGGTCGTCACCTCGGACCGCGATGGCCTGACCTCGTCCCTGCTGGTGCTGGGGCAGGAGGGCGACAGCCTGGTCGAGCGCGGCCGCGTCGACGACATCGGGCGCGGCGAGTTCGTGCAGGCGGTGCGCTTCTTCGCCGACGTGGCCTACGTGGTGACCTATCCCGGCCAGACCTTCTCGGCCTGGGTGCCGCCGCTGCCGCCGGGTGGTTTCTTCGATCCGCTGTGGGCCATCGACCTCTCCGACGCCGAGAACCCGCGCATCCGCGGCGAGCTGCAGGTGGACGGCTACTCCACCTACATCCACCCCCTGGACGAGGACCACCTGCTGACCATTGGCATCGACACCGACAGCAACAATCGCATCCTGGGGCTGTCGCTGAGCATCTTTGACGTCGCGGACCTGGACCACCCCTCGCTCAAGCACCGCCATCGCTTCGGCGACGGCTTCTCCTGGTCCGAGGCCATCACCGATCACCACGCCTTCAACTACTTCCCGGCGCACAAGGCCCTGGGTATCCCCGTGCAGCTCACCCAGTTCGACAGCATGAACGGCTGGTGGGGCCTCAGCTCGACGGGGCTCGAGGTGTTCCGGGTCGACGCGGAGCAGGGCTTCACCGAGCTCGGCCGCGTCGAGCAGCGCGATCTGTTCGACGACAGCTCCCTGGACCAGTGGACCTCGTCCTGCATCGACGTGCGGCGCAGCGTCATGATCGCCGACGACAACGGCGCCTACGTGTACGCGGTGTCGACGGGTGGTGTCAGCGTCGCCGAGATCGTGCCGGGCTTGCCCGAGGTCGCCCGCGTGCCCTTCCTGTCTGCCGGCGACCCGCTGTGCCCGGACACCAACCTGCCGCTGTAGACCTCGCCCTGCCGGGTGGGTTGCGGTTTCTCGCGTTGCTGACCGTGCTAGAGTTCGCCACCGATCTGCTCTGCCACAGGGGGTCCTGACATGGTCCCGGCGCTGCTCACCGCGCTTGCCTTGAGTCCCTGGCATGCCGCCACGACCGGCCAGGCGGCCGATCCCGCGGCCTGTCGCGTGTGGCTGGCCGACTGTCGCGCGCTGCTGGTCGAGAACAAGGGCAGCGCCGCGCGCAGCTGCCTGGAGCAGTTCCTGGCGGACTGCCCGGATCGTCGCGAGGTGGAGCTGGCCGAGTCCTTGCTCGAGCTGGCGGTGCGGATGGAGCAGGGCGACCGCAAAGAGGGCACCGAGTCGGGCACAGGATCCGCCGTCGGGCCGCAGCCCGGCGAGCGGCGGGCTGACGCGCGGACGCCGCTGGTCGAGCAGCTCCCCGCCTTCTCGGTGAGCGCGTTCGTGCTCAGCGGTGCGCCCGAGCTGATGCTTGGCTCCACGCTGTATGGCGCGACGGCCGGTTTCGTCGCCACCGGTGCGCTGGTGAGCGCGCTGCGCACCTCCGAGGCCGACTCGCTGCCGGCGCTGATCACCTTCCCGGTGGTGGGGGCGGTGGCGGGCCTGGCCCTGTCCACCGCAGCCTGGCAGTGGCTGCACCCCGAGGCCGGGGACGCCGCCCAGATCAGCTCGGCCATGCTGTGGGGGACGGTGTACGGCACGCTGGCGCAGGGTGTGTACGAGATGGCCCACGCCGACCAGGGGCTGGAGGCACATCGCACGCCCTGGCGCTTTGCCCTGGTGCTCGGCACCAGCGCCGTGGCCACCACCACGGCGGCGCTCACCGCCCCCTTCCTGCACGTGGATCCGGGCGACGTGGGTCTGGCCAACAGCGCGGCGCTGTGGGGAGGGATCTTGCCGCTGTTCTTCATGGCCATGCTGGAGCAGCCGCGCACCCCGGTCGGCATGGTGATGGTGCCCCTGGCCTCGTCGCTGCTCAGCTACGATCTGGTGCTGGCGCTGTCGCCCTTGATCCGGCTGCCACGGCCTGCCACCTGGCTGGTCGAGGTCGGCGGGGTGCTGGGCCTGCTGGTGTCCCTGGGTCTGACGCCCATCCTCGCGGTGAGCGACGTGCCGGCTCCTTTGCTCATCGGCGTCATGGGCGTGGGCACAGGCACCGGGGTGGCCGCCGGGGTGGTGGCGAGTTTCCTGGTGGCCGGCGCGGTGGAGGGCACGCTCCCGGACTGGGGTCCCTTCGAGCGCACCGCCGTGCTGCCGGCACTGCTCGACAGCGGACGACCCGACGGTACGCTGCTGCCAGGCCTGAGCCTGGTGGGCGTGTTCTGAGGCGACCATGATCACGACGACCCTGCTGCTGACCTTGGTGACCGTGGCGGTGCCTGCCCAGTTCGGTCCGGGCGAGGACGTGCCCTCCGCGGCCGTGCCCGCTGCAGCGCCGCAGCCCGCGCCCCGCGCTCCACAGACCCTCCCCGCGACCGAGCAGGCGTCCACGGCGTCGGCCGAGGGGGAGCCGACTCCGACGCCCCGCGAGCCCGCGTCCGAGCCCGCGTCCGCACCTGCCAGCCAGCGCCGTCCGCTGGGTCCAGCACAGGACGACGAGGATCTGCCACGCTCCGAGCTGCAGCTGAAGACCTGCCACGGCATGCTGGGTGGGGGGGATGCGTCGGCAGCGGCGCGCTGCTACCGCGAGGCCGCGCTGACGGCACAGCGAGGGCGCGACGTGCGGGTGGCTGCGGCCCTGGCGGGAGTCGCCGACGACATCGAGGCCAGGCAGCGTCGCGAGAGCCAGCCGGAAGAGACCGCGCAGGCGGGCTTCGGTCACATCGTGAGCTCGGGCAAGGCGGAGCTGGTGCTGTGGTCGGGCCTGTTCGGCATCTGGTTCGGCGCCCTGGGTGAGATCTCGGCGGCCACCCTGATCAGCCAGGCCCAGCTCGGTATCGCCCTGGACCCGTTCACGGCCGCGGCCCTGCTGTCCGGGGCGCTGCTGTTTCCCGTCGCCACCGGGGCAGCGGGTCTGGCCCTGGCGAGCTTCGCCAGCGTCGGTGTCGAGGAGCTGAGCGCGGGCGATGCCAACCTGATTCGCTCGGCGCTGTGGATGGGCGTGTTCGACGCCATCGCCTGGGGAATGCTCTCGGGCACGGCGAGCTGGCTGACGCAGCAGCAGGTGTTCCTGGTCCCCGGTGGCATGTTCGTGCTGTCGGGCCTGCTGCCCGGTGCCGCCATCGCCGCCGCGACGGTGGTGGACCTGCCCGAAGGAGGCGTGGCCCTGGCCAACAGCGCAGCGCTGTGGACGGGTGTGCTGGCGACCCTGGGCTATTTCGCGGTGGGCGCCCAGCTCGAGTTCGCGCCCGCGGTGTTGCTGGTCTCCGGCGCCATCAACGCGATGTGGCTCGGTGGCCTGGTGGCCTCGCCCTGGGTGCCGCTGTCGCGCCCCGAGACCTGGGCCCTGGACCTTGGCGCGGCCCTGGGTCTGGCCTCGTCAGCGGCGCTGGCGGTCGCTCTCAACGCGCCCAATCCAGCGCTGGGCTTTGGCAGCATGATGGCGGGTACCGTGATCGGTGGTGCCGTCGGCTTGAGCGCCGCCTACTTCGGCCGGCGTGCCCTCGAGGGGCTGGAGCTGCCGCAGCTGCCCGAGGTGGTGGCCATGGGACCGGCGCTGCTGCCGACGTCACGGCCCTGGGAGCCCGCCGCCGGCGTGGGCATCACGCTGCGTTTCTAGACAGCTTCAATCGCCCACCTGCGCGTCCTCGGTGTGCCGGGTCTGCGCAGTGCGCAGCAGCTGCTGCAGCAGGGCCTGCAGACCCTGTTCATCCAGCGGGCTGTGCATGAGCACCAGGGCACCGTAGCGCGGCAGGGTCCAGCTCGGGTCCTCGGCGCGCAGCGTCTCGAAGCCCGCCGCCAGGGCCTGCGCCCCGAGCACGGAGACGGTCGCCAGGCCAGGGTGCGCCACGATGCTGTCCAGGGCGCGCTGTATGCTGGTGTCGTCGAGGGCGGTGTGTCCGCGCAGCACGGAGGCCGCCTGCGCGCGCGAGATGCCGAGCCCGTGCAGGCCCAGGTCGACCAGGGCACTGGCGCAGGCCAGCAGCTCGGGGTTGGGCACCTCGTTCTGAGCCTGTGGGTCCTTTCTCGGTGCGCTTCTGGCCTCGCCCAGGGTCCTCCACCCCTCCCGCAGCAGTGCTGTCTGCAGGGCGAGCTGCCAGGCCGGGAGCCCGGTGGTGAGCTCGGGGTAGCTGGCCCAGGGCTGCACGCTCGCCGGGGCGGCTCCCTGCGGCCGGGCCCGGGCCAGGCCGAGCAGCGCCAGCACCCGCGCCTGCAGCGAGGCCATGGAGGTGTCGTTGAGGCCCCCGGCCGCCAGGCGGCGCGCAAAGCTCGCAGCGTCGTCGGCAGGGCGGCTGTCGTTCGCACTGGCCGGTGCCTCGAGCTCCCAGGCCAGGCGAGCGCGCAGCACCCGCGCGGTGGTCTGGCGCGAGGATTCTTGCAGCAGCGGTGTCAGGGTCTGCAGCTCGTCGACGAGGCCGGTCAGGACCTCGCGGCGCTTGGGTGGGGGCGCCAGCAACACCAACCCGCTGCGGCGCGCCAGGTCGTCGAGCTGCTGGCCCGCCAGGGCCGGGGACAGCTCGAGCACGGGGCGGCGACAGCCTGGCAGGAGCAGGGCGCAGGCCACGATGGACAGCAGGATGTGTGTCGGCGACGGCAGGCGCATGGGCTAGAGGTCCGGGCTCACCTCGAGCGGCAGGGCGTCGATGAAGCGGTGGTGCAGGGCGCGCACCGCCTCGGCGACCCGCTCGCCGTCGAGGAGCAGGCTGATGCGAAAGGACGAGGTGGACAGGGCGTGCACCGGCGTGCCCAGCTCGGTCAGGGTGGCCAGGGCCTGCTGCAGGTGCCGCGGATCGTCCATGATGCCCTCGCCGATGAGCGACACCGCGCTCCTGTCGTCGGCGATGGTCAGGTCCGGGGTGACGCGCTGCAGGGCCGCGCGCAGGTCTGCCTCGTCGTGCAGGTTGTCCCGGGCGCACCAGATCTCGATGCGGCCCGCACCCCCGTCGGCGCGCCAGGCCACGAAGTTGCTGCGCACCTGGTGCTGCTGCAGCACCTCGAGCAGGGCGTCTGCGCAGGGTAGCGTCAACCGCTTCGCTCACATCGGGATGAATAGCTACCCTGTCCCGGTCCTGAATTTCAACAACGATATAAAAGGTAGGCGGCGCTGTACGTTCCAGTATGGACTTCTGCGTGCCTCTCCGTTTTGCCTCTTCATCACCCAGGGTAACCGTCTGGATACCACCGATGAGGTCGGCAAGGGTGGGGTTCATCATCAGGTTTTCCAGCGTGTTACCGTGGGCGGTGCCAACCAGTTGAACTCCGCGCTCGGCAATAGTGCGGGCTGCCTGG
>JBDRCO010000107.1:0-18684 GCA_043821645.1 Pseudomonadota bacterium | reverse complement strand
CTGCGGCACCGGGTTCATCAGATCTGCACCGGCGATCTGCACCTTCTGCTGGGACAGGCCCGGCATGGTGACCTCGCGAGGCGCCAGCCGTGCCGGGGACTGGGCCGGGCGGGTCGGTGGCGGCGCTGACATCTCGTCCGGCAACAACATGGTCGGTTCCCGGTGAATGTCACCGGTGCCCAGGGGTTCGTCCTCGACCTGCTCGAAGGGCGTGGTGGGCGCCGTCGCGGGAGGAGCAGCCCCGGGGCCACCCGCCTCGACGAAGTAGTTGCCAAAGAGACTGGGCGACAGCGGCAGGGCGCCGGTCTTGCCACCGAAGGGATCGATCTCACCCTCGGGCTCCGCGAAGGGATCGGTGGCCTCGAACTGGCTGGGCTTGGGGGCGCCCTGCTGTTCGACAGCCAGGCCGCCACAGCGCGGGCAGTCACTGAACGGTCCGGCGGCCTCCTCCTCGAAGGGGTCGAAGGTGTAACCGCATTGCGAGCACTCGTAACTCACGCCCGCTCCACAGGTCGCCGCCGGAAACGCGGCGTGGGCCCATCATACCCTCAAGGTCCTGCGGGCGACCAGATCCCGTGCTCGTCGTTCAGGTCTGGGCAAGGTTGCGGCGGCCGTGCCTTGCGGGGCGGGTCCGCGCGCCAGGCCAAGAGACCTGGGCTGCCGGTCGAGCGGCAGGTCCTCCCCTAGCGCTTGGTCACTCGAACACTCTTGAGGATGACGGGTTCCACCGGCGCATCCTGCTGTCCAGCCCGCGGTGCTGTCTTGACCTTGGCAATGGCGTCGACGACCTGCATGCCCTCGGTGACCCGGCCGAACACGGCGTAGCCACCGCCATAGCTATCCAGCCTGTCGTTATCGACGAGGTTGATGAAGAACTGGCTGGTCGCGCTGTCCGGGGCGGCGGTGCGAGCCAGGGCCAGGGTCCCACGCTTGTTGGACAGGCCGCGCCCCGCCTCGAGGGGGATGGGCGCTCGCACCTGGCGCGGCTGCAGATCTGCCGAGTAGCCACCGCCCTGGATCATGAAACCATCGATGACGCGGTGAAACACCAGACCGTCGTAGAACTTGGCGTCGGCGTACGCGATGAAGTTCTCGACGCTGCGCGGCGCCTTGTCCGGGAACAGCTCGGCCACGATGCGGCCCTTGCTGGTCTCGATGACGACCACGGGATTGCCTGCGGTCTTGGGTGCGACCTTGGCGGGGGCTGTCTTGGTGGCTGCAGGTTCCGCGGCGGTCTGGGCCGTGGCCGTGGTGGACCACGCCAGCAGGGCGATCCCCAACACATGGTAGGCGTGACGAAGCATGGCATCTCCTCCTGCTCGTTGCGCTGGACGCTCCTTCGATAGCACGGCCCCGGGGCGTCGGGTACCCTTTCATTGACACTACTGGCGCCCCATTCTTAATATCGAAACAGTCTCCGCTTCCGTCGGAGGCGCACGTTTGACGCGGTGCGAGAGGATCCATTCATGAGACGTACACCCCTGGCGACGCTGCGCTGGGCGCTCCGCTGGGCCACCCTGGCCTTGCCCGCCCTGGCTCTCGCGATCCTGCAGGTCGGCGCCACCTGCACCGAACAGGCCGGCGCACACCCCGAGATGCTGCGCAACCAGGCGGCCTGCGTGCAGTATCTCGAGAAGCAGGACCCTGACCGCGCCGAGACCCGCTGCGAGATCTGCCTGCAGTACGATCCCAAGAACGCCGAATGTCTCAATGGCCTGGGACTGGTCTGGTACTACCGTGGCGTCGACGAAAAGGCGCGCGGCTTCTTCAAGGAAGCCATCCGTTTCAACAACGACTTCGCCCAGGCCCGCAACAACCTGGGGGTCATGGATTTCAAGAACGAGGACTTCGCCAAGGCCGCCAGCATGTTCGATTCCGCTGTCGAGATCGATCCGGCCTACATGGATGCACGCTACAACCTGGCCCTGTGCTACCTGCGCCTGGGCCAGATCGAGCGCGGCGAGCAGCTGCGCCGACCCGAGGACAAGCGCGACTTCAGCAAGGAACTGGAGTGGTACGAGAAGGCCGATCGCGAATACAGGAAGATCTTCGAACTGGCCCCGACCCACACCGGCGCCTATCACGACATGGGTGTCATCGAGACCTTCCGGGCCGAGAACGCCACCACCGAGAACAAGAAGCGAGAGCACACCGGGGAGGCCGAGCGCTACTTCAAGCGCTGCCTCGAGATCGACGTGACCCACGAGACCTGCCACGGCAACCTGGCGCACCTGTACCTGGCGGTGGGTCGCTTCGATGAGGCGCTGTTCCACTTCATCCAGTGTCTGGCTGCCAACAAGGACAACCCCATCTGCGCCAACGAGCTCCCCCTGGCCTACAAGGGGGCGTCGATGCAGAGCGAGTCGATCAAGCGCTACATCGAACAGATCCAGCAGAATCCAGGCTACGCTCCAGCTCACTACGGGCTGTGCCTGGCCTTCTTTGCCAAGGGCCTGGTCGACATGGCCGTGGTCGAGTGCGAGAACACGGTCAAGCTCGACCCCGAGTACTGTCTGGCCCAGTTCCAGCTGGGCGAGCACTACCGGCGTGTGCTGGACAGGGACAAGGCCCTGACCTATTGCCGGCAATTCATCGGCTGCGCCGGCGACCAGCACCCGACCGAGGTCGAGACCTGCAAGGAGACAGTGCGCGCCCTCGAGGCGCAGTGACGGCAGGACACGAACCGTGCCTATGAGACTCAACGTCCGCATGGAGATTCCGGGCAAGGAAGCCCGGGAGTTTCTCTATGAGTTTGACCAGGACGTGGTCACCATGGGCCGCGATTCCCACAATGACATCCAGATCCCCTTGACCACGGTGAGCCGTCGTCACGCCCGGCTCATCTTCGAGAATGGCGAGTACTTCATCGAGGATCTGAACTCGACGCACGGCACCTTGCACAACAGCAAGCCCCTGGGCCAGGGCGGCAAGAAGCTGCTCCGGGACGGCGACACCGTGCAGGTCATGCACTTCAAGATCCAGTACAGCCGGGTTGCCGACAAGCCCCTGGAGTTTGGCTCCAGCGAGCGCACCGAGCAGCTGGCGCGGCGCATGGTGCAGGAGGTGCTCGCCTCGATGGGTGAGGCCAACGAGCACCCTTACCTGCGCGTCATGAACGGCCCCGACGAGGGCAAGCGTTTCGAGCTGTCGGACGCCATCGCCGAGGTTGTCATCGGGCGCTCGTCGGACTGCGACCTGTGCATCAACGACGCCAACATCTCGCGCCGCCACGCCCTGGTGCGCAAGGACTGGGGAGGCATCACCATCGAGGATCTGAGCTCCAAGAACGGAGTGGTGATCAACGACAAGAAGATCTCCGGTGCCCGCGCCATGTCGGACTCGGACGAGATCATGCTCGGCGCCGTGCGTCTGACCTTCATCGATCCCACGGCCTCCATCCTGGGCAAGCTCGACGGCATCCCGGCCTTCGAGGATCAGGAGACCGTGGCGGGAGAGGGCCTCGATGAGGAGGAAGACGGAGAGGACGAAGAGGAAGACGCCGACGAGGAGGGCGATGAGGAGGAGAGTGGCGACGAGGACGATGAGGATCTGTCACCGGACCTGGGGGACGAGGACGGCGACCAGGAGCCCGCCCTGGACGGGGACGCCCCGGGAGGTGCAGGCGGCGAGCTGGCCGACGGCCCCACGGATCTCAAAGGCGCCGAGGGCGATGGTGCCTCGGGGGAGCTCGAGGTCAAGGTCGGGGGTGGCAAGGCCGAGATCATCATCCTCATCGGGGTGTTGCTGCTGGTGGCCCTCCTGGGCGGCGGACTGTTCTACTTCCTGGTCCTGACCTAGTGCTCTCGACCGTTGTCATCGACTACCCTGAAGCGCTGCGCGTGGCCGAGTATCTTGGCCGCACCCGGGGCACCACCATCGACGTCACCTGGCCAGCCGCCGGCCGCAGGCCCGAGACCCTGAAGGCGCGGCTGCGCCCGGTGCCCGAGGGGCCCTTCGTGGTGCTCAACGGCTCGGGAAACTTTCACCACGAGACCTACGCCGTGGTCGAGGGGCTGTGCCGCCGGAACAGCGTGAGCTACGTTCACGTCGACGCCCACCCCGACAAGGACACGCGCTTTCGCTGGAAGCTCGACTGCGCGTCTTTCGTGGGTGCGATCCTGGAGATCCCCGAGGTCCATGAGGGTGTGCTGCTGGGTTTGAACACCAGCCCCGAGCAGCACGATCTGCCAGGCCTGATCCTGGGCAATGAGATCACCTATTATCGGTGCGAGGTCTTCGCCAAGCTGCGCCAGTACCTGGCACATCCCGACGACGTCGGGGAGGTCGTGCTGCGCGCGTCGCGGCACCATGGCGTGGCGGCCCGCCGCAATGCCTCGGTGCGCAGCGCCCGGGTGCAACGCCTGCCCGCCAACCCGCGCCGTATCGACCGCGCCCTGGTGGTGCGCTGGCGCGACCTCGCCGCCTTCGAGCCAGACAGCCTGCGTGGCGACGCGATCTATCTGAGCGTCGATCTCGACGTGCTGCGCCGGGGGCTGGTCACGGACTGGCGCCGCACCGGCGACGGCGGCATCACGGCACCCTCCGACAACCAGGGCGAGCTCGAGTTCGACGAGCTGGAGCAGCTCTTGCGGCGCCTGGGACGCGCGCGTCGCGTGCTGGGTGCCGACGTCTGTGGCGTGACCGAGCACCTGGCAAAGGTGCCCGAGGCGCTGCAGCGCCAGTCCCTGGAGACCGTGGGCCGGGTCTACGATCTGCTGCGAGAGCTTGTCCTCGGATGAGGGCCGCAGCCTCGATGCCGCCCACCAGAGTTCAGGGCGACGTGCGCTGCGGGCTGTGCAGCAGCCGCTTGAGCTGCGCGCCATCGAGCTCGCCCAGCGGCACCAGCTGACCCAGGCCAACCGCGAGCTGGGCCACCAGGACGCTCCAGGCCACGACGCCAGCGATCATCGGCCAGGCCAGCGCCAGCAGCGCAGCGATGCCGAGGTTGACCAGCGACCCTGCGGCGCGCTCGGCCAGCGCGGCGCGCCAGGGCAGGTCCCCTTCGAAGCTGCAGCAGCCCCCGACGGGGAAGAGCAGCCCGAGCTGAAGCCTGCCGCCTGCGAGGCACAGGTGAAAAAGTCCAGGGCCGTACCCGACGCGAAGCTGGATCCGCCGCGCACCCGCGCCGCGGGCCACCACGGCGTGGCCCAGCTCGTGAAGCCCCGAGGCCAGCAGGAGCCCCAGCCACAGGGCCAGCGCGGTCTGCAGCAGCACCATCAGCGATCCTTGAGAAACCGATATCCCGCCAAGGCATCGAGGGCCGGGGCCAGGATCACGGCGCCATGCGCCGGTATCACCAGGTCGAGCACCCCGTTGCGGAAGACGGCCTGCGTCTCGCTCAGGGCATCGCGCATGGGCAGACCATCGACCATGCCTCCCACGGCCACGAACAGAGTCACCTCCCGCGCCCGGTCGCTGCGATTGAAGGCGGCCACCACGGTGTCTCGCGGATTGCCACAGGAGCGGGCCAGGGCAAAGACGTCGGGCTCGCCACTCGGCGTCAGGTTGGTCACGTCGCCGCTGACCAGGGCGCGCTGGGCACGGCGCAGCGCTCCCATCTGCTTGTACGCCTGCAGCAGGTCCGGGTTCCAGCGGCCGCGATCCCATTCCATGGGCCGGCGGCACGACGCCAGCTCCGCGCCGACCAGACCGACCTCATCGCCGTAGAAGACCACCGCCGCTCCAGGGAGCGCGTACTGAAGCTGCACCGCCAGGTGCATGCGCCGGGCATCGCCGTCGAGCAAGGACAGCAGGCGAGGATCCCCGGCACTGGACAGCACGTTGAAGCAGCGGGACAGACCGCGCGAACCGTAGCGCAGCACCTGCTGCTCGAGCACCCGCCCCAGTTCCTGGGCCGGCACCCGGCCGCGCAGAAAGGCCACCACGGCCTCGCGCAGGTAGTGGTTGACCACCCCGTCGACCAGGCCGTCGCGCACCTCGCGCGCCGCGAAGGCCCGGGCGTCGCCGATGACCAGGCAGTCGGGGTTGGCATTGCGCGAGGCCCGCAGGATCTCGCCCAGCACCTCGTAGCCCAGGGACTCGGCGTGGTCGATGCGCCAGCCGTTGATGCCACGGTCTATCCAGGTCCGCAGCACGGAGCGGTCGCCATGCAGGAGCTTGTGACGCAGGTGATAGTCCTGCAGGTTGAGTTCGGGCTGCGTCTGATCTCCCCGGTACGCGGCATGGCCAAAGGGCGCCTGCTCGAAGGAGAAGAACGAGCGCCGGCGCTGGCTGGGATCGATGCGTCCGTCGTCGAGCTCCTGGGTCGTGGCCTCGACGAACCAGTCGTGCTTGTGGCCAACGCGATCGAACAGCCCGGTGAGCAGGACCCACATTCCCCGCTGCTGGGCAGCCTGCAGCAACTCGTCGAAGGCCTCCTCGCCACCCAGGGCCGGCGAGACCGAGAAGAAGTCCTCGATCTCGTCGCCGAGCGCGCTGGTCGACGGCCACACCGGTGACAGCAACAAGGTGTCCACGCCGAGCTCGACAAGGTGATCCAGGCGCCGGGTCACGCCGCGCAGGTCGCCGCCGTGAACAAGGTGCCGGTCATCCTCCTCGCCCCAGGCCTGGACTGCCGTCACGCCATCCTGCGATCGGCTGAAACGATCGATCAGGACCTCGTAGACCACCGATGGCTGTGGCAACACGCCGCGCATGATGCACCCAGCAGACAACGGGTGCGCCGCCCGGTCAACCGGGACACGACAGAGGGCGGACTCAGGCCGCGTCGGGGGTCTGCGACGGCTCAGGCATCGGTTCGTCGAGGACGGCGGGCACGCCCGCCACGACATCCACCGCAGGCAGGTCCATGGTGCCAGCCAGCACGTCGACGGCGATCTCGGCCTCGAGGGCAGCGGCAGCCCCTCCCTCGTCAGCCGTGACCGGTCCTGCCAGCACGATCGCCCGGGTCCCAGGCAGCCGCACCCGGCGGGCATGGCGCCGCGGCGGTGGGGGTTCGCGCACGGTCCTGGTGCGCACCTCGGCGCGAGGGATGGCCGTGGCCACGCGCTTTGGCGGCTCCCGCTCAGGCTCAGGCTCCAGCTCGGGCTCAGGCTCGACGCTGCGGGCGGCCACAGCGACCCCGGCGGGAAGCTCGGGCACAGGCATCTCGCGCGCCTCCGGGTACAGGGTGTACCCCGCCGCCTTGGGCGGCACGATCAGGTTCATGCCCTTGTACAGGGTGGCGTCGCGAGCCAGGTGGTTGGCGGCGAGCAGCTGCCCCTGGGTCACACCGTGACGGCGTGCAATGCTGGTGATGGAGTCGCCTCCTCGAACCGTGTAGCGACGGCCTCTCTCCTCATCTCCGCGACGCAGATCCCGAACCGACCCCAGGGACGCCACGAAGGACTCCGTCCGGCCTCGAGGAATGCGCAGGGACATCCCCGCCGGGAGGCGCACCCGCCCCTGCAGGGCCTCGCGGTTGAGAGCAGGATTCAGCGTCGTCAGGTCCTTGGCGGACACCGAACCGGCCTTGTCCAGTGCCGGGACCGTGGTTGCGCCCGGGAGCCGGACCACGTCATAGCGCCAGGGTGAGGCAGGCGTCACCTCCGGGAAGTAGCGCCCTGGATTCTGCATGACGTCGAGTGCAGCCAGGAACTCGGTGTAGTAGTTCTTGGCGGCAAAGCCCAGCCGCCCGCTGCGGTAGCTCGACAGCACCGTGGCGATCTCGGTGGTGCCCACCGCCTTGACAGCCCGGGCCATGCCGTTCATGCCGTAGTTGTACGAGGTGATGGCCAGAGGCCATGCCCCGAGACGCTTGTAGGCACTGCGCAGGTAGCTGGCCGCAGCGTAGCTGGCGATGATGGGATCGCGGCGCTCGTCGACAACCTTGTTGATGTTGAGATATTCGCGGCCGGTGTAGGGCATGAACTGCCACAGGCCCAGTGCGCCCGAGAAGCTGCGGGCATGGGTGTTGAACATCGATTCGACGTAGATCACGGCCAGCAGCTCCCGGGGCAGGCCGTGGTCGACCAGGATCTTCTCGATCTGCGGGCGGTAGCGTCCACTGGTGCGCAGGGCCTCGGCAAAGCGATCGCGCTGCCCTTTCTGGTGCCGCACGTGGCCGCGAGCCCGGGCAAAACGCGCTGGATCGCTCGAGCCGGAGAGGGCCCGGAAGGCCTCGAGCTCGGCACCTGTGAGCCCGCTTTCGCTGCTCGGGCGGCGTGCATCCAGCCGGCCCAGGGCGTCCTCGATCTCGGCCTTGGCGTTCTTGACCTTGGCCTCGCGACCATCGGTGGCGGCGATCACCCGGTACACGATATCCAGCTGCTGGTCGTCGTGAATGGCGTAGCGATTGGTCGGCCACTCCGCGTACACCCGGCGCCAGAAGCGCACGTTGGGCTCGAGCGCCGAGGGCAGGGGAAACAGTTCCGCGGCCAGCACGGGAGTGGACAGAAGGATCAAGGCCGCACCCAGGAAGACCTTCACGGCTCGCTCCTGTGCAGCGCGGTGGCATCCATCCGATCGCGCAGGTCGCCGGCGTACATGGCCAGGGCCTCGCCGATCATGTCCTGGACCTCCCAGATCGGCCGCGTCGAGCCATCATACCCGTTGACCAGGATGGAGAAGACCAGGGGCTCACCGCTGGCGGTCACGACGTAGCCGCTGAGCGCACTGACGTGGCTCAGGGTCCCGGTCTTGGCCCGCAGCCGGCGGTCCGCGGCGGTGTCGCGAAGGCGCAGGGCGATGGTTCCCTGGCGACCCGCGACCCCCAGGCTGGACACGAACTCATGCCCGGCCTCGGCGTGGCCGTGCATGTAACGCAGCAGCTGCGCGATCTGTTCCGTGGAGAAGCGATTGACGTCGTTGAGTCCACTGCCGTTATTGAACACGTAGCTGCCATGACGCCAGCCGACCTCGGTCTCGAGGAACTGCCGCGCCACGGCCAGGCCGCGCTCGAAGCTCCCGGGGGTCCCGGCGATCTCGGCCCCCAGGGTCTTGATCAACATCTCGGCGATGAAGTTATTGGACCACTTGTTGAGTTCTGCCACGACCGTGGCCAGGCGCGGCGAGCGATCGGTCACCAGCACCCGGGCCCGGTCCGGCGTGTAGGCGCGGCCGGGGTGCCGCTGCACCGAGATACCGGCATCGTTCAACATGCCCACCAGCGCGCTCGCGAAATGCAGGGCGGGATCGCTGACCCGCCGGTAGATGCGTTGCGGTCCGCCGTCGCTGCTGACGTGGCCGCGCAGGCGCACCACGTTGCGGCCACCGCGCTCGAAGCTGCGCATGTACAGTCGCGCATTCCAGTCGCTGGTGGTCACCTTGGCGTCGAGCTGGATGTAGTCGCTGGGCGGATCCACGGTCAGGATCGCGGGGCTCCCCACGAAGGGACCGGGGCGGGCGATCACGGTGACCGTGTTGTAGTTGAGGGACAGGGCACCCACTGGCGCAGCGTAGGCGCGATCGCTGTCCTCCTGCTCCCAGCCCTTGGCCTCGCGCACGCCATCGAAGAAGCTGTCGTCGACGAGAACGCGGCCCTCGATCTTCGTGATACCCAGCAGCTTGAGCTCGTGAAGCACCGCCAGCAGGCGCTCGGTGCTGATGGTGGGATCGCCCCGACCCCGCACGTACAGGTTCCCCTGCAGCGTGCCGTTCACGATCTCCCCGTCGCTGGCATAGAAGGTGGCGAAGCGATGCTCGGGCCCCAGCAGGGCCAGGGCCGCGGCCGAGGTGACGAGCTTGGCATTGGAGGCAGGGTTGAGCAGGAGGTGCGGATTCTTGCGCAGCAGCATGGCCCCACTGTCGAGAGAGGCCGCGTAGAGACCGACGCGAGCACCGCGCAGGGCCGGATGTGTGAGGGCGTGAGTGATCATGGCGCGGACGTTGCCGTCGAGCAGCGGCGAGATCTCGAGCAGGGCTTCCGCCGTGTCCGTGCTTCCAGGGTCCAGGGATGCCGGGGCCAACGCGGTGTCAGGCGGGTGTTCGGCAACGTCGACGCTGCCGTCGCTGGCGCCGACAGACTGTTCTCCGTCGAGGATCAGCGCGAGAAGCAGGGCGATGATGGCGAGGGCCTGACGCATTTCATCCTTGTCTCGCAGTCCAGCACCCATCATAACAACATACGGGGCGCGCTTCCGCTAATCGGTGGCGGGCCGGCCGTCCTCCGAAAGGCGGTGTCGCATGCCAGCCTACGCGTCTGTCGCTGCCCCACCCCCGAATGACCGCGACAATCAGCCCGTCCGGACCTGGCCCAGTCCCCGGGGTGCCCCGCAGTACGAGCAGTGGTACGCCATCGTGCTGCATCCGACCCAGGCCCTCGCGCTGTGGTTCCGTCACTCGCTGCTGCAACGGCACGACGGCTCCTCGGATGCGCGGCTGTGGGCCCTGGTGCGGGATGGGCGGCCCGGAGGCCGTGACCTCAGACTGACCCAGGCCCTGCCCCTGGATCAGGTGCGCTTCGAGCAGGCGCGCTTCGGGCTGCACCTGGGCGAGCACGCGTTCTTCAACAATGGCCTGGCACGCGGCCGCGTGACCCAGAGCGACGCCACGGTGGCCTGGGACCTGCGCTTCGATCCGGCGAGTGCCACCTTTCGTTCCGTCGCCAACCCCTGGCTTGCGCGCGCGATCTCGCGCTCCCACCACACCTCGCCCAATAGCCAGGCCGCGGTGCAGGGCAGCCTGCACCTGGACTCGGATGCGATCTCTCTCGACGGGGCGATGTTGACCCAGGGTCACACCTTTGGCCGCGCCATGCAGGACGGCTGGGCCTGGGGCGCCTGCCCGCGCTTCGACGACGCAGCGGACTGTGCCTTCGAGGCGGTGGCCACGCAGCGCGGCAGCAACACCCTGATGAGCTGCGAGCTGGTCCTCGACGGCAAGCACCACGCCTTCAACCGCCTGCGCCACCTCAAGGGGGCCGGATTGGGTCTGCTGGGCGAGCCCACGCACGCGCGCTATGCCCTCGGCGATTGGACCTTTGCTGCACGCAGCCCCGAGCTGGTGCTCGAGGGTCGCTGGACCGCACCGCGCGAGGGCATGCTGCGCGTGCGTTACCCTGACGTCGACGGCAGCGTGCGCTACAACTGCAACCAGCTCCTGGGCTCGCTGGAGCTGGAGGTTCGAGAAATCACCGGCCAGCATCGACGGCTAGCGTGCCAGGGCCGCGCCCCCTTCGAGATCGTCGCCCGCGAGCCGCCCTGGGGTGACGAGACCAGCTACGCTCCAGCAAGCTGGTAGAGACCCGGCAGGTCTGCGTCGCCCACCGCAGGTGTGGTGGGTGAGAGGAGCCGATCCTCAGCGAACGCTATCAGCCGTGCGCAGCTTCAGCTTCCAGCCACCTGGCACGCCGTCGTCGACATTCTTGCCCAGGCTGCCGAGCATGAGTCGCAGCTGGGCGTAGTCCTCGCCTCGGGCATCGACGAAACCACCGACGTTCCCCAGGGCCTGCAGGGCCTGCAGAGCTGCGGGATCGCTCGCCGCGGCCTTGAGGGCCGCACACAGCCTCTGCACCAGGTCCTCATCCAGACCCCGGGTGAAAGCCACCGGCTCATTGGGCACGGCCACGGTGGTGGCCAGAGAGATCAGACGATCGGCGGCGTCCGGGAAGCGCGGCAGGAGCCCGGCCCGCAGATCGCCTGGCAGACCCGGACCCAGCGACTCGTCGACGTAGGTGGCCGCCGCATCGGCATCGCCCGACAGCACCTGGCGCACGGCCTCGAGGTGGGAGCCCACGAAGCTGGTGCTCCCGGGCTCGACGCCGTGTTGCCGCAGCAGGTGAGCCACCAGCACGAAACCGGTCATGGAGTAGGGATCGACATAGGCCACGCGCTTGCCATGCAGGGCCGTCGGGCTGGCAAAGCCTGCGTCGCGATGCACGATGATCTGTGCCCGGTGCTCGGAGCCGCCCTGGCGCAGCATCCGCAGCCGTGCCTGCACGCGATAGGTGTCCTCGGCCAGCAAGAAGCTCAGATCATTGAGCAGGGCCGCGTCGACCTGGCCCGAGCCCAGCTGCTGCACCGCATCGAAGGAATCCACCGGCTCACGGGTCACCACCTGCAGGCCCGTGCGCTCGCTCAGGAACCGGGCCAGGGTCTGCCGCGCCTCCTGCAACTGGGGTCCGCTGCTGGCCGGAAACAGCATCAGACGCAACGGTCTTTCGGGCGTCCCGGGGCGGGCCTTGTCCGGGCAAGCGGTGAGGCTGGCGACGAGCAGAGTGCAGACGAGCGCGTGGCGCAGGCTGCTGCTGCCTGCGTCGGCAAGTGGGGTCCCGAGATCAGCCGGATCAAGTCTCATTTGGCAGATGCCTTTTTCATGCTGCACGCCTATAATAACCTGCTTTGAAGATGACCCAAGCGCACGTTTTTTGTGCGCCCTTGCAGGCCCATGGCGCTCGAACTCAAGCAGAACCTGTCCCTCAAGCTCAGCCAGCAACTGGTGATGACACCCCAGCTGCAGCTTGCCATCAAGCTGTTGCAGCTCAACCGCCTCGAGCTGAACGAGATGGTGACCCAGCAGATGCTGGAGAATCCTGTGCTCGAGGACAGGGCAGAGTCCGGCGACGTGGAAGCCGTTCAGGGCGGCACCGAGGGCCAGTTCAGCGCGCCGCCGGCGGAGCCCCCGTCCGAGGGCCGGGTCGAAGCGGTGAGCGATGGCGGCGGCCTGGACATCCCCTGGGAGGCCATGGCCGACAGCTACTCCTACCAACCCGCCGGCTCCAATGTGCGCGCGGGCATGGAAGAATTGCCGGGAGTCGAGCAGACCCTCACCCGGGCCGAGACCCTGCAGGAGCACCTGCTGTGGCAGCTCAAGCTCAGCGCCCTGCACGAGCTGGAGCAGGAGATTGGCGCCCGCCTGATCGGTGACATCAACGAATACGGCTACCTGGTGCTTGGTGCCGGGGAACCCAGTGGTCCCGAGCAGATCCGTGCGCCGGACGCGCTCGCGACCGAGGCCCTGCCGGACGCCGAGGGCGCTCCCGCGGAGGCCACGCCGGCGAACGCCGCGGAGCTCCCGCAGGAAGCAACAGCAGCGGAGCCGCCGCCCCACGCCCTGGCCATCGTCGCCGACGAGCTCGAGGTACCCATCGAGTGGATCGAGAACGTGCGCCACAAGATCCAGCGCTTCGATCCCGTGGGCGTGTGCTCGCTGGACCTGCGCGATTGCCTGCTGGTGCAGCTCGACGTGCTGGGCTACGACGACGACGACCTGGTGTTCCTGATGGTGCGCGATCACCTCAAGGACATCGAGAACCGCAACTTCAAGAACATCGTCAAGGTGCTCAAGGTCACACTCGAGGACGTGGGCGAGGCGCTCAAGATCCTGCAAGCGCTCGAACCCAAGCCGGGGCGCTCGTTCTCCAGCGGCGGTGCCCCCCCCGAGGCCCAGTACATCACGCCCGACATCTTCGTGCAGAAGGTGGGCGACGAGTTCACCATCACGCTCAACGAGGACGGTCTGCCCAAGCTGCGCATCAGCCGCTTCTATCGCAACCAGCTCAAGGAGGCGCGCTCCCGGGGCGAGACCCGGACCTACATCCGCGACAAGTTGCGCTCGGCGACCTGGCTCATCCGGTCCATCCACCAACGCCAGCGCACCATCTACCGGGTCATGGAGTCCATCCTCACCTACCAGCGCGATTTCTTCGAGCGCGGCGCGCAACACCTGCGTCCCATGGTGTTGCAGGACGTGGCCCGGGACATCGGCATGCACGAATCCACCATCAGCCGCGTCACCAGCAACAAGTACGCGCACACACCCCAGGGCATCTTCGAGCTGAAGTACTTCTTCAACTCGTCGATCCGGCGTACCGACGGCGATGACATCGCCAGCGAGTCGGTCAAGAATCACATCAAGGAGATCGTCGGAGGCGAGGACCCCAAGCGGCCGCTGTCCGACGCCCAGATCGTCAAGCTGCTGCGCGATCGCAAGATCGAGATCGCCAGGCGCACCGTTGCGAAATATCGAGAGATGATGGGGATCCTCCCGTCATCCAAGCGCAAGCAGATCTTCTGATCTGCACAGGAGGTCGATGATGCAAGTCTCCGTCACCTTCCGTCAGATGGAGGCCACACCGGCTCTCAAGGACCACGCCACGGACAAGGTCCAGAAAATCGTCAAGTTCATCAACAAACCCACCGATGCCCACGTCGTCTTGTCGCTCGAGAAGTACATGCACAAGGCGGACATCAGCATCACCACCAACGGAGTCCAGATCCGCGGCGCCGAGAAGAGCGAGGACATGTACGCCTCGATCGACCGCGCCATCGAGAAGATCGAGCGCCAGCTCAAGCGCTATCGCGAGAAGCTCAAGCGCCACCAGCCGCGCGCGACCGACGCGCCCTTCCGGGTGCGCTTCAACGTGATCGAAGGCCTGGGCTCGGACGACGAGGTGCAGGTGGACGCCACACCGCCGCGGGTGGTGAAGACCAACGAGTACCTCACCGCCCCCATGACCCTGGACGAAGCGGTCATGCAGATGGATCTCCTGGACAGCGATCTGCTGGTGTTCCAGAACGTCATCACCAACCAGATCAACGTCATCTTCCGCCGCAAGGACGACACCTACGGCCTCATCGAGGCCAGTACCGAGGTCGCCGCAGGAGCTCCTTCCTGAGAGAGATCGCGAGGTCCGAAGGCTCTTGACCAGGGCTGCGGAAGGGGGCAAGGTCCTCGCTTCTCGAGGGACCCCTGTGCCATGAGAATCGTCGATTTCATCACGCCGGACCGCGTCATCGCGTCGCTTGAGGCGGCCGACAAGACCTCCGTGCTGCGCGAGCTCGCCGGTCACCTCGTCACCTGCGACGAGCATCTCAAGGAGGGCGACGTCGGCCGGGTGGTCGAGGTTCTCCTCGAGCGCGAGCGCCTGGCCTCGACCGGCATCTCCGACGGCGTGGCCATCCCGCATGGCAAGCTGGGTGGACTCCCCGGGATCTCGGCCTGCCTCGGCATCAAGCGCGAAGGGCTGGATTTCTCGGCCATCGACAACCAGCCATCGCGCATCTTCATCGTGCTGCTGGCGCCAGAAAATTCGGCCGGCCTGCACCTCAAGGCCCTGGCCCGGATCTCCCGCCTGTTCAAGGACGCCGGTTTCCGCCAGCGCGTGCTCGAGGCGCAGACAGCCGAAGACATCTACCGCGTCATCGCCGACGAGGATGCGCGGCAGTAGCGCGGCCTGTGTTCCGCATTCCAGGTTCCACGTTGCACGAGGAACGAATCTACCCGCGCTCGTCGATGAGAGCGCGCAAGGCAGCGATGTGCTCGGGGGTGGTGCCGCAGCAGCCGCCCACGATGCGCACGCCCAGGTCCAGCAGCTCGCGCGCCCGCTCGACCAGGAACCCGGGCGTCTCGCGATAGCAGGCCTGTCCATCGACCAGCTCGGGCAGGCCGGCGTTGGGCTGTATGACCACAGGCAAAGTGCTGTGCTGCACGAAGGCCCGCGCCACCTCGACCAGGGTGCGTCCCCCGTGCCCGCAGTTGGCGCCCACGGCGTCGGCACCGGCGGCGGCCAGGGCGGCGCAGACCTTGTCCACGGGATTGCCCATGACCGTGAAGAAGCCCCGTGGCGTGGCGTCGAAGGTCATGGTGGCCAGCACCGGCAGGTCCGGAGCGACTTCCCGCGCGGCCTCCAGCGCCAGCACCGCCTCGTTGAGATCGATCATGGTCTCGACGATGAACAGGTCGACTCCGGCCTCGGCCAGGGCGCGACATTGCGCGACATAGCTCGCGCGCACGGCACCGGGCGCAGCGTCACCAAAGGGCTGCAGCAGCTCGCCCGAGGGACCCACGTCGCCGGCGATCCACACCTCGTCGCCACCGCCGCGTCGCGCCAGCTCCACCGCGATGCGGTTGAGCTCGGCAGCCCGCGCATCCAGGTCATAGCGCTTGAGCTTGAGCGGCGAGGCGCCAAAGCTGTTGGCCGTGACCACGTCGGCACCGGCCGCGGCGTAGGCGCGCGCGATGTCCTCGAGCCAGTCCGGGTGCTCGAGCACCATGAGCTCGGTACAGGCTCCCACGGCCATGCCTCGCGCCATGAGCTGTGTCCCCAGGCCACCGTCGAGGAGCACGGGACGACCCTCGCGCAGGCGCGCTTGTAATTCGCTCATCTCAGGCCTCACACAGGCGGGTGCACAGCTGCACCGCCTTCATGGCGTCGAAGCCATAGCCCGCGGCGCCGATCTCCCGGGCGAAGCCATCGTTGAGCGGCGCGCCTCCCACGATGAGGTGGATCTTGTCGGCGAGACCGCGTTCCCGGAGGAGATCCGACACCTGCTTCATCACCGGCATGGTGGTGGTGAGCAGGGCCGAGCAGCCGATGATGCGCGCGCTCCTGTCGACGGCAGTGTCGACGAAGCGGGCCGCAGGAACGTCGTGCCCCAGGTCCACCACCTCGAAGCCCGCGCCGCGCAACATGATGCCCACCAGGTTCTTGCCGATGTCGTGCAGGTCACCCTGCACCGAGCCCAGGACCACGGTACCCCGGGCCGGGATGTCGTTGGCCTCGAGGGCGGGGCGGACGATGTCGAGACCCGCGTACAGGGCCTTGGCCGCCAGCAACACATCGGGCAAGAAGATGTCGTGACGACGGAACTTCTCTCCCACCACCTGCATCCCGGCGAGCAATCCCTGGTCGAGGATCTGCTTGGCGCCCATTCCTTGATCGAGGGCCTGCCGGGTCAGGCTGGCCACAGTCTCGTCGTCACCGGCCTCGATCGCCTGCGCGACTGCCGTCAGTTCTGTCATGGTCGTGGATCTCCTTGCGGGCTTCAGGATCGTCGATGAATCGTCGTCGCACCACGCAGGACCTGCTGCGGCAGTTCGCGCAGAAGCCGTAGCGCGCCTCGATGCGATGGATGGCCGGAGGTCCATCGAGCAGCACGCCCGACACCGACTTGACCGGCGACATCAGGAAGCTCTCGGTGAGCTGCACGCCAATGGTGGCGGGCTCGAGCTGATCGAACAGCGCGGCCTGGCCGCTGAGATGCCAGCCGCAGTAGCCAGGGCTGTAGGCCAGCACCAGGTGCCCGGGATCGTGCTCGGCCCCCAGGGCCTGGGCCGCCTGCCACTCCATCCAGGTCGAGGCCCGGTCCGCCATCTCGCTCGCCGCACCGTCAAGAAAGCTGGCCAGGGCAAAGTCGTGAGCCGCGAACAGGGCCGCGATGGCGTCGCACACACGCTGGCCCAGGGTCACCACGAACAGCACCTGGTGCAGCGCCTGCCTGGCCACGTCGAGAATGGGACCCGGCGCGTTGCGGCCCTGGCCCTCGTACACCCGGGACAGGGTCGAGGCATCGACACGCCGCCACAGCCCGCGCGCCTGGACTTGCTCGCCGAGCAGCGCGAGGGCCTGGTCTGCCAGGGCGAGGATGCGCGCCGGAGCCAGGTTCTCCGCCACGATGCCCTGGCTTGCGAGCACCGCGGCTCGCGACGGCAGGATGTCTGCCAGCGGGATCTCGACCTGCACCGTGCTCACGCCAGCTCCGGCAGCTGGTCCATGCCGTGGCGCTTGAGCTCGACCAGCATGCGCTCGCCCAGGGCCGCCCGGGTGGCCTCATCGAGCGCTGGCGGCTGCCAGGTGGCGAGCAGGCGCTCCACCTCGGAGCGAGCCCGGGCCTGCAGATCACGGCTGCCCTCCTCGCGGTAGCGCGCGCTGTTCATGCGATCGATCAGCGGACCCGGATAGTGCAGCTCGGCCTTGAGATGACGTCGGGTGTGCTTCGCGATGAGCAGGTGTCCCTCGCGCAGCAGCTCCTCGAAGTGTGGCCGCGCCGGAAAATCGTCGCGAGGCTCGATGCCGCGAGTCAGGCGCAGGGCCATGCCGCAGATCTCGTTATCCAGCACCAGCTTGTCGAGGGAAAACGCGCTCTCGAAGTCGAGCATGCCCGGGCCCGAGATGTTGTTGATGCCGCTGAGCGCCGCCAGGGTGGCGCCCATGGTGGTCTCCATTCCCGCCTGGGCGTCGAGGCGCTTGGCGTCGGACAGACCGATGTAGGCCTGGGTCGGCACGCCCAGGTGCTTGCCGATCTCGTTGTAGGCGCAGTCCATCATCATGGTCTCCACCGCACCCATAGGTGTCGTCTCATAACGAACGTCGAAGATGGCCGGCGAGCCGCCGTAGAGCACGGGCGTACCCGGGTTCGTTAACTGGCTTATGATGATACCGCTTAACGTCTCAGCCGTGTGCTGCACGAGCGACCCCACCAGTGTTACCGGGGCGACGAAGCCCGACAAGGGCATCGATATGTATTCGACGGGGATCGAATAGCGGGCGCAATCGACCACGTTCTGCGAGGTAACGTCACTCCATTTCAGCGGTGCGGTGGGACAGCACGAGAATACGGTAAGCGGCTTGTCCTTTAGCTCCGCCTCGCCGCCCCGTACCGCGAGCTGAAGATCCTTCATGACGTTGAAGGCGTCGATGGTGAAGGTCCCGGTAACGACCGCCTTCTCACAGAACATGAGGCTAAGGTACAACCTGTAGCTGTCGGAGATGTTCTGATGCACGTCGGCCGGTACAACCGCCGTGCTCTGGGACGCGATGTTGTCGAGCTGGCTGACGACCTTGACGTAGTTGACGTAATCCGCGGTAGTGGGCGGCCGCGTCTTGTCGGCCTCGTCGTCGAGGATATTGATCGCCGCCGAGCCCGGGGTGAAGTGTACATTGTCACCGCACATATCGTGCGTTTCGCGGCCCAACACGTCGTACAGCTTGAACGAGCTCGGAGCAGCGGCCAGCGCCTTGTCGAT
>JBDRCO010000106.1:0-60369 GCA_043821645.1 Pseudomonadota bacterium | reverse complement strand
CCGACGCGCTGGCCCTGGCTGTCCAGGAGTTCCAGCACCGAGGTGTTCTCGGCGTCGATGTCCTCGCCATCGAGGAGCGATGTCGGGATGGCCACGATCTTCTTGCGCGAGGCCTCGGGCAGGACGGCGGCCAGGTCCGAGCTCTCCTCGCTGGACAGGGGTTCGCCAGGAAGCCCGGGAGTGCTGTCCAGGGTCGCGCCGGCATCCCCGTCTGCCTGTCCCGGCGGGCAGGCCACGAGCAGCCCGAACAGAGCTGTCGTCGCGAGGAGCGCTCCGGAAACGGATCGGGATGCGAGGTGCGCTCGCATCACGGCACCGTGCTGACCTGGATGCTGTAGCTGGGCGCGGTGGCGCGAAACAGCGCACTGAAGTAGCTGGCCACGACCCACACGGTCTGATCCGCCGTCGCTGTCCACACGATCTCGGAGTTGTAGTTCTGGTTGTCGTAGTCCTTGTCGTCGTTGAAGGCCAGCACCTGGCCGTTCTGCGAATCGAGCAAGACCAGGTAGGGGTCCAGCTCACTGGCGTTGCCCGAGGTCATGCCGATGGCAACGCGCTGTCCGGTGGTGAGGGCCAGCGGATAGACCCGCAAGGACTCCGGATCGATGGCGTCGCCGCGTGTCTGGTCCACTGCAAGGGCGGGCTCGCCCGCCGCGATCGCGGTACTGGAGACGGACAGATCATAGGTGTATGCGTCGCCACCCTCGCAGCAACTGTGTGCTGGTGGGGGTTGCGAATCACCGTAAAAGAGACCGGCCATGGCGTGCCCCTCGACTGCCACCACGACGTGGCGGCCCGCCTCCTCGGCGATGAACTGGCGGCGGATCCGGCCGGCACTGAGCCGTGCGGGTCCCATCTGGGTCCAGGTGGCCTGGGTCCCCGTGCTGTTGAGGCGCAGGACCTGGAAGAAGGGGTAGGCGGGGGATCCTGTCCCGGACTCCATCTGCACGTCGACGACGGCTCCCGCACTGAGCTGCCCAAGATCCACCACATCCTCGTCGAGAAGCATGCCTTCCGCGACCAGGGGTGGGCACAGCGTGCCCGAGAGCGCAAAGGGTTGAGTGGTCCCGTCCTCGGGGGTCAGGGAGGTGTTGGGCTCATGCTCGGTGCCCACGCCGGGGGCGCAGTCAAAATCGGGTTCGCGGGAGAAGTCGGGGCCATAGTGGGGGCCCTCGACCAGCTCCGTGAGAGCGATCTGCAGAAGCTTGGGATGGCCCACTCCGGTGAAGCGTCCGGTGATGCGCATGGTGCGCAGGTCCACGAACACATGCATGGGGACCGCACCGGCATCGTCCGGGAGCCACAGATCGATGGGGAAATCACCGGCCAGGGTCGGGAAGGTCCAGTGGTGTGTCTCGGCATAGCCCTGCGCGAACTCGGGGGTGGCGCGTCGTCCGGAGTTGTTCTCGGTGACCATGCCGATGAGCAGGATGCCGCTGTCCTTGTTGGCCTGGTACAGGGCCTCGAGCGTGTCTGCCTCCTCGGCGCAGAAGGGACACCAGCCGGTGGTCACGAAGATCATGGCACCGCGCAGCGAACCTCCGTGGGCTTCGTTCTGCTGGTAGAGCTCGGCAAGGGCGAGCACACCGTCTTCACCCGCCAGGGTCCTGGCCGCGTCATTGCTGGCGAGGCGCTCGAGGTTTTCGATGACCTTGCCCGATGACGTGCCGTAGGGCGCGCAGGGATAAGACCAGCAGGGGTCGTCCACGCAGGCCGAGGTGTCCAGCCGGCATTTCGTGGTGCAAGCCAGGTCGCCGTAAGAGAAGCCCTCGGTGGCGCAGGTGGCACCCGCGAAGTCGCTGCCGTCACAGACCTCGTCGTCGCCCGCCACGCCGTCACCGCAGGGATCGGTGACAGGTTCGGGGCAGGCCACGAGGAACAACAGGGAGAACAGAGCGGGAATGGTCGAGTGAGGCACACGCATGATGGCTCCTGGACGCCCATCCCAGGCGCCGCGGCGCAGACTCTAGCACGCCGGCGCGAGAGGTCGACTGCCTCCCGTCACAGTCGTGTCCCGGGTGGACTTGAGCTTGCTGTCGCGGTGCGATTTGATACCAGGTCCGATCTTGCGGGGGAGGACATGGTGGAAGAAATCAGGCTGACCGGACGACCCTTGTTCGGCGGCCCGGTGCTCGGTCGGGCGCACCTCGATGTCACGCTGCTGGAGGCGCCCGCTCTAGCCGCGGCGGTGCGTACCGACCT
The DNA here is from genome assembly GCA_043821645.1 of Pseudomonadota bacterium. GTDB lineage: Bacteria > Myxococcota > JACRCW01 > JAFGSX01 > JAFGSX01 > JBDRCO01. The sequence continues at coordinate 58,167 of JBDRCO010000106.1, read as the reverse complement.
CGACCAGGTGGAGAGGCTGGATACCGCCCTTGCTCTGGTTCGCGAGCATCTGCAGGAGCACGTGCGCTCGTCGCACCTGGCGGCTGACGAGGATCTGTTCCGGATCATGGCTGCGCATCAGATGGTGCTCGAAGATGCTCTCTTCTTCGAGGGCATTCGAGAGCGCATTCGCACCTTCGGGCTTGGCGCCGAGGAGGCCGTGGAACAGGCCTTTCGTGCCGTGGTCTCGCGTCTCGCCATGTCCCGCGACCGTTACCTGCGCGGGCGCATCGAGGACCTGCGCGACATCTGCGAGACCCTGCGCGAAGCCCTGCTGCGCGGCGAGCAGAGGTTTCGCCCCCACCTGCGCTTCGAAGAGGACACGATCTGCGTCTCCGCCGAACTCCATCCCTCGGCCGTCCTCCGGGCCAGGCAAGCCGGCGCCGTGGGATTTGTCACCAGCAGCCTGGCCTACTCGTCGCATGGAGTGATCCTGCTTAGAGCCAGCGAGATCCCAAGCGTTGGCGGGGTGGCACTGGATCGTGCATCTCTCGTCGAGGGCATGCCGATCTTGCTGGACGCCGAGCGAGGCGAGGTCGTGTTTCGTCCTCGTCCCGAGACCATCGCGACAGTCTTGGGGCGCGCGCGGTCCATTTCAGAGCCTGCCACCCAGGCAGAAGCCCACGGTGTCGTGCACACGCGCGATGGAAAGGCCGTGACCTTGTGGGCCAACATCGACAATCCAGAACAAGTCGAGCAGTGTCCGCGCCGCATGCTCCGCGGCGTCGGTCTGCTGCGCACCGAGTTCCTGGTCATGGCCAATGGCTGCACGCCCGACGAGGAGGAACAGGTCGACGTCTATCGCACGCTGGTTCGTGCGCTGGGGGGCTGTCCTCTGATCCTGCGCAGCTTCGACTTGGGTGGCGGCAAGGTCGTGGCAAGCCTCCGGCACGAGGCAGGGGCCAATCCTTCGCTCGGCCTGCGCGGACTTCGTCGCCACCTGCTCTTGCGTCCCGAGGAACTGCGCACCCAGATTCGTGCGCTCTTGCGCGCCAGCGAAGGTGTCGATGCGACCATCCTGTTTCCCATGGTTACCACCGTCGACGACGTGGTTCGCGCGCGTACGATGGTGCTCGAGGAAGCCGATTCCCTGGCAGCCCGCGGTGTGGCGCACAACCGCCAGCTCAAGATCGCCTCGATGATCGAGGTCCCCGCGGCGGCCCTGCACGTGCGCGAGATCCTCCCCCTGGTGAGCTGCGTCGCGGTTGGTACCAACGACCTGGCTCAATACCTGGCGGCGGCGGACAGGGACAACGCCGCGGTCAGCAGCTACCTGGCGCCCGGGAGCACCGGCATCTACCGCATGCTGCGGCTGATCCTGGATCAGGCACGCGAGCTTGGGCGGGACAGCGACGTTCTGGTCGGTGGTGAACTCGCGTCCGATCCCGAGGCGGTTGGTCAGCTCCTGGCGCTGGGTGTCCAGCACCTCATCGTCATACCCGCCGCGGCAGCCGCGGTGAGACGAGCCGTGGCGGCCAGCTAGCTCGGTCTCGGCCCACACATCCACTCACAGCATGATCTTGAACGGCACGCTGGTGACTGGTGCTCCCAGCACGGACAGAGCCTCGTTGGCACCGGCCTGGACCTGAAGATCCGTGGCGGCCTGCAGCACGAGGCGCGCATCCACGACGTCGTAGTAGCCCGTGCGAACGCAGGCCATGCCGAGGATGAGCACGCCAGCCAGCCACCAGCGGCGCCGTCGCCACCGGGGACCTGGCTGCTTCCGGCGGGAGCGCAGGACCAGCAGCAAGACCAGCGAGAACCACCAGCTCGGCCTGAGGTCGGTGACCGCGCAGGCCCCGCTGTCGGGGGTGATGACCTGCAGGCTCACCAGAAGTGCCTCGTGGGTGGCGGGAGCAAGTCGCAAACCGGGATCGGCGGCAAGCACAAACACCCCGTGGCGATCACTCAGGGTGTCGGCCAGGACCGTGTCCCCCGGATCGACCTGACCATTGGCGTCGATGTCATGGTAGAGCCTCGCGCGGAGCGTGTTCTCAGCCAGGGCAGCGTCGGACACACCACTGAGGGCCAGGCGCAGACTGCGCAGGTGCCCGCCGATGGCCGCGGTGGTCAGGCCCAGACCCAGCACGAGCTGCGAGCTTCTCTGCTGCACCATCACACCGCCAGGACTGCCCTGGCTGCGCGTCACCAGCAGCCCGCTGTATAGACAGGCCAGCTCCTGGCCGCAGGGGCCGTCGACCGTGCAGGAGGTCGGACGGTGCGCGCAGCGGTCGAGGTCCGTGCACAGGTCCGCGGAGCACGCATCACCGTCGTCACAGTCCTGATCTGTTTGACAGCAATCAAAAACCTCGCGTGATTCGCAGACGCCGCTCCGGGAGTCGCAGCTGTCGTCGGTGCAGGCGTTGCCATCGTCGCAGTCACTGGCCTCGCTGCAGCAGCGAGCTGGCCTGTCGTGCTGGCAGGTTGCGGTGTCCAGGTCGCAACGACCGAGCACACACGAGCCTGGAGTCTGGCAGTCCTGGTCCGCGCTGCAGCACCCAGGCAGATGCTCCACCTCGCACCGAAATTCGCTGGACAGGCACACGACGCGTTCGCAGGCGCCACGTGCCAGACCCGCGCAGTCGCCGGTTGTACTGGCATCCTCGTCGGTCTGCCCGTCGCAGTCGTCGTCGACGTTGTCGCAGGTGCCGTCGGTCGCTGACAGAGGCACTCCCGGCACGCAGCTGTTCCCCTCGACGCCCCCGCTGCACGAGGTCACCCCTGTCGAAGCGCAGGCGCCTGTGCCGCAGCGGGTGGCATGGGAGGTATAGCGGTCATCCGCCACCCCGGAGCAATCCTCGTCGACGTCGTTGCAGTCGTCATCGAGACCCGTGGCCGTCCCGGGGATGCAGAGATCCTCCACCGCACCCAGGACGCAGGCCGTACTGCTGGTCCGCGCGCACACGCCGAGCCCGCAGCTCGTGGGCTGGGACGGGTAGTTCTCGTCCGCGCCGCCCGAGCAGTTCTCGTCGACGTTGTTGCAGTTGTCGTCGGCGCCCGTGGCGCGGCCCGGGGCGCAGGAGTCCTGGGTGACACCGTTGACGCACGAGGACATTCCGCTGCGCTGGCACACGCCTTGCCCGCAGGTCGTGGTGACCGGGACGTAGTTCTCGTCCACACCCCCGACGCAATTCTCGTCGATGCCATTACAATCGTTGTCCGGTCCCGTCGGAGCGCCTGGCGTGCACGAGTCCTGCAAGGTGCCACCGACGCAGGATGTGGTCCCGGTACCGGCGCAGACTCCCGTGCCGCAGTTCGTCACCAGCGGCACGTAGTTCTCGTCACTACCGTCGACGCAGTTCTCGTCGACGCCGTTGCAGTTGTTGTCCGTGCCGGTCGGCGCACCCGGGGTGCAGGAGTCCTGCTCGGTGCCGCCCACGCACGTGGTGGAACCGGTCCGGGCGCAGACTCCCGTGCCACAGTTCGTCGCCAGTGGCACGTAGTTCTCGTCCGCGCCTCCGACGCAGTTCTCGTCGACGCCATTGCAGTTGTTGTCGGTGCCCGTGGGAGCGCCAGGGGTGCAGGAGTCCTGCACAGCGCCGCCGACGCAGGCGGTCGCGCCGGTGCTCGCGCACACGCCAGCGCCACAATTGGTGGGTACGGGGGTGTATTTGTCATCGGCTCCACCGACGCAGTCCTCGTCGATGCCGTTGCAGTTGTCATCGGCCCCCGTCGGAGCCCCAGGGGTACAGGAATCCTGCACGGCACCGCCGACGCACGAAGTCGCCCCGGTGCTGGCGCAGACCCCCGTGCCACAGTTGGTCACCAGGGCAACGTAGTTCTCGTCGTTGCCTCCGACACAGTTCTCGTCGATGCCGTTGCAGTTGTTGTCGGTGCCCGTTGGTGTGCCCGGCGTGCAGGAGTCCTGCAGCACGCCACCAGCACATGTCTCGGTCCCCGTGGACGCGCACACCCCCTGGCCGCAGGTGGTCGGCTGCGACGCATAGTCGTCGTCCGGCGCGCCGTCGCAATCCTCGTCCTGGTTGTTGCAGGTGGTGTCCGGGTCCTCGGAGGGCATGAGGTAGACCTTGCCCGCGTTGCTCGACGCGTAGGGCGCGGCCAGGACGCGGCGGGGCTTGGCGCAGGCAAAGGCACTCACGTCCAACGTCAGCCCGAGCTGATCACCTGCGGCGGCCCCAACAACCCTTCGATCGTACGCAGGTGTGACGTTTCCGAGATCCACGGTGCCGTTGCCGTCGAGAGGTCCGAAGAACTCGTAGACGCCACCGGCGTTGTTGCGGCCACTCGGGTCGAGACCAGGAGCACCCATCAAGATGTCGGCCTGACCGTCCCCATCAACGTCGCCCACGGCCACACTGCGGAGCTCGTCGCTGTCGGCCGCGCCGTCGAAACGCCAGGTGGAGTGGTACACCGCGTCGTCGAGGTTGGCATTGTTGTTGGATTTACTGAGCGCCTGCCAGCTGGTGCTCCCTGGAATCAAGTAGACCGTACCTCGCCGGCTGGTGTTGCTCCCTCCGTACCAGCCATAGGGCGCCGCCACCACGATGTCCTCGGCCGTATCTCCCGTGACCTCGCCACCGGTGAGCGCTCCCCCGATGTGGGCGTAGTCCTGCACACCATTCAGACGCAGATGGTAGGTGCCGGCGGCGCCCAGGATGAGGTCGCCACTCCCCAGGTTGACCGTGCCGCTGCCGCTCGCGGTTCCACCTCCGCGGATGAAGTAGATGCTGCCCGTCGAGGTGGTCGTTCCGCCGGCGTAGCTCAGCTCGGGGCAGGGTGCGCCCAGGATCACGTCCTTCACACCATCGCCGTCGACGTCCAGCGCTGCCATGGCCGTGCCCAGGTTCTCGGTCGGGCCGTGGTACTGCAGGAAACCGGAGTTGTAGCCTTCCTCGGCCTGGTAGCGCACGTTGAAGCCATTCCAGGTCTGGCCTGCTGCGGCCACGGTGTCGAAGTCCAGGTTGAGGCCGCTGGTGTTGGCCCGGGTCGCGGTGTTCGCGCCGAAGTAGATCGCGACAGCGCCGGCATCCTGCTGCCCTGAGCGGTCGAAGAAAATCGCGCCCACCATGAAGTCGGGGACGCCGTCGCCGGACACGTCGCCCACCGTCACGGAATAGGCGCGCGAGTCCGTCGAGGCGGACGGTGAGATGCGCAGGCTGTAGCTGGTGCTGCCGTCGAGGGTGGCTCCGGGGCTGGGGGGGAAGAAGGTGCCGGCTGCCCTGGCTCCACCCAGGTAGAGGTAGATGGAGCCCTGGTTGCTGCGGTTCGAGGAGCCGACCAGCAGGTCGCAGTAGCCGTCGTCGTTGACATCTCCTGCGGCGATGTCCACGCCGAAGTGGCCACCGCTCGCGCCGTTGATGCGCACGTCGAAGTTCGTCGAGGTGTTGAGATCGACGATGCCGGATCGGGTGGGCGTGGGAGTGCCATAGAACACGTAGACCGCGCCGCGATTGCTGGAGTAGCCCGGGGCGCTCACCGCCAGGTCGAGCAGCCCGTCACCATCGAAGTCGCAGGTGACAACGCCGCGCTGGCTGGCAGGGCCCAGGCCCGTGCTGTTGCCGGTCGAGGTGGCGTCCCAGTAAACGCTGAAGGCATTCGCCAGGAATTCACCCCCGAGCTTGTTGCTCGCGGGGCCATCGAGCTGGATCACCCCAGCTGCGGTGGCAAGGTCCTGTTCGACCTGGGCCGGTGCGGCATCAGCGATGCACATGACGACGAGGGTCAGCGCAGCGAAGCGCGGTGCAAAGCGCCAGGACCCGCTTGCGCAGACCTTCCCGTGCACAGACCGTGTCATGATTCAATTGTGCCCCAGATCACAGACGATTTCACTCATTCGAACGAGGGCGCTAGTCCAGTTCGTGCTCCTTGAGCTTGGCGTAGAGGGTGCGCAGAGGTAGTCCGAGCTGCTCTGCTGCTCGCTTGCGATGGCCGCCGTGCTGCACCAGGGCCTGGCGTATGGCCTCGCGCTCGAGTTCGCGCAGGCTGCCGGACAGGGCAGGGGCCGCGGCGGGAGAAACCGGACCCAGCAGCAGGTGCTCCTCGGTAATGCAGTCTCCATCGACCAGGATCACGGCGCGCTCGACGGCATTGCCCAGTTCACGCACGTTGCCGGGCCAGGGGTAGCGCCGCAGGAGCGCCAGGGCCGCGGCGGTGAATCCCGTGACTGGCTTACCAAGCTCGGCAGCGCTGCTCTGCAACAAGGTCGTCGCCAGAGGTTCGATGTCCGCGGGACGATCCCGAAGGGCTGGCAACATCACAGGGAACACGGCCAGCCTGTGGTACAGATCTTCGCGGAAATGCCCCTGCTGCATCTGCTGTTGCAAGTCGCGGTTGGTGGCGGCGACCACGCGTACATCCACCTCGAGGGTGCGCGAGCCCCCGACTCGCTCGAAGCGTCGCTCCTGCAGCACGCGCAGGAGCTTGGGCTGGAGCTCGAGAGGAAGCTCGGCCACCTCGTCGAGGAAGAGCGTTCCTCCGTCTGCCAGCTCGAAGCGACCCCGGCGTCTCTCGCTGGCACCCGTGAAGGCGCCTTTCTCGTGCCCGAACAGCTCGCTCTCGACGAGCTGCGCTGACATCGCAGCGCAGTTGATCGCCACGAAGGCGCCACCGTGGCGTGGGCTGTGGGCGTGAATCCAGCGCGCAGCCAGGTCCTTGCCCGTGCCGCTCTCGCCCAGCAGCAGCACGCTGGCCTGGGTCGGAGCGACCTTGCCAAGCTGGGCCAGCACTGCGCGCATGGCGGGATCCTCGGCCACCACCTGCGCCCCGTCTTCGACGCTGCGCTGGGTCCGTTGCTGGAGGTCGCGCAACCTGCGGTGCTCGAGGGCGCGCTGTACCACCAGCCTGAGCTCGCCAGGTCCGGAGAGTGGCTTCGCCAGGTAGTCGTGGGCGCCCAGCTTCATGGCCTCGACTGCGCTGTCCACGGTGCCGTGGGCGGTGAGCACCAGGACCTCCATCTCCGGAGCCAGGGCCCGCGCCTGACGCAGCAGGCTCATGCCGTCGAGACGCGGCATCTTGAGGTCCGTGATCAACAGGTGAAAAGCCTGGCGGTCGAGGAGTTCGCGGGCCTGCTGACCGTCGACGGCGGTGGTCACGGCCAGGCCCTCGCCCTCCAGGACTTCCTGGATGAAGCTGCGGATTCCCTCCTCGTCGTCGACCACCAGTGCGCGTTCCATGGCCCGTCCTCAGCGTTGGGGGATCTCGATGACGAAGCGGGCACCGCCCCCGGGCTGGTTGCTTGCAGAGATGCGGCCTCCATGTTCCTCGACGATGCGGCGGGCAAGGGCGAGGCCCAGACCGGTGCCACGCACCCTCGTGGTCACGAAGGGCTCGAAGATCCTGTCCAGATCGTCCGCCGCGATGCCGGGCCCATGGTCGCGAACCTCGAGCAGCAGCTGTCCGTTGTCGACGCGCGCACCCACCAGCACCTCGGCGTCCCCTTCGCAGGCCTGGCGTGCGTTGCGCAGCAGATTCACCAGCACCTGCTCCATGCGAGGGCGGTCCATGGACCACTCCAGGGACGAGCCATCGACGTTGATCTGGACCGGGGTCGCTTCACTGCTCGCCACAGCGTCCTCGAGCAGAGCTCGGATCGCGGTGGGCTGACGATCCAGCTGGCCCGAGCGAGCGAAGTCCAGCACCTGCCCGGTGAGCTGTTCCAGGCGGGTGGCCTCTTGCACGACCCGATCCGCACTTCGCCTCGCTGCGTGGGACAGATCGAGTTTCTCGACGACCAGCTGGGCATGCCCTTTGAGCGAGGCCAGAGGGTTGCGCAACTCGTGACCCAGCACCGCGGACATCTGGCCCAGGCTCTTGAGCTGCCTATCGTCCTGAAGCTGCAGCTCGGCGTGCTCGGCTCGACGGGACATGCGCCAGAACACCAGCGCCACCAGCATCAAGGCCGCGGCCGCGATGGCACTGACCCCGAAGGTGATGCGGGCACGGCGAATCACGGCCCGCGACGCCAGGGGCTCGAACTCGACAACCAGTGCCATGCGTCGCCGCTCGGGGCCCTTCATCCAGGGCGGTGATTCGCCGTGCTTGCGGCGCTGGGGGCGCAGGGGGACAACCACCAGCGCGCGCTGACCGCCGTCGACAACGAGAACTTGCTCGCCCTTCTCGGGCGGCGGAGGCAGGTTGCTTATCGGAGTGAGCGCTACTCCGGCCGAGGCCACCAGAGCGCCGCGGCCTCCGAAGACCCCAACAAATCGCAGGCCCTCATCCCGCAGATCTTCCAGGGCCAGGTCCAGGGCGCTCTGGGGCTCCCCCCGGCTCCACATCAGCTCGCGCCGGATCTCGCGCACCAGGCCAAAGCCCACCGCCTGGGTGACGGCGTCGGACCCCCGTCGAGCGCCGGCAATGCCCGCCAGGGCCGACAGGATCAGGGCCAGGGCGGTCATCACGGTGACGACGAGAAGACCCCACCGTGCACTCCTGGCGTGACGCGGTGGGGTCGAGCTGCTCATGCGATCGTGCGACATTCAGCCCTGCTGTCGTCGAGGAGCCGGAGAAAGAGTGCTAGTCATCCTCCCGGTCGAAGCCGGGGCCACCGGGTCCGCGTGGGCCGCCAGGACCCTTGCCGCGCTTCTTGGCCAGCTCGCCCAGCTTGGCGCGCTGATCCGGCGTCAGGATCTTGTGGACCTCGAGGCGATGCTTGATCTTGCGCTCGCGGATCTTGTTGCGAAGGGGATCCATCTCCTTGTGCTTGGCCAGGATGGACTTCTCGCTGGGGTTGTCCGCCAGCCACAGGTCGCGCAGCTGATCCTTCTTCTCGCGCAGCTGGGCCTTGATATCGACGAGATCCTGTCGCATCGCGAGCTGCGACTTCTCGATCTGGGTGCGCTGCTCGTTGCTCAGGTCGAGCTGCTCGAGCATCTGTGGGCCCATGCCGCCCTTGCCGCCATGGCCACCTCGGCCTTGCCCTCGGGGACCGCGAGCCTCCGCGGTGGTGGCCAGCAACAGGGCTCCCAGTCCAAATACGGCCAGGGTCATCATGCGTGTCATCTTCATCTCGACCTCCTTGGGGTTGAGGTCGTCGTGTGCGACCTCTTCGAGGTAAGGACATTACAAGCGGCATGCCAGCCGCTCCGACGCGCGAGCCTGGCAAGCTTTCTATCGTTTTTTCGGACTGTTGACGAATGTGGCCGGAGTCTGCCCGGACCGGTCTCGAGTTCGGGCTGCGCTCCGAGCTGCAGATCCTGCAGCTTCACGTGCAGGATTCGCAGCTCGATGTGGCGCGCCTGACCACATCTCAGGGCAAAAAAGCACAGGTCAGCCCAGTCAAAGCAGGTGGCCTCGGAGACCTCTGGCCCAATGCCGCAAAATCGCATGGGACATCCGGGAGCTGTTCCCGGTTGCCTTTGCGCGGTCGCAGTGCCATCGCTTGCCGGTCCATCACGTCGTCACAGCCCAGCTGAGGAGCAGGTCATGGAAGACTCCAAAAACGCGGATTTCATCAAGCATTTCTACCTGGACTGCGGCTTTGCCACGCGCGCCCTGCACGCCGGTGAGCACGTCGGCCAGCCTGACACGCCGGCGCACACCACGCCCATCTACCAGTCGTCGACCTTCGTGTTCAAGAACACCGACGAGGGCGCGCGCATCTTCAAGGGCGAGACTCCGGGTTACATGTACACGCGCCTGGGCAATCCCACCGTGCTGGTGCTCGAGGCCAAGATGAACGCGCTCGAGGGGGGCAAGTGGAAGCTGGACCACCCAGAAGGGCGCGTCTCGAGCCTTGTCTTCTCGTCGGGCATGGCAGCCATCAGCGCCGCCCTCATGGCCTGTGCCAAAGGCGGCGACACCATCCTGGTCGGTGACGTCGTATACGGAGCCACCGAGCACCTGTGCAGCAATGTGCTGTCCCGTTTCGGCGTGAACACCGTCGAGGTCAAGGTCGCGGATCTCGGTGCGGTCAAGGCAGCCATCCAGGCCCACCCCGGAGCCAAGGCGATCCTGTTCGAGACGCCGACCAACCCGACCCTCGAGATCGCCGACATCGAGGCTGTGTCGCGGGCAGTGAAGCAGGTCAACCCCGGGTGCTACGTCATCGTCGACAACACCTTTGCCACCCCTTTCTTGCAGCGCCCGCTGGAGCAGGGAGCCGACATCGTGGTGCACTCGACCACCAAGTACATCAGCGGCCACGGCACCGTGGTCGGCGGGGTGGTCACCACTCCCCACGACGCCATCAAGGACGAGCTGTACAAGATCATCAAGGACGTGGGCTCGTCGCCCAGCCCCTTCGATGCCTGGCTCACCAACAACGGCCTTAAGACGCTGCCCATGCGCATGGAGAAGCACTGCTACAACGCCATGGCAGTGGCGCGGTTCCTGGTGGCCCACCCCAAGGTGTCCAAGGTTTACTACCCCGGGCTCGAGGACCATCCCCAGCACGCCCTGGCCCGCAAGCAGATGTCGGGTTTCGGCGGCATGGTGACCTGCGAGCTGAAGGGCGGCTTCGATGCCGGCAAGAAGCTCATGGACACCATCGAGGTGTTCACCCTGGCGGTGTCCCTGGGCTGCGTGGACTCACTGATCCAGCACCCCGCCTCGATGACCCACGCCTGCATCCCGCAGGACAAGCGCCTCAAGGCCGGCATCACCGATGGTCTGGTGCGTATCTCGGTGGGGGTCGAGGACACCGAGGATCTCCTCCGCGCCCTCGACAAGGCCCTGGCCGGAGTCTGACCTCGCCAGATTCTTCTGTTCCAGGATAGTATGCATGTCCCCCATCCGGGGTGTGTCGGGGAGGTCCACCATGAAGGTCTCGGTCAAGAAGGGTCAGAACCTGTCTCAGATCCTGCGCGACAAAGGCGTGCCGGCCAAGCATGTGGCCGAAGCGGCCAAGCAGGTCGCCCAGCTCAACCAGCTGAAGAGCGCCAAGGACGTGAAGCCGGGCACCACGCTCGAGTTTCCGGACAGCTTCACGGTCGCTGGCAAGACCTTCAACCTCGGAAACAAGGGAGACAGCCTCGACGGTCTGCAGAAGCAGACGCCCGGCGCGCAGCACAAGCCGGCGCGGAGCTTCAATCGCACGCAGATCGAGGCCCAGGCCAAGCAACAGGGCAAGGGGCCGGGATCGGGCGGTGAGCCCATCTTCATCATGCCCCCGGGTGGACGTCCGGGCACGGATGGGCCGTACTACATCATCGCGCCCGACGGGCGCACGCGCCCGGGCACGGGTGGCGGTCCCATCGGCATCATGCCGCCTCCAGGCACCGGCCATGACGGACCGCTGTACATCCTGCCGCCGCCAGGGACGGGTCACGACGGACCGATCTACATCATGCCGCCTCCGGGAACCGGCCACGACGGACCGCTGTACATCATGCCGCCGCCGGGGACGGGTCACGACGGGCCCATGAACATCATGCCGCCCCCGGGCACGGGCAAGAAGGGTCGCAAAGGCAGGGCGCGCAAGCCCATCGGCATCGTCGCTCCCAGTTCGCGCAAGCGGACTCGTCGCAAGGATGGCTGAGCGGCGACGCGGGCCCCAGCATCCTGACACCTGACCATCGTGCGCTTCACCGTCGGCCTCGAGATCACGCGGCGCTGCAACTTCAAGTGCCGGCACTGCTTCGTCGACGCCGGGCGGCCCCGTGACGACGAGATGGATACCGCCGAGGCGGGCGCCCTGATCCGCGATCTCGCCGCCTGCGGCGTCGACACCCTGGGCTGGTCGGGCGGCGAGCCGCTGCTGCGCGACGATCTCGACGCCCTGACCTGGCTGGCGTCACGCTGTGGCATGGCGGTGGGGCTGGCCAGCAACGGCCTGCTTGCCAGCGCCGAACGCCTGCGTGCGCTCAGAATCAACGGTCTGGGCGTGCTGCAGGTGAGCCTCGACGGGGTCACCGCCGAGGCCGCCCGGCGCCTGCGCGTGGGGCCAAGCCGCGCCTACGAGCGCGCCATCGAGGCGGCCCAGGAGGGGATGCGCCAGGGGCTCGAGACCTACCTGTGCACCCTGCTGGCACCTGAGACCGCGGGCGAGATCGAGCCCATGATCGCGCTGGCTCGCCAGCTCGGCGTCACTGGCCTGCGCTACACGCTGTGGGCGCCGGTGGGGCGCGCGGCCGGACAGGGATACGACGAGCAGGCCTGGTCCAGCGAGCAGGTGCGCCGCTTCTTCGAGGTGGTGGCGCGCGAGCAGACGCGTCCGGGTCTCGACCTGATCGTCGACTGCCCCACCGGAGCTTACCCTGGCCACTCGATGTTCCGCTGCCATGCTGGCCAGCGCATGGCCTACATCACCGCCGTGGGCGACGTGTACCCCTGCACGGCGCTCATGTTTCCGGACTACCTCGCGGGCAACACGCGCACCCGGCTCGTGCACGAGATCCTCTTCGGCGAGGCCATGCAGCGCGTGCAGCGGGAGCTGGCGGCCCAGCTGCCCGGTGGCGCCTGCGCGGGCTGCGAAAGCATCGCGAGCTGTCGCGGAGGCTGTCCAGGCCGCACCGTGGCGACCCGCGGCACGCTCCATGACACGGACGGAGCGCGGCTCGGTGAGCCCGCATGCCTGTGGCGATTGTTGGAACATTCGGGACCTGTTTGACGTCGTCAATGCGCTGCTGTCCTGTTGAGGGCGCACGACCTGCGCCGCCGGGAAGCCCCGCGTGGTCAAGAAGGGCCCTTGTCCCGGGCAGCGGGCTGTGCCAGGTTCAACGCTCCGTCGTCATCGATCCAGCGCCGCGAGGAGAGCCTGCATGTCCAACAGCTACCGGTGCCCTCACTGCAAGGCCTCGCTCAACCCGGGCAACAAGGTCGTGCTTCGCATTGGGCATGGCCGCAAGCGGGGTCTGGTCCTGCTCAGCCCGCAGGTGGGCAACTACAAGACCATTGTCGGCGACGATCTGGTCCTCAGCGAGGGCGACCGGGTGCAGCTAGCCTGCCCGGTGTGTGGCGAGGACTTGACCAGCCCGGTCAGCCGCAACCTGTGCCACGTGCTGCGCCTGGACGAGGAGGGCGAGCCCCAGCGGGTGTACTTCAGCAAGAACTTCGGCGAGCAGGCGACCTTCGTGGTGCACCACGACGAGGTGCGCATGTACGGTGCAGATGTGGAGCTATACGATAGCGTCAATTTCTTCGGCGAGGGCGGGCGCGGCGGGTGAGGTGGCCACCGGCGTCACCCAGGAGCCCGGCATGAGCCGCATCGCTGCTTTCTTCGATCTCGATCGCACCCTGATCACGGTCAACAGCGGCAGGCTGTGGCTCGAGCGCGAACGGCAGGAAAAACGCGTCAGCGCCTGGCAGATGGTCGAGGCGACCTTTTACCTGTTCGCCTACTCGCTGCACGCGGTCGACATGGACGGCGTGATGGTCAAGGCTCTGCAGACGGTCAAAGGTGTCGACGAGGACACGGTGCGCAGCCGGACCCGGGACTGGTTTGATCGCGAGGTCAAGCAGCACGAGGCACCGGGGGCGCGAGCGGCCCTGCAAGACCATCGCGATCAGGGACACCTGTGCGTCCTGCTCACGGCCTCGTCACCCTACGAGTCCGAAGCGGCGACGGCGCACTTCGGTCTGGATGCCTGGCTAAGCACGCGTTACCAGGTTGTCGAGGGACGGTTCACGGGCGACGTGGTGCGACCACTTTGCTACGGCGCGGGCAAGGTCGTGCATGCCGAGCGCTTCGCCGCGGAGCACGGCATCGACATCGACCGGAGCTTTTTTTATACCGACAGCATCACCGACCTGCCCATGCTGGAGCGCGTGCAGAACCCGCGCGTGGTGCAGCCGGATCTTCGCCTGGGGCGCCTGGCGCGACGACGGGGCTGGCCCATCCTCGACTGGAGCCAGGCCAGGGCAGGGGGCTGAGATGGAGCCACAGCGCTACACCCTGGATCGCTTGGTCCGCCTGACTCTGAGCGCTGCCGCCGCCGTGGGGCTGTTCTGGTTGCTGCACGTTCTCGCCGACGTCCTGGTGCCCTTCGCCGTGGCCCTGCTGCTGGCCTACCTGCTCGACCCCCTGGTCACCCTGGTGCAGCGCAAGGTGCCGGGGCGCGCTGCAGCCGTGGCCCTGAGTCTTGTCGGTGTCACCCTGACAGGGCTGATCGCCGTCGCCATCGTGGTGCCCCTGGTGCTGGGTGAGGTGGCGCACGCGGGTCGCCTGATCTCGCAGCTGGTGAGCAATTCGACCCTGGCCCAGACCGCGCAGGACCGCCTGCCTCCGGACCTGTGGCTGGCGGTGCGCGACCTGCTCGCGCGACCTGACGTGCAAGAGATGTTCAGCGCGGACAACGCCTACAAGCTGGCCAGCGTCGTCGGGCAGAAGGTCCTGCCAGGCGTGTGGGGTCTGCTCAGCGGCGCGACCAGTCTGGTGCTGGGCCTGGTCGGCTTGACGGTGATCGTGCTGTACGTGGTGTTCCTGCTCATGGACTACCAGCGCGTGCGCGAGGGCTGGCAGGACCTCATCCCCGAGGGCTACCGGCAGCGCGTGGTCCTCTTCGCGCGCGACTTCGACCTCGCCATGAACCGCTACTTCAGGGCCCAGGCGGTGATTGCCGCCGCGGTGGGCGTGGTCTGCGCCATTGGCTTCACCCTGATCGGCCTGCCTCTGGGCATCCTGTTTGGCCTCTTCGTGGGTCTGCTCAACATGGTGCCCTACCTGCAGATCGTGGCCCTGTTGCCGGCGGCCTTGCTGGCCGTGATCCACGCTCTCGAGACGGGATCCAATCTCTGGCTGGTGCTCGGGCTCACCGGCGGCGTGTTCGTGGTCGCCCAGGTCGTGCAGGATGCTGTCCTGGTACCGCGCATCATGGGCAAGGTCACGGGTCTGTCGCCTGCCATGATCCTGCTGTCGCTGTCGGTGTGGGGCAAGCTGCTGGGTATGCTCGGTCTGCTCATCGCCCTGCCCATGACCTGCCTGCTGCTCGCCTACTACCGACGCATCCTGGCCGGACAGCAAGCCCTGAGTACCGAGCCTGCCATGGCGGACGACGGGGGGTGAGCGACCCTCACTCGAAGGTGTAGCCCGCGTTACTCCAGGCGCTGCGCCCGCCCAGCAGGTGGCGGATCGAACAGTAGCCTCTGCCGATCAGGGCATTGCCCGCCTGCGACGAGCGGTTGCCGCTCTGGCAGTACAACACCACCTGGGTGTCGAGGGCGCTGCCGATGTAGGCGACCAGTCCGTCGACGTCGCGGTAGTCGATGAAGGTGTCGGTGCCGGGGATCTGTGGCCCCGTGCTGTCGGCGACGTTGATGAGCAAGAAGTCCTTGGTGGGGAGCCTGTCGTGCAGCTCCTGGGGGCTCAAACCCACGAGGGTGGGCGTTGGTGCCGTGCACCAGGGCGACACGGCCGCATCTTCGGTCGAGGCGTCCGAGTCCGGGGCTCCTGTGTCCGCAGTGCTGAGCGCGTCGACGAGGACAGGCTGATCCATGGCCACCGCGTCCTCAGCCATGACCGCGTCGACTGTGTCGCCTGGATCCGAAACGCTGCTCCGGTCCGAGGCGCTGGATCGGTCTGACGCGCTCGTCGTGTCGGTCAGGCCCTGGTCTGGCGCACTGACCGCATCGTGGTCGAGACCCCAGGCATCCAGCCCCGCATCTCGGTGCTCCAGCGGGTCGGGACCAGGCGCTGTATCGACTGGTTCCACCGCGAGGTTGCAGCCTGCCAGGGCCAGCCAGGTGAGGGCGATCGCGAGCAGTGTCCGAGCGAGACGTGGCATGCGCAGGCCCTCGTCAATGCTTAGTGCTGTGCTCGATGATAGCGTGTGCAGGCGACCAGCGCGAGCTGCCACGGGGTCGCGAGATCAGGCAGTCACTGGACGGGGTGCGCGGGGCACTCAGCGAGGGATATCGGAGTCCAGGTCGTCCCCGGGCTCGTCGTCGTCCGGTGGCGGTGATGGGGCCTTGTCCTGCTTCCCCTTGGGTGCGTCCTTCTTCTTGTTGTCCTCGGCAGGGGGCGGTGTCTCTTCTGCAGGAGGCGTGTTCTCCTTGCCAGAGTCCTCGAAGGCATACTTGACGACGACGGTCCTGCCCTTTTCGACCTTGATGTCGAACTCGGTCTCGTCCTTGTTCCACACCAGCTTGACCGTGTGGGTGCCTGGCTTGACGTTCACCGCCTTGAGCTTCTTGGCCACACCCTTCTTCTTGTTGTCGACGAAGATGATGACGTTGGCGGGTTCGACCTCGAACTGCAGCTGGGTGGGGGCTGCCTTGGCCTTGACCACCTCCACGTCAGGGTTCCCGATCAGACCGCCGGCTGGCAGCACGCTCATCGCAGAGCACAGGAGCAACATGTTCATGGTGACCTCCCGGGTGCGAGCCCCCTATGGCGCGGCAATGCGTCGCGCCGGGGAGGCACTCTAGCCCATTGTGAGACGCGGTGACAGCGCGGCTGTTCAATGCCTCACCGGATCCGTCGGAACAGTGCTCAGTTGCCGTAGCAGTTCTGTTGCCAGTACTCGGCATCGTAGGTGAATTTAAGACAGCAGTTGGCGCTCTTGCAGGTCGAGGGCGTGTCACCCAGGCATCGCGACCGCGCGTCGTCGATCTCGGCAGTACTGGATCCCAGACAGTCCTCCATGCAGCCCTGGTCTCCGGTGCAGACCTGGGCGGCCCAGTCGCACAGCTCCTGGCATTCGCTGCTCGAGGGCCCGGCAAGAGTCAGCGAGGCCAGGCTCGAACCGAGCGCCACGATGAGGAGAAGCGAGGTGAGCACCCCGCGGAGAAGAGGGCGAAGAACGGGCTTCATGGACGACCCCCCTGCGACAGGTGCCGGGCGAGATTAGGAGACAATAGAGCCGCGTACCAGCCTCAGGAATGGGCTCTCACCTGGTGGCGCTCGATGGCCAGCTGGATCAGGCGGTGCACTAGGCCGTTGAAGCTGATGCCGCTGGCTTGCCACATCTTGGGGTACATGCTGATGGGCGTGAAGCCAGGGATGGTGTTGATCTCGTTGAGCCAGATGCCGTCGCCGGCCTTGTCGACGAAGAAATCGACGCGTGCCATGCCGCTGCCGTCGACAGCACGAAAGGCCTTCACGGCCAGATCGCGGACACGCGCGATCTTGTCAGCGGCAATGGGAGCCGGGATCAGGATCTTGGAGCCATCGGCCAGGTACTTGGCCTCGTAGTCGTAGAACTCCTTGCAGGGCACGATCTCGCCTGGCACCGAGGCCTCGGGGGAGTCGTTGCCAAGGACGGCACACTCGATCTCATGGATCTCGGTCGCAGCTTTCTCGACCAGTACCTTGCGATCGTGGCGCAGGGCTTCGACCACCGCCGGTCCGAGTTCGCTGCGCTCGTGCACCTTGGTGATGCCGACGCTGGAACCCATGTTGGCTGGCTTGACGAAGCAGGGATAGCCGAGTTCCTTCTCGACGCGCTCGCTCCACGTCTTCTCGTCGCCACGCCACTGCGGTCCCAGAAAATCCACCCACGGCATGACCGGCAGCCCCGCGGCGTGAAACACGGCCTTGGCCACGACCTTGTCCATGGCCAGCGACGAGGCCAGCACACCGCAGCCGACATAAGGAACGTCCGCCACCTCGAGCAGGCCCTGCACGGTCCCATCCTCGCCGTTGGGGCCGTGCAGCACAGGGAACACGGCATCGATCTCGATGCGCTCGACCTTGCCCGAGCTGTCGACGGAGATGAAGGCGCCTCCCGCCGGATCAGGGTACACGGTGGGCAGCGCCCGTGCCGTGTCCGGGAGGGGCTTGTAGCCCTCGGTCTGGCGCAGCAGCTCGAGCAAATCCTCGCCGCCACTGACCCAGCGCCCGTGGCGCGTGATGCCCACGGGGACGACAGTGTAGTGCTCGGGCATGGATTGCAGGGCCTGGATCACGGCCCGCGACGAGGTGCACGAGACCTCGTGCTCGCCCGACTTGCCTCCAAACAGCACGGCAACACGCAGCGGTGTGGGCATGGACGAGAACCTCCAGCGGATGGGGATCCGCGATACCTAACGGGACCAGCAGCGCATTTAATCCGAGAGCAGCGGCAATTGCGAGGCCACCGTGAGCAGGTGCAGTGCGTCATGAAAGTGAAGCCCGGGGGGAGCACGGGCGAGCAGCGGAGGTATACTCAACCTCGTTCACCGGTTTTCACACCGATCGGCGAGGGAGCGAGACCGATGCGCCAAAGCAGGATCCTGGCAGCAGGGGGGCTGTTGCTCTGGTCCATGTTTGCCTGCGAGCCGCCACTGGAACCGGCGCCCGAAGACATCAACGGCATCGCGCACTGGCTGTGGGTGAACTACCTGCAGGCGGATGACACAGCCATGGTCGATGCCATGCGCAAGGTGCACAAGGCCAATGCCTTTGACACCTTCAGCGAGCAAGACCGCGGGCTGCTCAAGGACCTGACCCGCGACGAGCTCGCCGTGGTGGACATGCAGGATCGCGATCCCAAGCCGGCCCAGGGCATGTTCGTGACCAACATGTTCGACTGCGACCTGATCAAGCTGGAGAAGATCCTGTACGACCTCAACCAGGCCGAGAAGTATCCCGAGGTCTACGATACGTACCAGCGCACCTACACGTCATCGCTCGACGACTACACATCGAGGCAGAGCAACACCATCACCTGGGACATGTACTACGAGGCCACGCCCATGCCCGCGGCCAAGTACGGCGCGCACAGCAAGGGAGGCCTGCGCTACATCGGCGCCGACGACAGCGTCGAACTCGCCTACGGCCCGGCCATCCTCTCACGCATCTACATGCCGGACCCTGCCGAGTACTTTGACACCGACGCCAACGAGTACCTGTTCGACTTCCAGCTCGAGCTCTTTTACGAACCCACGCCTGGCCGCATCGCCCACTTCTATCCGGTGTGGCGGCACATGGCCTTTCACGGCGTCAATGCTTCCACCGACGACAACTGGATCATCGACACCATTCTCAATGGTCTGCTGGACTGGGACACCCGGACCCAGGAGCTGTGCGCGGGCAACTGAGGACGGGATCACTCGATCGCTTGCATGACGCTGAGCGCGACGACGCCGAGGGTGCCGACGAGCAACGGCGCTGTGGCCGCGGCCACCAGGGTGGTGGCCAGTGCGCGATCCTCCAGCGGTGGCTCGCCGGTGGCTCCCTCCATGACCAGCAGGGTCAACCAGGTGACCAGGACCGCGGCGCCACTGGCCACGGGCGCGGCGTAGACCATCCACATCTCGTTCTCGCTGTCGACGAGCAGCCCGCCAACGGCCGCCCCGCCCAGCACCCCGAGCGCTCCCAGCCCCACCGCCATGGCCACCGAGGGCCAGGGCGAGCTCTCGTCGATCTGCTGGCCCAGCAGCACGCCCCAGCCTGTCAGGGCGGCACCCGTCCACAGACCCTGGTGCATGGCGCCAGCGATGTGCGGATCCCAGTCGTCCTGCATGCTCGCGTAGCCGGCGCCAATACCCAGGATCAGGGGTGTTCCGACAAGGCCCAGACCCAGGTCTCCGCTGCCTCTGCCGCCGCCGAGAGCACTGAGGGCACCGAGGCCGAGCAGGGTTCCCAGCAAGGCGAACTCGGCGACGCTGATCACCCACATGGTGGTGCCGACCTGGTCAAGACCATCGTCGCCGGCCGCGCGCGCTGGCTGGCTCCACCCCAGGCACAGGCTGCACAGAACGCCCGCAGCCGCGAGCTGACCCCTCGACCTCATGCTATTTCTCCATCGGTGCTTCACCGGGGTACGGCCTTTGGGGAACGTCAAGGCGCAGGCTCGAACCGACGCCCCACCCCTTGATACGCCACCTGTCGGTCCCATATTCAAGCTTCGGCTGGTATAAAGCGGATTCCAGCCGGAGCCGGGGGTGGCATGAGCACTACACGCGCAGCGCAGAGGGCCAGCCGCATGCCGCTGGGGCTGTTCCTGGCCATGGTCGCAGTCGCCTGTGGCACCTCCCGCCCTTCCACGACGCCAGGCGCTGGGCGCACACACGAGGTCGATCCCGAAGAAGTTCTGCCAGGCGTGGTGCTGGTGGTCGCGACCCGCGCGGACGGCAGTCTCGGCTACGGTGCGGGACTGCTGGTGCAGGACGACGATCTGGTACTCACCAACCTGCACATCGTCCTCGGCGCGAAAACGCTGCAGGCCATGCTCTACCGTCAAGGTCGCACGAGCTACACACCCATGGACGGTGGGCTGGCGCGCTATCTCTTCGAGTACCAGGACGAACTGGTGCCAGCGCGCCTGGTGCGCATGCACGAGGGCATGGATCTGGCCGTGCTGCGACTGGACGCGGACACGCGGGACTTGCACCGGATTCCGGTGAGCGAGGCGCCTCTGCACGCGGGTCAGCGCGTGGTGGCCCTGGGCCACCCCCAGGAGACCGTGTGGTCCTTCACCTCGGGCGTGGTCAGCGCCGTACACCAGGGTGCCATCCAGCATGACGCTGCGCTCAATCCTGGAAACTCGGGCGGTCCCCTCATCAACGAGCAAGGGGAGGTGGTGGGCATCAACACGCTCAAGATCATGGGCGGCGCCGAGGGCCTCGCCTTCGCCCGCCCGATCCGCATGGCGCAGCCCCTGCTCGACACCGCGAGTGGTGAAGGCATCGTGGATCTGCAGCAGCTGGATAAGGCCGTGATCAGCTGCTTCCGAGCCCAGGAGCTCGGTGTGGACGAGGCCCTGGAGTGCTTTCACTGGGATGTGACCTGGCATCAATTCCAGGAAGCCACCGAGAGACTCAAGGCGCGTCTGGAGCTGGATTCCGTCGAGGCAGCCGCCCTGGATCAAGCGATCCTCCTGGCGGGCGGTCGAGGTTGGTGGGAGAGATTGCAGCGTCGTGCCACGGCGGCGTTCATCACGGATGGCGAACCGGTCAAGCTCAGGGACTCCAAGCTGCGTTGGCCAGGAACCCAGCCCTCGGTCGAGAGGCGACAGCAGGTGTGGCTCGATCTGCGCCGCGAGATGAAGGCTGAGGCCAAGGCCGTGGAGGCGAGGCACCGCGAGGTGAACGGATTCAAGGCCGAGTTTCGCAGCAACAAGGAATTCATGCCCGTGCTGCGCATGGGACTGCGTATCGAGCAGGTGCACCAGGTTTCTCCTGACCTGGCCTGGGTGCTGCTCAAGGGGCGCAACACGGACGGCAGCGGGTATCGCATGAGCGAGTGCTGGGAGCGCGTGGGAGATCGCTGGCAGCAGCACTGGCCGCCGTCGCGCGCCGATATGGCGGCGCTCCCTCGAGAATTTCCGCCACCCTTCGATGGCTACGAATGGTTCCAGTTGCGTGAGCAGGCAAGCCTGATGCTGATGTTGTGGCCCGAGCTACGCTGCGAGGTTGTGCCGGACGACAAGATCCCCGCAAGCTGTCCGGGAGCCAGCTCGCAGCCGACAAGCCTGCCAGGTTAGCTGTGGGGCGCTGCCCGGCCGCGGTCGCGCCGCTTGCTGTCGTCGAGAGACGGATCCAGACCCTCGTCACCCAGGAAGGCCGCGATGCGTTGCTGACGCCTGCGCTCACTGTCCTCGCGCGCGGCGATCTCGTTCTCGATCACCGGCGGCATGGTCGCCACCTGGGCGGCTGCCGAGGCGAAGACGTCGCTGTCCTCGACGGCGATGCTGTCGTCACCGTCCTGTTCGGCACGCACCCCGACGTGCAGGACAGGTGTGGCGCGCAGCACGAAGCTCAGTGCCATCCCGAGCACGCCGATGACGAGGGCGATGACGCCCTTCCACCACGCGCCAGCGACGGGTATGGCCTGCATGGTGCTGACGGCCGCCAGCTTGGTCTCGGCGCCCTTGTTCAGGGTCTGCTTGCTGGCCTCGAGGGCGGCGATGGCCTGGGTCAGCTCGGCCTTGGCCTTGTCGACCTTCTCGGCACTGGCGTCTCGCCTGTTCTGGGGTGCTGTGGTGCGACGCGCGAGCCGCTTTTGCTGGCTCACGATCTGGGCCTCGAGGCGGGTGACCTTGCGCAGGTCGGACTCGGCAGCCAGCGAGGCCTGGGTGGTCTCGATCTGGGAGCGGATCTCGACGCCGGCCAGGTCCAGGGCAGCCTGGTCTTCCTCGAGCCTCTCGGTGGTGCGAGCGATGTTTGCCTCGCCGCGCTCGCGGGTAGAGGCGATCTCCTCGTCGACGGAGGCCAGGGCGCGAGTGAGCTCTTCCTGGATCTCGGTCCGCTGCGCGATCGCGGCGTCGTCGCGAGCCTTGCCGCTGGCCAGGTTCGTGGTGAGGGATCCTGCTCCGCCCAGCACCCAAGCCAAACCGATAAAACCCGAAAGGAACTTGATGCCGTTCATGAGCGCCGTCCTGTCACGTGAAGGACCACCAGCACCGCCGCCGACGCGGCGAACCAGCCCAGGCCCACCCAGGAGGTGAAGGTCTGACCGCTGAGCAGGGCGAGCAGGGCTGTGAGGCCGCCGACAGCCAGCACCACGGCGGTGCCCATGGACACCATGCCGCGCGCTGCGAACCAGGCCACCACGCTGCGCAGCCACGTCGTCAGCCAGGTGGTGAAGGAGAAGGGATGCGTCGCCACCGGCGCGTTCACGTCGACGCGCTCGGCCCAGCGCGCCATCACCTCGAAAGACAGTGCAGCGACCAATAGCAGCGTGATGGCTCCGGCCCAGGTGGTCACCAGCTGCACGCCAGCGCCCAGCTCCAGCCACAGCGCGAGGCGCAGGTTGGCGTAGACGAAGGCTGCGCCCATGGCGCCGACGACCACCAGAGACAAGCCCAGGGTGGCCAGCGTCGGCAGATCTTGCAGGGCCACGCGCCAGGCTTCGGACGAGGTGCGCGCGATCTGTCCCAGCGAGGAGGCTCCATGGGTCTGCCCGAGCAGGCGCAGCACCAGCAGGGTCTGACCCGCGACCAGCGACACCAGCGCCAGCCCCAGCAGGGCGGGAAGGCCCTGGGCCACGGCCATGGCGACGACGGGATCCGGGAACATGCCGGCCGCCGGCGCCAGGAGCTGGTAGGCGAGGAAGGCCGGGAGCATGGCCAGGGCCACCGCGGGCGCCTGCACGCAGGCCAGGGCCAGGCTGAGCCCGTGGACGCGCCACAGCCCGCGCCACACGCCGTCGGCATACAGCGGTCGCGCACGCTGCGGGATCAGGATCTGCCCCAGGGCCACCAGGCCCTCGGCGGGCATGCGGCGGCGAGCTTCCATCCAGCCGTGGGTCGACAGGGCCTGACCCCATAGTGGCGCCACGCCGGCGGTGACCGCGGCGCCAGCGACCAGTCCGAGATGGTGCAGGGGACGCCCGGCGACCTCGCCCAGCGCCTCGCGCTGGATGCGGACACCGGTGCGCAGTGCGTTCATGTTCATGCGGACCCCTCCGGTTCCTGCGAGTCCTCGCTGCGCGAGCAGGGGACCCGGTGCTGGCGCGCCTGTCGGCGACGAAGACGCGCAGTGTGCGGGCTACGGCGAGAAGGTGCGCGCAGCTCCGACCCAAGGACGCGGGGGGCCAGGGCCGGTCGCACAGATTCTTGGTGACGTGAGTCACAACGGGGGCCGCGCGCCAGGCCGCGCGCAAGGCTCTGCCCGCGGCTCCGCATCCGGGCGTCAGGGCAGGGCGATGGGAGGAAGAGAGAACGAGAAGGGAGGCGGTCGACGACCTACTTGGCCGACAGCGCAGCCTGGGCCGCGGCCAGCCGTGCGATGGGCACGCGGTAGGGCGAGCAGCTCACGTAGTTGAGGCCGATCTTGAAGCAGAACTCGACCGAGGCCGGGTCACCACCCTGCTCGCCACAGATGCCGACCTTGAGGTCCTTGCGGGTCTGGCGGCCCTTGGTGACCGTCATCTCCATGAGCTGGCCCACACCTTCCTGGTCGATGGTCTGGAAGGGATCGGCCGCCAGGATCTTCTTGTCCAGGTAGTCCTGCAGGAAGCCGCCGATGTCGTCGCGGCTGTAGCCGTAGGTCATCTGGGTCAGGTCGTTGGTGCCGAAGCTGAAGAACTCGGCGCTCTCGGCCATCTTGTTGGCGGTCAAGCAGGCGCGCGGAATCTCGATCATGGTGCCGTACTTGATCGGGATCGCGGTGCCACCGTTGGCCTTGGTCACCTCGTCCACGACGCGGTCGAAGATGCGCTTCTGATCCTTGAGCTCCTCGACGTCTCCGGTGACCGGGACCATGAGCTCGGGCAGGGCCTTCTTGCCGGCCTTGTTGAGCTCGGCCGCCGACTCGACGATGGCCCGGATCTGCATCTCCGAGACCTCGGGGTAGGTGATGGCCAGGCGCACGCCGCGGTGCCCCATCATGGGGTTCATCTCGTGCAGGGCCTCGCCACGCTTGTGCACGTCCTCGACCGCGATGCCCAGGGCCTTGGCCAGCTCGGCCTGCTTCTCGGGACTCTGGGGCACGAACTCGTGCAGCGGCGGATCCAGCAGGCGGAAGGTCACCGGCAAGCCGTCCATGACCTCGAGAGTCGCCTTGACGTCGCGCTTGACGAAGGGGAACAGCTCGCTCAGGGCCTTCTTCCGCTCCTCGACGGTGTTGGACAGGATCATCTTGCGCAGGAAGAACAGCGGCTCCTCGGAGCCCTTGCCGTAGAACATGTGCTCGGTGCGGAACAGGCCAATGCCCTCGGCGCCGAAGTCGCGCGCGCGCTTGGCATCCTCGGCGGTCTCGGCGTTGGTGCGCACGCCCAGGGTGCGGAAGGTGTCGACGATCTTCATGAACTCGACGAAGCGCGGGTTCTCGGTCGCGCTGATCATGTCGAGCTTGCCCTCGTAGACGCGGCCTCGGGTACCGTTGAGGCTGAACCAGTCGCCTTCCTTGAAGGTCTTGTTGCCGACATGGGCCTTCTTGTCCTGCACGTCCACGTGCAGGGCCGAGCAGCCCACCACGCAGCACTTGCCCCAGCCACGGGCCACCAGGGCCGCGTGGCTGGTCATGCCGCCGCGAGCGGTCAGGATGCCCTCGGCCGCGCGCATGCCCTCGACGTCCTCGGGGTTGGTCTCTTCACGCACCAGGATGACCGTCTTGCCCTGCTTGGCCCAGGCCACGGCGTCATTGGCGGTGAACACGATCTGGCCAACCGCGCCACCCGGGCCCGCGGGCAAGCCGCTGACCAGCACCGTGCTCTTGGCCTCGGCCGCCGGATCCACCAGCGGGTGCAGCAGCTCGTCGAGCTGGGCCGGGGTCAGCCGCATCACGGCTTCCTTCTTCTCGATGAGCTTCTCGCCCAGCATGTCCATGGCCATGTTGAGGGCGGCGGTGCCGGTGCGCTTGCCCACGCGGCACTGCAGCATCCACAGGCGGCCATCCTGGATGGTGAACTCGATGTCCTGCATGTCGGTGTAGTGCTTCTCGAGCTTCAGGCGAATGCCATCGAGGTCCTTGTAGACGCCGGCCATGGCCGTCTCCAGCGACGGCAGCTCCTTGTTGTGCTCGCTCTTGGTCGACTCGTTGAGCGGGTTGGGGGTGCGGATGCCCGCCACCACGTCCTCGCCCTGGGCGTTGACCAGCCACTCGCCGTAGAACTTGTTCTCGCCGGTGGCAGGGTTGCGGGAGAAGGCCACGCCGGTGGCCGAGGTGTCGCCCATGTTGCCGAAGACCATGGCCTGCACGTTGACCGCGGTGCCCCACTCCTCGGGGATGCCCTCGATGCGTCGGTAGGACACCGCGCGCTTGCCCATCCACGAGCCAAACACGGCGCTGATGCCGCCCCACAGCTGGTCCTTGGGGTTGTCCGGGAACTCATTACCCAGGGTCTCCTTGACGCGGACCTTGAACTTCTCACACAGGTCTTTTTGCTCGTCGGCGGTCAGGTCGGCGTCGCTCTTGTAGCCCTTGGCCTTCTTGACCTCACCGAGCATGCGGTCGAGCTGCTGCCGGATGGCCTTGCCCTCGGCGGGCTCGACGCCCGCGGCCTTCTCCATGACGACGTCCGAGTACATCATGATGAGGCGCCGGTAGGCGTCGTACACGAAGCGCGGGTTGTCGGTCTTCTTGATCAGGCCCGGGATGGTCGACGAGCACAGGCCCACGTTGAGCACCGTCTCCATCATGCCAGGCATGGACTTGCGCGCGCCCGAGCGCACCGACACCAGCAGCGGGTTGCTGGCGTCGCCGAACTTCATGCCCATGATCTCCTCGACCTTGCGCATGGCTGCGTCGACGTCCTTTTCGAGGCCGGCCGGGTAGGTCTTGCCGTGGGCAGTGAAGTAGGTGTTGACCTCGGTGGTGATGGTGAAGCCCGCGGGCACCGGGATGCCAAGCTTGGCCATCTCGGCCAGGTTGGCGCCCTTGCCGCCGAGCAGGTTCTTCATCTTGGCCTCGCCGTCGGCCTGGCCACCACCGAAGAAATAGACGTGCTGTGTCATGATGAACGCCTCCATGCGTTTGGTGACTCGCGAAAGAGAGACGCCTTGCTAGCAGATAAAGTGGAGCCCGACAATGGCGGGACGTTCCGGCGACTGGGTGTGTGCCAGGAGCCTGCGGAAGCACACGGAACGGGGTATCGAGGTCCATTAACCCGGGTCTGCGGGTGGTGTTGCGAAGCCAGCGCTGACACCGTGTCGGGCGCGCCATGCCATGAGCAGCGAGGCCAGATAGAAGACGGCGGCCAGCAGCACGAGAGCACGAATACCTACTGCCATGGTCAGATATTCAGCCCAGCACCCCACCACGGCCCCGAGCATGTTGGCGCCGAGGGCCGGACCGGCCGCCGCACTCGAGGAGAACGAGTGCGCGAACACCAGGCCAGCGAAGAAGACCGGCGACAGCAGCACACCAGCGTAGGCGAGCTGCAGCGGCCAGGCGCTTCCTAGCGCCAGCGAGGGCGGCAGCGCGAAGCTCAACGTCAGGCTGACGAGCAGCCCCGTGTAACCAACCGCGTGGGGCAGGGACCTTGGCAGTCGCTGTACCGCGAGATTGGCCGCGACGATCAGCGCCAGCACGATCGCAATGGTGAACGCCGAGACCATCCAGGTGGTGCCGAAGAGCAGGGCCAGACGGTTGATGCTGGAGACCTCGAGAAGCAGGAAGGCCGCGCCGAGAAAGAACAGGTGCCCGTGCGCCGCGGTCATGGCCTGCCAGCGGATGCCATGGCCGCGCAGCAGCAGCGCCGAGGCCAGAGCCTGCACGGCGATGGTCAGGGCGTACACGAGGGGGATCTCGCGGCGAGGGAGGTAGAGAAAGGGCCAGTCATCGCTTGGGAGCACGCTCGACCCGGCCGGGCGAGCGACCGGCGTCTGCTGCGGACTCGACACCTGGCAGCTGAAGCTGGACCAGGCGCCATCGACCGCGGCGACGGGTCCATCGCACGCCGTCTGCATCATCGCGACGAAGCGTTCGCGGAACCACTGCTGGTGAGTCGCGGCGGTGAGCACGATGTGCCCGCCGGGCCTCAGCAGGCGTCGCACCGCAGCCAGGCTGTCGACGGTGAACACGTAATTGTCCAGGCGTACCGACGAGAAACCGAGCTGGGTGTGCGAGTCGAGCAGGCCGAACACCACCGCGTCGTAGGTGCCTGCCGGCGCCTTCTGGAACACGGCGCGCGCGTCGTCGACGATCACGTGCACGCGCGCGTCGGCGTAGGGCTGCTCGGGGTGGTACTGCTGGCCCATGCGCACTATCGCGGGATCGATATCGACCGCGTCGACCCGTGCTGCGCCGGCGCGCAGGGCCGCGGCGACGTCGTTTCCGGTTCCTGCGCCCACGATCAGGATGCGCCCACCCGGCGCCACCTCGGCGAAGGCCTGACGGTAGTGAGGAAAGAGCTCGGGCTGTCCCGCGATCGTCGCCCCCGGCCGGAGGTCGACGGCGACCTGGTAGAACACATCGGAGATCTCGACCAGGAAGCCGGGTGACCGGTTGCCGGTACCGCCAGGGCCGGCCGGAACCTGATGCCCGATGAGCTTCTGGTACGGCGACCATACCGTTTCACCCGGCGAGGGCCAGACCAGGGCACAGCACGCTGCCACCAGGACCGCATTCCGGGCGCGTGACCGCCAGCCCTCCCCGAGCAGAAGCAGGGGCGCCAGGCCGATCGCAAACCAGAGCCAGGGTGGTGTCTCGAGGTAGCCAAGGCCCACGAAGAGGAGGATGCCGAGCAGGCTGCCGACGACGTTGATCGAGTAGGCGGCAATGCGTGGCATGCCGTCGAAGGCAGGGCCGAGCAGCCGCCCGATGCGCACGAACAGCAGGGTCAGCACCACCAGCGCCACTACGCATACGCCGGCCATCAGCGCCTGGCTACTCAACACCTCGAAGCTCGAGGGCTGGTGCTCGCCGGCCAGGCCCAGCACGTGTTCGCTGCTGCCGAGCGCAGCCCAGCGCCCGATGTCCTGTCCGAAGGCTATGGGGCCCAGGCTGAGCAGGGCGGTCACAGGCAGCAGCCACCTGAAGAATGCGATCAGTTGCGGAGCGCGTTCGCCGCCCTGCCAGCAGCCGATGCCCAGCCCGAGGTAGGCTGCGAGTAGCGGGATGTTCTTGAAGTAGGCGAAGACACGGATCTGCGATCCCGTGTAGCGGATCAGCATGACCTCGAGAAAGAGTGCGCTCCCGCTGACCAGGAGCAGGGTCCACCCGGCGGAGTGCGGCTTCTCAGGAGTCCTCGGCGAGTCGAGGCGGCGGCGTCCCAGCGCATGCTCCAGCAGCGCGAACAGCACAGTGAAGCTGACGAGTGCGAGGCCACCGGGCAGCAGCAGGTTGCGACCCGTCTCGGCGTCCGGCATGGGGCGGGGTGCCGCCGACGGCCACAGCCCGGCAAGCGCGAGCCAGGTGCCGACGCCAACGCAGGTGAGAAGCCATGGCAAGGCGGAAGCGAGTCGGGTCATGGTCACCATCCGATACGGCGGTCGACCGGCAGTCTGCATCCCGCTGACGTTTCGCGCCAGAGCTCAGGTGGGCTCGTTGCGGACCGCGCGGGGGCCCGGCCCACGCCCTGCCAGCTGCCCGCAAGCCGCCGCCACGTCCGAGCCGCCGGAGTAGCGGCGATGGCTGCTCACCCCGAGGGAGCGCAGGCGATCCCGGAACCTGGCCACGTCGACGTCGTCGACACGGGTGTAGGGCTCGTCGTCCCCGATGGGGTTGTAGGTCAGGATGCTCAGGCGCGGCGCCATGCCGGCACAACGCGTGAAGTCCTGCACCAGCCTGGCCAGGGCCGCGGCCTCCTCGTCGGTATCCGTCACGCCCGCGAGCAGGAGCAGGGCGAGGCTGGGCGCCAGGCCCGTGACCTGCGCGTGCTCGACGCAGGCCTCCATCACCTGCGGTAGAGGGTGCCCCCGCGTCCCTGGCATGAGCTGCAGGCGCTGCTCGGGTCGCGCGCTGCCCAGGGACAGCCCCAGCCTGACCTTGGGGGCCCGTCGCGCCAGCTCGCGGATGCGGCGCGGCAGCCCCACCGTGTTCACGGTCACCGAGCGGGCCTGGATGCTGAGTGCGCTGGGGTCGCTGAACACCTCGATGGCCTCGAGGACGTGTTCGAGGTTGGCAAGGGGCTCGCCCATGCCCTGGAACACCGCACCGTGGACACGCTGCCCCCTGTTCAGTGTCTCGCGCACGGCCCTGACCTGCTCGATCATCTCCCAGGTCTCCAGGTTGCGGTGGAGACCCAAACGGCCTGTGGCGCAGAAGGTACAGGCGAAGGCGCAGCCCACCTGGCTGCTCAGACACACCGACAGGCGGTCCGGCTTCTCCAGCGGAATGCGCACGGTCTCGATCAGGGCACCGTCGGGGGCCCGCAGCAGGAACTTCTCGAAGGGGTCGAGGGTGCTCGACGCGCGCTCGACGAGCTCCAGCCGAGGCAGATGGGTCCTCGCGAGGATCCGGTCGACAGCGGCACGGCTCAAACCAGCCACGGGCTGCAGCGGCTCGCCCCGGTGGGTGCGGGCAACGGCCTTGCGCGCCTGGGTCAGCGTGAGACCTGGCAGGGCCTCGACCAGGCGCTGCGGTGTGACGGCGTTGAGCGCCAGCAGGGTCGAGGACACGCGCTAGTAGCCGATGGCCATGCACACCCCGCTGTTGCAGATCAGCGGCGGGCAGCACTGGGTCGAGTCGGTGCAGGTCGTGCACTGGTTGTTGCGGCAGGCCTGGTTGCCGCAGTCGAGGCAACTGTCGCAGCGCTCGGGCAGGTGCACCGGCGCCGTGGGATCGCAGGTCTGGGCCGCGGCCAGCACGTCGCTGTCGTAGTGCACCTCGACCAGACCGGCCTCGACCAGCGCGCGGCAGTACAGGGCGCCCCAGATCTCCAGCGGGCCGGCCGCCAGCACCCGGGCGTAGGGCGCGTACAGGTTGAGGCCCAGGTTCAGATCGCCGAGCAGCACGATGTCGTCGCTGCCCGCGACGTAGGCGCGCACCCGCGAGGGCAAGGTGCGGGTGCCCAGCTCGAATTGCCCGGTGGCTGCGATGTTGCCACCGATGAACAGGTCGAGCTGCGGGTTGGGGCCGCTTGTCTCGAGCACGGCTTCGAAGACCGATGTCGAGTGCAGGTCTCCCGCGATGTACACGGCGGTGGGTCCAGTCAGGTGCAGCCGCACCGGCCAGATCGCGCTCACGGAGTCCAGGTAGTACTGCCCGGGCGGCAGGTCGAGATCGGTCTCGGTGGTGACGTCGACGAGGGCGTCGCTGGTGAGGCCGATGCGGGCGTTGTCGTTGTGCTGGGCGGCCTGGGCGATGCGGCCGGTGATGTCGACGGGGTTGTCGCCCTGGCAGCGGCAGGGCGTCTGCACCACCACAGGCTCGCGCACCACCTGGGTCGCATCCACGGCTGCGCCCACGGTGCTGGCCGCGGGGATGTGCAAGGTGCCGTCGATGACGTAGCGAATGCCCGTGATGTCGCCGACGACGAAGGCGTCGTTGAAGATGTGGATGTCAGCGCCGGCGGTGAAGGCCTCGCCGCCCACGCGCAGCTCGCCCCGGATGTCGTGGTTGCCGATGGGGCGCGAGTCCACGCCGCAGTAAAGAGTGCCGCCGATGTCGCTGTCGCCGTAGTTGCGAAAGGTTCCGTGCACGCCCACGCTGCCGCTCTCCTGGCCGGGCTGGTAAGCCCCTGAGCTGGCGCTGTAGCCGTCGGTGTAAAAGCCCGCGCCCATGTTGAGGTCCTCGCACACGCACAGGCCGAAGGTGAAGGTGGTCTGGGCAAGCAGGCCGCCGCAGTATCCCGCGTCACCCCCGGCGTCGGCACCACGGCCGCCATCGCCGCTTGCGTCGCTGGTGACCCCCGCGTCGTCACTGCCATCGCCCCAGGGAGCGACCAGGCCACCGCAGTCGCAGGCCCCGGCAGCAAGTAGCAGCAAGCACGAGATCCTGTGCAGCGGTCGCGGTGACATTGCGCCCTCCACGAGAGATCTATCTGCAGAGCCCACAAACTGGCGCCAGCGCAGAAATCCGGCCTCCGGCTCACTGACAGTGCATGTTGAAGCGCTGCGCCGGGCAGGATGACGTTCCGCCGCCGTAGATGCTGACGTCGAAGTACTCGGTGTAGACCGTGGGTCCCGTGCAATGCCAGATGGGATCCTCCCAGGTGGCACCGGTGGGCAACTCGATGAAGCCGTAGCCGCGCGAGGACCACACGTCCGCAGCGTAGTCCTCGCTGCGATTGACGAAGGTCAGGGTGAGCGTGGTGTCCACGGGTACGTCGACCGCCGCGGGTGCCACCGAGGTGTTGCAGAAGTTATCGATGAGGATGTCGACGCAGACGTGGCACTCGTTGGCGACGGGAACACAGGTCGAGGCGCAGCTGCTGGCGTCGGGATTCTGGAGATCTGTAGCCTCCGTCGCATCCAGGCCCGGTGTTGCGTCCGTCGTGTCCGAACTGTCCACGTGCTGATCAGCGACTGGAGGCGCATCAAGCGCCGACGAGCTGTCCGCGCCCGTCGTGCTGTCCACGCTGCCTTGGTCCGGGCCCACGCCCACGTCCCTGCGGCGATCCAGGTCCCACAGGTCTCCTGCACTGTGGTCCAGCGAGGGCGCGTCGCCATCGCCTGCATCCGGGCAGGCATCGCCCCCTTGCCCCCCTGTGTCCAGCATGACCAGCTGACCCGTGTCCCGTACCGCGAGCCCGGAGCTGCAGTCGCAGCGCGTCAGACCGAGCAGGACCAGCAGCATGGGGATATGGGCGCGCACGGGTCGAGGATACGTCAGTGGCCAGCAAAGCGGGGCCTGCTATCTTTGAGGCTGCCTGCAGGTATGCAGAGGCGGGGGCTGTGATGCGAACCTCCATTTCCTTGTGCCCGGCCATGGTCCTCGGCGTTCTGGCGCTCACCGCCTGTCCTGACGATTCCTCGGCGGTGGATGCCGCCTCGGGTCAGGACGCGGCCGTCGTCGACAGCGCGGCTGGCGACATCGGCTCCCCGGACTCCACCGGCACACCGGATGCCGCTGTCACTGCAGATGGCGCGACGAGACCGGATGGCGCTGTCGGTGCCGATGGCTCGATGCAGGTGGATGGCGGGACGATCGCCGACGCCGCCCAACCGGGTGGCCAGTACTTTCCGTCCACGTCCTTCATGTACCAGGACGTCTCGCAGGCCGCGCTCGATCCCAACTCCTCGGCCATCACCAGGTGGCTGGCCGACAACGGAGGCTGGGGTTTTAGCCGCTTCCAGATCGACTTCTCGATCGAGGTGCTCGAGGCCGAGTCCAGCACGCCCTACGTGACGCTCGACTACGATCCGGACTGGTTGCCGGATTGCGACACCCTGGACTTTCCCATCCCAGCCGGTGGCCGCCTTGAAGGCGAGACCGGTTACTCCTGCGCCAGCGCCGGCGACTGCCACCTGATCGTGGCCGACAGGCGGGTCAACCGCCTGTACGAGATGTGGCAGGCCGACTACACGGGTGGCGTGCTGAGTGGGACCTGCGAGGCCGTGTGGGACATGACACGCGTGTATCCCGCCGAGGGACGTGGCGAGCAGTGCACCAGCGCCGATGCCGCCGGCTTTCCCATCGCGCCCCTGCTGTTCACCGCCGACGAGGTGGCGGCCGGCGAGATCGCGCACGCCATCCGCTTCATCCTGCCCAACGCGCGCATGCGCGCGGACTGGTACGTGCACCCGGCCACACACGCGGGAGGTCCGTCCGCCAGCTCGGCCGATGCGCCGACCTACGGCACGCGCTGGCGGCTCAAGAGCGACTTCGATGTCAGCGGCTACTCGGCCGGCGCCCAGGTGGTGGCGCGCGCACTCAAGAAGTACGGCATGCTGCTGGCCGACGGCGGCAACGTGGCGCTCACCGCGCAGGCGGATACCTTCACCACCGCCAAGTGGGACAGCTTGCTCGGCTCGCACGACCTGGTGGGCATTGAACCGACGGACTTCGAGGTGGTGGCGACCGACCCGCCCATCGCGCTGACCTACGACTGCGTGCGAACACCCGAGAGCTGGTGAGCACCTCGCTCACGCCAGGTCGCGCTTCGCCTGCTGCCACAGCTCCTCGAGCCCGTCGATGTTCATCTCGGTCAGCACCAGCCCGCGCTGCGTCGCCTTGTCCTCGACCAGTGCGAAGCGCTGGCGGAAACGGTTCACGCAGCCGCGCAGCGCGTCCTCCGGGCTGAGCCGCAGGTGTCGTGCGTACTGGCAGACCGCGAACAGGAGGTCGCCCAGCTCGGCCTCGGCGTGAGTCGGATCGCCGGCGGCCAGGGCCTCGTCGAGCTCGGCCAGCTCCTCGTGGATCTTCTCGCGCACCGCCGGCGCATCGGGCCAGTCGAAGCCCACACTGGCCGCCTTCTCACCCGTGCGCACCGCGCGCAGCAGCGAGGGCAGTGTCTCGGGCACTCCATCCAGCGTGCGGCGACCCTTCTTCTCGTCGCGCTTGATCTGCTCCCAGCTCACCCGCACGGCCTCGGGGCTGTCCTTCTTGTCGCCGTCGCCGAACACATGCGGGTGGCGCCTGAGCAGCTTGGTGGCGATGGCGCGCGCTGCGTCGCCCAGGTCAAAGGCGCCCTCCTCGTCGCGGATCTGCGCCTGAAAGAAGGCCTGAAACAGCAGGTCGCCCAGCTCCTCGCGGTGGTGCTCGAGGTCGCCGCTGTCGATGGCCTCGAGCAGCTCGTAGGTCTCCTCGATCAGGTAGGGCCGCAGCGAGGCCAGGGACTGCGCGCGGTCCCAGGGGCAACCGGTATCCGAGCGCAGACGCTTCATGATGGCGTGCAGTGTTGCGAGCTCGCTGGCGATGCGGCGCCCCTGGTCATCGACAGCAGGCGCATCGGGCATGGCAGGGCGGGGCGAGGAGGTCGAGGGATCGTCGTCGCGTCGCACGCTCAGGCTCGCTCCAGCTTGGTGCGAATGGCGCTCATGCGCGACTTGAGCCGGCGCACCTCGCGGCGCAGGGCGCCCACGTGGCGACCGATGCGCGCCAGGTCCTCGCGGCTGGGCAGGTGGCCGACGTTGCGCAGGCGGTGCGTGGCGTCGTCGAAGGCCTCCTTCGAGCGCTGCACCTTGCCCACCATCTCGATCATGGAGCGGGCGCGGTCAGGGTCCTGCAGGACCTTGCCCACGACCTTCATGCCGACCTCCACGCTCTTTTGCTTGAGGCTGCTATTGCGCCCTGTGCTGCCGCTGTCCCTGGCCATATGACCTCCGCGATGCGGATTGTTTTCATGCACGCCGGGGCGGGTCAACGCCAGTCGCCCGGGCAGAGGGATGGAGGAGGCCCTGGAGCGCGATCAACCGTCTGTCGGGAAGCGACGAGGTGGCACGTTCAAGGGGGGATTGGTTCCGTTGCCCGTGGTCGGTGACCGATTCGGCTGCACCACGTTGGGCTGCCTGGGCACCCGATTCGGGGTGGCAGGCCTGTTCACCACCGGCGGCGTGGGGTCGGGCTGGCGACGGGGCACACGACCTGGCGAGGGGTCCACCGGGCGCGTGACCACAGGGGGTGTGGGGTCAGGCTGGCGCCGCGGTACGCGGCCTGGCGAGGGGTCCACCGGGCGCGTGACCACAGGAGGTGTGGGGTCAGGCTGGCGCCTGGGGACACGGCCTGGTGAGGGATCCACGGGCCGCGTGACGACGGGCGGCGTGGGATCAGGCTGGCGCCGCGGCACTCGGCCTGGTGAAGGGTCCACGGGTCTTGTGACCACTGGCGGTGTGGTGACGACGGGCGGGTAGGGATCCGTAGGCCAGTTCGGCACGTGTCCTGGCGGGTCCTCGGGTTGCACGACGACGGGTGGGTGCGGATCCACAGGGCGGTTCGGCACGCGCCCCGGCGGGTTCTCCGGAGTCGTGTGTACCGGGGGCTCCGGTCGGACCGGCGGCTCGAACGGGGGCTCCCCGCCACCGGGCCAGGTCCACACCGGCGGCTCGGGCTCGTCGACATCGCCCGGCGTCTCCACCGGCCAGTGCGGTATGTCTTCTGGTGGTTCCGGCTGGTGCGGCAGGTCCGGGGTTTCTGGCACGTGCGGACGATCGGGAACCTCCGGAACATCCGGGCGGTCCGGGATGTCGACCTCGCTAGGGCCGTCCGGGTCCTCGGGGTCGTCGAGGTCGTAGTCCCACTCGGGGTCGTCCGGCGCGTCGATGCGCCGGTCCGGCGGCTCGTCGGGCACCTTCCTTTGATCCAGGTCTATCTTCTGCTCGATCTGGGGCTTCTTCTCGATGCGCTGCTCGACCTCGGTGCGCTGCTCGAGTCGCTGCTCGACCTTCTGCACCACCTCGTTCTGCTGCGCGATCTCGGGGTGCTTCTCGATGCGCTGCTCGACCTGTGGGCCCGGCCCGGATTTCTGGTCGAGCTGGGCCTTGCTCTCCTGGTCCGGTTTCTGCTCGAGCGACGGCTCCTTCTTGCTCAGCAGGTTGAGCACGCCACTCTTCCTGGGCAGCTCAGCGCTGGGGCCCTTGTGCTGGGCAAAATTCTCGACGACAGCCTGCTGGTCCGCCATACCCGTCCGCTGCTGCACGACCTGCTCGCCCAGAGGGGCGGTGCGAAGCTCGGGCAGTCGCAGCGCGTCCCCCGGGAAGATCTTGTTGGGGTCCTGAAGCTGTGGGTTGAGCTGTGCGATGTCGCGCCAGCGCTCGCCGTCACCCAGTTTGTTCTGGGCGATCTTGTACAGCGAGTCTCCGGACTGCACCTGGTACAGCTCACCCGGTCCATCCGGGGCTGCTCCATTGCCTGGCTTCTTCATCTCCACGGCACCGGTGGTCTGGTTGATTCGCGGTCCCTGGATGGTGTTGTTCCCCATGTGTACTCCGGCCCAAGTGGCAATCGCTCATTCATCATATCTGGTCGGCAGCGATTTCGGAGGGTGGGGGGCTGCGAACTCGCCGCAGTGTGTCAGGCGCGGTCATACCAAGGGTGCGATCACCCAGGCCGTCCCGAAAGGTGTCCTGGCATGCCGCTCTCGATTGGCTAACGCCACCGGTTTTGTTAGGCATCCAGCACCGTCATGGTGACGGGAGGAATGTGTCATGAAGCGAATCCTGTTTTCGACGCTCCCCGCGACCCTGCTCCTCCTGGCCTGCCCGCCCCAGCAGCAGGGCGAGGTCGTTCCCTCGGCCCAGGAGCCGGGGCAGCAGCAGGCGGCGGTGAAGGCCGACGAGGCCATGCCCGTGGCCGCACACGCGACACCCAAGGTCGAGCACGACTGCGCCGAGGGCACCACCGAGCTCAGCGATGACAAGGTGGTCACCCGGCAGAACGAGAAGGGCGAGACCATCACCCACGCCGGCGCAGACTTTGCCGATGGCGCCGTGGTCAGCGTCAGCGAGCTGCTGGCCAAGCCCGACGACTTTGCCGGCAAGAAGGTGCGCATCAAGGGCAACATCTCGGCCATGTGCCATCACAGGCGAGGCTGGTTCGCGGTGGTCGCTGACGACCAGAGCGGCCGCTTCGTGCGGGTGATGACCGCCCCGGCCTTCCTGGTGCCTCCGGGATCCATCGGCAAGACCGCCGACGCCGAGGGTGTGGTCGAGGTCATCGAGGTCGCGGCCGAGCACGCCAAGCACATTGCCGGCGAGCACAAGCTGGGCGATCCCGAGGCCATCACCGCCAATATCAAGCAAGTGGTGGTCCGGGCCTCGGGCGCGGACTTCATCTGAGTCCACGGGTGACCTGGCGACGTCCCCTCATCATCCTGCACCGCGACCTGGGCTACTTCGTGTTCGGGCTCACCGTGGTGTATGCGGTCAGCGGCATCGCCACCAATCACCGCGCGCACTGGGACTACAACCACAGCGTCGAGGTCCGCGCGCTCCCGCTGGGGGATCCGGCGGCGCTCCTGGGCGAGTGGGGTGACACCGCGGGCCCGGACCCGGCGACGGCACAGCGCAGCCTGGCCCGGGAACGACAGGCCGACCTGGTGCAGGCCATCGGTCGTGCCCTCGAGCGCCCGCAGCCACCGCGCAAGGTGTTCTGGCGCAATCCTGACCGCCTGAGCCTGTTCTATGCCGAGGGCGAGCTCGATGTGGTCGACTACATCCCGTCGACGGGCGTGGCCGAGTGGACGCAGCGCACACCGCGGCCGCTGATCCGCCAGTTCAACATGCTGCACCTCAACGAGAAGCGCTGGCTGTGGACCTGGGTGGGGGACGGCTACGCCCTGGTGCTGCTGTTCATGGCGCTGTCTGGCGTGCTCATCGTCAAGGGCCGCAAGGGCCTGCGCGGGCGCGGCGGCATGTTCCTGGTCGCCGGCATCCTGCTGCCGACGCTGGTCATCCTGTTCGCCTGAGAATCGCAAGGACCTGACGCAACGGCGTCGGGTGGCGGGTTTCACCGCTGCCGGATCGCGGCCCGGCCTCAGGTCACTTCAGTCGTGCCTCGATGGCCTGGACCAGGGTCTGCATGACCTTGATGCGGGCGTGGCGCTTGCTGTCGGCCTCGACGATGGTCCAGGGCGCGTAGGTGGTGCTCGTGCGCAGCAACATCTCCTCG
Organism: Pseudomonadota bacterium; assembly: GCA_043821645.1. Lineage (GTDB taxonomy): Bacteria > Myxococcota > JACRCW01 > JAFGSX01 > JAFGSX01 > JBDRCO01. Next base: position 20,496 of record JBDRCO010000106.1, on the reverse strand, counting down.
ACCGCCTCGCGGTACAGATCCCACTTGTCGCGGTTGCGCCAGTCCTCGTCGGTGATCTTCCACTTCTTGTGCGCCAGGCGCTGCCGCTCCTTGAAGCGCCGCAGCTGTTCCTCGGGCGAGATGTGGAGCCAGAACTTGGCGATGACCGCACCGTGGGCGGCCATGTGCTCTTCCATCTCGTTGATCTCGCGGTAGGCCCGTCGCCACTCCTGCTCGCGGCAGAAGCCCTCGACCCGCTCCACCAGCACCCGGCCGTACCAGCTGCGGTCGAAGATGGCGATGTGCCCGTCCTTGGGCATGTGCTGCCAGAAGCGCCACAGGTAGTGGTGTCGCTTCTCGATGTCATTGGGTGCGGCGACCGGGATCACGTCGTAGGCGCGCGGGTCCATGGGCTCGGTCACGCGTCGGATGTTGCCGCCCTTGCCCGCCGCGTCCCAGCCCTCGTAGGCCACGACCACGGGCAGGCGCGCGCTGTAGATGCGAAAGCCCAGTTCGCCCAGCTTCTTCTGGGTCTTCTTCAGCTCGCGCTGGTAGCGCTCGGACTCGATGTCCGCCGACAGGTCCACCCGATCCAGGGTGACCGTGTGACCCGCCTTCGACGCGGTCGGCTTGCGGCGGATCGCGGGCTTGGCTTTGGGCTTGGGTGCCTTGGCCGCCTTGACCCCGCGACGGATGGCCTCGGTGAGCACCTGAAAGGCGCGCACCGCAGCGTGGCGCTGATCGTGCGAGGCGATCACGCTCCACGGCGCCAGGGCCGTGTCCGTGCGCTCCAGCATCTCTTCGAAGGCAGCCAGGTGGCGCTCGTAGAGCTTGTGGTGGCGCCAGTCGTCCTTGGTCACGCGCCACGAGGTGGCCTTGTCCTCGTCGAGCTTCTTCAGGCGCTTGCGCTGCTCGTCCTTGTCGATGTGCAGCAGGAACTTGACCAGCACCGCGCCGCCGTCGGTGAGCTGGCGCTCGAAGGCGTTGATGTCCTGGTAGGCCCGGGCCCACTGGGTGCGGGAGACCATGCGATCCACGCGCTCGATGAGCACCCGCCGGTACCAGCTGCGGTCGAACAGGGTGATGCGGCCGCCCTCGGGCGTGCGGTTCCAAAAGCGCCACAGGTAGGGGCGCAGGCGCTCGTCCTCGGTGGGAGGCCCGACCAGCTGCACGGTGTAGCCGCGGGGATCCATGGCGTGGATGAGCTTGTTGATCAGCGTGCCCTTGCCCGCGGCCTCCCAGCCCTCGAACACCACCAGCACCGGCAGGCCCACCTCGCGGGCCGTGCGCTGCAGTTCGCCCAGCTCCAGCTCCAGCTTGGCCATGGCCTTCTTGTAGTCGGCCTTGGTGAGCTTGACCCCGAGATCCACGTTCTCGAGCATGACCTCTCCTGTGCCTGGTCGTCGTCGGGTGAGGTCCCAGCATGCCTCGCCGCCCTGGATCGATGCAAGGCCATGCCGGCCCTTGTGGCGACACCGCCCATTTGTCATGGTGACGACGGGAGCGTCCGCGGGCTGGGCCCACCACGCTTGTCTGCTGCAATGGCACATTCCGGGCAGCTGCAGGGGGTCCCTATGCAGAACACCACCGAGCCCGCTCCCCTGCCGAGCAGCGTCGAGGAGCTGGTTGCCCAGATCCTGTCGACCCAGGCCCGGGTCGTGCGCGCCAACATCCCGGGCGCCCTCGCCGGCGAGGATCCCGAGCACGTGCACGATCTGCGCGTGGCCACCCGGCGTGCTCGCGCGGCCCTGAGACAGTTCCGCAAGGTCGTTGGAAAGGCCCGGTACGATGCGCTGCAAGTCGAATTGCGCTGGCTGGCCCAGGTGGCAGGTGCCGTGCGCGATCTCGACGTGTTTGGGCCTCGCCTCGACGGTCTGCTCGACCAGGTGGAAGAGGGGGCAGGTGTCCGCCGCCGCCTGCACGAGCGCCTGCGTCGCCGCAGGGGGCCCGCGATCCTGGCCCTGGAGCAGGCCCTCCGGTCCCCGCGTTGCACGACCCTGATCGATGCGCTGGAGCTGCTCTCGTCGAGCTTGCTGCACACGCCTCCGACGGGCCTGGCCGCACAGGCCTCGGTGCAGCAGGTCCGGCTGGGCCTGCGTCCGGTGCAAAAGCTACGACCTCACAAGATCCCGCGCATGCCGGATGCGGCGCTGCACGCCCTGCGCATCGAGGTCAAGCGCGCGCGCTACACCTGCGAGTTCTTCGCCGCGGTCAGTCCCCTCGATCTTCAAGCTGTGCGCGACAGCCTGGTGCGCATGCAGGACGTGCTCGGCGATCACCAGGACGCTGCCGTGGGCGAGGCCTGGTTGCGCGACTGGTTGCGCGGACTGTGGCGTTCGCGGGTGCAGGGCCTTGAACGCGACGAACTGTTCGTGACCGCCGGGGCGCTGATCCAGGCAGAGCGCTGTCGTCTGCGCGAGCTCAGGCGCGACTTCGTCGAGCTGGCACCGCGCTGTCTCGAGGTGGTGGCGGGGACCCGGGCCGCGCTGCGCGTGCACCAGACCCCGGAGCGCAGGCCTCGGGGGAAGGCCGTGCGAAAGGATGCTGACCAGGGCAGTGATCCTTCCGCCTCGTCGTGAGTAACAGAGAAATCGTGAAGGTGAGTTGTGGGCGAGCCTGGGACGCTCGCGCCCGGGCCTACTTGATCGAGGCCTTGGGCCCCTTGGACTCGCCGGCTTGTTCCCCGTCCTCCATCCAGGGCTTGTCCGACAGCGGCTCTGCGGGCTCCTCGACGGGGATGGCCTGCTCGCGTATGGCCTCGGCATCGAAGCGATCGTGGGCCTCGTGCTCGGTGAGGTTCCCTGTCACCAGGATGGTGCTCAGCGGGTACTCCTCGGGGTGGAAGATGACGTGGAACAGGTGCCACACGCCGATGGCCAGGGTGGCCAGCACCGCCTCGTAGTAGTGCACAGTGCGCGCGGCATCGATGATCCAGTTGGGCCAGCTCTCGGGTAGCGACTTCGAGAACCACATCATGCAGCCCGTGAGCAGCATGACCACCGAGCCCCACCACAGGGCCCAGTACTCGGCCTTCTCGGCGTAGTTGAACAGGGCGAAGCGCGGCTTCTCCTTTTGCAGCGTCAGGTAGTACTTCATGGTGCCGATGAAATCCCGCACATCACGCCAGCGCGGGAACATGGCGACCCACCACTTCTGGCGACCGGCGCGGGTGAAGGCCCACACCAGTACCACACCCATGGCTCCGGTGTTGACGACGGCACCGATGCGGTGCAACAGGCCACGCACGCCCTCGGTGATACCCACGGACAGCAACCAGCGGAACATCCACGCATCCGAGAAGCTCAGGGCAAACCCGGTGAGCACCAGCAGGAAGAACGAGCCCAGCAAGAACAGGTGCCACAGCCGCTCCCCCGACGACAGCCGCTGCGCCACTCCGTTCTGCTTCTGGTACGCCAGCTTGCGGCGCACGAAGTACACCCAGATGACCAGGTTGTGCATGAACATGGCGCCGATGATCGCGATGATGAGCAGCACGTAAGTGACGACGATGTAGTGCTTGATCACGCCGCCGGTGGTCTCACCCTTGCTGGTCGCGTGCGAAAAGCTCTGGGCAAATGTTTCCGAGACCTTGCCGTGGCAGCTCGCACAGGTCTCGGCACGGTTCTTGGGGTTCATGCGCGCGTTTTCATCGGTCGAGGGCAGGGCCTGGTGCGCCTCGTGGCAGTCGGCGCAGGTTGCCGAGGCGCCGCTGCTCCCTCGCTGCATCAGGCCGTGGACATCGCGCATGTAGCTGTCGACCTGTGACGTATCCAAGTCGTAGCGCGCCATCATTCGCTGGTTGCCGTGGCACCAGATACAGACCTGGGTGGCGGCAAAGTCGCGCTTGCCACCGGCCTGGGTCTTGAGCGACATCACGTCGTGGTCGCCGTGGCAGGTGATGCAGGTGGGCACGTCCTGGTTGCCGTGCAGCAAGGTCTTGCCGTGGGCGCCCTGGCTGTAGGCCTGCACCTCTGCCGCGTGGCACTTGGCACAGGTGTTCAGCAAGGTCAGTCGCGTCACCTGCGAGTTGGTGTCCGAAGACGGGAGGATGTTATGCGAGCCATGGCAGTCGCTGCACGAGGCCGCGGGCTTGCCGGCCTTGAGTTGCTGAAAGTGCACGCTCTCCTGGTAGCGCTCGACCAGCAGGCGCTTGCCGGCCAGGGGGTGGGCAACCTTGCCAGTGCGTCCGCCGTGACAGGCGCCGCAGGTGTCGGGCTGGTGCAGCGGGGCCATCTGTGAGTCGGGGTCGGTGCCCTTGCGGATGTCGTGGCCACCGTGGCAGTTCTGGCAGTTCGGCGCCTTGGGGTTGCCCTTGGCCAGCTCGCGGCCGTGGATACAATCCTTGGTGAAGGTCGAGACCACGTCGTCGTGGCAGCCCGCACAGCCCCACTCCACCTTCTTCAGGCCGGCCTCGTAGTGGCTGTCGGCCTCGGCGCCGAGCACGTGGCAGTCCGTGCAGCCGACGTCCGCGTGCACGCTCGCTTGCAGCGCGTCCGCCTTGACGTGCAACTTCAGCTTCTTGCCGCGTTCGCTGACGGCTTCGATGCTGTCGTCACCGTGGCAATCCAGGCAGGGGTTGCCTGGTGCGGCCTCGGTGCTCGCCTCCGGGCTGCCGCCCCCGTCCAGGGCGTGGACGGGCGAGAAAAAATTAAATACAGACAAAAACACTAAGAGAATACTTCGCCCACCCCCCGGCATCCAGTTTGTTGTTCCCCGGGGAGCCGACCTCATGAAACCTCCGGCTAGTTTTGTAGCAACCGTGAATACATCGCGGCGTAGATGAGCACGACGATGACCACACCCGTGAGGAAGGCTGCGAAGCCTGCGGGCAGGGCGATGCGCTTCCAGCTCAACCACTCATCCTTGAGCCTGTGCTCGTCCAGCGTGCCCTCGGCGACCCAGCGCTCGTACTGGCGCTTGCGCTCGTGCAGCAGCTCGGTCTTGGAGATGCGGCCCGAGAAGATGATGGGGTCCATGGGGAACTTCTCGAGGCGGAAGTGCACGTTGAAGAAGTGGAAGGTGAAGATGAAGCCCGCGGCGAGGAGAGCCTCGTCCGAGTGTATGACCAGGGCGACGTTGATCATCCAGCCAGGCAGCACCGTCGTGAAGCTTTCGGGGAACCACATGATCAGGCCCGACAGGCCGATCACGGCGACGCCCCAGAACACCGCCATGTAGTCGAACTTTTCCCAGTAGGTCCAGCGATCGAACTGTGGCTTCTCGCCCCGGCCGAAGAACCACTTCTGATGGGCGACGAAATCGCGCAGGTCCTGCAGGTTGGGCGCCGGCGAGTCCGGACCGAAGGCCTGGCTCAGGACGGAACGCAGGGTGTAGCGCCCGCTGGTCGCATCCTTGAATCTATCCCGTGCGCGCCAGATCGACGTCGTCATGGTGGAGATGTGCAGCGCGAAGTAGAACAGGGTGACGATGGCACCCACGCGGTGCAGCACGGCCGCTACTGCCTGCCCGCCCATGACGTCGAGCATCCAGCGCGCCCAGTCCGTGTAGTAGAACTTGAGCGGCATGCCCGTGAGCACCAGCAGCAGAAAGCTGAAGATGATCAGAGCGTGTATGAAGCGATCCACGGGCCGGAAGCGCACGAATTCCTCGTCGTCAGCGCGCGCCCTGAACTTGGTCTCGCGGAAGGTCTTGGAGTCCCGGATGTACAGCACCGTTGAGCGCAGCAACCACAGAACGCTGTGAACCGCGAAGAACAGGAAGGTCCCGAGCAGCAGCGCGGTCATGAACACGTAGACGTAGTAGACTTGGGGAGCGCTCTCCTTGTCCGTGTGGCTGGCATGCACCAGGTAGTTCGAGAAGTTCTCGTTGGCGTCGGCGTGGCACTTGCGGCAGGTCTCCAGGCGCCTGGCCTCGCTCGTATGTGAGGCGGGATCACTGGACTTCTGGATGTCGTGGTGGCCGTGGCAGTCGTAGCAGGCCGCCACGCCGGTGCGCCCCAGGGCGATGGCCTTGCCATGGAAGGTCTCGCGATAGCGCTCGAGCTTGTCCTCGTGGCAGCTGCCGCACTTGTGGTCGATCGAGAGCTTGAACACCTCGCGCCGGGGCTGGCTGATCTCGTGCGAGCTGTGACAGTCGATGCAGGTTGGGCCTCGCTTGTCCCCGGCGGCGAGCAGTCGGCCGTGGATGCTCTTGTTGTAGACCTCCTCGACCAGCACGTGGCAGGTGCCGCAGGTCTTGGGTACGTTCTGCTTGCTGATGCGAGACCGCACGTTCTCGTGCGGCAGGATGTCGTGCACGCCATGGCAGTCGTTGCAGGTGGCAGCCACCGACAGACCATCGACCAGTAGCGCGCGGCCGTGGATGGAGTCGATGTAGTGCTGGACCGGCTCCTTCTGCGCGATGTCATGGGTCTTGAGCATCTGTCCGCCCTGGTGGCAGGTCGCACAGGTCTTGGACAGGTTGAACTTGTTGACCTTGGATCGCCTGTCCTTGGGACCCAGGATGTCGTGGGTGCCGTGGCAGTCCGAGCAGGTCGCGGCCTCCGTATCACCCATCCGGCGCAGGCCACCGTGGATGCTCTTCTGGTACTCGGTGTCGACCTCCTCATGGCAGGTGGCGCAGCCCAGGGTCAGGGGTTTGCCCTCGTTGTGCGGCACGTCCTCGAAGCTCTTGGCTCCGGTGTGGCAGTCGGTGCAGGCCAGGCCCTCGTGCGCCGAGCCCGTGAGAATGTCCTCCTTGACGACGAGCGTGAGTTTCTTGGCGCGCTCGGTCTCGGCCGTGAGGCTGGCGTCGGTGTGGCAGCCCAGGCAGGTTTCGTTGTCCACGGTCGCCGCTGCGGCCGGGGCCGAATCCTGGGCCAGGGCCGGTCCTCCCCCCAGGACGCAGGCCAGGGGCAGCAGCCAGCAGGCGACACCGGTGGCACGGTCTGGGCGCGTCGGCAGGGTCATCGGTCACTCCCTCGCTACGTTCGGTTCGCTCCTAGAACAGGAGATGCTTGATGTTCTCGTCGAGCTCGGAGAGCTTCTGCTCCTGCACCACCAGGTTGTGGCACTGGTCGCAATCCTGCGAGATCGTCTCGCCGGTATCCGTGCTGTGCTGGTCCGCGTGACAGCGAAAACAGCCCGAGTCGTTGTGGTGACCGAGCTGCGTCGGGTAGGTGCCCCAGGTGATCTTCATCGCCGGGTAGATGTTGGCAGACCACACCTGCTCGTACAGCACCGCGGCCTGTTTCTCGATGTCTGCCCGGCGAGCCTGCGCCACCTCGGGGTGCTTCTCGGTGTAGAACTTGAGCAGATTGTCGACGAGACCCTGGCGCGCAGCCTCGCGCGAGGGGTAGGCCGCCTGGACCACCTCGAGGGCGGCGCTGCGGTACTCGGGCAGGGTGGGATCCAGGCGCCCCTGCCGGATCTGACCGTCCACGGAGTCTTCGGCTGTGTCGTAGATGTGCGTGGGTCTGTTGTGGCAGTCCACGCAGTCCATCCGTCGCCACTCGGTACCCTCCGGGACCTCGGGCATGGCCTTGTTGACGAAGAGCTTCTCGCTGCCGTCGGTGCGCACCACCTTGACCTCGCGGATCTGCGCCCGCTTCTCGTCGAGGGCGCGGTACTGCACCTGCAGATCCCGCGACACGTGCCAGTGAATGCCCTGGTAGCTGCCTGTCTTCTTGTCGTGACCGCCGACGTGGAGCATGACCGCGCTGATCTCGGGGTCCTCGACGCTGCCCTCGTCGGAGTAGTGGTAAAAGATCTTGGGCCGCGTGCCGTGAAACACCTCGGGCCAGTGGCACTGCTCGCAGGTATCGCGCGCCGGGCGCAGGTTGTGGATGGGCGCGGGCACGGGCTTGCTGAAGTCGTCGGTGAGTACGCCCCAGACCTGGCGCAGGCCCGAGATCTTGGATTTGACGAACCACGAGGCGCCGGAGCCGATGTGGCACTCGACGCAGGCCACGCGCGCATGAGGCGATCTCTGGTAGGCCGTGTACTCGGGCTCCATCACGGAGTGGCAGAGCTTGCCGCAGAAGGCCGTGCTCTCGGTGAAGTGGTAGGCTTGGTAGCCCAGCACGCTGAGCAGGGCCAGGTTGACCACGGACATGCCGCTGACGAACACCAGCAGGCGCTGGTGCTTGGGGTTGGTCAGGTCGAGCACCAGGCGCGAGGACTTCTCGGGCTCGCCGCGCAGGGCTCGTCGCCGCTGCAGATAGAGCGCCAGGGGAATCAGGGCCAGACCGGCCAGGAAACCCGCGGGCAGCATCATGTACGAGATGATCCCGGCATAGGGTCCCAGGCCACCAAACAGCAAGTCCTGCAGCAGCGCGACCAGGATCAGCGCTGCGGACACGGTGGTGATCAGGACGCCGAGCACGCCGATCTTGCTGCGCCAGACGGTGCTCATCGCGAGCTGCCAGCCTGTCTGTCGTGGGTCGCTGGCCCCGTCGCTGGAGGCCTTGTCGGCGCCGTCGCTCATGCTTGAACCTATACCGCACGCGGGGGTGTTTGGGGGCGGCGACAGCCCTGTGGACTGTCACGGTTGTGTTACGCGGTGCGTCTCAGAAAAAAGTGATTTCTCCGTCGATGTGCGTCCCGTTTTCGATCCGGATCACCGGCCCCGGACCCGCGGTCCTGGGATGGCAGATCTCGCAGGACAGAACCTGCGGATGGGGTGCTGGCGGGGGGTTGCCGTGGCAGCTATCGCAGGCGGCCTGGGAGCCGTCGACATGGGTCCAGGTCGGCGACGTGGCCACGCCTCCCGCGAGGCTGGCGCCGTGGCAGTACACGGCACTGCAGGTCGGCGGGTCCGCGCTGCCATTCCACTCCGGGCTTGCGCCGTCGCTGCGTGCCAGTGCTCCGAACACGACCTCGGCCGGGCTGTCATCGAGGTGGCCCGGGCTGTTCACGCTCAGGGGCACCACGTGGCAGGCCTCGCAGGCCAGGGCCTGACGTATCGGGCTGTCCTCGACGTGCGCGCGGTGCGCACCCACGCCATGCTGGGTGGTGCTGCTTGCGCCGTCCACGCCGCGTGGAGGGGCCGCGCTGGTGGCGTCGCCGTGGCAGCCATTGCAGGCCGTGGGCACATCCACCACGCCGTTGACGTGGAGACCGCTGCTCGCGATCACGTGATCGCGGTCGGCGGCCGTACCCGGGTGGCAGACCTCGCAGGCCGTGTTCTGGGGGTGCGGCGCCGGCGGCGGGTTGCCGTGGCAGGCATCGCACTCCAGGCCCAGGGCCTCGGCCTGGGTCCAGGATGGGTTCAGGTTGGTACCTCCCTCGAGGGTGCTGCCATGGCAGTACACGTTGCTGCACGTCGGTGGGCTGGTCTCGCCGTTCCAGGTCGGATGTGCACCGTCGGCACTGGCCACGGCACCAAAGGTGATCTCGGCCGGAAGCTCGCTACCGAGGTGGCCAGGGTCACCGAGCAGCGTGGGCACGCGATGGCAATCGGCGCAGGACACGCCTGCGCTGTACACGTTGCCCTGCACGTGTGCGGTGTGCGCACCGACCCCGACGACGGAACGATCTGTGCTGCCGTCGACGGAAGCCGGGGGCGCACCCTGGTTGTCCTCGGTGCCGTGGCAGTCCCAGCATTCCTTGAGGGCCTGCACCTCGCCGTCGAGGTGCTTGTCGTCGGCGACCTTGATCGTGCCGTCGTCATGGACGGTGTCCGGGTGGCAAAGCCAGCAGTTCGAGTACTGCGGGTGTGGCTCGGGCGGTGGTGCCCCGTGGCAGCCCTTGCACGTCACCTGCTTGCCATCGACCTGCGTCCACAGCGGGGCGCTGTGCAGCCCACCTTCGAGCTCTCCACCGTGACAGTAGGTGGCGTTGCAACGACCGGTCACGCGATCCCAGCTCGGGTTCAGGCCTTCGCCGTGGGCAAAGACGTCGAAGACCACCTCGGCAGGACCCTCACCCAGGTGCCCTGGATCCGCGGTTGTGGTCGGCACCACATGGCAGGAAGGGCAGCCCACCGCCTTGCGGATGGCACCGTCCCGCAGGTGGGCCTGGTGCGCGCCCACCGTGATCTGGGACGTGTCGTCGGAGCCGCTCAGGTCGCGCGGCGGGGCAGCGTTGTCGTCGCCACCGTGGCACACCATGCACTCGGGGGCATCGCCGGTGCGGGCACCCGAGACGAGGGGTGTGCGGTCGCAGGCGACGAAGCTTGCCGCAAGGGCGATCGCAACGACGCAGGGCAGGCGATGAGGGGCAGGGCGCGCCTTCATGGTCACTGCTCCCGACGGTGACAGCTCACGCAGCGCGAGGGCTGGTGGCACACCGTGCAGTTGGAGTCGAAGCCACCGGCCACGCGACCGTGCAGGTGGCGCCAGTCGCCGCGATGGCTGACCGGTGCGGCGCTGCGGTGGCAGGACACGCAGGTGCCGGTTTCGTGGCAGGTCTTGCAGCGGTCCCGGTCCCAGCTCGCCGCCGAACCATGCATGCGGGTTCGCCACAGGCCGTTGTGATCCCGGGGCAGTCGCGACAGGTGGCAGGTCTGGCAGGCGCGCTCGCCGTGGCAGAGCTGGCATTGCTGGCCGTGCTCGTCGAACACCCGCCAGCGCGATTCGGTGCCGTGGCGTGCCAGCCAGGTCTTCTGGTGGTCGGTGGGCTTCTCGCGCTTCTGATCCACCCCGTGGCAGCGCACGCACTGGTTCTCGGCCACGCTCACCTTGTTCTCGGCGTGGCACGCGACGCAGCGCTCCTGGGTGAGCACAGGTTTGCCCGCGACGATGCTGTCTACGGGCATGTCGCCGTGGCAGGCCAGGCACTCCAGCTTGGCCTTGTCGACGTGTGCCAGGTGCGGAAAGGCGACATCGAGCCGGCGGTGCCGCGGCTGCAGCACATACACGGGTGCCGGATCGTGGCAGTTGGAACAGCTCTCGGCGTTGAGGCCCATGCCGCTCTTCTTGGCCGGGTCCGCCTGGTGGCAGTCGGTGCATGCGGCGCCGGCCTCCTCGAGGTGGAACTTGTGCGAGAAGGGCTTGGCCTCGTCGGCTCGCGCGGTCGCGACGACGGCGAGCAGCGACAGGACGATGGTGACGCGGGGGATGCTGCGCATGGCTCGCCTCAAAAGACCTGGCTCACGCCAACGGTGACGGTGTGGATGTCCCAGGCGAAGAGCTCGTACTGGTAGCGCGCCTTGAGCGCCAAGAAGTCCCAGGGCTTGTAGCGCAGCTCGGCGTAGACCGTGCGCACGTCCTGGATCTCGTCGACGCTGAAGTAGTAGGTGTACTTGTACATGTCGTAGCTGGAGCCGACCTCGGCGCGCAGGCTCCTGTCCGCGTAGCCAGCGGCCCCGCTCACACTCCACAGGCCGTCGCCAGCGAAGTCGTAGTCCACCGAGTGCCGCGCCAGGGTCAGCGAGGCAAAGGGCCCGTGGATGACGATGTCGGTGGCCGTGGCCATGGCGTAGATGCGGTTGAAGGTGCGGTTGAAGCGGCTCTCCTCGTCGCTGAGCACGTGGCGGCCGTCGCTGCCCAGGTGCAGGGCATAGCTGCCGACCTCGGTATCGAAGCCCTTGAACAGGTCCAGCCGCCAGCGCAGGTAAGGAAGGCTCTTGCCCAGGGTTGTGAAATAGGGATCTGCCACCTCGCTGAGTTCGCCCAGCTCCACGGTCTGGGCCTGCACGCTGAGCTCGGCGCCCAGGTCCTGCTCGGCCCAGCGACCGCGCACCGCGCCACCGACGTGGGACAGCTCGGCGTCGAGGCCGCGCACGTAGCCGCGCACGCCCAGCCAGTCGTCCAGCCGATACCAGCCCGTCAGACCGTAGCTGTGTTCCTGCAGGCCCTGCTCGTTCTCGGTGTCCTCGACGTGAAAGGCGTAGTCGAGCTCGAGCTTGAGCCCGTGCAGGGGCTCGCTGGCCACGCCCACCGAGGCAATCCAGTCCTCGAACAGGTCCTGGCTCACCTCGAAGAAGTGCACCGAGCGGCCGCCAAAGGCGAAGATCTCGAGCATCGGGCCCAGAGGGGCCAGTGCCACGTGAGCCCCGTCGACGGTCAGGGGCAGGCCGTGCTGAACCACCAGACGGCCAGCACGCACCTGGCGCACCATGTCATGCGACTGGTAACGCGCGTGCAGGCTGTACACATCGACCCACGCGGGCAGACTGCGCGGCTCGTGAATCTCGGTGAAGCCGCTGGGGTTGGCCGGGTGGTTCACGCCATCGAAGTCGGCCCACAGACCCAGGGCCGCGGCGCCACCGAAGTGATCCTCGGGGTCGGCCACACTGGCGTCGAGGTACAGCCTGCCGTCGATGTCGGTCTCGTCGGGGGCGATGGCCACGCGCACCCGCGCCTCCTCGTCGGCGAAGAAGCGCAGCTGCCAGCCCGGGCCGCTGTCGATCTCGGCGCTGGCCGTGGCGGCGGGCTCGGCGGCGCTGGACTCCGCGCCAGCCTCCGGGGTCGGTGTGCCGTCCTCGTCGACGTGCACCACCTCGGCCGGCTGGGCGTCCTGGGCGTTCGCGTCCGCGCTGCACAGGATCCAGGCCAGGCCGCTGCACAACAGCACCGTGGATCGTCTCATCGCATCTCCCGCTGCGGTGCGTGTCGGGCCGGCCCTCGACGAGGCCCGCGCACACCCGCGCGAACAGCGTCGCTCAGTCGTGGTAGCCAGCCGCAGACTGCGTCAGCTCGGCATCGCTCTTGACGCTCCAGGGCTGAGTGTCCGTGGGGTTCAGCTTGTGGCACGAGCGGCAGACGGTGGTCAGCGTGAGGTAGGGGTTGACCAGGCTGCCGCCACTGGCCAGCTGCGGCGCGGCCACATCGGTGTTGATGGCGAACAGGTGGCTTCGCATGTCCGCCTTGTAGGGTGTGGCATTGGCTTCGGCTGACTTGACCAGGTAGGGCATGTGGCAGTCCACGCACGTGACCATCGAGGCCATCAACGACGTGCCCGTGCCCGCGAGGTCGTTCTGGCGGGCCTTCTGCTCGAAGTGGCAGACCTCACAGCTCCGGTTGACGCTACGGTTCGGGTTGTGCGTGTTGTCCGCGAAGTGTGCGCTCTGGTGCGGGTCGTGGCAGTCGATGCAGCGCATCACGAACTTCTTGCTGGTGTACAGCTCGTTGAACTGGGCGGTGTGCTCGACGAAGCCGTCGACGGTGGCCGCGACCTGGCCCAGGGTGCCATAGGTGTGGCACTCGCCGCAGAGCTCGGCGTCGCGCTCGATGACCATGCCCTCGTGGCGGGGGTTGCCGATGTGGCGGCTGCCCGGGCCGTGGCAACGCTCGCAGGTGACGCCCTCTTCCTTCCAGGAACCCAGGATGCCGTGCATGATGTTGCCGCTGGCGTCGAGGGTGGGCAGGGTGGGATCGAAGCCCGTGGTGTGGCAGGGGGCGCAGTCAAAGGTCTTCTGGTAGGTGCCGCGCTCGTAGGGCACCTTGGCGTCGGTGGCCAGGTTCCACTGGTCGGCGAAGTCCGTGCCGGGTGATCCGCAGCTCGTGAGGGCAGTGCCGCCGCACTCGATGTCGCAGAAGCCGTCGCCGTCGGAGTCGGTGTCGCCCTTCGGGCAGGTGATCACGTAACCCTGCTGGTCGACGAAGCGGACCATCCAGCCCCAGCCGCCGATCAGGTAGGAAATGTCGGCCCAGGTGTACCCGGCCGGCGGATCCGTGGGTGCGTTGCCGTTGGCCGGACGCTCGGTCATGTTCAGGTTCTGCTGCAGGTTGGGCGGGCGCACGCCGCTGACGCCGCGCAGGGCATTGCCGTGGCCACTTCGCGCGACCTTGTCGTACAGCGCCTGGTGGCAGGTGGCGCAGGCTTCCCAGCCCACGTAGGTCGGCGGCTGGTAGTCCTGGCCGTCGCTGCCGTTGGTGCCGCGGCAGTCCAGCACATCGACCAGACCGTCGGCGTTGGCGTCCTCGGTGAGCACGTCAGCGACGCCATTGCCGTTGAGGTCCCAGCAGGCCTGACCGTCGCTGCCGTTCTGACCGTTGCCGCCGTTCTGGCCGTTGCTGCCTCGGCAGTCGAGAACGTCGACGATGCCGTCGCCATTCTGGTCCGTCAGACCCTCGTAGCAGGGGGTGCCCGGGTCACCAGCCACGCCGTTCTTGCCCGCAGCGCCTTCGGGGCCTTCCTGTCCACAGGCCACCAGCACCAGCACACCCATACACGCGATGCCTATCCGTCTGATCATTGTCGTGCTCCTTCGTGAGTCACGTCGTTACCGTTTCTCGTCGTGATTGGACGCAATAATCGCACCATCACAACGAGAACAGGTCGTGCTTGTGTCACGACCCGCGGCTTCATTTCTAGCGAACTCTCTTCGTGTCGAAGGCCGTCACTGTAACAGAAGTCGTTCGCCAGGTCCCGGGTCAAACGCGCGCACAAGTGACCTGGTGCGGCAAGCATCCAGACCGCAAGAGAGGAGTCCCGCCCGCGCTCTGTCGAGCGTCGTGGTCAGGCGATGAAGTGAAGGGGAGAGAAAGAAGGCGGGGGCATGACGGCCTGCCCCGCGCCTGGAGTCGTCGTTACGGCAGGTCCACGTCGGCGTCGATGGCACCCTGCAGCATGTCCAGGGTCCACGACGGGTTGTGCACGCCGTAGGAACCGTCGATGCGCATCAGGGAGTAGTTCCACATGGCCTTGACCAGGTTGCTGTTGCCGCTCCACAGAACGACGTCACCCATGGTCTTGACCGAGCCGATGCCCACGCCCTCGAGCGTGGTCACGGCGGTGCCGCCGGCCACCGGCGCCACCGGGCTGCTGAACTCGAAGTTGAAGATCATGCCGTCACCCATGGTGACGTGCGAGATGGTGCCGCTGACCACCTCGTAAGCGACGGTGGGCGCGCCGTGGCCGCCACCCGTCGAGAACTTGAGCGAGCGGTTGGCCAGCTCGGCCGTGGCCGAGGCGCCCAGCTTGTCCAGCAGGGCATTGCCCAGGGCCTTGGCCACGCTCTGCAGGCCCTCGCCGTCGTAGTCGCCGTGGCACTCCGCGCAGATGCTCAGGCTGGCGCGGAAGCTGTGGTTGGTGCCGGACAGGGCATTGCTGTACTCGGCCGGCGGCGGGGTGGCCACCATGTGGCAGTACGCACAGGTGTCCTGGATGTAGCTGTGGGGCGAGCGCTGGCCCACGTCGGTGAAGTAGGCGTTCTGGCCCATGAGCACGTCGACCTGGGCCGGGCCATAGCCGCCGTTCTCGTCAAAGGCGCCGTGCGGCGTGCTGTAGGAGGTGGCGCTGCGGGGGATGCTGTCGTTCTGCAGGCCGCGGCGGCCGCTGTGGCAGGTCATGCAGATGGCGCCACGGCCAGCGCCGTACACCGCGCCGTAGCCGCTGAGCAGGTTGGCGGTGTCGCCGGTGATGCGCACGGTGGCGTTGTTGGGCTCGCCGGTGGTGGTTCCCTCGCTGTGCGGGTCGTGGCAGACCACGCAGGTCTGGGGGTGCGGCTCGGGGTTGCTGTAGCCGGTCAGGCTGTCCGTGTCATTGGTCGGGTCGTTGTCGAGCAGGGCGGGCAGCCAGGCCAAGAAGCCCTCGGCCGAGTGGCAGCGACCGCAGTTGCTGCTGTCGCCTTCTTCCCCGGCCAGCTCGTAGTTGGCGTGGCCGCTTTCTTCCCACTGCTGGAAGCGGGCGTGGCGCAGGGGCTCGCCGTGGCAAGTGGCGCAGACCTCGGAGCCGAGGGAGGTGCGGGCCATGGGGTCGGTGCCAACCTTGTTGTGGCCAACCAGAGTGCCCTGCGGGCCGTGGCAGTTCTCGCACTGGATGTTGGCGGCCTTGGCGATGGGCGCCAGGTTGGTGTCCGCGAACATGTCCTCGTAGTAGCCCACCTCGCCGTGTGACGGCACGGTCCAGTTGGCGGTCGCCATCTTGGCGTCCATGCCGCCGTTGGCGGTGTTGCCGTCGACGCCGATGCCGTGGCAGGTGGCGCAGGCAGCGCCCCAGTGACCGGCCGGGTTGTCGATGTTGCTGCTAAAGATCTCTGCGTGGCCGGACTTGGCCCAGGGGGTGAACTTGTCAGGAGCAGTGCTGTCATCGTGGCAGCCCGTGCAGGTGGTGCTGACCGTGGGGCGGCCATCGGTGCCGACGCCCGTGATGATGCCGTCACTGTAGTTGTCGACGTACAGGTGCATGGTGGCGCCGCTGACGGTCAGGTCGTAGACACCAACCTTGGTGGGCACGAAGTAGGGGTTGCGGGTGGTGGCGTCGACCAGGACATCGGCGGTGCCCGAGGGCTGGCTGGCGATGGCCCAGTCGTAGGTGCCGTAGTCCATGGCGTTGAGCAGCACGGGGATATTGCGGGGAATCGTACGGATACCAGCAGCCACGGCCCAGGGCAGGGTCACGGGCATGGTGACGGTCTTGGTGTAGGTGCTGCCGCCGGCGGTCACGGTGACCTTGAACTCGGTGTGGCCAGCCTCTTCGAGGGCGAAGGGGTTGATGCCCATGACCATGTTGCGGTCATGGCGCTCGAGGTGCGTGAACAGGGCGGTCTTGTAGGCAGTCACGTTGGCCAGGGTGATCCCGGCCGCCGCGGTGGTGCCGTTGGCGATGGTGGCCGTGGGGCCCGCGGTCTGGGTCCACGCATAGGTCGGCGCGCTGGCGCCGTTGTAGGCGGTGGCGGTCGCGGTCAGGGTGGCGGTGCCGCCCGGCGCGGTTGCCGTGGGTGCCGCAATGCTGACCACGAAGGGAGCGGTGGGCGACAGGGCCACGTCCAGCATGACGGTGGCATTGGCGACGATGGAGACCATCTCGGTCACGTCCGGGTAGCCGGTGGCCGAGAAGGTGACCATGTACACGCCGATGGGCAGGTCAAAGCCGTACATGCCACTGGCGTCGGTGTGCGCCATGGTGGCGGACGCGGGCATGGGGTCCAGGTCCACGGCCACGTCCTGCATGGCGGCGTTGCTCAGGGCGTTGGTCACGGTGCCGGACAGGTTGCCCTGCCAGATCCCGTCCATGCCGTTGCTGCCATTGTTGCCGTTGGTGCCGTTGGTGCCATTGGTGCCGTTGTTACCATTGGTGCCATCCTGGCCCCGGCAATCCAGAACGTCGACGGTGCCGTCGCCGTTCTGATCGGTCAGGCCCTCGTAACAGGGCGCGCCGCCGTTGCCATTGGTTCCGTTTGCGCCTGCCGGCCCGGCCGGGCCTTCGCAGGCCATCAGCACGAGGCCAGAGGCCACGATGCTCACAACAAAATGCTTCCTCACAAGAACCTCCTCATCGCGGCTTTTTTGCCGACCGTATTGGGGGGCAATCTCTCTGCGAATTCCTAGTCTGGCAATGTTGTTTTTTTAGGTAACGTGCATAAAAAAATTAGATAGCCACTCAGGGTGTATCATGCAAAATGAAAAATGATTACAATGACTGTCAAAAAGACAGAGGACTTGTAGGGATAATTTTCAGTGTCATGTCAATTTGACTCACTTCGGGAGGATGCCCCATGACACTGGGGCGACAGGAGTGGGCAGAAAAAAAATCACCCGTCCCTGTCCTCGAACACGAAACCGTAGTCGTGCAGCTTGCGGTACAGGGTCTTGGCGCCGATCCCGAGCACCCGGGCGGCGCGCGCCTTGTTGCCGACCACGCTGCTCAAGGTGCGCAGGATGTACTCGCGCTCGACGTCATCAAGGGTGCGGCCCAGAGGAATGCTGAACTGATCTGTGCCTGCCTCGGTGGCGCGCAGGTGATCAGGCAGATCGGCGAGTTCGATGCTCTCGCCGCGAGCCATGACCACGAGGGATTCCATGCAGTTGCGCAACTCGCGGACGTTGCCTGGCCAGGCGTAGGCGCGCAGGCGCTGCAGGGCGGCGCCACTGAGCCGTTGCACCTGGCGGCCATGGATTGCGTTGAACTCCTGCAAGAAGGCCTCGAGCAGCAGCTCGAGATCCTCGTGCCGGTCGCGCAGGGCGGGCAAGCGCAGGGTGACGACGCTCAGCCTGTAATAGAGTTCCTCGCGGAAGCTGCCGTCCCGCACCGCGGCCTGCAGGTCCTTGTTGGTGGCGGCGATCACGCGCACGTCCACGGGAATCGTGGCGTTGGCGCCCACGCGCTCGACGGTGCGCTCCTGCAACACGCGCAGCAGCTTGAGCTGTGAGGCCACGCTGAGGTCGCCGATCTCGTCGAGGAAGATGCTGCCGCCCTCCGCTGCCTCGAAGCGTCCCTCGCGGCTGCGGTGGGCACCGGTGTAAGCACCGCGCTCGTGGCCGAACAGCTCGCTTTCCAGCAGGCCCTCGGACAGGGCCGCGCAGTTGACCTTGATCAGGGGGTGCTCTGCCCGCGAACTGTTGCGGTGTATAGCCTCGGCAGCCAGCTCTTTGCCCGTGCCGCTCTCACCGAGCAACAGCACCGTAGCCACGGTGCCGGCGATGCGGTCGATGTCGGCCTTGAGCCGCTGCATGGGCAGTGAGCCACCCAGTAGCGGGCGCAGCCCCCCGCGGCCGGCAAGCTGGCGCCGCAGCTCCGCGTTTTCCCGCAGCAGGCGACGGCTGGCCAGCGCCTTGACGATCACCAGGTCCAGCCTGTCGAGGTTGACCGGCTTGGTCAGGTAGTCCACGGCGCCGCGGCGCATGGCCTCGACCGCGGTGTCGATGGAACCCTGGCCGGTGAGGATCACCACCGGGGTCTCGGGACGCTGAGATCGCACCGCGTCAAGCACCGCCAGCCCGTCGACCGTTCCCATGCGCAGGTCACTGATCACCAGATCCAGATCCGCGGTGGGCAGGCGCGCGATGGCCTCGTCGCCACTGGCGGCCACCAGCACCTCGTGACCGCTCTCCTCCAGCGCCTGCTTGAGCTGGCTGCGGGTGGTGGCGTCGTCATCGACGAACAGGATCAGGCTCACGGCGGTGTCCTCGACTCGGTGTCCTGGCCACGGCGGATCCGGCGGGAAGCCGCACGCTGCCACAATGTCACCAAAAATGGCCTATCACGCGCGCACCGGCCAGGTCACGCGGAAGGTCGCCCCACCGTCGTCACCGGGCAGGTAGACGATGCTGGCCCCGTCCTCCTGCGCCAGACGGTGGCAGATGGCGAGTCCCAGCCCGGTGCCGCCCTCGCGGTAGGACATGAAGGGCTCGAAGATGGTGGCCACCGTGTCTTCGGGGATCCCCGGGCCTCTGTCATGCACATCGATGATCAAGGCTTCGTCGACGCACTGGGCGCGGACCAGCACCGAGCCTCCCCCTGGCTGTGCCTGGACCGCGTTGAGCACCAGATTGACCAGCACGTGGCGCAGCTTGCCCTGATCGAGGCGGAAGCGCAGGTCCTCGGGCACGTCGTGGGCGTGCAGTTCGACGCCGTTGCGCTCGGCCTCGGGCCGCACGTAGCCAAAGACCTCGCGGGCCAGCAGACGCAGGTCGGTCACCAGCACCTCGTCGTGCACCACGGCGCGCGCCTTGCGCGTGAAGGCCAGGTAGTTCTCGACGTAGCCGTTGATCATCTGCACGGCGCCCTGTTGCGATTGCAGGATCTCCTCCGCCGCCGCGGGGTCGATGCCCTCGTCACGACGCGCCAGTCGCCCCAGGCGCTGGGCGGCGATGGACAGAGCATTGAGTGGGGTGCGCACCTCGTGCGCGAAGGCCGCGGCCAGCTCGCCCACTGCCGACAGCCGGTCCAGGGTCGAATGCTGCCGCAGCAGTTCTTGCTCGCGGGCGTTGGCCTGCTCGAGCAGGGCGGTGCGCGCGGCCACCTTGTGCTCCAGTTCCTCGTTGAGCTGGCGTACGGCCTGGTTGATCTCGGCGAAGGCGCGAACCTGGCTCGTGCCCAGGCGGTGCAGCCTGTACACGATGAACGCGAGCAGCACGACCAGCGCCAGCAACAGCGGCAGCCCCCATCGCAGCACCGGGCCGATGCGCCCCAGGGCGGCGCTGCGCGGGGCGACCATGCCCACGAACATGCGGCCGCCGCCGACAGGCACAGGCTCGGTGGCCACCAGGTGCGCTCGCTGCTGGATGCTGATGGTGGCGATGCGCGTCTGATCGTTCCAGGACATGCCCAGCTCGGAACCCTGGTCGTGGTGGCACTGGGCGCAGCCCGCCTCGGTGTCCACTGCCTTGAACCCGGGGAGCTTGGTGTCGTCTGGCCAGGCCAGCAGGGTGCCATCGCCGTCGAGCACGAAGCCCTTGCTCCAGGCGTCGAGCCGGGTTTCCTGGGTGATACGACGACCCACGCGCTCCCAGTTGATGATCACGGCATAGACGTTGTGCTCGTTGTCCGCGTCGTTGTCATGGCGGCTGGACACCACCACCAGGTGTCGCCCGAGCGCGTCGAACACGTGGGAGATGCACAGCTTGCCTGGCTGGGCAGGACAGGCAGCTCGCGCCTCGCGAAGCAGTGCCCCCTCGTCGACAGAGAGCTGATCCGCCAGATCGACCACCGTCTTGTCGTCGCGCAGGGCCAGGGTGGCCATGGCCCCTTGTTGCCGCAGCGCCGAGGTCACCTCGGACAGCAGGTTGCGCAGGTCCACCTCGTCACTGGTGCGGCTGAGCTCGGTGCGGGCCAGCAGCTCGACGAATTGCTCGGCCTGGCTGAAGGTCTCCTCGAGCTGCAGTGCGGTCACGCGTACCACGGCGTGCATGTTCTCGACGTACAGACGTGCGCCGTCCCGCTCGAAGCGCAGGGCGATCCCGGCCGCCGC
>JBDRCO010000105.1:0-10783 GCA_043821645.1 Pseudomonadota bacterium | reverse complement strand
GTCAAGCACAGCCTGACCTCGCCCGGGCTATCGTTGTGTTCTGTGTCTCCCCGGCCTGACCTCCAAACTTGTTCAGCGGATCCCCGGTGTCGTCGTCGAGAGCGTCTCCTCAGCCATCGATACGTGCTCTTGGTCGGGCCTTGATGCCCGGGCACAGGATGGTATTCGAAGGGTGGGCGCCATCACCCAATCGGCACGGTTGTCCTGCCATGGCAGCTGCCGCACTCCACCCTCTTGATGACCTCCGACGGCTCACCTTGGGCTCCGCGGTGACCTGCAATCTCCGTCGTCACGCCTTGACGTGCATGGGCTCGAACGCCACGATCTCGTGGAACGGCGCGTCCAGCGTCCTGACCAACGACCAGCAGACCTACGACGTGTCGACACACATTGCGCAGGATCTCTCGGCCGGAGCGGGAACCGCGATCGGCGAGGCGCTGGAGGCCGAGCTCGTCGTGCTCGACACGGCCACCGTGGTCAGCGGCGGCGGCCGGCACTACGTGATCAGCTACGGTACGGACAGCGTGACCGCCGACCTGTACCTGTACGAGGGCGTCCTGTGCGTCGGCGCGACCTTTGATCTCGTCAGCGGCTATGTCCAGGACGACGATGGGCACTACACCATTCGCTCCTACTACACGTCTGACCTCGCCAACATCGACACCCTCGCCTGCCCCCCGGACGCGGTCGTGCGCGTCAACGAGGTCAAGGCCAACATCGCCAACGGCTGCGACATGGTCGAGCTTCGCGTCGTCGTAGGTGGCAGCCTGACGGGGTTCACAGTCTACGAGCGCGACAGCATCGTCTTCACCTTCGGCTCCATGGCCGTGGCCAAGAACGACTACGTCGTCTTGCACTTCAACGCGGACAACCTGACCAACTGCAACCCTGCCAACGCCTACAGCGAGTTCGCGAGCAAGCCCGGGCAACCTGCGGCCACCTACACCCAGAACTTCGACAGCGCCTCTGACATGCAGCTGTCGGGCGACGGCATCACGGCGACCTCGACGGTCATCACCATCTACAGCTCGACCGGCGGCATCGTCGACGCCGTGCCGTTGACCGTCGGGACCACCAAAGCGTCCAACCCCGCCGAGGCGCAGGCCGAGATCCTGCGGGCGGCGGACCAGTGGTGGATGTCGGACGGCACAGCGGCGACGGCCAACTTCTTCGTCGACGCGAACTTCACCGCCCACGCGGTCCCTGACCTCAACGCCGAGGGAGCCCAGGATGTGCTCACGGGCAACTCGATCCAGCGCCTGAATGACGTCGACACCAACATGATGGGGGACTGGACCTCAACCAACGCCGCGCCGAGCTGGGGCGCCAACAACGCCGGGCAAAGCGATCTTCCCTGAACGCGAGATGACGGATTGAGGCGTGAGAGGGCCCCTGATGGTGCCCCCGAAGAGGGGTCCCGAAGATGGGTAGTACGAATATCCACCACAGGATCCGAAACACTCGGCTGACACCGGTCCCCGTGCGCGCTGAAAGCGAGAACGGGCCGACCAAACGTGCTACGACTCCTGGCATGTCGCCCCCTGGACAACCCGTGCCCGTCGATCCCACCTACCTCGACAGGCTGGCGCGGACCCGGATGCCCTTCGGCCGCTATGTAGGTCGCCTGCTCATCGACCTGCCCGAGCCCTATGTGGTGTGGTTCCGGCGCCAGGGTTTTCCCCGCGGTGAGCTCGGCGACATGCTGAACACCGTGTACGAGGTCAAGCTCAATGGCCTCGAGCACCTCGTGCGCGAGCGGCTGCGGCGTCCGCGGACCTGAGTTGTCGACGGGCGGCACTCCTCTCGCTGCGACCCATCTCGACGCCGTCTTACAGGCACAGGATGGCAATGCCCGCGGGCTGGTTGGCCATGTTTTCTGCACAGCTGTCCAAAGCTCGCCCCCCCCGGAAAGCTGCCAGGCAACTCATCAGGGGAATGTGTGAGCCAGCGGTGCCCGGGCCTTCCTGCCCAGCCAGCTGCAGTTGTGGGGACCTGCAATGGCTGAGATCACACCTACTTTGACCGCGGCGCTCATCCCTGCGACATTCATGTTGGAGATTGCAGAAGGACGCATGTCTGACGCTGCCATTCGTGATCTGCACACCGAAATTACCAAGCTGGCTGATGAACTCAAAATCGTCGATGGCACGTTCGTCGTCGCAAAAAAACAGGCCGTGACCTGGCGCGACCGCGACCGCAACTGGCCTGCGGGGGATCGCAAGACTCTGGCTGTCGACCTCGTGGTGTTTGCCCGCCGCCTGCTGCAGGGTGCACCCGAGGCGACGCAGGAAGCTATCTATCTGATCTCTGTGATGCTCGCCGGGCTGGTCGGCGGCGAACAGCAGGCACACGATCTGCTCGAGCAGGGCGGCGTCGACCTGCAAAAGTGCGCGGCGCTGCTGGGCACGCGGGCTCCCGACCTGAGCCTGGTTGGCGCCGAGGCCCCGGCTGGAGCTCAGAGCCTGCTTGGTTTTCGGGGGAAAAAACAAGGGCTGTGCGCCGGCTGTGCCATGATCAGTCGGCGCCGAGCATCCGTGTGCTCCAGGCGCCAACCGCGCGTGCCGCATCGACCACAGCAGATTTCAGCCCCCCTTCCCCTTGGTGCGAGGCGTCGAGCTGACGGAGGAATTGCTCCGCTTGCTTCTTGTTTGTGTCCGCCTGCTTTGCCTAGGTGCCGGGATATGCTTCGGTCGATTGGGGCCCTTGTCGCCAGGTGTCCAGTGCGGTGTGTTTTGCATCGAAGGAGATCATAAAGGCTTCGTCCAGCTCCGCCCGCATGACGCCTGCGGCCTTGGCCGCGGCCACGATCTGCCGGGTTTCTTTGTTGGTGACCTTGCCGTCTTCAACGGCGGCCTTCCAGTTGGCGCTGATGCTCTGACCATTGTGGATCTTGCTCATCGTCCGCCTCCGTATCTTGAGAACATCCATTCCGCCAAAGGCACGGCTACCCATGACTATTGCAACTGGGCGGAGAATTTGGTCAGGCACGGTGCACGATCAGGTGCCAGCCGATTTTCCAAGAGGTGTCGTCGCCTTGACGTGACAGCCCTTCACGACATTCCCTACGAATAGTGTCACACGACATCCTGACAAACGTGGCCTGCGCCCTTGAGGCGGGAGCATGGTCGGAGGTGGCCGCGGAGGTCTCCGACCCGCCGCCAACATGCTGTGGCCGCAGGATGCAAGACCGTGGCGCAGCCACCTAATAATCAAACGGCTGCATCCCCGGATCGCTGACAACGTCCTGTGCAGGCGTGCTCTGTGGTTGGGGGGCTGGGGCCGGCACCTCAGGTGTGGCCTGGCCCGGCGCCGTGGTGTCCGCGTCCGGCACAACCTGCACCGACGCCTTGCTGCTCACCTCGTTCAGAATCGTGACCTGGGTGGGCGGAACGGTCGCGACCTGGCGCGTCTCCAGATCGATATCCACCGTGTCGGGACCGTGGTTCATCCACAGCATCAGCGACGCGACGGGCAACACACCCAGGACTCCAGCCAGAGCGCCGGTGCACGATGCCGCCGTGAACCAGACCCCAGCGTCGGGGATCATGTCGCTGGTTGTCGCCCCAAACACCCAGAAGCCAAGGCAACCGGTGACACAACCGCTGGCCAGCCCGCCGCCCAAGGCCGTGATGACCGTTGGCCAGGAGACGTGCTGGCGTTCGATCTTGATCTCCATGGGGTCGCGGCCCTCGACCTCAGCGCGGATCCGGTAGGACGAGCCAAGGCCGTTGGCCACATCGGTGGTCACCGAGTCGGTTCCGATCAGCTCGTCGTCGAGGTAGAATCGGGTCCCTTGCTGCCTGGCGGAGATGGTGGTGGTGTGCGAGCACCCCAGCGCCATCGCAGCTGCGACCAGCGCTGCGACCGCCGCCAAGCTGCGACACAACGACCCGAGCCACCGCCAGCGGCACAAGCCAGTCCCTCGATGAAGCGGTGGTTCGAGCACCATGTCAAAGACCTGCCTCACCCCGCTAAAAAGACCGTCGTTAGTATTCAAAGGGTTTGATCTTGTCCTCTGGCTTTGGCTGAGCCGGGCTTGTGACAGGCGCCTCGGGCTGGGCGGGCGGCTCCGCTGGAGGTGCAGCAGAGCTCGGCCGGGAGGACGGTTGGGGTGCTGGCCTGGTAGCCACCGGCTCGTCAACCTCGACGATGGTGACCTTGGTTGTCGGAATCGCATCGACCTGCCGCTTCTTCAGGTCGAGGCTCAACGCGTCGGGACCGTGGGTCGACCAGCCCAGCAGCGTCAAGAAGGGCCCGCCCGTGACCACCGCAGCGAGGATAGGGATGACAACGGGACCCACCATGAAGACGATCTCCGGAGCAAACTGGAGCACCGTCACCGAGGACAAAAACGCGCAGATGCCGCACCCGCAGCCCACGCCCAGGCAGCCGCCAGCGGCTGCAAGGGCCACACCCCAGTCCAGGTGAGGCTGATCGACCACGACCTCGAGCGGTGGCAGCTCAGGGTTGACAGCCCTGACCGTGTAGGAGCCAAGAAAGCTGTTCCCTATCGACGTCGACACCCGGTCCTGACCCAGGTACTCGCCGTCGACAAAGATCTTGGTCCCCGCGGGCTCGGCCTTGATGCTGGTGGTGTGCGCGCAGCCCAGGGCCCCGACGGTGAGGACGACGCTGAAGATCTTGCCTGCAATGTTCAATACGATGACCGGTCCTGGTGGAGAGCTGAATTGGCACCGTGACCCTTGGGCTCGACGACGACCGCTGTCCTGATGCCACGCGATCGGCGTGCTCGCAAGCGGGATCAGTAGGTGAAGGGTTCCATCTCGGGATCCGCCCCTGGCTCTTCACTGCCCGACGGCCCGGCGTGAGGCTTCTCCTCTTGTGCTGGCGGATCCTGAGGAGTGGGCTGGGGCTGCTCGGTCGCCTGGTCTGTGGGCTCTGGCTGGGTGGAGCCGGTGGCAGCGCGCCGTGGTGAGGGCGCCTGCACGACGACGAAGTTGGTCGGAGGAAGCGTCGTGACCCGGCCGCTCTCCAGATCCAGGGTCACGGCGTCGGGACCGTGGTGCAGCAGGAGGAGCAGGCCGAGGAAGGGCAGTCCGGTGAGCAGCGAGCCGGTGACCATCATCGTCTCGGGGCCCCCGTCGTATAGCGGCGAGCCCTGGGGGAAGACCACGAGACCGCTCATCAGCCCGCAGCCCGCGCCCAGGCAGCCCCCTCCCAGACAGCCTCCAAGGGCGCCGATCAGCAGGGGCCACGAGGTGTGCTGCCGGTCGATCTCGACTTCCAGTGGCGTGTAGTCGTCGTGCTCGGCCTTGATCCGCACCGATCCAAAAAAACCTGTCGAGGTGGTGGTGGTCACCTCGTCGCCACCGACCTCTTCGTCATCCACATAAATGCGGCTGCCTGTTTGAACAGTGTTGACGGTCAGCGTGTGGGAACAGGCCGCGCAGGCCAGGATCACCAACAGGGCCGCGTGACGACGTGCCGCGGGGTGTGCTCGAGCCAAGCTTGTTGTCCAGTGTCTCGGGCTCATTGAACTTTTCACGGAAAAAAAGCTAGCAGTGATTCCTCGACCCAGCAAACAGCCGCTCGAAAAAACAGGGGGACAGCGCCCTCCTTGCTTCCCCCTGAACAGGGGTCACACGAATATGTGTCCCCGGCAGGTGCCACCAAAATACCGAACCAGCGCCCTGTCCCGGGCCCTGGCCGCGGTGAAGACGGGCTCGCTTCACTCGGGATGGACGCTCTTCAATCCTCGACGATCAGGCTGCAGCAGGTGACCGCGGCCTCGGCCTTGGCCAGCTCCGACAGGTCTATGCTGACGACAGCGATGCCCTGCTGCTCGAGGCGCGCGCGCGTTCGCGGGAACGCGGTCGCGTAGAGCACGCGGTCGCCGACGCGCAGACCGTTGGCAGCAGCTGGCTCGGCAGGGTCGACCTCGATGTGCCGCAGCCCGACAAAGCGCGCGGGGTCTATCCATCTCGGGCTCAGCAGAATGGTGCCTGGTGCGACTGCGGTGACCGCCGACTTGAGGTGCAGGCACCTGGTCACGGGCACCGCGGTGACGGCGTAGCCGTGCGGCTCGAGCACCGCCGCGAGCTGGGCGATCCCGGCTTCGTTGGTACGCGCCGAGAGACCGATGAAGAGCTGGCGGTCGACGCGCAACACGTCGCCGCCGTCGACGGTCCCGGGTGCGACGACGTGCGCCAGCACGCGATACGGCTTCAGCGCGCGCGCAACGGTCGAGGTCTCGGGTCGCCGGGAGACGGCGCCGGGGCGGGTGATGACGGCGAGCTCATCGAGCACCACCGCCGCGTCCTCGACGAACACCGCGTCCGGCAGTGTCGGCTCCTCGGGCAGTCGTTCGAGGCGGCAGCCGAGCGTGCTCAGCGCCTGCTCGTAGGCGGCATGCTGGGCGCGCGCGCGCTCGAGGGCTATTGGCTGGCGGGGCAGGTGCACCAGGTTGCATGCCGCTATGCTGCGGCTGACTGCCCGGGTGATGGCAATGCGCACGGTGCGCTCCACTTGGCGCGCGATGGCGACGAGCGCCGGTGGTGAGAACCAGGAGAGCCAGGGGACAGCGCCCTCCACATCCTCGTACTTCCTGCGCTACCGCGGAGTAACGCAGGGGGGCAGGGACGGAGCCCTCCTGTCGACATAGTATAGGGACGGCAGGGACGGGGACAGTGCCCCGAATAGCTGTCACACGTATGGGCCGAGCCCTTGTTGAGCGCGGCGAGGGCGAGCCAGATGGCGAAGCGGATCATGTACACGCCACCGAGACAGTCGGCTGGCACCTTTCCGGGGGGCTCTGGGGCCGTCGGAGGTACGCGGCAGCCACCGCTGTAATACACTATATCCGTATATGCGGATAAACGTATACTTCCATGCAAGGAGACCGCCCACAGGACGTGGCGCGCGCCTCCCGCGTCCTCGGCCCCTGGCTCGGCGCGGGATGAGGGAGCGGTAGGAGGACCAGGACGTGTGGCTGCTGCTCGCTATCTGCATGTTCGCTGTCGCCGTGGTCTTCTCCATCTCGGCCAGGGCGGTGGAGCGCTGTACACCCCTCTCCGGGTGTGGCTGGGCACCGACTTCCACACCGCCGCGACGACCAGCGTGCAGATGGCCACCGGCTGCACCTTCGGCAAGGGGCTGATCGAGCGCACCGGCTACGGCAAGTGGGCGCTGACCCTCGTCGACAGCGCGACCGGCCAGGCGGTGCGCGTGTCGGTGAAGCCCGGGACTATGCAGGCGGCCATGCAGTCGCCCTTCGTCAAGATGCGCCACGAGGGTGTGGCGCTGACCGACGTCCCGCTCGACGTCAGCCGGCCGCTGGTGCAGGGTCTGATGGGGCGCAGCGAAGGGGATCTGTTCGCGGTATCCGAGGTCTTCGCGTACGCGCTCGGACCCAGGCGGGCGGCCTGCTTCGACACCGTCGTCTGCAGTGGCTGCGGAGAGCTGGTGGCCGAGAACAAGGCGCGCCTCAAGCAAGGTCAGCCGGTGTGCCGGCCCTGCGCGGGCGGCACGCGCTGACAGGATCTGGCCGTGCGATCCCAGCGCGCTCAGTGCCTGGCAAGCGTGGCCCGGTGCTCGGGAGAGCGGCCCGCGCAGGTCCCCTCTCGACCAGGGCCGCCAGCTTGGCGAGCGACATGCGCCAGCCAACCTCGTTATCCGCCGCCGACAGCCCGTGGGCAGCCCTTCGTGCGCGACCACCCGCAGGATGCTGCTGTCCTCGGCGTCGCTCAGTGTGGTCGTGACCATCCATCGACCCTGCAAGGCCAGGTCCGTGGTTTCGAACTCGAGGACCTCGACCACCCTCTCTTCGGGCACGCGCCAGGCTGCGATGGCCCGCGGGTCGACGAGCGTGCTGTAGACCACGGCGCGCGCAGGCGCTGCTGGACGGTCGTCGAGCGCACTGCAGAGAGCTTTCAGCCAAAGACCAGCAAGAGCGATAGCAGATCGCGCAGGGTGTCGAAGAAGGAGGGGCGGGCGAGGGTGCGCGCGGGCAAGCCGAAAGAGAAGTGAAAAGCCGGAGCCGGCTGCGGCAGGTCGACGGTGATCGAAGGGAGATCTGCTGCCTGCATGGGAGCCTCCAGCGTGCGGTCAGTACACTTCTTGGACGCGGGAGGCGCTCGCGGGGTTGCCTGCAGGTTCGTTATTTGGACTCGCCGACCTCGACCCGGATGTCGCTGCTGAAGCTCTTGACCCGGATCTCCGGTCCGCCAGCGCCGGCCTTGGCGCGTGCGTGGTGCTCGCTGCGCTCGAAGACCTGCAGGGGTCCCTGGAGCTGCACCCGGCCGTCGCGGCTCTTCGCCTCGAACTCGAAGGATTGCGTCGCGGGCAGGCGCAGCAGCACGTCGCCGCTGAACACGCCGACCTCCAGCTCGGCCCCGGGACGCAGCGAGCCCTCGAACCGAACGTCGCCGGAAAAGGCGTGCAGCTCGATGTCGCGCGCGTCCACAGCCTGGGCACGGATGTCGCCGCTGACGGTCTTGATCTTGAGCCGCTCGCCTGACATGCCGACCAGCCGGACCCCGCCGCTCACCGTCTCCAGCTCGACGTCGCCGCTGGCCTCGGCCACCTCGATCTCGCCGCTCACCGCCTTGACCCTCAGCGTGCCACAGCGCCGGATGTGCGTGTCGCCGTCGATCATCTTCAGCTCGACCTTGTCGGGCACGCCCTCCACATCGACGCGGCCGCTGACGATCACCGCCTTGAGCTGGAGCTTTGCGGGCAGCGCCAGGTGCAGCTCGACCTCCGTCCCCTCCGGCAGCTTCTTGTCGTCGATGCGAATCAGACCGTCCTTGGTGTCGACCTGCAGCCCGGGCTGGTCGCTCTCGACCTCGAGCGTGGTCGCGCCGCCAGGTCGCACCGTCAGGTGGCCAGAACGCAGCTTCACCTCGACGCGATCGACGCCCTGGGTGGGCAGCGACTGCTTGACCGTCTTGGCCGCGACGACGCCCGGCGCGCCCACCAGCGCGACCGCGATCAGGGCCCTGGCGAGGTGGCTCATCCTTCTCTTCATGACGCGCTCCTCATGGCTACTCGTTCGCGAACCCGCTGAGGAAGTCGACCTTCTGCTGATAGGTCGCCAGCATCAGCTCGTGCGCCGCCAGATCCTCGGGGGTCTCGCGCATGGCGCGCTGGCTCTGGCGGACAGTCTCGTCGATGGTTGCCAGACCGCGCTCGATGACCGCGCGCACCTCGGGCCGGTAGCGCTGCGTGTCCTGGGTCACCGCCTGCTCCAGCTTGCCGATGGCGTCGATGTACTGCTGTTCGGCCTGGCGCACACTGGCCAGTGCGTCGTGGGCGCGGGCGCTCGCCGCCGCGTCCGGGGTCGCTGTCGCCGTGGCCTGCGTGGTCGTCGTCGGAGGGAGAATGTAAAGCAGCAGCGCCGCCGCCGCCGCGATCCCCACTGCGCCCAGTCCGCCCAGCGCCCAGCGGCGCCGCGACACCACGCGCGGTGCGCGTACGGCTGGCGTGGTCGAGGCGCCTGGCCGCTGCTCCCAGGTCGGCGGGGCGGCCACCACGGCCAGCCCGCGCAGTCCGTCGCGCAGCCCGGTCAGCTCGTCGCGCACCGCCTGGCAGTGGGCGCAGTGCGCCAGGTGCACGTCGACGGCCAGCGCCTGCTGCGGATCCAGGTCACCGTCCAGCCAGGCGCTGAGGCGCTCATCGGGCGGACAGCTCTGCGCTCGGTGGTCTGTCATTGGGGCAGCTCCTTGTCCGCGGCGCGCGGTGCACCGCCATTGCCCTGCTGGAGCAGCACGCGCATGCGCGCCCGCGCCTTGTGCAGCTGGCTCTTCGACGTGCCCACCTCGATGCCGAGGACCGCGGCGATCTCGGCGTGCTCCAGCTCCATCACGTCGTGCATCACCAGCACCTCGCGGTAGCCCTCGGGCAGCTGGCCCAGCGCCCGCTCCAGCTGGCGTCTCGCCAGCACGTCGGAGCTGGGGGGTGGCGGGGCGCTGAGCTCGTCGGCGGGCAGGGGTGGGCGGCGCTGGCGCAGGCGATCGCGGCACAGGTTGGTGGCGATGCGGTACAGCCAGGTGCCCAGGGACGATTCGCCGCGAAACTGTTTGAGTCCGCGCCAGGCCTTGAGGAAGCAGTCCTGCAGCACGTCCTCGGCCTCGCTGCGATCGCCGAGCAGGCGCTGCGCCAGGCACACCACGCGACCAGCGTGGCGCTGGTACAGCTGCCGCATCGCGTCGTCGTCGCCCGACGTGCAGCGCAGGATCAGGCCAGCCTCATCGTCCATGCCAGTGCTCGCGCCCGGGGCGCCCAGGGGTTGCGGGACGGCCAACATTACTCCCTTTGACGCGAGCCCGGGGTCTCGGGTTGCCTGCGGGCTGCCCAGGCCTGCCTTCGTGCACACCCCGAAACCGCCGGCTGGCACCTTTCCGGGCGGGCTCCTTGATAGCAGACGATTGGGGTATGAGGGGGTGACACTCCCGCTGCCGACGAACCTTTGGGCGCACCATGATCGTGGGAAAGGTGCCTCCGAAGAGGTGTCCCCCCCCCGAAAAGGTGTCATCGATACAGCGGCCCGCCATGTCAAGCACAGCATGACCTCGCCCGAGCTATCGCTGAGTTCTCGTTTTCGCCTGTTCCTGACCTCCAACCTGTTCAGCGGATCCCCGGTGTCGTCGTCGAGAGCGTCTCCTCAGCCATCGATACGTGCTCTTTATCGGGCCTTGATGCCCGGGCACAGGATGGTATTCGAAGGGTGGGTGCCATCACACAATCGGCACGGTTGTCCTGCCATGGCACCTGCCGCACTCCACCCTCTTGATGACCTCCGACGGCTCACCTTGGGCTCCGCGGT
>JBDRCO010000104.1:0-4095 GCA_043821645.1 Pseudomonadota bacterium | reverse complement strand
CTGCGTGGGTGGCCGGCAGAGCTCCGCCACAGCCAGGTCTCTGTCCCCGGTGTTCGTGTTCCCTGCCTGCGTGCTGGAACCCTCAGGGAAATAGGCCCTGTACCTCGGGTCTTGCCCGATGGTGGGCACGCCTGACGCGTGAGATACCAAAGGTGCTCCGAGCAGGCCTGATGCGCACAGCCTACATGAAGCTTCGGGGCAAACAGGTGGGAGGGGGCGGATGGAAGCAAAATGCTCGCTGGTTGTGTTCGCGCCCGACGCGCAGCGGCACGCCCTGCCCCTGACGGCGGTGCAGGTGGTGATGGGCGTTCGCCTTGACGACCATGCAGCGGCCACGATTCCTGTGAACAGGGAGGGAGCTCCGTGACGCTGCGTGAAGAGCTGACCGGGAGCGACGACTTGAGACCAGACCTGGCCGAGGGCGAGGCGCAACTCCAGCTCATCTTTGACCAGGCGCCCGTGGGCATCTGCCTGGTCGGGCTCGATAAGCGCTTTCTCAAGTGCAATGCCGAGTTCTGCAGCTTCCTGGGCTACTCGGAAGAGGAACTGAAGCACCGGACCATCACCGAGGTGACCCTGCCCGAGGATGTGGCCATAGGCATGGCCGATCTCAAGGCCATCGTCGCCGGCGAAAAAGAGACCTCGCGCGTCGAGAAGCGATACCTGCGGAAGGACGGCACGGTGGTCTGGGGTGATGTGCGCATCAACCTCGTCCGGGATGGGCAGGGTCGACCGCTGTACTTCTTGCCCTTCATCCTGGATATCACCGAGCACAAGCTGGCCGAGGTAGCCCTTCGGGACGGCGAACAGAAGTACCGCGCACTGTTCGAAGCTTCGAGCGACGCCATCATGACCCTGGCGCCGCCGTCGTGGCGCTTCACCACGGGCAACCCGGCCACGATCCGGATGTTCAGGGTGCGGGACGTTGAGGAGTTCGTGTCCCGGGCTCCCTGGGAATTCTCGCCTGCGCAGCAGCCGGATGGACGGGACTCGGGCGTCAAGGCCGGGGAGATGATCGCCAGGGCCATGACCGAGGGCTCGCACCTGTTCGAGTGGACTCACCAGCGCGCAGACGGCGAGACCTTCCCTGCGACTGTCCTGCTCAGCCGGATGGAGACCGCGGGGCAGGCGTTTCTTCAGGCCACGGTGCGGGACATCAGTGAACTCAAGCGGGCGCAGCAGCGCCGCGCCGAGCTCGAGGAGAAACTGCGCGTATCGCAGAAGATGGAGGCCATAGGCCAGCTCGCCGGCGGCGTGGCGCACGACTTCAACAACATGCTGGCTGTGATCCTCAACTACAGCAGCCTGGTGCTCGAGGCCCTGGGCGAGGAGCACCCGGCGCGGGCCGACCTGCTCGAGGTCCAGCAGTCGGGCCAGCGCGCGGCCGCCCTGACCCACCAGCTGCTGGCCTTTGGCCGCAAGCAGCTCATGCAGCCGGTGGCGCTGGACCTCAATGCCGTGGTCGGAGAGATGGAGAGCATGCTGCGCCGGCTCATCGGCGAGAACATCGCGCTCAACAAGCAGCTCGCGCCGGACCTGGGCCTGGTCAAGGCCGACCCCAGCCAGCTCGAGCAGGTGATCATGAACCTGGTCATCAACGCCCGCGACGCCATGCCCGGCGGCGGCGCGCTGACCATCGAGACGGCCAACGTGGACCTCGACGAGGCCTATGCAGAGCGGCACGTGGGAGTGCGGCCCGGGCCCCACGTCATGTTCGCGGTCAGCGACACCGGCTGCGGCATGAGCTCCGAGGTCAAGCAGCGCCTGTTCGAGCCCTTCTTCACCACCAAGGGGCAGGGCAAGGGCACGGGCCTGGGCCTGCCCACGGTTTACGGCATCGTCAAGCAGAGCGGTGGCGCTATCTGGGTGTACAGCGAGCCGGGTCAGGGTTCGACCTTCAAGATCTACCTGCCGCGCGAGCTGCACGCGACCGTGGCTGCCGCGCCGAGCAAGCCCCTGGGCAAGGCCGCAGGCGGCAGCGAGACCGTGCTGGTGGTCGAGGACGAACCGGCAGTGTGCCGCGTGGCCAAGCGCATCCTGCGCACGGCCGGCTACAGCGTGCTCACCGCGGCCGGTGGACCCGAGGCGCTGCAAACAGCAGCCGCCCACGACGGCGACATCCACCTGGTGCTCACCGACGTGGTCATGCCCGGCATGAGCGGGCGGGTGTTCTTCGAGCAGTTCGCCAAGATCCGGCCGACCAGCCGGGTGCTGTACATGTCCGGCTACACCGACGACGCCATCGTGCAGCACGGCATGCTCGACGCGGGCACAGCGTTCATCAGCAAGCCCTTCAACGCCGACGACCTGGGGCGCAAGGTGCGGGAGGTGCTGGATGCCGGTGGCGTCGACGGGTCCGGCGCGAATGAGTAGATGAGGGAGTGTCGTGCTGCAGGTCGCTACCAGATGACCGGACATCGAACACGGGGGGCGTGATGGCCAGGATCCTCATCGTCGACGATGAACTGCAGATCGGGCGCGTGCTCAGTCGCCTGCTCGAGGGCGGAGGGCATACCTGTGTGCATGTGGAGTGCACGCAGGCCGCGCGCGAGGCGCTCGCCGCGAGCAGCTTCGAGCTCATGCTCTGCGACATCAACATGCCCGGCGAGTCCGGGCTGGACCTCGCCCGCAGCGTGCTCAAGCAGCGCGACGACGTGGCCGTGGTGATGTCGACGGCCGTCGACGACGCCGAGGTGGCCGAAGTGGCCCTGGAGTTTGGTGCGTATGGCTACCTGATCAAGCCAGCGAGTCGCAACCAGGTGCGCATCACCGTGTCCAACGCGCTGCGCCGTCGCGAGCTGGAGATCAAGCACCGGGACCACCAGAGCTGGCTGGAGCGCGCCGTCGCGGAGCGCACCCGCGAGCTCCGCCAGTCCCGCGAGGACACGATCCAGTGCCTGGCCCGGGCGGCGGAGTTTCGCGACAACGAGACCGCCGAGCACAACCAGCGCATGAGCCACTACTGCAGCCTGCTCGCCCGGCGTCTGGGCATGAGCCCCGAGCGCTGCGAGCAGATCCGGCTCGCCAGCGTGATGCACGACGTGGGCAAGGTCGGTGTCTCCGACCGGGTCCTGCTCAAGCCGGGACGGCTCACGGACGAGGAGTTTGCCGAGATCAAGACCCACCCCGCGATCGGCCATCGCATCCTGGCGGGCTCCAGCTCTCCCCTGCTCGAGCTGGGCGCGGTCATTGCGCTGAGCCACCACGAAAAATACGACGGCAGTGGCTACCCCGGTCGCTTGAAGGGCGAGGCCATCCCCATCGAGGGGCGGCTCGCCGCGGTGGCCGATGTGTTTGACGCCCTGACGACGAATCGCGTCTACCGGGATGCGTGGTCTCTGGAGAAGACCCTGCAGCTCCTCGTGCACGACAGGGGAACCCACT
This sequence comes from Pseudomonadota bacterium, assembly GCA_043821645.1. Taxonomy (GTDB): domain Bacteria; phylum Myxococcota; class JACRCW01; order JAFGSX01; family JAFGSX01; genus JBDRCO01. The sequence continues at coordinate 711 of JBDRCO010000104.1, read as the reverse complement.
TTGACCCTGGCATCGGCGACCTGTTCATGGCGTCGCTGGACGAGGTGCTTGCGATCCGGAAGCAGCATGCCGACCGCTCCCCGACGGACAAGGGGGCCATCTCCCTCTCGCAGCGCGAGGTGCACGAATGATGATGGCTGCCAGGCGTCCGCTGAGCGGCTGGCGCGGGGCGATCTCGTTGCGAACTGCGGGCGGTATGGAGTGACTCACCATGTCGTATGAACCCGCGATGCGCACCGCCCTGGAGGCGATGACCTCCCGGTGCGTCCGCGTCGAGATGCTGCACCCGCGAGATCGGACGCAGGCAGCTCGCCCGTCGGGGAGGCCCTGCGCCGGGGTCGGAACACGGCCATGCTGAGGGGCGACACCTCGGCTCTCGTGCGGCGATCCCTGCGCACCCTGGCCATCGTCGGCGTCGCCATGCTGGTCGCCATGCTGGCCCGCAAGTTCCTGCTCGGCGGGCTGGGCACGCGCATCGTGTGGGTGACTTTTTACCCGGCGGTGGTGCTGGCTGCCCTGTACGGAGGCTGGATCGCGGGTCTGCTGTCCGCCGCGGCCTCGGTGCTGCTCGTGCTGTACGCCTGGCCGCTGCTGATGGTGCAGCCTTTCATCAAGGACCGGGGCGACTGGATAGGCATCGCCGCATTTTTATTCAACTGCATCATGATCTCGGTGGTGGCCGAGACGGCCCGGCGCGGGCGCGCGCGAGCC
>JBDRCO010000103.1:0-2334 GCA_043821645.1 Pseudomonadota bacterium | reverse complement strand
GGCTGGGGCGACTTCTGTGCGGACGCAGTGGCCGGTGCCAGGCAGCCCGTGGCTCAAGGCCCGTACGCGGCGCGATTCGGCTACGTGGAGGCCATTCCCGAGGGCTGCTCGGACGATGGCAGCGGCCAGATCTTCTGCCACGGAGGCCCCACGCCAGGTGGATATCCGTACGATTTTCCTGGGAGTATTCAGCAGATCTGCCCGCATGTGCAGACCGTGGAAGCGAGCTTCGAGCTGACCGCGGACAGCACGCAGCAGGTCGAGGTGCTGCTGGGCGAGGCCGTGGACGCGAGCGAATGAGCAGCGCGCAGGCGCCCGCATCTGGTCAGCGGACTGCATCGTCGCTCCAGGGACTCAATTTTTCTGTGTGGCGGATTCTTCGTGGTAGCTCAGGTCCACGGCGGTGGAGCCGGTGAAGAGCAGCGGCCCGACCAGGATGGGTTCCTCGAAATCCCCGCTGACGCAGTCCCAGGTATCCGCGCCCACGTCGAAGGCGAGCGTGCCACCTGCGCGGCACACCAGGTGCGGTCCGTTGCAGTTGCCCCAGCGCGGTCCCTCGGTCAGCTCGCAGACCAGGGTGTTCCACATCACCCGCGGCCGGACGGGGAAGTCTCCAATCACAGCCACAGGCCTGTCGTCGCCCCAGCGCGCCACGGTCTGACTGCGCAGCGTCTTGCCCGTGGCCGGATCCATGCGATGCTCGATGTAGCTGACGTCGCCGCGCCGGTTGGCGGCGACAGTGAGCGCCAGCTGGCCCTGGCGCCAGCGCACCGAGGCGTCGCCGTAGTAGTCGTCGGCGCCGGCAAAGGCGTTCTTCCAGCGAATGTTGCCGGTCGCGGCATCGAGCGCGTAGAGCGCTCCCTTGCCCACCACGAACACCCGCTTGCCGTGCAGCAGCGGATCCGAGTAGCGAATGCTGCCTATGCCCGCCTGCCACAGGTGCCGGCCAGTGAGCAGATCGATCTTCAGCAGGCCACCGTCCTGCAACCCGACATAGGCCACCAGCCCGTCGACGGCGGGGCGGTTGCGCAGGTAGCTGGCACCGGTTGACAGGTCGCCGAGCGGCACCAGATAGCCACGGCGCAGCAAGGACAGGTGCAACGCCCCGCTCTCGCCGCCTGCGGCCAGCAGGTGGCCGCCGAGTTCGAGTTCGCCAAGTCCCACCTCGCCAGGGAAGCCATAGCGCACGCGCTGAGCCGGCACCGGGGGGCCACTGTCCAGGGCCTGATCCAGCTCGGCCAGCGCCCGGGTGGCCCGCGTCCTGTCCCTGGCCCGGAGCGCCTTGAGGTAGGCGCGCGCCAGTTCGGGGGCAGGCCTGGGAGGGGGAGGCGGGGGCTGCACCTTGAGATGGTAGCTCGCGACCTCGACATCGTTGACCTGGACCGTCCCCAGGTAATCGCCAGCAGAGGGCAGGGTGAGCTCGGTCGAGAAACCACCAGCGACCTTGGCCTCGCTGCAGCCCTGGCCCTCGGACCAGGTCCGATACACATGTCGGATGGTCAGGCCATCAACCAGATTTTCAACCCCGGACTGCCGGTAGCAGCTGTCCGCGCCAGGAAGATCATAGGAGATCATCACGGGCTGGGCGGCGACGGCAGGCGAGGGCGCCACTTGCAGCCTGCCCTGGGGCCGGGTGACCGGGAGCTTGCCAAGCAGGGGCGACGAACCGGGTTGCAGCCCGCCCGCAGAGTTCTGCGTCGTCACCTCACACTGACCCTGCACACAGCGACAGCCCAGAGATCTGTCGGGCTGACACTCGGCCATGCAGTCGTTGTCTTCGGGACCGATAAAGGGCGTCGCCGAGCACCGGTTACAGCCGACACAGGACGCATTCAGCTGGCAGTCCCCATCGCTGGAGCACACTGTGGATCCCGATGCGGGCGGCGGTGGATGCGGAGCGGGTTGCTCATGACGGCTGGGCTCGTCGGGGGCAGGGGGCGTCGGGGCCTGGCGGCAGGCGGCGGTCTGCACCACGGCCAGGGTCGCGAAGGCCATGCGGAGTGAGCAGCGCATGTCTCCCTGAACGCGCCATCGAGCGGCGCGATCTCGCCCAGCGTTGCTCGCCGCGCGATCGGGCATCAGTGTGCGCCCTGCGGGACCAGGTCGGGCCAGACCAGCCTGCCATCGCAGCGCAGGCCGTGGCGACCGACCGACTCCAACTCCGCGAGGACGTGCAAGTTGCCCTCGGCGCAATGCCAGCCCGCGGCATCACGACGAAGTTGAAAATGATCCGGCACATCCACCTCTGGATAAGAGCGATGGCCGCAGCACACCAAACCCTCGAGTTTGTTGAGCCTGAGCATCGTCATGATCGCTGCCGGATCTGCCAGCCCA
>JBDRCO010000102.1:0-9553 GCA_043821645.1 Pseudomonadota bacterium | reverse complement strand
GCCCGACACAACGCTGCCGGACACCGTCTACGCCGACGCGAGCCAGCCTGACACCGCGCTCCCCGACACTGTCTACGTCGACTCTGCGCTCCCCGACCAGGCGCAGCCCGACACCGCGGCCACCTGTGGCAATTCGCAGGTCGAAGACGGCGAGGACTGCGAGGGAGCGGTTGTCACGGACTGCCACGATGTCGATCCGGCCTTTTACAGCGGCATCAACGCGACCTGCAGCAACTGCCAGTGGAATGTCGCGGCCTGCGAGTTCTGCGGCGACACGACCGTTCATGTCACCGAGGACTGCGAGGGCAGCACGAGCGCGGATTGCCACGACATCGACCCTGGCTTTTCCAGCGGCGTCAACGCCACCTGCATCGCGAGCACCTGTCAGTGGAACCTGTCCAACTGCCTGGACCTCGGGGTCTGGGATCAAACGTACTGGGGCGACGCGGTCTGGCAGTAGGTCACGGTGCGCATGCACCCAAGGAGCAGCCCATGAAGATCGAATTCACCATCAGCGTCGAGGGCGTGTTGCTGCACGCCTACCAGTGGGCGCGTCGCCGCCGCGGTCTGGTCACCGGCGCGGGTCTGGGCCTGCTGCTCGTGGCAACCCTCGCCGCGACCTCGCCGACCCACACCTTCACGTCGGGGACCGTGATCCAGGCCGCACAGGTCAACACCAACTTCACCGAGCTGCACGCCCTGGTCAGCGAGTCCATGCCGCCAGGGACCGTCGTCGCCTTCGCCGGGGCGACGCCCCCTGCAGGCTGGGCCCTGTGCGACGGCCAGACGCTGTCCCGCACCACCTACCCGGAGCTGTACGCGGCCATTGGCGATGCCCACGGCGCGCCGAATGGTTCGAGCTTCAACGTGCCGGATCTGCGAGGTCGCTTCGTGCGCGGCGTCGCGGGCAGCACCAGCAACGACCCCGACAAGGATACCCGCGCGCGCGCCCTTGAAGGGGCAGACATCTCCGCCAATGGCAACAAGGGCAATGCCGTGGGCTCGCGGCAGCTTGGCGCGATGGCCTCGCATACCCACGGCTACCAGCAGGCCTACTCCCAGGGACTGAGCGTGGCGGGCGGAGGCTTCGTGGCCTTCAACGCCAACACGGGCGCCACCAGCGCCGCAACAGGGGGAAGCGAGAACCGCCCCGTCAACATCTACCTCAACTACATCATCAAGCTCGATTACTGAGGGGCTCGCCGCTCTCCCTTAGCGACGTGATCCTTCAAAAGATGTTCATGGGTCGCGGGCAGCGTGGGGTGGTCGCTCACGCCCCCTTGAGAAACTTCACCCAGTCCGTGGCCTTGTGGTCGATGAGGCGCCCGGCCTGCCTGGGGTCCACGCCATCGACGGTGGCGGGCAGATACATGGCCAGGCCGTGGCTGTTCTCGTAGTCCCTGGCGGCCCGGCTGGCCGTGGTCGAGTGGCGCAGCACCGCGGATTCGACGGTCTGGATCAAGGCCCGGGCTGCCTTGTAGACCTCGGAGCTGCGCGCGAAGCCATCGCAGAGCTGCTTGCAAAAGTCGATGATGTCCACGGTGTCGGCGTCGACGTCGTAGCGCTCGGCGTTGTTGATGGCCCAGGCGATGTCGGGCTGCTCGCGACCGCCCGCTTTGCGCAGGGCGGTGCCCAGCTCGTCGAGGCCTGACCACACGGTCGTGGCACGACTGGCGTCGACGCAGGACAGGGTATTGCCGCTGTAGGTGTCCACCGCGGCGCGGCCCAGGTCCGCTGGCTTGAGCGTGCTGCCATTCTTGCGGCGCCGGGCCATGCTCTCGAACAGCTTGCGCCACTGCCAGCCGCGCTGGGGTTCTATCTCCTCACTCGCCACCAGCAGCTTGGCGCCCACCGCGCTGGCCACCTCGGCCATGCCCGCGTCCTGCATCATGCAGGCGTCGAAGGCCAGCACGTCCACGGGCTTGGGCAAGGTGGTCAGCGCCGAGTGCAGCTCGTGGGGCTTGAGCAGGTCGTCGGGGCTTGGGCTGGAATCGTCGGACATGGCGCCCGCCGGGCCCTCGCCGTGGCCCGACAGCACCATCATGGTGTGCTTCGAAGGGGCAAAGCGCGCCGCGAACTCGCGCGACGCGCGCAGGCTGTCGCCGCTGGCCATGTTCAGGTGGCCGCCCGTGCGCTCGAGCAGCTTGCCAAGTCGAGAGGTCCCGTCGATCTGCACGGGCCGCAGGCGCACACCGTCGCGCGTCGCCTTCTTGTCGTGCTCGAGCACCAGCACCTGGGTGGGCGAGGCGAATCCCTCGGACAGCCCGGGTGTGGGCCCGGTGGCCAGGGGGTTGTCCATGATGACGACGACGTTGGCAAAGCTGGAGACCTTGGCGAACCCGTCCTTCATCTCCTTGAGGTCGGCCAGGCCGTAGGGCGCCAGGTCGTTGTCGCCGCTGTAGTACACGACGATGGTCCATTCTTTCTTGGGCAAGGGTGTGCGCGAGGACACGGGCTCCACCACGGCAGAGGGCTGCGCCGGATCCAGCACCACCTCGCCGGCCAGGATCTGCAGCACGGTGGCGGTGCCCTTGCCGGTGCTGAGGCACAGCTCTTCGTTGAGCACGGCGCGTAGCTCGCGACCAGCGTGGGCCTGCAAGCCGAGGCTGCGCGCGAAGTCCTTGCCCGAGCTGTCGACGCCCGCGTACTGAACCGCCTTGACCGTGCGCCCCAGCATGGCGGCGGCGCCAATGGCCGTGGCGGCGAGCTGCTCGCCCGCGCCCAGGCGGTGGTTCTTGAAGATGCTGTCGACCAGCGCGCTGGCCGAGTTCTCGCTCATCTCGCTCGCGCGCACCGAGCGCAGCTTCTTGTCGAGATCCGCGTCGACGGGACCCTGCAACTCGAGCTTCTTGCCGTTGCTGAAGGTGACGGTCAGGCTGCGGCGAACGGTGGTCATGGGGGCCCTGCTGAGTTCCGCCTGCCGTTCGTCGACAGAGAACCGCCACGGTCAGCAGTGGCACGGCACTGTCGCGGTTAAATCCATTTTATCCCGATCGTGGAGAAATTGGTGCGTGCCGGCGCAGCCTGCAGGTCGGGTGGGGACGGCAAACTCGAGCGATGGAAGAGGAGATGACCGGTTCCACCCGGGCGGCGCGCACCACGGCGTCACTATGGCCGGGGGCAGCCCGCGGTGGGGCGCCCCCCGAGCGCCGTTCACTTCACCGCCAGCTCGAAGCCGCTGATGCCCAGGGACACCGGCAGCTCGGCCGAGGTCGGGCTCATGGACAGATCGAACACATCGGCCTGGTTGTCGTCGCCGTCGCGCTCGAGCCAGGCAAAGGCGTCCTGGATGAAGAAGGTGACCTCGACGTCCACCGAGGTCGGTGCCGAGTGCGAGATCTCGATGGGGTTGGGGCTGGGGAAGGTCACCCGGTACAGACCACCTGCGGTGTCGACGGTGGCGCCCGGATAGGGCGGCGGGTAGGCCACGGGCTGGTTGGACGACGAGGGAAAGGACATCTCGCCACCCACGAACTCGGCCTCGTAGTCTCCCTGGGTGCGCGCACCCAGAATCTCGTCGTCATATTTGGACAGGGCGTAGTCCACGCTCAAGGTCCCAGGTTGTGGACCGGAGCCCGGCACGTGGGCCGTGGCGTCGACGGTGAACTGGGCGGACGCCAGGGTCACCCGCATCAGCGGGTAGAGGCCAGGTGGGATGGAGCCGGTGTCGACGTCGACGAAGCTCGCATTCTGGGTCAGATCCACTTCCAGCGGCGGGTCATAGGCCAGGACCAGATGGGGATCCAGATCGAAGGGCGAGCGCATCAGTTCGACCGAGATGACGCGCGTGCGCAGCTCCGATGGGGTCTGGTGTCCGAGGATGGGCTCGGTGAGTTCACTCAGGCAGGTCAGGCAATCCTCGTCGGAGCTGGCGGCCTGCACCACGAAGTGCTGGCCCGTGGTGATGGGGGTGAAGGCGTCCTCGAGGCCGCAGCCCAGGAGCAGCGAGGGGAGAAGGAACAGAGCGTGTTGCTGATAACGCATGGTGGTCTCCTCGTCGGGCACACCTCGGCATCCCGTGCCTGTGGCCCGGTGTGGGCAGCCTGCTGCCCGTGGTGATGACAAGAACCCTCGCCCCGTCACGGCCGTGTTCAGGCGATCCGAACGCAGCGTTAGATGTTCCGGGATCGAAAATTTTGTTAAAAAATTTCAACGAGTTGCACGTGCGCCAGGTCACAGTCCGCGGTCACGTCGCGGCCCAGTGTCGAGGGCAAAATAAAACGTTCACGGGGCGCTGCAGCGGAGTTCAAGGCGGAGCGTCGCGGTTGCCACCGATCAGGGGCCGGGCCATAGTAGAACGTCCTTCGGAGGTGCACGCTTGAAGAGCCGCCACGAGCTGGTGGAGCGCGCGGTGGGTTGCCTGCTCGGGCTGGCCTGCGGCGATGCCGTGGCGCGGCCCCTGGCCGGGCTGCGCGGCGCCGAGGTGACGCGCCGCTACGGCGAGGTGCGAGGGCCCGTCGACGTCTGTGCCGACGAGAATGAACCGCAACGCGTGGCGCACAGGGGCATGCACGGCGCGCACACGACCCTGGCGCTGTGCGTGCTCGACAGCCTGCTCTATGGCCCGGGCGGGCCCTCTGCCCCGGACCTGGCGCGGCGCCTGACAGCATTGAGCTTCCCGCGCAACCGCCTGTTGCCCTGGGGTGTCTTGCGCGGCGCCTCGTCGTCTCTGGTGCGAGCGGTCGACGCCCACGCCCGCGGCGAGGACTGGCGGCTGGCCGGGGTCCGCGAGCCCGATGGTGCCGCGCTGCTGGCGGTGGTGCCGCTGGGACTGCTGGTCGGCGATCCCCTCGAGGACGTCATCGACCTCGCCGTGGACATGACCCTGGTGGTGTACCGCGAGCCTCGCTCGGTGGCGCTCGCGGCCGCCATGGTGGGCATGCAGCGCCACGTCGTCGAGAACCGCAGCTTCAGCTCCAAGGGGCTGGCCACAGCCGCTCTTGCCGCCTCGGACCTGGCGTGCCGGGCCCTGGCCTCGCGTCACGCGGGCGTGGTGGCGGGTTCACCGGACGCCGCGGCGCAGGCTCTGTCCCTGGCCATAGGCCGCTCCGAGGCCGATCCCTGTCCCGCGGACGTCGACTGCCGCGACGCTCCGGACCTGATCCTGGCCAGCTTGCTCGGCTCGGCTGCGGGTGAAAACACGAACCTGATCGACGCCCTGGCCACGCTGTGTCGCCGGGGCGGCTCGGTGGACATCCTGGCCCCTGCGCTGTGTGCGCTCATCGGCGCCAAGACGGGCGCCGAGCACCTGCCCCTCGGTCTCGTCGACAGTCTGCTCGGACACCGCGAGATCGAAGCGCGTGCGCGCGCCCTGGTGGGTCCACGGCCACCGGCGCTGGACCCCCTGTACGACCTCGAGGTGGCCCTGGCCGAGAAGGAAGGTCTGTGGCGCGAAGGGCGGCCCCCACCCCCGCCAGCCCCCCGCCGTAGCCAGCTCAACCTCCTGTGACAGCGCTCCATCGCCACATTCCGGCAGTGCCTGCAAACTGCCCTGACCGAGCACCATGACCCTGACCCTGGTGTGCGTCGCCGACACGCACATGTTTCACGACGACTTCAAGAGCTTCCCCGACGGGGACGTGCTGGTGCATGCGGGGGACCTCACGCGCCAGGGCAGCGCCAAGGAACTGGCGACGGCCCTGGCCTTCTTCACCGCGCTGCCGCATCGGCACAAGGTCTTCGTCGCCGGAAACCACGACTGGCTGTTCGCCCGCGAGCCCGAACGCGCCCGGGAACTCATGCGCGGGGTCACCTACCTCGAGGACAGCGGGGCCGAGGTGGCAGGACTGCGCTTCTGGGGCAGCCCCTGGCAACCCCAGTACGGAGGTTGGGCCTTCAACCTGCCGCGAGGTCCTGCCCTGGCCGAGAAGTGGGCGCGCATCCCCGACAACGTCGAGGTGCTGGTCACCCACGGTCCGCCCTTTGGTGTGCTCGACGACGCTGCGGCCTACCGCCACGGCCTGCTCGCGGGGAGCGGGGACTGGCACGAGGGCTGCTCGGACCTCGGGGAGCGCGTGCGCCAGGTGCGGCCACGCGTGCACATCTTTGGGCACATGCACGGCAACCAGGGCAAGGTCGAGCGCGACGGGACCCTCTTCGTCAACGCCACCACCGATGAGTGCGAGCGCGGACCGGTGGTGATCACGCTGTGAACGGATGCGCAGCGGGATGGCTGCTCGCGCTTGGTGGCGGCGGATACGAGGGGCGACACCCGACTTGCACCCGAGCTTCGCATCTGCTTGAGAGTTCGTGATGCACGACGAAGACAGGCCCCACAGCGACGACGCCCTGGAATGGCAGGTGATCGCGAGCGCCCTCGCCAGGCGCACCGCCACGGCCATGGGGCGTCACCTGATCGCGGAGCTGGAGCCGCTCCCCAATCGCGCGGAGGTCGAGCGCTGCCTGGCCATCATCGCCGAGCTGCAGGACCTGACCCGGGACGGAACGCGGCTGCCCCTGAGCGGCATCGTGGACCTTCGCGAGCTGCTGACGCACGCGGACAAGGACGGAGTGCTCGAGCCGCTGGAGCTGGTGAGCGTGGGCCGCACCCTCGAGGTGCTGAGCGAGTTGCGACGCCAGACCAGTGATCTCGAGCGCAGTGCCCCGCGCGTGCACGCCCTGTGCGTCGATCTCGAGGACCACTGGCCGCTGTGCCGCGCCATCGCGGCCACCTTCGACGCCCAGGGGCTGATCCTCGACGAGGCCTCGGCCGATCTGGGGGAACTGCGCCGCCGGGCCAGCCGCCTGCGCGAGGAGATCAAGGAGCAACTCGACGGGCTGCTCGAACGCTACGACCGTTCGGACTCGCTGCAGGAGCGCTACGTCACCCTGCGCAGTGATCGCTACGTGGTGCCGGTGCGCGCCGATCACCGTGGCGACGTCGCGGGGATCGTCCACGACACCTCCAACAGCGGCCAGACTCTGTTCATCGAGCCTCAGGTCGTGGTGGATCTTGGCAACCGTCTCAAGATCAGCCAGGCCGCGGTGCTGGACGAGGAGCAGCGCATCCTGCGCAGGCTCACCGCTCGCCTTGTCGATAGCAGCGCCCAGCTGCGACAGGATCTCCAGCGCGCCGCGGTGCTGGACAGCTTCGTGGCGCGCGCCCGCCTGTCCGCAGACCTGGATGCCGAAGCTCCGGTGCTCGTCGACACACCGATGCTCGAGCTGCGCCAGGCTCGTCACCCGGCCCTGGTGCTGGCCGCACGCGAGCGCCGCGAAAGGGGCGACAGTGCGCCACCCGTGGTGGCCAACGACATCGTCATCGGCGGCGCACAGCAGGCGCTGGTGATCTCCGGCCCAAATGCCGGCGGCAAGACCGTGGCTCTCAAGGCTGCCGGCCTGTGTGCGCGCATGTTGCGGGCGGGGTTGCCCATCCCGGCCCTGGGTTCCTCGCGCTGCGCGCTGTTCGACGGGGTGCACGCGGTGGTCGGCGACGCGCAGTCCATCGCCACCGCGCAGTCCACCTTCTCGTCCCACATGCTGGCGCTCGACGCCATGCTGCAGACGGTGCAACGCGCGCCGACCGGGCATCGCACGGCTCTGTGTCTCATCGACGAGATTGCCCATGCCACGGACCCAGCCCAGGGTTCGTGTCTGGGCCAGGCGCTGCTCGAGGCGCTGGTGGACGCCGGCGCCCTGGTCATCGCCACCACCCACTACGAGGCGCTCAAGGCACTCGCCCTGAGCGACCCGCGCTTTCGCAACGCCAGCGTGACCCTGGACGCGGACAACCTGCGACCCACCTATCGCATCCACCTCGACCTTCCGGGTGCCTCCAGCGCCTTCGCCATTGCCCAGGCGCTCGGCGTCACGCCGGGTGTGGTGGAGCGGGCACGCGCCCTGGCCGGGGAACAGGCGCGCCGCCTGGAAGCGCACATCGAAGCCCTGGCCGACGAGAAAGAACGGATGGTGCGCGCTCGTCAGGCCCTCGACGACGAGCGAACGCGGCTGGCCCTCGACCGCGCCGAACTCGAGGACAAGATGCAAGGCGTGGCCGAGCGCGAGCGGCAGGTCAAGCGCCAGGCGCGCGAGGAGCTGCTGGGTGACGTGCGACGCAGTCGCAAGCAGGTGGCAGATATTGTCGCCGGCCTGCAGGGACGGCCCACGCCCCGCCAGGTGGACCAGGCGGCCCACCAGCTCAAGGAGATCGAACAGCGCATCGAGCACAGGCTCGACGACAGCAGCGCGTCTCGCACGCTGCCCGTCCTGGCGCAGGTGAAGGTGGGGGAGCGCGTGCACGTGCTCGGGCTCGGTCAGGACGGGCAGGTGGTCTCGATGCAGGGATCCCGCATCGAGGTGCAGGTCGGTGCGCTGCGCACGCGGGTCGGACTCGACGGTCTGCGTGCGGCACAAGCGGCTCCGCCCTCGTCGCGGAGCCATCGCCAGGAGCAGCGGCGCCGGGAGGCCAGCGCTCGAAGCAGCGAGCCTGACGACGACGCCGAGCGTCCAGTCGCCGCGCGCACGCCACGCACCGCGCACAACACCCTGGACCTGCGGGGCCAGCGGGTGGCCGAGGCGCTGGAGATGGCGGACCGCTTCTTCGACGACATGCTGCGCCAGGACGTGCACCGGGTGTTTCTTCTGCACGGTCATGGCACCGGCGCCCTGCGCCAGGCCCTGCGCCAGGAACTGCCGGCGAGCCAGTACGTGCGGCGCGTGCAGGCCGCAGCCGAGGACGACGGAGGTGAGGCCTTCACCGTCGTGGATCTGGGATGAAGTCGCCTTGTCGCCTCCGGGCGAGACCGCTATAACGCTCGCGCCGGGGCTCATCGTCGAGACCCGCACGCGGCAGGGCCGTGGAGGCTGTCTTGATCGCCGAGGGCCCGCAGCAGGCCAGGGACCCGATCCAGGTTGGCGCGCGCGAGGCTTTGATCGCAGCGGTGACCCTGGTGGTGATGCTGGGCGTGCTCAAGCAGCTGGCCTTCACCCCGCTGTTGCAGAAGATAGGCTTCACCCTGGCGGCCGGCTTTCAACTCTACGTGCCGCTGTGGCTCATTGACCGCCGCCGACAGCGCACCCGCGACTACGGCATCCACATGCACGGGAGCCTGGGCGCGCCCATGGCGCTGCTGCGACGCCGGGTGCTGCAGTGGGCCTCTTCGCGGCCCCGGGGATCCTGGTGGCGTCGGCGGGCGCTCGGTTTCAGCCACTGGCTGTCGGCCTATGCGCACCATGCGCAGTTCGATCGCCAGGGCTTTTCCCGCGATGTCGGACTGGCCACGGGACTGTGCCTGCTGACCTTCCCTTTTTTTGCCGTGGGGCATCACTTCTGGCAGCTGTTCCTGGCCAGCCGGCACGGTCGTCACGCCACCTACCAGGCCGCCCTGCCCGCAGACTTTTTCGAGATCCTCGTCGTCAACCTGCTGCTGGTGGCACTGCCCGAGGAGCTGTTCTACCGCGGCTTCGTGCAGACGCGACTGGTCAAGGCCTGGCCGCCCTGGCTGGTGCGCTTCGGCGTACCCCTGGGCTGGGCCATCGTGGTGACCAGCGGCCTGTTTGCCCTGGGGCACTATGCGGGCGAGTGGGGCAATCCGGCGCGGCTGGGGCCCTTCTT
>JBDRCO010000101.1:0-121355 GCA_043821645.1 Pseudomonadota bacterium | reverse complement strand
ACGCGTCACCACCGACAACCCCGAGGCCACCTACAACGCCCTCGCCAAATACGGCATCGACCTCGTCGCCCTCGCCAAGACCGGCAAGCTCGACCCCGTCATCGGCCGCGACGACGAGATCCGCCGCACCGTGCGCATCCTCTCGCGCAAGACCAAGAACAACCCCGTGCTCATCGGCGAACCCGGCGTCGGCAAAACCGCCATCGTCGAGGGCATCGCGCGGCGCATCGCCGACGGAGACGTTCCCGAGAGCCTGCGTCACCGGCGGGTGGTCGCGCTGGACCTGGGATCCCTGGTCGCCGGAACCAAGTACCGGGGTGAATTCGAGGACAGGCTCAAGTCCGTGCTCAAGGAGATCCAGGCTGCCAGCGGCGAGGTCATGCTGTTCATCGACGAGCTGCACACCCTGGTCGGGGCAGGCGCCGCAGAGGGCGCCATGGACGCCGCCAACCTGCTCAAGCCTGCCCTGGCGCGGGGCGAGCTGCGCTGCATCGGTGCCACCACGCTCGCCGAATACAAGAAGTACATCGAGAAGGACGCGGCGCTGGAGAGGCGCTTTCAACCGGTGCTGGTGGGCGAGCCCAGCGTCGAGGACACCATCGCCATCCTGCGCGGACTCAAGGAGCGCTACGAGCTGCACCATGGCATTCGCATCCAGGATGGCGCCCTGGTTGCCGCGGCGACCCTGTCACAGCGCTACATCAGCGATCGCCATCTGCCCGACAAGGCCATCGATCTGGTCGACGAGGCGGCGAGCCGGATCAAGATGGAGATCGAGAGCACGCCCAAGGTCATCGATGACATCGAGCGCCGGATCGTCAATCTCGAGATCGCCCGGCAAGCCCTCAAGCGAGAGAAGGACGCGCCGAGCCGGGCGCGGTTGCGGGAGGCCGAGGCCGAGCTGGGCGAAGCCAAGGAGGAGGTGGCCGGACTTCGAGCGCACTGGCTGCGAGAAAAAGCACTGATCGACCGCATCCGCACCGCCAAGGAGCAGCTGGACCAGCTGCGCCAGCAGGCCGAGCATGCCCAGGCCCACGGTGACTTCGAGCTAGCCGCGCGTTTCCGCTTCGGGGAAAGCCCTCAGCTCGAGCGCGCGCTGCGCGAAGCCAGTGATCAGCTGGCCGAGGTACAGGTCCAGGGCAGCTTCCTGCGCGAGGAGGTCAGCGACGAGGACATCGCCGCGGTGGTGTCCGCGTGGACAGGGGTGCCGGTGGCCCGAATGCTCGAGGGCGAGGGAGAGCGATTGCTTGACCTCGGCAGTCGCCTGGGCCGACGCGTGGTGGGGCAGGATCACGCCCTGGCCGCGGTGGCCGAGGCGATACAGCGGGCCCGCGCCGGGCTGTGCGACCCGAGGCGGCCCATTGGCTCGTTCCTGTTCTTTGGTCCCACGGGCGTGGGCAAGACGGAGCTGGCTCGCGCGCTCGCCGAGGAGCTGTTCGACGACGAGAACGCGCTGATCCGCCTCGACATGTCCGAGTACATGGAGAAGCACGCGGTGGCGAGACTGTTCGGTGCACCTCCGGGTTACGTGGGCTACGAGGAGGGAGGCCAGCTCACCGAGCGCGTGCGGCGCCGACCCTATGCCGTGATCTTGCTCGACGAGGTGGAGAAGGCCCACCCCGACGTGTTCAACGCCCTGCTGCAGATCCTCGACGATGGACGGCTGACCGATGGCCAGGGGCGCACCGTCGACTTCAAGAATGCACTCCTGCTGATGACCTCCAACCTGGGCAGCGAACGCCTGGAGCCCGGCACACCCCAGGAACAGGCCGAGAACATCGTGCGCGAGGCTGCCCGGGCTCACTTCCGCCCGGAGTTTCTCAACCGTGTCGACGATCTGCTGGTGTTCCGTCGCCTCGATCAGAACACCATCCGCCACATCGTCGACCTCCAGCTCGAGCACATCCGTCTGCGTCTGCGCGACCGCAACCTCGCACTGGTGGTCTCCGATGAGGCCTGCGACCACCTGGCGCGCGCAGGTTTCGATCCCGTGTATGGCGCCCGGCCCCTGCGCCGGGTGCTCGAGCGCGATCTGCTGGGTCCCCTGTCCCGGGAGCTGCTCTCTGGACGCTCCCGGGATGGCGACACCGTGCGCGTGGTCGTTCGCGCAAACGCGCTGAGCGTCGAGGTGGACCGTGGCGCGGATTCGGATTTCTCGAGTGCGGCCTGACCGCGCTACTTGACGACGCGCAGATGCGGGCGGCCACCGCTGTGGCCCACCGCCCGATTGAGGGCGGGCGGCTCCTCGGCGTCACAGGGTATGCTGCGGAGCGCTACCACCGGTGCCTCGCGCGCGGCGTCCGTGGCAACCAGTGCCAGCATCACGTCCTCGGGCATGTCCTCGAACCACATGAGGCTCTCCCCCGAGACATGACTGGTCATGCCAAACACCGCTTGCATCGGTATCCTGCAGGCCCAGGGCTCACCGCCAAAGGTCAGGGTGACGGTGATGAGCTCGTCACTGACCACGAGATCACAGGGCTTGAAGTGGTAGCTCAAGTTGAGGCGAAGGTGGGTCTCACGGGCTTGCTGGGGTGGCACCTCGACCCCGGGGCGGCGAGCATCCAGGTGAAGCATGACCATGCCCAGATCCAGGAGCTTGTCGAGGTGCCAGCGTTTCATGCTGGTGGGTATCCTCATGGCCCCCCCTTGCGTCCCTCACCCGGTCCCGCGTGCCTCTGATTTTCAAGTATGCCGCGCCAGAATCCGTCCGCCACAGAAATTGCTCGAGCCCGTTGCCTGGGTGCACTCGGAACAGCTATCGTGGCTCCTGCTCGATAGAACGCTGCGAGACCACAGACGGGTGAACCATGTCTGACGACGAGAAAACACGCCCCCGGAGGAGCTGGCGCGAGGTGGATCGTGGCCGCGACCTCGGCGGACAGCGCAAAGCGCCCACGCCAACCACCCACGCCACACTCAAGGGTGGCGCCGCCAAGCGCTACCGGTCCCAGCTCGACCGCATCTTCGCCGGTGGTGGACTGCCAGATGAGATCAAGCGCCAGGCCCCCTCCCTGGCAGGTCTGGAAGCCTCGGAACAGCAGCTACAGATCGAGGCGGTGCTCAAGGCCTCGGCGCCGGAGGAGATCCAGGGAGCCGTCGATGCCTTGCTCGCGGCGCAACCCATGCCGACGGATCCAGAACTCCTGGTGAAGATCCTGGCACATCCCCAGGGCACCCATGCCCGCCCTGCCCTCGCGCAGCTCCTGGACACTCTCGAGAAGGGGCGACCCGCCAATGCCCGCCTGCTCAAGACACGTGTCGCCGCTCTCAAGTTGCTGGTGGATGACGACGACGTGCGCCACCTCGCTGACGCTGTCCTTGCGCAGCTCTGAAGCACCCGACCTGTGACGGAAATCAGGGTCGGCTGATCTGCCGCAGAGGCGCAGGCAGCACCTCGTCGGCAAGGCGCAGCTTCCGGGCACCTTCCCCGAGTGTCGAGTTGTGCTCGTAGACCAGGGTCTCGATCTCATCCTCGGCCGGGCTCAGGGCGACGAGAGGGATGGACACACCCGCGATCACCAGGCCGCCGACCCCGAGGACGATGGGGATGGCCAGACCTCCTGGATCCGGATGCAGAACATTGACGAAGTTGGGCGTGACGAACAGCGAGATGACCGTGACCATGGAGCCCACGGCGCCGCAGGCCACCGCGATCGACGACAGCATGGTCTTCTTGTCGCGCAGCTCCTTGAGCGCGGCGCGCTCCTTGTCGTCGAGCAGGGGCTCGAGACCCGCGCCGTATTCCCAGGGAAAGAGGCCGCTGACAGGAGCACGCACCTCGTCACCGTCAACGCCCACGGTTGGCTCGGCAACCGGGGTGCCCACCAGCCCTCCAGGTCCGAAGAGGTGGCTGGCCAGGAGCAGGCTCACGGCAGTGACAGTCATCATGGGCATTCCCTCATCAGCGACGAGCGTGCGACGACCCGAGCCCTCGGGTCAAGGCTTGCTCTCTGCAGGGCGCGCCGGCGCATTGGCCAGGACCACGACCTTCTCGACCAGCATGAATGCGATGCCGAGGACGGTCCCCTCCTGCGCAGTGCGATCGTAGCGCGTGATCTGGCTGACCAGCCAGTCGCCCTCCTCGATGTGCAGACGCATGGACAGCAGCAGAGCCTGATCGGTGGTCTGCGTGACGACGCGCCAGGTCCAGCCACCGGTCTGCAGGTCGCCGCCCACGATGCGCTCCTCCACCTGCACCGGACCAGATTCCTGCACGCTCTCGAACTCGATATCCTCAAACAGCGAGGTCAGGGTGTAGTTCATGCGGCGCGAGCGATCCGCGCGTGCGGCTCCGACCGTGGCAGAGAACATCGGTATGGCGGTGTTCCAGCGCTCACTGTGCTTTGCGACGTCGAGAACCTGGGCCGCGGGCTGGCTGACGCGGGTTGCCACGAGGACCGGCGCCCCGGCGCCATGAGCCAGGAATGCCGTGGTCCCGACGCCGGACAGCCGTGCCAGGGCGCGCTCGATAATCTCCGGGGCGACCACCACCACGGGTTGTCCTGCCGAAAAGTGTGAGCGCACGTTGCGCACGTTACCGACGGCCGCGGCACTCTTGATCCCCTCGACAATGGGCTCCTTGCCCGACATGGCCATGCGCAGCATGAGGCTATCGGATGTGAAGTCTTCGTCATGAGAGAAGTGCGCGATGCAGGCCTTGTCCCCGACGTCAAAGAAGTGCCAGGTCGAGTGCCCCGCCTCCTGCTCGGTGTGCAGGACTCGTCCGGGCAGCTCCTGGATCGACAGTTCGCGCGTCGAGGAACCCGGTCCGGCGGTGATCACCATCTCGAAGTCCGTGCGGCCAGCCTTGGTGCGCAGAACGCGCGTGCGCTCCACCATCGGGTAGATCTTGGGGTACTGCATGGGATCGCGCAGGATGCGATGCAGGTCGTCGCAGGGTCTTGGCACCAGGGCCAGGCCCGTGAAGGCGCGCTTGTGTCCCTGCTTCAACGGCCGGGCTACCACCAGATCCCCACCGGCCAGGGCCGCGCGAACATCTGCACTGGCAAGGATCTGGCTCGGCAACGGGGCGAAGGGTGTGGCGGCCATGACGACCGAAGTCAGCAGTGCAAACACGGGACTCCTGTACAGGCCGGAACCACCACGCGAGAGGGTATGCATGGAATCACAGCACTGTCCCACAACACGTCACACGCGGTATTGCCGCGGCGCGCGACTCACCCTGTTGTAACGAGCAGCCCGGCGACGCACAATCCCCGACAGGGGTGCTAGCCATGGCCACGCCAAAAAAACGCCCGATCGCGGCACAGGCCCCAAAGGAGGCTGCTGCCAGTAAGGTGGAACACGCTGCGGCTCAGGCCCTGCGCTCGCTGGCCCGATCGGACAAGAGTACGCTCGCCCTGCAGGAGCAGCTCGCGGCCAGACATGGCGAAGACATCGCGGCGCAGGCCATCGCGCGGCTGCAGGAGCGCGGCTGGCTGGATGATGAGGCCGCCGCACGGCGCCTGGGCGAGCGCTGGTTGCAGCGCGATCTGCTGTCCCCGGCCCTGGTCCAGCAGCGCCTGGTCGATCGTGGATTCCCCCCTGAGATCTGTCGCAGGGTCCTCCTGTCCTTGCCTGTCGACCTCGAGGCGGCCGCCCGGGAACTGGCAGGGCGCACCGTCGCGACCTCCGGGCAACCTGCCCGGCTGGCTCGCCGGCTAGCCCGGGCGGGCTACGACGAGGATTTGATCCAGCGGATCGTGTCCTGGCCCACCGAATCTCCGCACTGAGAGATCGAGCACATGTTGGACGACGGGGACGCCCGTGCTAATACTCAGGATGAGCTGTCACAGGCTGGCTGGCGGGGCCATTTTCACGTGACAGCGGGGCGACCCTTTCATGCTGCGCCTCAATGACATCATCGACAAGTACCTCGCCCACCACCCCGATGCGGACACGGACCTGATCAAGAAGGCCTACGTGTACTCGGCCAAGGTGCACGCGGGTCAGGTTCGCAAGTCTGGCGAACCCTACCTGGTTCACCCCCTCGAGGTGGCCGGTATCCTGGCGGACCTGCGCCTAGACGTCGCCACGGTGTGCACGGGTCTACTCCACGACACGGTCGAGGACACCCTGGCCACCCTCGACGACATCGAGGCCTTGTTCGGCAAGGACATCCGCCTGCTGGTGGACGGTGTCACCAAGCTGTCCCAGATCCGCTTCAATACCAGCGAAGAAAAGCTCGCCGAGAACTTTCGCAAGATGCTCATCGCGATGGCGCGCGACATCCGCGTCATCCTGCTCAAGCTGGCGGATCGGCTGCACAACATGCGTACGCTTCAATTCATGAAGCCCGAGAAGCAGGAACAGATTGCCCAGGAGACCCTGGACATCTATGCCCCGCTGGCCAACAGACTTGGCATCAGCTGGGTCAAGACAGAGCTCGAAGACTTATCGTTCAAGTACCTGAAACCACGAGAGTATCAGGAAATGAGCGAGGCCCTGGGGCAGACCCGCAAGGAGCGCGAGCAGTTCATCGAGGAGGTGGTCAGTGTGATCCACGACCGGCTCAAGAACTCGAACTGCGAACGCGCCGAGGTCACAGGCCGGCCCAAGAACCTGTACAGCATTCACAAGAAGATGGTGTCCAAGAACGTGGCCTTCGAGGATGTGCACGACATCGTGGCCTTTCGCATCATCGTCGACG
Organism: Pseudomonadota bacterium; assembly: GCA_043821645.1. Classification (GTDB taxonomy): domain Bacteria; phylum Myxococcota; class JACRCW01; order JAFGSX01; family JAFGSX01; genus JBDRCO01. Next base: position 114,703 of record JBDRCO010000101.1, on the reverse strand, counting down.
ACATCTCGCAGTGCTACGAGGCCCTGGGTCACATCCACACGCAATGGCGTCCGATTCCTGGCCGGTTCAAGGACTACATCGCGATGCCCAAGCCCAACCTCTACCAGTCCCTGCACACGACGGTGTCGGGGCCCCGGGGGGAACGGGTCGACGTGCAGATCCGGACCCTCGACATGCACCAGGTCGCCGAGGAAGGCATCGCGGCGCACTGGAAGTACAAGGAGAGCGGTGGCTCACAAGCCCTGGGCATGGACAAGGAGGACAAGCACTTCGCTTGGCTGCGCCAGCTCATGGACTGGCAGACCGAGCTGACCGATCCCGGCGAGTTCCTCGAGAGCGTCAAGGTCGACCTGTTCACCGAGGAGGTCTACGTCTTCACGCCGCGTGGCGACGTCATCGAGCTGCCAAGGGGCTCGACGCCAGTGGACTTCGCGTACACCATCCACACCGACGTTGGACGGCGCTGTGCCGGAGCCAAGGTCAACGGCAAGATCGTGCCGCTGCGCTACCAGCTGCACAACGGCGACACGATCGAGATCATCACCAACCCGAACCAGAAACCCAACAAGGACTGGCTGTCCTTCGTGCGCACCTCCCGGGCGCGCAACAAGATCCGCACCTACGTGCGATCGGAGCAGCGCGAGCGCTCGGTGGAGATCGGGCGCGAGCTTCTGGAGAAGGAGTTCAAGCGCTACGGGACGACGCTCAACAAGGCCATCAAGAGCAAGCTCATCGAGCGCGCGCTCAAGGACGGCAAGTACAACAATGTCGACGAGCTGATGGTTGCCGTGGGCTATGGCAAGCTCGCGGTGCAGGCTGTCATCGAGAAGGTGTTCCCCGAGGAGCAGCGCCCCGAACCCACCGACGAGAAGCCAACCCAGAGCAGGCTCGGGCGCATCATCGATCGCGTGACGCGTCGCACCGCCTCATCCGGTGTCAAGATCGCCGACATCGAAGACATGCTGGTGCGCTATGCCAAGTGCTGCAATCCCGTGCCCGGTGACGCGGTGGTCGGCTATGTCACCCGCGGCCGCGGCATCACCGTGCATCGCACCGATTGCTCCAAGGCGCGAGAGATGGATCCCGCCCGACGCATCGATGTGAGCTGGGACGGCTCGGTCAAGCAGGCGCGCGACATCGCCATCCAGGTGGTCACCGACGAGCGCGAGGGCATGCTGGCCGAGTTGACCTCGACCTTCAGCAAGAACTCCATCAACATCTCGCAGGCCAACTGCCGCGTCATCGACAGCAGCTACGCCATCAACACCTTCCAGGTCGGGATCCAGGACCTGGAGCAGCTGCGCAGGGTGGTCAAGGCCATCGAGGCCATCAAGGGCGTGCACTCCGTGGAGCGCGTGCGGTCCTGAACACTCCGGGGCGAACGCCGGGGCTCGGTACAGACAGGCGAGAGTGCGTGCATGGTCGAGGGCTGTCGCGGGTCAGAGTCCGAGCACCGCGAGGGCCGCGCCACCGACGAGCAAGGCCGTACCCAGCCCCAGGCCACCCAGACCGGCCCAGTAGCCCGTGACCGCGGAGGACTTGGCGTCGCGCGTGGAGGCGGGATCCACCAGGGTGCTATCTGCCCAGCCCACGGCCGCACCGCTGCCTGCGCCCACCAGGATGCCGAGCACCGCCACTCCCACCCCTGCCAGCAGCAGCGGAGACCGGCCGGCCCCTTCCTGGGCCATTTCCGTGGAACCACGCACAGGTTCGATGTGCGCGCTCGCCGTGGCCTCCAGGCTGGGGGGAGTGCCCAGGATCTTGTCGGCCAGCTGGTCCATGGCGCCGGGCAAGGCGCTCTCGTTGCCGGTGACGACCAGAGTATCGCGGCGCAGCACCTGGACCTTCTTGGGCTCCACGACCTTGTAGGTGATGGCGAAGCTGTCGCCGAGCTTGCCCACAGCGGGCACGACCATGAAGTCCACACCCAGGGCATTGCCGATCTCGGCCATGCACCCCTCGTCGTCACAGCCCAGGGCTTGCTTCTGTTGCTCGAGGCCGAGCACGGCAGTGATGTCGGAGGAGCCCAGGAAGGTCTGCCCGGGCAACGCGCGCTTGCTCAGCGCGGCCAGCAAGAGTTCGTCGAGCAGGCGCGGCATGTCCTTGTCCATGTTGACGCCGACGCTGAAGGGCATGACCGCGTACTTGCTGGCAGGGCTTGTGGCCGGAGCCAGAGGCTCGGCCGCGCGCAGTCCCGGAGTCACCAGCGACACCAGGAGCACAGTCAGGGCAAAGCGTGTCGTCATCCTCGCCTCCGTCGAGCGTGGGCCTCAGGGACAGCGCGGGTAGCGCCGGATCTCTTGCAGGTCGTACTCGGTCCAGTACAGGTAGTCCGCATCCATGGCCAGACCCGCGGGGCGATCCGCCGGGGCCAGGGGCGTACTCGTCGGCCCCGGGAGCACGACGCGATGGATCTGGGCTGTCCCACCGACGTAGCTCTCGGTGGCGTAGTACAGCGTGCTGTCATCCGCGATCATGGCCAGGACCTCGACGCCCTTGTTCGAGGGACCGACCTCGGCGACCAGGGTGGCGATGAGGGTGGACTGGGGGTCCACGGTGACGATGGCCCCCGGCGTGGTCAGGTTGGGCGCGGCCTCGGCGAGGAAGATGAGAGTGCTGTTCGCGGTGAGCTCGGTCACGGGCTCGCTGAAGGACGAGACGGGGGTGCCGTCTGCCTGGCTTGCGAAGGTGAGCGGATGCCTGGTGAGCCCGGTGTAGCCTGTGTCCTCGGCGACGAAAAGATCATCACCAAGGCGCACGATCCCGTTCGGCCAGCCTCCGCGGGTCTTGGCCCGGTCAAAAACATTGGCAGCCTGCACCGAGGGATCGTGGCGGCACACGTTGAGCGATTGCGAACTGCCCCGCGCCAGCCAGAAGACCTTCCCTCCGGCAAGGAAGATGTTGCTTGGTACGTTCAGGTAGAAGGGCTGGTTGACGATGCTCAGCCCGTCCGCGATGAGCTCGGCTGTGCTGCTGGCCGCATCCGCGAAGCGATGCACCGCATCCACCTGACCCGTGCCCCCGGACGAGATCACGTACACATGGGTGGCGTCGACGGCGAGCCCGTAGGGTTTGAGACTCCCTGGTGCGTTGCCTATCAGGGTCGTGGCGCCTGTGCTCAGGCTTCGCTTCATGATCGCGCCACTGGCGGCAAAACTGGTCCAGTACAGGGATCCGTTGGCCAGGACCAGGCGGGCCGGTTTGTTGAGGCCGCTCACCACCGTCGACACACTCGGGTTGTCGCAGGGACTGCCAGCGTCGGCGACAGCGCTGTCCACGCCCACCCTCGTGTCCTGTCCTCCAGAAACGTCCGTGCCACCTCCTGCGTCCACCCCTGTATGGGTGTCGTGCCCCCCGGCGTGATCCGGTCGCGCGCTGTCTGCCAAGCGCGTGTCGGTTCCACTCTGATCAGAAATAATCCTGTCCACGGCCGCGGTGTCGCGGGCCACCGCGTCGGCGACGGCAGCATCGCCCGCTCCCTGCAGGCACACCTTGTCGCCACAGTGCATGCCCTCGGGGCAGTTCTCGTCGCTGGTGCAGCCGTAGCCCTCACCGTCGAGCAAGAGGTTGAGGTGGCACGCCGTGGCCAGGAGCATCAGGGGTAGCACAGGAGCGAGGTGTCGACAGCGCACGCCAATCTCCTCGCGAACCGCGTCATGGTGACGCCTGTTCGCCTGTGAACGGAACGGGACAGGATTGTACGCCGTGGCCGGGTCGGGTGCTATCCTTTCACCTCTGCCTCGAGGCATGTGGAGCGCGCTCGTGATCCAGACCTACCTCCGCCTCCTGGGCTATGTGCGGCCATACCTCGGCGGTCTCGTGGTCGCCATCCTGTGCATGGTGGTGCTCTCGCTCACCACCATGATGTACGCGTTCATGTCAGGTCCGCTCATCGCGGGCCTGGTCACCGGCGACGCCTCGGCACTGGAGCCCCTGTTCGCCTATGCGCCACAGCTCCGGGGCGTCGTGGGCGACAATCGCTTTGGCGTGCTGCGCGCCCTGCCCTTGATCCTCCTTGGCGTGGCTCTGGTCAAAGGGGTGGTTTACGCAGTGCAGTTCTTCCTGGTGCGCTGGATAGGCCAGCGCGTGATCGTGGATTTGCGCAACGACCTCTTCTCCAAGGTGCTGCGCCTGTCCCCGCGCTTCCACTCCGACAGCAAGAAGGGAGATTTGCTCAGCCGCTTTGTCCACGACGTGGCCATGGTCGAGGCCTCGGTCACCGATGCGTCGGCAGACCTGGCGCGCAACGCCCTGCAGGTGGTTGGGCTCGTCATCCAGTGCTTCTTTCTCGATCTGCGGCTGGCGGCCATCGCCTTCGTGGTGGTGCCTGCGACCTTCTTTCCGATCTCCCGCTTCTCGCAGTTTCTCAAGAAGGTGGCCAAGGCCGGCCAGGCCTCGCTGGGACGGCTGTCGTCCCTCATTCACGAGGCCCTGCACGGCGTGCGCATCGTGCAGATCTTCGGTGCCGAGCAGCGCATGGAGCAGCGCTTCCGCGCCGAGGGGGACACCTACCTCGGCATCATGCGCCGCAGCATCATCGCCCGCGGAATCTACTCGCCCTTCATGGAGATCCTCGGCGTCGTCGCAGTGGCAGGCTTGCTGTGGTACGCCGTGGAACGCATCCAGAGCGGCGCTTTGACACCCGCGCATTTTCTGTCCTTCCTCACCACCGTCTTCCTGCTCTACGGACCTGTGAAGGCCATGGGGAAGCTGAGCAATCACATCGTCAATGGCGTGGCTGCCGCCGAACGCATCTACGAAGTTCTCGACGCTGAAGAAGAGCTCCAGGACCGCTCGGGCACCCAGCAACTGGCGCCCTTTGCCGACGCGGTGCATTTCGATGGAGTGTGTTTCTCGTACAGCAGAGGCGAGCCCGTGCTACGCGGCGTCGACCTGCAGGCGCGGCGCGGGGAAGTCATTGCCATTGTCGGGAGCTCGGGCGCTGGCAAGACGACCCTGGCGCACCTGCTGTCGCGCTTCTATGACCTCGACGACGGATGCATCCGCATCGACGGCATGGACATCCGGAACGTGACCCTGCCGTCCCTGCGACGTCAGATCGCCCTCGTCAGCCAGGACGTCATCCTGTTCGATGGCAGCGTCCGCGACAACGTGGCCTTTGCCCGACCCGATGCCAGTGACGACGAGGTGCGCGCAGCCCTGGTGGCAGCGCACGCGGTGGACTTCGTCGAGGCACTGCCTGGAGCCATGCACGCCCGAATCGGTGAGCAGGGTGTGCTGCTGTCCGGGGGACAGCGACAGCGTCTGGCGATCGCCCGCGCCATCCTCGCGGACCGACCGATCTTGATCCTCGACGAGGCCACCAGCGCCCTCGACACCGAGAGCGAGCGAGCGGTGCAAGCCGCCCTGGACAACCTGCTGCGTGGACGCACCGCCCTCGTCATCGCCCACCGCCTGTCCACGGTGCGGCGAGCCACCGAGATCGTGGTGCTGCAGCAGGGGACCATCGTCGAGCGCGGCACCCACGACCAGCTCCTGGCGCAGAAGGGTGTCTATGCACGCCTGTATGCCCTGCAATTTGCCGAAGCTGACGACCCGAGTGCTAGCATGACCGGGATGGCTGCTGGGGCCCCGGACCGAACCGCACCCGGGTGACAGGGGAGGGACACCAAGGCCCGCAAGACGGCAGGGAGTCGCACATGGCAATGGGGGTTCAGGTGAGCACGAGACCCACGTCGCATCGGGGGATGACGACGTCGCGTGGCACCGGGTCCCAGGTCGGGGCACTCGGGGCTCGACGGATGACCTGGCGCTGGTTTGCGCTGCTGGCGGTGCTTGCAGCACTGGATCTCACCGCTTGCCGACGCTGTACCGACGAGAGTGGTGCCCGGGGCGAGCCCGGGAGTGCAGGCCTCTCCGCCGAGGCCGACCGGCCGCTGCGCCAGATCACCATTGGCATCCAGCAGGAACCGGACACCCTGTGGCCCACCTTCCACGACATGATGGTGTCCGAGGAAGTGCTTGGCGTCGGCGAGGCCTCGCTCACCGTCTTCGATGAGAACTGGCAGATCCAGCCCCTTGCCGCGACCGAGATCCCGACTCTGATCAACGGGGGCGTCGAGCTGCTCGGAGAGGGCAAGGGAATGCGGGTGACCTGGCACCTCGATCCCGAGCTGGCCTGGCCCGACGGCACACCCTTGACCGCCGAGGATTACGTGTTCGCCCACGAACTCCTCGTGGACCGGCGCTACGAGGTAGCCGAGCGCGACATCTACGAGAAGATCGCGTCCATGCATGCGGAAGGCGCGGATCACAAGACCCTGGTCGTGGAGTGGAAGGAGCCCTACGCGTACTACCATAACTACCAGGTGCACCCGGTGCTGCCGCGCCACATCGTCGAGCCGCGCTACAGGGAGAATCCCGACACCCTCATCAATGATGCCTTCGGCGTGTTGCCCGCGCTGGCCGGTTCCTTCACCGTGGCCGAATGGGTCCGGGGCTCGCACATCATCGTCGAGCGCAATCCAGCGGCGCGAGGCCGCTGGCGACCCTGGTTCGACCGCATCATCTTCCGTATCATTCCCTCGACGCAGGCCCTGGAGGCCAACTTGGTGTCAGGTACCATCGATGCCATCAGCTCGGGGTGGTTGCCCCTGGACCGTGTCGAAGCGCTGCAAGTGCAGCACAAGGACACCTTCGACTTCCACTATGTCGAGGGGCTGATCTTCGAGCATATCGACTGCAACCTGTCGAACCCCATCCTGGCCGACGTGCGCGTGCGTCGTGCCCTGATGTTCGCCACGGATCGGGAGCGCATGGTGCACACCCTGGTCGGGGAACGGCAGCAGCTGGCCCACTCGTGGGTTCCACCCCGGCGTCCCGACCACAACGCCGAGGTCCGCCGCTACACCCATGACCTCGCCGAGGCAGCGCGATTGCTCGATGAAGCGGGCTACCGGCTTGGCGAAGGTGGCGTGCGGCACAAAGATGGCGCGCCTCTCAAGCTCTCGATCATGACCACCAGTGGCCACGCCACCCGGGAGAAGATCGAGCAGATGCTGCAGGAGGACTGGCGCAAGGTCGGCATCGAGCTCGAGATCCACAATCAACCCGCGAAGGTCTTCTTCACCGAGACCCTGCGCCGCCGCACCTTCCCGGCCCTCGCCATGTTCGCCTGGAACATGGATCCAGTGGCAGACTCCGCGACGCTGTGGTCCTGCGATCAGGTCCCCACCCAGGCGAATGGCTGGATGGGCCGCAACTACACGGGCTGGTGCAACGAGGAAGTGAGCGCCATTCATCAGCAGATCGCGCGCACCCTGGACCCAGCACGGCGTGCGGATCTGCTCAAGCGCCAGCAATTGCTGTGGGCCGAGGCGCTGCCGGTGCTGCCCCTGTACTTCCGCATCGAACCCTCGATCACCGTGAAGCGCCTGCAGGGCTGGCGACCGACCGGGACCCTGGTTCCTGTCACCTGGAATGCAGCGCAGTGGCAATTTCGCGAGTGACGACGACAAAGACCGGACCCTGGAGCTGGAGGTTGCCGATGCGCTTGCTGCTTTTCATGTTGTGCTGCGGGCTGGTTCACACAGCGCACGCGCAAGCGGTGCCCGGAACCGGGACCGTCCAGACCGACAGCAGTCGCGACCGCGCCCGGGAGCCCACGCCGGACACCGGACTGATGTATCACCTCACCTGGTACGGCGCGGACTACGCCGTGACCGCGGCGCTACTTGGCGCGAGCGCGGGGCTGCTGCCGCTGCTCGACCCGGGGGCAGCGCTGTACGGTCCTCAGTTCGACGACGGCTTGCCGGATTTCCGCGGGCTCGACGATCCCGTCAATGCCCGCCTCGTCGGTGCCCCGTTCCGAGACAACACGGTACCGGAGCTGTGGCTCTACATCGGCGGTGGGGCCCTGGCGGCCTCGGCGCTCGCCTACGATGGGATCGCGAATCACGACGGACACCGCATCCACAACCTCACCCTCGGTGCCATCGAGAGCATCGCCCTGACCTATGCCCTCACCGAGGCCCTCAAGATGGGTGTGGGTCGCCTGCGTCCGGACTTTCGCGACCGCGCCGCGCGCTACTACTGCAATCCCGAGGTCGGGATGCGTGACCAGGTCGAGGGTCTGGATTGCGGCACACTCTCCGAAGGGCCCTACACCACTGCGAAGGATCTCCGAGATGGGCACAAGAGCTTCCCCTCGGGTCACTCGTCGGCAGCCTTTGCCCTGGCCACCTACTTCGCGCTGTATTCGGGTGGCGAGCTGGTGTGGGGTGCACATGCCACCTCGCTGAGCATGCCCGTGGGTGCCACCTTGATGGCAGGTTTGTGGGGTCTGGCTGCGACCGTGGCAGCCACCCGCATCAGCGATGGACGTCACAACGTGGACGACGTGGTGGCCGGAGCTGCGCTGGGCACGGCCATCTCGACGCTGTTCTACTTCCTGCACTTTGACCGCGCGGGACGGGCGACCTATCGCGGGCTGGCCGTGGCACCCGCCGCGATGCAGGAGGGGGTGGCCCTGTCGCTGGTCTTCCCCCTGTGACCACAGCCTGATGGAATCGCGCCCGCGCACGTTCTGCCTGATCCGTCTGGGAGCCCTGGGCGACCTGGTGCTGGTGTCGTCGCTGAGCCGCGAGCTCGCCACCGCCGGTCACCGTGTGGTCCTCGTCACGGACCGCCGCTACGAAGTCATCGCGACGTCCACGCCGGGAATCGAGCGCTGCGTGCTGTTCGACCGCCAGCGTCACGACAGCCTGCGCGGTCTGCGCCAGCTTGCACGCGAAGTGGGCGACGTGGACACAGTGCTGGATCTGCAGAACAAGCCGCGCACCTGGCTACTGGGCCGGCAGATCTCTGCGCGTCACCTGCGCAGCCTGCGCCTGCGCACCAGCTGGCAATTTCTGGCCGCCGTGATGGGGCGGGATAGCATCCTCGACGACCGCCACCAGACGCACATCAACCACAACATCCTCGACGACGTGCTGGATTCGCCGACCCCCTTCACACCCCGGCTGGTCATCGAGCGCGCGCCATTGCCGCAGGTCGCGCTCGTCCCCGGGGCCGCTCACGCCGCCAAACGCTGGCCGGCTGGACGTTTCGGGGAACTCGCTCGAGCTGTGCGCGAGCGCGGATTGGAGGTTACGGTGATCGCCGGCCCCGGCGAGGAGCATCTGGTCCAGGCGGTGCGAGAAGCCGCAGGACGGGAGCTCATCTCGACCCTGGGCCAGGGCGTCGAAGCCGTGGTGGAGGTCTGTCGTCGCAGCGCACTGGTCGTGGGCAACGACTCGGGCCCGGCGCACGTCGCTGCTGCTCTCGGGACGCCCGTGGTCACCCTGTTTGGTCCCACGTCCTGGCGACGCTGGCACCCCCTGGGACCAGGTCAGGTGCTGTCCCTCGAGCTCGTGTGCCAACCATGCAGCAATCACGGGCTCGAGCACTGCCCCCTCAAGCACCACCGCTGCCTCCAGGATCTCGACGTGGGACAGGTTCTGGCAGCGTGCCTGGAGGTTCTCGCGAGAACCCGTGGAGCGCCGGCCTAGGTCGCGACCTGCGTGCTATGCTGTGGCGATGTGCTCGCGGTCTGTCCCACGACTGCTCGTCCTCATCCTGGGGCTGCTCGCCCTGGGCTGCCCGGACAGCACGGCCTCCGAACAAGACGCGGCGTGTGCCAGCGCCGGGTGCGCCGACGCAAGGGCCGTCCCCGACGCGACGGTCGTGTGGGATCTCGGTACAGGGACCGATGGCACCCCACCGGACGTCGGAGTGGGCACGGATTCAGCGCTGCGCGATGACGCGATGCCCGGGGACGCAAGCGTCTCCGACCACCCGCTTCATTTTGACCACGTCCGAGTTGGCGACGGCGCGAATCCGGACCATGCAACACTCATCGACGCTGCGGCACCCGATGCTGCGGGCATGACCCATCGCACCTCGCTGGCCGTGTGCTGGACGGATCCGACCTGCCACCGCGCCCTCGTGGTTGCCCACGGCGGGGACTGGAACGTGAGCGACGCCCCCTTCGAATCCCGCAAGGCCTTCGAGCGAGCCTTTGAGGCCGGTGCCGACGGCATCGAGACAGACGTGCACGTGACCCTGGACAACGTTCCGGTGCTCGCCCACTCCAGTCCCATCGAGTACTACGAATCGCTGGCCTGTGGCGGACAGCGCATCGAGGATATGACCGCGGACGAGGTCACGGCCTGCGCACTTGTACCCAGCAGCGCCGGGCAAACCTTCCAGCGCCTCGACGACACCCTGGCCTGGGCGCGGGACAAGCTCATCCTCGAACTCGACGTCAAGGAGAGCCGCGACCTGGCGCGAACCATCTCGGCTCTCATCGAGGAGGATGCCACCGACCACGCCTTCATCATGGTGTCGACAGGCGAGATCGCGTCCGAGGTGCCTGCTGCCACAGGTTGGGAGCAGGTTCGCTACATGGTCAACGTGGGCTCGGCGACGCAGATTCCCGCGCAAGCGGCCAGCGCGACAGGTCGACATGTGTTCCTGTTCGAGATGGATCGCAGCTACGCCGGTGAGGCGAGCGAGGCCCAGGTCACTGCCCTAATCCGCGACGTCATGATCCCCGCGGGCGTCAAGGGCTTCACCTCCTCGGATAAAAATCTGGCGACCGTGAACAACCACCTCGACGTCTTCGCGCAGGGGTTCGACGTGGTGTTGTCCTACAATCCCGTCAATGGCGTGGCAGCAGCTCAGCAGGAGAACCAGAGCCGGGGCTATGTGCCGTGAGCGCTGACCTCCGGCGGGATGCCTCCATCACCAATCCCGAGAACAACACGACCGCGGCAGTGCGCCCTTTTGCGCCGTGGCTGGCGCCACTGGAACCGCTCTACCGGTCCGTGGTTGGTCTGCGCAACCTGGCCTACGACAGGGGTCTGTTCGCCGTGCACCAGGTCGACGCGCGGGTGCTCTCGGTGGGCAACCTGGTCGCCGGGGGCGCGGGCAAGACGCCACTCACCATGGCGCTGGCCGAGCGCCTTTTAGCCCACGGTCGGCGGGTGGCCGTGATTCTCCGCGGCTACCGCGGACGCGCCGAGCACGCCGTGACCGCCATCGCACCCGGATCAGGAGCACAGGCCGATCCGGATGTCTTTGGCGACGAGGCGGTGCTGATCGCCCGCCGCGTGCCGCAAGTTCTCGTCGTCGTGGGTGCAGATAGGGTGCGCGCCGCCGTGCGCGCTGTCGAGGAATTCGGCGCGGATACCCTGCTTCTCGACGATGGGTTCCAGCACCGACGCCTGCACCGCGATGTGGACCTGCTGCTGCTCCGCGCCCCGTGGCCCTTTGGCAATGGGCACTGCTTGCCCGCGGGGATGCTGCGCGAGCCGCCGTCGAGTCTCCGTCGAGCGCATGCGCTGGTCCTTAATTCCACCGACGGCGAGCTGTGGGAGCCGCTCCCAGAAGACCTGGTCGCGGGTCGACCCGTGATCGAGGTGCGCGGTCGCATCGATAGCATGGTGGATCTGTGCAGGAATTCGCTGCAAGACACCAGTGCCCTGGCCGGCAAGCGCGTGATCCTGGTGACGGCAGTAGCCAGGCCTGACAGCGTCGAGCACACGCTGCGGAGTCTCGGGGCGCAGGTCGTGCATCGCGAGCTGCGCCGCGACCACCACCCCTGGTCTATCGCCGAGCTCGATGCGCTCGCCACCACTGCATGCCGGCTCCGTGCCACGGTGGTGACCACCGAGAAGGACGCCGTGAAGTGGCGACGAAAAATCGCCGGCTCGCTGGCCTTGCGTCTCACGATCGACGTCGTTCACGGAGGCGCCGACCTGGACCGGCTGCTCGGTCTTTGCTGACAGGCTGAGGTGGTGGAGGCCGAGCCGCACCAGTTGCGCCGACCGGCGCGCTGTGGGAGACAGCAACCATGGACCTGTCGTGCATCCCTGACGTGCTGGATCGCCTCGCGAACACCCGCGTGCTCGTCGTGGGTGATGCCATGCTCGACCGCTATGTGTACGGCAGCACGGACCGCGTGTCGCGCGAAGCACCTGTCCCCGTGATCCTGTACGACCGCGAGGAGAGCAAGCTGGGTGGCGCTGGCAACGCTGCGCGCAACGTGGCGGCGTTGGGCGGCCTGGCCGTGCTCGCCACCGTGCTTGGGGACGACGAGGGCGGCCAGGGTCTGCGCCGGGAGCTGACGGCCGCAGGCATCCTGGATCCCGCCGTGATCGAGGAGCAGGGGCGCATCACGCTCACCAAGCTGCGCGTCCTCGCCGGCGCGCCGGGGACTGGCAAGCAGCAGGTGTTGCGCCTGGACCGACAAGCCGCGACGCCTCCGTCGGCGGCGAGCTGTCTGAGCTTGCTCAAGGCCACGGGGCGCGAGGCCGCACGGGCCCAGGCGGTGCTGGTGTCGGACTACGGCGGCCGCACAGTGAGCGAGGAGCTGTGGCAGTACCTGGCCAAAGTGGCCTCGGAAAAGCCGGTCCTGGTCGACTCCCGGTACGACCTGCTGCGGATCCGAGGTCCCTTCGTGCTCAAGCCCAACGCTCCCGAGCTGGCGGAGGCCACGGGCCTCCCCACCGGCGACAATGCACAGGTCGAGCGGGCGGCGCGCATCCTGCTCGAGCGCTCCGGGGCCCAGGCTGTGCTGTGCACTCGAGGCCGCGCCGGCATGTGTCTGGTCGAGCCTCGGGGGAACACCGCATGGCTCCCCATTTTTGGCAGCGACGATGTGACCGACGTGACCGGAGCCGGTGACACCGTCGCCGCAGCCGTCGTCCTGGCCCTAGGCTCGGGAGCCACGCTCGACGATGCCATGCGGCTCGCGACGGTGGCGTCGGGGCTGGTGGTGCAGAAGCAGGGCGCGGCCACGGTCAGCCCGTCGGAGATCCGTGCCGCTCTGCAAGGGGACAGTGCGTGACCGCCACCCTGCTCGCCGAGGTCTGCGATCGCAACGGTCTGCTGCGGCTCCGGGCAGAGGCCAGGCGACACGGCCAAAGCATCGTCCTGGCCAATGGGGCCTTTGACCTCCTGCACGTGGGACACCTGCGCTACCTCGAGGGCGCCGCCGCCGAGGGGGACCTGCTGGTGGTGGCGGTCAACTCCGACGCCTCGGTGCGAGGCCTCAAGGGCGAGGGCCGTCCGGTCATTCCCGAAGCCGAGCGCGTGGAGCTGCTGCGCGCCCTGCGCACGGTCGATGTCGTCCACCTGTTCGACGAGCCCGACGTGGTGGCCGTGATCCAGGCCCTGCGGCCCGACGTGCACGCCAAGGGCACCGACTACACGGCCGACAGCGTGCCCGAGCGCGCGGTGGTGGAAGGTTTGGGAGGACGGGTGGCCATCGTCGGCGATCCCAAGCACCACTCGACCACGGCCCTGGTTCACAAGCTCACGCCACGCTGAGCGAAGCCCACGGTTTCCGGCGACCCCTGGCTGGGTTATACACGCTGCAACGTATGCGCACGGGGTGCATGCGAAATCTGCGAGGTGGCCCATGCTCATCGCCCTCGCCGCGCTGGCAACTCTGACGACCGTCGCCCCGGACCCTGGCACGCTGTGTGCCACGCCCCTGCGCGCCGCGCATACCCTCCTGGATAACCTGCAACCGCAGCGCTACCGGCCCGAGGTGGCGGCGACCTGTGCCCGGGCACCGGAGGGAGTGGATCCCGCAGAACTGGTGAGGCGGGTGGAGACGCTCAAGCGCGTCTTCGATGCATCCGGTCTGCGAATCTCCGTCGACAAACTACCCGACGTCTCCGACCACACGGACCCGGGTACCGGACGGCACGAGGTGATCCTGCACCAGGGGCTGAGCGAGATCGTGCTCGTGCGCGACGATGGCGGCTGGCATCTGCCGCCCCACGTCATCCAGCAGGTCCCGGAACTCGCGGCGACCACCTTCGTCCTCGATCTCGGGGGTGTGGTGCAGCAGCTGCCGCCGTGGATGCGGGCTCCTGTCCTCGGACTCATGGGCTGGCAGCTGATCTACCTGGTCCTGCTGCTGGTCCTGGGCTTGATCGTGCGCACGGTGGTGGCCTGGTTCGTGGCGGGCTGGGCGAGGCGTCTGATGGAGCGTCTGCGCATCTCCTGGGGGCGCGACCTGCTGGGCAGCGCCAGCCAGCCCCTGGGCACCCTGGCGCTGTCCGGGATCCTCGCCGTGGGCATGCCTGTCTCCAACCTGCCCGTGGCTCTGGCCGCTGTGGGCCTGATCGCGATTCGTCTCATCGCGGCCCTCGCCGCGGTCATGGTCCTGTACCGCATCGTGGACCTGTTCGCGGCCTACCTGTCGGACCGGGCGGACCGGACCAGCACCAAGCTCGACGACCAGCTGGTGCCACTGGTACGCAAGGCGTTGCGCGTCGTCGTCATCTCCCTCGGCGTCGTGTTCGTCCTGCAGAACCTCGACGTGGACGTCGGCTCGCTCATCGCTGGACTCGGCCTCGGCGGTCTCGCGTTTGCCCTGGCAGCCAAGGACACCGTCGCCAACCTCTTTGGCTCCCTGACCATCTTTCTCGACAAGCCGTTCCAGATCGGCGACTGGGTTGCAGTCGCAGGCACCGAGGGCATCATCGAGGAAGTGGGTTTCCGCTCGACCCGTGTGCGAACCTTCTACAATTCACTGGTCAGCGTTCCCAACGCCAAGATCGCCGACGCCGTGGTCGACAACTACGGACTGCGCCGGTACCGCAGGACCGTGACCACTCTCGGCGTGACCTACGACAGCACGCCGGATCAGATCGAGGCCTTCTGCGACGGCATCCGCGCCATCCTCCAGGCCCACCCCCGGACCCGCAAGGACTACTACGAGGTCCACTTCTCGGGCTATGGCGACCACAGCTTGAACATCATGCTCTACTTCTTCTTCGAGGTTCCGTCGTGGAGCGAGGAACTGCGGGCGCGACACGAGGTCTACCTGGATATCTTGCGCCTGGCAGAGAAGCTGAGCATCAGATTCGCGTTCCCCACCCGCACCCTGCACATCAGCTCCCAGGCCATGCCGCGTCCGGTGGACGAGAACGAGCCTCCGCAGCCCGACTGGCTCCGGCAGCGCGTGCAGGAGTTCGGTCCGGGTGGCACCCTGGTGCACAAGCCAGGACCACGCCTGACCCACGGCTACTTTGCCGGAGCTGAGCGAGGCGACCATGACCGCACGATCGAAGACGAACCGAACCGCGCCAGCTGATACTGCAGATGCCCCAGGCCCGCGAGGCGGTGTGCGCCAGCTCGATGACGCGGCGCTGACGGCCAGCGCACAGCAGGGCGACCGCAAGGCACTCGAAGAGCTGATCCGCCGCCACGAGGCGCAGGTCTTTCGCTTTGGCCAGCGCATGTGCCGCAACCCCGAGGATGCCGAGGACGTGTTGCAGGAGACCTTCCTGGCCATGACGCGCACCCTCGACGGGTTCCGCGGCGCCTCGTCCGTCTCGACCTGGCTGTACACCATCGCCCGCTCGTTCTGCATCAAGAAGCGGCGCCGCAGCAAGTTCGCACCGACACACGTCGAATCGCTGGACCGCGAGGAGGGTGAGGCCGCCAGGCAGGTCGCGGACGCTGGCCGCCCACCCGACGAGGAGGTGGCCGGGGCGCAGCTCAAGCGTGTGCTTGACGATGCCATCGCCGGCCTCAAACCCATGTATCGCGAGGTCCTGGTGTTGCGCGACATCGAGGGCTTGACCGCACCCGAGGTGGGCAAGGTGCTCGGGCTCACCATTCAGGCAGTCAAATCGCGGCTGCACCGCGCCCGCGAGATGGTGCGCGAGCACGTGACGCCAGCGCTGCAGAGCGAGGACCTGCCTCCGCCGACCGGACACGAGTGCCAGAACACGGCCCGGCTTTTCTCGCAGCACCTCGAGGGAGAAATCGACGCGTCCACCTGTGCCAGCATGGAGCAGCACATCGCCAGTTGCCCGCACTGCGGTGCGCTGTGCTCGTCGCTGCGCCAAACCCTGTCGGCGTGCCAGGACCTCGCGGACCAGCGCAGCGGGGTACCACTGGAGCTGCAGCGTGCAGTGCGCGAGGCCGTGCGGGGCTTCGTGGAGAACAGGGTCCAGCTCACCACAAAGTGAGCAGGTCAGCGAGCGTCCTCGTCGGCGAAAACAGCGTAAGCCTGGTCGTCGTAGATCACGTCGCCGTCATCGTTGGTCAGCGTGTAGGGCGACCAGCGTGTGGACCGCGGAACAGGCAGTCTTGGTGCCACCTGGGCCGGACGGAAGCCACCGCGCCAGCGAACCGATCCATCCTCGACCACCCCCAGCACGGGCACCACCCAGCGTGGCGCCAGCAGACCTCGATTCTCCGCCAGCGCAAGGTCGCCCCGGGCCAGGTTCATCATTGTCGTGCTCATGGTTTGTCTCCCTGTTCGTGGCGCCTTGTTTCAGGCAACGGGGAGACCTTAAGAGGTGCAAGCGACGTTTGATGTCGCATGCGTTCAGGACCGGCTCAGGGAACGCAGCGAGCGTCGATGCAGCCCTTGATGGTGCCGCCGTCGGGATCAGGCAGTTCTTGTATGCAGCTGATCCCTCGCGGGCAGTCGGCATTCGACTCGCAGCCCACCGAGCAGTACTTACCCAGGGAGATCTCGTTGCCCTGATCGTCCTCGGTCTTCAGCTCGAAGCAGTAGCTGGCATAGCCGAATTTCTGGATGTTCGTGCAGTCGTCGTTGTCCTCGCAGGTCCGGCAGTAGGGATCCCGCATGTCGAAGCACTCGCCAGCCCCGACGTCGCTCGGGCAAGCCATGTGCTCGGGCGCACTCGACGCGTCGTACAGCTCCTTGCCGCAGCACCACTGCTCCAGATTGCACGACAGGTCCTTGCCGCGGCAGGGCTGCTTGTTGCAGGTGTGGGCAACTGGATCGCAGATCTCGAAGGCTCCGCAGTCGAGGTCGATGCCACAGCCGTCGCGACACTCGCGCGCTGGCAGCTCACAGTAGGTACGAGGTAGCGGGCACTCGGCCGAGCTGTCGCAGCCGCCTTGCACGCACCAGCCCGAGCACGAACGGCCGTCACAGTGACCGCTCGTATCGTGACACTCGAAGCCACCGAGCCCGGTGATGGCCAGGCACTCGGAGTCCTGGGTGCAGTAGGCGCCGGCGTGACCTGTCTCGTGGCAGACCTGCGAGCCCACCTCGGTGCCAGCAGGTGCGCAGCCGTCGATGCAGGTGCCGTAGCGTGGTCCCGGGTCGGTGCGGCAGATCTTCGGCAGCACGCAATCGTCGTCGGACAGACAGGTCCCCAGGCACACGCCGACCCGCCCCGGAAATGCGCGCGTCGTGCAGTAGGTGCTGGTGGGACACACGTCGCCCTCGGTATCCGCGGTACAGGTCGGCGCATCACTGCAGCGGCCCAGCAGGCTCTCGAGCGTGCAGGCGGTGCCATCGCAGCTGAAACCGCGCGGGCAGGTCTGGCCATGCGCGCAGTCCACCGCGCAGAACTTCCCGTCGCCATAGGTGATGCAGTGATTGTCGTAAAACGCGTCCGAGGTGGTGCACTGGGCCGCCGAGGTGCAGGGCTGGCACGAGGTATGGACACGCCGGCACACGCCGTCGTTGGCGTCGCAGTAGGCCGGGCGGTCGCCGAATCCGCAGTCCTGGGCGCCGCTCTCGCAAAACCCGCAGACCGTGGCGTTCTGCGAGCAATCCAGGCCAGTCACACAGAGCTGGCTGGCATCGTCACAGATCTCGCCCACGCTGCAGTCGGTGTCGTAGTCGCAGCGCGGTGGATCGATGGGGCCACCAGTGCCCGCATCGTGGCTGGTCTGGGCTTCGCATTTTCCGGAAACGCAGTCATAGCCGCTCTGGCAGGGTTTGTCGTCGGAGCAGTCGGCTCCGGGACCACCCCCAGGCGGGGGACAGGCACACAGGATCAAAGCAATGCAACCCAGCCCGGCGACCTCGACGCGTCCACGCATGTCACACCTCACGATGAGTGAAGACTAGCGTGTCAGGGCGCTTCGGTCACGCCGGGATGGTCGGTGGGGGTCGAGGCCGGCCGCTATCGGCGCAGACGGCTGTCCGGTGTGCGGACGATGCCTATGCCATCGCCGCTGTGACCCGCGTTGCGGCGCTCGCTCGTTTGGTGGCGCAGCGAATGCGTCCGCTCCGCGTGACCATCGCTCCTCAGCCCGGGCAGGCCATGGGAGTCGATCAGGTTGTAGCTGAAATCACGCTGCGAGGCCGGCGCCTCGGCCAGGATCTGCTGGAACCTGTCGTAGCGATCCCCTCGAATGGCCTGGCATCCTCGCGACTCGGAGTTGACATCGCCAGAGCCGCCGCGGTGAAACTGCAGTTGCTTTTCCGTCGGGAGCATGTCGGCGCTACCCCCGGCCTGCAGCTCGAGGTCCCGGGTCTGCCGCAGACCTGGCTCGTCGCCACTCACGTTGCCGCGCGTCCAGGCGTCCTTGAAAAATCCGTCTCCCAGTCGGTAGGTCGGGCTGTTCTTCTGCTTGCCGGGGTCGACGGTGGCCGGGAAGCCCTCGACGGTCTTCTTGCCGTCGACCATGCGCGCCACGTAGATCATGTCGTCATACTTGTTGGCCTTTGCACCATGCGCCTCGCCATTGAACGAACGGATGCCGGTCAGGTTGACCTCGCGGTCACCGTCCTTCCATGCCGAGGGGTCGCCGCCGGCGCGGTCAATGGTCGTCTGCTTCAGGTAGTCGTACTGTTGTTCCTGGCTCATCTTGTTGAAGTTGACGGCCTTGGCCTGGCTGGCGCCGCTCAGCCCGCGGGCCAGGGGGGATCTCAGGTTCGCGGCGGAGGGGCCGTGGTCCCCGTCGATACTGGACAGGATCGCGGGAGTGCCGCCTCTCAGGTAGGCGTCTCGGGAGGGACTCGAGCCCGAGGACGTGCTGACCCCCTTGCCGGTCTGGCTCTTCTGCACGCTGTCGGCCGCTGTCGCGGGCACTCTGAGAGCTGGAGGTGGGTTGGAGCTGATCCTGGCCATGGGTCCCTCCGGAGTTCTCACGGGCACCGCGCCCGACACGATCAGGTCACGAACGATCAGGTTATCGCATCCTGGTGCTGGAGTGTTTTCCCTACCCCCCAGAGTCCCTCCCCGCCGTCTCGATCCTGTCGGACAAGCTCCCACCTCATCCCACCACTTTACTCCGTCAGAACCCCGTCGTAGCGTGCCCGACATGGAGTTACCGCGCCATCGCACCGACGTCATCGTGCTCGGTGGGGAACTGGCAGGGCTGTTCACCGCAGCACTCCTGGCCAAGAGGGGCCTGCGCTGCAAGGTGTTCGGCCACGGCGAGATCGAGGGCCACCTGGCTGTCGAGGGCGTCCTGCTGCCCGAACTCCCCTTTCTGGTCGCGGACTTCGAGGCCAGCTCCGCGGTGCGTCGGGTTGTCGAAGATCTGGGTCTGCGTCAAGATGTGCGTCGGTTGGTACCCTTCGCGGCGCCGACCCTGCAGCTCATCGATGCCCTGCACCGTCTCGACCTGCACGACGAAGAAGCGCCCCGGCTGGCTGAACTGCAGCGTGAATTCGGGGAAGCGGGTCCGCCGCTGGCCGCTTTGCTGCGAGGTCTCGACGACCGCACGACGGAGATCGCGAACTGGATCGATGCGGCACCGGGCCTGTGCGAGAGCGGCTTCTTTGCCCGCCGTGGGCTGAACAAGTACCTGCTCACGGCCTCGCGGTTGGAGAACCAGGGCTCGCTGTGGGCTCGGCTCCCTGCGGGTAGCGCGATCGCGCACTGGCTGCGCGGCCTGACGCCCTACGCATCACACGTCGGCGACGAGAGCGTGTCGCCGCTCCTGACCGAGCGCGCAGCGGCGCGTCTGGTGCTGGGAACACGGCACAGCACGGGCGGTGAGAGAGCAATGCTGGCACGCATGGCGCGCGGTTTCATCACCACGCATGGTGGGGAGGTCAAGCCGGACAGCCGCGTGGCCAGGGTCGAGATGCGCCGTAGCGAGGCCCTGATCGAGCTCGCTGGGGACAGGACCGAGAACCTGGCCACCTTTGTCGTCGATGCCTCGCGGTCGAACTGGCTTGGAGCCATGCTGGCCCCTGAACGAGCGGCGCGACAGTACGCGACGGATCGCGCCCAGGTCCTGGCTGACGACATCGTGGTGACCCGACACTGGGTGCTCAAGCCTGCGGGCCTGCCCGAGGGTATTGGCCACAAGCTGATCGTGCACACCGCGGACGGCCGCACCATGTTGCTCTCCGTCGATCACCTCGCACGTCCGGCCGAGGGTGATCGCTCGGTGGTGGAGGGTGTGTCCACCTTGAGCGCGGCCTGCGTGGTGCATCAGGGTCAGGAGGCGGACGGCCGTCGCGACCTGTGCGAGGTGGTCGATGAGCTTCTCCCCTTCTGCCACAGCCACGTCGTCGCCGAGCACGAGGGTCGGACGCGGCAGCTGTTCCGCAGCCCGGAGGGTGTGACCTCGGGGGCGATGGGGCCGCTGCGACCGGTGACCACCGAGCACGCACGCCTGCTGCGTGTGGGCAGCGACGTGCTGCCTGCCTGGGGCCTCGAGGGCGAGCTGCGCAGTGCTCTCAAGGTCGCGGACCTGATCGCGACCAAGCTCATCGGGCGCAAATCTCAAAGCGAAGTGTCGTCCCCGGCGACGGCGTGACAGGACAACCGTCGCTGCCGCAGAGGGACTCCCCGCCTCCCTGCGCGTGCAGGCGACAACATCTCTGCGTCGCTGCTCACCACCCGTCACAAAGCCTGGGCACATGATGCGCGTGTCCACAGGTGACGGGTTGCGGTCCCAGGATCACCGGCACCGCGAGCCCGTCTGAGCGATCTGATCGACCTGCCGCGCCTCCCCGTTGTCCTGGCGCAGCAAATGGGGCGCTCCCAGTACCGCAGAGCACTGCACGATCGGTCCTTGACGACAATGCAGCTGTTCGTGTTCTCGAACCCCGCACGGTGAACCGCAGCATGCGCTGGGGTGGTCGAGCACTTGCAGGCGCATCCACCTGGGCTTGGCCTGACGCCCGCGCTACAATGCGATCGAGGTGACCAGCATGCGACGCGTCGCTCCGTGGTATCTCCTCGCCCTTCCTGCCACCGCGCTCGCGGCAGCCCCCGGGGCAATGCCGACGCCCGTGCCGGCTCCCCCGCCTGCCAGCGCATGCTGGGTTCTTTTCGAGGACATGGGCAGCCAGGGAATGCGCATCAGCGAGACCCAGAGCATCGCCCAGACGGTGCAGACCGAACTCAACAACCGAGTGGGACGGGATCGCGCCTTGTACGGCGGACTTGCCACCATGGCGAGGCAGATGAAGAAGATGCTGGCGGGCTCGCCGACCAGCACCGAGATGCAGGACAAGCAGATCGCCAGCTACGAGTCCTGCAAGAAGTCCGCGCCGTGGCGCGTCGTGGCGAGCTTTGGCTACAAGAACAAGAAACACTGGATCGCCGTGCGCTGCAGCGCGGCCCGCACACCGACCGCCACCATCAGCGAGACGCGGACCGAGGGTGCCCGCTTCGAGGAGGCGCATGCGGCCCTGAAGAAGGCCATGGGGACCTTCTGCCCGACGCTGCAGCGTGATCGCACGCCCCTTCCCTGAGCACGGTCTGGTGAGAGGATCCCCGCCTGACCGAGGGACGCATTCTTCAATCCATGGGCCCTCCGGTGGAGGTCTGGGACGACGGGCGCGGCTCAGCGCGACTTCACCGCGATGGCCTCGATCTCCACCCGTGCCCCCTTGGGCAGCGCCGCCACCTGCACCGTGGCGCGCGCCGGAGGCTCGGAGGAGAAGCGCTCACCGTAGAGGGCATTGACCGCGCCAAAGTCGTTCATGTCGGCCAGGAAGATCGTGGTCTTGACGACGTCGCGGAGCGCGCAACCCGCCGCCTTGAGGACCGCTTCAAGGTTGTCGAGCACCTGCCGCGTCTCGAGCACCACATCACCGGCACCGACCAGCTGACCCGTCGCCGGATCCAGGGGGATCTGCCCCGAGCAGAACACCATCTCGCCGCTCGCGATGGCCTGGGAGTAAGGTCCGATGGCCGCGGGCGCCCTGTCCGTGGTGATCACCTGACGCATGTGGACCTCCTGGGCGCCTGACTCCGGGGAGCGCTGGCGCGCTGGATGGTTGGAAGGAGCAAGGGGCTCAGGCCTGGCCTCCCGGGACATTGGAGGCCACGGGCCCCTTGAGCTTGAGGAACCAGATCTTGGCGCGACGCGACGCGTGGGCATAGCCGCGAAAACCCACGCCTCCCGGCTGCTGGTAGTCGCGCGTCAGCACCTCGAAGTCATCGCCGTGGCTCAGCTGCAGGGCACGGTCCACGTCGCCATCGCAGGCCAGGACCTGGGCGTTGAGGAGGGCCATGCCTCCATTGCGCCCGATCTCGTCGATGACGAAGTATGCACCGCACTCGCAGCGCCCACCCATGCAGCCATCGGGCGTATAGACCTTGTCCAGCTTGCGCGGCTCGGGGATCCATTCCCAGCAGTAGGGGCACCCCGTGCGCGCGGGTTGTCGTCCTGAGGGCATGGGGCGCCACCTCGTCGAGAAGGTCCCGGAACCAAGCGTTCAGTCGCCCAGGCACACCAGCTGCGGCTGGCCGTGAACGTCCTTTTTGTCCTTGCACAGATAACCCGAACCGAAGTCTCGACACTGGTCCATGCTGGAGCAGGCGATCAGACACAGGCCCCCTTCGATGTCGATGCAGTGCGCGTCGGCCGGACAGTCCTCGGTTTTGTTGCAGGTCCGCGTGCACAGACCGCCGGGGAACGCACCGCGGCCGGTCTCGCACCGACTCTCGCAGTCTGCGTCACTGTCACAGCCTGCGTGCACCACCGGTGCGCACGCGGTCCACGTCAGGACCGCTGTCGCGAGGCCAAGCACCAGCATCGCTCTCATCGCCACCTCCTGCCGCTCCCGGAACGGCGCGGTGAGTCTAGCCCGAAAGGAGGTCCAGATCATCTCCCGCTGGAGAACCTCGTCGTCAAGGGCGTGCACCGCGCGGTCCTGTACTCGAAGGGGTCCTCTGAGGCGTGCGCGACGGGTGTTGGTGGTCGTGGCCTGGGTTGGTCTGAGGCGAGGTCTGTGCTACGGTCCGCACCGGGCGATGAGGAGGGGGGAATCATGCAGACCGAGACCAGTTCACCTGGCAGGACAGCGACAGATCCACGGCGCAGCGCGCGGGCCGAGGAGCTGGAACAGCTCTGGTATGACTACGTGATCTGGGAACAGGACGACTGGCGCGGGCCGGTGCACGCGTATGTCCCCGACGATCTCGCCGACGACGTGGCCGAGGCCATGCATTTCTTTGGCGCGCCCGTGGATGAGCGGCGCCCGTTCGAGATGCGGACCGGCGAGACCTTCCTGGCCAGCCGCGGCTACTGGGCGCATCAGCTCGGGGACCTGGGCGAGAAAGCTAGCGGAGACTAGGCGTACAGACCCGACCGGCTCGCCTCCCCTGCTCCGCAGTCAGCGGCGACATCTCAAAGACATTAATTCCGAGCTTGCCAGTGTGCTTTTACGCACTACATGAGTCGCATACTAACGACCCCGGGCGGCGGCTCGCCGGTCCGTGGTGAGGAGGCGACGATGATGCACGAACTGCCCAAGCTGCCCTACGCCTACGATGCCCTGGATCCGCACATCGATGCCCGGACCATGGAGATCCACCACTCCAAACATCACCAGGCCTATGTCAATAACCTCAACGCTGCGCTCGAAAAGGAGCCGGCTCTTTTCGACGTCAAGCTGCTGGATCTGATCACCAACCTGGCCAGTGTGCCCGAGTCGATCCGCACCGCCATCCGCAACAACGGGGGTGGCCATCTCAACCACTCGCTGTTCTGGGAGGTCATGGACCCCAACGGCGGCGGCGAGCCCAAGGGAGATCTGAAGAAAGTCATCGACAAGAACTTTGGATCCTTCGCCGAATTCCAGAAGCAGTTCGAGGTGGCAGCCACCACGCGCTTCGGGTCGGGCTGGGCCTGGCTGTCTCGGGACCACTTTGGCAGGCTGACCGTGAGCTCCACGGCCAACCAGGACAGCCCGCTGATGGACGGTCTGACGCCTGTCCTCGGCTTGGATGTGTGGGAACACGCCTACTACTTGAACTACCAGAACCGTCGGCCCGACTATCTCAAGGCCTGGTGGTCCGTGGTCAACTGGGACAAGGTCGCCGAGAACTTCAACAGCACGCGCGGCTGATCTCCGGCCCCTGGCGACAGGGTGCGTGCCTGGCTCCCCGCGCCGTGGCAACGTGGCCACAGCCCAGTGCACCCGCCTGACCCCGTGAATGAGCATTGCGCAGCCTTGCATCCTCGCGCATGGTTGGCGGGCAGGAGGCTGCCTTGCCACAATACCCAAACCCGCACGCGCCGGGCTGTCCCTGGTACGACGTCACCGAGGTCGTCGGAGCACCCAACCTGAAGTGGTGCGAGCCCACCCGCTGCGAGTGGATCAGCGAGCCTGCCAATACCTGGTCCAACCTCGGCTACCTGGCGGTGGCCGTGGTGTTCTGGCGCCTGGCCCGCAGCGCACGCAGCGTCGCGGTGCGCTTGTTCGCGCCGACCGCGTTCCTAATGGGACTGTTCTCTTTTGTCTACCACGCGTCCAATAACTACCTGACCCAGGTGTTCGACTTTGTCGGCATGTTCCTCTACGTGTACCTGCTGGTGCGGATCAATCTCGTGCGCGTCTGGCCTGGTCTGAGGACCTGGCAACGTCCCATCTACTGGGGCCTGATCCTGGGCAGCACAGGACTCGTGCACGGCATGTACCTGCTCGACCTGCCCTACCAGCTTCTCATCGCGATTGGCGTGCTGGTGCTCGTCGTCACCGAGGTCATCTGCATGCGCCGCGGCGACTGGCAGCGCTACCGTTATCGCTACTTCGGGCTGTCCCTGCTGATCATCGTGGTGGCGGAGAGCTTCTCGCTGCTCGACGTCAGCCGCACATGGTGCCAGCCCGAGAACCTGATCCTGCACGGCCATGCGATCTGGCACGTGCTGGGATCCGTCTCCATCCTGTTCGCCTTCTTGCACTACCGCCAGCTCGACCTCGACGCCTGAACGGCCCGTCGCCCGTCAAGCCCAGCGCCCGTGGCCGGCTCCAGAAAATGACACCGCCCAGACCGGGGGTTTCAGCCTTCGCCGTAGCGCTCGATGTACGGCCGCGTCCACTGCTGGTTGACGGCCTCGTCGACGGTGGCGATCTCGAAATCGATCAGGGTGCCCCCCTCGGCACGCCCGGCCATGACCGCAGGCTTGCGTGTATCGGGGGCGGTGGCCATCTCCTCGAAGGCGCGGACATCGCTCTGCGCCAGGTAGCCATAGAGCGGGAGCAGCACGCGTTCGACCTCCTCGAACAGTGCGAGCCCGGTGCGCAAGGCCGACGCGTGATTGAGAAAGAAACGCCGGATCACGGGCAGCCCGCACAGCACGGCAACCAGGAAGTCGCTGTCCTTGAAGCCCTGCTCATGGCGCTGTTTTTTGAGCACGTCGAGCACGTCCATCAGGACGCGATAGTCCCCGCCGTCGAGGAGGCGCACCACGGCGTCGAGCACGTTGCTGACACCCCGCGCCAGCTGGATGCCATCGATCGCCTGGTACGAGGGCACGGTCTGCTGGATCTGCCGAGCCACGGCGCAGGCAATGGGAATGCGCTGGCGGGCCAGCAGGGTCCGAGCTTCGCGTGAGGTCATAGCATGCCCCCGATTCGGTGTTCGACGAAGCCTACCCATCCGCGGCCCGGGACACCAGGGCGGGCCTCAGCGGCCGAGAAGGTGCGGCTCCCGCCTGCCTTGACAAAGGTCAAACACAGCGTCGCACCCGTGCGCTAGATGTACGCCATGACCGTGAAGGCGAGACCACGGGAGGTCCAGGGAGCCGCAGCAAGGCGCGTGCAACGGGAACTGCATACCATCCAACTGATGATCGGCATGTACTGTCGGCACCATCACGCAGGCCACGGTGGCCTGTGCGACGACTGCGCCGCCCTGTGGACCTACGCGCAGGCGCGCATCCATCACTGTCCCTTCAGGCTCGACAAACCGACCTGCGTCAACTGCCCGGTGCACTGCTACAAGCCTGACCGTCGCGAGCAAGTGCGGCAGGTCATGCGCTTTGCCGGACCTCGCATGGTGTGGAACCACCCTGTCCTGGCCGCGCTGCACCTGTTCGACGGCCGTCGACCGGCGCCAGACCTCACGGCCCGGCGGTCGAGCACCGAGACGCCCGGGGAGCCTCCTGCTTGAAAACTCGCCACGCACCCGTGACGTGGCCGTGATACGCACAGGGCCTTCGAATAGGATGTGAGGGGATCGTGACCTTTGGTGGTCGCGCTCTCGCGGCAAGCGGTTCGTCCAGGGAGAAAACATGACACGTCCGTCGCCGATGCTCGCGCACCCCCGCCACTACGTGACCACGATCAGTCTGCTGACAGGCATTCTGGGATCGGGTCCCGTGCGCGCCCAGGACATCCAGTACGGTCCCTGGCTGCAGGACGTGCGCGTCGACGGGATCAGCGTGCTGTGGCGTGCGGATGAGGTCGAGAGCACCTCTCCAGAAGTGGTCGTCACCTCACTCGCGGGAAACGAGCTCGCGCGCGTCAACGCACAGTCCTCGTCAGTGAACGGGCAGGTCGTGTACACCGCACAGCTCAGCGGACTGCAGTCTGGCACGCGGCACCTGTACAGCGTACACAGCGGCGCGACGACGACGGAGACCCTGAGCTTTCGAACAGCGCCGGCCGCGGGGAGTAGCAGCTTTCGCTTCTATGTCGCCGGAGACTCCCGGTCCGATCCCGCGCACTGGGGTCTGGTCGCGCAGCGCATTCTCGAGGATCTGGAGCAGGACCCGGATCGGCATCAAACCGTGCTTCTGCACACCGGCGACCTCGTGGCGGACGGGTCCGTGGCTGGAGACTGGGACCAGCTGTGGCCTCCGGCACGGGAACTGCTGGCACGACTCCCGATGTACACCGCCTTCGGCAATCACGAGGACCGCAACACCGCGACCTCGGACGCGTTCCTGTATGGCTACTTCTCGCACCCCGCGAGCCAGTCCGGGTCCACCGACGAGAAATGGTTCGCGCTCGACTATGCGGACCTGCACGTCGCGACCATTGCCATGTACGACGACACGGGCTATCAGAGCGGCCCCCAGAATACCTGGCTGAGCGCGGACCTTGCCGGTGCGGCCCAGCTTGCCAGTGTGCACTGGCGCATCGGCCTGGTGCACTTTGCCCCCTGGTCGCTGGGAGGACACGTCGAGAGCGAAGCCGCGGACCTTCGCGCCACCTTGCACCCCCTGTATCGCGACCATGGCGTCCCCCTGGTCCTGGGTGGCCACAATCACCTCTACGCGCGCTACGAGCCGGTGGACGGTGTGGCCTACGTCACCTCGGGCGGCGGTGGAGCTCCGCTGCACACGGACACCTACACTCCCTGGAGCGGCGCCAGTCTCGCGACCTCGGCCGCGGTGTTCCAGTTTCTCGCCATCGACGTGGAACCCGGTGCCATGACACTGCGGGCCGTCGACAGCCAGGGACAGCTCTTTGACGTCGCGTCCTACGGGGGAACGACTGGAAACAGGCCGCCGGCCGCGGTGGCAGGCCCCGATCAGCGTGCACAGGTGGGCGACCTGGTGACCCTCGACGGCAGCGGGAGCGTCGATCCCGAGGCCGTGCCCCTGACCTTTGGTTGGACCCAGCGCTCGGGCCCGACGGTCGTACTCGACGAGAGCAACCCGGCCAGACCTCAATTTCTCGCCACCCGTGCCGGCCGCGTACAGTTTCACCTTCGCGTCTCTGACGGGCAGCACACCTCTCCCCCGGATCTGGTGCAGATCGAGGTGAGCGATCAGGTCCTCGTGCTCGATGCCATCGCCGACACCTTCGTCGACAGCGCGACCCCGGACACCAACAATGGCAGCGCCACGGTGTTGCAGGTCGATGACGCCCCGAGCACGGCCCGCGCTTACCTGCGCTTCGTGGTCCCACCGCAGGTGGCCCAGGTGCAGCGCGCCACGCTGCGGCTGTTCTGCGTCAACGCGGGAGCGCCACCGTCGGTCCGGACCTCTCCCGACCTGAGCTGGGCTGAAGATGCACCGACCTGGAATCAGGCACCTGCCGTGGATGCTGCGAACCGGGGTGCCCTGCCGGCGGGCTCTGTCGATGCCTGGAGCGAGGTCGACATCACACCTGCGGTCGTCGGATCCGGGCCCATCACCCTGGTGCTGATCCCCACGGGTGGAGATGGCGCGGACTTCGAATCCCGCGAGGGCGCGCATCCGCCACAGCTGGTGATCGCTGCAACCCTGGAATCGATGGACGCTGGCAGCACGGACAGCGCCGCGAGCGACTCCGGAGCAGGCGATGCGGACGCCGGGATCACAGACGCTGGGTCGAGCGACACGGGACCCGGTGACGTGGTCACGGCGGATAGCATCCCACGGGATGCCCCGACCGTCGACGTCGCGACAGGGGACAACCAGCTGCCGGACCTGGACCAAGCGGACCAGATCTTCGCGGATGCCCAGGTCGGGACAGACACCCATGTTCTGGATGCGGCGATTCTCGATCGGGCCGCGCCAGATGCGCTGCAGGAGGTTGGCGTCGGCGACACCTCCCCCTCCGACGCTCCACACACGGGAAAAGATGGCGCATCGAATCAGGATCCTACCGCAGCGGCGTGCGGGTGCAGCGGCGCGCCGGGCCCCCGGACCCTGCCAGCCGTGCTGCTGCTCGTGCTGTGGCTGCGCCGGCGCGCACACCCCCGGCGGCTTTGAGGGGTTGAAGCGGCGGACACACGAGCAGCCCGTTGACTCGACCCGGGCATTCGTGTCATTCACAATGGCTCGGAGGTGACGATGGGTGATACCGACGGCGCGGCAAAGAGCAAGCGGCAGCGCGCTCGGACCATGTCCCGCAAGGAGATGGCGAGAGAGCGGCGTCGCGCCCTTGCGCGCGGCGAGACCTTCGAGGTGGTCAACTATGACCGGCCGCGTACCCGCGATGAGTGTCGCACGGGTGTGCGTCCCTGCCTGTTCGTGTCCTGTCGTCACCACCTCTACCTCGACGTCAATCCCATCACGGGGTCGGTCAAGCTCAACTTCCCGGACAAGGAAGTGTGGGAGCTCGAGGAGACCTGCGCCCTGGACGTCGCCGACCGCGGAGGCATCACCCTCGAGGAGGTCGGAGTCATCATGAATTTGACCCGCGAGCGCATCCGCCAGGTCGAGGTGCTGGGCCTGTCCAAGCTCAAGGACATGCCCGAGGACGATGGTGGCCTGGAGGCGTTCGAGGGATGGGATCCGCGCCGGGACGATTGACTTGTGTCCTGTACCGCGCAGAACGCGCCGTGAGGTCTCTGTTTACATGGATTGACGACGCTCGGCGCTCCTGTCGCTGACCAGCGTCGCTGGGAGAGCCCTGCCATGCGCATCGACTGCGAGAGCTGTGGTGCCGTGTACGCCATCGATGACTCGCTCATCTCGGATCGTGGCGTGCGTGCACAGTGTCCCCGCTGCGGGCATCAGAAGGTCATCCGCAAGCCGCCGGCCGCCGCCGCACCACCCCTGGATCCCTTTGCTGGCGCTGCCGCTCCCGCCGCGCCCCCTCCCGCTGCGCCCGCCGCGCCGCTGGATCCCTTCGCGCCCAGACCTGCAGCCACAGCCCCAGCCGCTACCCTGGATCCTTTTGCAGGCCCCCCCCCGGGGGGAGCAGCGTCCGCCGCGGACCCATTTGCTCCTCGTGCGGCGGAAAGCCCCTTCGGACCTCCGGCCGGTGCACCCCGGGCGGTTCCCGTCGCACCCGCTGTAGGACCTGGCGCCCCAGCCAATCCCTTTGCGGCGGCCCCAGCGCCCGCGCCATCACCCTTTGGCGCTCCGCCGTCTGACCCCTTTGCCGCGTCGCCGTTCGCGGCTCAGCCCCCTGCCGGAGCACCCGGTTCTTCGGGCGCGGGCCTGCCCGACCCCTTTGCCGCAGCGCCGGCAGCGCCGCGAGACCCCTTCTCGGGCAGTCCTGCCCCACAGCCCACGACGGACCCCTTCGCGCCGGGAGGGCCTTTCGGAAGTGCAAGCGCCAGCGCGCCAAGCCCCAACCGGGGCGCGGGTTCTCCGCTTGGTCCACGTTCTGGGAGCCCTTTCGGCGCTGCGCCGCCCGCCGCCAGCCCTCCCCCCGCCTGGGAGCCACCTGCCGCAGGGGCCGGATTCGGAGCCTCCGCCCAGGATCCCTTTGCAGGATCCTCGGCAGCAGGTCCGGGTGCCGCCGAGTCCGTGATGGCCAGCGCCGGCAAGTGGCGAGTCAAGAAGCCCAACGGTGACATGGCAGGCCCCTTTGACACCGACGAGGTCAAGGAGCGCATTCGCGCGGGTGAAATCACGGACAAGGACGAGGTGGCGCTGGGCGACGACTTGTTCATGACAGTGGGCGAGAAGCGGGTTTTCGGCCCCTCGCTGCGAGCTGCCTCGGGAGGAGCCCCGACCGTCGAGCGACAGCATGCCCGGGGGGCATCGGTACGCCAGCGTTCCCGGACTCCGCTGACCATCGGAGTTCTGCTGCTGCTCGTGCTCGCAGGCGCCATTGTCGTCGCCTTCGTCAAGCCAGACCTCCTCCCTGGCCTCGGCGGCAGCGAGGTCGAGAACCCGTTCATGCGGCAGGTCAACCTGTGGCGTCTGCAGTACCCGGACGTCGAGGGAACGGCGGATGAGCACCTGCGCAAGGGGCGCAAGTACTACCTCGACGACACGGAGATCAGCCACCGACTCGCGGACGACGAACTGCGCAAGGCCCTGCTCCTGGATCCGGACAACGTCGACACCATCTCGGCTTTTGTCGAGAACCTGGCCCGGCTCCCCGGTATTCGCCAGCGCACCGAGGATGTGAAGGCCGCCTTCGAGGGCATCGAATTCGCTCTCAAGCGCGACGGCAACAAGGCATCCCTGCACCGAGCCCATGGCGCACTGCTCCTCGCGCTGGATAACGTACAGAAGGCCCAGAGTTCGCTGCACATGGCACTGCGTATCGACGCCCAGGACCCTTTGACCCTGCTCCTGCTCGCCGAGTCGGACATCAATCGCAACAACGAATCCGCGATCAAGCAGGCCGAGCAGGCGCGCGCCCTGGATCCCTCGCTGGCCCGGGTGGACTTGGTCGTGGGTCAGGCCCTGGCGGGGCAGGGTGAGTTCAAGGCCGCCCTCGAGCGGTTCAACAAACGCCTCGCCCGCGACGCCGAGCACATCGAGACCCTGATGGCCGTGGCCAACCTCTACATCGAGATCGGCGCGTTCCAGGATTCGGTCAAGACCCTGGAGAAGGTCATCTCCGCGGACGACTCCAACCGCGTCGCCCGATTGCTGCTGGGCAAGGTCTATTCCCAGGCGCTCAACGATCAGGCCCGCGCCGACCTTCAGCTCACCGTGGCGGCGGAGAGTGTGGCCAGCGAGGAGGATCTGACCGAGGTCGACCTGGCCGTGCTGGTGCACCTGGCCCATGTGCGCGCCATGCGGAACAAGTGGAAGGAAGCCGAGGGCTACGCCAGGCACGCCCTTCAGGCGGACACGACTTTCCTGCCGGCCCATTACATGATGGCCCGCGTGATGATGAACAAGGGCGAACCCGACGAGGGACTCAAGTACCTCGACCGCGTTCTGCAGGCCACCCAGGGACGCTACCTGGAGGCTCCCGCCCGCATCGTTGCGGGTTGCCTGCGCTTGAAGCGCGGTCAGAACCGCGAGGCTGCTTCTGAGTTTCAGCGTGTCGTCGAGAACTTCCCGACCCAGATCCGGGCTTACCTCGGGCTGGCCGCAGCCAACGCGAGCCTGGGCGACGCTGCCAACATGGCCATGGCCATGCGCAAGCTCATCGACGTCGAACCCGACGTCGAACAGAACCGCATCATGCTCAGTGATTTCCCCTCGTATCCCTCGGATCTTGATGCCTTCATGACCGCGCTCAAGGGCTTCCAGGAGCGTGAGGACGACGCGTCCATCCGGCTCTCATCCATGGGCATCGTGGCCTATCATCAGGGCGAGCTCGCGTCCGCAGACTCCTACTTGCGACAGGCTCTCAAAGAAGACCCCAAGAATCTGGCTGCGTTGATGTACGAGGGGGCCGTGGCACTGCGCCGCAACAACAACACGGCGGCGCTGGATCACCTCGAGAAGGCGCACGAGGTCAATCGGCTCCACATCGTCACCCGCTATCTCCTCGGCCTGGCCCAGTTCAAGGACGGCCGGCTCGACGCGTCCGAGAAGACACTGCAAGATCTACTCAACGACGACTCGACCTTTTTGCCCGCAATGATCACGCTGGGTGACATCGCCCGTAAGCGCAACAAGTTCGCCGAGGCTCGCGATCAGTACATGAGTGCGTTCCGGGCCAGCCTGGATCTGCTCCCCGCCAAGCGCGGTCTTTTCCTTGTCGGCAACTAAGCTCTGGCGCCTGCTCTGGCTCGTCGCTGCACTCGGCACAGGATTCAGCACGGGTGCAGGCGGCGCCTGCCTGGTGGCGACAGCAGCCATCGTCCTACTGTGGAATCCCCATGCGACATGGAGCCAGTCGCTCGGGGCAGTGGTCTTGTCAGCCTGTGTCGCTGTCAGCGCCTGGCAGGTCCCGGCCGTGCTCGCGGTCTGTCTTGCGGTGCTCTGTGGGGTGGATCTGATCCGCGCGCGAGCGCGTGTGGCGCCCGCGCTGGCTGCCGGGGGGTCTGTCGTCCTGGCGCTGGCCATCCTTGCCTCGAGCGGGCCTCAACCACCCACGCTGGCCCTCCCGGCGCTGGCTCGTGTGCTTTCGACCGTTGCCCTGGCTGCCTGGGTCCACGCGCGCAGGCCAGCCACCGGCGATCCTCGTGGTCCAGCCACTGCCGCCCTCGTCTGCGTCCTGGCCCTGGTGGTTCGTTTCGGTTTGTGGAGTGCGGGACAGGACCCCGTGTTCGATACGCCCACACGTATGGAACCGCGCTGGGTCGAGGGAGCACGGCTGGGTTTCCGGCAACGTGTGGCCGCAGCTCTACGGGACCACGCATGTGAGGCCTTCGCGCGGGGTGAGAGGCGGGAGGCCGTGCAGACACTGAGCTGGGGTGGAGTGCTGGCCCCGGGAACGCTGTCTGGCGCCGAAGCCCTTCTGTGGAAGGTCTCGTTCATCGCCCCCGGTGATCCCGCCCAGGCCCGGCGCCTGGCCCTGGGCGTGCTTCGCGATCACACGCCAGCGCAGGTGATCAGCGCACTGCGCCCGAGACCACGTACCCTGGTGCTGCAGCTGGCCGAGTGGAGCGAGGTGCTCCGTCGTCCCGAGCTGACCGAGGCGCTGGTGCGTGAGGCCCTGCGCCCATCGTCGGGAGGGGCTCTCACGAGCTGCCCGCAGCCCTCTGAAGCACAGCCGCCAGGTGAACCCCGGCCCGCTGCCATGTAAAAACGCGGGCGCGCGCGGCACCACGCTGAATCATCTCCCGGCGCCGGACCTCATCGTCGAGCACGCTGCGCAAGGCTGCTGCAAGCTCTCGCGCGTCGCCCTGGAACAGCATGGCAGCGTCCCCAACCACCTCGGGCAGCGATGACAGTGCCGAGCACACGACGGCCGTGCCGCAGGCCATGGCCTCGAGCGGGGGAAGCCCGAAACCCTCGCTGCAGGACGGGTAGGCGAAGACCGTGGCTGCTCGGTAGGCGGCCGCAAGTACCTCGTCGTCGACGAGGCCAAGCTCGAGCCAGCGTCCGCCGAGCCCGGAAGACCAGGCACGTTCGCGCAGCGGCTGCGGGACCGCGCCCGCCAGGGCGAGTGGAACCCCAGGCAGCAAGGCGAGGGCATCGATCAGCATCTCGACCCGCTTGTGCGGCTTGAAGCCACCCGCGTAGAGAATGCAGCCGGTCGGGATCCTGGGATCCAACGGCCCCCCTGCGTGGAAGTTCCGGCTGTCCACGCCATTGGGGATGACCTGAACATCGTCGAGCTTCGTCCAGCGCCGCAGGGCGCTGCTGGAGGCTTCACTAACCGTGAGCACCGACGCCGCTCGCCGCGCCGCGGGCAACGTGACCAGACGATAGTAGGCTGCGACGGCACGGCTGTAGTCGCCTGGGGATTGCAGGTGCGTGGCGTCATGGAGGGTCATCACCAGAGGCGCTCGCGGGAGCAGTGGGACCACGAAGGACGGACAGAAGACCGCATCGGGGTGCACCGCCCGCTCCAGCTTCGACAGCTCGAGGGAGGCGCGGACCGACACGAAGGCGACCCGGGTGGGAGCCACAGCGGCTCCGAGATCTAAAAAGCTTCGAGCCTCGTCTGGATGAGCAGCCACCACCAGCTCGAAGCCACCGTGATGAACCAGCTCCTCGACCAGCGACAATGTGTACCGCGCGATGCCATGCCGGGCGCCGCGGACCATTCGCCCGTCGACCAGCACCCGTATCATGGAGCCTCCGCACGCCCGCGTCGCTGCACGAAGCGCCAGGCAGCCCGGGCTCCACCAGGCCCAAGACCACCCACAAGCAGGTAGACGACCATGTAGGCCACGGCACCGGCCACGATCGCAAGTCCCAGGTTCACGTCGACGAGCAAGGGCACCAGCACGACCATCGGAACGCAGGCCAGCACGCTTCGCAGCGTGGCCGCGAAAACGGCCCCGACACAACGCGCGCGCCAGGCCTCGGTCATCAGGACCAGGGCACCCAGCGTCGTGGCCACGGCCGTCGCCACGGCAGCTCCGGCCATGCCCCAGCGAGGAAGCAGCAGTGCGTTGAGCACGACATTGCCCAGCAGGACCGCGGCCGAAGCCCACGCTTGCAGCGCGTAGTGGTGACGGGCCACCACCAGCGCCGTGAGCAGTGTCATCAAGCCATTGGCAACGTAGGCAATGAAGATGATGCGCAACAATGGCGCGGCGCTGACGAAGGGCTGTCCGAAGAGTACGCCGAGGAGAGGCGCAGCCACCAGCCACGTACCCACGGCCACGGGTATGGCCCCACCCAGGCCCCAGTGCATGGCGCGGGCGACGTGTTCTCTCAGCGCCCCATCGTCGTCGATGTGGCGAGAGAAAACCGGGGTGAAGGCCAGCCCCACCACCGCGGGGAACATGATCAGGGCCTCCTTGAGCTTGATCACCGCGTTGTATCCACCGATGTCCTCGACGGGTACTCCGAACAGCGAGGCCATGGCCTGGTCGAGGCGAAGAGCGAGCATCCACAGTGCACTCGACAGCGCCAGGGGCAGTCCCATGCGGATCTTGGCGCGCAAGCCTCTTCCGCTGCGCGCCCCCCACAGAGGGACATGCCGCAGGTGCACCACCATCAGGGACAGCAGCGCCGAGGCGACCGCACCCAGCAAGAAGGCCAGGCACACCGCATCGAAAGGCGCTCCCGCCACCGCCACCACCGTCGCCGGAAAGGCCGTCAGGAGCTTGTTGGCCAGCCTCAGTGCACCGCTCACGTCCAGCCGCTCGCACGCCGCCAGGGCCGCGGCGGCAAACTCCTCGATCTGCATGACCAGCACCGCGCTCCCGACCAGAGCGATGGCCGTCAGGGCGTCATCCCGGTAGCCGAGCAGCCAGGCGGCAAGTACCATCAACAGTGCCGCCAGAGGCGTGGTCACCGCCTTGTAGCGAAAGGCATCGGCCGCATAGGCCCGGCGGCGGTCGATGTTGCGGGCGCCTTCGCGGATGAGCTGGGGATTGAGACCGGGTTCGAGGGGAACAGCCAGCAGTGTTCCGAAGGCCATGCCCACGCCGAAATCGCCATAGCGTCCGGGTCCAAGGAGACGAGCCAGCACGATGTAGAACGCCAGCGCCACCAAGCGAGACAGCGTCTGGCCAACCAGCAGGGACACAGCGTTGTGTCCGGCGGAGCGCCGCGAGGTGCGGTTGCCGTCGTCAGCGATTTCTGCCAAAAACACCTCCGGCCGCTCATGTACCACGAGTGCCACGAGGAGACCACGGCTCTGCACCCCCACGACATGCCATTTCCCCGACGTCACCTGGTCGCGAGCACCGTGCTCGCCGCACTGGTGCTTGGCTTGCTGCCCCTGCTCATGTGGGCGGGTGCCCCGGTCCTGTTTGCGCTGAGCAGCGTCGTCCTCGCGGCCCTGGGCTTGTGGAATCCCCGCCTCGG
Source organism: Pseudomonadota bacterium (assembly GCA_043821645.1). Taxonomy (GTDB): domain Bacteria; phylum Myxococcota; class JACRCW01; order JAFGSX01; family JAFGSX01; genus JBDRCO01. Next base: position 78,754 of record JBDRCO010000101.1, on the reverse strand, counting down.
AGCTCTGGCACTGGTCGTGCTCGCTGCGCCAGACCTGGTTGGAACCGCGGAGCTCGGGCGATTCACCCTGCGTGCGAGCCAGGTGGCGGCTCTGGGCATGTGCCTGGGAGTGCTGGCCCGCGAGCTGGGTCACGGGACCCTGCGGGAATCGCTGCGCCGGTTTCCGCGTCCCTTGCTGCTCATGGTGGTGTTTGCGGTGATCGCCGGTGTACACGTCGCACTCGGAGAAGTCCCCAATCCGACCAAGGGCCTGGCCTACGTTGCCTGGTCCCTGTTCACGAGCCTCGGCGTCGCCGGTGGCCTGTGGCTGGTTCTTTCGACCCGTGACGACGTTGATCTCGCGCTTCGCAGCACGATCCTCGCGGCGACCGCCATCGCGATGTTCGGCCTCCTGCAGTGGCTGGTGGGTGCGCTGGGGGGCGACCCTCCGCTGGTGACGCAGTGGATGGAGGGACTGCCGCGCATCAATGGCCTGTCCTACGAACCCAGCTACTTCGCGTTCTCCATGGTGACGGTGCTCGGCCTGGCCCTCGCATCTTTTCTGCGGCGACCACCGCTTCTGCACCCCCTGCTTGCAGCGGGCTGCTCCTCAGTGCTGGTGATCAGCCTGGTGCTGGCCTCGTCACGGTCAGGCTGGATAGGGCTCGCCGTGATCACGCTGTGCGCCCTCGCCGTCATCGTCACCGGCTGGTCGAGGATGGAGCGCGTGCAACGCCGGGGACTGGGGGTTCTGGCCTCCGGCTACGCACTGGCAGCGCTGTTGCTCCTGATCTCGTCGTCGGACAGCTATGCGCGCATGGCGCGACGAGGTTTTGATCTCGAGGAGCAGAGTTCCTCGGCACCACGGCTCGAAGGCGTGCGGCAGGCCCTGGGCATGTTTCGCGACCGTCCTGTGCTGGGGGTAGGGCTCGGTCAATTCGGTGGCGCTCTGGCACGAGAGCACGGTCAGGTGCTCTCCCCCGAGCGCATGGATCAGCTGGTCACCTTCAATCTCTACGCCGAGCTCGCGGCCGAGAATGGTCTGCTGGGCCTCGGGCTGGTGATCGCCGCGTTGCTGCTGGTGCTGCGCGCGTGCTGGCGGCTCCTGCGCTCGCGGGATCCCTGGGCAAACGCCCGGGGTCGTGCGCTGCTGCTGGCAGCTGTGGTTCTGTTCGGGATCATGTACCAGTTCAACCAGACCTTGTTTCGCACCGACGTGTGGTGCCTGATTGGCCTGGTCCTGGCCGCGCGCGATGGTAAGGCGATGGAAACCACGGAGCAGCGAGCGTGATCAGCCTCAGCCAGTTTGTCCGCGGCGGTCCCGTCGTCGAGATCGGCAGCGGCCACCGACCCCTGCCCTTTGCCGATGTGCTGGTGGACAAGTTCCTGGAGCCGCGCGAGCGCGAAGGCGCGCTGGCTCAGGATCAGCGACCGCTGATCGTCGCGGATGTGCAGGATCTTCCTTTTGTCGACGGCGCCTTCGCCTACTCGATCTGCTGCCACGTGATCGAACACGCCGAGGACATCCATCGCTGCCTCGACGAGATCCAGCGTGTCAGCCAGGCGGGCTACCTCGAGACCCCGTCAGCGCTGTTCGAGCTGCTGGAGCCCCACCGCGATTACCACCGCTGGATGCTGCGCGAGTGCGCCGGCGTCCTGGACATCCGTCCCAAGACACCCGGGCCCCACGACAGGAACGCACTGCTCGAGGCGCTCACCCGCCATAACCTGTCGTTCCGGCTCTTCAATGCGACCAATCCGTCCCTGCGGGCCACGCGCCTCGACTGGCACACGCGCATCCCATACACGGTCGGCACCCAGCCTTTCTCGCTGGATGAAGCCATGCCGGACACCAGCCAGAGTGCTCGCGATCTCGCACGCGCCCTGGCACAGCAAGCGCGCGAGCGCGGTGAGGTGGCGATCGCACGGGGCCTTCGCACGATCCGCCCAGCCGTCGATATCTCCCCCTTCATACGCTGCAGCCGCTGCCACGGAGCGCTCCGCGTGCTCTCGGCGCGCGTCGTCTGCGATACCTGCCAGGGCAGCTACCCGCGGCAGGGCTCGCTCTTCTTCCTGGGCCGGGAGCATTTCAAACAGGGCGTGATCTAAGAACGTCGTCGTGCAGCGTCGATATGAAGCAGGCTTCGCTCGGGGCGAAGCGGGTCATGCAGCACAAGCACGCGGTCTCCGGAAGAAACCTCGAGCGCGATCCAGCTGTCGGTGCTGCCTGCATATTCCTGTCCGCGAACCGTGTACCGATAGTGATAACACCAGGCACGAGCGCCGTTGACCGTGTAGCTGGAGCGCGTGCATTCGACGATCCGACCATCGACCGCGGCACCGTTGGTGTAGATGCGCCGCAGTCGAATCAGTCGCTGCCAGGCACGTGCGAGCACCGCGGCACCGGACCCGCCCAGGGCAAGGAGCAGGCCGCCCGCAGGCAGAAGGACATCCAGGAGCGGGAGCGAGGGACTGGCGAGAGTGGCCGCGATGCCCAGCAGGCCTGCCGCGCCCCCGGAGCCCAAGAGGATGAAGCCGAACTGCATCTTGACGCGGTCTGCGGCAGCGTGGACATGCGAGAAGCGCTCCGGGAGTGCGCGCGGAGGGGGAGGCAGCAGCCCGAGGGCGCGCGATGGAACGCTGGTCAGGGCGTGCTCCTCGCCGTGCAGGATCCGTCCCAGGTGCTCGGCGAGGGCTCTTGGATCCGAGGGGCGATCTGCAGGCTCGGGAGCCAGCATCCACTGCAGCACCTCGCGCAGCGCGGGACTGAGCACCGGTATCTGATCCAGAGCGATGCGGTGCTCCAGGTCCATCAGGCGCTGTGGATCCTCGCCGCTCAGCAAATGCACCGCCGTCGCGGCCAGGCCGTAGACATCACTGGCAGGGAGCGCCCGCCCGAGCAACTGCTCCGGAGCCATGTAGCCAAAAGTTCCGGCCACCGTGCTGCCTCCCTCCGGTGTATCGAGCGCAGCGCGCACGCAACCAAAGTCGATGAGCACCAGCCGTCCGTCGTCACGGCGACGCATGATATTGGCCGGCTTGATGTCGCGGTGAACCACCGGGGGCCGACGGTCGGCCAGGTAGGCCAGGATCTCGAGCACGCCCCGCATCACCGCGATCACGTCGGCCTCGGAGCAACGGCGTCGCAACAGCTCCTCGGCCAGAGTCTCTCCGTCGACAATCTCCTGCACCAGGTACAGCGCCAGGTGACGCCCCTCCCCTGCCTGAAGAGACTCGTACAGCGCGGGGATGCCTGGATGCTGAAGGCTGGCAAGAACCTGCGCTTCGCGCTCGAAAAGCTCCAGCGACTTGGCCGCGAGCACGCGGCGCACCATCATCTCCTTGACGGCCACCGCCTGGCCATCGCTGAGGCGCCGTGCATGGTAGGTTGTCCCCACCGCACCGTGCCCCAGGATCTCGACAAGCTCGAAGCGCTGGACCAGCAAGCCCGGCTGTCCGCAGCGTGGACAGGGCTCAACAAAGGACACCTGTTCACCGCAGGCCGCACAGAGCATCTCTGCATTCTAGCGCAGGCACCGGGCACATGCGCCCTGGCGAGATGCGCACCCGCGTCTGCGGCATACGGGACAGCGGACAGCACGCGCCCTTCTGGCTATGGTGGAGGGGGCAAGAGGTGGCCATGCTCCGGACTCTGATCTGTGCTGTGGGTTTGGTCTTCGCGGCCCAGGCTGCGGCTCAGACTTCTGCCCCGGCGACACAGCCGACGAGTCAGCCGGCGAGCCAGCCCATTCGATCGCTGTCCGAACTGGACGGCGCCTACCTCGAGGTCCTGCAGACGCCCCAGGGCCTGCGCAAGACCCAGCGCTGTGGCGTGGACGACCAGCTCGTGCTCTCCAGCGAAGGGGGCGTGTTCCTTCTGCGCTGGTCCGGCACGACCCAGGCGCGTCGCTACCCGGACCCGCGCTTGGTTCAGGGTGTGCTGGTGATCGAGGAGAGGCGGCGCACCATAGAGATCGCCCGCATGCCGGGAGACCTCCTGCGCGTGCGCTTTGTCCGCAGTGGTGGTCGGACGCGCAGCTACCTGTACGGGCGTGTCGAGGTGGCGAGGGCGCTCCCCATGGTCGAGGTCGACGACGAGGGATGCGAGTATTGACCCCTCGAGTGGTGCCCGCGCTGCGAGCGCGCTAGGTGCCCAGGGAAGCACATCGAGAAAGGGAGAAGAGGATGATCGAGGCAAACAAGGTGGTCGCGGAGCTGCTGTTCAAGGCCATCACCGCCGAGCACGATGGCGAGCACTTCTACCGCATGGCCGCGGACCGCACCGAGGACGAACAGGCGCAGCAGGTGTTTCGCCGGCTGGCCGACGAAGAGCGTGGCCACCAGGAGTTCCTGCGTGCGCAGCACAAGGCTGTGTCGCAGACCGGGCAGATCGACTCCCGGATCAAGCTGGGCATTCCGTCTGACCTGTCCTCCGCCAGCCCGATCTTCTCCGAGGAGTTCAAGGGCCGTATCAAGGACGCTCACTTCGAGATGAGCTCGCTGTCCATCGCCATTCACCTCGAGAAGAGCGCGATGGCGTACTACGCCGAATGCGCGCGGACGGTCGAAGATCCGGCAGTTCAGCGGTTCTTCGAGGAGCTCACGCAGTGGGAGACGGGGCATTACCGTGCCCTGTTGAGGCAGCAGGACATGCTCAAGGATGATTTCTGGAGCGAGGCGGGGTTTTCTCCTTATTAGCTTTCTCAGGGGGCGTTCGGCACGCCCCCTCTGCGCCGGGCACAGGCCCCGACCCATTCACCCCTGGCAGCAGCGGCGGCGATCACGGGATCCAAGGTCGGGCGTTCGGCACGCCCCCTCTGCGTCGGGCGCTGCCTGGGTGAACGGATAGGAGAGAAGGGCGACCGGAGCTGTGTCGGTTGCCAGAGCGGGACGAGCCCGAGATCGATCACGTATGGAAGGAGGGAACCGCGTCAGGTCGGGATCAGTGCCGCGCGAAGGGCATGAAGTGGCTCTGCTGGAGCAGCAGGATGCTGCGCTGCTGGCCAGGCCACTGCTCGTCGACATCTGCGGTGTCGAGGTTGCTGAACCACGGCATGGCAGCGCCGCCGTTCCTGTTGTCCAGCAGGTCCACACCCCTATCCAGGCTACCCTGCTTGATACCGATCGAGGCACCACTGACGCTTGCCTCGGCGTGCATGTATTCCCAGTCATCGCCCAGATAACGGAACTCGACGAAGCCCAGGCCCTCGTGGAACACGACCTGGAATGTCAGGCCGCACCCCTCGCCGCCACAGGCTGCCGCGCAGGTGCAGTTGGAATCCTCACAGTCGACACGGTTGTCCCCGTCGTCATCGGCGTTGTTGCTACACAGGGCCTCACCCCGTTCCTGGCTTCGCATCGGCAGGTTGCCTATCAGGCCAGTTCGTGCGGCGTACTCGGCATGGCTCCACTGCACGATGACCTGCCTCTGCCCGTCGACGGTGGCGTCCAGCACGTGGACCCTGGCCTTGGGGCTCCGGCTGTTGCGGAAGGATGCCCAGAACGGTGCCACCGTGAAGGGCGGATAACCGGTCGAGACCAGATCGAAACCGCCGCAGTTGTTGCTCATCGCCATGAAATCCGGATCGCTGGGCGGAGCGAAGTGCACGTAGCCGTCGACGCACACGTACAGGAAGTCCCGCAGCTGCCCATCGATGCGCAGCGGCTGCGCCAGGTCCACGCGCTCGCAGCAATCGTCGCAGTTGCTCACCTCGTCCAGTTGCGTACCCACCGAGGCCCCCCGGGCGGGCGAGTAGGTGGTGATGTCATCGAACCACTGCATGGTGCGCCAGCCATAGTGCGTGGTCGGGTAGTCGCTGGGCCAGAACAGATAGTAGGCATCAAAGGGGTCCGTGTTCGGACCGCTGTCGTTGATGATGACAAGCTGGTTGGTGCCCACCTCGTCGGCCGGCGTTCCGTTCTCATCGACCAGGCCCACGGCCGCGTCCGAGCCGTGGACTCGGCCCACCAGGCAGTCCGTTCCACTGGGACCGTCATCGTTCACGGTGTGCGGGTAGACGAAGGCCATCATGCCCGAGACCGGCCACCACTTGAGCTGGAAGGTCATGTGGGCGCGCTGGGCCACAGATTGCGAGCAGCCATAGAACCCAAGGTCGTTCCACTGGACGATGAGGTAGTCGTCGCCGGTGTTGGGCTGGCCATCCGAGCCTGGCATGTGCTTGGTGTAGATCTCACCGAGGCGGTCGAAAGCACCGTAGGCGACACGAGGATCCGAGGGGATGTTCGCTGCGTCGGTGTCCGTGATCAAGGTCAGGTCATCGCGGAACACGCGGATCTGGGCGGCGTCCTCACCGTTGTTCCTGGGATCCCCCGGCTGATCCAGGGCATCGGGATCGAAGACCGCTCCGCCGACATTCCCTGCGACGAACAATGTCTCCTCGGCGCGGGTCAGACTGGTCGGATGATCCTTGTGCAACAGCACGGTGCCGTTGGCCGAGATCGAGATGTAGCGGAAGCGCCTGTTGTAGTACCAGAATCCATCTCCATCACCAGCCGGGTTTCCGAACCCGAGGTCCGTCTGCAGGTCGAGCAATACTGATCCGTCGTCACAGGCCATGCGCTGCTGCTCCGTACGGGGGGCATTTACGCCAAAGACTCCGCAGGTCTGCAGGGCATCCAGGGGGCTGCGCAGATCGGCTGCCCGGGGCGTTCCGCCCAGGAGACTGATGTCTTCGAACACATTGACGTAGTCGAAGGTCGTGGACGCACACAGCAGGTCGCAGTCCTCGCCCTTGCAGCCGTTGCCCGAGCACGCTGCCAGACCCTTGCTGCAGGTGTCCACCAGTGTGCTGGCGTCGCCACAGGCGCCCGCCTCGCAAATGGGCTGCATCACCTCCTCGGTGCCTGCCACGCAGCGCGGCGCGCTGCACAGCTGACCATCGTTGTCGAGGTGGTAGCTCAGGCAGATGTTGTCCCGGCAGATGCCCTGCGAGGTGCACTCACCAGATTCGCCGCAGGACCGTCCATCGCTCGGATTGGCCGGGACCTCCGGGCTGTTGCCATACGCATTGGCAGCAGCCGCTTGCAGACCCGAGGGAAGCTCGGCGTCCCAGGGCCGACACGCCCCGTAGTAGCAGAGGTAGCGCGCACAGCTGTGACCCGAGAGCTCGGGATTGGCGACCTGCGGATCAAAGGTCGGGTCGTACATTGTGCGACACGCGATCTCCTCGCTTCCCGTGTCGTCGACAGGGTTACCGTTGGCAGCCATGACCTTGGCAGGCATCAGGCCGATGAAGTTGCTGAAGGGCCGGCACTCCGACACCCCGACGCCCAGCGGACCGTCGAGATCCAGGCAGGCCTCATCGCAGGGAATGTCGTTGGTATCGCAGTTGGTGCCGTCGGGCATCTGCTGACCGGGCCCCTGGTGCACACACTGCCCACCCTGGCAGAACCAGCGACTGCAGGGATCCGAGGTGTCGCAGGGCGATCCATTTCCCTCGTCCTCGATGCCCGAGCACTGGCCGTTGTTGTCACACACACTTCGACGACAATCGTCATCGGAATCCGGGTCTCCGCAGGCCATCCCCGCCGGGGCAAAGGTCGAACTCGCACAGACCCCGTTGTTGCATCGGTCGTTGAGCGTGCAGGCATTTCCGTCGTCGCAGGTGTTGTTGTTGTCGATTCCCACACAGGCACCGCTGCGACACTCGAGGCTGCGGCAGCCATTGGTCGGATCCTGGCCCTGGCACAGACCGGGCGCAGGACCATCATTGCGCGCGGTGTTGTTGCAGTTGCCCGCACCGTTGCACTGGTCCACCGTGCACGCGTTGTCGTCGTCGCAGGACAGGTTGGCCAGAACATTGCTGCTGTCCCAGGGATGGGCGTTGCAGATGCCCTCGTTGCACTGCCCATCACACATGTCCCCGTCCTGGGTGAAGTCGCAGGGTGTCCCCTGGGCGGCCTTGGTCATGGCCACCGTGCACGAACCGGTCTCGGAGCATTCGAAGGCCACCCAGCACGGCACATCCTTGGCCGCGATGGCCGAACCCTCGCGATCGACGATCGAGGCACTCCCGGTCGGCGAGCAGGTCTCACCGTAGCCACGGGGGACCGTGCTCTCGACACAGGCGCCGTTCTGGCACGCGCCGCGCTCGGTACAGGTCGTCTCGCTGTCCGCGCAGTCCGCCCCGTTGCGCAGGGAGGTATCGATGACACAGAGGCCTCCCACGCAGACCTCGTTGTAGCACTCGAGCGCGTGACCGGCGGGAAGATCGCTGATGTCGGGCACGGCCTGGTCCACCAGGTCGCAGCTTGAACCGTCGGGCATGGGGTTGGTGTGGTAGGTCCCGTCGATGCAGACTCCACGGTTCTCGATGCAGGGGTTGATACCGACGACGTGGCAGGGCACGCCGTTGGGCCGCTGGGTGAGTTCCACCGCACCTGTGGTGTCGTTCCACTCAGGCGTAGTGCAGTCGTTCTCGTCGTCGACCACCTGGCTGATCTCGATGCACTCGCCGGTGTAACGACAGCGACCGACCGTCGACGGATCGCCGTCCAGGTCGCAGGGCTGCGCCCCCGAGGCCAGGGGCACGGTATTGTCGAAGCAGCTCCCTGGGTTGTTGGTGCACGAGGGATCCGGCGGTGCCGCGGCGGTCGGATCGTCGCTGGTGAACTTCTCCATGCAACGCCCGTAGGACCCCATGGTCTGGCACCAGTCGACGCCGTCGCAGGGATTGTTGTTGTTGCAGGGTCCATCGGCATTGACCGGGGTCGGTGTGCAGGCCCGCGGCGAGCCCTGGCAACTGCCCTGGTTGCACGCCAGGTCCACCACGGAGAGCCCGGCCGCGGTCAGATCGTCCAGGGTCAGGGCGCAGGCTGTGTCCAGGGCCAGTGGGTTGGCCTGGCAGTTTCCATTGCTGCACGTCGGTGCGTTGCAGCGCAGGTCCAGGGCTGGCGTCCCCTCGCAGGCCTGCCCATCCAGTGCGTTCATCTGGGAGGTGCAGATCCCCCCTACACAGTAGCCGACGACGCACTCGAGGGCGTTGGAGCAGATCACCTGAGGGCTGTCTGGCACGTTCTCGAAGTCGCGACACGTGCCGACACCCGCCACATCCTCGCAGCGGTAGCGACGGCAGGCATCCAGTCCCGTGCACGCGCGTTGCGTCGTCACCGGCTGGAAATTGAGGCAGACGCCCTTGTCGCAGGTTCCGGTCTCACACTCGTTCTGCGGGTTGGGGCATGGCACCGTGTCATTGAGAGCGTTGCGCTCACCTTCGCACAGCCCACCGTGGCAAGTAGACGAGGTCGTGCAGGGATTGCCGTCGTCGCAGGTCGTGCCGTCTGCCGCGTTGCTCACGATCACGCCGCGCGAGGGGTCACAGGCGTAGGCCGCACAGGGATTGCCCGCAGCCAGGATCCCCGCAGGATCGCGGTAGGTATTGAGCGCATCCGGGGGGGTGATCTTCAACTCGTTGGCGAGGGCCAGACGGTCCTGACCAGAACGGCACGTGAACATGTGGCAGTAGTCACCCACGGTGCAGGGATTCTCGTCGTCGCAGGCCGTGCCATGCGCCAGCTCGAGCCCGCTGCACATGCCGTCCACGCCACACGCGTCGTCGAAGCTGCACGAGTTCCCATCGTCGCAGGCCGCATCCACGGTGCGCGGGTCTGGCACGAACACGACCTGACCGGTCCGGGTGTCGCACTCCCGCATTCGGCAGTCGGGGTGCAAGGTCTGGCCACCCGTGGGGGGAGCGGTGGCCACGGATTCCTCATCGACGGTGGACACGCACTGGCTGCTCTGACAGGTCCACGCCACGCAGGGTCCGTTGCCTCGCCCCTGGGCCGGATCGGCGCAGCTCGTGTCGTCGGCGAGGGGGGTCATGGCCGGGGTCGCCCCGGTCCCCACGACGCACGCGTACTGCAGACAGGGGTTGCCGACCTGGGCAGAGGTGATCCCACCCAGCCCGGCCGCAGCAGCCTCGGCCGGCGTGTATGGCGCGTTCTGACGCGTGCCCGTGGCGTCGCAGAAATCGCGGGTGCAGGCATCCCCGTCGTCGATGGTGTTGCCATTACGGTCGATGGTGTAGGTGCCAGCGCAGGTCCCATTCTGGCAGATGTCGTTGTTACTGCAGGGGTCGGCGTCATCGCAGCTGTCGCCGTCGAGCGGCAGCGGGTCGAACACGATCTCCCCGGTGGCCGGATCGCAACGGTCCTCGGTGCAGGGGTTCTGGTCGTCGACACCCGTCAGTGGCGTACCCGCGCAGGTGCCGCTCCCCGGGTCGCAGTGATCCCCGAAGGTGCAGGCGTCCCCGTCGTCGCAGGGAGTCGTCTCGGAGGCATTGCTGCAGTCCACGTTGACCAGGACGGTCTCGCCCTTCTGGAAGCAGTAACCGGTGCCGTCCTTCTCCTTGAACTCGAGCCCGAGCTTGCTGCAGTACTCCTTGTTGACGGTGCTGGACTCGCCACCACAGTCACAGCGAGGCAATGCCAGGACGGCCAGCAGGCCGAGTGTCGAGACCGGGGTCATTCCAATGTGCCGCATGAGCAAGCCCTCCACCTGCCCGGACAGGAATACCGCACAGGGTCTCTGTGGCGGGTGTCCGGGATCCAGCGTTCACGATTCAAGGGACGGTCGCACACCGCTGCTGGCACGGTCAAGCGCGCCCTTGCCGACGCTGACGTGTGTACCAGGCCTGTCTCGCCAGGACGCGCACGGCGTGCTACAGCCTGTCCATGCGACAGCTCACCGGTCTCCTCCTGGCCAGCTCGGTGTTTGCCTCCACAGCCTGCGTCTCGCCACGCGCGAGTTCCACACCCGCGACGCCCATTCCCGCACCTGACGACGTCGCGGCTGCACCTGCCGATGCCGAGCGCACACCCTCGGGCCTGGCTTCTCGCATCCTGCGCCCCGGCACCGGACACAATCACCCCACAGCAACGGACACCGTGCGCGTGCACTACACCGGCTGGACCGTGGATGGCCGCATGTTCGACAGCTCGGTGGCGCGCGGAGAGCCCGTCGCCTTTCCCCTCGACCGAGTGATCCCGGGCTGGACCGAGGGCGTGCAGCTGATGGTCGTGGGTGAGCGCAGGCGATTCTGGATTCCGGCGCGCCTGGCCTATGGAGAGCGGCCCAGCCGCCCAGGGGCTCCGGCCGGCACGCTGGTGTTCGATGTCGAGCTGCTGGACATTCTCTGAGCCTGGCGATGCTGTTGCGCACCCATCCGGGCCCCACTCGCTCCGCTCCGCCTGGAAGGATTGGCCACCCAAAGGATGTGGGATCTGCTGCCGTCCTGACGCTCATTATCCTCGCGGCGTGCCAGCATGCACCGGCCCGCGAGGCCATCGGTTCCGATACGGCGAGCGCCGACACAGGGCGAAACTGGGCTCGCGGCGCCGTGTTCTACGAGGTCTTCGTGCGTTCCTTTGCGGACAGCGACGGGGACGGACTGGGCGATCTCAATGGCCTGCGCGAACATCTGGATGCCCTCAACGATGGCAGTCCAGGCTCCGGCGACGACCTCGAGGTGGATGCGCTGTGGCTCATGCCCGTGTTCGCTGCGAGCAGCGATCATGGCTACGACGTCACCGACTATCGCTCCGTGGCTCCGGCCCTGGGGACGCTCGACGACTTCGAGGCCCTGATCCAGGCGGCTCACCAGCGCGGCTTGCGGATCGTCGTGGACCTGGTGCTCAACCACACCAGCGATCAGCACCCCTGGTTTCGCGAATCCGCAGCCTCCACCGACAACGCCCGCCGCGACTGGTACCTGTGGCGCGATCAGGATCCGGGCTGGGTGCAACCCTGGAGCACCGCGCCGAGCTGGCACCAGCGCAGCACGGGCTGGTACCACGGCCTGTTCTCACCAGGGATGCCGGATCTCAACCTCGAAAACCCGCAGGTGGAACGCGAGCTGCTCGACGTGGCAGCAGCCTGGTTGCGGCGCGGTGTCGACGGCTTCCGGCTCGATGCCGCGCGACACCTGATCGCGCACGGAAGTGGCGCGGGTCAGAGTGATCAGCCCGAAACCCTGCACTGGTGGCGGCGCTTCGGCAGGCAGCTCCACCAGCGCTTCCCCGCCGCGCTGCTGCTGGGCGAGGTGTGGTCCGACACACAGACCATCGCGCGCTACCTGGGCAGCGACGATGGCGGCCCCCCCGGCCTCGACGGCGCCTTCAACTTCCCCCTCGCCCGCGCCATCGAGCAGGCCGTGCGCGACGCGGATCCGGCGGCCCTTCGCGCGGTCGTTGACGAGGCTCAGGCGAGCTATGCGAACCAGAGCATCGACGCCACCTTCGCCGGCAACCACGACCTGCCGCGGCTGGCCAGACGCCTGGGCGCGGATTCGGCGCGCTTGTCCCTGGCGCACGCCATCCTGCTCAGCCTGCCTGGAACACCCGTGATCTACTACGGCGACGAGCTGGGCATGCTCGGCAGCGACGCTCCGGGCGATCTGGCACAGCGCACGCCTTTCCCCTGGGGTGACGACGGCACGTCCACAGCGGACTGGACATCCACCGGCCCGGTGCTCGGTGGAGCGCCCAGGGCGAGCCAGCTTCAGGATGCGGCGTCGAGCTGGAGTGCGGTGCGGCACTGGATCGCAGAGCGGCGACGCCTCCCGGCGCTGCGTCAGGGCAGCTTGCGCTGGGTGGACTGCGGACCCCAGGTCCTGGCCTTCGTGCGCGGCCACACGTCAGGATCGGTCCTGGTGATCCACAATCTGGGCACGACGCGTGCGACCTGCGCTCGTCCAGGCCGGGAGTCGCTCCGCAGTGGGCAGCGAGCACCCGTTCTCGTCAGCCCCAAAGGAGGTGACACGATCGTCGTCCCCGCGGCCGGATCACGGCTGGTCGAGCTCGACAGCAGATAAAAAAACGGCGCCCACCAGGGGCGCCGCTTTCTACTATCACGAGAGAGAACTACCAGCGCTCGCGCCGGCCACCACCGCCGCCGCCGCCGCCGCCGCCACCGCCGCGAGGCGGCCGCTCGTTGGCCTCGTTGACCTTGATGTTCCGGCCGTCCAGCGCGGTGCCGTTCATCTGATTGACCGCTTCCATGGCCGCGCCGTCATCCGAGAACGTGACGAAACCGAAGCCGCGCGAACGGCCCGATTCGCGGTCCATCACGACGACCGCTTCGGTCACCTCCCCGAACTGCCCGAAGGCCTGCTGCAACCCACTGTCGGTCGTTCCCCAAGCCAGATTTCCAACATACAGCTTCTTCGACATCTTGCTCTTACTCCCAGTCTCTAAGCTGCGCCTTGCAGCTTCCCGTTGTCTCACCACACGCTGACGGCATATTCCGACATAATCGCAGGTCCCCCCGTAGGGACCTGGTGTGGCAAGCGCCTCGAACCATAGCTTTCTGGTAGCGGAGCACAAGCGTTGTTCACCGGGGCTGGTCGAATTCTATATCTGACTGTTTTTATTGTTTTTTCATGAGTTCAGTGACCGCTTCTTCGAGGCCATCCAGGGTCAATTCGTACATCGGAAAGATGCCCCGGATCGCCGCAATGCTCTCCGTGTAGGCCCAGTGCTCGGCACGCCGGGGATTGAGCCACACAGCGCGTTGAAAGTGGTCGGCGATCCCCTGCAGGCGGTCCAGCGATCGGATGGGCGAGCTGGCCTCGAACGTGATGGATCCATCGGGCTCGAACAGTTCGTAGGGCGCCATGCTGGCATCGCCGATGAAGATCCAGCGGCAGTCCGGCTCCCACCGCGGCAGATCCACGACGCGCACCGGCTTGCGCATGCGCGTGGGGTCTTCCCACAAGCTGTCGTAGACCGTGTTGTGAAAGTACAGGAACCGGACATCGCGAAACTGTGCCCGCGCTGCACCAAACAGGCGCTGCACGACGGGGATGTAGGGGTACATCGACCAGCCCCCGTTGTCGATGGCAACCACGACCTGCAGGCGGTTCTTGAGGCTCCGTTCAAACGCGATCTCGATCTCACCGGCCTGGCGCAGGGTCTCGCGGATCGTCCCGTCGATGTCGACCTGATCGCGCGGCCCGCTGGGAACCATGTTCCGGAGCCTCTTCAGCGCCTCGCCCAGGGGCACATCGACCAGCGAGCGATCGCGGGCGTAGTCCTTGTAGCGTCGATCCAGGGCCACCTTGACGGCGGACAGATTGCCACCCTGCCCTCCCACCCGCATGCCGCCTGGATGAAAACCGGAGTGTCCCACCGGGGAGGTCCCGCCGGTGCCTATCCAGAAGGCGCCGCCCTCGTGGGCCTCGGTCTGCTCGAGCAGTCGCTCGCGAAAGTAGCGGACCAGCTCGTCGGGCGTCATGGCCTGCAGGGTCGACGGGTCCACGCCCAGCACCTGGGCCAGCTCGTCCCGCCGCTGCAACCACTGCTCGAGCAAAGCACGTACGGCCTCATCGATCTCGAGATCGCGGGCGGGCCGCACCGTCGCGCCGCGGAAGCGCTCGGCAAACACCTGGTCATACAGGTCGAAGAAGCGCTCGCTCTTGATCAGGATGGCCCGGGCGGCCACATAGAACTCGTCGATCGAGGTCACCAGCCCGCTGGCGAGGGCTTGCTGCAGGCGCAGAAACGACGTCGGCGTCGCCGGCACACCGCGCTCGCGCAGGGTGAAGAAGAAGTCGACGAACACGCTCTACCTCGCCTGGCGCCGTGCATGCTTGGCCGCCAGCTCGAAGTCCTGGCTCTTTTTGAACAGCAAGCCCAGGAACGGGACCTCGCCCTGCTCCAGTCGCGCCGGGTCAAAATCCGGATCGGTCTGCAAAGCCCGGATCCAGTTGATCAGCTCCCGGGTGGCTGGCTTCTTCTCGATCTCGCGTAAACCTCGCAGCTCGTAGAAGGCACTCGCCGTCGCGTCGAGCAGCCGCTGCGCCACGTCCGGAAAGTGCACGCGCACGATGCGCATCATCTGTTCGGCCGACGGAAAAGCGATGTGATGAAAGTTGCAGCGCCCAAGAAAGGGATCCGAGAGGTCCTTCTTGGCGTTTGATGTGATGATGATGACGGGCCGGTGCACAGCGCGGACGGTGCGGTCCACCTCGAGGATGTCGAAGGACATCTGATCCAGCACATCGAGCATGTCGTCCTGAAAGTCGGCGTCTGCCTTGTCGATCTCGTCGATCAGCAGCACCACCTTGTGCTCGGCGGTGAAGGCCTGGCCGATGACGCCCATGCGGATATAGTCCTCGATGCGGCGCACGTCGCGCGACGAGTCCCCGAAGCGGCTATCGTTCAGACGCGTCAGGGTGTCGTACTGGTACAGGGCGTCCACCAGCTTCATACTCGACTTGACGTTGAGTACCTTGAGCGGCATCTGCAGACGCTCGGCGATGGCGTGGGCCAGCATGGTCTTGCCCGTGCCCGGCTCACCCTTGAGCAGGAGCGGCATCTCCAGGGCGATGGAGATGTTGACGATCGTGGCCAGCTCGTCATCAAGCACGTAGCGCGCGGCGCCATCGAAGCGCGTGGGAGTCTTCTCGATCATGTCTGACCTCGTCTGGCCGTGTGGCCGTTCCCGGATCACCACCTAGGGAGTGCGGGCATCATAGGCAGGTCCTGGCGCGTGGACCATCGTCACGACGTGCTAGCATGCCGGTGAACCCGTGTGGAGCCCACCGATGGACATCGACCGCCATGCACGCCATCGCCTGCTGCCGCAGATTGGCGATCCGGGCCAGCAGCGCATCCAGCAGGCCAGCGTGCTGGTGCTCGGCCTCGGCGCCCTGGGCAGCACCCAGGCACAGCTGCTGGCGCGAGCAGGTGTGGGACGCCTGAGGCTCGTGGATCGCGACGTTGTCGAGCGCAGCAACTTGCACCGCCAGCTGCTCTACACCGAGGTGGACGCGGATCTCGGCACGCCCAAGGCCGTGGCCGCGGGTCAGCACCTGCGGCACGTGAATCGAGAGGTTGAGCTCGATCC
This sequence comes from Pseudomonadota bacterium, assembly GCA_043821645.1. Lineage (GTDB taxonomy): Bacteria > Myxococcota > JACRCW01 > JAFGSX01 > JAFGSX01 > JBDRCO01. The sequence goes on along the minus strand of JBDRCO010000101.1, from coordinate 62,907 downwards.
CCGGGTCGCGGATCTCAACCTGCACAACGGAGCCGAGCTGCTGGACGGCATGGATCTGGTCGTCGACGCCTGTGACAACTTCGAGACCCGCTACCTTCTCAACGACCTGTGCGTGCAGCGCACGCGACCCTGGATTTACGGTGGCGCGGTGGCCACCGAGGGCATGGCCATGGCCATCACGCCGGGTCGGGGGCCCTGCCTGCGCTGCCTGCTGCCCGATGCTCCGATGCCAGGAAGCCAGCCCACCTGTGACACGGTGGGGGTGCTGAATGCCCTACCCTCCCTCGTCGCGTCCGTGCAGGTGAGCCTCGCACTGCGACTGCTGGTCGGAGACCCGGAGCCTGCGGGTCGGCTACACCTCATCGACGCATGGTCGCCCTCGCTGCGCACGGTGCAGGTCCCCAGGCAGGACGCTTGCCGATGCTGTGGCGAGGGGCGTTTTGACTTCTTGACGCCAGCCCGGCAGAGCTGGAACGACGTCCTGTGTGGCCAGGACGCGGTGCAGATCTCCCCGACACCAGGGGTCCGAGTTGACTTTGACGTGCTCAGACAGCGCCTCGGAGACGCTGTGAGCGTTCACCCGCTCGGTGCCATGGCGCGCGTGTCCGTCGACGGAGTCGAGCTCTTGGTGTTCGAGGATGGCCGCACCATCGTCAAGGGCACCCGCGATACCGCGCGGGCGCGCAGCCTGTGCGCTCGCTACCTCGGGGTGTAGCGCGGACCCGACAGTGTACGGTGGTCACGACATCGGTCGACTTGCGGATGTGTCTGGCCCCTCCCCCTCGCTATCCTGAAATCCTGGCGATCAGGAGGAGGCGATCATGGCGCGCAACACCGGAGCAGGGATGAGTCTGGAGCCCTCGGAGAGCGAACTGGCAACCCTGGATCCCTTCTACAACCTCAAGCTGCTGGTCTGCCGCGTGCTGAAGCAGCCACCCCCAGGCATCAAGTTTGCGGACACCGAGGATCGAGGTTCGGCCTTTGCCGTGGCCTTCAGCGGCGAACTCGCCATCGAACCCTGGTACCGGAAGATGCTGCGCGGGCGAGGCTTCTAGCTGTTCTCGCGGTTGCCTTTCAACCAGTCGAAGTCGAACAGCATCTTCGGATCCACATGCTCGAGTTCGGGCAACTCGAGAACGTCCCCCATCACCACGTCAATATCGAAGTCGTCTTCGGGCTCGGCAGTTGTCGCCATCAGATCAGAGAGATCGACGTCCGCACCCTCCATCGAAAGCAGGCTTGCATCCGAGGCCACCAGGGTCCGCACCTCGGGTTCGACCGGAGTCCGGGTCACCTTTGGAGAGAAGAAGGCGTACTCGGTCCAGCCCTTGCGCGCGGCAGCCAGCAGCGGCATGGCCCCGCTGCTGCCATCGGATCCCACCACCGCACTCGGCCCGAGGAAGCGCAAAAAGGCGCGGCGCAATTCCGGATCCAAAGGAGGGAAGCGGATCCCCATGCGCAGCGGGTTGTCCGCATAGAGCTCCTCGACGAGAGCCTTGAGGGAAAATTCCTCCTGGGTGGTCGGGTGCACGAACAGGATGGTGACCTCGGCACCGAGCTCGCGGACTGGCGGGGTCACCCGGACGATCTCGCCTCTGGCCACGTGGCGCTCGAAGAAGTTGAACATGTCCATCGCGCTGTCGAGCTGGATGAAGAAGGTGGCCACGGCGGCGCCGATGCGATCCTCCCCCTGAGGCTGCGGCAGCACGCTGTGCCCGCTGCCCAGGCTCGCCAGGAAGCTCTCCCAGCGCTGCAGGGCCTCCTGCGACATGGCGAAGAACTTGAATCCCGCCCCTCTTTCATCCCTGGAAGGCTCGAGCTTGCGGTGGGTGACCACCGCCATGGTCTCGAGCTTCTCACCCGGAACCATCAGTGTCAGGAACACCACCCGGTTCTCGGCTGGTGGCTCCGCCATGCTCACGAACAGACCGTGGCGGCTGACGTCGACGGTGCGTGCCGACAGCCGCTGTTGCTGAAGATGGAGCTCGACGTCGATCTCACAGGGATAACGTCTCGCCAGGCGTCGTTTGTCTGAAGTCTGCACCACCCCCCCGCTACAAGGATTGCAGGACAAGATTAGCGGTCCACGCTCCCCGCGCAAGTGCCACGCATCACCGAGAGGGAATCCTGCCATTTCGTCCAGGCGACGCTTGTGCGGACCTCGCAGAGAGCTATCTTTGCGACGCTCCCGCTGCAGGGGGTACCGGAGTCCTCGATGAAGCACGAATCCGCCATTCGCATCATCAAGCGCGCACGCATCAAGTTCACGCACGTCCCGTGTAGCCTGGGTGCCTTTGCCAGTATGGTGGCCAGCCACGGCGGCGCCTTCGGTGAGATCCGCTCGGTCTCCATGGGCAAGAACTACAAGATCCGCGACGTCGACATCTGGGTCCGTTCCGAGGAGGTGTTCGACCAGATCTGCGACGATGTGCGCCGCATGGAGGGTGTCAACCTCATCGACACCAAGGATGTGGTGCAAGAGGTGCATCGCGGTGGAAAGATCGAGATCCAGCCCCGCGTGGCCGTGCAGTCGATCGATGACCTGGGGCTGGTCTATACGCCCGGCGTGGCCAGCATCTGCCGCAAGATCCACAAGGACCCCGAGCTGGCCTACCTGTACACGGGCATCCCCAACACCGTGGCCATCGTGACCAACGGCACGGCGATCCTGGGGCTCGGTGACATCGGCCCCGTGGCGGGCATGCCCGTCATGGAAGGCAAGTCGCTGCTGTTCAAGCTGCTCGCCGACATCAACGGTATCCCCATCCTGATCGACAGCAAGGACCCCGAGGTGATCATCCAGGCGGTCAAGGCGATCGCCCCCACCTTCGGCGCCATCAAGCTCGAGGACATCCGCGCTCCGGAATGTTTCGAGATCGAGAACCAGCTCGACCAGATCCTGGACATCCCGGTGGTGCACGACGACCAGCACGGCACGGCCGTGGTGGTGCTCGCCGCTCTGCTCAACATCGCCCGCTACACCTACATCAACCTCAAGAAATCGAACGTGGGCATCATCGGTCTTGGCGCTGCCGGCATGGGTATCTTCAAGCTGCTCAAGGCCTACGGGGTGCAGACGATCTGCGGCACCGACATCAACGAGGGTGCCCTCAAGCGCTTCTCGGATGGCGGAGGGAACGCGACGGATCTGGCCGGGGTGATGAAGGAGTCGAAGATCGTCATCGCCACCACCGGTGTGCCCGGTTTGATCAAGCCCGAGCTGGTGCAGCCCAAGCAGGTGATCCTCGCGCTCAGCAACCCCGATCCCGAGATCTCCCCCGACGACGCCATCGAGGCCGGAGCAGCCTTCGCGGCAGATGGCAAGGGCGTCAACAATGCGCTCGCGTTCCCGGGCCTGTTCAAGGGCGCGCTGATGGCGCGAGCCACCCGCGTCAACAACCTGATGAAGATCGCCGCCGCCACCGTCATCGCCGAGCACGCCGCCGAGGGTGATCTGGTGCCGAGCCTGCTCAAGAAGGAACTGCACGAGGCCGTGGCAAAGGCGGTGGCCGACGCCGCCTACAAGACCGGCGTGGTCAAGCACCAGCGCGACATCGAAGCATGAGCCGACGAGATGGCGTGGCCTAGCGGGAACCCTGCGTGGCCCGCACGCGCTGATAGACGGACCCGGTCTCGGTGGCCATGGCCAGGGAAGCCGGGGGATAGAGTTCCTCGTTCTCGCGCAGGATGCGATACACCACGCTGCTGATCACCTCCTCGCTGTCCGCGCGAAATCCGTCGACGTCCGCACGGATGGCGACACTGCTTGGCCAGCGATCGAGGAAGCCCTGGAACGCTGCGGCCAGATGACCCACCTCGGCTTGAAAGCTCCGCGCCAGCGCCCGGATCGCAGCATCGGGATGCGCGAGCAAAGGCTGGTACAGGGAGTGGTCTTCCATGGCGTAGTGGATCTTCAGCTTCCCGGCGATGCGCGTGATCAGACCGCGCAGCTCCATCGAACTCTGCGCCACGTCGCGCTCACTCAGCAGGCGAGAGTACTCGAGCAGGAGTACCATCAACTCGTCGTGTTGCTGGCGCAACCAGATGATCAGCTGCATGACTGTCCCCCCGCCTCGACCCGCGGACGATAGCGCACTGTCGCCTGCTGCGTGAGCCAAAAACGACCCATCGGCACCCGTGGCCAGGCGGCCGAGTTCCCGGTTCCCAGGTCCGCGATCCGGGACCATGATGGCACTGCTCATGAGGGTCGTTCAGAGTTCACGGACGACCCCTGTTCCGGGAGACCGCACATGGACGAGAACAGCCACCTGGGAGGCAAGATCCGCGCGCTTCGTCGACGCCAGGGCGTCACCCAGGCGGAACTGGCCAAGCAACTCGGCATCTCGTCGAGTTACCTCAACCTCATCGAACACGAACGGCGCGCGCTGCCGGCTCCACTTCTCATCAAGATGGCGGGGCATTTCCAGCTCGACATCGCGCAGCTGGCGGCAGGCCACGATGTTCAGCTCACCCAGGGTCTGCTCGAGGTGTTTGGCGACCCCCTGTTCGAGAACCTGGAGCTGGCCAGCTCGGAGATCAAGGACATGGTGGCTGCGGCCCCCAACCTGAGCCACGCAGTGGTGCGATTGTTCCGCTCCTACTGCGAGCACAGGGAGACGGGAGATCATCTGGCGCACAGAGTCGCTGAGGCGCTGTCCTCTCCTGGAACGTCGCCTGCCGGACTGCCGACGGAGGAGGTCCCGGTCTTCATCCAGCAGCATCGCCATCACTTTGCCGAGCTGGAGGACGCGGCCGAGGCCCTGTGGCGCGAGGCGAAGCTGCACCCTAGTTCGCTGCTCGAAGGACTGCTGCACCATCTCGAGGAACAGCTCGGCGTTCGCGTTCATGTCATTCCGTCCGCCGAGGATGGGGGCGCGCTGGCGCGCTTCGTGGCGAACGATCGGCAGCTTCTGCTGTCGGAGTCTCTTCCCCGCAGCCACCGCTGTTTTCAGCTCGCGCACCGCATCGCACGGATCACCCAGGGCGCCCTGATGCAGCGCCTGGTCGAGGATCCCGCGCTGACCACCGAGGCCTCACGCGACCTCGGCCGCGAGGTTCTCGCCAGCTACTTCGCCGGTGCCGTGCTGATGCCCTACCAGGCCTTCCTCGATGCCGCCCGTTCCCGTCGTCACGATCTCGAACTGCTGCAGAATGTCTTCGACGCCAGCTTCGAGATGGTCTGTGACCGGCTGACCACGCTGCAGCGCCCGGGCCAGGAAGGCATCCCTTTTCACCTCGCCCGGGGCGACCTCGCCGGCAATCTCAGCAAGTGGTTCAGTGCCTCGGGCCGTGCCTTGACGCGCCATGGGGCGGCCTGTCCGCGCTGGAGCCTGCACCGGGCTTTCCTGACGCCAGGGCGCTTTTGTGTGCAGCTGTCGAGAGCGGAGAGCGGCCAGGTTTACCTCGACGTCGCGCGCACGATCTCCGGGCCTGCTCGGGGCCCGGAACACGCCTTAGCCGAGCGCGCCCTCTGCCTGGGCTGCCGCATCGAGCACGCTCCCGAGCTGGTGTACGCGGATGTGGTGAACCTTGGTGACACAAAGGCGGCAGTACCCGTCGGGCCGAGCTGCCGCCTGTGCCAGCACAGCGGCTGCATACAGCGGGTGCTGCCTGCACTGCAGCAATCCTGGCACATCGATCCAGATGTGCGCGGTCCAGCCTTCTTCACCCCGCCGGAGAGCATCGAGAGCTGAGCGCTGTGTCGAGATCCACCCCGCGTGCCGTCGCCGCTGCGCGTCCTTCAAGACTCGCAGGCGCGGCGCTTCACTCTCCCGGCCCGTCGTCACCACCGCTCGATCCTGTCGGTCCCCAGGTCCACTCACCCATTTTTGCGGAATCCTGCTGCGGTGGATTCGAACCCGGAATCTTTCCCGGTCAAGGACGCGCCCGGCTCACGCCGTCGAATCGTCATCCTCGGCAGTATCCTCCAGGATCTGCGACAGGCTCTTGCCGCTCGGCTTGAGGGGGCTGCGCTTGCTCTTGCGAGGCAGGACCGGGGGCGCCTCGGACAACCTCCCCCGACGCGGTGCGGCCAGCACGGGCTCGATGGCCTCGAGCACCTCGGAGGCGCCCTTGACCATCAAACCCTTGTCGAGGCGCTGGCGCAGAGTCGCGCGCATGTCCTCGAGCTGTTCCCGCGCCAGGCGAGGCACCACGGCGGCGAGCACCTGACCGGCCTGGGGACCCAGGTGATCCATCAGCGTGTCGATGTCGCGGTCGCGCAGGCGGTCGGCCAGAGCCAGCATGCCGCGCAGCGCGCTCAGATGTCCGCGCGTGCGCATGGGATGCAGATTCTTGACGCCGCGACGCAGGGCCGCGCGAGCGGGCTTGAGCAGTTGATGCTGATCGGGCAGGTGCCGGGCCGTGCGTCCCAGGGCCTCGAGACCGCGCTCGTCGTCGTTTTGACCGCGACGCCCGGCTTCGTCGACCAGGGTCTGCACCACAAGCTCCGACTGTCCGGCCTTGGCAGCCGCCTCCAGCATCTTGACGGCCAGCTTGCAGGCATCCTCGCCGGCGGTGGCCACGGGGCGCGTTGCGGTCTCGGCCAGGGCCGCAATGGCGTCGACATCCCCCTCCATCACGAGGGGGTACAGCAGCTCCGCCGCGGTGACGGCGATGCGAGCGTCCTTGGCCCGGCGGATCGCGAGTGGCGCCAGCACGGTCATGCCCTCGAGGTCACCCGCCTCCTCCGCGGCGTCAAAGGCGGCAACCAGGTGCGACCTCGCAACCGCACGCAATTCCTCCAGACGGTCGAACGACACCTTGGGAGGAATGGCCTTGATGGCATCGACAAAAGCCAGGGCAGCCCCGGCCAGGGGGGGTTGCTGGGTCGCCGCGGCACCCAGAGCCTCCATGAGCGCGGCCCTGTCCTTGGCGTCCCCGGTCCTGGTGAGCTCCGCCAGGCGGGGCAGCCACTCGGACCTCAGCTGCTCGGTCTTCTGGCACAGCAAGCGTGCCGCGCGCATCTTGGCGAAGGGAAGCAGGGCATCGCCCCCCTCCTTGGGTGCGAGCAGGGTCTTCTCGAGCGCCGCCAGAGTCGCGGGCTTTCCCTCGAGCGCGGTCTCCCGGATCAGGCGCGTGGCAGGCGTGTCGAGCACGGTGCGCAGCCCCACCCAGGCGATCAGGGCATAGTCGCCGTCGTTGAGCTGGGATCGGACCTGGGCCAGGACTTGCAGTGCGCCCTCCCGGGCCGGGTCGTCGGAGCGAGCAGTCTCTCGCAGAGCCTGGAGAACGTGCTGCGCACCGCCACGGGCCGCCGAGGTCAGCAGCGACTCGACGTCGGCGGCGATGGTCTTCTCGGCGAGGACCAGGATCAGCGACAGGATCTCGCTCTTGCCCAGCAGCTTGTCGACGGTACGCAGGCCGTCGAAGGCCTTGCGGACGATCTTGCTCCGGGTCTCCTCGTCGAAGCCGGCGCGAGCCTCCCGGTCTGCCAGCATGCGCGCCAGCGTGGCCACAGCCTGGCGGTCGCCGGTCTTGGCCTTGGCCACTGTCGAGCTCAGCACGTGCTGCAGCTTGACAGCATCGTAGGTGCTCAGACGCTCAGGTTCGTCGTCGAGGAGCGTGTCATCCGCGGGGCTCATCTCTTCTTGTGCCATCCTCCTGGACCTGCTCGACCCGCGCATGTGCTTGGGTCGCCCAGGATACCTCTGGCATCCTATCCAGCTCCGCGCGGCAGGTTAAGTGCGAGCTGCACCCTGCGCAAATCGCGCACTTCCGGCAGCACCAAGGTGCAAGCGGGACGCCACGTCCTGCACGCACGGTCACCTAACCGGGCGATTCCGAGCGATGGCACGTTTCGTGATCTCGCTCTGCTCATGCCAGACCTATCCACTCGCACGCCACTGAAAAGCCGCTCTGTCCGGCACGGGACCTGGCTCCACGCCCCGGGCATGCGCGACGCGAGGTTCCTGATAGATTGGGCCTGGCCGCTGCCCGAGGGCACAGGGCGCGTCACCGGGCCTGCGACCAGAGAGAAAGACGTGACCAGCTCGCACCTCTCCACCAACGCCATCGCGGTCGTGGGCCTGGCCAAGCGCTACGGAGCGGTTCGAGCTCTCGAAGGCCTTGATCTCACCGTCCCTCGTGGCAGTTCCTTCGGGTTCATCGGTCCCAATGGCGCCGGCAAGACCACCCTGCTCAAGATCCTGCTCTCGCTGGTGCACCCGAGCGCAGGCAGGGTCCAGGTCCTCGACGGTGATCCTGCCGATCCTGCCATCCGCCGCCGTATCGGCTACCTGCCCGAGCGCCTCCAGCTCGCGCCCATGCTGCGCGCCGTCGACGTGCTGCGCAGTGCGGGCCGCCTCAAGGGCTTGAGTGCAGGACAGCTCGAGCGCGAGGTGCCTCACCTGCTCGACCAGGTCGGGCTCGAGCGCAGCGCCTGGAAGCGCCGGGTGGGGACCTTCAGCAAGGGCATGGTACAGCGCACGGGCCTGGCCATCGCCTTGCTGGGACAACCCGAACTGCTGCTCCTCGACGAGCCCACCGACGGCGTCGATCCCCTGGGTCGGGCGCGCATCCGCGAGGTGCTCCGCGAAGCCCTGGCCCGCGGTGCCACGCTCTTTCTCAACAGCCACCTGCTCAGCGAGACCGAGAAGCTGTGCGACCACGTCGCCATTGCACATCGAGGTCGCGTGGTGAGGTCCGGGCCCATGCACCTACTCCGCGACGAGCACTGCGTGGCGGTTCGTTTCTCGGCGACCAGCGATCTGGTGGTGCGAGCGAGCCAGGCAGGTTTCCGGGCCGATCCGGCGCAGGCGAACGGCACCCTCTTCCTTCTGGATGGCAATGATCCCGCGATGCTGTCTGCGGCCCTGGCCCGTGCCATCGGTTTGGGTTTGCAGGTCGTCGAGGTGACACCGCGCGTCCGCGACCTCGAGCAGGTGCTCGCCGAGTTCGTCCAGGAGGACGCATGATCATCGCCAACCTGGCGCGCGACGTGGTGCGAGAGGCCTTTGCGCGTCGCTTCATGCTGGCGGCGGTGGGCTTCATCGCCCTGGGCGTACTCGCCCTGGCCCTGGCCCTGGACCTGGAGGTTGTCGAGGGAACCCTCGCAGCGGGTCGGCTGTTTGGCCTGCAGCTCCACAATCCCATCGTACCCCTCGACGTGGCCATGCGCGATATCTTCGCCGCCTTCGCCTATCCGATGTTCTACCTGGGCTTGCTGTTTGGCATCGTCGCCACCTCGGGAACCGCGGCCAGCATGCTCGCCCCGGGCCGGGTCGAACTGCTGCTGTCGCTGCCGGTGCGGCGCGTCGAGCTGGTGCTGGGTCTGTTCACGGGTGTGCTCGTGATCAGCTTGCTGTGTACGCTGGTGGCCGTGGGCGGCGTGGCGGCCGTGCTGTTCGCCAAGACCGGCTTCGTCACCGCGGCGCCCGCAGCAGGTGCCCTCATGGCCATCCTGGGCTTTCTGCCGGTGTACGCGGCCATGTTGCTCGCGACCTCGCTGGTGCGCTCACCAGCTCTCGCCGCGGGCTGCGGCCTGCTGCTGCTCATCGCGGGTGTCGTGGCTTCTGACCGCGCTGCTTTCGTGGCGCTGTTCAAGCCTGGTCTCGCACGCAGCGCCGTCGATGTGATCATCACGCCCTTGCCACGCTTGCACTGGATGGTCACCGCGGGTGCCGAGGCGGCCGGTCGCGGCGAGCTGTGGAACAGTGCGGTGACGCCGGCGGTGGCGAGCGCCCTGGTGCTGGCTGCAGCCCTGGTCGCCGGGGCGGTCTTCGTGGTCAGCGGAAAGGACTACTGAGATGCGACACTCGCGCTGGCCTGTCCTGCTCGTGGCCGTGGCCCTGCTCGGTGTCGCCCTGTGGATCGCGCGCTGTGATTCGGGCCCGGGCACTGGCAACGTCGCCGTCAAGAAAGGGGAGCCTCCCGCGCGCGAGATCGTGTACCCGCGGCAACGACCACCGAGACAGCGAGCCAAGCCAGAGGAGGCGCGTGCAGCGCGCAGCGACGGTGGCCCGATGGTGGGGAGCAGCTCGACCCTGCCCGCCGACGCCCTCGAACGCAGCGTGCTTGCCCCGGGCACGGGCGGCGCCGTCTTCATCGAGCTCAACGCCATCAGCCAGAGTGCGCTGTTTGACAGGATGATGCGCTGCGGAGGCAGCGATCTCAGCAACGGTCTGGCCATGGTCAGCGAGGACTTCGGGCTGGACCTGGACCGCGACATCGACCGCGTGGCGCTGTCGCGAGATGTGTTCGCGGTCAGCGGGTACTTCCAGAGCCTGCGCATCCCCGAGGTCTTTGGCGAGGGGCAACGGCTCGATGCGCGCACCATGCTGTACACGCTGCCGGTCGAAGGCAAAAGTGGAGACGCCGCGGCGGAGCAGGAATACGTTGCCATCGTGGACCAGAACCTTCTGCTGTCAGCCAGCGAGCTGCCTGCCCTGCAACAGGCGCTGCAACGGCTAGATGGCTCGATGCCGCGCGATCCGTCGCCCTCGCTCGAGCACGCCGCGGGAGAACTCTATGGCGAGCTCGGCCCGGCCTTCCTGCAGGCGCTTCTCGAAGATGAAGCCGACCCTGTCGCCCAGCGTCTGCGCGGCATGCTCAGCGCTGCCACCGTGCGCATGGGTATCGACGACGACGTGGCCATGAGCCTGGATCTGCAGGCCACAGATGCCTCACAGGCACGGGACCTGGCCCGGACCGTGGGTGGCGCCCTGGCAGCCTGGCGCCTGCAGGCCGCGCGCGACGGCGACAGCGAGCTCGCCTCACTGCTGGAGCAGGCGCGCGTGCAGCCGCACGAGGACGGGCGGTTTGATGTCGATGTCGCCGTGACCGGCGAGCAGATCCTGCGGCGCATGGGATGCGCACCGGACGGCTCACGGCTCCCGGTCGAGCGCTGAACCGTGTCCATTCGTGGACCCAGCCTTGCTCGGATGGATCGTGCTGGTCTAGGACCTGGGCGCTGCAGGCAAAGCTGGGCCCTTGCAGCACTGTGGCTCGTCGTGGTGGCGGGGTACGTCGCCGTGCGACCGCTGTGGTTGGGCCTGCCGTTTGCCTGAACCCGGGCTATGGATCGGCCACCCTGCTACACTCGAGGGGTGAGCATGATCTTGCAGCTTCGCTGTGACAGCCTCGAGGACCTGCGCCGCTTCGTCGACAGCCGGGGCCAGGGCGGGGTGTGGCTGTTGCCAGCCGCCGAGGGCCCGCCCGAGGTCAAGCAGTTCGAACGCCTGGAACTCCAGGTGACCTTGCCCGATGCGACTGGCGCGCTCGCGGTCGAGGTCCTGCAGCTCATGCCCGACGGCGGTCTGGTGGTTCGCTTGCTGGAACCCGCCCTGGTGGATGAGCTGCTAGAGGGTGTCGAGCCCGGGACCGGGGGCCTCGAACCGGTGCTCGCGTGGATGGAGGCACAGCAGTTCCCGGACCCGGAGTCGGAGTCGGGCGAGGAGCCACCTGCGGCATCGCCAGCCAATGGGAGCGGCACCGACCCGGCACAGGCAGACTCGAGCAACCGAGACCCCAGCCCGGCAGGGGTGGTGGGCCCGGCAGGCTGGCCCATCGAGAAACTGCTGATCGAATGGCCCGGTCTATCGGTGTCTGACCGCATCATGGTGGCCAAGCGCGGACAGCTGGCTGCGCGGCGCCACGTGCTCAAGCTGCAAGACCGCAACCTACAGCAGTACGTTCTGGCCAACCCCGGCCTCACCTCCGACGAGGTGGCCGCCATGGCCGCGATGACGACCCTCGAGCCCGAGCTGCTCAAGCGCATCGGCAGCCGGACCGAGTGGTTGCGCCACAGCAGCGTGGTCCGCAATCTGATCTGCAACCCAAAGGTCCCCATGGACCTGGTGGAGAAGCTCCTGGGCCGGCTGCCCGAGACCGAATTGCGCAAGCTGGCCAAGACAGGTCGCGTGCGCGACTCGGTCAAGCGCCTGATCATTTCCAGGGTCAGCCGAGGCACCTGACTGCGTGCTTGTCAGGCAAAAAAAGATACACCTACATGGCAGGCCCGCCCGACGACGGGTACATTGGTTGGCAGGGGTGACACGGCCCCGAGTCGAAGATGGTTTCGGCGCACACCCGGGCGTTGCGACGGCGGCGACCTTCGGGTGCGGACCACGAGGCGGGCGCCCAGCGCCACTCGCCGGAAAGGAGGTGATCCAGTGTTCGCAGTTCAACAGGCACGTGAGGTGATGGCGCCCTAGCGCCTCCCGGCGGCGGCGTGGCCACGGCCACGTCGACGGCCCGGCGCACTGGTCACCCTGCGCGTCGCGATCACGTCCCGCGGTCGGGACGGGCGCGCATCACCGACCCCGGAAGTCCGCGACCTCGCCAGTCGCCCGCGTCAGCGGCCAGGGCTTCCGGGGTTTTCGTTTTCTTTCGGGGACGGTCGGCTCGTCCCCTCTGCGGCGGGCGCAGGTCCCGACGCCTTCACCCCTCGGAAGCATGGGGACGGTCGGCCCGCCGCGGGAGAGCTCAAGGCTCCAGCCCGAACTCGCGAATCTTGCGTGCCAGGGTATTGCGCGCGATGCCGAGGCGGCGAGCTGCCTCGCTGCGGTTGCCTGCACACTCCTGCAAGATGGCGCGAAGTTGAGCGGCACTGAGGCGGCGGGCGTCTGCTTTCTGGGCTGGAGCCTGCTCGCGCGAGTCCGCCGCGGAATCGGATGTGATGTCTCGACGCAGACCAAAGGCCTCGTCGCGCTCGCGCAGGTGTTGCACCAGGTGCACGCGCTCGATGCGCACCCGCCGTGGTGGTGCGTGATCGACCATGGTACGGGCCACCAGCCACTGTGCCAGCACGTAGATGGCTGCCCGCAGCTGCCGGATCTGGCCGGGCCAGTCCGCCCCGACAGCCAGCGTGACCGTGTCCTCGGCGAGTTCCACCTCGACGCCCAGCAAGGTGCTCTGCTCGCGGGCAAAGGCCCGGATCAAGCCCGGGATGTCCTCGCGCCGCTGATCCAGCGTCGGTACGCGCCACAAATGTCCCTCGGCCAGGCGCTCACACAGGTCGTCGCGCAGCGTGCTCTCCCCCAGAGGTCGCTTGGACGCGGAGAGGAGTCGGAAGATGGGAGCCTGCTGCAAGGGCCGCCGGCTGCCCAGGGGCGCCAGGTCACCGCTGCCCTCGAGCACGTCGAGCAAGAAGCCCTGGGCCAGCGGAGAGAGACTCTCGACCTCGTCGAGAAACAGGGTCCCACCGTCGGCGTGCACCAACCTGCCAGTCCGATCGGCCTCGGCTCCGGTGTAGGCGCCCTTGACGTGCCCCAGCAGCTCGCTGTGCAAGGCCGAGGGGTCCGCGGGCAAGCGCGCGCAGTTGACCGGCACAAACGACCCGCTGGACCTGCCGAGATCGTGGATGCGCCTGGCCGCCCTCGTCTTGCCACAGCCGGACGGACCGAGCAGGAACACTGGGACCCGGGTGCGCGCGGCCACCTGCAGGTTGTTCTCGAACAGCCGGGCGATCTCAGAGCGGGCGGTGGCGTCGTGCCGGACACCTGGCAGTGGCGGTCGTTCCACGAACAGCAGCCGCGCCTCGTCGCAGCCAAGGGCAACGGTGTCACCCACACCCACAGCCATTGCCTCGCGGGCCTGCAGCGCGACCTGGCTTGCATGCCCCGCGCGACGGAGCACGCTGCCATTGTGGCTGCCCATGTCCTCGTAGTGCCAGACGCCGTCGACCACGCGCAGCACGCCGTGCAGCCTGGATACCTCGGCCGCGGCAAAGCCGATGTCCGCCGCGTCATGGCGTCCCAGCAGGTAGCGCTGTTCGGGATCCAGTACCATGTCGACGGGCGCGTGCCCCGCGCGTTCGATGCGCAAGCCACCAGGCACGGCTCCAGCTTGGGCGTCCTGGACAGGCAGCCGTGGCAAAACCACGGGCCGGCTCTTGCCGGTCAGGGTCGGTGCGTCGGTGTTCATCCCCTTATCAGAACGCTATTGCTCGCCACGCTTCAAGCGTTCGAGATAGAGCCGCGCCAAGGCCCGGACATCCGCACCAACGTGGCGGTTGCTCGCGAGCAGGCGCACCTGCTCGTGCCCGACCAGCGGGACGAAGTTGCGCGCGACCTGGGCCGGTGTCTTGGGATTCTGCAGCAGGGCCAGGCGAGCCGACGCCTTGCGAAAAAAGCGACGGTGCCGCGACAGTTCCAGCAGCACCGCACGGTGGATGGTGGGAATACGCAGGTAGGGCGTGACATCGTCGAGCCTGAGCAGATGAGGAAGGGTCTCCCGCGCCACGCGCTCGTTGTTGTGGCTGATGAAGTGCAGCAAGAAGTGGCCCTGGCGAGCGAGCTTGCGCTGGATGGGCAACGGGATGTGGCGCATCTGCTCCAGCTTCTGGCTCACGACGGCGCCGTGGGCGGTGAAATCCGCCAGCATCTCGTCATAGCCGGTCTGATCCGGCACGGAGGTACCGGCAGCCCGGGCTCGCTCGCGCAGGACGCGATCGAGGTCGAGGAGAGGCTCGAACACGACATCCTCGTGAAAACACGGCACGGTGAAGAAGCGCTGCAGCAGGCCGAAGGCCTCGTGCACGTCGTCGGCATCGAGCACCGCGGACAGGCGGTCGCGAACGCACAGGAAGAAGATCTTGAGGTACTCGGCTGGCGCCTCTTCGCGGACGCGATCGAAGATGGCGCGCAGGGTCCACAGCGGCGTGCGCTCGTACACCACAACATCCCAGAACTCGCCAGGTCCGGTCTCCTGCGCCGCCTTGTCGCGGATCGCAGCCAGGGGGTGCGCCAGCAGGCAGCGCCACAGCACCGCCCTGTCGGCGGCAGAAGGCAGGCTATTGACGGCCACCTCCACGTTGGCATGGGCGGTGGTGTCACCCTGCTGCTGGCCAGTGTAAATGCTCGCCAGGACCACGAAGGGCCGTGCTGCGTGCACCGCGCGCGAGGCCGTGAGGAGGGGCAACAGACGAACGCCGCGGCTACGCGGAAACAATTCCATCAACATCAGCAAGTCGGCCTGGTGCCACAGGCCCCCGACCAGCCGCTCGATCAGCGGTGTGCTGCGCTGAGCGCCCAGAGCCAGCATGGACTGCAGCCGGACCGCATGCTCGGTGATGAGGGATTCGAATGCCTCGGTTCGGTCCAGGGAATCCTCTTGCAGCAGGGCGGTCGCCAGCGCCTCGAGGGCCGTGGTTGGCTCCTCGTCGTCAACCACGAAGGGATTGTGGGGCCGGGTGGTCGCCAGGAGTTCAAACTCCGTCGGCACGGTCAGCTCGGCCACGCGCCCCAGCATCCGGCTTGCATGCCGCAGCAGTCGCGACCACAGGGCGGACAGGTAGCCCATGCGCTCGTCGCTGCGCGCCTGCTCGACGCCTCGCAGTGCCCGGGTCACCGGTTCCAGGCTGTCCTCGAAACCCTGTAGCTCCTCGCGCAGGGAGAGCGCCGCCTCGCCGTCGATCCGGGCCGGCAGACGCTCGGTCAGTTGCTGGGCACGTGCCAGTGGCCGGTCGATGCCCAGGATGCGATCGCGCAACAGCTGGTAGCTGCCCTCGACGTCACTGTCGCTGGCGAGCACGCGTGCAGCCTCGGTGATTCTCTCGACCGTTCGCGACAGGCTGTGCAGCTGCAGGGCCAGATGGAGGGTGGGATCGTCGGTGGCCTCGCGAGATGTGGCCGTGGCGTCACGCAGGGCGCGCGAAAGTTCGAGGGCGCTCCCCGGCCGGTCACCCGGGTGAAGGGCCAGGCCCGCAAAAACGACCTCGTCAAGCGCCACGGGGATACCGCCCAGCAAGTCGCGCAGCCGGGGTCTCGGTCCCTGCAGCTTGGCGGCAATGACCTCGTCATCGGTCCCGGTGAAGGGCAGCCGGCCCACCAGCAGTCGAAACAACAAGCTGGCAATGGCAAAGACGTCACTCTGTCGCGACACGCGCTCGCCGGTCATCTGTTCTGGCGCCATGTACGGGATGGTGCCGACCATGAAGCCCGCCTCGGTGATGGTGTCGCTGCGCGGACCCTCCAGGGCGCTCGCGCTGCGCACCGGGCGAAGGGGCACGGTGTGCTCGCCGGTCTGCACCGCGGCGACCTCGTCGAACAGGTCGAGCTCGGTCGCGGACACCGGTGCGCCCTGGCCGTCCCGGGCCAGCTGCTGCATGAAACCGGGCGCCACCTCGACGAACTTGGCGATGCCGAAGTCGAGAACCTTGACCACCTCGCTGCCATCCCGCAGGCGCTCGAGGAACAGGTTGCTGGGCTTGATGTCGCGGTGAATGACGCCAGCCTGGTGCGCTTCCTCCACCGCCTCGCACAGCGGTGTGATGATGCGCTCGGCCTCCTCGAGCGTCAGGGTATGCTTGCGCTGCAGCAGCTCGGACAGGGACTCGCCACGAAGGAACTCGGTGACCAGGTATGGAACGCTCTGGCCCTCGCGCTCTTCGACCCCGAAGTCCATGACCAGCACGGCGTTGGGGTGCTTGATCTGACCCAGGATCTGCGCCTCGCGATGAAACCTGGCGAGCCCCACCTGCAGCTCATCCTTGCGCGGCTGCATCAGCTTGACCGCGACCGTGGAACCGATCTGCAGGTGGACCGCCCGGAACACCGCTCCCATGGCGCCCTCGGCCACGCGCTGCTCGAGCAGGTAACGTGCCGCCAGCGCTCGCGAGCCCGGAAACACCTCGTCCAGGATGCCGCCGTCGAAGGCACAGTGGTCGTCGAGGTCCTCGAAGCAGGCCCCGCAGCCAGGACAGGTTTTCATGCGTGAGGCCACACTCCTCGTCAGGTCACCAGGGAACGCGCATCCAGTCTAGTCCCGGCTCCTGTCCGGGCCAAGCCGCCATGGCATGCGCGGACGTGGCTTGCTCCTGGCCCAGCAGAGGCAGGCAAAAAAATGGAGTTTGTCCGCGAACGGATGAGGCAGCAGCGGGGACCTTCGAGACGGATCCGGGTCTCCTCTTGATGGGCGCTTAGTCGAGCTCCGCGACTCAACCGTCGCTGCGTTCAGCGCTTATCGCGTCGAGAGCCTGCGGCGCAGGGCGCGACAGGGTCGCTTTTCCGCTGGCCGGTGAGCGCACCGGCACCAGGATCTCGTTGCGTCGTAGAAACCACGGTGTGTAGGGAGCATTGTAACGCGCCCACTGCGCTGTCCCTGTCTCCTCGAAACCGCGGGCGCGGATCTCCCGTCTCAATTCGTCCAGGTGCTTGTTGTAGTTATCTGCGGTCCAGCGCCCGCTGTAGCGGATCACGGCGTAGGTGTCTCCCGGCACCTGGAGCAGCTGCACGCGTGGGTTTCGTGGTGTCGGAAGGGTCGCCAGGCTGCGGCTGCCCGGCATGACGAAGCGGACCAGGCGCCTTCCCGGAACGTCCTGCTGCATGACAGGCGCTGTCATTTCGATCTTCTCACCGTCGCGTTCTTGCTGCAGCACCGGCGAGGTCATGGCCAGGCGTTCGCCGGGACCCTCAGCCCTCCCCGAGCCTGGCACCTCGGTGTCCTGGTTGGCCACGTTGTTGCCAAAGATGTAGTCGGCCAGGGGGCCAAAGCCGCGGCTGCCCGCCTCCTCGAAATCTCCCTGGACCTCGACCTCGGCGACCACGTAGGGGCTATAGCGCCGGATCTCGAACTGATCGCTGCTCTGCAGGACGGTGTAGCGGGGTTCCTCGATGGCCATGGCAGGCCTCCACGCGACCACACCGGCGACAGCCGCCAGGGCCAGGACGATGGGTCGACGAAAGTTGGTGGTGGTCATGCTTCACTCCTGTCCGGGTGTTGTCCTTATTTATTGAGACAATATCTGGACGCAACTTGATTTCTGCCCTGCTCCGCCAAGAAGCCAGGAGTGATGTCACAAGAAACTAAGTATTCTCCTTTTATTCTGTATGGTTACTACATTCTTCCAGACCTGGTATGGGCGCCTCGACTCGAGCCTGCTGGCCCCGAAAGAACGGATCTGGGCCAGCCATGACAGGGATGCAACGACCTGTCCAAAAGTTGCTCGACGTCGCGCACAGGAAGTGGGAGCACTAGCGCCCAGGCCAGGGCCCGGACGCGGCGCCCGTCTCATTTTTGGATGGTCGAGTGCGGGTGCACACCGTGCTCCCGACACTGAACAGGTAGAGCGTCGTGGCCAGTGAACCTTTTGATCACCTGTCCGAGTACCAGCTGACCAATGGCTGTGGCCCCACCGCACTGGCAACCTGCCTGCGGGTCCTGGGCATTGAGGCCTCGGCACAGCAGGTGGCACGCGCCACCGGACACCCGTGGCGCAGCGATCGCGAGTTCCGGGGCGTCGACGAGCACGACCTGCAACGCGCGGCGCGCCACTATGATGTGGGAAGCCGCGAGCTCAAGCAGACGCGACGATCCTGGGGTGGCCGCTGGGCGGCCGAGCTGGCCGAGCACCTGGACAAGCAGCTGCCCGCGCTCGTGCTCACCCGACACTTCGAGCACTGGATCGCGGTCCTCGCGCACCGCGACGACAAGTTCGTGATCATGGATAGCCTGGACCGCAAGCGCTGCTTCTCGGAGTGGACCGTTCAGCATCTGCGCCGGCGCTGCTGGAACGATCCGGCTCGCAGCAGCCACGCCGTGGAGGGCGAGACCGAGCTCGAGCCCGCGCAGTTCTTTGCCATCCTCATCGGACGCAATGGACGAAAGCCAGCCTGGGTGCTGACCCCAGAGTACCTGCAGCTCAGCCGTGATGGAGGCTGGCAGTCAGCGCGCCACGACCGCGACGATTTGCTCATCATGGTCGATCGTGCCCTGCGCGGACGCCGCGCTACCGGGCCGCGCTGCCCCCTGCACGAGGTGCTCACCGAGCTGCGCGACGATGTCGTCGACGCCGTGGACCTGTGGTCAGACCCCTCGCAGCGCCGGCATGCCACCCACGCGCTGAGAGGCTTCTACCAGGAACTGATCGCCGTGGCCGAGGCCGCTCGCCTGAACTGCCCGCTGGACATCGATCGTGCTGCCCTGGCAGCGCAACTTGCCGCTCTGGTCTCGGTTCTGGCCTGGAATCGCGTCCTGAGTTGAACCGCTACACGCTCGCCGCGATCTGCTCGCTCACCTGCCACAGCTTCTCCGCCAGGGCATCGTCCTGCCCCTGGCGCGCTGGCCTGGCCGGATTGCAGTCCGCGAAGTAACTGCCAGATTGGCTCGGGTCCACGCTGCCCGTGGCGACGTAGATCTGGGTGGCAGCACCCTGGGCTGCCGACTTCATGAACAAGGGAGCCACCACGGCCATGCCCACTGCCGCGACCGGATTCATGTGCCGCGCGAGGTTGGTCGGGATGACCCCAGGATGCACCGCGAAGGCGGTTCGCCCGCTGCCCTGGAACCTGCGAGCCAGCTGCCGGGCAAACAGCAGGTTGGCCAGCTTGGCCTGTCCGTAGTTGCGGAAGGCGCCATAGCTCTTGCTGGCGTCGAGATTGTCGAACTCGATGCCCTGGGCCGGTGCCGTCCGGTGCGCCGAGCTGCTGACCATGACGACGCGTCCGTCGCTGGTGAGCTGATCGAGGAGCCCGGTCACCAGGATGAAGTGACCGATGTGGTTGGTGAAGAACTGCGCCTCGTAGCCGTGCTGCAGCTCGCGCTTGGGCAAGGCCATGATACCCGCATTGCACAGAATGGCGTCGAGGGGCCGCCGCAGGGCGCGCACCTGCTCCACCGCAGCCCTCACTGACGCAGGCTCGGACAGCTCACAGGCCACAGGCGTGCCCGCGGTCCCAGTCTGCTCGAGGGCAGCACGTGCCTTGTCCTCGGTTCGCGCCGCGGCGATGACGTGTGCACCGCGCAGGCCTAGCACGCGCAGGCTCTCGAGGCCGATGCCCGAGTTGCAGCCTGTGAGCAGGTAGGTCTTGCCGCTCAGATCCAGGCCCTCGGTCACCTCCTCGGCCGTGCTCCCATTTCCAAAGCCATTGGGGCCCTTGCCCATGAAAAGTGCGACGAGTGACATGGTTTCTCCCTGGCTGAGATCTCGCGAAGTCCCGAGGACCGGGCTCAACATAGTGCCGACACCCACGAGCGTCGAGTGACGAGCTGCACTTTGGTCCGGGACCAGCCGGGGTTAGCATGGGTGCCATGCTGTGCCACCGTCCTGTCTTGCACCATATGGCAGCCGTCGCTGTGGCCGCCTGCGCCCTGCTGTTCGAGGCCTGCGTGCCCATACCCATGGTCGCTCCGCCCGGTCGCCTGAGTGTGAGCGCGAGCATGCCTGTGGCCTGGCAGGCCCCGGGACAGAAGCAGCTGAACCACCCGGGGCACCCTGACCTCGAACTGCGTGCCGCGGTGAATCCGTTGCAAGCCCTGCGCTCTTTCAGGGACAGGCCCTACGAACTCGGCCTGGGATACCTGCTGCGCTATCCAGATCCCTTCAGTGCACAGCTGCCGAGACACGGAGCCTTTGTCGAGTTCGGCTACTACCCCTGGATCCGGCGCCTGGACAGCGACGGACTGCGCCTGGGCGTGCTCGCCAGCGCCGACCTGCTGTTGCCTGTGGCGGATGCCGGACTCGCTGGTGGCGGTGGAGGTAGCCTGTCTCTGGCCCTGGACTGGACCACTTTTCTCGACGACGCCGAGCCCGTGGCCGAGGCCTCCGAGGACGGCGCGCTGTTTGGCTGGGCCTGGGGCGAGGTGGGAGTGGGCGTGGTCGCGGGAGGCTCGTGGCAAGTGCTGGAGCGCGGCCAGGTGTGGTCCCTCTCGGTCGGGCTCCAGGCGCGCATCCCCGCCATGGCCGGCGTGGCGCTGATCCCGCTGTACGAATTCCTGTGACGGTCGGGGCGCTTCTTGTCGACCTCGGCCATACCCGCGAACCGGAGGTGAAACATGTCCGATCGCCCGGCGCTGCTCGAGCGCCTGACCTGGCCCGAGATCCAGGACATCCTGCCCAAGGTGGAACTGGTGCTGATCCCGGTGGGCTCCTGCGAGCAACACGGCCCCAACCTCGAACTGGCCTGTGACGCGGACCTGGCGCGAGCGGTCTGCCTGCGCCTCGAGAACAACTTGCGGCCACGCCTGCTGGTCACGCCCGCCATCCCCTTCGGGATCTCACCCCATCACATGGGTTTTCCAGGCACCGTGACCCTTCGCGAGTCGACCTTGCAGGCGCTGGTGCACGACGTCATCGCCTCCTTGATGCACCACGGGCTGCGTCGCTTTCTGCTGGTCAACGGCCACGGCGGCAACATCGGCACCCTCAACGCCGCCTGCACGTCGATCCAGCGCGAGCTGAACCCCGACCTGGTGGCTGTCTGCACGTACTACAACATGTACGATCCCGAGATCGATCGGCGCTTCGACGACAGCGGACAAGGTGGACATGCTTGCGGCATGGAGGTCAGCCTGGCCATGGTGCTGCAGCCAAAACTGGTGCGCAGCGAGGCCCTGGCTGCCATGGAGCCAGGACCCCTGCACACGCTGCGGGATCTCGTGGTGCCCCTGGTCCGGCGCAAGGCCCTCGATATCCCGCTGCCCTTTGATCAGCTCACCCGCAATGGGTGCATGGGCGACGCGCGCCGGGCTTCCCTGCCCTACGGCCAGGCCATGGTGGACAGCATCGTGGCGCAGGCCGAGGCGCTGATCGAGGGCCTGCCAGAGGCGCCCTGGTCGCGGTCCTGAGCCTCGATCGGACCTGACAGAGCCCGTCTGCCAGAAAAAAAAGACCTCTGAGCACGCGCAGCGTGAACACCCGCACCTGCGCGGCGCACTATCAAGGCAACAACGTGCCCGCCCGGGTCGGGGGGGTGCACAGCACGAGACCCCGTGGCGCAGGGGCGCAGATTGCACACACCGCGATCTGTTGCCGGCGTCGAACCTTGACCTCCATCGAGGTCTGCCGAGGAGTCCGCCATGACCCAGACTCGACCTGTGTTCTCCGCACTCACCTTGCTACCCATCGCGGGCATGGTGCTGTGCATGCCCGCGTGCGATCCCACCGGCGACGACGGAACGGTGGGGCCAGGCGTGGCCGCTCCTGGGATCGCTCCGATCGGGACCAGCCGCTTCGGGGTCGGCGGCGAGGGCGACACCACGGAGGATGCAGCAGGCAGTGGCGAGGAGTGCACAGCGCGGGACGGCGGAGGCTGGGACTGCCTGTGGGACGACGGCGCCGGCACCCTGTGCAGCTACACCGTCGACGCGGATGAGCTGCTGCTCGCTCAGGAGTGCAGTGGACCCTGGGGCCAGTACAGTTGCCTCAACGGCGGTGCGCAGATCACCTGCACCCTGACCAGCGAACGCGGCAGTTGCGTCGACACCTATGATCTGGAGTACCAGCTCTCCTCGAGCACCTGCGACGATGACATCCTGGATCCGGTGGAGAACTGCGAACCGCAGAGCGACGGCACCACCCTCTGCCTGTATGACGATGGCGTCGTGCAGTGCGAAGTGTGGTTCGCCCCCGACGACAGCTTCCTGAGCCAGCAGTGCAGCGACGGCAGCTGGAATTACGACTGCCTGGCGCAGCAGGGCGTCATCCTGTGCGATCTGGTGGTCGACGGCGAACTGCTGTGTCAGGACAGCTACACCCCGGAAGGGGAGCCCCTCGATCTCGGCTGCGAGGCCTACGTCGACGAGCCTGATGATCGTGGCGAGGAGAACATCCCTGATGACGTCATGCAGTCATGCACGCCACAGGACGATGGCGGCGCGCTGTGTCTCTACGACGATGGCGAGACCCAGTGCGAGGTCCTGTTCGATGGCTCGGACAACCTGGTGTGGCAGCACTGCAGCGACGGCACCTGGTCCTACGACTGCATGGCCGAGGCCGAGGTGGTGAACTGCACGCTGTTCGAGGGTGAGGTTGAGCTGTGCCAGGACAGCTACACCCTCGACGGCACCCCGGTCCTGCTCGGCTGCGAAGACCTGGAGCCCGCGGACCCGGGAACAGACGAGCCGCGCCCCTGAACCCCGGTGCCTGGTGGGAACATCCACCGACTGCGGCGCAGGAACCTCTTGCTGTGACCGATGTGCTCGCTTCGGTCTTCACCGCCTCGCTTCGTTTTTTTTGGGCTCCACGACACGCCCTCCCCGGCCTGGTCGAGAGACCAGGCACTCGCCACGTCGACAAGCCGGGATTTCGGTCGATTCAACCGGGCTCGGCGGGCGTGGGGAGGCGGTCCTTGAGGCGCTGGGCCAAGCTGTCGTCGAGCTCGGCCCGGGCGTAGCTGCTGGCGGACTCGAGCTGCTTGGCCAGCAGGCCCGCGACCCCGCGCAGTCGAGCCCCGGTCAGGTCGGCCCGGGTCAGGTTGGCTTCGAGCAGATCACAGCGCTGCAGGTTGGCGTCGACGAGCACCGCCTTGCTCAGATTGGCGCGCTGCAGGCTGGCCTCGCTCAGGTTGGCGCTGCGGAGCTTGGCGGCCATGAGCCGCGCCCCGGCGAGGTCGGCCTTGCTCAGATCGGCCCAGCGCAGGTCCGCATCGTAGAGTTCGGCGCCGCTGCCCGCATCGGCCTCGTCGAGAAGGCCCAGGCGAGCTTCTCCCAGGCGCGCCCCGCGCAGGTCCGCGTGGCTCAGGTCAGCCCCGCGCAGATCCACCCCGCGCAGGCTCGCCCCCACCCAGCGCGGGTCGAAGCGATCGATCTTGTCCAGGTCGGTCTCGCGCAGATCGCCCGATAGTTCGGCGTAAGACAGGTTGGCCCCGTGCAGGTCTGCGCCTTCGAGATCTGCACAGCGAAGAAGGGCGCGTTTGAAATTGAAACCGGCAAAGTTGCCGCCGGCCAGGCTGGCACGGCGCAGGTTGGTGCAGGACAGATCCACTCCGCTCCCTCCGCTGCGGACAGCCCGGGGGAGACGTCCGAGCACGGCCAGGGCCGCGGACACGTCCTCGCCGGGTCGCTCGGCTGCGCGCGTCAGCCCACCATCGCGGGTCAGCGGCAACGGCGCAGCCTGCCGCACGAAGGCCGCCAGGGTCTCGACCACCACGGCGCAGAAGCGCGCGCTGTCCTGAGCGACCAGCTCCAGGGCATAAATGGCGCCAAGGCGCGCCTCCACCTTGTCGGTTCCGAGCAAGGCCACGCTCGCCGCGAAGCGCTCGGCCGCTTCCCGCTCGCCTGACGTGCTCGTCGCGGATCGGCGCTCGTCGTCCATGAGCAGCTGTGCCTGGCGAGCACGCTGTTCCCCCTGCTGTGCGAGCTGCAGGCGCTCTCTCTCCAGTGCCAGCTGATCGGCCTGCAGCGCGAGGGCCCGGGCACGCAGCCGGTGAGCGTGCACCCACAGCACCAGTCCCGCAGGTGTCACCGCGACCAGCCACAGGAAGAGCCAGGGTGGGCCCGCAGCCAGACCACCACACAGGGGGCCCGTGGTCTCGGCACAGACCACGCGAAGCAGCACCAGCACCAGCGCGGCCAGCCCGGCGCCGGCACTGCCAGCCAGGACCAGGCCTCGTGTCCACATCGTCCCTGCCCAGGGATCTCCCGCTCGTTCCTGCATGCATCACCCCTGGACGCGGTTGTACGCCGAGGAACGCACCCTGGGCAATACTGGCCAGCAGGCGGATGCTACAGTCCGGGGCCATGGCAGTCCCAGAGTCCTCCACTCCCGTCATCGTGGTGGTGGCCGCCGTGATACGTCGCGGTGGCCAGGTCTTGATGTGTCAGCGCCCCGCCGGGAGCCGCCACGCAGGGCTGTGGGAGTTTCCCGGAGGTAAGGTGCGCATGGACGAGGACGAAGGGAGTGCGCTGCGTCGAGAGCTGCGGGAGGAGCTGGACCTGCGCGAGGTGACGATAGGAGACGTGCTGTACGAGACCCGGGATCCGGGATCGCCCTACCTGATCCGCTTCTACGCCTGCACGACCGCGGGTGAGCCCACGGCACTCGAGCACCAGGCCGTCCGCTGGTTGGAGCCGGAGAAGCTGGGGGCACTGCGTCTCGCACCCGCAGACCACCACTTCGCCACGCAGCTCACCACCCACGGCCCAGGAGCCTGACCGTTTTTTTGTTGCGAGGCCCCTGGCGCGCGCATACAGAGCGAGCATCGAACGCTGTTTCCGTCGACGTACGAGGTCACCATGCACGCATTGCTGTTCCTGTTGCTGAGCCTGAGCCCCGAGCACAAGCAGCTCATCTCGATGGTCAAGCAGGGGGACATGATCGCCGCCGACGAGCTGGCCGTGGGCGTGTGCAAGCTGCCCGAGGAGCAGCGGCGCAAGGCCTGCAACGACGTCGTGGACCGGCTGCGCAACGACAGCGGCCCGGCCGCCGAGCTGGCCACCAAGGGCGTCAAGGCCTGCATGCCCAAGGACGCACCTGCCGCGGCGAGCCGGACCAAAGAGGCGCCGGCCGAGGCGGCCCCGAAGCCCAAACCCACTCCCCCCCCGAGCCGGAGCGAGGAGCCCGCGCGCGAGGGCGCACGCCGCCCGGTGCAGCCCGACGAGAGCGCCACGGCCGCCAGCCCCCGCAGCCCCGTGCAGCCCGCAAAGGATCCACCGGTCAGCGACAGCCCGCCACGGCGGAGTCGCGATGGCGCATCCCGCAGCAGTGGCACAGCCCTGCCCGACGGTGACGCCGATGAGGACGAGGCTCCTGCAAAGCCCAGGGACGAGGGGACCCGTGTTGCCCTGGCCAGCGAGCCCGTCGAGGAGCCCTTGCCCGAACTGGCGCCCTTGCCGGCCCCCGCTCGAGAGACTGTGGAGCCCGAGACCCCGCGGCGCAGCATCGCCGAGGTCGACACGCACAGCTCCCTGCGCGAGGCCCTGACCTTCTACAGCATCGGGGGTGGCCTGGTGGCCGTGGGCGCGGTCAGCGCCCTGGCGGCCGTGGGTTCCATCGCCAACGGGGCTTACCTGGTGTCCCAGCTTGCCCCCCTGGAGCAGAGCAATCCCCAGTCCTACCAGACCCAGAGTTCCGCGCTGTGGACCACCTGGGGGCTGCTCGGCGGCGCCGCAGCCGTGACCGCCGCGGCCAGCGCTGGTGGGGGAGTGGCCCTGATGTGGCTGGGCGGAAAGAGCATCGACGAGATGTGAGCTGTGCCCGGTGCCGATTCACGCACCTTCAGCCCAGCCCGGCCACCGCGGAAGCCTCCGCGGAGATGGGTGCGGGTCCGAACTCCTGTAGCAGCCCCGTGGTATCCCGGCCCTTGTCACGTCGCTGCTCACCGCTCTCGATCTCGCTGAGCAGGATCTGCTCGAGTTCTCCGATCCTCTGGCGAGCCAGGCCGACGCAGGGCACGCGGTCACGGTAAAAAGCTGCCGCTTGCGCACCGACCTACTGGACCCTGTGGTAAACATGGAGTCACGAGAAGAACGCGCAGGGTCCGACGCAGCCGCAGGATGCTTGGACTCGCGAGTCTGTCACCGGTCCAGGGTGTTGTTCCAAGGGGTTGTTCATGCTTCGTCCACGGTATCCGACGATCCTCCTCGTCGCCGCGCTCTGGACAGCTCCTGCATGCACTCGCCTGGGCTTCGACCCAGATCGTTCCGACCCCTGCAGCAGCGTGAACTGCGACGGCCATGGCCAGTGCGAGAACGTCGACGGGCAGCCGCGTTGCGCGTGTGAAGTCGGGTTTGTCCTCGACGCAGCGGTGCATTGCGTCGCCGAGAGTCCCGCCGCATGCCATCTGGACGCCCACTGTGATGACCGGAACGACTGCACCGACGACCGCTGTGCCTCCGGAACCTGTCAGCACCTGCCGGTGACTGGCCCCTGTGACGACGGCCTGGACTGCACCGAGCACGATAGCTGCGACGCCCAGGGCCACTGCACGGGGATGGCTGGACCCGGCGTGACAACTCTGGACTGGTACCTGGATGAGGATGGCGATGGCTTCGTGGGGTCGACCGCGACCCTGCGAGCGTGCGCGGATCCCGATGGTGCGGACATCCACTGGGTCGCCGTGGCCACGACCCTCGACTGCGATGATGATCCATCAGCCTGCGGTGCCGGCTGCTTTCCCGGCAACCTCGCCCCGGACCTGTGTGATGACCTCGACGACGACTGCGATGGCGTCGAGGGCGAGGCCGAGGGACGGGCTTGGTTCCGCGACGTGGATGGCGACGGGTTCCCCCGGGCGACGGAGCTGGTCGTGAGCTGCGAGGACCCTGACGGGACCGGCGGGGAATGGCTGCCCGCCGCCGGACTAGTTGCCTTCGACTGCGACGACGACCCCCAGCAGTGTGGTGCCTCCTGTTTCCCCTCCAACTCGACCCGCGACCTGTGCGATGCGCTCGACCAGAACTGCGACGGTCGCGACGGCGAGGACGACCTTCGGTTGTGGTTTGTCGACGCCGACGGCGACGGCGCTCCTGGCGCTCTGGATCCCGTCGTGGCCTGTGATGATCCGGACGGGAATGGCTCTCGATGGATCGCCGGCTCCGCTGTCACGGCTTTTGACTGCGACGATGACACGGGTGCCTGTGGAGCTGACTGCTATCCTGGCAATCCAGCTCAAGACAGCTGCGACGGGCAGGATCAAGACTGCGACGGCCACGATGGCGAGGACCTGGCCCCCCTGTGGTATCGGGACTCGGATGGCGATGGCTACACCGTGAACACCGCCGTGACCCCGTCCTGCCAGGACCCTGATGGCGCGGGCACCACCTGGCTGGCCACGGCCACTGCCAACGATTGTGACGACGCGGACATCGCTATCGCACCCGGCCAGGTTGAGACCTGCGACGGCGTGGACAACAACTGCCAGGACGGGATCGACGAGGGATGTACCATCGTCAGCTCCGGCCTCCTGCTCCACCTGGACGCCGCACAAAGCGATGGCGCCAGCTTTGCCGGAGCCTCCTGCCCGGTATCGGCACCCCTGCAATGGCTCGACCTGCACAGCGCCTGGTCAAGCGCCCTCACCGGCTTCTCCTCACCGGCCTGCGGCGTGAATTCGGGCTGGACAGGCGCGGGTCTGGACACGGATCCCTACCGCCTGTCTTTTGATGGCGTCGACGATCAGGCCGCGATCGCAGACCCCTCAGGGGTCTTGAACAGCCCCACCTTCACCGTCGAGGTCTTGATGCGCCGGCGCGCTGTGGGTTCGGTCAACATCACTGGCACCGGTGGCATCCCTCTCGAACCTCTCGTGTCCAAGGGACGGGACGAGCAGGAAAACAGCCTGGTCGACTTCAACTACATCCTGGGCATCACCGAAGATGGCAGGGTGGGCACAGACCTCGAGGATGCCAGTACCAGTCTCAACACACCGCTCGTCGGCCTTGCAGCCTTGACTATCGGAGACTGGCACCAGGTGGCCGTCACCTACAATGGCATCACCAGGGCCCTAGTCGTCGACGGCGGAGTCGACACCGCGGAGCCCCTGTCCGTGATCCCGAACACGAGCAACCACAACCCTCTGGGCGTGGGACGCATGCTGAACTCGACGGGTGTACCCGCCGGCGCCTTCGACGGCGACATCGCGGTGGTCCGGCTGTACGACCACGCATTGAGCATCGAGGAGTTGCGCACCAACTGCGCCCAGGATGCGCTCCGCATAGACCTCAGCTGCCAGGGCCCGGTGGCCGCGGACCCAGGATTCTTCGAGACCTTCGACAGCGGCTTCGCCGCGGGTGTGGACGTCGGGGATCACGTGGATTGGTTCGATGACGACGGACCCATTGTCACCCCGGGTATGGGTTGCGGTGACACGGTGGGCCTGGCACCGGGCCGTTCGATCTTCAACCGCACGGCCAGCCCCTTCGACTGGAACGACACAGGCCTGACCGGGGTCGTGTTCGAGATGGATTTTCAAAGCAGCAGTGCGGCAGGCTTCGACGACGACCGCGTGGGCTGGAGCCTGCGCGGCACCTCGGTGGATTCAGCTCTCAACTTCGGGGTGCAGCTGGACCCGGACGAGACCGGCGGCCTGAACATCGAGGGCTACTGGGACGGGGCCACCGTCGACCGCCGACCGCGAATCGCAGATCTGACGGGCCTGATTCGACGGGACACCTGGTACAGGCTACGACTCGAGGTCCACAAGCTCGCTCCCACCGCTGCGCGCCTGGTGGTGAAGCTGACGGAACTGGACAGCGGCTGCGGTCTGCTGGACGTGGTCGCCACAGGAGAAATTGCCGACACCCGGAGCCTGGGCAGCGATGTACCGGCGATCCACTACTTCACGCCGAGCCGGATGTGGCCGTCGTTCAAGAATTACCGGAACACCAGCGGCATGGCGGACAACGCGCGCTTCGAGGTGCTGCACTAGGCTACCGCAGCCCGCCAGGGGTAGCTCTACCAGGAACGTATCTTCCACACTCCTTCCTCAAGCTTCATGTACACGCGATCGTCGTCGTAGGGTTTTCCGTCGCGGAACTGCACCAGCAGCACGGTGATCTCGTCGGGCTTGGCGGCCTCGATCAGGCTCTTGAGATCCCAGGGTGTCACGACCTGCTGCGGGGCGATGGTGTAGGTGTACTTGCTGCGCTGATCGGTGGCGTGCTGCTCCTCGAAGAAACGTCCGGCCGATCCCTCGTAGCCCTTGGCCCACTGCGCGCCGAAGGCCTTGGGGTCTCGCTTGAGGTAGGCCTTGAGCGCGCGCAGCACCACCTTCTGCGCCGGTGCCACGGTCTTCCAGTAGGTCTGAGCTTCCTTGGCCTCGGGCCACTCCCTGGGCTCCGGGTCCTCGAAGCGCAGGGGCCGCCCCGACGGTGCCACGCCACGCTCGCGGGCGCGGGTCCGGATCTCCTTGACGCGATCCCAGTCTTGACGAAGCAGGCGCCACTGGTCGCGGGCGTCGAGCAGATGGTCGGCCTCGGTGCGATCGCGGGCGGCGAGGATCACGCGGTCGAGGTCGGAGATCTCGCGGTTGGAGGTGACGTCGAGCAGGTAGAACTTGGGCTCCACGTCGTAGTCGAGCTCGGTGTTGACCAGATCGAGGACGATGCGCCTGCGCGGTGGCTTGGGGTCCTGCTTCGGATCGCGAACCACCCTGGCAAAACCCAGCAGTGCGGCCTTGAAGCCCAGGCGCGACAAGGACGCCGGGCCCTGGAGTTCCTCGGGCAGTCCGTCACGAAAAAGATCCTGCACCGCGGCGATCACCGCTTCTGCCGCGGCCTCGTCGCCACCGAGCTGCTCGCCGCTGACGCGCCTGAACACCTTGGCCTGCTCGACCTGGATCAGGGTCAGACTCACGATCCACTTGCGGCCAACCTTGCCCAGGCTCGACGACAGCAGCAGCTCGGCACCCAGGCTGCCCGCGATCTCGGTCATGCAGGTGGTGTCGTCGCAGCCCATGGCTTGCTTGCGCGCCTCGTTCTCCATCAGGGCGCGCACGTCGGCCTGGCTGACCACGCTGATACCGGGGCGCCGCGACAGCTCGGCGATGAGCAGGGGCGTCAGGGTCTCGGCCAGGGCAGCCTTGACTTCACCGGTGGCACGCATGTTCAGGGCCACCATCTGGGCGCTGCGGCCGGGCATGGCCACGAACATGGCCAGACCCAGCACGCAGGCACTGAACCACCGGCTCGTCATGAGGTCCTCCTGCAGCGTGGGGAAGGAGGCATCCTAGCGGTCGCGGGCGCGCGGGTCGACGAGGACCTGTGCCCGGTCAGACCACCGGGGGATCCCCGGGCGCAGGAGCCACGGCTTCAGGAACGTTGCGGGAAGGAGTCCACACCAGGTTGAGCGCGAGCACGGCGCCCAGAGCACCCGCGAGCCACGGGTTGCCGAGGATGCCTCAAGACGAGTAACACCCCACGAACGAACTGAAAGCCCAGCCACCGGCTGCACCGCCAACCACGGTCAGGATCTTGAGCGCCGACCATCGCATGCTCGCCACCTCCTCGACTTTCAATACAGTAGCGCTTTTTTCTCGACGCGCCGGTGCAAACTTGCACTGCTATCGACGCCTCCCGGGCACACGCGACACGGTTCCCGGACAGACGGAGGCCACGAGGAGTGTGCATGAGCACCGACGAACCCAGCTTTGCGGAACTGCTCGAAAGCTACGGAGACGAGACCAAGGGCCCGGAGCCTGGCTCGAGGATCGAGGCAAGCGTGCTCTCGGTCGGACAGGAGTACGTGTTCCTGCAGCTCGGTGGTCACGCCGAGGGCATGATCCCCAAGTTGGATCTGCTCGAGGAGGGCGAGCTGCGCGTGGCCGTGGGCGACCGCGTCACGATCTACGTCACCGGCGAGCGCGACGGCGTGTACACCTGCTCCAGCGGTGCCGGTGTCAGCGCCAGCGGAGAACGCCCGGGGAACCAGGAGGCCGCCCTGCTGGCTCTGGATCAGGCGCGGGTCAACAAGCTCCCGGTCGAGGGCGTGGTCAAGGAAACCAACAAGGGCGGCTTTGTGGTGCAGGTCATGGGGGTACGCGCCTTCTGCCCCATCTCGCAGATCGACAATGCCTACTGCGAGGACCCGGCAGTGCACCTGGGCCACAGCTACAACTTCCTGGTGACCCAGCTCAAGGGCAAGCGCGACGTCCTGGTCAGCCGCCGCAAGTTCCTCGAGCGCGAAGCCGAGGTGCAGTCGCGCGAGCTGTGGCAGAACCTGGAGGTCGGCCAGGTCTTCGATGGCACCATCGCCTCGGTGCAGAAGTACGGCGCCTTCGTCGACATCGGCGGCACCCAGGGTCTGCTCCACGTGTCCGAGATCGGCCACGAGCGCGTGGCGGACCCGGGGAGCGTGCTGGCGACGGGACAGCCGGTACGCGTGGCCGTCAAGTCCATCGACAAGGAAAACCGCAAGATCAGCCTCAGCATGAAGGCCTTGCTCGACGATCCCTGGGTCGACATCCTGGCCAGCCTGGCCCCCGAGCAAGAGCGCGAGGGCACCGTCGTGCGCCTGGCGCCCTTTGGCGCCTTCGTCGAGCTGACCCCGGGCGTCGAGGGTCTGGTGCACATCTCCGAGCTGGGTCAGGGCCGTCGCATCGCCAATCCGCGGGAAGCGGTGCAAGAGGGCCAGCGCCTGACTGTGCGCGTGCTCGAGGTGGATACGGAGCGGCGTCGCATTGCCCTGGGCCTGCCAGGCGGCGACACACCCGCCAAGGGCCCGGATGCGCGTCGTCGGGACGACGATGCCGGAGCACCGCGCCAGCATGTCGAAAGCGGAGGCTTTGGTACCCTCGGCGATCTGCTCAAGGGCCCGAACGTACGCTCGCGCTAACCACACCCGGTGCGTGCGTGCTGCCCTGGATCCAGCAATGACCAGCATCGACCTCCGTCTGAGACGCCGAACTCGTGAAGCACTGCACTGGGGGGCGCTGTGCCTCGCCCTGGCGGCGTGTTCGTGCTCGTGCAGTTGTCAGCCCCGGCCCGCCACCGACACCGAGCATCTGTGGGAGAGCTGCTTCGACGGCGACAGCGCAGCCTGCATGACGCTGGGGAAGCGCAACCTCGGACTCCCGCGTGAGCAACAGCAGAAGAGCCCCGCGAGCTGTTTCCAGCTGGCGTGCGACTACGGCGTGCGTGAGGCCTGCCTGCTGATGTGGCCTGAGGCTCTGGAAACTGGCATGGACGACTGGCTCCTGAAGACCTTGGGCAGCGATGACACACTGTGCCGGAGTGGCGACGTGCAGGCTTGCCGCGAGCAGCGCCAGCACATGATGCAAGCAACCGAGAAGCCGGTCCACGACAAGCGCTTTGCGCCACTCATGGTTTCGGTCATCGCGTCCGCCCTTCGCAGTGAAGATGAGGACAGAGAACTCGTCGCCACGAGCGTGGCACGCGGTGCCTGCACCGTGGATTCCCGTTTCTGCATGGCAAGTGCCCGGGAACTCCTGGCCGGTCCTCCCCTCCCCGCATCGTCCGCGAGGCAGACCGCCGCCACGGAAGTGTGGTCCCGGGTATGCGGTCCGGCGGGGCCGCTCCGTGGCTATGACGAGCATGGTACCTGGGGCGACCAGCGGGATCTCTGTAACGGTGCCTTGCTGGGGATCGCAGATACCCTGGGGGAGGCTCAGGACGAAGTCCTGTCGCCTCTGTGGGCTCTGACGTGCGACCACGGCAGCGCGCTGGCATGTGGCAAGCATGCGCAGTGGTTATGGCGCGACACGTCCCGCGACTCGCAGGGCTGGCGTGCACTGCACCGGGCTTGCTTGGGTGGCTCGCTACCCGCGCTGCCAGACTTGGTCCAGGCTTTTGGGACGATCGCCGCCGGCACGCCGGTGGACGACAGCGTCCTGCAGACCTTGCCGGATGGATGCCTGTGGCTCCTCGAACAAGTCGTGTACGCCAGACACGGCCACGACTTTGCACGCTGGGAGCTGCAGCAGTTGTTTCAACGCCACAGCTGGTACAGACCGAGTTCGGGCCCGAGCACGCCGACACCCCGCGAGCAGTTGCTGCTGCAGCGGCTACGCAAAGCACAGCGTCCATCGCTTCTGGAGGGTGACCTGGCCACCGCGCTGGCGCGGGGAGGTATCTTCGTCGACGCACCACGCTGCTTCCGCTTGCGAGATAGCGTCGGGCTGCAGGCTTGGAAGGACGCGGGCAATGTGGGCACTGCGCTGTGCGCGAACGCCATGGCCCACGGGTCCAGTCCACCTCGACGGGTGCGAGTGCCCATCGCCATTGCGGGTGAGCACGGGGTGCTCGAGGCCACAATGCGTTCGCTCTCAGAGGTGAATCAGTGCTTGCTCGTACCCGGTGATGTGCCCCTGCCCACGCCAACAACTGGGAGCGCCCTCAAACCATCTGCAGGCGGGAGAATGGCTTCGTCCATGAGGGAGCGGGCGCTCGCGAACGTCCGCCAACAGGTGGAGAGCTTGCAGGCCGCCAGCCCAACGGCGAGACACCTCCCTTGCGACCAGATCAACCTGGCCTCTGCAGACTACGACAACGACGGTGACGTCGAGCTGGTCGTCGAGCTGCGCTGCGGTGGGGCGGACTGCCAGGAGAGCAAGAAGCCCTGCGTGGGCAGCCTGGGAGGCTACAGCTACGGCAAGTGGGCCGAGGGGCGATCCCCCGATGAGTCCTACCGCTTCTACTGTGACCCGAGCGCGGGAGGTGGCATGCCCTGCCACGTGCTCGGTTCGTACGAGGCGGGGCCGGATTGTGCGAACGCGCATCTTCCACCGGGCTCCAGCACCGAAGTCCCGAGCTCAGGATCCCTCGTTCCTGCCCCATCCTCGTCGCACGGCAATCGGCGACCGGATACACCGGCGAGGATGCCTCCCGACTGAGTGTTTCTCCGCATGAGTGCAACCCGGTACGGCAGCGCAGCCAACACCAGGCCGCTCACAGCCAGGGTCGGACCTGCCTCGACCTCCGCGCAATGGAGATCGCTCGGGTGGTCCACGAACCCGAAGTCTGGCAGGCCACCGCAAGCTCCCGGGATGGAGCCCGGTCTCAGCGTCGCCGGGGGTCCGTCTTCGGGGGTCTGCTCCTGGTCAGGCGCCCCCGGCCGGGCTTGCTCTTGTGCGGCTGCAACAAGGCCTGCTGCTGTCGGCGCTCCCGCTCGCTGCGCGGCACATGCACCTCTTTTCCAGTCGACGGGTCCAAACCCGACCAGTACATGGCAGCGGCCATGGTCATGGGTAGAGGAATGAAGGCCTGCACCTGCTGCAAGCGCCAGTTCTCGCGCCCCAGCCAGCGATTCACGGTCTGCATGCGCTCGGGGGTGGTGCCAGGAAAACAGGAGATGAAGTAGGGCACGAGGTACTGCGTCTTGCCGTGGGCGGTCGAGCGCTCCTCGAATGCCCGCTTGAACTCCTCGAAGCGAGCGAAGGCCGGCTTGCGCATCAGGCCGAGCACCACGTCGTCGGCGTGCTCTGGCGCCACCTTGAGGTGCCCGCCCACGTGGTGCGCGGCCAGCACATCGATGTACCGCGGATCGCGCAGCGCCAGATCGTGGCGCACACCGCTGGCGATGAAGGCCTTCTTCACCTGCGGGTGGCGACGCACACGACGCAGCATCTCGATCTGCGCGGCGTGGTTGGTTTCGAGGTGTCGACAGATCGATGGGTGCAGACACGAAGGCCGAATGCACTTTTTCTCGACGTCAGGGCGCAGGCACCTCAGCCCGTACATGTTGGCCGTGGGACCACCAAGATCGCTGATCACACCGGTGAAGCCCTCGTCGCTGGCCAGCGTGTCTATCTCGCGCAGCACGGACCCGACCGAGCGCGACTGTATGGTCTTGCCCTGGTGCAGGCCGAGGCCGCAAAAGGAACAGCCACCAAAGCAGCCACGGTTGACCACGATGGAGTGGCGCACGGTCTCCAGCGCCGGGATGCCAGCGCGCTTGCGGGCATCCGCTGGATCCTCGGTCTCGCGCAGGGCGCGTTCGAGATAGCTGGGGTGCACCTGGCGGGTGAAGGGTAGTTCATAGATGGCATCGAGCTGCACCGTGGTCAGAGGCAGGGCAGACGGTGTGACCACCACTGCGACCTCACGTTGCTGTGCGTCGCGACCTTGCCATTGCACCAGAGTGCGTCCGCTCCAGGGATTGGCCTCGCGCTCGATCAGGCGAGCGGTGCGGGCAAAGCTCCGGCGGTCCGCGCGTTGCTCCGAGTAACTGGGCAGCACACGACGCGCCTCGATGGCATCCACTTCGTCACGATGAGCACGAAAAGCGATCCCGCGCAGGGACCGGATCGCCGGCGACGCGTCCTGCCAAAGCGATCCCTGTCGTTCGACTGCATCCAGCGCCTCGACCATGGCAGCGAGCGTGGTCTCACCCATACCGTGGACCAGGAAGTCCGCAGGGGTGTCGAACAGCAGGCTTCGCCGAACCGTGTTCTTCCAGTAGTCGTAATGCGCCAGCCGTCGCAGCGAGGCCTCGACCCCGCCGAGCACGATGGGCAACTCGGGAAAGGCCTGCCTCGCCAGCTCGGCGTACACCCGGCTGGCCTCGTCGGGACGCCAGCCGCCCTGCCCTCCTGGGGCGTAGCTATCGTCGGAGCGGCGACGGCGGTTGGCGGTGTAGTTGTTGACCATGCTGTCCACCACACCGCTGCCTATGCCCACGAGCAGGCGAGGCGTGCCGAGCACGCGGAGCGCGGAAACAGCCTCGGCGGTGGTCACCCGGGTACCCTGGACGTGGACCTGGCTGCCTGGATACGGCGGTTGCGCCACGATACCCACGCGCCAGCCACGATCGATCAGCAGGCGTGCAAGCAAGGGCACGCCGAAGGCCGGGTGATCGACATGCGCGTCTCCACTGATGAGCAGCACATCGAGCTTTTCCCAGTCGCGTGCGCGCAGCTCGGCGAGGGACATGGGCACGAAGCGACGCAGGGTGTCCGACGCCTTGGGTATAACGCGCGAACGGGAACTCTTGGCCAAGACGTGGATCCTCCTCGACGCTTCTGCGTCAATGCACCGGCAAGCTAGCACGCCAGGGGGGCCGCGCCAGTGTCCGCCATTGGCCGACGTGGGTGTCGCACCGGGCGTGTGCCTCGCTTGCTGGCCCGATGGCAATACCCTAGGTTGGATTCTTCGGCCGAATGCTTACAGCCTGCGGAGGTCCACCCTTGGAGATGCGCGTCGTCATCGTAGGCGCTGGAGACGTCGGTCGCGCCCTGGCCGCGCGCCTGGGAGAGCGTCACCAAGTGCTGCTGTTGGACCACCGCGTCGATTGCCTGTCCATGCTGGGTGCACCGTTGGAGCCCGACGCCAGTGTGGAAGGTCTCGAGGAGGCCATCGGAGTGCGCTGCGTGCGCGGCGACGGCACCTCGCGGCTGGTGCTCGAATCGCTTTACCACGCTGAGCGGCACTGCGGCCTGGTGACCATCACGGGTGACGACGAGCAAAACCTCGAGGCAGGCCGCCTGGCGCGGAGCGCGGGCTATGACCCGGTGGTGGCGCTGATGCGTGACCCTACCACCGTCGAGCGCTATCGCGAGGCACGCATCACAGCCCTGGACCACTCGCAGCTCCTCGCCGAGCAGGTGGAGACCGTGCTGCACCACAAGGGTGCGGTGGTTCCCTCCGGCATTGGTTTTGGCCGTGGCGAGCTGGTCGAGATCCGACTCACACTATCGTCCCCGGTGCTGCACAGGCCGCTGCGATCTCTGGCCCTGCACAGCTGGCGTGTGGCTGCAGTGTTCAGGGGCGATGAACTCATCGTGCCCGCCGGCGACACCACCCTCGAGGTTGACGATCGCGTGCTGCTGGTCGGCGACCCGGCCGTGCTCACCACGGTCACCGAGTATCTGCGCCTGGGCACGCCGCAGTTCCCCCGCCCTTTCGGACCCAACGTGGTGACCCTCGAGTTCGCTGGCAGCGACCACAAGCTCGGCACCGAGGCCGAGGAGCTGGCCTGCGCCTGCGGTGCAACCGCCATCGTGCGCGGGACACCGGATGGAGAGCAAGCCGCCGTGCTCCCCGCGGGCGAGGAGCCCCTGACCCGCCCCGTCTGCAAGAGCGACGTCGAGCGCCGCAGTTTTGCCCTGCTGCCCCGGGATGCCGAGGGCTTCGTGGCGCGGATTCAAGCCCAGCGACCAGGCGTGGTACTCCTACCTCCCCAGATGCGCCACCCCGTGGCCAGTATGCTCGGACTGCGCGGGCGCGACGCCGAACTCTGCGACGACCTTCCGCCTCCGCTCCTGTTCACCCGTGGCAGCTTCCCTTACCGGCGCATCCTGCTCCCCGTGTCCTACGCAAAGCTCAACATCGCGGCCGCCGAGGTTGCCATAGACATCACCCGCCAGCTCGGCGCCACGCTGACCGCGGTCAACGTCGACCTGCCACGGTACCTTTCGGGTCTCACGGACGACGTCCTTCACGAAGAGGTGGTGCCGGTGAGGCGTCTGTGCGAGCTGTACGAGGTCCCGCTCGACTACCGTCATCGCTGGGGCAACCCCGTGCACCACATCCTCTTGGAAGCCCGGCAGCACGATCTGGTGGTCGTGGCGCGCCACCACCGTCGTCGCGACAGCTTCGCCGACCCTGACGTGGCCCTGCGCGTGGCCCGGGCGGCACCCTGCTCGGTGCTGGTGCTCACCATGCGCGGCGGAGCTTGAATGCACGTCGCCCACGCCGACGTCCTGGCCTTCCTGCTGCTCCTGTTGGGCTCGTTGCTCATGCCCTTGGTCTCCAGCAAGGTGCGCGTCCCTGCGGCCGTGCTGCTCATTGTCTATGGCCTTGTGGCAGGGCCCGCGGCCCTAGACCTCCTGCACGACAGCAAGGTCGTCAGCTTTCTGCACGAGATTGGCTTCGTGATGCTGCTGTTCCTCGCCGGGCTGGAGATCGACTTCAACGGCGTACGAAGCAGGGGACCACGC
Organism: Pseudomonadota bacterium; assembly: GCA_043821645.1. Taxonomy (GTDB): domain Bacteria; phylum Myxococcota; class JACRCW01; order JAFGSX01; family JAFGSX01; genus JBDRCO01. The sequence goes on along the minus strand of JBDRCO010000101.1, from coordinate 24,919 downwards.
GCCTTGCTCGGCGTGGTGGTCATCTGCCTGAGCATCATGGGACTGGCTTTTGGCGTCACCTCGCTGCTCCAGCTCTCGCCGGTGTACGGCCTGGCACTGGGCGCCACCTCCATCGGGCTTCCCGTGGCCGTGCTCAAGGAGAGCGGTCGGCTGCGCAGCGACCTGGGCCAGACCGTGCTGCTCGTCGGCTCGGTGGGTGAGTTCCTGACCCTGGTCGGGATGACTCTGCTCGATCTCACTGCACGGCATGGTTTTTCTTTCGAACTGGTCGCAGGCCTGGCCAGGCTCACCGCCATCTTTCTCGTCGCCGGCGGCACCCTGCGCATCTTCATGGCCGTGGCCTGGTGGCAACCGGAACGGTTCGGCGCCCTGGTCGAGGCCGAGCATGGCAGCGAGATCGGTGTGCGGGCCGCCCTGGTGCTGATGATGGCCTTCTCGGCCCTCGCTCTGCTGGCAGGGGTCGAGGCCATCGTCGGGGCCTTCCTGGCTGGCACACTCATCGCCTTCGTGCTGCGTGGCAAGCGCGTGCTCGAAGAGAAGCTGACCGTGGTGGGCTACGGCCTGTTCATTCCCCTGTTCTTCATCGTGGTGGGACTTCGCTTCGACGTGCGCGCAGTGTCTCTGCGCAGCCTGTTGCTTGCAGGGGAGTTGCTGGTTGCGGCCTTCGCGGTGCGCTTGCTTCCCAGCCTGCTGCTACTGCGCCAGGGTCTTTCTGTGCGCGACATGCTGTCGACGGCGAGTCTGCTGTCCGCACCCCTGACCCTGATGGTGGCCATCGCCGTGCTCGGGCGCAGTGTCGGCCTGGTCGGACAGACCGACGTCAGCGCTCTGGTCGTCCTGGCCATCCTCACCGGGGTGGTGTTCCCGGTCCTGTATCGGCTCATCGATGGGGCACATCGCCAGCCTGCCTCCGCGCCTTTCGGGAATGGTCATACCCACTGATCCAGCGGCCAAGAATTCGCGTCACCCAGGGACCCGGGTTAGCCTGGATGGTGGAGTGATCGCGAGACCATGACCAGCAAGCGAAGACGCGCGAAGCGCCCCGGGATCGAATTCGAGGAGGAGGTCGTCACCGACCCCCAAGCTGTGGAGATCACCTCGCCCATCAAGTTCCAGCGCCCCCCCCTGTTACGCCAGGTGTCCGGGCCCGGCGCCCCTCGAGAGTTCGCCCTGATCCTGGACTCCACGGTGGTAGGCCGCGGTGAAGACACAGACATTCCCATCAAAGCGCGCGATGTTTCGCGCCGTCACGCGGTCTTTGAGAAGCGAGGCGAGGAGGTGCGCTGTACGGATCTCGAGAGCCGCCACGGCATGTTCCTCAACGGTGTCCAGGTGCACTCCTGCACTTTGCGGACGGGTGATTCGCTGCAGTTTGGAAGTGCGACCTTCGTGTACGAGGAGCGTGCAGGTTAGCGGGTGAAGACGGGTCCTGGTGTGGTGGCGAAACACGGGAGTGGAGTCCAAGGTGGCTGGAAACAGGTGGCCAGGAGACGGTGGCCCACCCCAAGAACGGGACGACGATTTTTCCGAGGTGGAGCCGGCCACCGACGTCATCGACGTGCGCGTGCGCAAACCCCAGCGCCTGAGCCGACCTGCTCGGCTGCGGCAAGTCCAGGGTCCAGGAGCTCCACGGGATATCGAGTGGACATTCAACAAGCTGGTGATCGGAGATTCCGAGGGTGCCGACCTGCGCATCCCCGCAGCTGGCCTCGAACCCCGGCATGTGATCTTCGAACAAAGACACCAGATCCATTTCTGCATCGATCTCTCGCCGCGGGCGGGTATGCGGCTGAATGGCCTTCACGTTCACTCCTGCTCCCTGGCCACTGGCGACCGCCTCGAGTTCGGCAGCGTGGTCTTTGAGTTCCTCGACGCCGAGGGCTGACACCCAGGCCCTGCTCCCGATCCATGACGCAGCTCGTCGTGGGCTCCAGGCCCGAGCCCGCCCACCTGTGCTATGATGGCGTCAACAACGCCCAGGGGTGCATTGCACATGGCGCGGGAGATCACAGATCCCAATCTGGTGGCCAGGATGTTCGCCCTGCCGGCGCTGTCCCACACCCGGGTGGCTCTGCGGGATCCGCGGCACGAGTTTGGAAACGGTGCGACCTCGGTCGTCTCGCTGCAGAGCTTCGCCAGACAACTATCGAGCCCGGCGCCCATGGACCCGCGCGCCCTGTTCGTGCGCGAGTATGCCCTGATCCGTCAGGCCCTGCGCTGCCACCGCCAGCTCGGGGTGCTGACCATGGCTTTTGCTCGCGACGGTGAACTGCTCGGGCAACTGTGGCTCAAGGCCACGTCAGACAAGCCCCGCGGAGCCCTGATCGGGCGCCACAGCATGTGCGACCTGGCCATCCCGACCGCGTACAGCGATGTGTCCCTGCGCCACCTCGCAGTGCTGGTGCAGGCCATACAGGTCGACGAGATCCGTGTTCGTCTCATCGACCTGCGCACCGGGATGGGCTTCGCGGACGAGACCGGTCGAGTCCTGCGAGGCCTGGCCGCCGAGGGCAGCCTGTTCTTGCGTCTCGGCGAGGTCGACCTGATGTTGCTGGTCACCCGCGACGACCAGTCCGACATCGAGAGCGCCGAAGATGCCTACGCCTGCATCCCAGAGCGGGTGTTCTTCGACGAACGCGGACCGGGTGATCTGCGACCGATGGTGCGGCGTCGTGCCAGCCCCGGTCCGTTCGGCGACGCGGACACCACCCATGTGGTCTCCAAGGCCGGCCCCTTGGCCGTGGGTCAGGAACTCTGCGCCATCGACGAGCTCCCGGCCGGTCGTCTGGTGATCCGCACACACCGAGACGCCATCCAGCGCGTGGTGGGTCAGCGTGCCCTGGATCGAGGCATCCTGCTCGGTCGCTACGATCGCTGCGACGTGGGCATCACCGATCACCCGGAGAGTCGCCTGTCGCGCGTGCACCTGCTTGTCTGTCGCCATGGTGACGACGTGCTCGCGGTGGACACGGCCAGCACCAACGGAACCCAGCTTAAGGACAGGGAGATCCGGCTGGAGCGCCTGGCCGATGGCACCCGTTTGGAACTCGCCAAAGAGCTCAGCCTGACCTGGCACGACCCGGACTGAAAGCTCTCGCCAGAAGCGCCTCGACCACTCTCTCGATGTGCACGCGACCCACAGGATCGAGAAAGCGTCCAGGCACAGGCCTGGCTGCCGTGGACGCCACCCCCGGGACAGCGACTAGAATGGCCCCGGCCGCAGGATGCAGCCGCCAGGAGTGCCCATGAGCATCACCGAGCAGATCGCGAACCTCTTCCCCCGTGCCAACGAGGTGCCGCAAGAGCACCGCCTGCCGTCACTCCTGGAGCAGCGCGAGATCTTGATCGATGGAGTCCTCGAGCGCTGGGAGGGGGCCACCGAGCCGGTTTACGCCGCGGTCTGCCAGCGCGATGGCGACGCGCATACCCGGGTCCACCTGGGTTCGACCCCCAGGATGGATGCGGCGGCCTCGATGCGTGCCCTCGACGCTGCCTGTCGCGCCTACGACCACGGCCGCGGTCGCTGGCCCACCCTCTCGGTGTCCGAACGCATTGCCTGTGTCGAGGATTTTGCTTTTCGCATGCAAGAGCAGCGCGCCACGGTGGTGCGGCTCCTCATGTGGGAGATCGGCAAGAGCTACTCGGATTCATGCAAGGAGTTCGACCGCACCCTGGTTTACATCCGAGACACCGTCGAGGCCTGCAAGCAGCTCGACCGTTCGGGCAGTCGCTTCGAGATCGTCGACGGCGTGATGGCTCAGATCCGGCGCGCGCCCCTCGGCGTGGTGCTGTGCATGGGTCCCTACAACTACCCGCTCAACGAGACCTTCACCACGCTCATACCTGCGCTGATCATGGGCAACACGGTGGTGTTCAAGCCCGCCAAATACGGAGTGCTGCTCAATCAACCCCTGCTCGCCTGCTTCCGCGACGCCTTCCCGGCAGGTGTGGTCAACAGCGTCTACGGCGATGGATCGACCGTGATCGGCCCGCTCATGACGTCGGGCAAGGTTGACTGCCTGGCCTTCATCGGTTCGAGCAAGGTGGCGGATATCTTGAAGGACCAGCACCCGGCGCCGCACCGGCTGCGCAGCGTGCTCGGCCTCGGCGCCAAGAACCCCGCCATCGTGCTGCCGGATGCCGACCTCGACGTCGCCGTCCAGGAATGCACCCTCGGCGCGCTGTCCTTCAACGGTCAGCGCTGCACCGGCCTCAAGCTGATGTGGGTACATCGTTCCATCGCCGAGGAATTTGCCCGGCGCCTGGCCTCCAGTGTCGGCGCCCTGGCCTTCGGCGTGCCCTGGACAAACGGAGTCAAACTCACACCGCTGCCCGATCCGCACAAACCCGCGTACCTGGCAGAGCTGGTCGCGGACGCCACCAACCAGGGCGCGCGCGTCCTCAATGAGGGCGGCGGGACCGTGCACCACAGCTACTTTCACCCCGCGGTGGTCTACCCTGTGACGGCTTCCATGAAGCTCCACCACGTCGAGCAGTTTGGTCCGGCCGTGCCCATCGCGGTGTACGACGACATCAGCGAACCCACGCGCTGGGTGGTTGAGTCGCCCTATGGCCAGCAGGCGTCCGTCTTTGGCCGCGACCCGGGGACCATCGCGGAGCTCATCGATCCACTGGTCAACCAGGTGAGCCGCGTCAACCTCAACAGCCAGTGCCAGCGCGGCCCCGACGTGTTCCCTTTCACCGGCCGCAAGGACTCGGCCGAGGGCACGCTTTCGGTCTCGGATGCGCTGCGCGTCTTCGGCATCCGCACCATGGTGGCGGCCAAGGTCAGCGACGACAACAAGGCCCTGGTGACGGACATCGTGCGCCACCGGCGCTCGGCCTTCCTGTCGACGGATTTCATTCTGTAGCGACAGACCTCGCGACTACCTGGCGCGGATGTAGGTTTGGCGGCGCTGGGTCAACACGGCACCGAGACTGCGCGCAATCTTCTGCGGCTCGCGGTTCTCGGACTGGATGGTGAAGCTCAGGGAGTGCACCCCGGCGCGCTGGCAGGCGCGCATGAACACCGGCGTGCATGACAGCACGAGGCCTTGACCGCGAAAATCTGGATCCGTGGCGACGAGGTTGAGCTTCGCCACACCTGGTGCCTGCCAGAACATCCACACGAAGCCGGCCACCCTGCCCTCGCGCGCGACCCAGAAGCTGAGGTCCCGCGCGAAGCTTGGAAGCTCGAGCATGGCCTGCACGTGGGCGGGCTCCAGCGCCTCGGCTCCGCCGGCGAACACGCGGTTGAAGGTCGTAACCAGCGCCGTCATGTCGGGGGGATGAGCGAAGCTGCGCAGGTCCACGCCCACAGGAGCCTCGGGGACATCGTCGGCGACCTGCGGCACCTGGCCGAGAGAGAACCGATAATCGCAATACACGTTGGGGTTGATGTGAAAGCCCTGCTCCAGCAGCAGGTCAGCGAGCGCCTGGCTCGACGGACCGTCGGGCAACAGGCACAGCAGGGCATAGCGCACAGCCTCACCGTCCAGGATCGTGCTCATGGCGGGCAGCACCTCTCGCAGGATGCGGGCCATGTCGAAGTCGTTGTCGCGGTACCAGACCTGCTCGAAGGAGTAGACCTTGAGACCCGGTGTCGCCAGCAGGTCCTTGTCGTCACGCGCAATGAAGGCATTGTCGGGTGACAGCAGCACGCTCTTGTAGTCCTTGAACACGATGAAGCCAGCCAGCGTGCCGTCGTCAGCCACCCGCATCAGCATGCGCCGCGCCGGGTCCTCGAGCAGCGCGTCGGCGGCCACTTCGGCGAGCTTGAAGATTCGAGTCAGGGCCCAGCGCGCCCGTTCGGCCAGCGCATCGTCAGGAGAGTAGAATCGAAAACCCTCAGGGATGGACATGGACACCTCGGCGGACGCCCGAAGGAGAGCGGCGCCAGCTCAAAACACGTTCCCGACAATGATGTAGATGCCCGGCGCGAAGCGTTCGAGGGGGCTCACCGCGACATCCGTCCGCACGATAAAATCGCGGTTCCAGATGAATCGAAAACTGATCCCGGCACCACCGAGCAGGGTGCGGGGTTCTCCACGCAGCTCTTCGACGTCGTAACCGATCCAGGCCAGGTCATAGAACAGCGCACCACCAAAGCTCAGGTCCTGCTCCAGCACGGTGACGTCGACGAGCTGGCTACGCAGCTCGAGCTGATGGATCAGCTTGAGCTTGCCCACGTAGCGGTGCTCCCGAATGCCGCGCCCCAGGGCCTGACCACCAAAGGCGATGGCATCCAGGATGCCACCGACGCGTGCCATCTCGTCGACCGGAGGATTGCCGAGCACTCCATCGCCGAGCACCCGCAGGGCCAGCACCAGACGCTGGTGAGGCAGCAGCGCATGAAACCACGCCGCGTCGACCATCAACCCACCGTACTCCCAGGTCGAGCCGAGCAGACGAGTGGCGCCACGCAGGACCACCTGGGTCAGATAGCCCCGCGTGGGATAGGTCTCGTGATCCCTGTCGTCGGCGATCACGCCACCCAGGAACTGGTTCGAGTAACCCTCCTCACCGGCAGGATGGTCCACGGCATACAGGCTTCCGGGATAGGGACCGGCATGAAAGAACTCGCCGGGCCAGTAGTAGGCCCCCCGCCAGCCCGCCACGAGCTCGATGCGATGTGGCAGCTCGCGCAGGCGCCAGCGCCCGAAGGCATCGCCAAAGAAGCGCAGAAAACGTAGCTGGTAGTAGTGGCGGATAAAGCTTTCGCGCTCGTCGCTGCCGCGCGGCAAGCTCGCAGCATCGGCTGCGCGCTCGGCGTGTCTGAGTTCACAGCGCACCGCATTGCCAACGCCGCAGTAGTTCTGGGTGATGGTGCTGTAAAACCCGGCGCGGGCAATGGCACGCAGAGGCAGGTCGGCCGGCCGCACGGCGTCCCAGGTCAAGCTGTGCGCCTGCACCAGCCGGGTCGAGATGAAGATGCGCAGGGTCCATGCGTTGCGGTACGGCAGCACGCCGCCGCCACGATGGTACAGGGTGGCCACCCCTCCCGTGCCGAATCCCTCGTCGCTGTTGAAGGCGAGTGTCGGGACCGCTGCCAGACCAAGCCCCTCGGCAAATGGGGGATTCTCGTCGGCACTCGGCACGTGCGTGGCCGTCGGAGTCGAGGCTGCGGTGGACAAGCGCAGGGCTGCAGGGCTGGCGGCATCGCCGGGCGAGGCCATGGCCAGTGCCGCGAGCCAGGCGAGGACACCGCTCATCTCGGGCGCGCACCTGGCGTGCGGGACAGATCCTGGATCACGGGCACCGTGTCGATGGCAATGGCCCGCAGCAGGTTCGCGATCTGATCGCGGGGCGCCTGCCACTGGTAAGCGACGTAGTGCCCCTCGAAGATCCCGTCTTCGGCATAGCGCACGACAACAGCCGTGCGCGGTTCCCCCGAGGGCAGCAGTCGATTTCCCTCCGCAGAGCCCTGCAATGTCCTCAACTCTGCCCAGGGCAGCACAGGATCCAGCCTCCCCTCGGCCGTGTCACCCACGTCGTCACCGAGCAGGTCCACGCCCAGTGCCAGCACCAGGGCTCGCTGCAGGTTGGTCGGCACCTGCAGGTCGACGTGGCCCTCGATGACCAGCACGTGGGGCGGCCGGCGTCCGAATTCCGGACGACGCAGGATGCGCGGCAGGTAAAAGGTGTTGTCCGCGGGCCCGACCGCCATCTCGAACAGGGTCAAGAAGGGATGAAAGCGGTCGTAGTGCTCACCGCCGGCGAGGGTGAGCTGCTCCAGGGTGGCCAGCAGGTCGACAGGGTCCTTGGGACCAAAGGCAAACTCTATCCAGGACCCCCCGGCGCCCGTGAGGATGGCTGCCCTGAAGTCATCGGTGAGCGCGGCCAGCATGCCCGACAGGTAGCTGCCAAGAGATTGCCCACCCACGACCATGTGCTCGACGTCGAGACGGATCTGGCCGTCCCCGTTTGGGTCGAGGTCGACCTGGGGCAGCAGGGCGCGGTCCAGGCGGAGGGAGCGGAGCAGATCCAGGAAGTGCACCTGCTCGAGGATCATCTGCAGGATGTTGTCCCGCATGACGGCGGGTCTGAAGAAGTTGTAAGCCGCGTACCCGTCGAGGGCGCGCAGGCCGATGCGATTCGGGCTGTAGGGCCCATCGATGCACGACGCCGCCCAGCCCAGTCCGGCCGCGAGATCCGTGAGCATGGTACCCGGCTGGCTATCCTGGCCCGGAGCCAGGCGGTAGCCACGGGTCGACAGCTGGTGCGCCTCGCCGCCGGTACCATGGACGTAGAAGTACAGCGGGAAACCCGAGGCGGGCATCCGGCCGTGCGGAATGGAGAACTCGAACTCCACCTCGGTCCGCGCCTGCTCCACGGGTCGACCGCGCTCGTCCAGCACCTGGGCGCCCCCAAGGAACAGATAGGGGGGCACGCCCTCCTGGTAGCGGGGCATGTCGACGCTGCCGCGGAGTACGCTGTAACCCGCCCGCACCTCGACCACGCGCAGCGATCTCGGCTGAAGCGGGGCCTGTTCCCGTGCCCACGCCACCTGGGCGCGCAGCAGGGCCGTGGGATCGTCGGTGGTGAACACCGTGGCCGCAGCAATGTCACCAGCGCGCAGGTTGAGCAGAGGCAGGGCTCGGGCCAGGGGGTCGTAGGCCTGGCGCAGGATACTCGCCTGCGTCGTCGCGACGCCCCGCGGAAGCTCGCCTCGCAGCAGGGCCTCGAGGGTCTCGGAGCGCCCCAGCTGCCGGGCTGAACCCGGGGATCGCCGCAGCACCACGGCCGCGTAGGTGGTTCCGGGGCGCAGACCCAGTCCAGCGGGCGGCATCAACTGCAGCAGGTTGGCGGGGCGCACGCTGTCGCCATCCACTGTCGCCTGGACCAGCACCGGGTGCCTTTGCAGATATCCTGCGGACCAGGGATCCACGTCGACGACGAAGCTCTGCGCCGCTGGCGACAGGCTCACCCTGGGATCGTCCTGCTTGAGATCCAGCAGGCCCGTGAAGCGAAAGAACACCGAGGTGGCGGGTGAAAAACCCTGGCAGCGCTCGGCGCACGCGGCCAGGGCGCGGTTCACAAAACCCACAGCTCGCGGGTTCGGAAAACCGGTCAGGTCTGGCGTGCCGTCGGGAAGGCGCCGGGCGTCGAGTGGAAACGGCAGGTCGAAGAAGTCCGCGTCCACGTCCGTGTTGAAGATCAGGGAGGGAGCGGTCGTGGCCACCGATGCGCCTGCAAAGGCCAGCACGCACATCGCGGCAAGGCAGGTGACAAGGACAACCGAACGACGTCCTCGCTGGCCGCATCGAGGCCCCTGCACCAAAGGACGAGCACCCATGCTGTGCCTCGGCTCGAGCGGGTTGCGATGTACGGGTCGCTCAGGGCACATCCGGCCAGGTGGCACAGATCTCCTGCACGCGCTCGTCCCACTTGATCAGGTTGTCGAGCTGTATGTCTTGCACCCAGTTGTCATCGGTGCCCAGGCCGATGCCACCGAAGTACATCTGACGCCAGATGCCGTACAGGTGCAGGACCCGGCCCGGCTTCGGCTCGTAGTAAACGGAGATCTGATAATCCTGGCTGAAGCTGTTGACGTCGTCCTCGAACACCGCGGGTTCGGGCATCCAGGTGTGGCTCACCAGGAAGGGTCCGGACTGCCCCTCGACGCCATCGAGGGTTCCGGTGTAGCGAATGCCACCCTTGATGGATTCGGAGTAGGGCACATTGAGCACTCCGCCGGAGATGATGGCGTCGATGTCCACATCCCAGGACAGAAATGGATCGTCGCGTCGCTTGTAGGCGTCGAAGTCCGAGGTGTAGCGGCGGTTGTAGGACTGGTAGCCCTCCGGAAAGAATCGCTTCTGGTCGAGCTCGTACACCAGCTCTTCCACCGTCTTCAGGTCGCAGTCCAGGGCGGTGAAGGCGAAGATGCCAACCGCCTTCTTGGGATCCTTGTGCTCCATGCCCACCACGGCGAGATCCGCAGACTGAAGCCGCGTCAGACGACCCCGCATGGGTTCGCTGCGCGTCTCCCCGTCGGCGGCGCGGTGAAGCTTGTTCACGGCGTCGGCCACGGCGGTGTCGTCGGCAAGCGTGTAGTTGAGCCACAGCCAGTGCGCCACGCCATCGAGATCCTCGGGCGCGGGTTCCACCTCGGGGGGACAGGCCGCAAGCACGGCAACCAGACACGTGGCGCTAAGAGGCAATGCAAGACGCGGCAATGTCGGCATGGGACCGGCTCCTCGCGGGATCACGCTCCTGGATAACCAGGACAGTTTACGAGGACGGTCTCGGCGGGTCAACGCCCGGTGTCGACGGAGTTCAGGGTGAAACGTCGAGGTCAGCGAACACCGGACGATGATCCGAGGCGGTCTGCACGGTGCTGCAGGCCAGGGGGGCACCCGCCTTGGGGAGCCAGTTGCCGAGTGGGGCGTCGTCCACGCCATTGTCCTCGCAGGCGTCGTACAGTTCGTCGCCCAGCAAGCGCGGGCCGAGGTACATCAGGTAGTCGATGCGGCGCGTGGAATCAAAGCGGGTGGCCTCGACGTCGGTGCGATCTTCGAGGGTCGGCGAGGTGTAGGAGAAGCCCTGCTGGTCGAGGCCGGCAAAGGGGCTGTAGGTCTGCGGGAAGCTGACATCGTTGCCCAGGCGATAGCTGACCGGCAGTCCGCCGGGCGCCACACCCCACACCGCGCCCAGGCTGCTGTCGTCGATGGTCTCGTTGAAATCTCCCATCACCACCAGGGGATCGGTCGGGAAGCGCGCGCGGTACTGGGCCACAACCTGGGCCAGGCGCAGTGCCTCGATCTGGCGCCGGAAGCGATCGAGATCGGTGAAACCAGCCTTGAGGTGAACACTGAACACGCCGAGGTAGAGACTCCCCGGCCTCACGGCCACGCGAAGCTGAACGATGTCGCGACCGGTCTCGTTGGCATTCGAGTCGCTGGAGATGTCATCGGAGGAGCGCGATGCGGCCTCGTCCAGGGGCCAGCGCGACAGGCAGGCCACAGTCAGGCCGCCGGACATGGCGGTCGAGATGCTGCCCTGGAAGCTGTGCACCAGGCCACTCGCCTGGGCCAGCGAGGTCAGGGATGCGCTCTCGATGTCCTCCACTTCCTGCAGGCAGATCACGTCGGGAGCGATGCGCTGGATCACGGCCAGGGCCGCGCCATAGGGCGTGCTCCCGGGTGCGGACAGTGCTTCCACGTTCCATGTCGCGATGCGTACCAGCGCCACGTTGCACACTGTCGTGGCCGCGCAGCCCGGGTCCCGGCAGTCGAATGCCCCGTCAGCATCGTTATCCACCAGGTCGGCGCAGGTCGCCTCGTCGTCCTCGTGAGTGGCGCACACGGACAGGCTCTGGCATTCGGTGTCGATGCAATCCTGGTCGCTGTCGCCGTCATTGTCCACGCCGTCGGTGCAGGTGAGCGCCGTGTTCTCGTAGGGCAGGCACACCGGCAAGATCGCGCAGTTGGGGTCCGCGCAGTCCCTGGCGCCGTCACCATCGTTGTCGTAACCATCGAGGCAGGCCTCGATGGTGTTCTCGGGCACATTGCAGGGCCACACCAGATCGCAGTTGAAGTCCTTGCAGTCGAGGTAGCCGTCGCCGTCGTTGTCGTGGCCATCGCTGCAGGCCTCGGTGGTGGATTCGGGGATGTTGCAGGGCCAGACCTGCAGGCAGTCGTGGTCGCGACAGTCGATGTAGGGATCGCCATCATTGTCGACGTGATCGCTGCAGCGCTCCGGGGTGTTCTCGGGCCCAGGACAACCCGCGCCGCAGTTGGCGTCCGCACTCGCCGAGTCCGCGAGCACGTCGGGGCGGGCGCTGTCCGCGACGGCAGCATCCGAGCCAGCCCCGTCCGGCATGGCCAGGTCCGGCAGCGAGCTGTCCGGCAGGTTCAGGTCGGCGCCCTGGGCATCCAGCATCGCGGTCGCGTCGAGCACGGCCGCGTCGACGGGAGGCAGACCCGCATCGCGCCGCAACGAAGGCGGGCCGGACGAGGGACCCTGTACGGGAGGTTCGCAGGCAACCAGCCCCAGCACGACTGGCACTGCGGCGAGAACGAACCAGACCGGTCGGGGCGTATGCATTTCATGGTGACGCATGTCGATCAGCTTATCTCGCGACCCCTGGAGTTGGCGGTCCGCGCCGAGCTTTCTCGACGAGGGTGCGCTGCATCACATCCGCGGTGTGACCGCGCGCACAGCACACGTTCTTGCCGCTGCATTCTTGAGACGTCTCCCCGGATACGAGGTCGCAGCCCCGCACCATGGCAACTTCCAGCGACGGTTATTCGATGCGTGGCACCGGCGCCCGACTCGACGTCCGACGCCACCGGACGCGGTCAGCCTGAGTTCCTGAAGCAGTAACCCGCCCTCGTCGGCGAGCGGTATTTGCGCGCTATCCGCCAAAGCTCCCGGGGCGGATCGAGGTTCCAGCACAGGCCCCAAGATCTCGCGTGCCGTCGATCACATCCACGCAGCGCAACGTGCGCCCGCTCACGAAAGGCGACCTGCGAGATGTGTTCTTCGTCACATCTATATGAAATAAATGACTTTTTTCGATCAATCAGCACCCCTGCGGATATTCCTCTACGGCCACACAGCCGGGCTCTGCGACGGCAGCTGCACGGCGGCGTCCTCTCAAGAGATGAGCGACAGGGAGACCGGAATGACACGCAGCGCGACTCGATGGCAGATGTGCCTGACCGCAACCTGGATCGTGGCCGTGCTCGCCACCGCCTGTCCCCAGGCGACCTGGACTCCCGTGCGGGTTCGCAGCGTGAAGCCATCGTGGGCGGCGTCAGCGAGAGTGGCTGGCTCGGCGTGGGTGCCTTGACCTACGAGGTTCCGGGCTACGGCTACCAGGGTTCTTTTTGCACCGGCACCCTGATCGCCCCGCAATGGGTCCTGACCGCAGCCCATTGCCTGGATACCAGCGAGGACCTCGCGCTCACCCCGAGCATGGTGCGCTTCTTCGTGGGCAGCGACGCCAATCCCACGGCCTCGGCACAGCGCCCGTCGACAGGGACCTTCCTGCCCACCGACGCCTTCTACGTCCACCCGCAGTGGAACAGCAGCACCATCGAGAACGACGTGGGCCTGGTCCATCTGTCTCAGCCCGCCGTCGGCGTCCCGACCTACCCTTACAACACCACCACCATGGACGGTGCCTTCGTCGATGGCAGTGTCCTCTACGTGGGCTTCGGGGTCACCGAGGGCATCAACCGCACAGGCGGCGGCATCAAGCGCTCGGCCACCGTGGCAGTGTCCTGGGTGGACAGCGCCACCTACAGCGGTGAATACAGCGGCTCGGGGATCTGCTTTGGCGACTCGGGCGGGCCAGGACTGTACCAGTTCGCGGATGGCTATCGCGTCATCGGGGTCAACTCGACAGTTGGCTCCAGCGGTGGCGATCCCTGCATGGGTGTCTACAACCACATGCGCGTCGACCACTACTCGACGTGGATCGCGCAGCAGATGGGCGTGGCACCGCCAAACTGCCTCACCTCGCCGTCGGTCTGCACCTGCGCCCAGGCCTGCCAGAGCAATGGCACCTGCAGCAACGCCCTGTGCGAGACCCTGAGCTGCGACGAGATCTACAGCTGCATGGGCGATTGCGGCAGCGACCAGGGTTGCCAGAGCAACTGCTACCTGCAGGGCACCGAGAATGCGCGTTCGCAGCTCAACACACTGCTCGCCTGCCTCGATGAGAACTGCGCGGGGCTCAGCGATGACGCGTACTGGACCTGCGCGGACAGCTCGTGCGGGGCCCAGAAGAGCGCGTGCTTTCCACAGGCCAGCGGGAGCGAGAGCTGCGAGCAGATCTACACCTGCATGGTCGACTGCACGTCGGGGGACAGCGCCTGCACCGCCGCCTGCTACGGACGCGGCACGGTCACGGCCCAGGACCAGCTCGACACCATGAACGGTTGTTTTTCGACCTCGTGCGACACCATCACCGACGACACGGCCTGGCTCGACTGCGTGTACAGCAGCTGCGCGGGTGCCATCGACGTGTGCTTTCCCCCCGACAACTGTGACCTGCGTGGCGGAGGCTGCTCCGGCGGCCTGGGCTGCTATCCGACGCGCACCGGTGCCACCAGCTGCTACGCCAGTCACGGCATCGCCGAGGGCGCGGCCTGCAATGTCGAGCTCGGGGATCTGCTCGAGTGCGCCGACGGCCTGATGTGCGCTGGAGCCAGCGGCGCGACCACCGGCCGCTGCGTCCCCTTCTGCCTGGGCAACACCGACTGCGGTAGCGACGAGGCCTGCGACGCGCCGGTGTTCCAGGGTCTCGACGGCGTGGGGGTGTGTCTGTGCATCGACGCCGATGGCGACGGCAGCTGCCAGGCTCAGGACTGCAATGACCAGAACGCCAGCGACCACCCGGGCGCCAGCGAGCTGTGCGGCGACGGCAGGGACAACAACTGCGACGGCCGGACCGACGAGGACTGCGACACCTGCGTGGACCGCGACCACGACGGCTTTTGCGAGGCCGTGGACTGTGACGACAACCATCCCGGTGTGCACCCCGGAGTCCTCGAGCGCTGCGGCGACGAGGTCGACAACAACTGCAACGGCCAGACGGATGAAGGCTGCGACGCCTGCACCGACGCGGATGGCGATGGTTTCTGCGCACCCGTTGACTGCGACGACAGCCGCAGCAGCGTCTACCCGAGCAACGCCGAGAAGTGCGGCGATGACCTCGACAACGACTGCAACGGCAGTGTCGACGACGGCTGCCAGAGCTGCGTCGACGGCGACGGCGACGGCTTCTGCCAGGAGCGGGACTGTGACGACGGCAATGCCGAGATCCGCCCCGATGTCGAGGAATTGTGCCGCGACGACGTGGACAACAACTGCGATGGCCGGGTCGACGAGGACTGTCGCCGCCGTGGGTCCAACTATGGCGACGGCAGTCTGGGCGGATCACACCAGGTGGGCCTGTGCAGCGGCCTCACCGTGACATCGCGTTCTGGTCTGCTGTGGGGCGGCGCCCTGCTGCTGGGGCTCGCACTGCGACGCAGGGCGCCCGGTCTCAGTATCCCCGGGCGCGGGTGATGTAGCTGCGCACCGCGTTGGCGAAGGGGTGACCCGGGCTCAGCTCGAGGGTGCGATCCAGGGCCTGCACGGCGTCGTCGAACTTGCGCTGGTTGAGGTAGGTCAGGGCCAGGTAGTACTGCGCCTTGGTGAACTTCGGATCCTTGGCGATGGCCTCCTGCAAGAAACGCACGGCCTCGGCGTAGTCCTTGTCCCGCGAGAAGGCCACCACACCCTTGAGGAAGCGCAGCCCGTTGGAGTCCGGGTTCCTTTGCTCGAGCTTCTGCACGCGCTCGGAATAACGGTCCCAGTCCTCGCTGATGCGCGCCAGGTCCGCGCCGAGGCGGAAGCCCTTGTAGCTGTCACCGTGCCTGGCCAGGATGGCCTGGGTCTTGGTCTCGCCGATGGCGATCTTTTCGCGCGCGACCTGTTGCAGCCGGCCCTGCACCTCCTCGACGAGCGGCAGCAGCCAGTCGATCTCGTCGAGCCGGGCCCGGGCCTTGAGCTTGGCCGCCCCCTCCAGCTCTCCCGCGTCGAGCTTCTGCTTCAGCTCGTCACGCTGGCCACCTAGCTTCTGCAGGCTGGTGCTCAGGGTCTTGCCGGTCAGGGCGGTGGAATCGGCCCAGGCCAGGTACAGCTGGGCATGCCAGGTCAGGTTGTCCAGGTCGTCTGGCTTCTGGGCGAGATGCGCCGTGAACACGGCGTCGGCCCGGGGGAACAGCGACACGTTGTCACTGCGCACGATGTTCTGAGCATCGGCCAGGGTCTTGGGCTCGAGCAGTTCCGGCGCGATGGTGGCGTCGGCCGGCACATCGAAGATGCTCTGGAAGACCTTCTGCAGGCGCGCCCGCTCTTCCTGATCGGCCGGCGACAGCGCGACCGCCGGAGCGGCGGCCGTGGGTTCGACCTTGGCCGCCTTGTCGCTGGCGCACGAGGTCATGGCACAGGACAGCGCCGTGAGGGCACCAAGGACGAGCGTGGGACGCGTCATGGATTCATGCATCGAAAACTCCTTACCAGGCACCGCAGGCCACGGACCCGCTCAGCACGGCCTCGGCGCGTGCCTCGATCTGATCCCACCCAACCACGAAGCGATCCGGCACCACGGCACAGCGATCACCCAGGCCCCTGTCGTCGGGCATCCAGGCAAAGCGTCGGTCTGGATCGAGCGTGCAACCTGCGGCCATTTCGCTCGCATTGGTCTCCAAAACGTGTCCATCGCGCACGATCAAGGGGCAGACTCCGGCCTGAGCGTAGGCGAGATAGTCACTGAACTTGTCCCCCAGGCCGATCAGGGGCACGTCACGCTGGGGGCAGCGCTGCACCATGCGCTCGATGGCGTCGAGCTTGTACGAACTCTCGCACAGCTCGTAGCGGGCGCCCTGCTTGCACCAGCTGCCGTAGTCGGGCTTCCAGTAGTTGCGAGGGCGTGCGATCGCAGGCACCTGCGGATAGCCCGTGCGATCCAAAAAGGCCACGATGCGGTCGATGGCAAAGTTGGCGCTGAGGTAGGTCACACCGTGAGCCTGATCGAGCGTGCGCAGGACCTCGCGCGCCGCGGGGTTGACCTCGACCTTGGCGACGAAGTTACCGCTGACCGCGGTCTGATCCACGTCGACGATGACCTGGCGAGGCCGATCGCCACGGCACAGCTGGTCCCCCCGGACCACCCAGTGGTCCTGGCGCGACCCGTCGAAACCCGGCAAGGCCATGGCGGCGCGGTCATAGGCCGTCGAGCTCTCGGTGACCGCGATCGGCGGCAGATCATGGGCGGTGGTGAGCGAGGCCGGAAGGCCTGGCGATGATTGGGGCAGAGCGGGTGCCTGGGCTGGCTCCGCTGCTGCCTGTGGCCGGGAGGTCGGGCAGCCCAGAAGCATCAGCAGCAGCGCACTGGCGAGCGGCGCACGCATCATGCGTCGTGTCCTCCACGGTGGCGACCCAGTGCTATCACACAACCCGTCGCGGGCGCGAGCCCTGGCTACTTCTCGACGAGCCAGAACATCTCGTTGCTGTGCGGCCCGAACCCGGAGCGATCGTTCTCGCCGAACAGTTTCCAGCACCGGAACCCAGCCAGCCGGAGCATCAGCTCGAACTCGTCACGGTGAACCCAGCGCAGATCCATGCGGGTGACGCGCTCCTGGTCCTCCCACCTGAAACGCCAGGTCACGATGAACCGCTGCGCGCTCAGGTCCGGCACCTCGCGACGGATGGTCAGCTCGATGGGTGCGCCGCTGCGCGGATGCACGAAGGCGTCGAAGGGTTCTTCCTGCGGGCTGCGATGCGCGTCCAGGATCTGCTGCAGGTCGGGCACGAAGAAGTTGAGGGCGAGGCGGCCACCCTCGGCGAGCTGGGCATGAAAGCCGCGCAGGGTCGCCAGCTGTGCCTCCAGCGCGGCGACGTGTAAAAAGGCCCGGGCCGGCACCAAGATCTGCGAGAAGCGGGTCTCCAGATCGAGCGCGGTCATGTCCTGCATTCGCACCCGCTGCAGCGCCTGTACACGTTCGTCATCGTCGCGCGCCGCCCGGTACAGCGCGTCGAGCATGGTGGGCGACACATCGATGCCCTGCACGTCGACACCGCCACGCAGCAGCTTGTAGAACAGGACGCCGGTACCGCTTCCCACCTCGAGCACCGGACCCGGGCGCTCGGCGGCGACGGCGCTGTAAAAGGGGAACTCCCTGGCGTGGTCCTCGGCGTAGTAGGGCTCGTAGACCAGAGGCCATATATCGTTGCAGTAGTTCTCGACGGCGAGGTCCATGCACGCTCCCGGGGACGGCGTGGACCATACCCCCCGCGCGCTCTCCGGTCCACGCTGTCGCGGCGTCGGGCTTCTCGCCAGGCGCTGTCCGTGCTGTGCTCCAGGGCAACGCACCGACGCGCCCCGGAGCCCGCCATGAAGCACTTCATCCGCGAACACGAGACCGCCGCGGAACTGGCCCTGGCCGAGCCGGGCACCCTGAGTCGCTTTCGCGCCTATCACGAGAGGCAAGTGGGATACCTTCAGGCGGAACGCCTGGCCCACCTGCTGGTGCTGCTCGCCTTTGGTGTATTCAGCCTGGCGGCCTTCGTCATCTACCTGGCCCGGCCACAGCTGTGGAGCCTGGTGCTGCTGGTGCTGCTGCTCGCGCTGCTCGTGCCATACATCTTCCACTATGCCCTGCTCGAGAACTCGGTGCAGCGCTGGTACAAGCTGAGCCGGCGCATGGATCGCGACTTGGGGCGGCTGCCGTCGTCGAGCTCGGCGGGGCGCTGGGGTTGAGTTCAGACCTGCGCGGACCCGGCGCGGCGCAGACCGAACGCGAAACGCAACCCGCGCAGCAGCAAGAAAGCGCAGATGATTGCAAGGAACAGCACCGAGACGGTCCACTCCCCGTCCTGCAGCACCCGCCACAGGCGCTGCGCCAGCACCCCGAACAGCCCCACCAGGAACAGCAGCGCCAGGCTCGCGTAGGCCAGGAGGATGCCCTTCTCCCTCGTGTCCCGGGGGGTGGGCCCGTCGTCACCGCGGCGCAGGCCGAGGGTCCGGGCCAGGTGGGAAAAGGCGCGCTGGCGCAGGTTGGGGATCTGTACCAGGTCGACCAGCAGGTAGTAGCCGTCGAGCTTGATCAGCGGGTTGAGGTTGAACAGCAGCGCCTTGAGCCCGATCACCGTCGTCACCAGGTGCGCCACCCGCCCCGCGGCATGGTCCGGTCCCAGGGCCTGGGCCACCAGCGAGGCCGCGCCCCAGGCCCCGAGCTCGACGTAGAGACCGGCGAAGGAGACCCACAGTCGGCGCCGGCGCGGCAGCAGGTAGGCGTCGCTCACGTTGCAGTAGAAGCAGGGTTGCAGGTACAGCAGCAGCAGGCCCATCTCGTGGACCTCGCCGCCCATGGCCTTGAGCGTGACCGCGTGACCGAGTTCGTGCAGCACGATGGCGGCGGAGACCACCAGGTAAAAGGCCACCAGGTCGCGCATCCCAAGCGTGCCGCCGGTCCAGGTGTGCGCCCCTCCCAGCCACGGCAGGTGCAACAGCGCGCCCGCCGTGATGAGCACGCCGATGACGACGGCCACCGGGCGCGACACCAGCACGCGCCACAGCGGAGCCAGGATCTGCAACCAGCGATCGGGATCGATGAGCGGGATGACGAGGAAGAACACCCCACCACGCACGCGGGAAGCAGGCGCAGGTGGTGATCCATTGGAGAGGAAGCCATGCCCGTCGAGGGTGGTGATGAGCTTCTCGATGGACGCCACCGGGATGTCGACGTGGAGCTCGGCCGAGACCTCGGCGGCGATGCTGCGGGCGTCGTGTTCACCGTCCATCAGCTGCACCGCGCGCAGCGCCGTGTCCCCCAACCTGTAGAAGCTCCGGCGCACGGGATCGCGCACGTAGGTGCACGGCTCACCGCGTTCGACCGCGGGAGCGAGCTGCAGATCGGTTCGAAGGTGTGGCCGCGCGGGCGCGGGCCCGGGCTCAGCAACGGGAGGGTTCAAGGTCGGGGTTCAGCGCTCAGCCGCCGCCCGGGTCGACGCCATACATGGGCTCGATGCCGTACATGGTGACGCCGTACATGGGCTGCACCTGGCACTCGGCCGCCTCGGGGTTCTTGTCACACTTGACCGGTGCGATGCGTTCTTCGAGCGCTTGCACCTCGAGGGTCGCCAGCACGTGGTCGATGCGATCGCGCATGCTGCGATCATTCATGAGAGCCTCCCTCACTACCGTGGCGTCGCTCAACCACCACCCGGATCGATGCCATAGTCCGGCTGAATGCCGTACAGGGCCACACCGTACTCGGCCACGATGCCGCACTCCGGGGCCTCGGGATTCTTGTCGCACTTGACCGGTGCGATGCGCTCCTCGAGCGCCTGCACCTCGAGGTCCCTGAGCACCTGATCGACCTTGTCGCGCATCTTGCTGTCGTCCACGTCAGCCTCCTGCGAATCGCGTCTAGAATCCGATGCCGTAGCGCACCACAGGGTCCTCGACCACACCGTAGCGCGCCACGGGGGCACACTCGGGCGCGTCGGGGTTCTTGTCGCACTTGACGGGTGCGATGCGCTCCTCGAGCTCTTGCACTTCGAGATCCCGGAGCACGCTGTCGATCTTGGTCCGCATCTCTCGCTCTGTCATGGCTTCCTCCGCTCACTCATTGTACACCCCCCAGGGGCGATCCGCTCCCTATCGAGCGATCGGCTGGATGGGCAGCTTTTCCACGTCGATATCCCGCTCTGTACCAATTTTTTCAACAATTCCGCGCTTTTTAAGTTCATTGACGCGATACACACAGAACGGATTGTCAAACTTGTTGCCCGAGGCGAAGTGCGCCGAGCAGGTGCAGCCACCGCGGCAGATGTCGTTGTAGCGGCACTCGGCACAAAAGCCGCCGAGCTGCTCGGTGGTGAACTCGCGGTTAAAGGCAAAGGCGCCGGGCCTGCACCAGATGTCCGCCAGCGACTCGGTGCGCACATTCCCCTCGACAAAGGCCGGGTCTTGCTGCGACAGGCAGCCCTTGATGTTGCCATCGGCCTCGATGCCGACCACCTGGCAACCGGCGAAGCAGCCGACCCAGAAGCCAAAGGTCGACTCCTGGCGGAACAGCTCCTCGTTGGGGCCATAGAAACCGATGTTGTCGCCCACGGTGACGCGCATGGACGAGCGCCGCATGATCTCGCCCAGCTTGTCTTCGATCTCGGGCAGCTCCTCGGGGTGAAAGGCCCACTCGATGTTGTCGCGCTGGTTGCCCATGGGGTCGGACAGCTGCGGCTGCCACAGGGTGACGCCCATCTCGACCAGCATGTCGTGCACGGCGTCGATCTCGCCGAGGTTGCGGCGGTTGATGGTCATGATCGAGGCCGTGGGCAGCTTGAGCTCGCGACAGTACTCGAAGGCCTTCATGGCCCGGGCATAGGAGCCCGGCTTGCGGATGGCGTCGTGGGTCGCCTCGAGGCCGTCGATGCTGAAGCACACGTTGGCGAGCCCGACCTCCTTGGCCGTGCGCACGGTCTCGGGGGTCCAGGCCCAGCCGTTGGACACCATGTTGACCTTGACCCCGCGCCCGGTCAGGGTGCGCGCGATCTCGGGCCAGTCCTTGCGCAGGATGGGTTCGCCGCCGCTCAGGGTGACGCGCTTGCATCCCAGGTCCGCCAGCTCGTTGGCCACGCGCTGGACCTCCTCGGAGCTCAGCTCGTCGGGGCGTGCCTTGCCTGCGCGAGATCCACAGTGACCGCACTGCATGTTGCAGGCGAGGGTTAGCTCCCAGACGCAGATGCGGGGTGTGAAACCGACCTTTTCAAGGATCTTGCGCATTGTTCCTCACCACGGACTCGGCCCTGGGGCCTGCCCTGTTCAGCCGTCTCGCCAGCATGGCAGCTTTGCCTCGGCCAGAGCTCTGGACAGGACCTCGCGAGTGGCACTTGCATAGCTCTGGCCATTCGTGATGATCACCGACCGTAGTTGGCTCCGGACCGCGGGTACAGCCGCGATCTTCCCGTGATTGCTGACCCTTTTCTTTTTATCACAGAGTTCGGGAGGACGCCCACCTAGATGCTGCACGATTTGCGCCCCCTTGAACCCACAGGATGTGAGTCGTCCACACCGCAGATCATCGGTTTTCTGAGATCTCGCTGACAACAGCACACGACCTTGCCCCCAGGTGCGGCCCCGTGGTCTGCTCCCCGCCCAGAGCGAACTTCTCGCCATTCACGTCAAGGGGGGTGTGATGCACCAACGAGTATCTCTGGCTCGACCCGGTCTCGTCATCGCGCTGCTGGCGAGCCTTGGCTCGAGTGGCTGCTTCGGCCTGTTCGGGTCGGCGGACAGCTATTGCTCCGAATGGGCCAGCCTCATGTGCGCCAACATGATCCAGTGCTGCTCGAGCCGGCAGCGCGAGTCCCTGCTGGCCGAGGACAATGTCAACGACGAGGGACGCTGCAAGCAAGACATGGAACTGCTGTGCCGCAGCTACTACGCCGAGCCTATTTACTCGGTGTCCGAGGGGCGCAGCACCTTCAACAAGGAGACGGCCGCGGCCTGCTTTGACGCCTCGCGCCCCAAGGATGGCAAGTGCGTGATCGTGGCCGAGGAATCGCCCATGGCCGAGCCCTGCTCGGACAGCCCCTTCGAGGGCGCCCAGGGCTCGGGCGAGGAGTGCTTCTGGGATTTCGAATGCGCCGTCGACACAGTGTGTATCGAGGCAAAATGCAAGGCACTGGCCAAGAAGGGAGAGTCGTGCGGAAGCCTCGGCTGTGCCAGCGGCCTGTTCTGTGATGGCGGCCAGTGCGCCTCGCTCAAGGGTTCGGGCACCGCCTGCAACTCGTCGTACGAGTGCGCCGAGAACCTGATCTGTGACGGCACCTGCAAAGCGCGGCTGGGAGCAGGCCAGACCTGCAGCGCCGATGTGCAGTGCGAGTCCAGCGAGTGCGGGCTCGGTGCCTGTGGCGACGGCTCGGCCTGCCAGGACGACGGAGACTGCGTGGGCCAGTGCGGCCAGGGCGGCGGTTATTGCCAGGACGCAAGTGACTGCAGCAACGTGTGCTCGTCCAGTGGCACGACCTGCTACAGCGCCGGGGACTGCACAGCTCCCCAGAGTTGTGACGCCGACACCTGCAGCGGCGCCACCTGCGGCAGCCGCAGCTGCCAGCCCATGCAGCCGCGCGAGATCAATTACTGCCCGCTTGGCTCGAGCAGCGTGCCCCTGCCCTGAGCCGCCGCCCCTGGTGTACGTGCACCGCTCGCACCACGCGCGGCACCGTACCCAGACCCTGCCGCTCCGTGCTAGCCTGCGCCCGGAGGTCTGGCGATGCGTACCCTCATCCTCTCCTCGCTCTCCCTCGCCCTGCTGCTGTCGACGCCCCTGCGGGCCAACGACGTGGATGTGGCCGCGCGCCTGAAGGTGCTCAAGGAAAAGAACCGGCCGGCGGTGCTGGTGACCCCCAACAAGAAGGTGCGCCGCATCGAGCTGCACCTGACCCGTGACGACGGGAAGAAGGTCAACACCGCGGTGCAGAAGCCCAAGCTTGGCAAGCAGGCCGCCATCGAGTTCGACCAGGACATCGGCGTGCACAGCTATAAGGGAGAGCTGGTGGTGGTGTTCTCCGAGGACAACGAGGCCGCCATGCCCCTGGAGTTCACCGTCGAGGTCACCAGCGGCCAGTTCGCGGTGAACATGACCGAGAACGATCTGGACCTCGCGGGCAAGACCGGCACCGTGCGCATCGGTTGCGAGGTGGACAAGCTGGACATCGAGATCGACGGTGAGGACGGCGTGCTCGCCCAGCTCACGACGGAGCACCATGGCGCGCCGCCCAACACGCCCCTGACCTTTCGCTGGGAACAGAAGCCTGGCCCGGTCCTGCGCATCGTGATCAAGCCCACCTGCAGCGACGGCGTGTTCAAGGAGCAGCATTTCTTTCCGTGGAGCTATCCCATCGAGCACGAGGAGGTGCGGTTTGCCTCGGGCAGCGACGTGATCGCGGCGGACGAGGCGGTCAAGCTCGACGCCAGCTACCAGGCCATCGCCCAGGCCCTGGCCAAGTACGGCAAGTGGGGCAAGCCCAACCTGTACATCGCTGGCCACACCGACACCGTCGCCGACAAGGGCTTCAACCGCGACCTGTCCAACCGGCGGGCGCGCTCCATCGCCAGTGCCTTCAAGAAGAAGGGGCTCCAGGTCGACGTCTACTACCTGGGCTTCGGCGAGGAAGCACCGCTGGTGCCCACCCCTGACAACACCGACGAGCCGCGCAACAGGCGCGCCGAGTACATCATCTCGGTCAACGAGCCGCGGGTCGAGATCCAGGGCTTTGACGGGCACTGGAACCGGCTGCGCTAGCGGTCCACAGGGATCACCAGCGCGTTCACACCCTGCACGCGATTCTTGTCGAGGCGCAGACCGCTGAGCAGGGCACTGCAGCCCAGGCGTGGGCTGTCCACAGCCAGGGACGAGCCAGGGTCCTGGGTCAGCGTCGGCTCCAGCACCAGGCTGCTGTCGTCGACAACAAGTCGCATCACCCGCGGCGTCCAGCTCGCCTGGCATGGCCTGCGATCGACGATCTGCGCCTGCGCGCCCGCGCCGGGCGCACCCGGGGCCTGGCCAGGGATCAGCGCGAAGACCTGGGCCTGGTCAGGCCACCACAGGGTTCCAGCGCCCTGTTCGTCGACCAGCAGGACGGCACCTGGCCGCAGCAGAACGACGGGCGTCCCGTGATCACAGACCTCGACCAGAGCCAGCCCGCGGCGCAACTCGCCGGGACCGCGGAGCGTGGCGCGGGTCGCGGTCAGGCGACAGACCGAGCTGTCCGCAGTCGGACCCTCCGGGAGAACCAGAGCCTCGGTGAGCAGCTGCCAGGGGCGCTCGGCTCCGACGCGCAGCTCGATGCGATCGTCGCTGCGCCAGCGCAGGCCCAGGGATTCTCGTTCTGGAAAGCCCTCGAGGGCCGGTGTGGCCTCGAAACGGACACCCACTGCGACAGCGCCACCTGTGGGTTCTGCGAAGCGCAGCACAGCATCGGTCTGCTCGCCTCGCCACAACTGGGCGGCGTAGGCATAGCGACGAGGAGGGGGTGCGCCAGGCTCCGACAGGTCCACGAAGCTCGCGACGAGCCCGCGGGGAGGGCCTCCACGGGCCTCGGCAACCCAGGCGAGGGCCAGCGACGAGGGTTGTCCGTCGCTCGCCGCCACGGTCAGCGCGCAGAACAGGGGTGCTGCGATCCACATCTGCGCAGGGTAGCGTCGCCCTCGCGCCGAGACAACGAGGCATGTACGCGCCTTGCGAGGGACGCCCAGGCTGGCTATGGATCGTGCTTCACTTCACCGGACGGGGATACCTCATGACAGACTTCGGAGTTCAGGCAGGGCAGAAGCTGTAGGCCACCTTCAAGACTTCAATGGGCGACATGGTGGCCGAGCTTTACTGGGACAAGGCGCCAAAGACCGTGG
>JBDRCO010000100.1:0-17537 GCA_043821645.1 Pseudomonadota bacterium | reverse complement strand
CTCAGTCCCCGCTGGCCACGCGGCGTATGGTGACCACGCGCGCCAGCAGCGCGTCGTCGGTCTCGATGGGCCGTGGTGCGGCCTCGGCCTCCTGTTGCACCGGGGCCTCGCGGGGCAGGTAGATCCAGAAGGTGGTGCCCTTGCCCGGCCGCGACAGCACCTCGAGCCGGCCCCCCATCTCGGCCAGCAGGCGCACCACCACCGACAGGCCCAGGCCGTGGCTGCTGGGGGCGCGGGTGTCGACGCGGCTGCCGCCGGGCCTGAACACGTGGGCGAACTCGTCCTCGGTGATGCCGCGGCCCGAGTCCGAGATCTTGATCACCAGGCTGTCCGGCGTGCCCTCCAGCTCGACGATGATGCTGCCGCGCTCGGTGTACTTCAGGGCGTTGGTCAGCAGGTTGTCGAGCACCCGGTCCAGGCGCAGGGTGTCGACGTCGATCAGCTCCGGCGCCTCGCGGGTGCTAAAGACGCTGATGGCGAGCTCGGGCTTGACCGACATGGCGGTCAGGCGCTTGCGCAGCTCCTGCGCCAGCATGGGCACCACCAGCGGTTCCAGACAGAGCTTCTCGGGCTGCATCTGCGCCAGCAGCGAGCGGGTCAGCGCGTCGGCCTGTTGCCGCAGGCGCCTGGCCGCGTCGAGGATCTCATGTCCGACGTCGCGGTAGGACGCCGGGAGCTGGTCGGCGATCTCGATCAGCAGCTGCGCGTTGCCGTCGATGTTGGCCAGCGGGTTGCGCAGGTCGTGCGCCCGGCCCTGCACCAGCTCGCTCTGTGCCTGCTGCATGTGCTGCATGCGCTCGAGGGTGCGCTCCAGCGCCTGGGTCCGCTGCGCGACCTGGCCGTCGAGCTTGTGCACGAACTGCCGCTGCCGCGCGTTGAGCTCGAGCACCTGCAGCCTGGCCCGCCTCTCGTCCTCGGCGAGCTGCCGCACCGCCTCGACCGAGCGCTGCGCCACGTTTTGGTTCTGGCGCTGGGTGCGCAGCAGATCGAGGTAGCCGGCGCCGCCGCCGCCGAGCAGCGCCAGCAGGGGCGCCAGCACCCACGGCGCGACGCCGGACACGCCGAGGCTCAGCCCCAGACCGCCGCCCACCAGCGCCGCCAGCAGGGGCCACAGCCAGCCGCGGCGAGCGGGCCACCAGCCCTCGTACTCGCAGCAGGCGTCGCCGCGCGCCATGCAGCTGTGCTCGACGAAGTGCGGCCGGGGCAGCCCCCACAAGGTGGGCAGGCCCGCGATGTTGGCCTGGCGCACCAGGCACAGCCAGCGGCTCTCCGGCTGGTCGCTGAGGTAGCGCGCGCGCATGCGGTTGGCGCCCTGCTCGACGCGCTGCCAGCGGCTGATCGTCGTCATCAGGTGGGCGGTGCTCATGGCCAGGTTGAACACCCGCTCGGGGGTGGTGGCCCACAGCACGTACTTGAGGGCGCCGTAGGACTGCGGCATGCCCTGAATGCAGGTCTCGAGGAAGGCGCTCTCGTCGCCACCGAGCAGGTCCGCGGCCTGCTGCAGGGCCGCCTCGAGCTGGGCCAGCGAGACCCACGCGCGCCCGGCGCGCAGCTCCTCGAGGGGCAGCCCGGCCGCCGTCGCCATGCGCTGCAGCCCCAGCTCACCGAAGCGCTGCTCGACCCCGTGGGCCAGGGCGCCGAGCACGCGCAGGTTGTAGTCCCCCCGGGGTTCGCGTTCTGCCACCGCTCACCTCGCCGGGCAATTCGGCCCTGACTGTCCCTATCCAGGCCACCCCGTCGCTTTCTACATTCTGACTATCGATAAAAGGATACCCCGCGGTGCTGCCGCTGCCACGAAAGCTGGCCGGGATCGCGGTTGGTATTCACCCCGTGGCGCCGTCGCCGTGCTCCCGCCCGCGGCCGCGTTCACGGGCTGGCTTGATCCGGCACCCGCAGTGCTGCTAACACAGGGCTGGGCTGGCGTGCTCGGGGAGGGCTGACCATGGCGATCCGTCTGTTGCTGGTCGAGGACGATGCGCCGCTGCGCCGCATCTGGAGTCGCACCCTGCCGCAGCAGGGCGAGTTCGAGGTGGTGGCCGCGGCCGCCGACGAGGTCGAGGCCCTGGCCTTGCTCGAGGCGACCCGGGCCGACGTGGCCCTGGTCGATCTGTCCCTGCCCCGGGGTGACGGTGTCTCCCTCATCCAGGCGATCTCGCGGCGCTGGCGCGAGCTCAGGGTGGTGGTGGTGTCCGGCGACAGCTCGCCGCGGCGCATCCGCGCGGCGGTGCACGCCGGCGCCGACGGCTACGTGCTCAAGGGCGCCAGCATGGACGAGCTGGCCACGGCCATACGCCTGGTGGCCAGCGGCCAGCACCACTTCAGCGAGCCCCTGCTGCCCTTCGTGTTCGCCGAGTTCGTGGCCTTTGCCCAGAACGGCGTGCACGGCCTGGGCCTGCTGACCGCGCGCGAGGGCGAGCTGCTGCGCCTGCTGGCGCTGGGGCGCAGCAACGGCGAGGCTGCGACCGAGATGGGGTGCAGCATCAAGACCATCGAGCGCCACCGCAGCAGCCTGGTGAGCAAGCTCGGGCTGCGCACGGCGGCCGAGCTGACGCGCTTCGCGGTGCGCCACGGGCTGGTGCCCGACATCGTGTAGGGCCGCCCGCTCCCCTCGTGCCCACCTCGCGACATTTTTTGAGGGTGCGACCCTCAGGCCAGAGCGCCACCCTCAGGCCGGCGCGTCCAGCGCCTCGCGCACCGCGCGCAGCAGCTGCTCCCCGGAAAAGGGCTTGGGGAGGAAGCGGATGCCCGGCTCCAGGATCCCGTGGTGGGCGATCGCGTCGCCCGTGTAGCCCGACATGAACAGGACCCTGAACCCCGGGTGCAGGGCCAGCAGCTGATCGGCCAGCTGCTTGCCGCTCATGCCGGGCATGACCACGTCGGTCAGCATCAGATCGATGCTCGGCGCCTGGCTCTGGTACAGCTGCAGCGCCGCGCTGCCGTCGGCGGCGCTGAGCACGAGGTAGCCCGCCTTCTTCAGGATGCGCTCGGCCATGCGCCTGAGCTGGGGATCGTCCTCGACCAGCAGCACGGTGGCGTTGCCACCCTGGCCACCCTCCGACGGTGACGCACCGTGCTGCAGGGGTGCCCCGTCGACCGCCGGCAGGTCGATCTCGAAGCCCGTGCCCCGGCCCGGCTCGCTGTGCACCCGGATGTGGCCGTTGCTTTGCTTGACGATGCCGAAGACCGTGGACAGGCCGAGGCCCGTGCCCTTGCCCGGCGGCTTGGTGGTGAAGAAGGGCTCGAACAGCCGCCGCTGGGTGGCCAGGTCCATGCCGCAGCCGCTGTCGCGGACGCACAGCCGCACGTAGCGGCCAGGCTTCATGCCCGGGAACCTGGCCGCCTGCTCGGGGTCCAGCTCGACCGCGTGGGTCTCGATGGTCAGGGTGCCACCGGCGGGCATGGCGTCGCGGGCGTTGACCGACAGGTTCAGCAGCACCTGCTCGAGCTGACCCGGGTCCGCGCTGATGGCGCCGAGCTCCGATCCCAGCTGCAGCTCGATGGCGATGTTTTCACCCAGCAGCCGGCCGAGCATCTTGCTCAGGTTGCGCACCAGGTCGTTGAGGTCCAGCACCGCGGGCTGCAAGATCTGGCGCCGGCTGAAGGCCAGCAGCTGCCGGGTCAGGCTGGCCGCGTGCTGGCTGGCGTGCATCACGTCGCGCAGGTCCTGCCGCACCGGGTGATCCGCGGGCAGCGCGTCCAGGGCGAAGCCGGTGGCGCTGAGCATCACGCACAGCAGGTTGTTGAAGTCGTGGGCCACCCCGCCCGCGAGCTGGCCCACGGCCTCCATCTTCTGCGCCTGCAGCATCTGCTCGCGCGCGTCCTCGGCGGCGCGCTCGGCTTGCAGGCGCGCCGTGATGTCCTGGCCCACGGCCAGCACCCCCGTGCGCTCGCCCGAGCGCGTGCGCAGATCCGAGCAGTGCCACTCGACCTGGCGCTGCGCACCGTCGGCGCAGGTCACCGGCGCCACCGCCGGCCTGTCCCCGTGCTCCGTGTGCATGTGGCCACACCAGTCGGCGCCCAGCGCCGGCGGCGACCCGGGCATGAAGCGGCCAAAGAAGTTCTGTCCCAGCACCTGCTCCACGGGCACCCCCGTGAGCTGGCCCAGGCGCGAATTGGCGCGCAGCAGGCGGCCGTCGAGCCCCAGCAGCAGCACCACGGCCGGCGCGGTCTCCACCATCTGCTCGGCCGCGTCGCGCTCGGCCTGCAGCTTCTCCTCGGCGATGCGGCGCTCGGTCAGCTCGGCCTCGAGCTGCTGCAGGGTCGCCTCCTGACTGCGCACGCGCGCCTCGACCTCCCGCGACAGCAGGGCCACGCGCCGCAGCACACCCCGCCGCGCCAGCAGGATGGACAGCGCCATGGCCAGCGCCGCCAGCATCAAGAAACCCCACTGCGCGGTGTCCTGGGGACCGAGGGTGCGGCCGATGACGCCCCAGCCCGCGCCCAGCACCAGGGCGATGGTGGCCAGGGTCCAGCGCCAGGACAGCATGAAGCTGCCCGTGGCGACGACGATCATGAGCAGGTAGCCGGTGAGGTAGATGTCGGGCGCCATGGTGTAGGTCAGCAGCGAGCTCGCGGCGGTCAGCAGCGCGCAGGCGGCCAGCCAGGGATGGGGGTGTTGAACAGGGCTGCGTCGTCGCCTGAGCCACAGCAAGCCCGCGCCGAACACGATGGCCAGTGTGACGTCCAGGGTGCACACCACCAGCGCCGCGGTGCCGCTCAGGGTCACGCCGTCGAGCACCGGAAACACCACGAACAGGACTGTGAGCCCGACCAGCAGCCGGCGCAGGCCCTCGTTCAGGGCCACCTGGTCGATGGCTGCCTGCGTCCATGTCCCCGCGGACCCGTCCATCCCTGGCTGTTGTGACATGTCCTGGCTTGACCTCGTGGCGAAGGCGACTCTCGGGCCTCCGCGCAGGCCCCCTGCTGGTTGCTCCACCCGCTGAGGTTGCACGTGTCATGCCCCGGGTCCTGGGCGTGGACGTGAACCGGCCACGTGGCCCCGCGCTGCGGCCAGTGGTGTCCCCAGGGTGTTCGGGCACGGCATAAAAAGCACCAGATTTCATATGGATGACCTGGTGGCCCGGGCTGCCGGGGAGCGTGATCGCGCGCTGACCGCGTGGTCGCGCGGATCCCGGCACAGCTCCGCTGTGGTCGCTGGCGACCGGCCGGGAGGGTGCCCCTTGACCCACCAGGTCCTGGCCCCGGGTCCCGCAGCTGCGTGGGCCAGGCTGTGCGCTGTCCATGTCGCGACATTTTTTGAGGGAGATCCCCCATAGAGGCGAGCGGTCGGCCTGGGCTACAAACTCCCCTGTTGCGCGGGGGGATCACCAGGTGCTGCTCGGCGCGTTCATTTCATGCGGCGTTCGACGCCGCTGCCAGCTCGTGGCAGCGCGCCGCCGGCCGCGGTCGGATCAGCCGCCACCCGCGCAGGATCAGCAGCAGTCAGGGCAGGATCAGCGGCCCCAGGGCAGAGATCAGCTGTCTCAGGCCCAGGATCAGGTGTCTCAGGCCACGCGTGACTGTGATCTGAGTCACCGTGAAAACACTCTTAGCTCTCGTGAGCACACTCTTAGATGTTGTCTGTCGGTCCGGGACAGGCTCGGGGTCGCCGCTGAGCAGGTCAGGGCCATGATCACAACACAGGCCGGGGCGGGCCGACCCACCGCGCCCGGCCAAGGGAGGACAGGATGATAGAGATCAAGGACAGCACCGAGCCCACCCTGGACCAGGTCAAGGCCCTGCTCGAGCAAGGCACGTACGCCGAGCCCGGCAACACCTACCTGGTCAACGACCTGGGGCACCAGTTCTTCGCCACCTTGCCCGTGGTGTGGCGCCACCGCGCGCTGTTCAAGGCCAAGGGCTTTGGCGACCGAGTGCGGACCTGGTCGCCGGCCACCGCCTGCTCGAGCTGGGCGGCTACTTCTCGGCCGAGCGGCAGACCCTGGTTTCGGAGCAGGTCGCGTTCACCGAGCTGCAGGTGCTCAAGCGCAAGGCGCTGATCACGGCGCGCGACGTGTGCGTGCGGCTGGCGCGCAACGCCGGCACCGACCCGCGCTTGTTCAGCGTCAACTTCGGCCAGGGCGAGGCCAGCAACGTGCTGACCCCGGCGCGGGTCTTTTACAGCCTGCTCGACAGGCACGGCGACAAGCTGGGGGCACCGGCCGTGGTCGAGGAGCTGCGGGCCGAGGTCAAGACCGCCATCGCGGAGCTGACCGCGGCGGAGATAGGCCAGGAGACCCGCAAGCGCGAACAGCTGCTGCCCGGCGCCCAGGTCAAGCGCGCGCGCAACGCCCTGTACGGCCTGCTGCTGAGCTGGTCCCGGGTCGGCTTCGCACTGACCCGCCACCTGCCCGACGAGCAGGCGCTGTTCAGCCTCACCGTGCTGCGCCGCGACCGCCGCCATCCGGCGGTGGTGGTGGCCGACGACGACGACGCGCCGCTGCTGCCCCTGGCCGCGGCCGAGGCCGGGGTCGACATCCCCGCCGGCACCGTGGCCAGCGTCGAGCCCGTGCTCACGGCGTCACCGGGCTGAGCGATCTGCGCCCTCAGGATGGCGCGGCCTGGACGGCGCCGACCGCGGGGGCCGCTGGCGCCACGGCCTCGATGCGCAGGGTCTCGAAGGGCATGTCGACCCCCGCCGCGTTGAGGGCGCCGAACACCGCCTCGCGCAGGCGCGCCCTGAGCACGATGTGCTGCGCCTCATCCTCTATCCAGGCCTGCAGGGTGAGCTCGACGTTGTAGTCGTTGAGTGCCGTGACCAGCACCGCGGGCGCGGGGTCCTTCATCAGCCAGTCCTGCGCCGCGCACAGCGCGAGCAGCGCGCGCCGCGCAGCCGCCAGGTGCGTGTTCACGTTGACGGTGACGGGGATGTCCAGCCGCAGGTGCGGGAAGTTCGTGTACGAGACCACCGTCGAGTTGACGACGACGCTGTTGGGCACGGCCAGCATCTTGCCGTCCGGCGTGACCACCCGTGTCGAGCGCATGGTGATGTTGTCGACGCGGCCGTACTTGCCGTCGATCTCGACCAGGTCGCCGATGACGAAGGGTCTGTCCCAGAAGATGAACAGGCCCGAGATCATGTTGGACAGGGCGTCCTTGGCGGCGAAGCCAATGGTCAGGCCGGCGACGCCCATGCTGGTGAGGATGGACGCGGTGTTGATGCCCAGCTTGCCCAGGGCGGTGACCCCGCCGATGGTCAGCAGCGTCACCCGCACCACGGTCTCGACAAAGCGCGTCGCCGTGGCGTCGATGGTGGCGCGGCGCCCCAGGGCCTGGATCGCCCCGCGCGCAACGCGCCACAGCACCCAGAACAGCAACAGGATGAGCGCGGCGCTGAGCAGCCTGGGCACCAGCTGCACCACCCACTGCGCCAGCTGATCGACGTTGAGCAGGCCCCACAGCGAATGCCCGAAAGCGCTCATGTCATCTCCTCACCCCGACGCGATCTCGGATCCCTCCGGCTCCCGTCCAGCTATCGAGGTCTGCGCGGCCTGCTCCAGACCCCGGTGCAGGTACAGCGCCGCGTGCCGGGCGGCGTCGCTGGACCAGGCTCTGAAGTGCACCCGCACGCTGCCTTCGGGCTCGGCGTCGAGTTGCAGCAGCACCTCGCTGCGCGGATCCCGGTACGGACAGAGCGTGGCCAGGGCGCGAAGTCGCTTCAGGTGCCCCTCGCGCGGTGCGCCGCCGAGGCGCAGCTGAACCTCGACGGGATAGGCGCGGCGCGGGGTGGAGACGGAGAGCGGAGAGTCTGCCAGCTCCGCCACCGGCAGGTAGCGCGCGTCCCCGGCCTCGCCGCGCAGCGTGAGCCAGAACAGGCCCAGGGCCTCGATGGTGCCAGCGCGGCCCTGGATCTCGAGCACATCGCCCTGCCGCACGCGGCCCGCCATCAGCATCACCAGACCACCGAGCCAGCTGCGCAGGCGCGCGGCCAGGCCGAACACCAGCCCCGAGAAGCCGGCAATGAGCAGCAGGGTCGCGATCCAGGGCGCCGCGCTGTAGACGTGGCGCGCCACCAGCGACAGGGTCAGCAGCAGCGCCAGCACGCCGCTGCCGAGCAGCAGCAGGGGTCGCGTCGAGGGCGAGGTCCAGCGCTGGCGCCGGATGGTGTAGCGCAGGGCGAAGGCGAGCCCCCACAGCAGGACCAGCACCAGCACCAGGCCAATGGCCGAGCTGCCCAGCAGCGCGGTGACCAGGTGTTCGGCCTCGAGGGCCAGGTGTTCGGCCACGGGGCTCGTGGCGTCGGCCGCGGGGGCGACGCTGGTGAGTTCCTGGGCGTGCCCGGGCCCCGTCGCCAGCAGTGCCAGCACGCCGCCCATCACCCCGACCACAGGTCGCCGTCCGCGCATGTCAGAGAACCTCCTGCGAGGAGCCGTGGACCATCAGCGCATGCGCCACCGCGTTCTCGAGGTGGCCGGGCACCAGCACGGCCTCGTCGGCGCCGTCGCTGCTCACCAGCCCGGCGTCGCGCAGCGGCAGCAGGGCCGCGTCCACCTCGTCGGCCCGGCGACACAGCGCCGCGCCCAGCTCGTCTCGCCGCAGCGGACCGAAGCGCAGCAGCAGCGACAGCACCACCTGGGCCTCGGGGGGGATCTGGTCGACGAAGGGGATGCGGGTGACCGCCGGCATGCGCGTCGACAGGGCCTTTTCGGACACGGGCTGCAGGTGCCGCAGGTGGCCGAGGATGGCCGCGCGCAGGTTGCCGCCGGCCGCCCGGGACAGGGCCTTGTAGTAGTCGTCGCGCCCGGGCTGCAGCCAGCGGGTCAGGGTTCGCCCCAGCACCTGCCGGCTTTCGAAGCGCAGCTCGAAGCCGGTCAGGCGCAGCCGGGTCTCGACCAGCTCGCGGATCTCGTGCCAGCTCAGGGCGCGCAGCAGGACGCGGCGCCCGAAGGCCGCACCCAGGGGCAGCAGGGGCTGCAGCAGGGCCAGGGTCTGGGCCTCGATGGAGACCACCCAGCGGGTGCGTTCACTGGTGGCGACGACCAGCTCGACAAAGCGCTCCAGCTCGGCCACGCCCTCGGGCGTGGGCAGCACGTAGTGCTCCAGGTCGTCGATGAGGATCACGTGATCGCGACGCTGCAGCAGCTGCACGATGGAGCGCAGCGAAGCGGCCACCCCCAGCTCGGCCGCCAGGGCGCCCACCACGCCATCGCGGCGGCGGTGGTAGCGGGCGTCCAGCCGCACCGCGCGCTGGCGGGCCAGGCGCAGCTCGGCCAGGTTGAGCAGCGAGCTGCGGCCGCTGCCGTGGGCCCCGACCACCAGGGCGTTGCTCGCCGTCGCCGACCCGCTGGGCAGCAGTGCCCGCACCAGATCCTCGGCTTCCTGGCGATAGGCCACCATCAGCCGCGGGTCCTCGACCGGCGACAGCTCGAAGGCGCGCAGGTACAGGCGCGGCAGGTCAAAGCTCTCCGGGGCGGCGAAGAAGCGGCGCAGGTAGCCGGCCATGTCCAGGGCGTCGAGGCGGGTCTGGCCGGAGCGGATCAGCCAGTCGCGCACGCCGCGGCGGCGGGTGGCGCGCAGGGCCACGCCGGTGGCGCGGCGATAGGACCGTCGCGCGGCCTTGCGCCCCACCTCCAACCAGCGGCTCACCAGGCGCGTGGTCTGGCGGGCGGAGGCGCGCACCCTGTCGCCGGCGCTGCGGTCGTCGGTGATGGCGCGCAGGCTCTCCTCGGCGCGGTTGGCGACCTGCAGCAAGCCCTCGCGCGCGGCCTCGTGCGCGGCCTGCAGCTCGTCGCGGTGGCTGGCGATGCGCTCGCGGGCGCGGCTCAGGACCTCGCGCGCGGTCTCCGGCCAGTCCTCGGCCGAGGCGTCCTCTGCCTTGTTGTCCAGGCCGTAGGCCACCGAGTCGGCCGCATCCTCGAGCCTTTCTTCGCCCAGCACCACCAGCTCCGAGATCGTCGACAGCACCTCGGCGATGCGCGGGGTCAGCCCCTCGAGCAGGATGACCTCGCAGGCGCGGGCCAGCTTCACCTCGTCCGGCGTCAGGGCGCCGGGATCGACGACGCTGAGGCTGGCGAGGTCCTCGCGCAGGATCTCCAGCCGCTCGGGGACATTCTCCAGGGCCTGGGCCAGCTCTTGCCGCAGCTCGCCGACCTGCGCGGCGTGGCGGTACTTGGCCTTGAACCCGCGCAGGCGATTTCGATCGTGGCGGGTGAACAGGGCCTGCACGCGCTCGCTGACCTCGCGTCGCGCCGCCGGGTCTGTCGCCTGATCGATGCTGCTGACCAGCGCGTCGAGTCGCGTCAGCAGCGCCTCGGCGAGCGGCAGGATGTCGTCCTCGACCACGCCCAGGGGGCGCCCCGCCCTGGCGTCGAGGAGCTCGCGCATGGTCGTGGAGACCACGGCCAGCTCGGCCGACGCGCGCAGCCTGGCGGCGGCGTCGTCGATCAGCCTGCGCCAGGCGGCCGCGCGCCCGTCGAGCCGGCGCAGCGCCGCCGCGGTCTCGGTCGCGGTCTCCGACAGGCGCAGCGACGAGGCGGGATCCCCGGGCGCGGCGAGGCGTTCGAGGCGCCGGCTGAGCTGGTCGTGGCCGCGGCGCACCACGCCGCCCAGATCGCTGCGCGACACCTCGAGGTGCCGCTGGGTGATGCGGCCGATCTCGGCACGGCAGCTGTCGGCGTCCTGGCCGCCATGAAGCAGCATCTGGACCTGCGCCAGCATGGCCAGGTGGGTCCTGAACCAGGCGTCCCGCTGGGCCTCCAGTACCTCGGCCAGGCGCCGCTCGTAGGCCACGAAGGCGGCGATGCGCAGCGGGACCTGACGGATCTGCGGCCGCCTGCGCAGACGTCGACCCAGCCGCCCCAGGCGCTTGTGCCAGCGGGTGGTCAGGCTGTCTCGCGCCTGGATGACGAGGAGCTCTTCTCGCATCGGCACCGCCAGCTCGCGCGGCAGTGCGTCGAGAAGGGCGCGGGCGTCGACAAAGCGACGGCGCAGCTCGGCTTCCAGTCCCTCGGCGAGGTCCGGGTGCGCCGAGGCCAGCGCCGACTGCAGGGCTCCTGCCACGCCGTGCTTGCGCTCCAGGTCGGCAAACAGGCGGGTGGTGACCCGCAGCCCCTGCTGCAGCAAGGGCTCCACCACCTCGTCGGCCAGCTGCCCGCAGATGGCGTCGAGGCGGGCGGCGAGGTCGTCGCAGGTCTGGGCCAGCACCGGCTCCCTCTCGAGGGCGGGCGGGCGAGGTGCCGGCGCGGACGCGTCCCCAGCCGGCGTCGAGGCCGCGTCGACGAGGCGCTCGGTGGCAGCAGGAGGTGCCGTGGCCGGCTCGGCGGTCTCGGTCGCGGGCTCGCTGCCGGGAACCTCGCCCGCACGCCTGAGCGCCACGCCCAGGGCGATGGGGCCCAGCAGCAGGTTGATCGCCACCAGCGCCATGCCGGTCTGGCGGATGGGATCGGCCAGGTCGGGCAAGGCCGCGGCGGCCAAAAACACCAGGCCCAGGGTGACACCCGCCTGGGGCAAGTAGGCCAGCCACGCGTTGTGTCCCACGACGGGCTTCTCGCCGCCAAGCCGCGCACCCAGGCGGCCGGCCACAGCAAAGGCGAGCATGCGGCCCAGGGTCAGGGCCACGGCGAGGGGCAGGATGCGCAGGGTCCCCAGCAGGTCGACCCCGGCGCCGGCGGTGGTGAAGAAGACCACGAACACGGGCAGCGACACCTGGCGCAGGGGCCGCAGCAGATCGTGCTCGTGCTTCGAGAAGTTGCGCACCACGAAGCCCGCGGTGATGAACACCAGCAGCAGCTCCAGGTGCAGGGCCGCGGTCAGCTCGGCGGTGAGCAGCACCGCCACCACGACGGCGAGCAGCATCGAGCGGTGGACGAAGCGCAGGTACAGGATGAGCAAGCCGCCCAGGGCGCCGCCGATGAGCAAGGAGCCGCCCACCTCTTCGGCCACCTTGAGCAGCGCCTCGGAACCGAAGCTGGCCTCGGGCGTGATCAGCACGCGCACCGCGGTCAGGGCCACGGCCAGGGCCAGGACGACGACCAGGTCCTTGACCACGGCGATGGCCAGGGTCAGGTCGGACAGACGGCCCCGGGCACCGGATTCGTTGATCACCGCCAGGGCGATGGCCGGCGAGGTGCCGATGCCCAGGGTCGCGAGGATCAGGCCAAGCGCGAGCAAGCTGCGCGGATCGCCGATGCCGAGGCTGGGCAGGTTGTGCTCGAGGGCGAAGAAGGTGCCGCCCACGAACAGCAGCAGCAGCGGGATCTTCAAGGTCAGGGTGGCGGCGAGGGTACGCCACACCCGGCGCACCGCCTTGAGGTCGAGCTCGAGGCCCGCGGTGGTGGCGATGAGGCCCAGCGCCAGCGTGTTGAACACGCTCATCTCGCCCACCACCCGTACCGACAGCACGTCGGAGATCTGCGGCCCCAGGGCCACGCCGCCCAGGATGTAGCCGGTGATCCGGGGCAGCCGGATCAGGGTGGCCAGCTCGCCCACGGTGAAGGCGGCCAGCACCACGAAGCCGATGGCCGCCAGGGTCAAAGGATCGACAGCGCTGTCGCTGCCCTCGACGCGCAGGGCGTGCAGGCTCAGCATCAGGCCGAGCAAACCCATGAGTACCAGCACGCGCCGCATCGCTTGGGATCCCTCCTTTTTAACGTCGCCAGCAGGCCGG
This sequence comes from Pseudomonadota bacterium, assembly GCA_043821645.1. Taxonomy (GTDB): domain Bacteria; phylum Myxococcota; class JACRCW01; order JAFGSX01; family JAFGSX01; genus JBDRCO01. Next base: position 4,933 of record JBDRCO010000100.1, on the reverse strand, counting down.
CGAGAACACCGCGAACAGGGCGAACAGCTCGAGCCTGCCAGCCAGCATGCAGAAGCTCAGCACCAGCTTGCCCACCGCCGGGATGTCGCCGAAGTTCTGCGCCGGCCCCACCCCGGCCAGGCCAGGCCCGATGCTGGACAGGCAGGCGATGGTGGCGCTGGCGCCGGTGACCAGGTCCTGGCCCAGGGCTACCATGGTCACGGCTCCAGCGCTGAACAGCAGCAGGTAGGTGCTGGTGAACACCAGCACCCCCGACAGCACGGCCTCGGGCACCACGTGATCGCCCAGGCGCAGCGCGCGCACGGCCTGGGGCTGCACGGCGCTCAGGATCTCGCGCCCGGCCAGCCTGAGCAGCAGCAGCACCCGGATGGCCTTGAGCCCACCGGCGGTGGAGCCGGCGCAGCCGCCCATGAACATGGCGAAGAACAGCATCAGCCGCGCGAGATCGGAGTAGGTGTCGAAGTCCTCGGTCATGAAGCCGGTGGTGGTGGTCACCGCCAGCACCTGGAACACGGAATAGCGCAGGGTGTCGAGCAGCCCGTCGTGGCGCGTCCAGATGGTCGCGCTGACCACCGCCACCAGCACCGCGTTGGCCAGCAGGTAAAAACGCAGCTCGCTGTTGGACAGCAGCTCGCGCCAGCGCCCGCGCACCGCGCCGTAGTACAGCCCGAAGTTGAGCCCGGCGAGCAGCATGAACAGCGAGGTGACCCAGTCGACGCCGGCGGACTGGTAGTGGCCGATGCTGGCGCTGCGGTTCGAAAAGCCGCCGGTGCCCAGGGTCGAGAAGGCGTGCACCACGGCGTCGTACAGCGGCATGTCCAGCGCCCACAAGGCCAGCACGCACAGCGCGGTGAGGGCGGCGTACAGCCACCACAGGGTGAGCGCGGTCTGCTTGATGCGCGGCTTGAGGCCCTCGCTCGACGGGCCCGGCACCTCGGTGCGGAACAGCTGCTTGGCGCCGATGCCGACCTGCGGGAACACCGCGACGAACAGCACCACCACACCCATGCCGCCGAGCCAGTGCATGAGGCAGCGCCACAGGTTGGTGGCGCGGTTGAGCGCGCCCACGTCGGCGACCACGGTGGCGCCGGTGGTGGTGAAGCCCGAGAAGGCCTCGAACAGCGCGCCGGCAGGATCGGGGATGGAGCCGTCGAGCACGAAGGGCAGGCCGCCGAACACCCCGAGGCAGAGCCAGGTCAGGGCGACGGTGCCAAAGGCGTCCTTGCGGTGCAGGTCGTCGTTCCGGGTATGGCGGCCCACGAAGATGAAGAGCATGGCACAGGCGGTGGTGATGGCCGCGGCGGCCAGGTACGCGGCCCACACCCGCTGCTCGCCGTCGACCACGGCCAGGCCCAGGGGCGCCAGCAAGAACAGGGCCTCGACCAGCAACAGCCGCCCGGTCAGCGCCAGCACGCGGCGGCGGTTCACGTGCGCCACTCCTTGGGCAGCCGGGTCAGGCGGCGCGTCAGCTCATCGCGCTCCTGGCGCGGCAGGCTCAGCACCAGGGACACGCCACCCTCGAGCGTCTGCTCCGGGGTCGGCGCCGGGGTCAGGGCGCCGCGGGCGATGGCGACCACCGAGGCCCCGGCGGTCAGGGGCAGCTGACCCAGGCGAGGGGGCTCGCCCTCGACCACCAGCCCCGCGGGCAGGCGCCACTCCAGCAGCATGTAGGCGGTGCCGGGGATGTCCACCTCGCGCACCGCGCCGGCGAGCACGGCCTCGTCCTGCACCGCCCGCGCCAGCACCTCGAAGGCGCCGGCGGCACCCTGCACACCCAGCTCGCGGAACAGCTCGGCGTGACCGGGTTGCTTGAGCAGGGCCAGCACGTGCGGCACGCCCAGGCGCCGCGCCAGCAGCGACACCAGCAGGTTGATCTCGTCGTCGGGGGTGACCGCCAGCAGGTAGCCGACGGCATCGATCTGCAGGTCCTTGAGAAAGGCGGCCTGGCGCGCGTCGCCGTGCACCACCGTGACGCCGGGGAGGTCCTCGCTCAGCTCCTGCGCGCGCACGCGATCGCGCTCGATCAGCTCGACCCGGTGAAAGCGCCGCGCCAGGCTCTGGGCCAGCAGCGCGCCCACGTCGCCGCCGCCGACGACGAGGATGCGCTGCCGCGCCACCTCGGGCAGCAGCGTGACCCAGGCGTCCAGAAAGGCCTCGGCATCTCCGACCAGCAGCAGCTGGTCCTCGGCCTCCAGGCGCGGGATGTCGACCGGCGGCCGCACGAAGCCGTCGCGGACCACCCCGCACAGGCGCACGCCGGGAACGCGCGCGATGGTCAGCGGCGGCTTGCCGGTCAGGCCCTCGGCCTGGCCCACGGTCACCAGGGCCGCGCGCAGGCTGTAGCTGGCGAAGCTGCCGATCTGGCGCAGGTGGATGCCGACGAGCTGGCCGACCAGCTCGGCCGCGGCCAGGCGGGTGGCGCAGAACACCGCATCGATGCCCAGCAGGCCGCGCTCGACACCGACGCTCGAGGGATAAAAGCGCGGGTCGTCCGCGCGCGCGATGGCGACGCGGGCACCCCACTGCTTGGCCAGGCCCGCGCCGACGATGTTGTCGGTGTCGGACGCCGTCACCGCGACGAACGCATCGGCGCTGCCGGCCTCGACCCGGTGCAGCACGTCGCGGTGGGTGACGTCGCCCTCCAGGGTCATGACGTCGAGCGACTCCTCGGCCAGGCGCAGCGCCTCGACGCTGTGATCGAGCAGGATCACGTCGTGACCACCGCTGGTGAAGTTGACCGCGATGGCCAGGCCCGTCTCGCCCGCTCCGGCGACCACCACCCTCACGCGACCTCCTCGCGGCCCGGCTCGCCCGCGGGGTCCCCCACGGCGCGGTCCAGCTCGCCCACGTCGGCCAGCAGCGCGCGCTGGTAGCCGCTGCTCATCAGATCGCCGGCGACCACGGCGCCCAGCACCGTGCTCAACATCACGGCGGACTGCTCGGGAAAGACCTGCGCGTAGTTGACCGCCACCGCCACCGCCACGCTGCCCTGGGCGATCAGGCCCGAGCCCAGGCGCGGGATGCGCGGCAGCTCCGTGAAGGCGCGCAGGGCCAGCGAGGTGGCCCCCTGCAGCAGCACCACGCGCAGCACCAGGTACAGCGGCGGCAGCAACCACAGCAGGCCGACCGTGGGTTGCCACAGCGCTCCGGCCAGGATCATCAGCGTCACCGTGGCCGGCCTTTCGAGGCGGGTGAGCTTGCGGTGCAGGTCCGTGGCGTCGCCGGAGACCAGCGAGATGATCAGGCCCGACAGCGCGTTGAGCAGCAGCGGCGACATGCCCGCGGCCAGGCCCACGCCGCTGCCAAAGGCGATGATGCCCACCGCGGCCAGAAACAGCCTGTCGTCCTCTTCGCGGGCGCGGCCCATGAACATGGCGAAGAGCAGGCCGCAGGCCACGCCCAGCACCGCCAGCGCCACCAGCCACTCGGTGGGGGTCAGGCCGTAGGTGTTGGAGGCCTGGCCGGCGCGGCTGATGGCAATGGCCGTGCCCGAGGCCACCACCGCGAACACGCTGCCGCCCAGGGCAAAGGAGCGCAGCAGCTCGGTGGTGGGGCCGGCCGCGCGGTAGGCCAGGGCGCTGGACTCGATGAAGTGCATGGAGACCGCGGCGGCCGTGGCCCCGAGCACGATGGCGAGCCAGAAGCCGTCGCCCGGGATCAGGCCCTGCAGGGGCGCCACCCGGAACAGCTGGCCGCAGCCCCCGGCCACCAGGAAGGCGACCATGCCTGTCCCGAGCAAGCCCGCGCCCAGGGCGGAGCCGCTCTGCAGGCGGTGGCGCAGGGCCAGGCCCAGGGAGAAGCCCACCACGCCCAGGATGACGGAGACGAAGGGTTGCAGCAGCTCCATCACCCTGTCGTCGAGGAGCTGCAGGCCCAGCGGCCCCAGCAGCATGCCGACGACCAGGTACTCGGCGCCGGAGAGCACCACGCGGTGCCCGGCGTAGCGCGCCAGCGCCGCGCTGGCCAGCACGGAGAAGACCACGACCAGAACCAGGGTGACGGTGGTCGGCATGACGCCTCGGCCCTTTGGATCACGTTTCCTTGCAGGTGAGGGCGTATGGGTAGCGCAGGGACGTCCCAGGAACAAGCGCGCTTATTCCCGGCCTGGCTGCAAGGCTCTGCTGGCCCTCGCCGTTCTCTTCTCGCCCCTGCCGGCGCTTCCGATCCACTGCCAAGGGGCGTACCCTGCCACTCACGAGGCAGCATGAGCCCTAAAAAATCCGCCAGGACCGCGAAGCCCACGAAGACTGCACGCACCCCGCGCAGGCCTGCTGCCGGCGCGCCCGACCCCGTGGAGCCTGCCGCCAGCGAAAAGGACCCCGCCGAACCCGCTGCCGCGAGCAGCCCCAGCGCGAGCTTTCCCGTGGTCGGCATCGGCGCCTCGGCCGGGGGCCTGGCCGCCTTCGAGGCCTTCTTCGCGGCCATGCCCGTGGACCGCGAGCCCGGCATGGCCTTCGTGCTGGTGCAGCACCTGGCGCCCGATCACAAGAGCCTGCTGGCCGACCTGATACAGCGCCACACCCGCATGCAGGTGCGCGAGGTCGAGGACGGCGTGCGGGTGCAGCCCAACTGCGCCTACATCATCCCGCCGGGCCGCGACATGGCCTTTGTCAACGGCACCCTGCAGCTGTTCGAGCCGGGCGCGCCGCACGGCCAGCGCCTGCCCATCGACTTCTTCTTTCGCTCGCTGGCGCAGGACCAGCACGAGCAGGCCATCGCCGTCGTGCTGTCCGGCACCGGCAGCGACGGCACCCTGGGCGTGCGCGCGATCAAGGGCGAGGGCGGCATGGTGATGGCGCAGAATCCTGCGTCCACCGAACACGACGGCATGCCGCGCAGCGCCATGGCCACCGGCCTGGTCGACTACGTGCTGCCCCCGGCGGAGATGCCGGCGCAGCTCATGGCCTACGTCGCCCGCAGCCCGGGCCGCGTG
>JBDRCO010000099.1:0-4799 GCA_043821645.1 Pseudomonadota bacterium | reverse complement strand
GAAGATGGGCTGGCTGATGCCCTGAATGGTCAGGCCCGCCTGCGGGTTGCTGCCCAGGCTGGCCGCGGTCTCGCCCGTGACCACCACCTTGAAGCCGAACTGCAGACCATCCGTGGTGGCGTTGTAGTCCAGGTCGGGCTGGGTCGCGGTGGCGAGCAGGGTGGGCGAGCCCGCGCTGGCGGACAGGGCCACCAGGCGGTTGCTGGCGGCGCTGCTGGCCCAGCCGGACAGGGTGACCGCAGGGCCGGCCACGTCGACAAACACGTGCACCGTGGCCGAGGCCGGGTTGCCCGCGAGGTCGGCGATGGTCAACACGATCGTGTAGTTCTCGTCGCTGGCGCCGCTGAGGTTGAGGCCGGCGTAGGTGATGCTGCCGGCGTTGACCGTGGGCACCACGGCCGTGGCCGTGCCGTTGATGCTGAGCACGGGCGAGGCCGGGACAAAGTCCGTGGCCGCGGTGGTGGCCAGCAGGTTGAGGCTGCGGCTGGCGCGCACGGCGTTGTCCTGGGGCGAGTTGATGACCAGGCCGGGAGCCACGAAGTCGACCACGACGAAGTGATCGGCGCTGGGCGCGCTGGTGCTGCCACTGGTATGGCGCGCCACGGCGGTGACGTTGAAGCGACTGCCCGTGGTCACGCTCAGGCGCACCGTGGCCTCGCCGGTGGAGGCAAAGGCCTGGCTGCCGGTGATGGCCGTGCCGGTGGGGGTGCCCGCGATGTCCACGGGCTGCAGGGTGACGTCCGCGGTGTAGGCCGTGGCGTCGGGCACGCCGGTGACCGTCACCCGCACGTCGACCTGGTAGTCGGCGTCGACCGCCGCGTCCTCGACGGCGTTGAGGATGTCGTTGCTGTCGAGATCGCTCGCCACCACCAGCGTCACCTCGGGCACGCTGAGGTCGATGCTGAAGTTCACCACGGCGGTGCCCGTGTTCTCGGCATCGTCGGTGGCGCTCAAGGTGGCCACGTAGGCCCCGCCCAGAAGATTGGTGAAGGTGCGAGAGAAGGCGCCGGTGACGGGGGTGACGTTGACCGCAAAGGGCGAGCCGGCGACGGCCGTGCCGTTGCGAGTGAGGTCCAGGGTCAGGGTCACGTTCTCGGGGTTGGCGACGGTCCCGCTCAGGGTGTAGGTCAGCCCGTTGTCCGGGTTGGGCGGGCTCTCCTCGTCGTCGGCGGCGGTGAGCACCGCGCTGTCCAGGGGCTGGGTCACGGTGATGGCCGGGGCCAGGGTGTCCACCACGTAGGTCACGGTGGGGGAGGCACCGGCGCCATGCGAGGCGTCGTCCACGGTGGCGATGACGGCGTCGCTGCCCTGGGGTAATGCTATCTGGATGCTGCCCGTGCCCGAGGCCAGGGTGCCACTGCCCGCGGCCGTGCCGTTGACGGTGACGCTGACCGCTCCGCTCTGGCAACGCGTGCTGGTCACCGTGATCGCGATATCCAGGACGTCCGGGGTCGTGGTGTCCAGGTCCGTGACCGCCGCATTGAGCGTGCCCGCAGCCGGGGCGCTGATGGTGGCGTCGCAGGCGCCGGTGTCCACGGTGACGGTGATGCTGGTGTCGCCGACCCGGGTGCCCGAGATGTTGAAGGTGTAGGCCAGCAGCGTGTCGCTGCCCTCGACCAGAGTCACGTCGTTGAAGGTGGCGATACCAGAAGCCAGGGTGGCCTGGCGCTGCCCGCCGCCGTTGACCACCAAGGTCACCTCGGCATCCGCCGGGATGGCATTGCCCGAGCACGCCACCTGCACCTGGGTCTGGAACCCGGTCAGGGTGTTGTTGGCGTCCTGGGTCAGGGTGGCGTCGTTCGCGGGGACCAGGAAGCGGCACTGGTTGACCGCCTCGCTGGTCACGGTCACCGAGACCGTGTCCGGGGTGTGGTTGCCGGCCCTCGCCGTGAGCTCGTTGACCAGACCGTCGGGGGGCTCGCCGGCGACGAAGGTCACGCCCTCGAACAGGGCCCGGCCATTGCTCAGGGCCACCGGCGCGATGGTGCCGCCGGCGCTGTTGGTGAGGGTCACCTGGGTGCCATCGGGCACCTTGTCACCGCGCACCTCGACCGTGCGATTGATGCCCTCGGTCAGGGGATCCTCGTCGTCAAAGGCCGTGAGCGTGGCGCCGTTGAGCGGGTTGATGATGAGCAGCCGGCCCAGGCCCGGCCCGGCATCCACGTCCGGGGGTGGCTCGCAGCCGCAGCCGTCGCCGCAACCGGCCATGGCCAGGGTGCTGGCGGCAAGGATTCCCAGTGCGCGATGCATGACATTCTTCTTCATGTGGAGGCCCCCATATCAGTCTTGGACAGCAGTGTGCTGGCCGTCAGTCCTCGATGGATGGCATGGGCTCGTCGCGCAGCGCCAGCACCTTGCGCTCGACGCAGTCCGCGACAAAGGCCTGGGCATCCGCCGCCGCCTGCGCCCGCTCGACCTCGTAAGCCTCGCACAGCGCGTCGACGATCTCGTCCAGGCTGCGGCTGCCGTCCGCACGCTCCCAGATGAAGGTGCCGACCGGGTTGAGCGTGTGCAGCATCGAGTCCTCGGGCGTGACGATCACGGCCTCGCCCTCGATGACGCGCGACGGGTTGTCCGCGCTGCGGATTGGATACTGCCCTGCCATGGTGGCCCACATGCTATGGAAGCCCTCCTCCTGTGTCAACGCCGCCGTCGACGCCAATGACGCGTGATTCTGCACAGTTCGATCCACACTCCGGGACCCGGGGCGCAACGCCCACAACCCTGCTTGGTGCATGGTGACCCCGGGATCGTTCAGGGCGATGCGCGCTGCAGCAATTCGCGAGCGATCCCGGCCACCAGGGCCGGCTTCTCGCGGGGCAGCAGGTGGCCGCTCCCCTGCTCGATGTGCAGGCTGGCGCCGGCAATGCCCGCGGCCAGGTGCTCGCTCCAGCGCGGCGGGGTCAGCTGGTCGTCGCGCCCCACCACCACCGCCGCCGGGCAGGTGATCTCGCCCAGCCTGTCGCGCAGGTCACTCTGGGCGCAGGCCGCAAAGTCGCGGCGCACACCTTCCTGGCTGGTCTGCGGGAAGATGGGCTCGACCCCGGGCAGGGCCTGGCTGACCGGCGAGGTACCGGCCGCCTGACCCGCGAACAGCGCAGGCATCTGATCAAACTTCTTGTCGATGAGCTCGAAGACCACCGGTGCCACGGACAGCCGCGCCGAGGTCGACACCAGCAGCAGCGAGCGCACCCGCGCCGGGGCGCTCAGGGTGAGCTGCAGGGCGACCGCACCACCCATGGAGTGACCGCCCACGTGCACCCGGCGCAGGCCGTGGGCGTCGAGAAAGCGCTGCGCGAAGTGCGCCATGGCGGCGATGCTGGTCAGCGGCTCGCCGGCACTCTGGCCGTGCCCTGGCAGGTCCGGGATCAGCACCTCGACGCTGTCGCCGATGCGGTTGGCGGTGGCGGACCAGGCCACCGAGGACGAGCCCGCCATGTGCAGCAGCAGCAGACTCGGCGCGTCGGGTCTGGTCGCGGCATGGTGGCGGTAGCGGATGCTCAGCCCGTCGACGTCAATCCGTGGCACGCGTGTGTTCCTTGACAGCAGGTGACGGCAACGGGAGCATCGCGCCCATGCCCATCCTTGTCCAGAAGTACGGCGGCTCGTCGGTGGCAGACCTCGACAAGATCCGCGCGGTGGCCCGCGCCGTGGCCCGGCGCCAGCATGAAGGCAACGAGGTGGTGGTGGTGGTGTCGGCCATGGGCGCCACCACCGACGATCTGCTGGCCAAGGCCCGCAGCCTGGCCAGTGCGCCACCCAGGCGCGAGCTGGACATGCTGCTGTCGACGGGCGAGCGCATCAGCGCGGCCCTGCTCGCCATCGCCCTGCACGAGCAGGGGGTCGAGGCGGTGAGCCTGACCGGCAGCCAGTGCGGCATCATCACCAGCGACCGCCACGTCGACGCCCGCATCATCGAAGTGCGGCCGGTGCGCATCCAGGACGAGCTGGCGCGCGGCCGCGTGGTCATCGTGGCGGGCTTTCAGGGCATGAGCTATCGGCGCGACATCACCACCCTGGGCCGCGGCGGCTCCGACACCACCGCGGTGGCCCTGGCCGCAGCGCTGTCGGCCGAGGCCTGCGAGATTTACTCCGACGTCGACGGGGTGTGGAGCGCCGACCCCCGCCTGGTGCCCGCCGCCCGCAAGATCGACACCATCGGCTACCCCGAGATGCAGGAGCTGGCCTGCGCCGGCGCCAAGGTGCTCAACGCCGAGGCGGTGGAGTTCGCCAAGCGCGCGGGCATCGCCCTGTACGCGCGGCAGACCGGCAAGCCCGGCGAGGGCACCCTGGTCCGAGTGGATCCTCCGGCCCCGGCCGGCGGCGTGCGCGGCATCGCCCATCGACTGCGCATGCTGGTGCTGGACGCGGCACAGCAGCACCGCGACGCCCTGCTCGAGGTACTGCAGCAGCACCAGGTGCGCAGCAACTTCGTGGCCTGGCGCGCCGACGGGGGTGCGGGCCGCGTCGAGATCTGGTGCGCCCGCGACAACCTGCACGACGAGGCCGACCTGCGAGGCACCCTGCAGCGCGCCATCCCGGAGTTGTCCATCGCCGACGACAGGGGCGCGGTCTCACTCATCGGCGAGGGCATCATGGACGATCCCCGCCACCTGCAGCAGGCCCTGGCCACCCTGGCCGAGCTGGGCACGCCGGTGCATGCCCTGTCCACCTCGTCGTTTCGCATCAGCCTGCTCCTCGACGGCGAGCGGGTCGCCGAGGCGGTGCGCGCCCTGCACCACCGCTTCATCGACGCCCTGCCGCTCGAGGTGAGCCCGGATCTCTAGCCCATGCGCATG
>JBDRCO010000098.1:0-24105 GCA_043821645.1 Pseudomonadota bacterium | reverse complement strand
GCCCATCGTCGACCAGGTCTTTCGCGAAGCGGATCTGCCGACGCCGACACAGCGGCGTCTCGCTCTGGGACCGCACACCTGGGGAGCGATCTCCAGGGTGCTGTGGCTTTCGGGTCGCAACCTGGACGCCGAACCCGTCGAGGTTGCACGCGGACGCGCCAGACAAGGTGCCCTGCTGCTGGCGCAGGCGGCCGCCGAGCACGGCACGGTGCTGCTCGCCGGCCACGGCTTCATCAACATCCTCATCGCCCGCGAGCTGCGGCGCCAGGGCTGGAGAGGTCCGCGCATTCCCACGCGGCGCTACTGGGATCACGCGATCTACCGCGCGTGAAAACGGGAGCCTCGGTGACGCCGGGGAGCGTGGATGTCAATTGAAGAAAGGTGGGGTGTAGCCCTCTTTGCGCAGCGTATGGACGATGAAGAAGTCGCGCAGGAGCTCGAGGGGCGTGTGCACCCGCTCGTCGCTGTCGACGATGTTGTGGAGTTCCTTGGGGTCGGCATCGAGGTCATAAGCTTCTGTGCGGCCATAGTGATTGTCCACGATCACCTTCAGGCCGTTGTCGAGAACCAGGGACTGCTTGAGCATGGTCTCTGCGATGATGGGTCGAGTCAGGGCGACTGTTTCACCAAACATGAATGGCACCAGGCTTTCGCCCATGAAGTGCCCTGGAGTGGCCTGGCCGAAAAACTCGAGCACCGTCGGGGCCAGATCGATCAAGCTCACCGCCTGGGTTACCACCCTGGGCTCGACGCCGGGTCCGGAGATGATCAGGGGCACGCGCAGCAGTTCTTCGTACAGGGTCCCTGGATGCTGCTGACTCTTGTGCTCACCGAATGCTTCACCATGGTCTGCGCTGACGATGAAGAAGGTCCGTTCTTCGAGTCCACGGTCGCGCACAAACTCCACCAACGTGTGCAGGCTCTGATCAATGAGCCCGACCTCTCCGATGTAGCGTTCGAAGGCTGAGCCTTTGACCTCGGAGCTCTTGTAGGGATGATGGGGGTCGTACCAGTGGGCATACAGAAACAGCGGTCCCTCGACGGGTTCTCTGAGCTTGTCCATGATGTGCAGCGCCACGTCTCTGGACAGCGCGGGGTATTCCTTTTTGGGTTTTGAGATGTAGAAAATCTCTCCGAACCCTCGCACGAGTCCACTCGGGGGAGCGAGCCAGGCTATCGACTGGGCGTGCAGGGTCCGGATGTTTGCGCGCTGCAGCAGCTCCGGGAACCTCACCTGCTCATCCCCGCGCACCGTGTTGGGGCGCCCCGTCCCGTCTTTCGCGACGGGCATCCAGTACTGCTGCGAGAAGTAGACGCCCGAGAACAGGGCTGCCAGCGAAGGGATGGTCTTGGTGCCCGCAGTCCTGGCGGCCGTGAACCACAACCCGGTGTCACGCATCCTCGCCAGGGTGGGAATCTGCGCGTCATACTGCCGCGAATTGACGACGTCAGCGCGCAGGGCTTCGACGGTCAAGAAGATCACGATGGGGTTTTCGGGAATCGCCTTGTAAGGCCGTGCAGGTATCGCAGCGAGCCGACTCCTGTCCTGGAACCACGGACTGTTGTAGGCGTGCGCAACCGCGCTCGAACTCATCTGCTCGCGGATGCGGGCATGGACCCGGCCGACGAAGGGCATCAGCACGGCGCCATCGAATCTGGACCAGGCCGTGGTCACGCGCCCCGGCGGAGGAACCACGACGGAACACAGCAGGAGCACCCAGGCCACGGCAAGCAACATGGCTCTACGCCGCCCGGGGACCTCGAGGATCTCTGGCCATGTGCCGATGCGGCCGGGAAGCCGAAGTCCCATCAGACTCGCCCGCAGCGCAAGAGCACAGGCCAGCGCCAGGAAGAGATGCCCACCCGGGTAGTCCCGGGGCAGGATCAGACCGTTGGCGACAAATCCCGTCGTCGCCGCACAGAAACACACACCCCGCCACCACGACGGACGCCACTGGCCTGCAACCAACCATGTGAGAGGTGCACTGCTCGCGATGAGGACCACCGCGGGCACGAGAACGAGATAGTGACTGCTGTCCCCACTCGTGCGGCGAGAAAAGTTCTCCAGATCGAGCGTCAGCGTCATGAAGCCCAGCACCTGAAAGGCGATCCACAGCGCGGCACCCGTTGTCCCTCGACGCCACGGCCCCAGGCGCTGCCAGATGGCCACCACCGAGGCGCACAGCAGCCCGCACAGACAGAACTGTGCGAGGTCATAAACATGAACGAGCACTCTGACGCCTGGTGGCGCCTGGATCTGCACCAGCACAAATAGGGAGTGGACAAGTGCTCCATACAGAAAGGCCACGAAAGTGGCCCTGACTGGATCGAGAACACGCGCGGCCGCGCCCACGTTAGCCCCCAGTCTGCATCGCGAGATACACCCGCACCGCCGCTGATTTCTTTGCCCGACTGAAGATCATCCGTCAACCACGCGTCCCTCACGCCTGCGCACTGGATGCAGACGTGAACCGACCTGTGCTCAGACCGGCGCCCGGCCCAGGTACTGCGACGCCAGCGCCACGTGGGCTCTCTCTTCGTCGGCAATGGTCGCAAACACCGTGGCGGTGGTGGGATCGCGAGTCCCCAGGTAGCCCGCGAGGCGAATCGCGGACTGACGCCCTCGCTCCTCGGCACTGGCGATGAGCAGGCCGAAGTCGCGACCGCTGGCGCAGCCTACTAGCGCCTGCCACAGCCCTGCGGACACGGGTCGGGCGTCGACAGCCAGCGCGAGCTCGACCATGCGACCGAGGATCGCATCCAGGTGCCGTTGCTCGTCGGGAACCAGCGCCCGCCAGGCAGTTCGCAGCTCGGCAGGTACGTCGTCAAAATGATCTGCGGCCCAGGCAAAGGCCTGCACCGCCTGCAGCTCGGCAAAAGCCGCCGTTCGCATCCTGTCGCCCAGGCCGTCCGTTGTGCCCATGCGACGTGGCTTTGGCGCACGCTCGTGCGGTGCGCAGAGCACGAAGGGTCCTGTCTCGAGCCGGGGCGATGTTGACGTCATGGGCAAGGCACCTGCCCGCCTCTGGCGCCCGGTTCCTGGCCGCCGCGCTCAGGCCTGCGCATGAGCACCAGGGGGCGTCGCCAGGTATGCGGCCATCATCTCGCGAATGGACTGTCGCGTCCGCTCGTCCTCGGCAACTTCGGGCCAGGGTTGTTCGGTGTCCTCGAACAGCCAGCGCGCCTGCCCCGGCGGCGACCAGCGCTCGCGCTCCAGCACGCCCTTGAGCCGAGCGGCGCAGACCTCGGGGCTCTCGAAGCGGCGCTTGGCCAGGCGCAGCAGCCATCCCAGGGGGCCGCGCCGGGCACCGAGGTCGGTCCGCACCACGCCGGGGTGCAGCACCACGACGTCGAGCTCTGGGTGCTGCGCCGCCACCTCGCGCTCGGCCACGGCGAAGGCCAGCTTGGTGGTGCAGTAGGTGCGCCAGGCCGAGAAGTCCTGCCCTGTGGGCGTGCGCTCGGTCGAGTAGCGGCCCTTGACCATCAGCCCTGCCCCGACGACAAGGATGCGATCGACGAGCTGTCGCGCGAGCAGGACCTGCTGCATCACCACAGGACCCACGCAGTTGACGACGAAGGCGGTCTCCAGCCCGTCCTCGGTGAGCACGCGGCGCGAGGGCCACAGCCCGGCGTTGTGAACCAGGGTCGCCGGTGCCTGCAGCGTCGCGGCCAGGGCCTCGCCCAGCGCGCGGGATCCCGCCAGCGTCGACAGGTCCCCGGCAATGCTCAGTGCGCTCGCTCCCGCGGCCTCGACCTGGCTCGCCACGTCCCGCAGCGAGGCCTCGTCGCGGGCGGTGAGCACCAGTCGAAGCGGGCCGGAACTCCCCTGGGCAATCGCCAGCGCGAGCGCCCGCCCAATGCCGCGCGAGGCCCCGGTGATGACGATGTCCTTCATGTTGCACCCGCTGACACGGATCCGGGATTGCGGACAGTCGCTACTTGAGCTTGATCTCCTCGCGCCTGTGCTCACCGGGCGCGATCTTGACGGTCACGGTCCTGGCCGGTGGCTTGCCCTCGGGCAGCAAGGTCAGGCGGTGTGAACCCGCGGGTAGCTCGACGCCGACCAGAGGTGTCACGCCGAGCTTCTTCTTGCCCAGGGAGACCTCGGACCAGGGGATGGTCTTGAGGGTGAGCTTGCCCTTCTCGGTCGAGCTGCGATTCGCACCGGGCCTGCGCACCGGCTGCACGGGTTCGCGCGGGGGGTGCTTGACAGGCTCCGTCGCTGGGGGGGGCTGCGGTTCCGCTGCTGGCGCGGCCACGGGCTCGACCGGCGGCGCCACGGGCGCCTCGGGGACGGGCTCCACCTCCCGCACCAGGGTGGCGTCGAGCACGAACTCCTGGCCTGGCTGGGTGATCTCGATCTGCTTCTCGTAGGCCTGGTAGCCGTTGAGCCAGACCCGAACATCATGGGGCCCGAGCGCCAGCTCGGGAATGACCGCGGGCGTGACGGCGGTGCGCAGGCCGTGGTCGACGGCCACCTGGGCGCCTGGCGGCGTGCTGTCCACGCGCAGGCCACCCACCTCGGGAGCGCTGGCCGTACGCCACCACAGACCCGCGACGACGACGAGGGCAGCGGCGAGCGCGCCAATACCCAGTGCGATCAGACCGCGGTGCTTCTTCGGTGCCGTGGCCGGGAGACCCGCGGTCACGGCAGCGGGGACCGCGTCAGCCGCCTCGCTGACCTTGGCGCTGAATTCCAGGGTATCGCTGCTGCCGATGAGGGCCGAGACGTCGGACCGATCCGCGCGCCCGGGCTCCGGTGCCTCGCGCAGACGCGCCTTGAGCTGCATGCGCTCGCCGAAAATGTCGCGCATCAGGGCGCCGATCTCCGAGGCCCCCACCGGCGGCCCACCCTCGTGCAGCGCGTTCAGGATGGCCCGGCGCATCTCGTCGGCGGTTTGGTAGCGCTGCGCCGGATCGCGGGCCAGGGCCTTCATCACCACCTGCTCCAGCGGCGGCGGGTAGTCCGGGCGCAGGCTGCTCGGCCGTGGGATGTCGGCCTGCAGGATCTGGCGCAGGGTCTCGACCTCGATGTCGCTCTTGAACAGCCGACGGCCGCAGGTCATCTCGTGCAGGACGATGCCCAGGGAGAACACGTCCGAGCGCCGGTCCAGGGGCTGGGCCTGGATCTGCTCCGGCGACATGTAGGCCACCTTGCCCTTCACGCTGGAGCCCTGGGTGTGCGAGATGCGGCCGCGCGCCTTGGCCACCCCGAAGTCGATGAGCTTCACGTAGCCGTCATAGGTGACCAGGATGTTGTGCGGCGACACGTCCCGGTGCACCAGCTCCAGGGGCTCGCCGTCGGCACCGCGCAGCTCGTGCGCCGCGTGCAGACCGGCCGCCGCCTCGGCCACCACCGCCGCGCACTCGCGAATCGGCATCCCCTTGGGGCCACCGCGCTCGCGCTGCAGCTTGAGGTAGGCCCTGGCAAAGCGCGCCAGGCTCTCGCCCTCGACGTACTCCATGGCGATGAACAGGCTGCGGTCCACCTCGCCCAGCTCGTAGATCTGCGCGATGTTGGGGTGGTGCAGGCGCGCCGCGATGCGCGCCTCGTCGAGGAACATCTCGATGAACTGGCGTTCGCGCGACAGGTGCGGGTGGATGCGCTTGATGGCGACCAGCTTCTCGAAGCCGGCCAGGCCCGAGACCCGTGCCAGGTAGAGCGTGGCCATGCCGCCGGCGGCCAGCTCGTACAGCAGCTCGAAGCGGCCGAGCTTGCGGTGCTCGTCGGCGACCGCCACCGCGTCGTCGAGTCCGGTGACCGCAGAGCCGGGAGAAGAGAGGGAGTCGCTCAGCGCGCCACCTCCTGCTTCACCTCGCCAAAGCTCGCGGACTCGGCCGCGGGCGGGGCCAGGGCGACCACCGCGACGGTCGTTCCGCCCGCCACCAGCAGGGCTGCACCGACGCCCGCGGCGACCAGGAACCAGGTCTGCGCATAGAAGGGTGCGCTCACCTCGTCGACGGCGGCACCGGCGGCAGCCGTGGCGACCACCGCCGCCTGAGCGGCGCGCACCCGGATGGGGGTGCGCTCGGAGCCGAACTGGCCGATGGCCCCGCCGTGGGCCTCATTGATCTGCAAGAAGTACTCGGCGTCCTGGCACGCGGGCAGCTCGCTCGACGACACGGTGAAGATCAGGCGCCCGCTGCCGTCGCGGTGCAGGGCCGCGAAGCTGGGAGCGCCCACCGCTCGATACTGCAGGGTCACCCCGGTGGCCAGGCCCAGCGCGTCGGGCTGCAGCTCGGCATCCAGCTCCAGACCGCCGGCTGCCGGCATCGTGCCCACGGGCGTGTGCACCAGCTTGAAGGTCTGCTGCGCGGCCATGCGCTGCCGCGCCTCGTCGAGGGGCTTCTGCACCTTGGGCGACAGCCCCTGGGCCAGCTTGGCGTCGGGTGCAATGCACAGCCAGCGCGAGAAGGCGTCGACGGCCTCGTCGTGGCGGTCCATGTAGCCCGCCACCAGCCCCAGGTGCTGGTAGATGGTCGCGACCTCGTCGGGGCTGTTGCCGCGCTGGGCCAGGGCCTCGCGCAGGGCCTGTGCCGACTCCTCGTAGCGCATCTCCTCGTACAGACCCAGGGCGCGCGGAAGCTGGGCATTGTCCGCGCGGAGAGCCGCAGGAGTTCCCCAGCCACAGAGCAGCAACACCAGCGCCCAGGCGCCCGGGGGGCGGGATCGGTGAGCGCATCGTCGCGGCAGGCCGCAGGTCATGATCCGTCCACGAGGCTGTCCTGTCCTCTCGGTGAAGCGTAGCACGGGCCGGGTCTGCCTCAAACTTGGTGCCGCGCTGCGCGGGCGAATCTCGACGCGGACTTGGTGGATGCGACCGGAGATGGCATCATCTCAGAACGGACCGGGCAGGAGTGTCACGTGGGCCATGCCGCAGCCAGCTGGGCAAGACAGGGGGCGCTGATCGCGGCGCTCGCCCTGGGCACGCTGTGCTGCGAGGGCGGCCGCTACCAGCTCATCCTCAGCTATCCCGACCAGGCTGCGCTGGACCGCGCGCGCTGGGTCGACCTGTTCGTCGGCGAGGCCCTGAGCTGCGAGGCCCTGCGCCAGGCCAACCTGGCTCCCCGCCTGAGCTTTGATGCGCGCGGCGCCATGCCCTCCCTGGGCGAGGTGGGCTTCGGCCGCGTGGCCTTTCGCGCCGAGGTCCGCGACGACGGCTGCCTGGTCTTCGTCGACGGCTGCGTCGAGCAGACGCTGCAGGCCGGGCAGGATGCCATCCTGCGCATCTCGCTGCAGGCCACCTCCGGCGCGGGCTGCGCAGCGGCGCAACGCTGCGAGGGCGGTCGCTGCCTGGTGGCCGACGGCGGCGGTGGCGACGCCGTGAGTCTGGACCTGCACGCTAGCGACAACGGGAGCGTGGATCAGGCGCCCCTCGACGGCGGCGGCGATGACGTCGCGACTGCCGATGCCACGGCGATGGACAGCGCACACGCAGATGCGAGCGCCAGCGGGGACACCACACCGGGCAGTGACGCCGCGTCGAGCGACGACAGCGGCGGAGCAGCGGACTCTGCGCCTGCTGTCGACGGTGCCGGTGGTGACGACGCCAGCGGCTCCCCGGACGCGAGCAGCGGGCTGGACAGCGGCGGCGCGAGCGATGCCGCGGGGAATCCCGACGCCGCCATCGCCGACGCAGCGCTTCCGGACACCCGCGTTTGCGTTCCCGCAGAGGTGAGCTGCCGCGGTGACATCCTGGTCACCTGCGACAGCGCGGGTTCGGTCGAGGACGCCCTGCCCTGCCCGCTCGGCTGCAACGGGTTCGAGGACCCCGCCCGCTGCAACCTGCTGGATCCCTCCAACATGAGCCGCACCCTCATCGGCGGCTGGGATTTCGATGTGCTCCTCGACACCGATGTCGTGGTCGACACCACGGCCATCACCATCAACGGCACGCCCTTGGACTCCTCGGAGTACAGCATCGTGTCCCAGGGAGCAGGTGCGCCCCAGCTGCTGGTGTTCGGCGCACGCAACATGGTCGTGGCCTCCGGGGTGCGCGTTCGCATCGTGGGCAGCCGGGCCGTGGCCCTGGTCGCCACCGAGACCGTACAGCTGGCAGGCATCATCGATATCAGTGCCACGGGCACGGCCGAACACATCGGCGATACCTGGCCCTGGTTTTACACCGAGACGGGAGGGCCAGGAGGCTTCTCCGGTGGCGACGAGGGTGTGGCGGGCGACGGTCCCTGCCCGGGGCAACCCGGCGTGGGCGTCGATGTCGCCAACATCTACTCCAAGGGCAGCGGCGGCGGTGGCCACGGTGGTGCGGGGGGCGAGGGCGGTCCATCACAAGATGGCAGCGGCACCTGGCTGGGTGGCGGCGAGGGTGGCGGCGTCTGCGGCAGCGCCGAGCTGGTTCCCCTGGTCGGCGGCAGCGGCGGCGCGGGACAGTCCATTGTCGTCGGGGAAGGGCCCGCGGGTGACTGGCTGGGCCCGGGGGGCGGCGGCGGTGGCGCCCTGCAGATCTCTGCCGGTGAGAGCATCACCATCGCCGCGGGTGGTGGCATACAGGCTGCGGGAGGTGGCGGTGGGCAGACCGGCAATGCCGGCGGGGCCGGCGGCGGTGCAGGCGGCGCCGTCCTGATCGAGGCGCCCCTGGTCTTCGTGGAACAGAACGCATTCGTGACGGCAGCTGGCGGGGGAGGTGCCAGCGGCGACTGCACTTGAACGGACTCCGATTTTGGCCAGGCTGGCCAAACAGGGACCGCGGATCGACAACGAGCGCAGGGTGGAGCGGCCAAGGCAGGCACCGAGACCGGCAGTGGCGGGCTTGGCGGCGCCGCGAGCACGCCCGACGGCCAGCAAGGTCACCAGTACACCTCGACGCCAAACACCGCGGCCCAGGGTGGAGGGGGGGGCGGCGCCGGGCGTCTCCGCTTCAACACCTCGAGCAGCGGGCTGTCCATCGCCACCGGTGCCGTGCTCAGCCCCAGCATCACCGCCGATGCCTGTGACGGCCTGTGCAGCCAGGGTGGCATCGCGGTGTGGTAGCAGCTGCCCGGGCGCGCGTTGCAGCCGCACTTGGCAGATCCTCGTCGCTGACCCATGATCCCGCCATGAAGATCTACGAGACCCGCACCCGCGTGCGCTACGCCGAGACCGACGCCAGCGGCATCGTCTACTACGGGGCCTACTTCGTTTACTTCGAGCTGGGTCGGGTCGAGATGTTCCGCCAGCTCGGCCTGGTCTACGACCGCCACCTGCCCATCGCCGACACCGCCTGTCGCTACCGCGCCTCGGCACGCTTTGACGATGAGCTGCTGATCAGCACCTGGGTGCAGGAGCTGCGCCGCAAGGGCTTCGTGCTCGGCAGCCGGGTCGAGAGGCTGGGCGACGGTGGCGGCCGCGAGCTGCTGGTCGAGGGCCATACCGGCATGGTCACCGCCGACGACCAGGGACATCCGGTGCCGCTTCCCGATGCCTTCGCGCGGGCACTGGGAGAGGGTTGAGCGCGACTCCGGATCTGCGCTTCAGGCTCGACCCGGGCCTCGGCGTCGTCGCCACAGGACTGCCGCGCTGAGCACGACACCCAGCAGCGCTGACGATTGTCGGGCGGGGGAGGCCGCACAGTCGCAGCCGCTGCCCACGACCGCCGGGGCGCCAGCGTCGGGCTGGGCCGGCATCACCGCGTCGGCGCCGCTGCTCGCGTCGCCCACAACACTGGCATCGGCGGCCACCCCGGCATCGGTGCCCGCTGCCGCGTCCTGACCCGTCGACGCATCCGCGGCGGTGGAAGAATCCGCGCCCGTCGCGGCATCGGTTGTCGTCGCCCCATCCACGCTGGTGGCCACATCGCTGGCCGTGGTCGCGTCCGTCGGGGTGCTGACATCTGCGCTTGTGGCGGCATCTGTGGTCACCGCCGCGTCGACGCCAGGCCCCGCATCGGCCGGGGTGCCCCCGCCCACGGTAACCGTGTGCGAGCCCGTCACGCTGTCCGCAAAGAAAAGCACGCCGTGCGCGTCCGTCGTGGCGGTGAAGGCTGCGCCGCTGCCGCTCTGGACCTGGTAGGCCGTGGTGGCAGCGAGGCTGCCGACGAGCACCTGGGTCGCCGACCCAGTGTCCACCTGGTAGCTCAGCGCGTTCAGCGGCCCGGGGTCGCCGAACCACACCAGCCAGTTGTCCACCTGCACGCCGTGGGCGCCACTGGCGGTGAGCAGCGTCGAGGCCTGCATCGTGGACAGGCCCTGATCTGCCACCTGCAGCACGTGCACGAAGGTGTCGCGCACCGCGGAAGTCGGCGGGGAGATTTCGAGCCTGTGCGTGCCCGAGAAGGCCAGACCGCGCGACGGCGTGTAGTTGGTGCCCTCGACCTCCCACTCGTGGCCTGCGCCTCCCACCTGCACGGTCTGCGCGGACGCGGGCAGCAGGGTGCGCACGAACAGGCGGCCGCTGTCCTGGTCCACGTAGTGGTCGCTGCCGCTGGCGACGAAGGGTCCCAGCCCGTGCAGCAGGAAGCGCTTGGGGTAGCTCGCATGGGTGCTCTCGACCTGGTCGTGGACGATGAACAGATCCGGCCGCAGCCAGACGAAGCTGCGGGTCACCGTCGTCACCTTGGCCGGGTCGTAGGATGCTGTCAGGTCCGCATCTATCCAGTCGTAGGCCGGACTGCTGCCCGTGCTCAACCACATGTCGCAGACGTCGCAGGCAGGATCCCGGGCCGGCGAGTTGTAGTAGTCGGTGTTACACGCAAAGGCCTGACCGCCGTCGTTGTGGCCCGTACCCGAGAAGGTTTCGCCGGGCATGGTCACGGTCAGGGTGTTGTGGGCGATGCTGCGCCGCGCGTAGTTCATGTGGTGCGCGCTGCCCCAGCCGTCGTAGTAGCCCGAGTCCACGGCCAGGTAGCCGCGGTACCAGATCGAGAAGTGGCCGTTGTCGGCCTGCTGGTGGCCGCCGCGAAAATCCGCGCAGGCGAACATGGCCATGGCGTCGTCGGCGTCCGTGCCCTGGCGCAGGATCACCTCGCCCAGGTTGGCAAAGTGGCTCGACGCCGGCGCGTTGGGCAGGCCCGAGGCCGGCGCCCCCGGCGTGTACCACAGCACGTCGTTCAGGTGCGCCACCTTGTAGTAGGACTCGCCGTAGCTGCCGGAGTCGTAGTAGGCGCCGATGCGCTGGTCGAGCAGGTACTGCGCCAGCTCGGCCTCGGCATAGCCCAGGCGCGCCAGGTTCTTGTGCAGGCCGGTGAAGTAGTCGCGCGTGCCCTTGCCCTCGGAGGCCGAGCCATCCAGCGCGGTGGACCAGCGGTCCTTGCCCTGGTCCGCCCAGTGGATCAGCGACAGGTCGCTGTTGACCGTCGACGACAGGTACCAGAAGGGCAGGTTGCGCCAGAAGCTCGAGTCCTGAAAGAAGTCGACGCCGGTGGCGGTGCGCAACGCGTCCATGTCCACCATCAGCGGCAGGCCCATCTCGCCGTCGAAGTAGCCCAGGCTCTCGTGCCAGCCGCCCATGTCGCCGGCCACCACGTTGAGCCCCGGGTGCGCGTGGTTGAACAGCAGGTCGAAACCCTGGTCGAGGTAGCGCCGGGCGTCCGCGTCCACCAGGCCCTCGTCGTGAAGGGCCAGGCCCGCCAGCAGCACCGGCGAGCGCCCCAGGTGAAAGTGGTTGTTGAAGTCCGAGTGCTTGTACATCTCGAGCAGGTAGTCGACGAACACCACCGTGCCCTGGGCGATGGTCTGCAGCTCGGCCAGCTCGGTGGGGTTCTGCCTGTCGACGCTGTCGACGACCCAGTCCAGGGCCAGCATCCAGCTCAGGCCTATCCAGCCCAGACCCAGATCCTGGATCTGATCGCGCAGGTCCACCCAGTGTTGCCTGTCGTGGCTGGCGAGCTGGGCCAGCACGGCGCGCGCCCGCACCGCGTGCTGGGGCGTGCCGCGCACCAGGTACTCGAAGGCCATGACCTTGGCGATGCGCGCCAGCTGCGACGCGTCGTAGCCTGACAGCGCTGCCGTGAGGTGGGTGGAGTTGGCGAACATCGAGCTCACGTCGCAGGCGTGCGACAGCGCACCGGTGCAGCGCGCACGCAGGTCCGTCAGGTCATCGACCAGCAAGCGCGGGTGCGCGTCGCGAAGATCCGGCTCGATGACGAGGTCTATCTGGGTCACCACGTCGCCGCCATTCAGGGTGATGCGGTAGCTCAGGTACTGCGCGTCGGTCAGGGTGGCGGGCACGTCCTGACCCGTCACCGCGAGCCAGCTCCCCCAGGCACCGGGACGTCCACGACGCGCGCCGTCGTCATCGGCACCGCGCAGCTCCAGGCTCTGGAAGGAGCCCTGCACCACGATGCGCTTCCAGTGCGGGTCCGGCTGCATTCCATTGAATGCGCCCGAGATTGCGGTACCGGGTCCGTCGAGGTGGCCGTTGATCACCCGCGGCACGTCGATCCAGGTGCCGCCAGCGTCGTGGTAGTCCCAGCGCCCGAGCGTCAACGCAGCGCCGCCCTGCAGGCTCTGCACGAAGTCCGGGTAGACCAGGTAGTCACGAAACACCAGCTCCACCGATGCGGCGCGGCCCACCACGGGCGAGCCCAGCAGCAGGCCGAGGCCGAGGACGCGCGCGAGCCAGCGCGACGGACCGGTACCTCCACCGAAGACAGCCGGTCGTTGACGACGGCGCCAAAGGTGATCGCCTGCGGTGGGACCCTTCGCATGTCTGGCCATACAACCCCCTGCGTGCTGGGATCACCCCGTGGTGGTGGGGACAGCATAGCAGCGTCGTCGAGTTGAGGCCGATGGCTCTCCTGGTGGCCGCGCTGCAGCCGCAAGGGCGAGCTGATGTCTTGTGATTCGCTCATCTTTATTTCTGGGAGAACCACATGACCTGACTCGCCGCTCGCGCTCGCCGTCACCGCATCCGTGAGCGCGATCTCCGTCGCCTCGGCCCAGGAGACCCTGCACGTGACCTTCGAGACCCAGGAACCCGCCATCACCGGGCACGCGTGCTTCGACCAGCCCGGCCAGCCCGCGATCCTGCTGCTCGACGCTGCAAGCAGCAGTGCCGTGGTGGTACCCATCACCGTGAGCGGCACCGCTACACCGGGAGTCGGTCGCGACCTCATCGACGGCAAGCGGATCATCCCGACGGCCGAACCACCCTGCGGCAGGTCGTGTCCTTCACCGTTGCCCAGCGTGAGCTTCTCCGCGGTAAACACGTTAAAATGTTGCAGGCGTGATTCTCGAGGCAAGGGCATGGCGTGCTCCGGTGATCGGCTGGTCCTGCTGCTGGAGCTGGCGGTGCTCGTCACCGGGGGCATGCAAGCGTGCACCTGCGCGTCGCCCGCGAGCCCATGCCTGAGCTCCGCGGACTGCACATCCAGCGAGATCTGTGTCGAGGCGAGCTGCCGTCGGCGCTGCGACAGTACGGCCCAGTGCGAGCCGGGTCTCGCCTGCCGGGCACACGCGTGCCTCGTCGTGGGCGCAGCCTGTGCCCGTTCTGACGACTGCCTGAGCAGCGAGACCTGCATCGAAAAAAAGTGCAGGACCCTGTGCGCTGGCGTCACCAACTGCGCGACGGGCGAGACCTGCGCCGGGGGGATCTGCCAGGCGCCTCACGATGCGAGCTGCCTCGACGTCGCAAGCGACGCCTCGACGGGTCAAGACGGAGACAACACAGACCTGCTGCCCGGGGACCTCGGCTCCGGTGACGGAGAGGCTTCGGACCTGTCGCTGCCGGACAGGCGTGTCGTCGACGTGGCGTCGACGGAAAGGTCCCCTGGGGATCTCGGAACCCGGGACCTTTTGAACAGCGGGGATGCCACGCCCAGGGACGCACCTGCGCTCGACGCCATTGCCACAGACAATTCTCCAGGGGATACCCGCGTTCCCGATACCTCGGCGCTCGACCTCTTTCCCTCGGATCGTACGGGTGACGACACGCGACGCGATGCACACGTCTCTGACCTCGTCACGGCCCAGGACGCCGGCACCTGTGGCAACGGTGATGTGGAGTTCGGGGAGACCTGCGACGACGACAACCTCAGCCCGGGCGATGGCTGTGACGACCGATGCCAGGTCGAAGCCGGCTGGGCCTGCACCGGTGCGGGCAACGGCAGCTGCATCCTGTGCGAGGGCCACCTGTGGACGGCGACCGAAGGAGGCGACCACTGCGGCGCGGACTGGGAGCCGGGCACGGGCGAGGTCGCCGGCGTGCACACCAGCATAGACACCTTTCGCGTGTCCGGGACCACCACGGTGGCGGCCTACAAGGCCGGAGCCGGGGGCTCACTCGAGGTGCATGCACGCGTCATCGACATCACCGGGACGCTGTCGGCGGTGGGCAAGGGCCACGGCGGTGGAGGAGGCGGTGGCGGAGGCGCCGGGGGCGGCGGGGGCGGGTCCTACACGCGCGGGGCCGGTGCAGCCGGCGTCGGCGTGGAAGATGGTGCCGATGGTGTCGCCGGTGGCGCACCCCAGATCAATTCCGACTGCGGCGACAGCACAGGCGGCGGTGGCAACGGAGGCCGGGGCGGTCTTGGCGGCGGACCCTTTGGTGGCGCCCGCGGCGGCGGCGGACCGGGAGCTGTGGTGCGCTATGCCAACGGCAGTGAAGGTACCAGCGGTATTGCTGGCGGCTACGCGGCGAACGGGAACAACGGCGACACCAGCGCCGACCAGAGCGTCCTGATGGGTTCTGGCGGGGGCGGGGGCGGCGGAGGCGGAGGCGGCGGTCACCACGGCAACAGCCACAACTACGGCGGAGGTGGCGGTGGTGGCGGGGGCGCCGGTGGGCGAGGTGGTGGTCTGCTCAGACTGTTCGCCGCCGAGAGCGTGGTCATCCTCGGCAGCCTGCGGACTGGCGGGGTACAAGGTGGCAACGGCGTGAACGGCGGCGACGGCACCTGCCGCTACTACGGAGGCAGCGGTGGCCGCGGTGGCCATGCCGACGTGGTCCAGACCAGCCTTCGCGGTCTACGCGGCAATCCCTGCCTCGACGGAGGCGACAACCGCTACGGAGCCCGCGGCGGGCTCGGTGGCGGAGGCGCGGGTGGCGGCATCCTGCTGGTCGCGCCCTCGGTGGGTTTCGGGGTGGCCGCCACCGTCGACACGACCGGCAGCGGCGACAGCACCAGCAACGGCGGAACGCTCAAGATCTTCGCCGACGAAAGTTTCACCCAGGGCGTCACGCTGCTGGTCGGGCGCTTTTGCCTCGGCAGCATGGGCGGGCCGTGCACCACTCAGTAAGCGTGCGCCGCGAGGATGGGCTCAAGGCACCAGCGGAGGCAGGGTGACGACGGTCTCGTGGTCGTCAGTCCAGCTCACCTGACCCGTCGCGCGAGCGATGTCGGCACCGTCAAGCAGCGCGCTCACGACGATGGTGAGGTCAGGGGGGGTGTCCTCCCCCGGCTCCAGCGAGATGCGGAGTGGAAAGTCCTGGCCGGGGTCCAGCCGGATCACGACTTGGGTGATCGCGACCAGCGTCCGGGTATCAGAAACCTCCAGCGCCAGGGCATTGACCTGGTCCGGGATGCTCAAGCCGGCATCGACCTCGACGATGATCAGACTGGACTGCGGCCCGCAGGCGAACATTCCCAGGGCCAGCAGGCACCCCAGGGCACGGACCGTACTGTGCTTCTTCGACGTCACAGGGGGTAGGGTCCAAAATCCACGTCGCTGCCAGATGGCTGCAACAGGATCCAGGTGACGATGCCGGCGCCGGCAAGGGCGGTGGCTGTGACAGCAGTACCAATACCTGCCCACACCCACCAGCTACCCATGTCCTCCTGAGGCTCGTTCACCTCGGCGCGGCGGGTGTCCTCAACGGCCTCGGTCGAAGGGCTGGCTTCACCACGTGCAGAGCCGTCCGTCGGTACCGATGGCTCGGCAAGCGGCGCGATACTTGTGGCTGCTGTCTCGACGGCTGGCGGTGCGCTCGCAGGGTCCGTCCGGGCGCGCTGGGCCTGCTCCAGGGCCAGGAGCAGCTTGGGCGAGCGATCGGGCGACAGGGAAAAGTCGGGGCGGATCTCGAGCAGCCGGGTAAAGGCCTCCACGGCGTCCTGATCGCGATTGTAGGTCACGTGCATGACCGCCAGCAGCTCGTACACGCCGGCCCTGTCCTCGTCGCTGCAGTCCTCGCCCAGGGCCTGCTCGAGCAGCGGTGTCACACGGTCGTAGTCGAGATCCTGGTAGGCCTGGCGCGCCAGCTTGAGCGAGGGGCATGCGGCGCGGAGCTGCGCCGCCGTGGCCAGTCCGAGCGCGACCACCATCAGGGCTGCCCAGGGCTTCCAGCTGCACCGCATGTTCGGAGCATAGCTGCGCACCCGGGCAGCGGGCAAACACCGGGGTCGACTTCACGTCCGCACGTCGCCACCGCCATGGCAGCCAGGCGGGAAAGCCGTTATCCTCGCAGCGTGGAGGAATCCAGCCAGCTCGGTCGCTACCTGCTGTCCCAGCGCATCGGTTGCGGCGGCATGGCCGAGGTCTTTCTGGCCTACGTCCTCGATTCAGATGGTGTACAGCGCCCTGTCGTGCTCAAGCGCATCCTGCCTCACCGCGCTGACAGCGAGCACTTCGTGCAGATGTTTCTCGACGAGGCGCGCATTGCCGCGCGCTTTCACCACCCCAACCTGGTCGAGATCCACGAACTGACCCGAATCGAGGGTCAGTACTGCCTGGTGATGGAATACCTCGAAGGTGTGGACCTGGATCATCTGCTCATCGCCGCACACAAGCACAGACGGCATTTCGATTTTTCCCTCATCGCGCATGTCGTTGCCGAGGCCGCTGCCGGATTGCAGCACGCCCACGATCTCACCGACGACGACGGTCACCCCCTGAACCTCGTGCATCGCGATGTGTCCCCCTCAAACATCGTCGTCACCTGGTCGGGGGCGGTCAAAGTAGTGGACTTCGGCATCGCCAAGCATCGCGAGTCGTCGACCCGCACCCAGACCGGCGTGCTCAAGGGCAAGCTCTCGTACATGTCCCCCGAGCAGGGCATGGGACAAGCCCTGGATAGGCGCAGTGATCTGTTCTCGCTGGGCATCGTGCTGTACGAGCTGCTCACCCTCGAGCGCTGCTTCAAGCACAAGGTTCCCTTCGAGACCCTCGAAGCGGTGGTCCTGACGCGTTACATCCCAGCCCGGGAGCGCCGGCCTGACCTGCCCCTCGAGCTCGAACGTATTCTGTCGCGGCTGCTGGCGCGCGAACCCGATGAGCGGTACAGCCGGGCCAGCGAGGTGGTGCAGGATCTGCAGGATTTCCTGGCGTCCGTGGGACGCCCTCGCAGCGAAGAGATCCGGGAGGTGCTCGAAGCGCTCGGCGCGAGCCCGACCATGGAGCCGGCGCGCGTCTTCACGGCCACCTCGCACAGCGACGTGGAGGCGCTGGCACCGGGCCCCCTCCTCGACGAGGTGAGGCCAGCGCAGGTGCTGCGCGAGGAACCGACCTCTCTGGTCAGGCTGGGTGTCCTCGGACGCACCGGGGATCCTTCACAGGACGAGGAGACCATACGCATACCGGCTCCGCCGGTTCACAGCTCGGAGCCGCAGCATGCGGCGCCTCGGGTGGCGACCGAGGAGACCGCACCGCAGCGTCCCATCGTGCTTGAGCCCCCTCCCGTCGAGGACGAGGCCACGGTTCGCCATCAAGTCCCTGCGCTCGAGGCCCGGGCGGCGGCCGGCGAGGACACCATTCGGGAGCGCCCCCCCGTCTCCATACCCGCGCCGCAGAGCCCGCTTCATCGGGACGCTGCGCTGGATGGCATCGCCCGACCCACCGCATCGCGCTGGCTTGTTGCGGCGGCCGCCCTCGCCCTGGCAAGTGCTGTGGCGGTGTCGGCCGTGTACTGGGGAGGCCGTGCCGAGCCGGGTCCGGCACTGGAGAATCCCACACCGCCAGCCCCACCTGCCATCGTGTCTCACGTCGACACGCTCGAGAAGGAACCGCAGGCCGCGGTCGTCATGACAGCGGATGCCGGACGGGTGGCGGACGCTGCCGCTGCGCCCGATGTCTCGCCGCCGCGGAGATCCCCATCGAAGTCCCGCCGGCCCACCAGGCCTGTGGTGGATCGGTCGCCCGGGTCCCGCACACCCGCGACCAAAGCCCTGGCCGCGAACTCGCCAGAGTTCCGCGCCCAGCTCACCAGCGAGCCACAAGTGGTGGTGTTCATCGACGGCAAGAGTGCCGGGAGCACCCCCCTGTCCAATCTGGACCTGGCTCCTGGTCCACATCAGGTCTCGCTGCGCAATCCAGCACTGGGCCTGAATCGAAACTTCACCTGGCAGATCAAACCCGGGGAGCACGCGAGCCGCCACGAGACCTTCGGCAAGGGCAAGGTGGTGATCCGCGTAGATCCCTGGGCCGAGGTCTCCCTGCGCGGCAAGAAACTAGGAACCACACCCATGCCGCCCTTTGAAGTCTTCGAGGGTCAGCACGTGCTCGTGTTGCGCCATCCACCCAGCGGTGCCGAGAAGCGCGTCAAGGTGCAGGTCGTGCCGGGCGAGGTGGCCAAGGTGGACGAGAAGCTGTGAGCTCTGGAGCTGCGCGCCCTGTCGCGGGGTCACGCGCGCGGAGTGATCGGCGCCCGTCGATACCGCCCCCAGGCCACGAAGGCCGCCAGGCTGCCGAGCACCAGACTCGGGCCCATCGCCGCCGTCTCGCCCAGGTAGACGTGAAAGGCCGCGGCCAGCACCATGACCGAGGTCAGGCCGAGGGCGGCCAGCGCCGTGAGCCCTGTCTTGATGCGGGTGAGCCCGGGCAACACCAGGCCCAGAGCACCTGCAAGCTCCGACAGGCCGATGAAGCGAACCAGCGCTTCTGGCACGACGACGGCCCAGGCCATGTTCTGCGCAAGTTGATCGTAGGGTGTCGTCAACTTCATCACTCCGGCGAAGCCAAAGGCCACGGCCAGCAGGCCCTGAACGATCCAGAGCGCGATATGGAGCCCCTTGCGTCCGGAGACGGTGGATCCAGGCAATGTCGCCGCTGCGGTGGTCATGTCTCGATCTCCTCGGTCGGCACTGCCGGGTCCGGCTGTGTGCGCGTTTTCTTGTGACGCCGTCCATCGAACGGCGGTCTGGCACCATGTAGTGCGCGAAGCGCGCCCTGTCAGGCTGGACGGCTGTGGCACGCTACGGGACAATCACAGTGGGTCGTGATTCCGAGGGAGGGAGGGGGAGTGAGCGACGAATCCGTGCCGGGCTTTCAGCGGGCGCCCGCTGGCATCGCGGTCCCACCTTGCTGGCGCGTGCTTCGCCCCGGCGAGCAGGGTGTCGACGGAGAGCGGAGCCTTTACATCCGGCCTGGAAAGAGCTTCGGAGATGGCAGACATCCGAGCACGCAGCTGTGTCTGCAGGCCATCGCGACCTACGCGCCCAGGGACGGGCGAGCCTGGCAGGTGCTCGACGTCGGCACGGGGTCTGGCATCCTGGCCATCGCTGCCGCACACCTGGGCGCTCGTGTCGATGCCGTGGACTGCGAGGGAGCCGCGTGCCAGGAGGCGCTGATCAACCTCGGGCTCAACGGCGTGCAGCAGCGCGTTCGCCTGGCCGGGCAGCTCGCGCCCCGGCCAGGATGCTACGACCTCGTGCTCGCCAACATCTTGCGACCGGTGTTGCTGGAGCTGGCGCCCACCTTGGCTGCGAGCGTGGCCCCGGGTGGCGATCTGGTGCTGTCGGGGCTGGTGGCCACCGATGTGCCGGAACTCAACGCCCGCTATGCACCCTTGCTCGCCGGAAAGGCCGCGCAGGTCTTCGCCCTGGGGGAGTGGAGAGCCCTGGTGTGGCGAGGTCCCTCAGCGCTCGGTGCGACGACAACGCGGGCGTGACCCGGACGCGCGCGACAGGCCCCTGCCTGTCGTGGCGACGGCCGTCAGGCTCGCAGGTGCTGCCCCACCAGGCGAAACACCCGCGGCGAGAAAAGCATGGAGATGTGTCCGAGGTCCTTGAAGCAGACCTCCTGGTCGTGGCCGGCGAACACGCGCGGGATGACCATGTTGTCCGAGCCCGCGATGACGGACAGGGTGCGCACCGTCGACGGCGCCCTGTCCTCGGCGTTGAGACGACCCAGCAGCGGCGAGTCCGGCCTGAGCTCGGCGCCGACCCGCGACCAGGTCCAGTAGGCGTTGTAGGTACCGCGGTGCGGCGTGCCCAGGGTCACGCAGCGATAGACCCGCCGCTCGCCGCCGAGCTGCTGCAGGTAGACCCGGGCCACCAGGCCGCCGAGGCTGTGGCACACCAGGTCGATGCGGCCGCCGCGCACGTGGCGCTTCAGGTAGCTCTTGAGCTGTATGGCCGCCTGCTCGATGCCCACGCCCGTGGCGTAGTCGTACATCAAGATCTGCTTGAACCCGGCCCAGCGCAGGTAGGCGGCCAGGGGCAGCAGCGACGAGCGGTTGGCCAGGTAGCCGTGCACCAGCACCACCGTGCGCTGCTCGCGCGCTCGCAGCGTGCGACGCCGGGGATCGCGCAGGCCCAGAGGAAACAGCAGACCCGCCGCGACATAGGCCGCCGCTTCCTTGCCCACGAGCTGCCAGGTGGGGGCACTGGAGCGGGGGTAGTCCTGTATCATGGCGTCCTCGCTACGGCCTGGATTCACGCCCGCAGGCCGCGCCAGCACACAATAACACCGGCGATCGTCCCTGTCGCTGCGCGCTACTTCGGCCACAGTTCGATCAGCGTGACCTCGGGCCGCACGCCCAGGCGCAGCGGGATGGCGGGCTCCACCCCTATGCCCGGCGTGGTGTAGACCCAGGTGTGGCCCGCGCGCACCAGCCCGCGCTCGAAGCGCTTGCCTGTCTTGGCCAGCGTGACCAGGGCCCCGAAGCCGGGAATCGCCACCTGCCCGCCGTGGGTGTGTCCCGACAGCACCAGGTCTGCCGACGGCACCGCGTCGACGAGGTCCGGGGTGTGGAACAGCAGCACGCGCCAGTCGTCGATGGACACGGCGGCGAGACGCCGCTGCGCGCGAGCCCCGTCCTCGTCGTCAGTGTAGGCCAGGCCTGCCAGGTGCACGCGCGTGCCAGCGCGCTCGAGGGTCACCAATTCGTCGTCGAGCCAGCGAAAGTGCGTGCCCTGCAGCAGGGGCAGATCGTTGTAGTACCAGGCCTCCCAGTTGCCGCGCACCGCGTAGCAGCCCAGGGGAGCCTCGATGTCCTGGAGGACGCGATGCAGCAGGGGCAAGGCGTCGCGCCGGCCGAGGCTGTCGCCCAGAAAGATCACGACGTCGGGTTCGAGGCGGCGCACGGTCGCGGACACGTCGATGAAGGGCGCCCTCCAGCCGTCGACGTGCAGGTCCGACAGCACGGCGATGCGCAGGGGCCTGGCCCCCGGCGCGCCGACCTGGCCCAGGGGAACATGCCGCACCGCGAGCCAACCCGGCTCGACCCAGCGGCCGTAGCCGAGAAGCGCCGCAAAGGCGAGCAGGGTGCCAAGCAGGGTGGCCCGCACCGCCGGGCGCTCTATCCAGGAGCGCGGTCCCTTGACGCCGACCAGGCGCAGCAACGCGCGCAGCGCCATCCAGGTCCAGGCCGTGAGCAGGTGAAGCACCAGCGCCAACGCGACCAGCACCGCGATGCGCTGCTCGGGGGGCATGACCATGCGGCCGATGTGCACGGGCTGAAACGCCAACGCGGCGATGCAGGCGGCCACCAGGCCCAGCCAGCCCAAGGCGAGGAGCACGAGACGCAGGCGACTGTGGCGAAAAGCTGTCATGCGCTGTCGAGTATAGAACCCGCGGCGACCAACGGCGCATTCCGCACCGCCCTGTCACGGCCCTGCCCAGGCAGGGACCTTGGCTGTGCACGGGTTCTGCACCCGTGTCGCGTCGACGGGCGCGGGAGCACCTGGTGCGCCCCGGCGTGGCGGTTCAGCCGAGAAAGATCGCGGCGGCGAAGGGTGGCAGCGAGAGGTCCTGGCCGGCTCCCGTCGTCGCCGGCACGGCGTCGCAGCCCGCGCCACCCCAGGCCGGGTCCTCGCTGCAGAACACGCGCCCGAGCTCGGGCACGGCGTCGGGAATCGTGATCTGGCTCGTCACGTCGCCCAGGTTGGCGACGACCAGCGCGTGCTGTGCCGACGGGTCGCCGCGCTCGACGCAGATCCAGGCGGGCGCCTCGCTGCAACTCGCCCTGGTGAGGTCCTTGCGGCAGTTGCCCAGGGCCGGGTGCTGGTGACGCAACGCGATCAACTGCTTCACCATGGCCAGGTGCTCGCGGTGTGGGCTTTGTCCGATCCGATCCCAACGCAGACGACTGCCCGCAAAGGTGGCCTCGGCCTGGGGGTCACAAAAGGCGCGACCGGAGTCGAACACCGCATGCTCGCGCCGTCGCCCGTCGCTGACCGCCGCGGCCAGACCCGGGTCACCGTGGCTGGTGAAGTAGTCAAAGGGCGCGAGCTCGGCGTACTCCTCGCCCATGAACAGCATGGGCAGGTAGGGCGCGCTCAGCATCAGGGTGGCGGCGAGCCGCGCCTTGGTCCACCCCACCAGCTCGACCAGGCGCTGGCCCTGGCAGGCATTGGCAATCTGATCGTGGTTCTGCACGAAGACCACGAACTGCTGGCCGGGACGATCGCGGCAGTCGTTGCCGTGGCGTCGGCGACGGTAGCTCGCGTACTCCCCCTGGTGCACGTAGCCCTCGCTGAAGGCGCGACCGAGCTGGGCCACGCGACCGAAGTCGGCGAAGTAGCCGCGGTCCTGGCCCGTGAGCAGCGCGTGCAAGGCGTGGTGAAAGTCATCACACCACTGCGCGTCCATGCCCAGGCCGTTGTCCTCCGTGGCGCGCAGCACCCGGGCGTCGTTGAGATCGCTCTCGGCGATGAGCAGGCAGGGGCGCCCCAGCTCGCCCGTGCACTGCGTTGCAGCCTCGGCCAGCTCGCCAAGGATGGGGCGCGCTCCGAAGTCGAAGATGCCGTGGATGGCGTCGAGCCGCAGGGCGTCGACGTGGTACTCGTGAAACCAGTGGCGGGCGTTGTCCACCACGTGCGCGCGAACGAGATCGCTGTCCGGACCGTCATAATTGACCGCCTCGCCCCAGGGCGTGCGGTAGCGATCGGTGAAGTAGGGGCCGTAGCCGTGCAGGTAGTTCCCCTCTGGTCCCAGGTGGTTGTAGACCACGTCGAGCACCACCGCGAGGTTGCGGCTGTGGCAGGCGTCGACCAGGCGGCGCATGCCCTCGGGACCGCCGTAGCTGGACTGCGGTGCGTACAGGTGCACGCCGTCGTAGCCCCAGTTGCGGCCACCCGGAAACTCCGCCACCGGCATGAGCTCGACGGCGGTGACGCCCAGTGCCACCAGGTGATCGAGGTGGTCGAGGGCCGCGTCAAAGGTTCCCGCCGCTGTGAAGGTGCCGATGTGCAGCTCGTAGACTGTGTATCGGTCGAGGGGCAGGCCCTTCCAGTGCGCATCGGTCCAGGCGAAGGCCGCCGGATCCACGATGCGCGAGGGACCGTGCACGCCCTGCGGCTGCCAGCGCGACACCGGGTCCGGTCGCGGGTGCTCACCGTCGAGCACGAACAGGTAGTCGTCCCCCGCCTGCGCGGCCAGGCGTCCCTCGAACATGCCCTGCTCGTCGCGCTTGAGGACCGCGCGAGCGCCTGTCTCCCCCTGGATCTGCACCTCGAGCTGCTGCACCCGCGGCGCCCAGACCCTGAAGCGCACCTGGCCTCCGGGCTCGACCCGGGATCCCCTGTCCAGCTGCCACATGTGTCCCTCGTTCGTCGCTACTCGGCCACCAGGGCCGCCACCGGCAATGCCGCGGTCAGCTCGGCCAGGGCCAGCGGCGTTCCCACCTCGAAGCGTCGCCCCGTGAGCAGGTCGCGCCACTGCCCGCGCGTGGTGCGCGGCAGGTGCACAACGGTGCCCTGCCACGCCGACTCCGGGATGGACAGCGCGGGCTCGGGCTGCAGCTGGCCCACCAGGCGCGAGGCCACGGCCACCACCACCTCGTCGAGATGCTGGCGGGCAAAGGCCACCACGTGTGCGGCGCGCTCGCCTTCGACCTGCAGCGGCTGGTAGTCCCCACGCGCGCACAGCTCGGGATGCTGGCGTCGGAACTGCAGCAGGCGATGCACGAGCAGCAGCTTGAGCCGCCCGTCCTCGGGCTGAGCGGTCAGCTCGGCGATCAGGGATCCCTCGTCGACCGCCAGGCGCTGCTTCAACGCATCGAGCAGCTGCTGTCGC
>JBDRCO010000097.1:0-5075 GCA_043821645.1 Pseudomonadota bacterium | reverse complement strand
GTCATCGAGGATGCAGCCGAAGCCCTCGGAGCCACCTACCACGGACACCTTGCTCAGGCCGAAGGGGTGGCGCCGAGCAGGGGGACCCCCGCCGCGCGCAGGAACGAGCACGGTGGGGGAAGCGAGGTGACAGGACCCCGCAGGCCTGACGCGAGCACCTCAGAAGGCAAGACCTGCGGCAGCTTCGGCGAACTGGCGATCTTGAGTTTCAATGGCAACAAGATCATCACCACAGGCGGTGGTGGGGCCTTGTTGTCGCATCGCAAAGAGTGGATAGAGCGGGCGCGCTTTTTGGCCACACAGGCCAGGGATCCAGCTCCGCACTACCAGCACTCGACCATTGGCTACAACTATCGCCTGAGCAACCTGCTGGCGGCAGTGGGGCGAGGGCAACTAAAACATCTCGACGAGAAGGTGGCGGCGCGGCGGGCCAACAAGCAGTTCTACCGCGAAGCCTTGAGCGAGTTACCCGGCGTTTCGTTCATGCCTGACGCCGAATACGGAACCCCCACCAACTGGCTGACGTGCTTGCAGATCGACCCGGGCGCCTTTGGCGCGAGCCGCGAGGACATTCGCAAGGCCCTGGAAGCACAGGACATCGAGGCCAGACCCGTGTGGAAACCCATGCACCTGCAACCCGTGTTCGAGGGCTGCCGGTCGATGGGAGGAGACGTTGCGGCCGAGCTGTTCGAGCATGGGCTATGCCTGCCAAGCGGCTCCAGCTTGACCGATGCGGACAGGATCAGGATTGTCGAGATCGTTCGAAGCGTCGGGGCACACTGACGGGGGATGGCGCGGGTGGATGCCCTGGGTTATGCTTGGAGCAGGTGACGAGATGAGAAACTTCACCGCCATCATCGAGAAGTGCAGCAACACCGGCCTGTTTGTGGGTTATGTGCCAGGCTTTCCGGGTGCGCACAGCCAGGGTGCGACCATCGATGAGCTCAACGACAACCTCAGGGAAGTACTCGCGATGTTGCTCGAGGACGGCGATCCCACCCCGGATAGCGAGTTCGTCGGCATACAGAACGTGAAAGTCGCCTGAGTTGCCTCCGGTTCCCGTGCTCAAGGCGGCGGAGGTCGTGACGCTCTTGCGAGGGCAGGGCTTCGAGCAAGTCCGGCAACGCGGCTCACACCTGCAGTTCCGTCACGCGGACGGGCGCTGCACAACAGTCCCCTTTCACAAGGGCCGGGACATCTCGCCGCTGCTGCTCAGACAGATCGCCCGGGACATCGGACTCACCGTCGAGGAGTTGCTCGGGCGGTGAGGGGATGGCGCCCACGACCAGTCTTGACCCGGGTCGAATGCGATCGCATCGTTGCGAACATCCGGGGGTAGGGATCGCGCTGAAAAGACCGTGCAACGTGCAACGTGCCATGTGCGACGTTGCAGGACAGGGCCTGCGCGCGTGTTGAACGGCGCAGCCTGATCCAGGCACCAAGAGCAGACATGGGACGCATCGTCAGCCGTAGCTCGCAAGTGGCCATTGATCTGGCCGTGCTCAGCCTGGCCTTCTGGCTGGCCTTTTTGCTGCGCTTCGACTGGAGCCTGCCCTACGAGTACTTCAAGCGCGCGGCCTTTACCTGGCCCTACATGGTGGGCTTTCAGTACCTGGTGCTGATGGCCTTTGGGGTGCACCGCTTCTCGTGGCGCTACATCTCGCTGCGCGAAGTGCCGCGCATCCTGATGGCCGCGGTGGTGGCCTCGACCACGCTGCTCACGGTGCGCTACGCCGCCGACAACCTGCGCCCGACCTTTGGCTACTCGATCTACGCCATCGTGCCCACCGGCGTGCTGCTCATCGACTTCGTGGTGGGCTTTTTGGGGGTGGCCGGGGTGCGCGTGTTCAGGCGCATGCTCGCCGAACGCAGCCACAGCGGGGCATTGCGCGGACGCGAGGCGCCGTCCATGCGCACCTTGCTGGTCGGCGCCGGCGAGGCGGGCGTGCAGGTGGCCAAGGAGATCCTGGCCAGGCCCGACCTGGGCATGAAACCCGTGGGCTTTGTCGACGACGACAAGGTCAAGCACGGCACCGAGATCCACGGCATCAAGGTGCTGGGCAGCAGCGAGAACCTGCCGCAGCTATGCGAGAGCCTGCACGTCGAGCAGGTGCTGATCACCATGGCCAGCGCGCCGGGCAGCACCGTGCGCCGCATCAAGAGCCTCTGCGACGAGGTGGGCGTTCACACCCAGATCATCCCCGGCCTGTACGAGATCGTGGGCGGCAAGGTCAACCTGCAGCGCATCCGCCCCGTGGCCATCGAGGATCTGCTGCGCCGCGACACCGTGCAGCTCGATGACGCGGCGGTGGGTTCCTTCATCGCGCGCAAGGTGGTGCTGGTCACCGGCGCCGGGGGCTCCATAGGCAGCGAGCTGTGTCGGCAGGTGGCCAAGTTCTCGCCGGCGCGGCTGCTGCTGGTCGAGCGCTTCGAGAACGCCCTGTTCGAGATACACAGCGAGCTGCGCGCGCACCACCCCAACCTGGCCCTGACCCCCTGCATCGCCGACATCACCGACCACGCGCGCATGCAGCGCCTGCTCGAGCAACACAGACCCGACGTGGTGCTGCACGCGGCCGCGCACAAGCACGTGCCCATGATGGAGTGGAACCCGGGCGAGGCCATCAAGAACAACGTGCTGGGCACCAAGGGGCTCACCGAGCTGTGCGCCGCCGCCGGCGTGGGCCACTTCGTGATGATCTCGACCGACAAGGCGGTCAACCCGTCGAGCGTGATGGGCGCCAGCAAGCGCGTGGCCGAGCTCTACGTGCAGGGCATGGACCAGCGTACGCCCGGCACCACCTTTGTCAGCGTGCGCTTTGGCAACGTGCTGGGCTCGTCGGGCTCTGTCATCCCCATCTTTAAAAAGCAGATCGAGGCGGGCGGGCCGGTGTGCGTGACCCACCCGGAGATGAAGCGCTACTTCATGACCATCCCCGAGGCCACGCAGCTGGTGCTGCAGGCCGCGGCCATGGGCGAGGGGGGCGAGGTCTTCATCCTGGACATGGGCGAGCCGGTGAAGATCGTGGACCTGGCGCGCGACCTCATCCTGCTCAGCGGGCTCGAGCCGGACAAGGACGTGGAGATACAGTTCACCGGCGTGCGGCCGGGCGAGAAGCTGTTCGAGGAGCTGGCCACCGACACCGAGCGCGCGGACAAGACGCGGCACCACAAGATCTTCGTGGGCCGCGTGCAGCCCGCGGACTGGGACAAATTGAATCGCGGCATCGCCGACCTGCAGGCGCGCACTGACGCCCTGGACGAGAGACAGATCTACGAGGCTCTGCGCGGGCTCATCCCCGAGTTCCAGTCCAAGGTGGGGCGGGACGACGGGGCCGAGGTCATCTCGATCGCGCGGGGGTGAGGGCTGCGTGTTAGACTTGCTATGGACGGGTGACACATCATCGTGTTGATTCGTCCTGTTGTGGGGGGCCCAGGCGAGGCTTTTTTTTCGAACCTGAGAGGACAAAAAGACTTGCCGGTGAAGGCGGGGCCCCACGACAGAGCTGAATCAACACGATTGCGGATGAGCCCATGTCGCCAGCACTGTTGAACATCGACATGTCCGAACTGGCCGAGCTCTGCAAGCGCTGGGGCATCAGCGAGATCTCGATGTTTGGCTCCATGGCCAGGCACGCAGCAGGACCCGACAGCGACGTGGACCTGGTGGTGACCCTGCCGCCGGACGCGCACTGGAGCTTGCTGGATCACCAGCGCGTCAAGCTCGAGCTGGAGCGCATGACAGGACGGCGCGTCGACCTGCTGACCCGACGCGCCATCGAACACTCGCATAACGCGCTGCGCAGGCGCGAGATCCTCAGCACGCTCAAGGTTCTGTATGCAGCGTGACGACGCGGTGCTGCTGGACATTGCGCGAGCGGCTGACCTCATCCTCGAGTTCACGCGAGAGATGGATCGCGAGTCCTTTGCCGAGGATCTCAAGACCCAGTCCGCTGTTCTGCACCAGCTTCTGGTCATGGGCGAGGCGGTCAAGCGGCTGTCGGAGGACTTTCGCGCCTTGCACGGAGCTGTTCCCTGGGCGCTGATCGCGGGCATGCGTGACGTCCTGATCCACGGCTACGACATCGTGGACCTGGATCAGGTGTGGCGCACGGCCACGACAGATGTTCCGGATCTGCTGGGCCACATTCGTCCCTTGCTCGCTGGAGTGGACGCGGGGGACTGAGAACCGCTTCCTGTTCAGGATGGCCTGCCGACGGATACGCACGCTCCCCAACGTGGCACGTGGCACATGGCACGTGGAACGTTGAACGACACAGCCCATGATCCCTGATTCTCCCGACGCCCGTTTGAGCATCCGCGCTGTGAACATGCTGCGCGCGGCAGAGCTGGAGCGGGTGCGCGCCCTGGTCGAGGGGCGCGGCCACGGGCTGCTGTTTCTCAAGGGCCTGGCCTTTGTCGACACGCTGTACGCGGACCCCGGCGACAGGGCCATGTGCGACGTGGACCTGCTGGTGCGGCCAGGGGAGCGCGCGGCCGTGGCCGAGGTGATGTACGGGCTGGGCTACGAGCGAC
The DNA here is from genome assembly GCA_043821645.1 of Pseudomonadota bacterium. Lineage (GTDB taxonomy): Bacteria > Myxococcota > JACRCW01 > JAFGSX01 > JAFGSX01 > JBDRCO01. Next base: position 539 of record JBDRCO010000097.1, on the reverse strand, counting down.
CGCGGGGCATCGTCTCCCGGCAGAGGCCGGTCACGGTGGAGACGGATTACGAGTGGGGGCTGCGTTCGCCGCCACCTCTGTCGACGAGTGTGGAGCTGCACACGGGCTTCTGCCAGCCCACGCGCTTCGAGGTGGATCTCGAGGGGGTGTGGCAACGGGCTCGTCGGCATCGCGCGGCGGGGCGCGAGATCCCCACGCTGTGTGCCGAGGACCAGGTGCTGTACCTGGCGCTGCACCTGGGCAAGCACGCGTTCATCGCGGATGGGCGTTGCGACGAGGACCTGAAGCGGGTGATCGCGCAGTGGCGGCCGGACTGGACCGTGGTGGTCGAACGCGCGGGGCAGTGGCGCATCAGGACCAACCTGTACATTGCGTTGATGCGGGCGCGCAGCGTGGGAGCTGAGGTTCCGCAGGGCGTGCTCGACGAGCTGCGGCCACGAGTGTTGCGCCGGTTGCTGATGGGGCGCGTCGTCGACGTCGACGATGGCTATCACGCGCGCTCGCAGCGCTGGTCGCGAACCTGGCAGGCGGCCACGGTG
>JBDRCO010000096.1:0-50620 GCA_043821645.1 Pseudomonadota bacterium | reverse complement strand
CGACCACCACGCGCTGGAAGCGGCGCTCCAAAGCCGCGTCCTTCTCGATGTGCTTGCGGTACTCGTCCAAAGTGGTCGCGCCCACGCAGCGCAGCTCGCCGCGGGCCAGCATGGGCTTGAGCAGGTTGGCCGCGTCCACGGCGCCCTCGGCCGAGCCCGCTCCCACCAAAGAGTGCATCTCGTCTATGAAGATGATGATCCGGCCGTCAGCGGCCGCGATCTCCTTGAGCACCGCCTTGAGGCGGTCCTCGAACTCGCCGCGGTACTTGGCGCCGGCCACGAGCGCTCCCAGGTCCAGCTGGACCACGCTCTTGTCCTTGAGACCCTCCGGGATGTCGCCGGACACGATCCGCTGCGCCAGGCCCTCGGCGATAGCGGTCTTGCCGACGCCGGGTTCGCCGATGAGCACGGGGTTGTTCTTGGTGCGGCGGCTGAGGACCTGCATGGCGCGGCGGATCTCCTGATCACGCCCGACGACGGGGTCGAGGCGACCCTGGCGCGCGTCCTCGGTGAGGTCGCGGCAGTAGCGTTCGAGCGCCTGATAGTGGCTCTCGGCGTTCTCGTCGTCGGCGCGATGGGCGCCGCGCACTTCCTGGACGGCGCTGCGCAAGGCTTCGGACGTGACACCGGCCTGCTGCAGGGCCTTCGCGGCTGGGCCACCAGCGTACGTCATGGCGAGCAGCAGGTGTTCGGTCGACACGTAGGTGTCCCCCATCTCACCAGCTGCCTTGTCAGCTCCGGCCAGCACCTTGTTCAGCTCGCGCCCGGCATAGGGCTGGGCGGCGGTGCCTTCAACCCGAGGCACATCCTGGACCAGGGCCTGCAGCCGGGACTCGAGCTCATTTCGATTCACACCGAGCTTTTGCAGCAGTGCCGGGATCAAACCGGTCTTGTCCGCGAGCAGGGCGCTGAGCAAGTGGGTGGCATCGATCTCCTGCTGCCCTTTCGAGGCGGCCAGGCGTGCGGCAGCCGCCAGGGCCTCACGTGCGCGAACGGTCATCTTCTCCTGGGACATGATGGTCATCCCTCCTGCGTCGTCGTGACTTAAAAAAAGGTTAGGCACGGCGCAGGTATCGGCAAGCTGTCGGAAGGGGCAGACAGGTGTTCTCACGCGATGTCGGCAACTTCCGACGTCGGATCAACGACCGACGCGGATCACGCACCCGAATCTCATAATGAATGCTGGTCACCTGCGAGGAGGCGTCCATGTCGACCCCGAAGCTTCATCACCTGGTTCTGGTCCTGACCTGCGGCCTGGTCCTGGTGCTTTGGACAGCCTGCGGGGTGCAGGGGCCAGGAAACACGGACGAGTTCGAGAATGGCTCACTGCCTCCGGCGACACGGTCCTCGGGCTCACCGGCGCAGAATCCCGATGATTCCAGCGGCGACGTTTGCATGGGCAGCGAAGAGGGAATGTTCAACTGCGCCAGCGGTGTCCCCGGCGACGGCACTGGCGGAACGGTTCCGGGCGACGGCAGCGGGGGCTCCAACCCGGACGACGGCAGCGCCACCGGTACCACCCCGGGTTCCGGCACCGGCACCAACCCGGGCGACGGCAGCGGCACCGGCGGCGACTGCCCCGAGGAAGGTTGCCCGGACGACGGCAGCTCGGGCGGCACCACGAATCCAGGATCGGGGACCAGCACCAATCCCGGCGGTGGGAGCGGGAGCGTACCCCCGGTCTGTGACGAGGAAACCTTCAACCCGTCGAGCACGGCCGAGGCGGATCTGCTGCTGGTGGTGGATCGCTCGGGCAGCATGGACGAGGTCCCGCAGGGCGCGGCGAACACCAAGTGGGAGCAGGTTCGCGAGGTCATCACCGGCGTCACCGCCGAACTCGACGACACCTATGGTTTTGGCCTGATGTTCTACCCTGCGGGTTCGGGCGAGGCCCTGCAGTGCGTGGGCGGCAGCGTGGTGGTCGACATGGCGGATGCCAACGGACCGGCCATCGCCAATGCTTTCTGGTCCACCGGACCAGGAGGAGGCACGCCCACCGCGGCGACCTTGCGTGTGGCCGGCGCGCACCTGCACAATCGAGTCACCACGCGGCCCCAGGCCGTGGTGCTGGCCACGGATGGTGCGCCCAACTGCAATGCCTCTGCCGACGTCAACAGCTGCGTGTGCAGCCAGAGCAGCAATTGCTCGCACAGCTTCGCCTGTCTCGATGACAGCAATACCGTGGCTGCAGTGCAGGCGCTGGCCCAGGATGGCATCGCCACCTTCGTCGTCGGCATCCCGGGCTCGGAGCTGTTTGCCGGCGTGCTCGACGGCATGGCTGTGGCCGGCGGTACGGCCGTGAGTGGTGTGCACAAGTATTACGACGCGGGCTCGCAGCAGGCGCTGGAGGCTGCCCTTCGCCAGATCGGACGACGGGTCTCCATGTGTCGCTTCGAGCTGCAGAATGCTCCGCTGTCGACGACCGTGGCGGTGACCGTCGATGGCACCGCGGAGTCCCGCGACCAGTCGCGGGTCAATGGCTGGGACTACGTCGGCGCTCGCACGATCGAGTTTTTCGGGCCGGCTTGCCAGGCCCTGGGCAGCGGCAGCTCGGTGGTGCGGGTCGAATACTGCGCGGTGCCTGCGGGCTGATGCATCGATACAGCCCCCACGCATTCACCTAGAACCTGGCCAGCACTCCGAGTAGCAGACGATGGGCAGCCTGATTGCCGACGGCAGTCCTGGCCACCCCGTCGGGAAGGAACAGGGCATACAGCAGCTCGACGCTGAGCTGCGGATGAACAGCCAGGTGTCCCGCGACATCGAGGTCGTACCCGAGCAGATGCTCGTCACCCGCAGGCGCGGCCAGAATCTCGCGTCCCTCTCCATCGAGCCAGGCTTCACGCGTCGAATCGAGCTGAAGGCGGTGCAGGCTCAGCTCTGCCCAGCTGTTTTGTTCCTGGATACGCAGCGCCACGAACAGGTCCTGGGCATTGCGCGGAGCCAGCAGATCCGAGGCGCCAAAGCGCGCGTGGCGTGCTCCCAGCGGGTTGCGAAAGCTGTTGCTGCGCAGATCGAAAGGATTCCGGTCGCCCCCAGCCAGGTCATACCCCAGTCGCAGGGTCGGCTGGCCTGGCCCCGGCACTGCAGCCTGGGTGTGCAGGTGCAGGTCCACCGCTTGCTGTTCGAGAGCGCGCGCCTCACCGACTTGCAGACTGAGGGCGGCGACGGCCTCGAGCCAGGTCAGGGGGCAGGCTCGAGCTTCCAGTCCCAGGGTGAGGATGCGCAGGGGGGTCCGCTCGTCGCCGGTGATGGCTGGGATGTCGATGCTGTCGACGGCAGTGCCGAGTTGACCAAGGATATGGCCACCGACCCGCAGCCATGACCCGAGCTGGTAGCTGGCCAGGACGCCACCGAGGAGATCGTCGGGTGCCGTGTCCGTGGCCGGCGAGGGCGCTGCCAGTGCCGTCGAGAGAATGGCCAAAAAGCTCTCGAGCTCGAGATCGCCGATGGACGCGGAGCCGCGCAGCGCATCCACGCGCCGTGGGTGGGTGACGAAGGCCTCGCTCGACACCAGGCGGCCGTCCTGCAGTTCGAGCGCCTGGCGCCCGAAGCGCAGGCGCGCCAGTCCCCCCAGCAGGCCTGTCCGGGCCTCGACCCAGGCCTCGTCCACGAAGAGAGCAGGCTCTTCACGCCGGAGACCGAGCTCGCCGACAGCACCGAGGAGCACACGGGCGGCGTAGCTCTCGGCCACGGCCGCCTCGGCTCCGACCCTGGCGAGTACCGGAAAGCGGGCGTCCAGATCAGGCTGGGAGCTCAGATCCCGGCTGGCGTCGAGGCTCGAGCGCAGGCGCACATCCCCCACGACCCGTGCCTCTCCGAAGTCCAGGGCGAGATCGCCATAGGTGGGCACATCTTGCGCACGGGACGGGGCGCCTGCACAAAGCAGGAGCAATGCGACGACGGCACCCGCGGCATGAATCCGCAGGACGCTGATCGCTCGACGGCTGCAAGAATATTGCACCATGGGACTATTCGTCGACACCGGCCACGCAGTTACGAGCCACGATGCGGTACTCGATGTCTGGCGCGACCTTCTTCTTGGCCTGGATGTACTTCATCACGGCCATGGCGTCGGTGATCTGCGCGTCGTTGTCATCGCGAAGCGCCTCCTCGCCATTGAGATTCTTGATGATCTTGTTGAGGTAGGGAGGCTCTCCCGGCGGCTGCGCGATCTCGTCCTGGTCGCGCAGCACGAAGGCCAGAAACCCGTCATTGCCGCTGCCGATGAAGCCACTGAGTGCGATGCGGTAGAGCGTGCCCGGGTTTCCCAAGGTCGGCTTGGTGGTGTCGACCGGCGTCCAGACCTCATCGGGACCGCTACCGTCGTCGGTGCGGATGTACAGGGACCCGTCGGCAATGCGCGCCCCTGGCGTCGTGATCTGGGTCTCGCTGGAGTCCGCAGCATGCGGCGCCTGCCGGCAGTCCACCTCGAAGCGCAGCCGCGACACTTGCAGGAAGTGCCCGGATTGACCCGCCTTGCCTGGCAAGCCCAGCTCGTCGACGGAGTGCTCGAGCGCCAGCTTGAGATCCCAGCCACTGACCTCCGTCACGGTGAGCAAGTTGCCAAAGGGCAGCATCTGGTTGACGTCGCGCTCGTACAGGGCGCCGATGGGGATCAATTCGCGCTCACCACACGCGGTCTGGGAGCGGATGCCGCCTCCATTCTGAAAAGCAGCGTCGGGGCAGGCCACGCCGTTGCGCTGGCAAACCAGATTCGCGGTGTAGTGAAAGGCATCGGCCACCAGGTTGCCCACCGGCGCCTCGCGGGTGCGCACGACGCTCTTGCGCAGGTCGAGTTCCACCTGGGTCTGGCCCAGCACAGCGCCCTTGTCTCCCTCGCAGGTGTTGAAATTTTCCATGCAGGCTTCGGGGAACTCCTCGTTGCACAGGATGCATCCGATGTTCGGCAGGCCCAGGAGCAAGGGCAGCAAGATCGCGCTTTGCTGGATACGCGTTGTCATGCCTACAAAATAGCGCAGCTGGGGGATGCGAGGAAGTCCAGGGCGGATCGTGGCGAAATCCGCATGGCATGGGCCTGGACGCCTTGCAGGTTGGCTGCCACGGGGTACACTTTTCTTTAGGAGTGTTGTGTGCTCGACCGGCCCTGAGAAACGATAAGCCATCGAATCTCCGAAGGACGGTCCTGGAGGGATGCGCATTGTCCCGACGACGTACAGGTGTGCCTACCGTGCTGGCCCTGACTGTCATGGCCTGCACCCCTGCGCAGGCGCGCGGCCTGGCAACGCCCGTCGATCTGGAGACCTACGCCGAACTGGTGGACCTGGAACCACATTTTCAGGCCTTCATTGGCACACCCATCGTTGCGCGGTCTCCGGCGAGGTGCCTGGACAACCTCGAGAACGAGATGCTGCGCATGGTGGACCTGCGTGATCGCTACCTCGAAGTTCTGCTCACCCACCCACGCAATGCCTACTCAGCCCTGGCCCTGGTCCGGGTGGCGGAGCTTCACCTGGACCTCGCCGCCCGGGCACGTGCGCTTCCTGCGCCCCTGGACGCCAGCGCTGACGAGGCCACGGCGTTTTATGAGATCACGGAGGTCTATGCCGTTCCTCTCGAGCGGGCCGGACTGTCCCTGATCGAGCAGGTCGACAAGCTCGGGTTCTATGAGCCCCTGGCGGCTCCCTGGGTGGACCGGGCGCGGCTCTACCTGGCACTGCATGCCGCTGCGGATCATCCATCGCATGTGCGGGTGGTGCGCGCGCTCAAGCGGCGGGTGGCGCTGGAACCTCGCTTTGCTCCGCCGTCCACGCTGCTCGACGGGGATCGCCTGGCGCCGCGAGCCGCTCGCCTGTTGCCCTGACCATGCCTGCCTGAAGGGGTGTGGGCCTTTTCATTTCGCCGAGCGCGAACCTCGACGGGCGCTCCGCAGCACTGTCGCGGACTGCTCGCGTGCTCTTCTCGTCGACGGGAGTGTGCTACAGAGCGCTGGACTTGTGCCCGAGCCCGTGAAGCGCGTCAGTCGAGATCGATCAGGTTGACGAAGAAAAGAACCGCGCGCTCGACGCAGGCCGCGTCCTGCGCGTACATCACGCCGGCCTTGCGGCTGCCGACATTGTACTTGTGCAGGGTCCGCCCTTCGGTATCCACATCGCTGGCGTAGGGCGCGCCCCAGCGTGCCTGTATGGTCGCGCGCTCGGTGCCTATGCCGATGCCGTTGTCCAGCCCCTGGAAGGGCGGGGTGATCACCGCGGTGAAAACCTTGCGCTGATCACCTGTCAGTTCGTTGATGCCCGAGTACTGGCGCGCCGTACCGCTGAAGCGAAGACCCAACGCCGAGTACGACAGCATCAGGATACCGACGTCGGTTCCACCGATGTTGACGGTCGTGTCGCCGTCGGCATCGGGTGTGGCTCCAAACACCGCACGCACCTGGGTCAGCGTCGATCCGCTGGGCACGGCCACACTGCCCAGCGCGTTGTGCGTGACCGAGACCCCGCCGATGGTGCCATTGCCAAAGTTCACGCTGGCGTTGATCGCACCGCCTGGCTGGGGTTGAAACAGCGACAGCGAGGTGACGCTGTCGGCGATGACCAGCACCGCCACGCCACGGGTGTAGTAGAGGAACTGTCCGTTGTCGCCTGCCACCGAGGTGCCGCTGCCGATGAAATCAGCGCTGCCGAGCGCGGCTGTGACCGTGGCCAGGGGATCGCCCAGGGCGAGCGGTGTGACGGTGTCTGTGGCTCCCGTGAAGTTCCCCACCGCGGTGATCTTGTACAGCGTGTCACTGTCCGTGAGCTGACCTTCGTTCCCCGCCGTGTCGCTCAGATTGTCCGCGAAGTAGAGCACCAGACCCTCGGTGCAGTACATGAGCGCAAAGCTGTTGTAGCTGGCGATGGTCTCTGTCACGCCGGACATGTGTGTGCGCACCGTCGCCAAGGTGTCGCCCAGGGCCAGGGTGTGGGCTCCGCCCAGGCCCAGGGAGGACACGGCCAGGCTGTGTGTGGCGCCGCTGGCGACCACTCCTGTGCAGGCGTCGAAGAGTAGACACGAGGAGCCCGCATCACCGACCACGGCGCTGTCGGGGACGGTCTGGGCATCGTGTGCTGTTGCCGAATCCTGGGCAGTGGACGAGTCCCTGGCTGCGAGGTCGTTCTGCCCCGCATCTACCGTGGTCGCGTCGTGAAGCGTGGCGTCCGCAGAAGCTGCATCCGCCCCACCGTCCCGGGGCTCACTGCCGGGAGGGCAGCCCCAGAGCGCGACGCAGAGACCCAGGATGGTGATCGCACGGCACATGTGAACTCCCGTGGCTCGAGGGGTGGGGGCAGCTGCGTCGGTGAGCGCTCCAGGTTCTATATCTCTCGCAGCTTGAGTCGTCCTGCATCGGTGACCTGTGCCCTGAACTCTTGCCCGCAGTAAAAACAGCGCACCTCGTCGCCTGCATGAATCCCCTCATCGTAGGGGTTGTTGGCGTTGCAGGTTGGACAGTCGAAATCCTTGAAGACCTTTCCCCCGTCTTCGTCCTCGCTCATGTTGGCCTCCTTTTCCAGGGGGCGGTCGGCCCGCCCCCTCTGCGTCGGGCGCAGGTCCCGACGCAGTCCCCCCTGGCAGCCCCAGCTCCGGGGGGCATCGGTCGCCCCCTCTGCGTCGGGCGCAGGTCCCGACGCATTCACCCCTGGCAGCACCAGCTCCGGGGGGCATCGGTCGCCCCCTCTGCGTCGGGCGCAGGTCCCGACGCATTCACCCCTGGCAGCACCGGGTGGGACAGGGCAGGGCATCATTTCAAGTAGCGCGCATCCATGTTGCCCCTGGCTGGTCCGCCCAGTTGCTTGATGATGAGCTTGTTGGTCTCACCCTCCTTGACGGTCACCTCATAGTTGAAGCGCGCGCTGTCCTGGGTCTCGAAGGTCAATCTGTGTGGTCCAGCCGGAAGCTTGAACTTCTCGCCCATGATGGGGGTGTTGAGGTCGGTCTTGCGCCCGTTCACGTACACCCTCGATGGCGGAAGGGTGTTGATCTGAACGACCACGAGAGGGCCCTTGGCTGTCGAGGTGGGGACCTTTTTCTCGACCAGCTTGGCCGTCACGGCGTACGTGGTCTTGCCTCCAAAGGAAACGGACTTGCTATAGGGCTTGTATCCGTCAAGGCTGACCACGACCTTGTAGCGTTTGTCGTTGGGCAGATCCTCCATGGTCGTCGGGGTGGTCCCGACCTTCTTCCCATCCAGTGTGACCGTGGCGCCCTCGGGATCGCTGGTCACGCTGATGCTGGCCATGACCACCGCGGGTTTGGGGTCCGGCTTCTTGTCCGGCTTGGTATCCGGCTTGATATCCGGCTTGGTGTCCGGTTTGGTGTCCGGCTTGGTGTCCGGCTTGGTGTTTGGCTTGGTATCCGGCTTGGTGTCCGGCTTGGTGTCCGGCTTGGTGTCCGGCTTGGTGTCAGGTTTGGTGTCCGGCTTGGTGTCCGGCTTGGTGTCCGGCTTGGTGTCCGGCTTGGTGTCCGGCTTGGTATCCGGTTTGGTGTCAGGTTTGGTGTCAGGTTTGGCGTCGCCCCCGCCATCGTCGACCGGGAACAGGCTCGCCTCCACGGTCAGCACCTGCCCCTTGCGCAGCACGAGCTGTGGCTGAGCGAAGTCGATGTAGCCTTCGGCTCGCACCACGAGCTGGTGGGAGCCTTCACCGATATCCGTCAGGTGTGCGGGAAGAGCCTGGGCCACCAGCCGATCATCGACCAGAACCTGGAGCTTCTGGGGCACCTCGAGACCGGCCACGGGTATCACGAGGATGGCGGTCTCGGTGCTCCCGAAGCGGTGCACCGCCTGGCGCACGATGATGGCGCCAAAGATGACGATGGCAAGCACGCTGGCTGCAATGCCGATGATGACGAGGTTGCGCGGGCGCTGCAGAGCCTGGAGCAGAGCGCCGCCACCTCGCGCCACGCGCCGGCCCACTCCGGTCGAATCGCTCGTCGCCAGGTTCCGCGTACCCTGAGGCCGCGCAACCTGCCCCACCGGTGTGGCGGGTGGCGTGTCTCGCGGCTTGCGATCCGTGGGCTCTCGCCGCGACGGACCCTGCTTGATCGGAGTGGGCTCCGGGGGCGCCGAGTTTGGCCCCTCACGACGGCGCACCACCGAGTGGCCACCCGGGGTAGCTCGCTGGGGCACGCTGCCCTTGACCGAGATCTCTCCAAGCACGGCGGCGACCTCGGCTGCGTCGATGGCAGCCGTGGGCATCGAGGTCACGTCCGGGGCGCGGATGCTGTCCATCGACGGCGTGACCGTGTCCTCGCTGAATCCTTCGAGGCGCGGAGCAGGCGCTCGAGCATCAGTGTCCGGGATCTCATTGTCCTCGGTGGACTCGTCGTGGAACACCGGTGCCGCCGTGATCTGAGTGGCACCGTCGTTGTAGTCGTCATCGTCATCGTCGTCATCGAACTCGGTCTCGACGTCGGCAGCCAGGGCCGCGTCGATCTCGTCGTCGATGCTGGACTGTCCATTGCCCTTGGGCGCAACCTGGGGCGGTTGGGATGCCGAACCTGCTCCGTTGAAGATGATGCCGCCGGCTTGCAGGGCGCTGTTGGCCGTCGCACTGGCTCTGGCAGCCTCGATGACCTCCACCGGCGCCTCGATCTTGAGGTGCTCCTCCATCTTGGCCTGTTCCAGCGCAATCTCGGGCGCGTAAGTCTCGTGCATGAACTCCGAGAGCTTCTTGGCGCTGAAGATGGAGCGGTCCTCGATCATGAAGCGTTGCAGGTCCTCGGCCAGGTCCGAGGCCCATTGGTAGCGATCCTCTGCCTCGCGAGCCAGGCTCTTGAGCACGATGCTCTCGAGCTCGGGCGAGATCTTCTTGTTATAGGTGGTGGGGGGGAGAACCTCGGCATTGCGGACCCGCTCCAGCGTCGAGAAATCGCTCTCGCCTATGAACAGCCGCTCGCCGGTCAACATCTCGTAGCACAGCACGCCCACCGCGAAGATGTCGGAGCGACGGTCGATCGTCAGCCCGCGCACTTGCTCCGGCGACATGTAGCCGAACTTGCCCTTGAGCACGCCGGCCTGCGTCTTGGACGCGCGCCCTGCCGCCTTGGCGATGCCGAAGTCGATGAGCTTGATCTCACCGTCGTAGGACAGGAGCACGTTCTGAGGGCTCACGTCGCGGTGGATGATGTTCAGTGGTCGGCCTGCGGGATCCTTCTTGCCGTGCGCGTAGTCGAGGCCCTCACAGATCTTGCTGGCGATGTAGGCGGCCTGGGGGATGGGCATCAGGGTGGCGGACTGGCGCAGCCGGTCCAGGATGGTCCGCAGATCCCGACTCGGCACATACTCCATGGCGATGTAGTAGTTGGCGCCCTGTTGCCCGAGTTCGTAGATCTGCGCCACGTTGGCGTGGTTGAGCTGCACCGCGATGCGCGCCTCGTCGATGAACATCTTGATGAATTCATCGTCCTCCACCATGTTGGGGAGGATGCGCTTGATGGCAACGATGCGCTCGAACCCGGCCACACCAAAGGTCTTCGCCTTGAAGACCTCGGCCATGCCTCCGACATTGATGCGCTCGAGCAAGAGGTACTTGCCGAACGGGATGGGGTACCGTGCCATCGCCTCTCAGTGCGCGGCGGCAGGAGCCACGCTGGCTCCCATTATTATCGAACCAGCCCGGGGTCGCAAAGAACATGCGTGCAACAGATCGGGACCATCCCCGACCTTTTGGGTCTTGCAGCAGGCCGCTGCACTCGCCATCATGCCGCCCCGGCTCCGCCTGTCCAGCGGTGGCCGTCGAGGAGTGCTGTGACCGTCGAGATGGCCCTGGCGTGTGTCATCGCCTTTGCTGTGGCCCTGGTGCAGGTGACGCGGCGGACCATTCTGGCCTCGCGGCAGAGCCTGGGCGTGTTGCAGATCGGCGCCGCTGGCGTCTGTGCGGCCCTGGTGCCCACCCTGTCGGTGTATACCCTGCACTTTCACCCCACCTGGGCACTGGGCGTTGAACCCGGATCCTACCTGGCCGTCGTGGTGGTCGAGCAGGGCTTCGCCGTGGCCCTGGGCACTGCCCTGGTGCTGTGGATCGTCGCCGCGGTCGCCTATGCCGTGTCCGTACGCATGCTGCTGGCAGGACACCGCACAGGATCTTTGTACCCCGCCGCGGTGGCTGTCGCCCTTGTGATCGCGGTCCTGGTTCGAGGTGGGGTCGGTGGCCGCTTCTCGGGTGAGGATCCACCGCCGGCACTCATCGCCACCGCCGTGGTCCTGCTCTTTCTTGTCGCGGCCTTGCTGGGTGCCAGTCGCCTTGATGCCGAGAGCGAGGCCTGAGCCCGGTGCGTGTCCTCGCCATCGAGTCGTCCTGTGACGAGACCGCGGCTGCTGTGCTGCGCGCCCCCTTTGATCTCGAGAGTTCGGTGGTCGCGTCGCAGATCGCAGTGCACGCGCCCTTTGGGGGGGTGGTGCCCGAGATCGCGTCCCGCCACCACGTCGCGGACATCGTGGGGGTGGTGCGCAAGGCCCTTGACCAGGCGGGTTGCTCCGTCGGCGAGGTGGATGCGGTGGTGGCCACGCGGGGTCCAGGACTCATCGGTTCCCTGCTGGTGGGTCTGCAGTTCGCCAAGGGCCTGGCGTGGAGTCGATCGCTGCCCTTTCTCGGAGTACACCACCTTGAGGGTCACCTCTGCGCGCCCTTCCTGGCAGAACCTCGCCCCTCGTTCCCCTTCGTGGCGTTGCTGGTATCCGGGGGACACACGGGCCTGTACTTCGTACGTGCTTTGGGCGACGCCACTTGTCTGGGCAGCACCCGCGATGATGCCGCAGGTGAGGCCTTCGACAAGGTGGCCACCCTGCTCGGGCTGGGCTACCCCGGTGGCATCGCCATCGAACGTGCTGCCGTCGGTGGCGATCCGGCGCGTTTCCACCTGCCCCGCGCCATGCGCGGCCGGCGCAACCTCGACTTCAGTTTCTCGGGACTCAAGACCGCGGCGCGCCTGACACTGGAGCGCGAGGGCTCCCTCGACGCGCAGGGGCTTGGTGATTTTTGTGCCTCCCTGCAGGCGGCCATCGTCGACAGTCTGGTGGAGAAGGCGGTGTGGGCCCTGCAGCGCACGTCGACAAAGTCCCTGGTCGTCGCCGGTGGCGTGGCGGCCAACCAGGCCCTGCGGGCGAGTCTGGATCGGCTGCGTTCGCAGCATGGCTTCGAGGTGTTTCTGCCTCCGTTGAAGTTCTGCACGGACAACGCTGCCATGATCGCCGTGGCCGGAGCCGCTCGCCTGCTCCGGGGTGAACGCCACGACAGCACGGTGTCCGCCATGGCGTCCCTGCCGCTCGACGACAGCGTGTCCCCCATGCCTTCGCACTAGGATCTTGGCGTGCTCAAAGACCACTGCAAGGAGACCGTTGCGACGCGAGATGCCTGCTTCACGATGGAGCTTGGTGGCAAGGTCTTCTTGCGCCAGGGCACTCAGCACACGTCCTGATCCCGGACCCGCTCGCGCAAAGAACAAACACCAGCGCGACCGTCAGCGGGTCGTTCCTGGCGCCGTGAGGGGTTTGAAGGAGAGGGGGGCCCGGGTGGTCTCGGCCGTGCGCTTGACCGCAAGCTGGTAGAGCTTCTCCTGGGCCCTCACAGTGGGACCCTTGCGCGGAGTCCGTGTCCAGCGCCCGTCCGCCTGCAGGATGCGCGCCGATACGTTGTCGGCGAAGTAGATGTCGAGCACGTCGCGCAGCCGCTGGCGCAGCACAGGATCGATCACCGGGAACAGTAGCTCAAGACGGCGATCGAGGTTGCGGCTCATCCAGTCGGCGCTGCTCAGGTACACCTCGTCGTGGCCACTGTTCTGGAACCAGAACACCCGGGCGTGTTCGAGAAAGCGGTCGACGATGGAGCGCACCTCGATGGTCTCCGAGACGCCGGGCAGGCCAGGACGTAGACAGCAGATCCCGCGCACGTTCAGGCGCACACGCACGCCAGCCTGGCTGGCCCGATACAGCGCGGTACAGAGGTCGCGGTCCTGCAATGAGTTCACCTTGGCGATGATGAGTCCTGGTTGATCTCGGGTGCTGGTGGCGATCTCGCGCTCGATGAGGTCGATGAAGCGCTGGCGCAGCCCCAGAGGAGCGACCACCAGGTGCTTCCACTCCAGGGGCTCGGAGCTGCCCGTGAGCAGGTTGAAAAAAGCGGCCACATCGGCGACCACGTCGGGGTCGCAGGTGAGCAGGCCGACGTCCGAGTACAAGCGGGCGGTGCGGTCGTTGTAGTTGCCGGTGGCCAGGTGCACGTAGCGACGGATGCGTCCACCGTCGCGACGCACGATGAGCATGGCCTTGGCATGCGTCTTGAGCCCCGCGATGCCGTACACCACGTGGCAGCCTGCATCTTCCAGCCGCAGGGCCCACTGCACATTGCGCGCCTCGTCGAAGCGCGCCTTGAGCTCGACCAGCACCGTGACCTGTTTGCCCGCCCGCGCGGCCCGTTCCAGGGCCTGTACCACGGGGGAATCGCCACTTGTCCGGTAAAGCACCTGCTTGATGGCGAGCACGGTCGGGTCCGCAGCTGCGCGGACGAGCAGCTCGACCACGGCATCGAAACTGTCATAGGGATGGACCAGCAGCAGATCGCGCTCGTGGAGCACTTCCCAGGGATCGACGTCGCCACCCAGTTCGGGCAAGGGCTGCGGCGGCCAGTCCGGTGCCCTCAGTGCCGGATGGCCTGGTCGCAGCGCAACCTCCATCAGCCCCCCGGCGTCGATGACACCGTCGATCTCGTAGACCTCCTGGCTGTGCTGCTGTAGCTGTTCCTCGAGCCAGCGCCGGATGCGCGGCGGAGCGTCCCTGGAGATCTCAAGGCGCACCGCGCCGCGGCGACGCCGGTCCAGCACAGCGCGCTCGATGGCGTGCAGGAGATCTGCGGCCTCGTCTTCCTGAACCTCGACATCCGCGTCCCGGGTGATGCGGAACACCGCACTAGCCATCACGACCTGATCGGGAAAGGCCAGGGGCGCGAAGGTGCAGATCAGGTCCTCGATGCGGACCAGGTCCGTTCCGTCGTCGCAGGGGACGCTGATGAAGCGCGAGAGCTGCCCGGGCACTGGGAGCACGACCAGCCGCCCCTCGGGCGAAGCGTCCTCGGCGGAGCTGCGGAGCACCAGCGCTACGTGCAAACGCAGACCCGCGAGCAGGGGGCACGGCGTGAGTTCCTCGACGGCGAGCGGGGTCAGGATGGGGAAGATCTCGTCCAGGAACTGGGCGCGCAACCGGCGTGATTGCTCCATCGTCAGGCTGGAAACGTCGCGCAGCCGAAGTCCCTGTGCGGTGAGGTCCTGGGTGACTTCACGCACACCCTTGTGCTGCTGGGCCACCATGGCGTGGGCACGCTCGCTGATGCGCTCGAGTTGTTGTCGTGGTGTCAAGCCGCTCGGGTCCAGCTTGTGGACGTCGGCCGAGCGCTGCTGCATCAGCCCCGCCACGCGCACCATGAAGAACTCGTCGAGGTTGGAGCTGACGATGGCAAGAAACTTGAGCCGCTCGAGCAGGGGCACATGCGGATTCATGCCCTCGTCGAGCACACGCTGGTTGAACTCGAGCCAGCTGAGTTCCCGGTTGATGAAGAGCTCGGGTTGATGAAGAGCCTTTCGCGCCACCGCGAATCCTCCTGCAGTCTAGGGCCTTGGCGTTGCCAGGCTGGCTTCCTCGAGACGAACTCCCATCCCGAAGACGTCCATGAACATGTTGCTCTTGGCCTCCATCGCGAGACGCTCGATGGACAGGTCCGAGACACCGTGCGCGCGGATGATCAGGTCCTCACCTTCCCGGCTGAACTCGACCTCGCGAATCCGTTGCCCGTGGGAGCGGTCCAGCGCGTCTGCCACACGGAGCAGCGCGGCCAGCTTGCTCACGACCACTCGTTTTTCGCGCGGCAGGTTGATGAATTCGACGTGGGAGGCCTTGGGTGGACTCCTGCGATGGTAGCGAGACACCAGGGCCACCGTCTGTAGCTCGTCGCGGGTCAGCCCGAATACCTCGGAGTTGGTGATGATGTAGTAGCTGTGCTTGTGGTGCGCGCGGCTATCGATGAACACACCCACGTCATGCAGGATGCCGGCAACCTGGAGCAGCAGCCGCGCGCGGCGCGGCAGGCCATGCTCGGTCTGGAGCGAATCAAAGAGCTGGGCCGAGAATTCGGATACCGCGCGCGTATGATCGATGTCGACGTGGTACTTCTCTGCCAGGGACTCGGCGGAGCGCACCACGTCCTGAGCCAGGGCTGCTTCCTCGACGACACTTGTGTTTCGCGTCAGATCACGAAGCAGACCGTCCAGCATGGAGGCATCGGAGACCAGCACCCGTTGTGACGACGAGGCCTGAAGCAGACCCTCATACACCAGCAGTGCCGGTGACAGGGTCTGGGCATCGGCCAGGGAGATGCCAAGCGCCACGGACAGCTCCTGAACCGTCGAATCCTCGCAGCGCTGCATGAAGCGGCTGAAATCCGCCGCGGAGAGCGGCGTCAAGCCGTGGATGGAAGTGGCCTTTCGCGCGTGCTCCGCCGCATGGCGGGAGTCCCGCCCCACCGCAATGATGGTGCGAACCAGAGGCAAGGGTAACGATACCTCGTTGGCGGCGATGATGTTGGCGACCTGGGCGCGGACCACCTCGAAGGTGCGCGCCAAGGCTCCCGCGTCGACCGCGGTGCTCTCGAGGATGCGAATCGAGCCCAGCGGCAAGCTCACCGAGGCGACGATCTGATCCCCCTTGAGCAGGGTGAGTAAGGTACTGCCACCCCCGACGTCGGCGATGAGGGTGTGGCGGCGTTCCTTGCGAAGGGCTTCGAGGTGTCGCTCGCGGACCGCGGACACCAGCAGCCGGCTCTCCTCGGAGGTGCTGATGACTTCGATGTCCAGTCCGGTCGCGACATAGACGCGATCGAGCAGTGTGTCGCTGTTGCTGGCTTCGCGCACCGCGCTGGTCGCCACCGTACGCACGCGCTCGACCTGGTAAAAATCGAGCAAGCGCCGGTAGTCGCGAAGGATGGCCACGGCTGCCCGCATAGTGGCGGACTCCAAGCGGCCCCGGCGGAAGGTGTCCTGACCCAGTCGCAGGGATCGTTCCAGGCGTTCCAGGACCTCGACCTGGCCGTCGGCGAGCAGCTGGGCAATGTGCATGCGCACCGAGCTGGATCCAATGTCTATGGCTGCCACCGTCGACGTGGAGGACGTCTGAGGACGGGGCATGAGCGCTTGGCCGGGTAGTGTGAGCTCTGGTAGCATCGTAGTTTCTCGAGGAGGCCCTCCACGATGGGCGACGGCGTGCAGGCGATAAGAAACATAGCAGAGCGGGCCAGGGCGCACAGGTCAATCGCGACGGTCCTCCGACCTGCGTTCGCGGCCGACCGGGGCGGCGAGCGCCACCCGCGATGAGGCAGGTATGACGACGGCGAGCGCGACCGGTCGGCCCAGGCTATGGGCCGGGATCGATATCGGCGCAACCAAGATCCACATCGTGGTGGCCGACGGCCAGGGCCAGATCCTCGGGCGCGCCCGCAAGAAGACACGGTCCGAGCGCGGCGTCGACGCAGTGCTCGAGCGTGTCGAGCGCTGCCTGGACGAGGCCTGCGATCTCGCGTCGGTCTCCAGGCCAGCGCTGGCAGGGGTAGGTCTCGGAGCACCCAGCCCGGTGGCGGCAGACGGCACCGTGGTCAACGCTCCCAACATGGGATGGCGCAAGCTCCCCCTGGCGAGGATCCTGCGCGCGCGCTGGCACCAGCCGGTGTGCGTCGAGAACGACTGCAACCTGGGCACCCTCGGGGAGTACGAGTTCGGTGCGGGTCGTGGCGCCACGACGCTGGTGGGTCTGTTCGTGGGTACGGGACTGGGTGGTGGCGTGATCGACAGGCACGAGATGATGCGCGGCCACAACCGCATGGCGGCGGAGGTCGGACACATGGTGGTGGAGGCCCATGGGCGGCGTTGCGGCTGCGGCCGGGTGGGGTGCCTCGAAGCCTATGCATCCAAGGCCGGGATCGCGGGTCGTCTGCGCGAGTTGCAGATCTCCCCGGAACCCACACCTCTGCTCGACGACCTGGATCCCGACGAACTCTCGAGCCTGAACAGCAGCGTCATTGCCCGCGCCTATCGTGCAGGTGATGCGGCCATGCGGATCGCCGTGGACGAGGCGGCCTGGTACCTGGGGGTGGGCGTGGCCAGCCTGATCGCGCTGCTCGGTCCCGACCATATTGTCGTCGGTGGGGGTGTGGTCGAGGCCCTGGGCGACTCCTACCTGGCCAAGGTGCGCGCCTCGGCCAGGGTTGCGACCTTCCCTGCCGAAGCTTTTGCGGGTGTGCACATCGTGCGTTCACAGCTCGGTGATGACGCTGTGGCTCTGGGCGCGGTGGCCCATGCCCGACGCGAGCTCGGCACGGGTGCGCCTCCGGCTCGACGTCGCAAGACCAGGACCGCCGCTGGCAGCTAGGTCATCAGGCCGAGCCCGTGATGGAAGCAGGGAGCAGAACGGACTTCAGGTCGGGGCACCACCGTCGGCCACGGTGCTCTGCTGTGGACGGCGATCCCGCCCGAACCAGCCTCTCACCTTGTCCACGAAACCCGTCGCGACCTCACCGTCAACCGCGTCATGCTCGGGACGCGTAGCTTTCTCGGCAAGGGCGATGAGCTTGAGCGCCATGCGCTCGATGGCGGACTGGTTGGCAGCGCCGATGTGAATGTCCACGACCTCGCCGTGGTGCATGAGAATCATGGTGGGGATGCTGCGGATTCGAAACGACTCCGCCACGGTACGATTCTTTTCGGTGTTGACCTTGCAGAAGTTCACCTTGTCGCCATAGCGCTCTGCGGCGGCGGCGAAGGCGGGGGCCGTCATCTTGCAGGGCACGCACCAGTCGGCCCAGAAGTCGATGATGGAGGGGTTCTCGGAGTCGAGGACCTGCTGCTCGAACTGTGTCTTGTTGATCAGGTCGCGAACCTTGCTCAGCGGGGCCGACGCCGCGCGCTTGACCTTGAATCGGTTGCCCTGATCACGACTCTTTTTCTTGCTCATGATGACGACTCCGGGTGTCCCGTCTCGCAGGATCGTGACCGTCCGTTGATCGTGCGAGCCGGGGCCCACAAAAAGGGTTCGCGGAGCCACGCTGGAGTCGAGCTAGGATGATCGTGTCCGAGGCGAAAGGTGTCAGTCATGAAGGACGTTCTGGTGGTGGTTGGACGGGTGCTGAACTACAAGCTGTTCGAGCTGGCTGGCACGACGGTGACGGTGTCGACTCTCGGCGTTGCCGTGCTAGTGCTGGTGCTGGCGCGACTGCTGTCGGTGCTCCTGCAAAAGGTCGCGGCGCAGGGTCTCGCCCGGCGAGGACTGGTGCGCGAAGGCACGGTGATCGGCGTGCAGCGCCTGCTGCACTACACGGTGATGGTGATCGGCGCCGGTGTGGCGCTGGACATGCTGGGGATCAAGCTGGCGACCCTGTTTGCCGCTGGTGCCATCTTTGCCATCGGTCTCGGCTTCGCGATGCAGAACATCGCGCAGAACTTCGTCTCGGGTCTGATTCTCCTGATCGAGCGCCTGATCAAGCCAGGCGACATCATCGAGGTCGATGGTCAGGTGGTACGTATCATCCACATGGGCATTCGCTCGACGCTGGTGCGCTCGCGCGACGAGGTCGAGCTGATCGTGCCCAACTCGATGCTGGTCCAGACGACCGTCAAGAACTTCACCAGCCGAGATTCGATCTATCGCCTGCGCTGCCTGGTGGGAGTGGTCTACAGTGCCGACCTGCGCCTCACCATGCAGGTGCTGCGCGACGCGTCCAAGGCGCTGGACTGGCGCCTGGTCGACAGGGAACCGCGCGTGCTGCTCGTGGGCTTTGGCAGCTCCAGTGTCGACTTCGAGATCTCGGTCTGGGTGGATGATCCGTGGAAGGCGCCGCAGCTTCTGTCGAAGCTCAACGAGGCCGTGTGGTGGGCGCTCAAGGATGCCGCCGTCATCATCGCATTCCCGCAGCTCGACCTTCACCTGGATCCCGCTGTGGAGCAGGCTTTACTTGCCGGTCGTGGCCCCGCAACCCCGCCCTCGGAAGCTGCGATCTGAGGAGGACCCGATGTCCGAACACTGCTTCGAGCTACGTGCTGGAAAGATCTCCACCCGTCGTCGGGCGCCGACCGAGCCAGCGTTGCCCTTTGCTCACGAGGAGGACCTGCAAGCGCTGGTCGCAGGCTGGCCCTGGATCAGTGCCGCGCCACCGCTGTTGCTGGCCGAGGAGGACGACCCGGTGACCTGGGTCGGCGACGGTGGCGACCGCAGCGATCTCCTCGGAGTCAGCAGCAAGGGGAGGGCGGTGGCGGCGGAGCTTCTGCTTGAGCCCTTCGTGGGTCGCAAGCCCGCGATGAAGAGCCTGCTCCGGGGCCTGTGTCGTCTCCACGAACACGGGGCGGATCCGGCACGCGTGCTGTCTCCATATCCTCTCGATGCGCAGCAGCCGATGACCGCGATCCTCGTCGGCGACGGTACGGTGTTTCCCAAGGACGACAAGCAGCTCAAGAAGATATCCAAGGACTGGCTGGAACTCCTGGCCCAGCCGGGTGAGGCCTGGAGTGTGCGCAAGGACGACGAGAAGGATCGCTCGGACCGGCGCACACCCGCATGGGTGGGAAGCCTCGGTGGGCAGCCGCTGCACTTCGTGGTGCTATCGCTGCTGCGTCACCTCGACGGCCGGAAGGTGGTGGTCACCTGTCGGCGGCATCTGCTGCTCGATGGGAACAGCTGAGGCGCGACGCACCTGCCCGAGCTTCATGAATTCGACCAGGAGACCCGCCGCCTTCACGCAGTGGAGCTTCAGTGCCGTCGACCCCTCTCCGTCGTCGGTGTCGCCGAGTAGGGGGCTCCCGAGCCTCAGGGGGCCAGTGGGTAGTCCGTGTAGCCCGCGGGCCCAGGCGTGTAGAAGGTCTTGAAGTCGGGCGTGTTGAGCGTCTGGTTCGTTTGCAGGCGCGCCACCAGATCCGGGTTGGCCAGAAAGGGGCGGCCAAAGGCCACCAGATCGGCCGCGTTGTCGTCGAGAAGAGCCTGTGCCTTCTCACGATCCATTCCACCACTGGCGATGTAGGTGCGTGGCCAGGTCTGGCGCAGATCCCGCTTGAGCTCCTGTGGCACCGTGGGCGCGCCCATGCCAGAGTGATCGACCACGTGGATGTACTGGATACCCGTCGCCACCAGTTCCTGCACGAGCTTGTGGTAGGTCTCGTCGATCTCGGGGTACTCACCCATGCCGGCATTGGCGCCGTGGGGGGAGAGGCGGATGCCCACCCTGTCGCCGCCTACGGCCTCGCTCACAGCCTGGGTCACTTCGAGGACGAAGCGGAGACGTTTCTCGATGGAGCCACCGTGGCCGTCGCTGCGCTGGTTGGTGAGCGGGCTGATGAACTGCTCGAGCAGGTAGCCGTTGGCCGCGTGCAATTCGACACCGTCAAAGCCGGCCGCCATGGCGTTGCGAGCCGCGTGGACGAACTCGTCGCGGGTGCTGGCCAGATCGCTCTCGGTCATGGCCCGGGGCTCTGGGTATGGCTGCTGTCCCTGCTGGTCGGTGAAGATCTGGCCTGGTGTTGCCACCGCGCTGGGCGCGATCAGCTCGCCGCCCTGGGGCAGGTTGAGCGGGTGACCCACCCTTCCCGTGTGCATGAACTGCACGAAGATATGTCCGCCCTGCCTGTGCACGGCCTCGGTGACAAGCTTCCAACACGCGACCTGCTCCTCGGAGTAGATGCCCGGGATGCGGGCGTAGCCCAGACCGTTGGGTGAGGGCGAGGTCCCCTCGGTGATGAGGAGCCCGGCCCTGGCGCGCTGCGCATAGTACTCGGCCATCAAAGCGTTGGGGGTGTTGCCGTCGGCGCGGCTGCGGGTCATGGGGGCCATCACCGTGCGGTTCGACAGTGTCAGCCGGCCAAGCTGTGTTGAGGAAAAGAGCTTTTCAGTCGACATGAGATCCTCCTCGGTGAGACGCGATGCAGGCGGGGCATGTAGCGAAAACAGGGGTCGCTCGCACGTACCGGTCCGTCCGTGATCAACCTGTCCGCTTGGCTCACGTCAGGAGGTCACCACTCCCGGTCCCTGCCACCGAGAGGGTGCTTGGTGTGGAGAAGACAGCGCTGCAGGGTCCGGTGAGAGGTTCAACGCACGATCACCACACCACGAAGGGCACCCGCAAACCCACGGTGACGACGTCGGTGGCGCGGCTATTGCGTCCGGGAATGAGCGACAGGGTCTTGTAGCTCAGGTAGGCCTGCAGCGGTGTGCCCAGGCGCAGGAAGCTGAGCACCGCGATCGCCCGCAGCGCGTTCTTGGTGCCTGGTTTCCATTGCTTCTCGTTGGTGTAATCCCACAGAGCGCTCTCGCTCTGCCAGTCCGACTGCCCGATGAAGGTGAAGGTGTACTCCATGCCGAGGGTCAGCAGGGGTGGCAGCGCGCGCGCGCGCTCGAGCGAGTGCCCCGACACGAAGGTGGCAAAGGTGGGGCCCTTGACCGGCACCACCTCGACGCTGGCCCCGAAGCCCGTGAAGTCTCCGGGATCGACGACATAGGTGTCGCCGGCGTAGGGCTGCACCGTGAGGATGAGCGGGTTCTTGGTGCCGCGCGGCGTGTTGTACTGCTGGGCAAAGAACAGCTCGTGAAACACGTCGAGACCCAGGGTGAGCCGGCCGTCCAGGCTGTGTGCGAAGGTCTTGTCGACCGACAGGTGCACACCCAGATGACCCTGAAAGTTGAGCTCCCAGCTGGTCGTGCCCGAGGCCACAAGTTCCTCGGGATCCTTGGGGGTGCCCGTGGGAAGCGCGCCCATCACTTGCAGCGCGAAATGCAGCCCGTGCTCGCCAAGCCATGGCAGGTGGTCCGAGAAGCGATAGCGACCACCCACGATGATATCGGCGAGGGTGTAGAAGTTGCCCTCCCACACTGAAGGCCTGGGTTGCCCCATGCTCGCGGCCCACTGCCAGAAGTCCTCTTCGCTGAAGGACCGGCCCAGGGTCCACTGATAGTCGCCACTCTGCCAGCCCAGGTGGGGCGTCACCCGGGTCCGTCGCACCACCGGGGCAGCCACGGCCAGGGTCAGCATGTCGAACACACCCAACCTGAGTTGCGGGGCAAAGATCTCGTAGCTCACGTCGGCGCTGGCCAGGAGCACGCCCTGCAAGCCGCCGCCCGGATCGTAGCGCTCGAGCTTATCGATGAGGCCGACGCGCTGGCCCGTGTCGTCGTAGCGCTGATCGAGCGACGACATCACGTAGCCAACGTCGAGCATGGCCGCGCCACCGGGCAGGGTCTCAGTGTAGCCGGCCCGGGCGCCGGGGCTCAGGGCCAGTAGAACGACGCCGAGCACGGCGGGTGGTGGATTCCTCATGGCGCAGGCTCCCCGAGCAGGGCGCGCAGGTCGTAGCTGCGAAAGGGCGCGGAGGTTGCCGGGACCTGGCCCATGGCCACGTGCCAGCGCATGCGCGAGGGTTCGAGGACTGCAGCGAACATGCTGTCGCGCTGGTCGACGAGCACGGGTAGCGACAGGATCCGCTGGGCGCCCTCGGCATCGACGGCGCCATAGCGATCCGCCAGCACGTCGCCGAGTTCATAGAACGAGCGCAGCGAGCGGTAGTAGAACGAGCTCCAGGTGCGCTGCGCCTGGATCTTGAAGCTGAACACCGAGAAGTCGATGTCGTCCTCGTTCTTCTGGAAGTGGCTGGCCATGCGCAGATCGTCGGGACCGACGCTGCCGTGAGGTCGCCCCCAGGCATCGAGGTTGCCGGGATCCGTGACATCGGGGGTGTACGAGAACGCGCCCACCTCGGTGCTGCTGCCGAGGATCGCTCCATCCAGCTCGATGGCGCGCATGTCGCCCGCGGCATCCGCGAGCAGGATGTTCCAGCCAAAGGTGGGGGGTATGCGTTCGATGATGGCGCGGGCTTCCTCGACGTTGTGCGCCTGGCGCAGTACCTCGCGACCCACGAAACCCACGGGCATGCCACTGGACTTGAGCTCCGCCGCCACCAGCAGGCGCCGGAACTCGTCGACCATCGGGTTGTCGAGGGTATCGGACATGTTGACAGCCAGGCCCAGGCCGGCCTGGTTGACGCCGGTGAAGCCGGACACGATGCCCGCCCAGCCCAGGGTGGCATGGGGCATGCCCTGCTCCGGGTAGTGCACAAACATCACCGCGTGCTTGTGCGAGGTGTTGCTGTCGAGCAGCCCGAAGTGCTGGGCCAGCAGGGGTTCTCCGTCGAGTGTGGCGCTGCCACGCAAGGCGAAGCTGATCGAGGGCGGCTGGCTGCGCCCGTCATCGAAGCCGCGGTTCTCGACCTCGTGCGGGGCGCGTCCGTCGCCAGCAGTGGTGAACACGATGCGCTGGTCGCGGGCCTGGCGCGCCCTCGCGGGAGGGGGATCCGTGACCCAGCTGCGGTCACCGGCGGAGATCTGCAGGGTGTGAGCGCGTCCCGGTGCAAAGCCGCCCGGAGGCGCGAAGCGCACACGGAGCCCCTGTCCCTGGTCCCCGAAGACCTCGTGCTGCATGGCAGGATCGCTTGCCACGTACAGGGTCTGGTCATGCAGGATGCGGATCCCTTCGGCCCGGACCCCGTCCGCGTCCTCGAATTCGAGGACCACCGCGCTGGAGGGCGGTACACCCACCAGAGAGGCGTGACGGCTGGGCATGAAGGGGTCGAGCACGCCCTCGCCGGGCTGGTCCACGGCCCCGTCGCCGTCATTGTCGATGCCGTCGTGAGCGAGATCAGCGTCGACGTACAGGCGCAGCAACTCCGGGGCCTGGGTCTTGCGGATGAAGAAGGTGATGCTGCGCATGCCCACCATGGTGTCGAGGAAGGTGTTGAGGATGAGCACGATCTTGTAGTCGAGACCGGCGCCGTCAGCGATGCCGTGCATCTCGTCGAGATAGGGCTGGGGGATGTCGGCCTCGAGCTCTATCCCGCTGCGCAGCAGCATCTGGTAGGAGAAGGTGCCGTCGGCGTAGATGGGGTCCTGGTAGGTGAGAAGAACAGACGCGATGTCAGGCTGCTCGCGGTTGAGGAAGGGCAGCAGCGAGGTGGTCAGCATCTGCGTGTAAAACGATCGGATCTTGGACGAGAAGCGCTGGCCGTGGGCAAAACCACGGTCGTAGTCGCTCCCCCGCAGCTCCATGACCTCGAAGGTGGGTGGCGGCTGGAGATCCTCGCAGGCGGCCAGGCCGAGCACGACGACGAGTAGCAGGGTCAAACCCGAACGCATGATCCTCCCTCGATCACGACAGCAGCCAGGCCATACCCAGTCCCAGGTAATTGCCGACTGCGAAACCCACGAGTCCGGTGGCCACACCCGAGATCATCATCTCACGATTGTCGACGGCCAGGACCACGGGGCCCACGAAGGCAGGCCCGAAGATGGCTGCGGTCGACGTCACGATGACCGTATCACGATCGATACGCAAGAGGGTGGCCAGCAGCAGGTGCAACAGCACCGAACCGAACATGACCAGGGCCACGAAGCCCAGCAGCACCAGAGAGGAGGCCTGTACCTGGCTGAAGTCCGAGGTGCTTCCGATGGCCACGCAGAACACCAGCAGCAGGTACTGACCGAGATCCTGGCTCGCCTCGAGGCGGCGCACCGCCGGTACAAAGGACAGGGCAATGGCCAGGCTGGTGACCCCGAGCAGGACCACGGTTTCCTGGGGCAACCCCGGCAATGCGTGCGAGAGAAGCCAGCTCGCTCCCAGGGCGGCGATCGCCAGCAGCAGGCCGCGCCACGCCTGGTTCACCCGCTGTCCGATTTTCGGACTCGTGCTGGCCGTGGTCTCGGCGTCCGGGGCGATGCGCGGGGTCGGTGGCAGCAGGCGAGCCCACTGCCGTGGAGCCAGCGCCAGCAGATAAGGCAGGTAGATCGCCGCGGTCAGGATGTCGGCGGCATTGAGCATGACGAAGGTCTCACCCGGCACGCCCAGGGCGGTACCGATGGCTGCCATGTTGGGTGTGCCCCCGGTGTAGACGCCAACCAGCATGCCTGCCACGTCGGCGCCATGGGCGATGCGCGAGCCGAGCAAGGCAAAGGCCAGGCCACTCATGATGACCACACTGAGCAGGATCAGCCCGAAGGAGAGCAGGGTCGGGCGGGCGAAGCGCAACCAGCGCATCACGTCGAGGCTGAGCAGCAGCAGGGGAATGGCCAGGGCGATGGCCACGCCGCACAGGTCCAGCGAGGCCTGGCGAACCAGGTGCAAGCCCGGCGTGTTGGCGAGAGCGATGCCCACGGCGTAGCAGACCAGCACCGCACCCAGGGTGCGCACGGCGCGCACGCGCTTCTCCAGCCACAGCACGGGAGCTGGAATCAGCGCGAGGGCGAGGATCTGCAGGCTGCTCATCCAGCGCTCACCTTCTCATGTCAGCAGCACCACTCCGGTGGCCAGCAGCAGGACCTGGACGGCGATGCGAAAGCCGCGTTCAGGCACCCGCTGGTGCAACAGTTCGCCAGCGACGATGCCCACCAGCAGACCGGGCAGCAGGTACAGGGCTGTCTGCAACCGTCCCTGGTCCAGCCTTCCAGTCCACGCATAGGTGATCAGCAGGATACCGCTCAAGGTCAACCACAGGCTGGACAGAGTGACCCGGAACGCTGCTTTGTCAGGGATGGCGCGCGCCGCGTAGGTCACGATGAGGGGACCTCCCGAGGCGAAAAGCCCGTGGAAGAAGCCACCTCCGATGAGCAGGGCAGCGGCCACGGGCAAGGACTGCGGGGATGTGGGCGTGGCGTCGCGCCACAGCTGCCACAGCCGGTAGCTTGCAACCCCGATCACGAACACGCCGAGCAGGGTCTGTAGCGCGGGAGCAGCCAGCAGGTAGAACAGGGTCGCGCCGATGGCGAGCCCGAGACCGGCCAGCGGCAGGATTCGGTGCAACAGCACCGGCCAGGCGATGTGGCGGCGGTGGCGCGACACGAGGTAGGTGCTCTGCACCAGGCCGACCGCGACCAGCGACGGTAGCAGCTGCTCCAGGGGAAGCAGATGCACACCCAGCGCCAGGGCGATGACCGTGGCGCCGAAGCCGGTCATGGTCTCCACCATGTGGGCGAGCGCGACCACTGCGGCCAGCAACACGATCGTCGTCATGCATGCACTTGTGCCCCCGGCCTCGAAGTCGAGGTGGGAGCGTTGTTGTACCGGACCGGGAGGGACATGCCAATGCGAGATGCTGCTGCAATCAACGCTGTCTGTGACGCCGCGGGTGGTCGTGGACGCGCAAGGCACTGGCCCGGGCCAGGGCGGAGTTATATACAGGTCGCACCTGAACGCGGACCGGCTCGACCTGTCGTCGACCGCAGGCCGCGGAGTTCAGAAAGGACAAGCTCATGCGTCGCATCCACGTCCTCGCGGCGGTGCTCTCCCTGGCACTGGTCGCCTGTCACGCCACGACCAGCAGCAACGGCAACACCGCGCCCAAGGTCAACAACTCAGCCGAGCGCAAGGACAAGGTGCTGGCCAATCTCAAGGCGCGCTACCCGCAGCTGGCCACGCTCAACCCGGAGCTTGGTGACTTCACCTCGGCGGCCAACGGGATGGACCAGGTCGAGATGAACATCAACACGCCGCGGGGGCCACAAAAGCAGTTGCTGCTGCTGACCCCCGACGACAAGGCCCTGTACATGGTGGTCGAGGGCCCCATCGACGTCAGCCGCTCCCCCGCCGATCTGGCCTCCGAGAACGCCAAGAAGCGCGCCGAGAAGCAGGCGGCCCTGGCCGGCTTGATCCAGGGGCAGCCGGTGCGTGGCAAGGCCGATGCGCCCGTCACCATCATCGAATTCAGCGACTACCAGTGCCCCTTCTGCAAGCGGGGCTACGAGACCGCCGAGCAGGTCCTGGCCAAGCACGCCGACAAGGTCAAGCTGGTGTTCCTGCCTTACCCTCTGCCCTTCCATCCCTGGGCACGCCCGGCTTCCATCGCGACCCACTGCGCGGCGCAGCAGAAACCCGAGGCACACTGGGCGCTGTATGACGCCTACTTCAAGAATCAAGGCGATCTGACCCCGGAGAATGTGCAGGACAAGACCCTGGTCTACCTCGACGGCAGCGGCCTGGACATGAACGCCTTCAAGGCCTGCTTCACCGACGAGGCCAGCGCGTCGCACAAGGCTGCGGTGGGATTCGTGGATCGCATGATGGAGGAGGGTGGCAAGCAGGGTGTCGATGGCACCCCCGCCTTCTTCATCAACGGTGAGCTGCTCAGCGGCGCCCAACCCGTCGAGGCCTTCGAGCAGGCCATCCAGCAGGCCCTGGGCACCCAGGGCTGAGCCCTCGGGATGTCCTGCGCGGAACTCCACTCCAGGTGAAACGCAGGGCCGGGCACTTCAAGCTTTCTCAGGTCCACCCGCCCACCGTGACCAGCCCTGCGCCTGTGCTCGATCGCCGAGGGAACTTCTGACAGCCCAGCACTGTCGGTTCTGAGACAGCGGCCCCATCGCCGTATTTCCGAGGAGACAGGCATGAGCCCGACCCCGAAGACCCAGCCAGCGCTGGGAGTTGCCGCCGTGTGCCCGAGCTTGGAGCCATCGCGTGCAGCAGAAGTTCCTGCTCCGGCAGCTCTCGTCGAGGAGTCGATCTCCCCCGGGGTGGCAGCCGCGCTGTCCGCTCCAGGGGTCTCTGGCGCAGCCCTGGTGCCTCCGCTGGCCACCGCGCCTTGCCCGGAGTGGTTCGATCCCTTTGGCGAGCTGGCCGGCGTGTTCATCGAACCCGAGGACGCGCTCGGCGAACACAACGCCGTGCTCGAGCTGGCCACGCTGTGGCACGACCATCTGCTCGACGTGCGGCATGTGGCCGCTCCCGCGACCATCACCGTGGGCGAGAACAGCCGGGCCAGCGTCGTGCTGTCGAGCGAGGGCTTGCCCAGCGATTGCTTTCCTCTCATCCGCCACGTGGCTGGCGAGAGTTATCTGACCTGCACGCCGCAGCTCGAGGGTCGAATGCTGCGGGACGGGGTCGAGCAAGCCCTGAGTGCGGTCGATGGTCTGCCAGATCCCGATCATCCTGGCTGCCGGCAGATTCCACTGACTCTCGATTCATTGACCACGGTGGAGCAGGGTGGCATCACGCTTCAGCTCCGTTTCGTGGCGCGACCAGCCGCCCTCCGCAGCCATCCCTGGCAGGGCATCAACTACAGCTGGCTCAACCTCTTTGTCGTCTCGCTGTTCGTTCACGTCGGCTTCTTCGCCACGGCCGCGCTGTATCCCTACGACACGACATCGCTCGAGGAGAGTCTGTTTGCCCAGCCCAATCGCTTCGCGCAGTTCGTGCTCAACCCACCCCAGGACAGGTCCAGCCCCCTGCTCACGCGGTTGATGCAGGAGCAGCGCAGCGCGAGCTCCGCTCGCCACGTCGGTGACGAGGGACAGGCCGGTCGGCGCGACGCACCGGACACGGGAAAGCGCATGGCCAGCAAGGGTCCGCGACCCACCAACGAGCAGACCGTGCAGCGCGCCCTGAGTCAGATGTTCGGGGCCAGGGGCGGGGGGCTCGGGGTGGGCAGCGTGCTCGGTAGCGACCTTGGTGGTGAGCTGGTCAGCGCTCTCGGCGGGGTGACCGGAGCGCGGGTCGGAGACAGCGGCGGCTTCGAGGGTCTGGGCGCACGAGGACATGGGCCCGGGGGCAACGGCACCTCGACCGATACCTTTGGCGTCGGTTCCATTCGCACTGCCGGCCACGGCGATGGCAACCTGGACTACGGCGACGGCGGTGGTGGCCTGCGCCCGCGCACGCAGCGCGACATCGAGGTATCTCAGGGCGTGCAGGTGCTGTCCGGCGCCCTCGACAAAGAACTGATCCGCCAGGTCATCGCCGACAACATCGCCCAGATCCGTTACTGCTACACCCACGAGCTGGCGGCCAACCCTGGCCTGCACGGCAAGGTGGTGGTGCGCTTCATCATCGCCGGTACCGGGCGGGTCTCCAGTGCCAGCGTCGCCGAGTCTTCGCTGGACAGCACTGCGGTCGAGAGCTGCATCGCGCGCAAGGTACATGGCTGGCGCTTTCCCAAGCCCCGGGGCGGAGGGATCGTCGTCGTCAACTATCCCTTCCTGTTCAAGCAGAGCGGCTGAGCCGGTGCTCCCCGTTCGCGGCGCGTCCGTGTCCTGCCCAGGCGTGATAGCCTGATGCCATGTTCGGACTCCTTTCTGCATGGCGTCGGCGGCGGCTGGCGCGACGACCCATGCCGGTCGAGTGGCAGGCCATCCTGGACCTCAAGGTGCCCTTCGTCGCCGGGCTTTCTGGCGAAGAGCGCACGCGTCTCGCCGAGCTGGTCAAGGTGTTCGTGTGGGACAAGCACTGGGAAGGTGCCGGTGGACTCGAGCTCAGTGACGAGATCCGCGTCGTGATTGCGGCCACGGCAGCCCGCCTGGTGTTGCACCGGGATCTGTCCGACTTCGATCACCTCAGCGAGATCGTGGTCTACCCGGATTCCTACCAGCACCCGGATCGTGATGGTGCGATCCTCGGCGAAGCCCGCCACTGGGGCACGGTGGTGCTGTCCTGGAACGCGGTGCAACGTGGCCTGGCGAATGTCGAGGACGGCCACGACACGGCAACGCACGAGTTTGCCCACGTGCTGGACAACGCGGACGGCGCCTTTGATGGCACACCCGTGCTGCCGCGATTGCGTCACTACGGGCCCTGGGCGCGGATCATGGCCCTGCATTACACCCGGCTTCGTGGCGGGCGGCGCGACTTGCGCAAAGTCATGCGCGCATACGGTGCCACCAACGAAGCCGAGTTCTTTGCCGTCGCCACCGAGAGCTTTTTCGAGAAGCCGCGGCAGATGCAGAAGCGCACACCCGAGCTCTATGCCCTTCTGCAGAGCTTCTATGGTGGCGATCCGGCCGCCGCGGGGGATCGCAGCGACGAGGTCGGGTGATGGCGGGGGAACGTTCTCGAGCGGGCGGGGCGAGCCAGCAGCCTGTCAACTTCGGGCCGAGGTCAGCTCTTCAGGATCGCGAGCCAGGTCGGTGTTGAGCATCCACCCGCGCTCGCCGCCGGGCAGCATGACCTCGACGAAGTTTCCCTGGCTGTCGAGTACGAAGAGCGGCGTTCCCAGTGGCAGGGTGGCCTTGGGGGTCGCCTTGGCGTCGGGCTCGGCGTAGAGAGGGCTCGACTCGAAGGCGAACAGTTCCTCGACCTCACCCACCAGCACGTCGTCGGCCAGGATGAAGCCCGTGGACAGATCGGGCAACATCACGCGCACGAAACCGCTGTCGGTGAGCGAGCCCTTGACCACCTGCAAGCGCTGGCCGCGGGTCAGGGCAGCGTTCCAGGTCCCGCTGCTCTGAGGGGTCTGCTTGAGGCCCGTCTGCAGGACCCAGATCACGCCAGGCATCAGGTCCTCGGCTGCGGGCGCCTCGGGCTCGACGCGCGGCTCCACCGGGATCACGTCGACGGCCTGGATGGCCATGCCTGGCATGGCCGCGTCCCCATCGCGGTCGAAGGGTGCCAGCACCTGCTCGACCTCATCGAGGATCTCCTCCTGCAGGGCGAGAGCATCGGGGCCTGTGTCCACGCCGGGCGAGGCGTGGTTCTCGCTGCAGGCGCCAGCGCCGAGAAGCAGGAGGCCAGTCAGGATGGCGAAGGGGGTGTTGCGGGTGGTCTTCATGGGGTTCTCCTCTTGCCGCGCGGGGCTGGTTGGGGTCCGGCGTGCGTCGAGACCCAAGAGAGCAAACGCGGTGCCAAGACCTCGACATGCTGCGGTGACGACGGAAAATGCCACGGGCGTCGCACGCCGTCTGCGAGGGGAGCTACGAAACGAGGTACTGCTTCTACGAATCGCGTACCTTGCGGCCGCGGCTCGAGGGGCCCAGCACCTGATTCACCAAGCTCGATTCGCGCTTGAAGAAGCCCTCGGTGTGAAAGGTCTCGGCCAGGCCGTGCAGGGTGCCGTCGAGGTGGTGACACAGCTCGTGCACGACGGTGCGCACGAAGGTGCGCGGCGCCACCGTGCGCCTGTGCGCCACCGTGCGCATCCACACCGTGAGGCGCGGCTCGCTCCCATCCTCGAGCACCTCGTACAGCCCGTGCAGCTCTCCCCAGTGCGCCGAGGGGCGCACGGCCTTGACCTTCACCAGGAGCCGCGGCACCGCGAGCTGGTCGAGCAGGGCATCCGCCAGCGCCTGCAGACCGCGTTCGACCTCGCGTCGCTGGTCTGCGGCCAGCGCGCCCACGACCTGCTCCACCAGTGGTCGCAGCAGGTCCACCGAGGGCAGGGGGACCTCGGTGATGGCGTCGCTGCGGTCATAGGTTGCGCGCTGGGCTCGACTCAGGCGGTGGTAATAGTCGAAGGGCATGCGAGGCGCCACGCTGTCACGCCAGAGCCAGCTCAGCAAGATGCGGGGTCATCGTCGGGCGTCAGGTGACAGCAGCAAGGCCGCGGTCACAGCAGATACAGCGCCAGGGTCCCGCCCGCGTAGGGCACGGCCACGGGTAGGCCGTTCATCATCGAGGCCACGCTGCCAGCTTCGAGGCTGAAGCCGAGCCAGCGCCAGGGCTTGAACTCGATGCCGGCGCGCGCGCTCACCGCCGGGCCCAGAAAAAGGTAGTGGTCCGTGATCAGATTCAGTGCTCCGGCGCCGAGCGACACATAGGGGCGAAGCGCCACCGGTGAGCCCGCGGTCAGGTCGTAGCTCACGACCGCGCTCACGGTGGCGTGGTTGACCAGCAGCATGGACGCCACGTCGAGGTCCAGACCCAGCCCCAGGCGTGGGGTGAGCATGCCCAGGGCGCGAATCTTGCCAGTGAGCAATGGCAGGCCACCCTGCAGCTGCGGCGCCGAACCGACCAGGCCCATCCCAACTCCCAGGTCGAAGCGATCCACGGCAGGGGCTGGTGCCATGTAAGTCGCGACCGGCGGGGGCGCGGCCACCACGTAGCCGGCGTAGGGCTGCGGGGTTGCCACGTAAGAACTGTAGTAGACGCGGCGCGGTGCCTGGCGCACGACGACGCGCTGGCGGGGAGCAGCCGCGTAACCCGGTCGGTAGGAGCTGCGGGCACGAGGGGTCCTGCCCTGATGCGGGGTCACGTGGCTGGGCTGCGCACCCGGTGACACCGCATGACCCTGCCGCGGCGGGCGCTGGCCTGGGCGGGCGCTGCCCTGGCCATGAGCCTGGCTCTGGGGATTGGCCTGCGGTGTGACCTGGGTGGGTTGCGGGTTGGGGGTGGTGCCATGGCTCTGGCCGCCGCGCTGCCCGGCGGAGCGACCGCGGCCACGACTGGACGGGGTGGCCCCCTGGTCACTGGCCTGGACAGATGCGGCGAGGAGGGTCGACAGCAGGACGACCAGCACGGTGTGCCCGGTGCCGCGCGGTCTTTGACCTGTGCCTGCCGCGGGCTGGAATCTCATCTTCGCGCTCATGGGGCCTCCTGGATCTCGGTCTCCAGTTTGAGACGCCCCGGCACGGCCCTGCATTCATCGACAGGATGTGACTGCGGTCACAGGGCAACGCGCGGCAGGATGCGTTTTTTGTCAGGAAGCTGTGGTGCCTCAGAAGGTCGAGTTGTCGACCGTGAGGTAGTAGCCCTCACCCGTCGGGCTGACCAGGGGGGACAGATCGCAGCCCGTGGTCACGCCCTGGCTGTTGGCCTGGGTGGTGACGTCGACGACACGCCACATGGAGCCAGCCTCGCGGCCTCCGCCGCGATCGAAACCCTCGACCAGGTCCGGAGGCGCACCATAGGTGCCTTTCAGTTCTCCGCCGCAGTACACGTTGACCAGCGGCTTGGCGGGTCTGTTCTCGATGTCGTAGTGGTGCACCATCACCCGGAAGCGGTCGCCATTGCGCGGGTTGTCCAGGTTGATGTTCTCGGGCACGTACTCGGTGGTCTCCCAGATGTTGTCGATGTCGAGCCTGGGGTTGGGGCAGTTCGACGAGAAGCTGCCACGGGCTCCAGGCCCGGTGCAGTTCTCGATGGGTGTCGAGGCGTAGCCCCAGCGGGTGTGCAGGTCACCGCGACTGGTACAGGTGCTGTAGTCGCAGTCGCCGGTGTCGAACCAGCGCCGCGTGACGTCGTACTTGCCAAGGTGCAGGTCGATATCCAGGGGGCCTCCATAGAAGCGGTCCGCGGTCGGTCCGGTGGCATCCCAGCACAGCTCCACGCGCAGGCCCGGTGCCCGGACGTGCACGATCCAGGTGCAGCTGAAGGTGGTGCGTCCGGAGAGGCCCACGTCGAGCTGGACCTGGTAGTCGCCGCTGAGCGTGAAGTTGACGCCAGCCTCGCGCAGCGTGCTGTCGTAAAGCATGTAGCTGAGCTGTCCGTTCTCCGCGGTCGCCGTGGAGCTGCGCAGGTCCTGGAACTTGCGGTCACAGGGTGTCCCGGTGACGCGCCAGCGCCAGCTCACCGCGTCCTCGCCGGGGTAGAAATCCGCGCCCCGAAGCGGGTAGGCCGAGAAGGGCCTGCCGTCGGGTATCCGGGGATCTCCGGGGCCTGGACAGGAACCCATGCCGCTGCAGCCCTCGATCTCGTCGATGCAGCCGTTGCAGTCGTTGTCCAGCTGGTCGCAGACCTCCGCTCGCGGCTCGATGCCACCGACGCAAGGGCCCCAGACGGGTGGCTGTGGCACCGAGGAGACACGCGACACGCAGGTCTGCAGGCCATCCTCGCAGGCCCCCACGTTGTGGCGACCAGGGGGCCCGCGGAAGCAGCGTTGCACCTCGCCCAGGCGGCAGGGGCAACCCTCGTCGACCTTGCCATCGCAATCGTTGTCCAGGCCATCGCACAGGAACGCGCGACCCTCGTCGAGCGAGGCCAGGCAGCCCGGCGCCACCTGCTCGCTGGGCGGACACAGCTCGGGCACCAGGACGCCACCGCCATCTGGCTCGTACGCTCCCGCGCCGTCGGCCCCGTCGTAGATCGAGGCGTCGCGCACCACTCCACCGTCGACCCGGGCGCAGGCGTGCTGGGAGAGGTCGCACCAGCTCCCTGGGCACTGGCTGTCGCGGGCGCAGCCGAGCTCGCACTGACCGGTCTCGGCACTGCAGAAGGTGAAGCCCAGGCACGGCATCACCCGGCAGTCGAAGCTCGTGCCGCCGTCGTTCCGGAGGTCTGACGAGGACACGTCGAGCCCGGACACCGCGTCCGGCTGCTCTCGATGATCGGCAACAGGGCCCTCGAGCGCGGCGCGGTCCGTCGGAGATGTGGAATCGAGCTGCGGTGCGTCTGCCCCGACACGGTCGCCCAAAAGTCCGGCATCCCGGCCGGGGTGCACACAAAGGCCCTCGACGCAGCTGTCAGGGCGGCAGTCCTCGCGGGCGATGATCTGCGTCAGGTCTGCATTGCAGGTGATGGCCTGCTGGCTGTCGCAGAAACGCCGGGCAGAGCAGAGCTGGACCTGGCACCTGCCCGCGAGGCACATCGAGGAGGGACCGCACACGCGGGCCAGGTAGGCCGTTCCAAAGGCATTGCAGACCAGCGCCACGTCATCCTGGCAGTGCGCCAGGCCGGGTTCGCAGATGCGGTCGTGGCAGGCGCTGTCGAGGCAGATCGCGTCGCCGCAGGGAATGGGGGTCTGAACCCAACCCGAGCCGTCTGCCTTGCACGAGGCCACGGCATTGGCCTCGCACACGGTGCTGCCGGGCACACAGAAGGTCTCTGTGGGATCCGTGCAAGTGGCATCGATGCAGGATCCGGGATCGCAGGTCTGGCTGTCGTAAGCCATGCCGTCGCTGCGACAGGTGAGCAGGTTTCGATCCTGACAGTGCTTCTCACCCGGCGTGCACACGGGATTGTCGAGGCACTGGCCTTGGATGCAGGTCGAGGTGGCCTCACAGCTCAGCAGAGGCTCAAAACTCCCGTCTTCGAGGCAATGCCAGACCTCGCGCCCCTCGCAATGTCGCTGGCCAGGTTCGCAGATCTGAACGAAGTGTTGCGGTCCTCGCGCGTCGATCGCGTAGGGAGGCGCCGGAGGGCTACCGCAGGGACCACAGGCCCCCACGCTCCCCGCTGCGAACAGGAACAACCCGAGGCAAGTCCGCCCCATGTGCGCCTCCGGAGATCAGTATACCAGGACAGTGGCGCGACCGAGTTGTGACAGACCTGACTTCTCCCGGTCCCCTGCCTGCGCTAGATGTGCCATGAATGACGAGGACGACGACCAAACCGGATGAACAAGGAGAACGGACGATGCGCCGAACCCTGTCCTGCATGATCGCGATGACCACAGCCCTGGCCCTGGTGGCCTGCACCAAGACCGATGGCCAGGCACCGGCTGCGACACCGGACCCGGCTACCCCACCCACCACGGTGGAGAAACAACTCGCCGGAGCCCAGGCGCGCATCGCCGGCAAGGTTGCCGAGACCATGGATGCCGCCGGCTACACCTATGTGCTCGTCGACAGCGGCAGCGAAAAGGTGTGGGCCGCGGTGCCCAAGATGGCCATCAAGGTCGGCGATCCCATCGACCTGCCGCCTGGCATGCCCATGCAGAACTTCAAGAGCGAGAGCCTGGGTCGTACCTTCGAGCTCGTCTATTTCGTCGACCCCAACCAGAGGGCGCCGGCGGCAATGCCACAGCAGGCCATGGGG
Organism: Pseudomonadota bacterium; assembly: GCA_043821645.1. Lineage (GTDB taxonomy): Bacteria > Myxococcota > JACRCW01 > JAFGSX01 > JAFGSX01 > JBDRCO01. The sequence goes on along the minus strand of JBDRCO010000096.1, from coordinate 15,113 downwards.
GCCGCTGCTGGTGAACCCGGCTCGATGCCCGAGGGGCATCCGCAGGTGATGGGCGGCCAGGGCGCCGAGGCGGCGGTGGCTGCCGGGAGCGTGACCAAGGCCGAAGGCGGCGTCACCGTCGAGGAGATCCACAACAAGAAGGCCGCGCTGGTGGGCAAGCCCCTGGCCGTGCGGGGCAAGGTGGTCAAGTTCAACGCCAACATCATGGGCAAGAACTGGATACACCTGCGCGATGGCAGCGGCAGCGAGGGCAGCAATGACCTGACCGTGACCACTGCGGCCATGGCCAAGGTTGGTGACACCGTGCTGGTCAAGGGCACGCTGGTCGCCGACAAGGACTTCGGCGCGGGCTACAAGTACGAGCTCATCGTCGAGGACGCGGCCGTCACCGCTGAGTAGTGCTCGCCGTTTCAGGCAACCTTGGGACTGCGATTGCGAGGCGGCCGGGGTAGGGCACGGTGTGGTAGCGCATTCTGGGCGCGCCACCACAGCCGCCAGCGCCGCTCGTCTCCCGGGGCAAAGACCTCCAGTCGCGCCTCGATCTCGAACACGCCTTGCTTGTCATCGCAGCGAACGACTCGAGCGCGGGTCTTGATCAGATCCACGTCGTCATCTCGCGGGATATAGACCAGGACGTTGAGCGGTGATCCCACCGCCACTTCCGAGGCGCTGGACACCACGAAGTGCTGCTCGTCGAGCCTGTCCGTGCGAGCGGTGACCCACTCGCGCGAGGACTGGAACTCGATGCGGTAGCCTGACTCCTCTTTGTGCTCTGTCTTCGACACCATCGGGTGCAACTCCTTCTCCCACCATTGCACCCGTAGGGTAGCGCGCCCGCCCAGGACCGCACGCTGGCCGGTCAGGTGGAGGTCATGGTGGGCATGGAAGTCGAGCTGCGGGTGTGCACCGGAACACGTCCCGTGTGAAATGTGGCAGGAGTTGCTCGGGTCAGATCCGGGTGATCAGGGGCAGGCACCACCGCTGTTGTAGGGGCTGCAGGTGATGAAGACCTTGGCTCCCCCGGGGTGACTGACGAAGGATGGTGAGCGGCGCCCGGGCGTTCCCGCCACGAAGTCCTCGAAGCCATCTCCATCGATGTCAGCGCCGGCAGCCAGGCTGTATCCCCACATCTCGCCCATGCTGTTGGGACCCGAGTGCACGTTCTGCCCTGCACCCGTGGCGCCATCGAGTAGGTAGATGTCTCCGTCGTCACCATACAGGTTCTGGGGATCTCCTGGTGCACCCACGATCCAGTCGCCATATCCGTCGTGGTTGAAGTCCGCGACGGCCACCGCCGATCCGAAGTAGGCGTAGTTCTCAGTGCCGTGCGCGCTCTCGATCGCGCCCCCGGTGCGGGTCGAGACCACGTGCATGCTGCCGCCGTGCGTGAAACCGCGCGAGCTGTCCGCCGGCGCGCCCACCAGGAGTTCGCGGCTGCCATCGTCGTCGTAGTCACTGCCCACTGTGACAGCCCAGCCCAGCCAGGCCTCGGTGGAAGATCCATAGAGCTCCAGCCCGACCTGGCCCATGATGTTCCGGTAGCGCGAGCCCAGGAAGGCGATGACGCGGCCAGCGTGGGCGCGCGCGCCGTTGCGGGCCCAGGGCGCGCCGATGATCAGGTCTGGCACGCCGTCGCCGGTCACATCTCCACCTGCGATGGCCTGACCCAGGCGTTCCTGGGGGCTGCCCTCGATGCGGTCCCAGGCTCTATCCAGGGGATCCGGGGTCTGCGGCGAGCAGAACCCCGAAGGCAAGCCACTGCTGTACCACTGCGTGATACCGGCCGTGGTCACGTTGGCAACGCACACGAGGCCACCCGAGCCATTGAAGTCAGGATTGCCCACGGCCAGGTCCAGGCCCTCCACATCGTTGTAGTTACCCAGGTAAGCCAGGGTGTGTCCGAGCTGCTGGTCGTCGTCACTTCCGCCAAAGGACAGCATGATGGTCGGGCTCGGTGCCAGCAGTGCTGAGCCGCTGTAGATGTCCACCCGTCCCGAGTTGTTGAAACCACCGAAGTTGGCCAGGGGTGTGCTGATTGCCAGCTCGCCGCGGCCATCAGCATTCACGTCGTCCATGTACGCGATGGACGTGCCGAACATCGCACCTGTCTCTGCCACCGGGTTCTCGATGATCTTCAGCAGGGTGTTGGAGGCGAAGCCGCCGGTTCCGCTGACGATGAGCACGGCGCCGGACTGAGGGGTGAGGCCCGTGTCCGGGTACAGGGGTGCACCGATTGCAATGTCCCGGTGCCCGTCGCCATCGACGTCGTGGATGATGGCCACGGCCGCTCCTATGCCGCACTCGTCATCGACCGCGCACACGGCGTTCAGTTGAGGTGTGCCCACCGCCCCCGCTGGCCTGACCACGGGCACGGGCAGGGTCAGGGTGCGTGCCTTGGCATCGCTGAATAGCAGCTGGTCTTCGGTCGCGTCGACGGGCCCGGCCTGGTAGGCACCGCTGCCATCCAGGGCTGGCGCGCTGCTGTTGTTGCCGCCACTGGCAAAGTCGACAGCGTAGGCGGGCGTGCCGCCCTGTGGCATGAACAGGAGTTCGCCAAAGCGTACGCTGGCACTGCGTGCTGGCGTCACCTGGAACAGATCATGAGCCAGGACCTGGACACTCCCTGCCTCGAAGCTGCCCACGTTGTAGCGGGGTGCACCCACGGCGATCTGGTCCACACCCGTGTTGTCGAAGCGGCCGACCGCCAGACTGGTGCCGAAGCCTGAGCTCGGTTTGCTGGCCGTCCAGTCCAGGGCCCGACGGATGCTGGGGCCGCTCTCGATCTGGTACAGGGTGACGCGCCCCTGCACGCCAGCAGCACCCTTGTCCGATCCCGCAACCACCAGGTCCGGCGCTTCGCCCAGCCGCAGCACCGAGGCAAAGCGGAGTGCGCTGCCGAAGGCGACAGCGGAGGGATAGGGAGAGACGATGTCGCTGAGCGCGGTGGTGGAACTCCCGTTGTAGAGATACGACGCCACCCGGGGTCCTGCCATCGCGCCGGGCATGCCGACGGCGATGAGGTTGACCTGGATGCTCCCAAAAGCCTTCGCCAGGGCCACGCCACCGTCGATAGGTCGCGCGGCGCTGCCGGTGACCACGAGCAGGTTGCCCGACAGCACTGGCCTGAACACCCGGGCCACACCGTAAAAAGTTGGAGATACTGCCGGCGCCACGGCAGCCATGATCTGGCCAACACCACCGGCCCTGGTCACGGCCTCGATGAGAATTTCTCCGTAGCGCTCCCCGGCGACGCCTGTGCGCCGGTAGGTGCTGAGTTCTTGCTGGGTCGCACCATTGAAGAAGTAGACCCGGCCCTGGTTGTTGTAGCCCGGTGAGGACACGGCGAACTCGTCGATGCCATCCGTTGCCACAGCACCGGAGGCGTTGACGAAGTCGCCGGCGCTGGCGATGGCAAAGCCGAACTCGTCGTTGTCCAGGGCGCTGAGCTCGGGTGAGTAAAGGGACTTGATCAAGATCCCTGTGCGACCGGAGTAGAGATCCAGGCGGCCGCGCTTGTTGTTGGTCTGGGTTCCATCATCCCATTGCCAGCCGGGTCGGCCGATGGCGAACTCCCTCCACCCGTCTCGGTCGAGATCGTCGAGCACGGCCAGGCCTGTCCCTGCGCGCTCGTGGGGGCGGGCTCCGTTGGCCATGAAGACGCGCTGGCGTGTCCGGCCGGAGTACATCTCGACGATGCCCGCGTCGGGCTCCTGGACCAGGTTGTTGCCCGCGACGTACACGTCGGGCGTGGCTGGCGAGCTGATCAGCAGATCGTCGTAGCCGTCGTGATCCATGTCCGTGGTGGCCAGCCTGGTGCCAAACGCACCCTGATGGATCGTGCCGTTCCAGGTCTGCGAGGGCACCAGACTCCGGGTCGCGTCGCTGTCTGTCGCGCCCACGGCGCTGAAGCAGCTGGGCACGAAGCTCACGCCATCCTCCGCGGCGATGCCCACGTGGTAGGTCGTTCGGTCGAGGAGAAGCACTGCCGTCGAGGGAGAGGTGAACATGTCGCCATCGCGGATGGTGGCGCTGGTGACACCGCTTGGCACCTGCACGTAGCCCTGGGCCGTGCCCTGGACATCGGCCGTGGAGGCCACGTAGACGCGGTAGTTGAGAGCGTCGACGACGGGACTCCAGCTCACTTGTAGCTCGCGCGCGCGGCCCACGACGAACACATCTGCCGGTGCCGGGAAGGTCGGCGTGGCCGACTGCGGCGCGGACAGCGACCAGTTGCCCGCGTCGTCGAAGGCCATCACGCGCAGGTCCACGGGCTCGCAGTTCGAGATCGGTGGGTCTCCGGACGGCATGACGACGGTCCGGCTGTCGATGGAGGTACCAAGATGGTTTGGGTCTGTCACCTCCGGGTCGACCTGGGCCCACCATGGCGCGGGGTACGAGGGCTGGAACCACTTGACCCGGTAGCCCGCGAGGTCGCTGCTCGCGCTCCCTTCCCAGGTCAGGCTCACGCTGCGATGTCCAGCACTCACCGACGAGATACTGGCTTCGCTGGGCGGTGTCCTGTCCTCCTCGATGGTATCGCTGAGCTTGGTCATCAATCCCGCGGCATCGCGGAAGCACACGGTGACCGTGACGTCGCCCTCGGCCTCGGGTAAGAGCCACTGTTCGATGCGCTGGCAGGCATAGCCCGAGCCTCCGAGCACGCCGTCCTGGCAGTTGCCGGTGGGACCAAACGGGGTCCAGCCGGCCAGGGCATCGCAGGACAGGTCGCCGTTGCCTGCCGCATACTGGACGTCGGCGATCGGGCTCGCCGAGCTGAAACCGAATTCAAGTGCTGCGCGCAGCATGCGGGTCTTGGTCGAACTCTCGGTGCATCCCGGGATGTCCAGGCAGAATTCTCCCTGAGTGCAGCAGCGAAATCCGATGCGACCCCGGATCGCGACCGCAGCGGGAGCGGGCGCGGTGCGGTCCAGGTCCACCTGGTCGAAGATCGGCGTGCGGTGTCCCGCGTTGTCGACCAGGCAGGCGAGCACGAACTTGGTGCCGTCACCACCCGAGGTGTCCAGGGCCCACAACTTAGTCGACGTGTAGCTCTCGAGGGTGTGCGAGGTCGCACAGGGATCGGGCACGGCGCCGATGCAGTTTGACGGCGAGGTGCCGTTGCAGATGAACACCTCGTCCACGTCCCCGGCATCCACCGAGAAGGTCAAGGTGACGTCGCCACCAGCGTCGGTGACCCAGGGGGCGTCGCCGTCGATGACCAGAGCACCCTGCGGTGGGACGCGATCGAGCACGATGCTGTCCGAGGCACCGCTGCGGTTCTCGGCCCTGTCCTTGAAACAGGCCTTGAGCGTGACCGAATTGCCTTCGGGGTTATCAAAGGGAGGCAGAACGCCCGGGAGCAGGCCCAGGTCGACGTTGTTGCGAGTGGTGCTGGTCGCGGGAGGCGTGATGGGCAAGAAGGCGCCCAGAGGGAGCACGCTGCAATCTTCGAAAGACGCGACCAGGGCGTAGCCGTTGACGTCGTTGCTGTGGGTGAGCGCGACGTTGACGAATCTGTCCTGGATGTAGCTGGTGCTTCCGCCAACGACCGCCGAGAGGGTCACGCTGCCCGTCGGAGGGCTGGCGTCCAGGATGATCGTTCTCTGACCGACGATCGTGCGACCGGCCGGGTCTTTCACCTCGACCCGGAGCTCTCTGCTGCCATCGGAGCTTGGGGAGATCGTCGCCGGGAAGTCTGGCAGGTATGGGCCCCAGGGACCCGAGGGGTTGCTGCCCCAGGCGTAGCGCTGGCCATAGCACTGCGGGAACCCGGCGAAGTTGCCATCCGTCATGTTCAGTGAGACTTCGACCGTGGCTTGCGAGATGTACGTGGCACCGGAGTAAGCGATGCCATTGGCAAACGCGACACCAAGGGTCGGGTTCGACGCGTCGTAGACCAGGCGCAGGGGCCATGGGTCGCTCTGCAGCCCGGCGCGATCGAAGGCGTGAACAGTGAAGTCCTGCTGCACGCCTTCCGTGGTCGCCAGATTGAACGAGAGCTGCTCGCCGACGCCCGCGGTGTCAACGACTGTGCCGGTGCCGTTGCGGATCTCGAAACGGTCGAGGCCGGAGGTGTCGTCGAATCCCACGGGACTCAACAGGACAGCGGCGCCTCTGACAAACCAGGAACCCTCGCATTCGGAGCAGGCCGGGCAGCTCACGTTGCTGAGCACGGGCGGCGTGCGGTCGACGGTGATGGTGCGCTGCAACGAGAAGCTGTTGCTGGCTGCGTCGGTGGCGGTCACGTCCACGAGGTAGGGTCCATCGTCCACGGCGCCAGCGGGTGCGATGACCAGATCCAGATTGCCCAGGGTCTGGCCGCTGCTGATGGCAGTTGCGATGATGGCTCCTGTATCAGGCGAGGTGGCGACCAGGTCGACCGTGTCCTGATCCGAGGCGTCCAGGGTCACGGCCAAGCGGATGGTGCCGTCGGCATCGCTGGTGATGGTGCTGGGTGTGCCATTGGGATACTGGGCCTCGACCACGAAGCTCGGACGCAGGGTGTCCAGGATGATGCCATCGCTGGCCGGTGGCGAGCTGACGTTACCCGCGCGATCCCGGAAGCAGGCGAAGACGGTCTTGGGGCCATCCGCGGCGGACAGGGTCCAGGAATAGACTTCCTGAACGCTGGTGTAGGACGCCGTGCTGCAGGTCGGAGAGCTGTCGTTGGCCAGTGAGACCAGCTCCACGTCCGAGCCCGGATTCACCACCACCTGCACGGCCTGGCTCGCCGAGTAGGTGGCGTTGTTGTTGACCTGCACCGTGCCCGAGGGGGCGACGTTGTCCAGGGTGATGTCGTCACTCTTCGAGGTTGAGGTGTTGCCGGCCCTGTCCTTGAACCGGACGTATACGGTTCGCGTGATACCGTCGACGCTGGCCGTGGGCGCAGCCAGGGTCCAGCTCGCGATGTAACCCGTGTAGGTCTGTGAGGCTGACCAGCTCGTGCCGTTGTTGCTGATCTCCACCGAGGCCAGACCGCTGGTCTCGTCGCTGCCACCGAAGTACAGGCTGACCTGACCAGCCGTGCTGCGGGTGAACTCGGCACCGTTGTCGACTAGCAGGTAGCCCACGACCGGTGCTGTGGCGTCGTGGATGATGCTGTCGCTGACCACCACGCTGGTGTTGTCCGCGTCGTCCTTGAACTGGGCGAACAGGATCTTCTCGCCGTCGCCCTGGTTCCCCGACGACAGGGTGTAGGTGAAGGCACCGGCTGGCACAGGCGTGACCCAGGTCGCCGCGTCGATGCCCGCGGCCGTCTCGGCCAGGCGGTAGAACGTGGCATCTGTGGCGCTGAGCAGCACGCTGAGCTGGTGTGTACTGCTCCTGTTGTAGGTCGCGCCGAGGTCGATTGCGATCGAGGGTAGCTCGGGGCTGGTCAGGTCCACGGTGATGCTGTCGTTGACGCAGCCGGACAGGTTGCCCGCAGCATCCCGGAAGATCGCGGACGCATAGACCGCGCTGCCCTCGCCCTCGAGCACCCAGGGTGCGGTGCCGCTGACAGCGTAGGTCTCCCACCCCCCGCCGACGCAGGAGTCGCCATGGCTCAACTTCATCTCGGTGGCCGCGGTGGCGCTGAAGCTCAGGGTCACTGCCCGCTGGTTGGTGGTGCCGGTTCCACCGTTGATCTGGAACGCACCCGTGGCCGGGGCGACATTGTCCAGCCGGATGGTGTCGCTGATGGTGCTCGTGGACACGTTGCCCACCGCGTCCTCGAGCTGCATGTACACCGTCTTGAGAACATCATTCTGGCTGGAGGGCGTGGCCAGAGGCCAGGGACCGTAGGTGGAGGCAAAGCTCTGCCAGCTGTCCCAGGTGCTGCCGTCGTTGCTGAAGCGCATGCGGCTGACGCCCGAGAAGCTGTCGGTGGCGCTCAGGGTCAGGGTCACCAGGCCGGTGGTGCTGGTGGAGTAAGTGGCGCCACCGTCGATGAGCAGCGTGCCGGTCGGGGCCGAGCGGTCGACGCGCACCACCCTCGTGGTGCTGTAGCTGTTGCCCGCGGGATCGGTCGCCGTGATCTCCAGCAGCACGTCGGCGTCGCTGTAGCCACCCCCCGCTGGCAGCAGCGCGATGCTGGCGCTTCCGGTGCGGCTGGTAATCGGCACGATGGTGAAGCTTCCCGTGGTCGCGTGCTGGCTGGTCAGGGTGACGGTGACGGTATCGTCCTCGGCGTTGCTGACAGTGACCTGCACGTTGACCGTACCGTCAGCGTCGGTGCTGGTGGTGGGAGTGGCCACACTGGTGACCAGGGGCGCGGTGGCGTCGTGGGTGATGTTCCCGCTGTGCAGACGCGTGTTGCCAGCCAGGTCCTTGAGACACACGTAGACCACATTGTCGTCGTTGGGCGTGGACAGCACATGGCTGATCTCGGCGGTGAAGGCGCTGTACGAGGCGGTGGCGCAGTCGAGGGCGGCGGCGCTCGACACCGCCATCCAGGCCGTGTCGACGGGTGCGCCCTGCAGGGCCACGGAGATGGTTTGTGTGGCCACGGGGTTGACACCGCCCGCCAGCACGAGGGTCGCCGTCGGGGCCGTGGTGTCGTACTCGACGCTGGCGGTGTCCGTGCCCGCCGTTGGGTTGAGGGCGGCATCGCGGAGCTGCACGCGCACGGTTTTCAGGCCCTGGGTCCCGGTATCGAGGGGCCACAGCAGGCGCCGGGTTCGGTAGGGCTCCCAGGTCGAGCCCGAGAAGTCCGCGCCATTGCTGAAGCGCATCTGGGTGGCACCGTCGGCCTCGATGACCAGTGAGACCGTGCCCGCGCTGGTATAGCCATTCCCGTCGACCACGAAGCGCAGCAGGGTCGGTGCCACCCGGTCCAGGGTGATGCTGGCCGAGGCCGCAGTGCTCTCGTTACCCGCGGCGTCGCGGTACCGCAGGCCCAGCAGGTGCAGTCCCTCGACGTCGGGGAGGTCGAAGCTCAGGGACCCGGCGGCGGCCTTGCTCTGGATGCTACCCAGGGCCTGGTTGCTCTCAAACAGCACGGTCTCGCCGCTCGTCCAGTTGCTGAAGCTCAGGGTGATGGTCCGGGTACTGGTGAAGGTTCCCTGGGTGATGGCGAACACCGGCGCGCTGGGCGGCGTGCTGTCCACGCTGATGGTGGCGTCGAGCCCGGCTGTTCCTTTGGCCTCGTTGCCGGCCTGGTCTCGGAGGGCGATATAAACGGTGCGCGGGCCGTCGCCTGCGTTCAGGTTCCAGGGCTGCAAGGTGCTGTCGAAGGGTTGCCACACGGCGTCGACCAGGGTGGCCTTGTTCGAGATCTTCATCTCGGTGGCGTCGGGAGAACTGAGCTGCAGGTACACCGCGCGGCTGCGCGTCACGCCACCGGTATAGGCAGTACCTGTGGCGTCGACAATGGCGACCGTGCCTGAGGGCGGCGTGATGTCGTAGGTGATGCAGTCGCTGGCCGCGGGCAGGGCCGAACGGTTGCCGGCGCTGTCGATGTGCTGGACGTACAGGCACTTGGTACCCTCGGCGCCGGTGAAGGCATAGGTGTAGGGCGTCTGGTAGGTGACCGGTGGGGCAAAGGTGCTGCCATTGAGGCTCGTCGCGATCCTCGCGATGCCGTTGGCGTCGCTGGAGCTGAGCGCCGCGCTCACGTTGAGCACCTTGGTCGCCACCGCGCCGCCGGCCAGTAGCACGGTGCCCTGGGTCGGCGGGATAGTGTCGAGAACGATGCTCGACTGCAGCACCGCGCTGGGGCCACCGGGCGTGCTGAACTGCACGTACACGGTGTGCTCGCCCTGCGGCGGCGTGGGAGCAGGGCCGAGGTCAAAGTCGTAGTCCCCCGCCCCGGTATAGGTGGTCGGAAAGCCCGGGATGCCCTGGAAGTCCGAGGTCTCGCTGACCCTGAACGCGGTGGCGTCGGTATACGAGAGGTTGAGGTGCACGCGCGTGGTGCTGGTGTAGGAGGCTCCACCGTTGATGGTGTAGTCGCCCGACGCCACGGGCAGGGGGATGGGATCCAGGCTGCTGGAGATGGAGGTGGTCAAGCCTGACGAGACGAGGATGCTGGTGCGGAGCTGCGGCGAGAAACCATCGCGCGAGGCCTTGAGATCGAAGGTGCCGACGAGGACGTCACCCAGGTAGAAGTAACCCGCCGAGTTCGAGCGCGTGGTGTATCCCGTGTTGAGCAGTTCGATCAGAACATTCTCGTGGGAGGAGGCTCCGGCGAGGCTGACGTAGCCCTCGACCGCACCTCGGGATTGCCTCAGGGAGAGCGCGCCAAGGCTGGCAACGCCACCTGGCGGCACGCGCACGTTTCGCACCGTGACCGCGTCATAGCCGAGCTTGACGATTTCCAGGGTGCCGTATTCCGCGGCGAGCACGTTCTCGAGGGCGAAAGCACTGCCGGTGTACACCGGAGTCACGGGGTTGCCATCGAGGTAGAAGGCCACGTCTGTGAAGTCGCTCGCCCCTTCGACGGCGAGGGTGCCGTTGATGTCGCCGGTGGTGTCGACATAGATGCTGGCCTGGAGCTGGGCGGTGCTGTTGCCTGCACCGTCACGCAGGAATACGTACACGGTCTTCTGGCCGCCCGTGGGGTCGAGTTCCCACTCGGTCAGGGGCGTCTGGTAACTGCGCCAGGTGGCGTCCGTGGCGCCGGGCAGGTTGGAGATCTTCATCTCGGTGGCGCCTGTGGAGGACAGGTCCACGCGCACCAGCACCCGCTGCACGGCCGTGCCGGCCGCGTCGAGCTCGAGCCGCAGGTTGCTCAGCACCACGGGCGTCGCCCCTGGTGCCGGCGGCTGACGATCCAGGGTGATGCGCGCGCTGAGGCAGCCGGTGGGATTGCCCGCCTGGTCGCGGAAGCGCACCGACACATCCTGGGCTCCATCCTGGTCGAGCAAAAGCCAGGGCACGGTGGTGGCAAATGCGCGCCAGCCCTCGTCGACCGTACCCCCGGTGTCGAATCCTCCGGCGTCAGGTGCGGTGCCTCCCGTGTTGCAGGTGGCGCTGCGGGCGACCAGCACCTCGCTGGCGCCCAGCGCGCTGAGCTGCAGGTCAATGACCCGTGAGTTGGTCAGCACGCCCTGGGCCACGTTCAGCGACGGAGCCAGGGGTGGTTCGGTATCAAGGGTCACGCTCACCACCGCCGCGGCAGAGAAGTTTCCCGCCGCGTCCACGTAGCGCGAGTACACCAGGCGGGGGCCGTCGCCACTGCCCAGGTTGAAGGAGATTTGGGCCTGCGCCGGGTGCACCTGGGCCCCGCTGAAGGCTGCGTTGCTGGCCACCTCGATGCTGCTGACGTCGGCGGTGACGTTGCCGAAGTCGAGGGTGATCTGCGCTTGATTGGTGTAGCTGCCCGCCGTCGTCGTCATCGCAGGCGTCGGCGGCGCCACGCTGTCGAAGCTGATGTCGTCACAGTAGTCCTGTGTCCGGTTCCCAGCGGCATCGCGGTAGGCCACGCACACGCGCTTGGTGCCCTGGGTGGCCGGGGGCAAGACCCACGAGGTGCTCGGGGCGAAGGTCCTCCAGGTGCCTGTCGCGGGCACCGCCTCGTCGGCGATGAGCATCTCGATGGGCGTGTCGTCGCTGGCGCTCAGCGTCAGGGTCACCAGGAAGGATCTGGTCACCAGGGCTCCACCCTCGATCACGATGTTGCCACCTGTGGGAGCCGCGGGATCGATCACGATGCTGGAGAGCACAGGCAGACTCACGTTGCCCGCGGCGTCGATGAGGCGTACCCAGACGCGCGCCGTCCGGAAGGCGAGCAGACCGGGCAGAGATACACCAAAAGGTTGACCGTTCCAGGATCGGGGGGCGTTCCAGTCGCCGTCGACCAGTTCGCTGGCCAAGGTCGTGTCCCTGTAACTGAGTTGCACGTTCGGGATGGGATTGGCATCCGTTCCCGACGGCGTCAGGGTGACGGACAGCGTGCTGCTGTAGACGGCTCCACTGTTGATCTGCAGGCCCACGTTCGACGGCACAAGCTGATCCAGCGTCACCACATCGCTGAAGATCTCGGACACGAAACCCGTGTTGGGAGTGTCGTCCCTGAACTGTACGAAGACGCTATACAGCCCGTCTTGGGACGGCAGGTCAAAGTCGTAGCCGGTGGTGCTACCGACGGCGTTGGAGAAGCTGCTCCAGGCGACGACATCGTTCTGCAGGTCGCCGCGGTTGATGCTGGCGCGGTACTCGATGGCGCCGTCATAGCTCATGCTCAAGGTGATGCGCGGATCCTTGCTGTAGATGCCCTGGGCAATGGCGAAGCTGCCCGCGAGCAGCGCCAATGGAATGGGCTGACCGGGTTGGGAGATGCGCGTGGTGCCCGACGCTGGCACGTCGATGCCCGTGACCACCTGGGAGGCGTGCACGCTGTCGTAGCTCAGGGTCACGCTGTAGCCCAGACGCGCTGGCACCTGCTCGATGCGGAAGTAGCCCGTGCTGTCGGACAGGGCAAACTGCCCGGTACTGTCGATGCGGGCGATGGCGTTGCTGCTGTCCGCGACCGCCTCGACCTCGACCCATCCCTCGATGCTGCCGCGCGCAAGTTGCAGCCTGAGGACCCCGGCGTCGGTGACCACCCCGGGGCTGACGCTGAACAGGGAGGTCGGACTGGCGTTGCCATAGCCCGCCTTCTGAAGCACCAGGTACAGGTTGGCGCCGGCGGGGATCTGCGTGACGGTGAACTGCCAGGGATCTCCTGGGTTGTTGCCGGCGGTTGCCACGAGGGGATAGCTCTGACCGTTGACCAGGGCCGTGACTCCCGAGACGTCACCCGGGCTGCCGTCGGCTGCGTCCTCGACGTAGAGCAGGCCCGCAACGCTGCCGCGATCATCGAAAGTGATGGTGGCCGAGCTGATGGTGGACGCATTGCCCGCCTGGTCCACCACGCGGGCATTCACCTGGCGCTGGGTGTTGCCATAGTTGAGAGGCTGCAACTGCAGCGTCGTCACTTCCTGATAGGGCCCGAAGCTCGAGGGCTCGGACTGACCTTCCTCCCAGAACCTCATGCCGGTGACGCGGTTCTGATCCGATGCTCCCAGGGCCAGGGTCACGGTGCGGTTTCCGGTGACCGTGGCACCCGTGTTCAGGACCAGCAGGTCCACGGTCGGAGCCGTGACGTCGACCCACAGCGTGGCATGGCCCGCACTGCTCAGGTTGCCCGCGCGATCCTTGAGATAGGCGTACACGATCTTCTGACCCTCACCGGCGCTGAGCGTCATCTCCTCGTCGAGACGCACCAGCCCGGGAGGGGTCTCGGTCAGCGAGAAGCCCAGCACCAGCGGGTCGCCGGCGCCATTGAGGTCGTCGTGGTAGAGAGTCACCTCGTACACGGCACTGACGGCGTCCGAGCCGTCGATGTCGAGGCCTATGGTCTCGCCCTCCGCGGACAGCCAGATGCGGCCATCGGCAGCCGCCACGTGGCCGCGCACGCGGACGTCCTCGACCACCGGCGCTGTGACGTCGCGCACCAGGGTGGTCTGGTACACGGAGGACTCGAACACGAAGTCGCTGTGGGTGGTGTTGCGAAACTGACCGTAGATCGTGATCTCTCCCTCGACGTCAGGAAGATCGAGGTCGGCCGCGCCGGAGTGTGGCACCCAGGTCTGGGTGCCGCTGGCAAAACCTGGCTCGGTGCCCAGCCGCATCTCGTTCATGCCGCCAAAGACCAGCACCTCGAGGGGCACGGTCGTGGTGCTGGTGTAGTACTGGCCGAACACGCGTTGAAGGTCTGGCTTGAGGACCGCACTGACCGGGTACAGGAGCATGGCGCTGCTATCGGTGAAGCGCTGGGTGTTCTGGTCGACCGGAACCTCTGAGCCCTGGATGGAGAAGCCCACCCTGTAGTCCGGGGTGTGGTTCTCGAGTTCTGCACTCACCGCGTATTCGCCCGGTGGCACTTTTTCGAAGGTGAACGCACCGCTGCTGTCGGTGAGGGCCGTGGCCAGCGCCTCGTGGCCACTACTTCCCTGTCGCATCAAGGTGACCCTGCGCGGTCCTCCCTGGCCCGCCGCCAGGTTGACGTCACCTTCCACCCGGCCGGTCCAGTCCCGGGGACTGTCGCCAATAGGAATGACCACGTAGCGCAGCACGTCGAGGTCTGAGGTCTCTCCCGGAGACAGAGTCACGCGCGGCACGTTGACCGGCAGGTAGCGCAGGCTCACCCCGTCGATGGCAATGCGGTAGTCCCCGGCCAACAGTTCGCGAAAGCTAAAGGTGGCTCGCCGGTCCGCGGGGGTGCAGGTCAGGCTGGCATCGGAACTCGTGTCCGAGGCACAGGTCCTGCTCACCAGCTCCTCGCCACTCCCCGAGCGCAGGTGCACCGAGATGGCGTCGAGCTCGCTGCGGATGGCGTCCTCGGTCGCACTCGAGTCGTCGAGGAAGATCACGCCCCGGATCTCGCCTCGCGCCTGCATGTGGGTGGGCGCGCTCGGGTCATATGGATTGGACGGCAAAAAATCCTGGCAGCCTGCAACACTGGCTGTGATGACGAAACTCGCAAGGATCCTGCCAAGACCTGCAGAGGGTTCCTGCATCATGTACTCCTCGATCTGCCATGACGTATGGGGCCCGCCCATGCTAGCACAGGGGTGGGGGCGTATCATGCGCTTGCCACGGGATGCATGACCCACTCAGGGTGTCGGCGGAGTATGCATGGCAGGTCCAAGGATCTTGGTCGAGGGGGTTGGAGGAATAGGGGGTGTGGTGGCCGGCCAGATGTTGCGGGCCGGGCAGGATCTCACCCTCGTCACGGGCAATGCCGACATCGCCCGGGCCATCGCCGAGCGCGGTCTTCGCGTGAAGACCCGTGACGGCGCCTACTCGGTACCCGCTCGGGCCGTGGCTACGGTCGAAGCCCTGGCACAGGAGCCTCCCTTTGACCTGGCCTTGCTGATCATGAAAGCCACACGCGTGGTCGAGGCGGCTCGGGTCACCGTGCCCCTGCTGGCCAGCGAGGGGTACCTGGTCACCTGCCAGAACGGTATCGTCGAGGACGCCGTGGCAAGCATCGTGGGTGCTGAACGCGTGGTCAGCGCGATCGTGGGCTGGGGAGGCACCATGCACGGTCCCGGTGACGTCGAGCGCACGGGACCAGGCGCCATCCACCTTGGCGAACTGGATGGGCGCCGCAGCGAGCGGGTGCTCGCATTGCAGCGTCTGCTCGAACC
>JBDRCO010000095.1:0-34169 GCA_043821645.1 Pseudomonadota bacterium | reverse complement strand
TTGTCGTCGGTGAGGTCCGCGATGATCGCGGTCGCAGCTCAGACGCGCAGCTGCTGATCGACCTGCGCCTCGGCGCACAGCCAGAACTCCACTGGGCTGCCCTGGAACCCGCTGTGCTCGGCCATGAAGTACGCCGCGGTACAGATCCAATGATGGCGCTGTTCCGGTGACAGGTACAGGTTGGTCGCTGCGGCCACGCGAGCCGTGGCCTTGCGTCGAGGAGCGGTCTTACCGGGTGTCGAGGCCTTGTCCGGCGCAGCGGACTTGGTGGGCGCTGTGGTGGTGCGGCTGCGCGGCGTGGCCTTGCTGGGCGCGCTCGCCGGCGCTGTGGAGGTGGTGCTTTGTGCCGTGGTGCTGGTCTTGCGCGTCGCCATGGTGGCCCCCTGTTGGCGTCAAAATTGGGCAGAGTAACTCACAATTGGGTTACCTTGTCCAGCCAGGAAAGTCGCAAGTGTTGTTGAGCTCGGGTGCCCGTAGGAGATGGCTCTGCTAGGTTGGAACCATGGCTGCTGCGGATCCAAACCACGCGCCCCGTGTCGCCAGCGAAGTGAGCAGGCTCCTGCATGCCCTGCCGCGGGCAGCGCGGATGTCCGAGCGTCTGCAGGGGCTGGCGCGGGCCCTGGTGGGGCGGCCCTACGTGGGCCATGCGCTGGTGGGTGGTCCGCAGCAGGCCGAGAGGTTGGTGGCGGACCTCGAGGGTTTTGACTGCGTGACGTTCGTCGAGAACGTGCTGGCCCTGGCGCATGCTCAGGATCTGGACTGCTATCTGCGCGAGCTCCAGGCCTGGCGCTACCAGGACGGCCAGGTGCAGTGGCTGTCCCGGCTGCACTATTTCTCGGACTGGTTCGCCGCGCATCAGCGTCGCGGCGCGCTGCAGCTCACCACGTCCGGGCCGGGAGCCGTGAGCTACCTCAAGACCCTGTCCTTGCTCGAGGACTTTCCGGCGCGACGCCGCCGTCTGGTGGTGGTGCCGCGACCCCGGCTGCGCCTGGCAGGGCCCCGGATCGCGCAGGGAAGCGTGGTGGCCTTCGCCTCGACCCGCAGCCGCATCGACTACTTTCATGTCGGGCTGCTGTTCTGGCAGGCGGTCGACGACGAGACGGCCGTCTGCGAAGAGCATCCGGCGCGAGAAAAACTGATGCTGTACCATGCGGCACGCTCGCTGGGTCAGGTCGTGGCCGAACCCCTCGGGCGCTTTCTGCGCCGCAATCGCATGCGCGGCCTGTCCTTCGCTGCCGTGCCCGAGCGCTGAGTTCATGCCCCGGGGCGCGCGCGAAGCAGCCTGCGAAATATGGCGCGAGCTGCTGCTGCCCTCTGCTAGCCTGCATACGTCACCCGGCACCGTCGCGACATCGACGACAGCGAGTCACGATGCGGTGCACGGACCGGAAGCGCGACGCTTTGTGCTGGACATGACGTCGAGGAGAGCCAGGAGCACGCCGCATCCTGGCGACGAGATCGGCGATGGCAGCAGGTGCACTGGTGATGCATGCGGGCGAGGCTCCCGCGTCGTCGACACGGAGCGTGCATGAGACCCCTGGCCGCCGTACTGCCCTGGAACAGCTCCCCCCACGGCGAGGCCATGGCGCAGCGCCTGCTCGCGAGCGGGCTGGTGCACAGCGTGGCTGCCGCGGCCTTGCCGGGTTGCCCGGCCGTGCCCGAAGGGGTCGCGCGGATTGAGGCCGAGGGCCTGTGGTCGAGTGCGCTGGTCGACGCGGTGGCGCGCTGGTTCGAGGCGCAGCCGGCGGAGCTGCTGCTGTGGGTGTTGCCCGCCGACGTGGATCTGCCCGGCCAGGCCCTGGCGCGGCTGGCACAGGTGGTGCGCGACAGCGGGGCTGTGCTGGGATACGGCGACTTCGTCGACGAGGACGCCGCGGGTGCCTGCACACCACATCCGCTGATCGACTACCAGACAGGCAGCCTGCGCGACGATTTTGACTTTGGCCCCGCCGTGCTGTTCGACCGCCAGGCCCTTTTGCGCGCTGTGCAGGCCATGCGCCAGGACGGGGTGAGCTGGCAGCACGGGGCGCTGTATGACCTGCGCCTGCGCGTGACCGAGCAGGGCCCGGTACTGCACCTGTCCGAGCCGCTGTGGCGACGTCGGGCCCTGGCGACGGTGGATGCTCACGGCGCGCATTTCGCCTACGTGGATCCGAAAAATCGCGCCTACCAGATCGAGATGGAGGCGGTGGCCACCGCGCATCTGAGGCGGATCCGGGCCTGGCTGCCGACGCCGATCGAGGATTCCGTCGACGATGGTGCTGCCATCGGGGTAACCGCCAGTGTGATCATCCCGGTGCGCGACCGGGTGCGCACCGTGGGGGACGCCGCGCGCAGCGCCCTCGGGCAGCAGGCGCCCTTTGACCACAACGTGATCGTCGTCGACAACCATTCAGGTGACGGCACCCGTGAGGCGCTCTCTGCGCTTGCCGCCGAGGATCCTCGACTGGTGCACCTGGTCCCAAAACGGCGCGACCTGGGCATCGGAGGCTGCTGGAACGAGGCTGTGTTCTCTCCCCACTGCGGCCGGTTCGCGGTGCAACTCGACAGCGACGACCTGTATGACGGCAACGACGTGCTCGCGCGCATTGTGCAGACCTTCGAGGCGGAGCGCTGCGCCCTGGTGGTCGGCTCCTACAGCCTGGTCGACGAGGAACTGCGCGCGATCCCGCCAGGGCTCATCGATCACCGCGAGTGGACCGCTGGCAACGGCCACAACAACGCGCTGCGCATCCATGGTCTGGGCGCGCCGCGTGCCTACCACGTGTCCACCCTGCGCGCGGTGGGCGGGTTTCCCAACACCAGCTACGGCGAGGACTACGCGGTGGTGTTGAGGCTGTGCCGGAGCTACCGGGTCGGCCGCATCCTCGACTCGCTGTACTGGTGCCGGCGCTGGAGTGGCAACTCCGATGCGGCACTGCCGCTGGAGGTCGCCAACCGCTACGCCACCTACAAGGACAGATTGCGCACGCTCGAGCTTATGGCTCGGCAGCGCCTGGTGGCGTCCGCATGAGCTGGGACGACCGATTGCTCGGCCGGGCCGGACCCGGGGACGCGCTCCCTCCCCTGGTCGAGGTGCTTCTGCAGCAGCAGCGCGCCTCCTGGCCGCTGTTTCGCGATCACGAGGCCGGTCTGGCGCGGGTGCAGGTGCGGCGGCTGGACTACGGGGACAGCCACGTGCTGGTGCAATCCAATCCGGCGCGGCGGCGCTCGTCGGCCGCCCGGGTCGACACCAGCTTCGTGGCCCGGCGCCCCTGCTTCTTGTGCGAGGACAAGCTGCCGCTCGAGGAGCGCGGCATTGCCTTTGGCGACGAGCTGGTGGTGGCCCCCAACCCCTTCCCCATTCTGCCCGGTCACCTCTCCATCCCGGCGCGCGCGCATGGTCCGCAGGCCCTTGCGGGCCGCGGGCGCGCCCTGTTCGAGCTGGCACGCGCGTTCGGTCCGGACTACCTGCTGCTGTACAACGGCCCCCGCTGCGGCGCCTCGGCTCCCGACCATTTTCATTTTCAGGCGACCCTGCGCCAGGACCTGCCTGCGGCCGAGGAGGTACGGCGCTTGCCGGCGGTGGAGCGCATGGCCAGCATCGACAGCTTTGGCCGGCGCGCTTTGGTGCTGCGCGATGCGAATCCCGAGATTCTGGCTGCGTCCCTCGAGCAGGCCGTGGCAGCGCTCGGCCGCGTGCTCGACGTCGAGGCCGAGCCCATGCTCAACATCGTCGTCTACGATGACGGCGCGACGCTGGCGGCTTTGCTCTTCCCGCGCGCCGCGCACCGCCCGGCCTGCTTCTTCGCGCCCGAGGAGGAGCGCATCTTGATCAGCCCTGGTGCGCTGGACATGGCCGGGGTCGTGGTGGTGGCCGAGCCCGAGCACTTCGACAGGGTGGATCTCGCCGTGGTGCGCCAGATCTTCGAGGAGGTGAGCCTGGATGCCGCGCACTTCGGGCGCTGGCTGGAGGTGCTGGCATGATGGAGCGGGGACAGGGTGAGCCCGTGCTGGCGGTGGCGCTGGTGCAGGAGCGCGATCTGGTCGAGGTGGAGTTGCTGGCTCCCTACCAGGCTGCGGGGCTGCACCTGGGGCCCGGGCCCCTGGTGGCCACGCGTGCGGGCCAGGCCGTGCGCTTGCACGGCGACAAGGAGCTCGAGCTCGAGGGTGTGACACTGCAGCCCGTGCGCAGCGGTCGCTTCGCCCTGCAGGTGACCATAGGCATAGACTTTCACTGGCAGCAGAGCGAGCGCCAGGAATTCGTGGGTGCGCTGCGCCTGCAGCCAGGGACAGAGCGCGGCGTCACCCTGATCAACGAGGTACCGCTCGAGACCTACCTGACCTCGGTGATCTGCTCGGAGATGAGTGCCACCTCGCCGCCCGAGCTGATGCGCGCGCACGCGGTGATCTCGCGCTCCTGGTTGCTGGCCCAGGTGCGCGAGGTGCTGCAAGGCGCTGCACCGACGAGTGGCGAAGGTGAGCGCATCCTGTGGTACGACCGCCAGGCCCATCGCGACTTCGACGTGTGCGCGGACGACCACTGCCAGCGCTACCAGGGGCAGACCCGGGTGGCCTCGGCCGTGGTCGAGGATGCCATTCGCGACACCCGGGGCCTGGTCCTGGTACACGGCGGCGAGGTCTGCGACGCTCGCTTTTCCAAGTGCTGTGGCGGCGTGACCGAGGCCTACGCGACGGCCTGGCACGACCTCGCTGTGCCGTACCTGGTGGCCTTTGGCGATCGCGACGACAGGGCGCTGCCGCAGCCCCCGCTCACCGACGAGGCTGCTGCTCGGGCCTTTGTCACCTCGAGCCCTGCCGCACACTGCCGGGTCGAGGATGCCCTGGTGCTCAAGCGCGTGCTGCCCCACTTCGACCAGGAGACCCAGGACTTCTTTCGCTGGCGCGTGCGCCTGACCGCCGGCGAGGCCGGGGACCTGGTCCGGAAAAAGCTCGGGGTCGATCTCGGTCGCCTGCGCGCATTGCAACCTGTCCAGCGCGCAGCGAGTGGTCGCCTCGTCCGACTGCGTCTGGTGGGCGAGAAGGGTACGCTGGTCATCGGCAAGGAGCTCGAGATCCGGCGCGCGTTGTCACCCAGCCACCTGTACAGCTCGGCCTTCGTGGTCGACGTCGAGGGGCCTGCTGAGCGCCCCGAAGCCTTCGTGCTGCGCGGCGCGGGCTGGGGACACGGCGTGGGTCTGTGCCAGATCGGCGCGGCGGCCATGGCAACGGCCGGGCGCTCGCACCAGGACATCCTGGCCCACTACTATCCGTCGACGACGCTGGAGTCGTGGTACGACTGAGTGAGCGGGTGGGTCCGCCCTATCCGTTCTGGCACCTCGTGGCGCCCTGGAGGTCAGCCGCTATATTCGACCGACATCTCAACGTGAGCTCTCGCCATGTCCCTGTCCTCCGTGACCGCCATTGCCCACCCCAACCTGGCCCTGGTCAAGTACTGGGGCAAGCGCGACGCCGCGCTCAACATCCCCACCAACAACTCCATCTCGATCAACCTGGGCGGGCTGACCACCACCACGACGGTGCTTTTCGACTCGGCCCTGGTCGAGGATAGCGTCACCTTGAATGGCGCGACGGCCAGGGGCACATCGCACGAGCGCGTGGTGCAGCACCTGGACAGGGTTCGCAGCTTGGCGGGAGTTGGTGTGCGAGCCCGGGTCGACAGTCGCAACGACTTTCCAGCCTCGGCGGGCTTTGCCTCGTCCGCGTCGGGCTTCGCGGCGTTGTCCCTCGCAGCGACGCGTGCGGCGGGCTTGGACCTCGACGCCACAGCCTTGTCACGGCTGGCGCGCCTGGGTTCGGGTTCGGCCTGTCGCTCGCTGCACGGCGGCTTCGTCGAGTGGATCGCGGGCGATGACGACGGCAGCTCGCAGGCGGAACAGCTGGCCCCACCAGAGCACTGGGACCTGCGCGTGCTGTCGGTGGTGCTGAGCCGCGACGAGAAGGAACTGTCGTCGGCCGGGGGCCACGAAGCCGCTCCACGCAGCCCTCTGTTCGAGGCGCGTTTGCAGAGCCTCGACACCACGCTCGCCCAGGTGCGGCGTGCTGTACGTGTGCGCGATCTGCCTGCCTTGCTCATGGCGACGGAACGCGAGGCCGTGAACATGCACGCCATCGCCATGACCTCGACTGTCGTCGACAAACCCTGGTGGAGCGGTGCCTTTTACTGGCAGCCGCGGACCCTGCAGCTGATCCAGGCGGTGCAGCAGTGGCGCGGCCAGGGTGTGCAGGTGGGTTTCACCATCGATGCCGGTGCCAACGTGCATCTGCTGTGTGCGGCCGGTGACGAGGACGCGGTGGCGCAACGCCTGCTGGAATTGCCGCACGGCGCGAGCACCGAGATTCTGGTCAGTGCACCCGGAGAGGGAGCGCGGATTCTGGCGGATTCCTGACCATCTAGCCGAAGACCGCCACCACCTGGTTCCCCCTCGCCACGAGCTGGCCCTGTGGGCTGCGCAACCATTCGTGGTGCGAGGCGTAGCCGTCCCGGGCGAGCACGGTGTCGGCGGCATAGCTCCACCAGCCGTCGGCGCTGGCCTCGGGCAGGGGCTGCACGAAATCCACGGCCCAGCTCATGGTGCTGCCGCGGGCCGGGCCCTGCATCTTCGACATCACTGGCGCCGGCCAGGCGTCGAGAATGCCCAGCACGATCTGGGCGTCGATGGAACCAACCTCGTCGACAAAACGCAGGTGACCGCCCATATCTCCCGAGTCGCCGCCGAAGAAGGGCAGGCTGCCGCGACCCCAGCGGTAGCGGAAGTAGCGGGTGAAGGCCGGGCTGAGTCCGTCGACAAAGGGAAGGTCGGGCAGTTCGTCCACCGGGGTGACGACGGGGAAATCGGGTGCCTCGACCATGGCTGTGCTGGTGCGGGACTCGCCGAACACGGCGGTGGCGAGCAGGCGCACCTGGCCCTGCTGCTCGATGCGAGCGAGCGCCTGGGTCGCGCCTTTGCCGGCGCGCAGAAGTTCGACCCGACAGTTCACGACGCCGGGTTCCACCGGACCGACGTAGTTGACGAGCAGGCTGCGCACCAGGCGCGCGGGGGCGACCACGGCTTGCATGGCTCCCAGGGCGCCTGCGGCCACCAGACCGCCGTAGGTGGCGCGGCCCTGGGCCCAGGCGGCGTCGATGCCGCCGCTGAAGGTGTCACCGTCGCGTTGCCAGGCCACGGCGCGGCGAAAGGGAGAGACTGCGGGATCAGAGGTCGTCATGGTGTCGATATAGCTGGTGCCGTCGCGCGAAACACGTCCGGAAACGTGGTGTGCTGCCTGGCGCTTGGGACCACGTGGCCGGGCAGAACGAACTGGCCCACCTCCTCGTCGATCGCCAGCTCGCGGACGACGGGCACTTCGATATCCGGAGTGCTCGTGGTGCGATCGGTTCTCCCGGTCGCGGAGCGCCAACTCCCCCGGGCGTGGTGCCCCGCTCGGGCTTTCCTCTCCTCGTCGGCGAGCCAATTCGTTCCGCCCGGCCCTCTCGGGCCTCGTCTGTTGGCGCGCAAAGCGGAACGCTCGCATCGCACCAGCCTTGACCCCGGGGGCCGCGATCCACAAGATCGCCCCCGTCCCACGCACACCAAGGAGAAGGTCATGAAGATCGCGATCATCGGTTCGGGCGTCATGGGCCGCGGCTGGATCACCCAGTTCGCCATGGGCGGTCACGAGGTGCACTGCCACGACACCAACTCCGCCACCCTCGACGGCGTGCTGGACTTCTGCACCAAGCTGGCGGGCAAGACAGCCAAGCGCGCCAAGATCGACGATCCCGAGCTGCCGGCCAAGGTCGGGGCCCTGATCCACACCCACGCCGAGCGCGGCGCCTTTGTCGACGCGGCCAAGGGCTGCGCCGTGCTGCTCGAGTGCGTGTTCGAGGACATGAAGCTCAAGTGCGAGCTGCTGTCGGACATCGTGCCCAAGCTCCCCGCCAGCGTGTACTTCTGGAGCAACACCTCGAGCCTGGACATCAACGTCATGGCTGCCGCCGCGGGCCGGCCCGAGCGCAGCATCATCACCCACGGCATGAACCCGGTGCCCATGATGAGCGGCGTCGAGGTGGTACCGGGCAAGGACACCAGCGCCGAGACCGTGGAGTTCGCGCGCAAGATGCTGCTCGAGCTCAAGAAGGTGCCTTTCCTGGCACCCAACATCCCGGGTTTCTGGGTCAACCGCCTGCTGGTGCCCTACCTCACCGACGCCATCCGCTTTCTCGAGCAGGGCGAGATCAGCATCGAGGACGGCGACAACGGCCTGACCACCTCGCTGGGTCACCCCCAGGGCGTGTTCAAGCTGGCGGACTTCATCTCGCTGCCCACCATCCTGCGCATCGGCGTCGAGATGTACCAGAACACCGACGACCCGCGCATGTACCCGCCGCTGATGGTGGCGCGCATGGTCAAGGACGGCGCCTTCGGCTCGCAGAACGGCAAGGGCTTCTACGACTGGAGCGACCCCAAGAACCCCAAGCCCCGGGACCTGTCGGCCTACCAGATCAAGACTGCTGACGACGTGCTCAACGCGTTGAAGTGACGCGGCGCCCGCGCCCTTACTTCTTGATCAGTTCGAGCGCCAGATCGATCTTGACCTCGTTGCCCACAACCAGGCCGCCGGTCTCGAGCTTGTTGTTCCAGGCCACGCCGAAGTCCTGGCGATTGATCGTGGTGGTGGCCTCGACCCCGACCACGGTCTGACCCCAGGGGCTCTTGACGGGACCGGTGGTGGTGACGTCGAGCACCACCGGCTTGGTCTTGTCGCGAATGGTCAGGTCGCCGTGGACCTTGTACTTGCCCTTCTTGCCGGTGATCTTGGTGGCCTTGAACGTCATGGCAGGGTACTTGGCCGGGTCAAAGAAGTCCGGGCTCTTGAGGTGCTGGTCGCGCTTCTCGACCTTGGTATCGACGGTGTTGACGTCGATGGCGACGTCGATCTGGCCCTTGGTCGGGTCCTTCTCGTCGATGTCAAAGGTGCCGCTGATGCCGGTGAAGGTGCCGCGCACGGTACTCACTGTCATGTGGCGCACCGAGAAGTTGGCCTGGCTGTGCGCGGGGTCCACGTCCCACTGGGCGGCCGAGGCCGCGGAGGGCACGACGAAGGCGAAGGCGAGGGCAAACGAGACGAGCTGCTTTTTCAAGACTTCCTCCGGCTGCGACGCCATCTGGCGCGCAGCACTGCGTTATAAAACGGGTCATCGCGACGCGATGCCCACCCCGAGTCGGCGGCAGAGCAGACCCAGTTGGTCCTGCTCACCCGCCGTGAGCTCCGACATCAGGTTGGTGATGAAGCGCGCGTGACCCGGGAAAGCCTTCTTCATCAGCACGCGCCCCGAAGGGGAGAGCTCCAGCACCGCGCGCCGTCTGTCTGCCGGGTCGGTCTGGCGAACCACGTGGCCGGCCTTGACCAAGTTGTCCACCACCAGGGTCAGGTTGCCGCTCGAGCGCAGGATCTTCTTCCCGATCTCGCCCACGCCCAGAGGGCCCAGATGGTACAGCGCCTCCAGGGCCATGAACTGGCTGGGGGTCAGGCCGTAGCCTGCGATCTCGGCGTTGATCCGCGCGGTCACGGTCTCCATGGCCCGGGACAGGCGAATGAAGGTGTCCAGGGCACGCTTCTCCCGGGCTGTTCCGCGGTGGTGGGTGGGCACGTCAAAAAACTCCACATCGAAAAGTTCGATGTGGGCCTATCTAGCGCGGGACAGGTGCACGGCAAGTCTGGCCAGGGCGCCGCGTTGTGAAAGGAGTGAAGACTCAGTCCAGCGCTGTCGCTGGGCTTGCGGGCCGGGTGTCCATCCCGCCCTCCTCGAAGGGGCGCCCCGCCGCGCGCCAGGCCAGGATCCCTCCCTGCAGGGCATGGACGTTGCTGTAGCCGAGGTCCTGCAAGATGTGCATGGCCCGCGCCGAGCGCCGTCCCGAGCGGCAGTACAGGAGCACGGGACGGTCTTGGGGGATCTCGATGAAGCGGTCGAGCAATTCGCGCAGCGGCAACAGGGAGGAGCCGGGGATGCGCGCGCGCTGATGTTCCACGGGTTCGCGCACGTCCACCAGCACCGGGTGCACCGTGTCGATGTATTGCTGTGCAAGGTAGGGGCCCAGGAGCAGATCCGGGTCCAGGTGGTGAAAGCCGTGGGGGGCCACCTTCTCGTCGTAGCTGTGCTTCTCGATGGCCTGGCATTCGGCGAACACCCTGTGCTCGCACTCGAAGGCACAGACCTGCGGGTCGATGCTGTGCTCGAACAGGTGCTCGACCGCATCCTCCTGCTTGAGGATGTGATCTTCGCCCAGGAAGGCCAAGAAGCCGGAGCTGCGCAGCACGTTGAGCACGGGGGGGTGCGGTCGCACCAGGAACAGGTCGCCACCCAGGTCGCGGTAGTGGCGCGCCGTGGCCTCCAGCATGTCGACCCCGGTCAGATCGCAGATCTCCACGCCATGCATGCGCAGCACCAGGGTGCTCTGGCCTGGATGATCTTCGAGGTTGTGTTTGAGGGCCTCCTCGACGTGGTGAACGGCGCCGAAGAACAAAGGACCGCGGATGTTGAGGATGCCGACCTGCGGACAGACCGGCAGCCCGGGGTTCTCGACGAAGTGGCGGAAGGTGGGCTCGGGCACCACCGGGTAGACGCGTGGCAGGCTGGAGCGCAACACGAAGTAGGCCAGCGAGAACAGCACCCCGGAGAGGATGGCGAACTCCAGCGGCAGCGTCAGGGTGGCGACGAAGGTGGCAGCCAGGATCACGCCCTCGGCGCGCGAGGTGCGAAACACCCGGCGCAGGGCGGACACGTCGAACATGTTCCAGGCCACCACCAGCAGCACGCCGGCGAGGGCGGGGCGTGGGATGTGGCTGGCCAGGGGTGCCAGGACCAGCAAGGTGGTCAGCAGGATCAGGCCCGTGAACACGCTGGACAGGCTACTGCGAGCGCCCGCCGTGTGGTTGAGCGATGATCGGGTGAGGGATCCCGAGCAGGGATAGCCCGAGAACAGGCCTGCGACGACGTTGGCCAGGCCCTGGCCAAAGAACTCCTGGTTGCTGTCCATGCGTTCGCCGCGCTGGCGACCCAGGGTCTGCGCTGCGGCCACGGCCTCGACGAGTCCGAGGGCAGAAACGGCCATGGCCGGTATCACCAGTTGCCGGATCAGCTCGAGGTCGGGCAACGAACTCAGCGAGGTCCAGGTCAGGGGCGGCAGGGAGCGCGGCACTTCTCCGACGACCCGGATCGCCGTGTCCAATCCCAGCAAGGGAACTGCGATGGCCGCCGCCACCAAGGCGAGAAGCGCTCCCGGGATGCGCTTGCCGAGCCGGCTGGCCACGGCGATGAGAGCGGCCGTGCCCAGGCCCATGACCAGGCTGGGGACATGCGTCTCGGGCAGACGCTGGGCGATGGCGCGCAAGTTGTCGAGCACATCGGGGCTGAAGGGCACCGGGATGCACAGCAGGTTGCGCAGCTGCCCGATCACGATCAGCACGGCCGCGCCCGAGGTGAAACCCAGCAGCACCGAGCGCGAGGTCAGGGTGATGATGGCGCCGAAGCGCAGCAGGGCCAGGGCGATGCGGAAGACCCCGGTGATGACCGCCAGGGCACTGGCGGCCAGCAAGAAACGCGGCGTGTCGACGGCCGCCAGGGGCAGCAACATGTACAGCACGAGCAGCGAGGTGGCGTTGGTGGGCCCGGTGGCCAGGACGCGCGAGGATCCCCACAGGGCGCCCACGATGGCCGCGGTGGCCGCCGTGTACAGTCCGAACGAGGGCGGAAGCTCAGCCAGCACCGCGTAGCCGATGGCCTGGGGGATGGCCACGGCAGCGACGGTGAAACCCGCCAGCAGATCTGGCAGCAGATCCCGGCGCCGGGCCGCGCGAAAGATCGCCAGCGGCCGCAGCAGGTAGACCAGCCAGAACGGCAGGCTCTCCGGCAGGGCTGGCGCATCGGGTTCCGGCGCGGTGGCGGTGCGAGCAATCATGATGGTGTGTGCTGTCCTGCGCCACAGCATAGCAGGCACATCGCGCGGATTGGTCGTGTGGCCTTCACAGGATCGTCACAACGGAAACACGCAGGTCCGCAAGACTCCCCCCTTGAATCACGGGCTCGGCGTTTCTAGGATGGGGTCGCACGGAGGGCCGACCTCAGATGTGGCTTCAGCTCGGATACCTTCTGTTTGCAGCCTACAGCGTTCTGCACCTGGTGCATGTCGTCGTCAATACGGGCGTGGCAGCGCTGGTCGCCATCGCGATCTCGCTGGTCACCACGGACCCGCGGGCGACCTACCTGGTGGCACGCACCTGGTCTCGCTACAACCTGTTCTTCACGGGCGTGCGGGTGCGCGTCGAGGGGGCCGCGTACATCGCGCCGGGGCAGCCCTACGTCGCCATGGCCAACCACCAGAGCCTCGTCGACGTGTGGGCGCTGATCGCCTACCTGCCGCTGCAGCTGGCCTGGGTGATGAAGCACGAGATCCGGAAGATACCACTCATCGGCTTCAGCGGTCTGCGCCAGGGCCACATCTACATCGACCGCGGTCATGGCGCGAAGGCGCTGGAGAGCCTGCGCCTGGCGGGCGAGAAGATCCGCGCTGGATGCTCTGTGTTCATCTTCCCCGAGGGGACGCGCAGCCCCGATGGCCGTCTCATCGACTTCAAGACCGGCGGTTTCGCCCTGGCCCAGAGCGCCGGCGTGCCCATCCTTCCCATCACCGTCAACGGTGGGCGGCAGATCTTCCGAAAAGGTTCGCTCAAGCTGCGGCCCGGGGTGATGGACATCGTCATCCATCCCTCGCTTGCCGTCGAGCGGAACGGCGAGCGCGCACAGCGCAAACGGTTGATGGCAGCCACGCGCGAGGCCATTGCCTCATCGCTGCGCGTCGGACGCGAACCCGAAGCGGAGTCACACCTGGCGTCCGATGGCGGCCTGACCACGTCCTGATGCACCCGGGCAGCGTGCCTGGCACACCAAGTGGTTCACCTCCCTGCACGCACGCAGACCTCGACCAGAGGCAGGAGGCCTGGACTATACTGAGGCTGGAGGTCTCACGTGGCTGAGCACACCCTCACCCGCATCCTTGTGATTCTGCTGGTGCTGGCGTCGTCCCCGACACACGCCGCCAGGAAGCGTGCGCCCGATCTGTGTGTGGCCGTCGCCAGTGGAAAGCTCGCGGTGGCTGAGAGGGCGCTGCGGACCTCGGGTTCGGTGCCCAAGGCGCGCTGTGGCAAGATGCCGCTGCTGCATCATGCGATTCTCAAAGGTGCAGCGTTCGAAGTGATCCTGGCCATTGTGCATGCGGGCGTTGACGTGAACCAACCTGGCCAGGCGGGTGACACCCCCTTGCTCCTCGCCGTGCGCATGCGAGAGGCAGACCTGATCAAGCTGCTGGTCCAGTATGGCGCGGACCCCACGCGAACGAATGCCGCAGGCCTGAGCGCGGTCAATGAGGCCGAGCAGATCGGACGCACTGCCTTGCTCGAGGCCTTGGGGGTACCCGTGGAGAGGCCCGTCGTGGACGCGGGAGCCGCGGCAGCCCGTGCCGCGGACGCGATCAACGCGGATGCGGGTGCCACCCGGGAGGACGCCCACGGCGTGGAGGACGGATCGGCGGCCGTTGCAGCAGACCGCGCGGACGCCTCGGCTGCGGATGCGCACTTCAACGCCTTCGCGCACATCCCGGGCTCCGATGTGGCCACGGGCGAGTCGATCGCACCGGTGGCTCTCCCCGACGAACCGGATCCGGGTGCTCCTCGCGTCGAGGAGGAACCCCCACCACCCGAGCCGGTCGCCCCCGGACCCGGTCGCAAGATCCTGCTGTTCTTCCTGGTGGCTGGCGGCATCATCCTCGCGATGCGCCTGATCCTGCGCCTGCTTGGATAGATCGTGAGACGCGATGTCGGGGACCCTTGGTCTCGATGTGCGGGGCGTTTCCTGGATCCTGTGGCGGTGCCACGGCTGCTGCCCACCGAGGTTTGTTCGGCGAAAGGGACCTGACCCTCGAGCGCACACGTGTGTCCGCTCTGCTTCTCGGCATGGAACCGCCAGCACACCTGCCTGCACTTTCCAGCAAGCCGTGCGCGATCTATGGTGCCCAACCACGCCACATCCTGGAGAACAGAGGAGAAGAGCAGCATGGCACGCGAGAACATCGTCGACCGCTTCCTGCGTTACGTGAAAATCGATACCCAGAGCAGCGAGGAAAGCACCACGGCTCCCTCGACACCGAAGCAGTTTGACCTGGCGCGCTTGCTGGTCGAGGAACTCAAGGGGTTGGGTGTCCAGGACGTGACCCTGAGCGATCATTGCGTGGTCATGGCCACCATCCCGTCGACGCTGCCCGCGGACCGGACGGCCAAGGTGCCGGTGCTGGGTTTCCTGGCCCACGTCGATACCTCGCCAGCGGTCAGCGGCGCGGGTGTCAAGCCACAGATCATCACCTACGACGGCGGCGACGTGATCCTGCCCGGGGACCCGAGCGTGGTGATCCAGGCCAGCGAGTGTCCGGAACTGGCGCGTTTCAAGGGCAAGAAGATCATCACCACCGACGGCACGACGCTGCTGGGCGCGGACGACAAGGCGGGCGTTGCCGCGATCATGCATGCGGTGCAGACCCTGATCGACGACCCCAAGATCCCGCACGGGACCCTGCGCATCGCCTTCACGCCGGACGAGGAGATCGGGATGGGGACCGAGCACTTCGACATCCCGGCCTTCGGCTGCCAGCTCGCCTACACCGTCGACGGCGGCGAGGAGGGAGAGGTCGAGAACGAGACCTTCTGTGCCGACCTGGCGACGATCGTGGTCCGCGGCCACAACCAGCACCCGGGCTATGCCAAGAACATCATGGTCAACGCCGTCCGCATCGCCGCGGACGTGATCGCTCGTCTGCCTCGTCATCGCGCGCCCGAGACCACGGAGCAGCGCGAGTACTACCTGCACCCGGACTCCATGACGGGCAACGTCGAGGAGGTCACCATCAAGTGCCTGGTGCGAGCCTTCACCGTCGAGGAGCTCAAGATCCTCGAGGCCACGCTCGAGGAGATCCGCCTCGAGGTGCTGCACCTGCATCCCAAGGCCCAGATCGAGGTCAAGATCACCGAGCAGTATCGCAACATGCGCTACAAGCTCGACGAGGCGCCGCGGGTCACCGAGGCCGCCATCGAAGCCGTGAAGCGGGTTGGCGTCGAGCCCCATCTCAAGTTGATCCGTGGCGGTACCGACGGAGCGCGCCTCACCGAGAAGGGCCTGCCCACGCCGAACCTCTACGCAGGTGGCATCAACTTCCACAGCAAGAAGGAGTGGATCGCGATAGAGGCCCTGGAATCGGCAAGCCGCGTGGTCATCGAGCTGGCCAGCCTGTGGGCCGAGAAACCAAACCTGCGCTGAAGCTATCCAACCGCGTGCGAGGCACGCACAATGAACGAAGGAGTCACGTCCATGAAGCGCATCCTGGTGAGTATGGCGGCTGTTCTCGCGTTCGGGCTGTGGGGCTGCGACCTGCTTGGCGGCAACTACTGCGTCAGCAACGTCTGCACCTGCCCCGAGGGTGAAACCTGTGGCATGACCTGCGAGGAAGGCTCGTGCAGTGCCGTGTGTGGCAAGGACAGCGAGTGCACGGTGGACTGCTCCAACAGCGATGATTGCGACGTGGTCTGTGGCACGGCCAAGAGCTGCGATGTCACGTGCAAAGGCGGCACCAGCTGCAATGTCGAGTGCTCGAGCGTCGAGACCTGCAAGGTGGGCTGCGGCGCCGAAGGCGACTGCAACACGGTGTGCACCAGCGCCACCACCAGCTGCGACGTGGCCTGCGACACGGCCACGACCTGCCAGGCCTCGTGCCCGGCCACCGGCTGCAAGGCCACCGACTGTGACACCTCGAATACCACCGCCTGCGCGGTGACCTGCGGCACCTCGGGCACGGCGACCCAGAGTGGCGCCGACGCGGTCTGCGAGTAGTTACCAGCCCCCCACATTCTCGCTGTCGACGAGACGCCACAGGTACCAGGCCGCCACGCTGCGATAGGGGCGCCATCGCTCCCCGCGGGCCAGCAGCTCGCGCGGCGTGGGCAGACGCGGCAGTCTGTCCAGCCTGGCCAGGCCCTTCTGCACGCCCAGATCGGTCGCCGGGAGCACATCGAGCCGGCCGAGCCTGAACATCAGGAACATCTCCGCCGTCCAGCGGCCAATGCCGCGCACGGCACACAGGGCCTGGATCACCTGCTCGTCGCCAAGACGGGAGATCGAGCGCAGGGGCAGCCGCCCGTCGACGAGATGCGCCGCCAGGTCGTGCAGTGCGGCCACCTTCTGGCGCGACAGACCCGCGGCCCGCAGCCTGTCGTCGTCGAACCGGAGCAGCGCGTCGGCGCGGGGAAAGCCCGGGCCCGGGGTCAGCCGGCACACGCGGTGGAAGATGGTGCTCGCGGCGCGACCCGAGAGTTGCTGGTACACGATGGATCGGGCCAGCAGCTCGTAGTGGCTGCGGCCGGACTGTCGTTGCATGGCAAAGGGCCCCAGGCGCTTCATCCAGCGTGCCAGGCGCGCGTCCGCCGAGGCGAGATGGCGCAGGGCGCCGCGGGGCAGGGCGACGAGCTTCGTCATGCGCTCAAATCTCCGGCGTCTCGCCAGGACCGCCTGTGCCACCTGCGGGGCCACAGCTGGGGCAGCGGTCCAGGGCTGGCGATGCAGGCCACGACGGTGGGCAGCAATCAAGCGCGCTGCTGCACGAGGAGCTCCAGTCCGGGTTCAGGGCGTCGACGCCGAGGTCAGGCTCGCACAGGAAGGGTCTTTCGAGGACCAGCAGGTCGACGGCGTGCTCGCGCAGCAAGGTATCCATCGCCGCTCGGCTGCGCAGCCCGCCCACCACGCCGACCGGCAGCTCGACCGCGCGGCGAACCCAGCTCGCCAGTCGCGCATGCGGCGCCTCGCGCAGTGGACCGGGGGGACGCAGCGGACGCTGCAGGTGGCGCACACTGCGATGCCCCGCCGTGACCACCAGGGCAGAGGCGCCGGCGTCACGCAGTGCACACGCGGCAGCCAGGCCCTGGGTCGGTGTCAGCCCGCCAGGACACAGATCCTCGGCGCACAGGGTGGGCATCAAGACCGCCCGGGCGGCCAGGGAGCGGGCGATGCGAAGGGGCAGCTGAAGTCTTGTCGCCTCGTCGACGGGCCGGGACCAGCCGAGGGGTGACAGCCAGCTGTGCAGCAGCGAGCCGTGTGCGATCTCGAGTCCCAGCAGATCGGCACCGGCCTGCAGCGCGCGGGCGGCGGCCTGATCGAAGCAGGTCGTCACGGCATCCAGATCCGTCAGCGGGAGCGGCGTGCGTCCGTGGACGGGGTCCACCACGGTGTCAGGTCCCACAGGTCGCGTGCTCGACAGGTCGCCGGCCCGAGGGCCGCCATGCGTGAGCTCGACCAGGGCGAGCGCTCCCCCCTCGTGGACGGCCTCTATCCACTGCGCCAGCCGGACCAGGTCGTCTCCCAGATCCAGAGCAGGCTCGTTCGCGGCCGAGCGGCCCTCGGCGTTCACGCTGGCTCGCAACATCACCAGCGCGACGATCCCCTGGCCGGTCCGGCGCAGGGTGCGAACGCGCTGCGCGTCATCGACGGGGCGCAGCCAGGGACCCGGGCCGCAGCACAGCCTCGATCGAAGCACGCGGTCGCCCAGGGCCAGCGCAGTGGGGGTATCCAGCGGCATGACCGCAGCATAGCGCAGGCCCCGCTCACGGCCAGGCCGGGCTTGCCCCACGCGCTGGGGCGTGGAATAAGGCAGCATGCGCATCGGCCTCACGGCCGGCAGCCGGGGTGACGTGGCGCGCCTCGATCAGGCCCTCACCCAGCTCGCTGGATCCCTGCAGTGTGAACGCATCCTATTTCTCGGCGATCGCGTGGCCGATCTGGATGCGCTGGTGCCTGCGCCACCTGCCACCGCGATCGATGGCGACGCTGGTTTTCTGGCGGCCGTCACCGATTTCATGCTGGGCCAGCAGGGCCAGGCGGCACCCCCGACCAGCCTGCTGGAGCGCTACGGCGTGCCCGTGCTCGGCGTCGCCGAGAAGGGCAGTGCGCGGCACCAGCAGGATCCTGCCAGCGCCAAGCACCTCGACATGCTGGGCATGAGCATCGTGCTGGCGGTGCACGACAAGAACGACCTGGTCAAGGAGGACATCGCCAACGCGGCCCTGATCCTGCACGGTGACGGCGATGCCCCGGCCGTGGTGCAGATCGGCACACGCGCCTTCATCACGCCAGGTCCGCTGGCCGAGGGCGGTGGGCATCTGGGCGTGCTGTCGGAGGTCGCAGGCGGCTTTGGTTTCGACGCCTACGACCTGCACGGCACCAGCGTTCACTCGCAGGTCTTCAACCTGCGCCGCACCGCCAAGTTCTCGGTCAAATGAGCCGCATCGCCTTGTTCGGCGGGGCCTTCGATCCGCCCCACATCGGTCACCAGGCCGTGACCTTGCACCTGCTGGCCTGTCACGATGTCGACGAGGTGTGGTGGGTGCCCAGCATGGTGCATGCCTTCGGCAAGCGGATGGCGGCCTTCGAGCACCGCCTGGGCATGTGCGAGCGAGCCCTGCGCCCCTTTGCCCCGGGCCGCGTGCAGCTGTGCAGCGTCGAGCGCGACCTGCCGCCACCCCAGCACACCGTCGATACAGTGGACTGGCTGACGCGGCAGCATCCGGGACACACCTTCTGCGTCGTCATCGGAAGCGACAACCTCGCCGACCTCGAACGCTGGAAGGACGTTGACCGGCTGCGCCTGCTGGCCCGGATCCTGGTGCTGCCCCGGGCGGGTCACAGCGCGGGCGCGTTGCTCCCCGAGGTCTCGTCCAGCGCGGTCCGTCAGCGCCTGCGCGATGGCGCCAGCACCGAAGCGTGGCTCGATCACGAGGTGGCGCTGTACATCGCAGCACACTCGCTCTACAAGGTCGCGGCAGGAGGCACCGGGTGAAGGGGCTCTTGGTCGGCATCTCGGGCGGAACCGGCTCGGGCAAGACCACGGTCGCAACCAAGCTGCAGTCGCGGCTGGGGCCCGGCGTGGTCACCATCGTCGACCAGGACTCCTACTACCGCGACCTCAAGGACCTGTCCTTCGCCGAGCGGAGGATGTTCAACTTCGACGATCCCGACGCCTTTGACTGGCCGCTCCTGCTCGACCACCTGGATCGGCTGGCGGCGGGGCATCCCATCGAGAAGCCGGTGTACTCCTTCGTCGAGTCCGTGCGCACCGACCAGACCGACACGGTTGCCGCCGCACCCATCGTCTTTGTCGAGGGGCTGCATGTGCTGGATCAGGAGGCGCTGCGCGGCCGGCTGGCGGTCAAGATCTTCGTCGACACCGACGATGATGTGCGCCTGGCGCGGCGCATCGTGCGCGACACCCAGGAACGCGGCCGCCAGATCGACGATATCCTCGATCAGTACTTCCGCTCGGTGCGCCCCATGCACATCGGCTACGTGGCGCCGCAGAAGCGTTACGCCGATGTCATCATCCCCAACGAGGGGCGTAACGAGGTGGCCATCTCCATCGTGGCGTCGGGCCTGCTTGCGCACCTGCAGGGATTGCGCGAAGAGGCGTGACAAGCGACAGTTCGGTCGGCGAGAATGGGCCGGCATGACACGGGGTGCGACCATGAGAGCGCTTGCTGCGACGCTTGGGCTGGTGGTGCTACTGGCAGCCTGCCGCGAGGCAGGGGACCTGCCCAATCCCTTCACCGACGCTGGCATCTATGATGCGGGTGGCGATGCCGGACCGGTTCCAGATGGCGCCATCGGCGCGCCCTGTCCGACCAACGGCTGTCATCCATCCCTGAGCGAGGTGCTCGAGGCCGACGGTGGCTGCGTGTGCCGGCGGCCCTGCCAGCCCGCCCAGCCGGTGCCGCGCTGCGTGGACTGGGAGATCTGTGCACAGCTCCGTCAGGTGTTGCCGGACGGTGGTTCGCGCGCCATCGACGCTGGCGTGTGTCTTCCCGCGGCCGCGCCCGATGAGACCTGCTCGCCCACACCCTGCGCCGAGATGCTGCTGTGCGCGCGCATTGCCCAGCGCGACGCCGGCAACACCTGCCGCTACCCGTGCCGTCCTTCCGCCGATGCCGCGGTGGAGGATGCCGATGGCGTCGACGCCAGGCCGCTCTCCGGCACCTGTCCCGCGGGTCAGCGCTGCTTTGCCATGCCTGGCGATGCGGGAGCCTGCTTCCTTCCCTGACCGGCCATCGAGGAACACGCATGACGCTACCGCTGTCGCCCGCCCTCGCCCAGGTGTTCGAGGAGGCGCGCGACATCTCCCAGAGCGTGAACCAGTCCACCTCGTCGGTGCACCTCCTGCTGGCCTTCTTCACCGTGCCCAATTCGGCCGAGATCCTGCTCAAGGAGCGCAGTGTCAACGAGGACGTGATCCTGGACGCCATCCGCAAGGGTGAGCGGGAAGATCCTGGCGTGGTCAAGGAGCTGAGGCAGCACGCCGAGCGCATGGCGCGCATGGCCAATACGAACACCATCGAGCCGCTGCACCTGCTGGTCGCCATGAGCCGCTCGCGCCGTACCCTGGCGCACACCTTGCTCAAGCGCACCGGGCTGGATCTGGCCTCCATGCGCAACCTGGCCCTGTCCTACCTCACCGGCTCCATGCCGCGACGCCTGCAGGACGCGCGACGGACCTCGGACATCGGCCCCCAGCGTTCGGCCGCGCCCCGCACACCTGTGCTCGACGCCGGTCCCATGCCCAGCGTCGCCGAGTTGCTGGAGCTGGATTCCGACGACGATGACGACGAGCCCACCGCGGGCGCTCACCTGCCGCGCCCCCAGGCTCCGCCACCTCGGGCTGCCGCAGCCAGTGCGGGTGAAGCCTCGGCCGGTGGTCTGGATCCGGTGCGCTACCCCTGGCTCTGCGCCCTGGGGCGCGACCTCATGACCCAGGCGCGCAGCGGTCGCCTCGACGACGTGGTGGGGCGCGAGCGCGAGATCGACCTGCTCATCGACGTGCTCGGCAAGCGCCGCACCAACAACCCGGTTCTGGTGGGCGATCCCGGCGTTGGCAAGACCGCCATCGTCGAGGGTCTGGCCCTGCGCCTGGCCGCCGGACAGCTCGACAAGACCCCCCTCGCGGGCCGCCACATCGTCGAGCTCGACATGGGTGCCATCGTTGCCGGGACCCAGCTGAGGGGCAGCCTGAGCGAGCGCCTGCAGGGCATCAAGGAAGAGGTGCGCGCGGCCAGCGGCCAGATCATCGTCTTCATCGACGAGTTGCACACCCTCATCGGCGCCGGCTCCTCGTCGGATGGCCCGCAGGATGCCGCCAACGAGCTCAAGGCCGCCCTGGCCCGCGGGGAGTTCCCCTGCATCGGGGCCACCACCGTTGACGAGTACAAGAAGCACATCGAGAAGGACGCTGCCCTCGAGCGCCGCTTCGTGCCCATCCGGGTCGAGGAACCCTCGGACGAGGAGGCCACCCAGGTGCTGCGCGGCGTGGCGCCGGTGTATGCACAGCACCACGGGGTGCGCTACACCGAAGAGGCCCTCGAGGCCGCGGTGCACCTGTCGTCGCGTTACATCACCGAGCGCTTTCTCCCCGGCAAGGCGGTGGACGTGCTGGATCTCGCCGGCTCCCGGGTGCGCCGTGCCGGACGCGAGGTGGTTGACCGCGAGGCCGTGGCCCACGTGGTGGCGGCCCAGGGTGGAGTGCCCCTCGACCGCGTGTTGCTTCGCGACGGCGAGCGCTATCTCGAGGCCGAGCGCGTGCTGCGGCGCTGGGTGATCGGGCAGGACGCCGTGGTGCGGGAAGTGGCCGAGCGCATCCGCCGGAGCGTGGCGGGCTTTGCCAGCCGCCGGCCCCTGGCCTCGATGCTCTTCGTGGGACCCAGCGGCGTCGGCAAGACCGAGCTCGCGCGCGCCCTGGCCGACTTTCTGTTTGCCTCCCAGAAGGCCCTGGTCCGCGTCGACATGTCCGAGTACGGCGAGGCCCACGCGCGCTCGCGCCTGATCGGCTCGCCCCCGGGCTACGTCGGCCACGACGACGGCGGCCAGCTCACCGAGGCGGTGCGCCGGCGCCCGCACTCGGTGGTGCTGCTTGACGAGATCGAGAAGGCGCACCCTGACATCCTGACCCTGCTGTTGCAGATCCTCGACGAGGGGCGTCTCACCGACGGCAAGGGTCGCACCGTCAAGTTCGGCAACACCGTGGTGGTCATGACCAGCAACCTGGGCACCAGCGGTGAGGACGCCGAGCGCCGCACTGTGGGCTTCGCCGCAGGCGCGGGGGACGACGGCGAGCAGCTTAAGCGCACCATCCTCAAGCGCGCCGAGAAGGCGCTGCCCGTCGAGCTGTGGGGCCGCATCGATCTCAAGCTGGTGTTCCGCGCTCTTGATCGATCGGCGGTGCAGGCCATCGTCAGCAACCTGGTCGCCGAGTCCAGCGCGCGCCTGCTGGCCGAGCGCGGCATCGCCTATACCATCCGCGACTCCGTGGTGGATCTGCTCATCGCCCGGGGTGGCCTGTCCGCCCGCGAGGGCGTGCGGCCCCTGCGGCGCCTGGTCGAGCGCGAGATCGAGGGCAGCATCGCCGACGCCATCCTGCGCGGCGCCCTGCAGCGTGGCCAGCAGGTGATGGTCGACGTGCAGAACGATGTGGTCGTGCTCGACGTCAAGCCCGGGGTTTCCGGGGACGAGGGCCTGGCCGCGGCGCCGTGATCCCGAACATCGAGATTGCGGTGTACGGACTCGGCAGTGCCGGGCGCGCCCTGGTCGGCACCCTGTGCGCGCAAGGTCTGCAGGTCATCACACTGTGGAACCGCGACCCTGACCACGCTCGCGACGCGGCCCGGGAACTCGGGATGCCGGTGGCCAGTGGCGAGCCACCGCGCACCCGGGCCAGGTTGATTTTCGTCGCGGTGCGCGATCAGGCCGTGGTCGAGGTGGCCCGGCACCTGGTGGCCACGGGATGCATCCCGAGCGGCGCCGTGCTGGCTCACCTGGCAGGCGCGCTCGCCGCCGAGGTTCTCGACGTGGCTGCGGGCCGGGACTGGTACGTCGGGGCTCTGCATCCGCTCCGCGCCTTACGCGGGATCTCGACCACCGTGCAGGGCAGTTTCTGTGCTCTCGATGGTGAAGCTCCGGCCATGCAGCTTCTCGAGGCGCTGTGCGCGCACCTGGGCTGCCCCAGCGCTCGCGTCGCGCCCGAACAGCGGGCGCTATACCACGCGGCAGCAGCCCTGGCGGGCAACGACGTGGTGGCCCTGCTCGATGCCGCGCTGCGCGCACTCCAGATCGCGGGCCTCGCTCCTGCGCAGGCGCGCTTGGCGGCGGTGGACCTGTGCCGCAGTGCCCTGGACAACCTGGGGCAGCGTGGACCCGCCGAGGCCCTGACCGGTGCCCTGGTCAGGGGGGACGACCAGGTGATCGCCGCCCACCTGCAGGCTCTCAGTGCGCTCGATGCGAACAGCGTCGCATTGCACAGGATCGCCTGCCGCGCCCTGCTGCCCCTGGCCCGGGCACGAGGCCTGGATGTGGGCTCGCTGCAGCGCATGCACGCCCTCGTCGATGACCGGGACGGGAATACATAAGTATGCTTGCCGGTTCCCTCGCTTGACTCGGCGGGACCCGGCCGCTATCAAACCGGGCACGTTCTTGCATTTTGCCATGCGTGGGCCCGAGCCCTCAGCGAACCATAGGAGAGCAGCATGAAGCCCGGATATGCGGTTTTTGGCTTTGTCGTCGTGGGGGCCCTGTGCTTCTACGTCGGCTACCAGGCCGGAGCCAACAAGGCCCAGGGACAGGGCGCGCCCACCGCGGCCAATCGTGTCGAGCCGACCAAGGCGGTCAGGCCCACTCCCATCAAGCAGGCCGATGCTGCCGGTGACATCTTCAACATCCCGGTGGGATCCGCAGCCTGCAAGGGCCCGGCCGATGCCAAGGTCACCATCATCGAGTTCAGCGACTTCCAGTGCCCCTTCTGCAGCCGCGTCGGCCCCACCATCGAAGAGGTTTTCAAGACCTACGGCAACGATGTGCGCTTCTGCTTCAAGAACAATCCTCTGCCCTTCCACGGCGACGCGGACCTGGCGGCGCAAGCGGCCAATGCGGCGGGTGAGCAGGGCAAGTTCTTCGAGATGCACGACAAGCTCTTCGCCAACCAGAAGGCCCTCAAGCGTGAGGACCTGGAGCGCTACGGCCAGGAGCTGCAGCTGGACATGGCCAAGTTCAAGGCCGCCCTCGACGACGGTCGCCACAAGGCGGCCATCGAGCGCGACAAGGCCGAGGCCGCTCGCTTTGGCGCGCGGGGTACTCCCGCCTTCTTCGTCAATGGCGCGTTCCTGTCGGGGGCGCAGCCCTTCCCGGCCTTCAAGGAGAAGATCGACGACGCCATCAAGCGCGCCGACGAGGCCCTGGCCAAGGGGGCTTCGAAGAGCAACGTCTACGCCGAGGTGGTCAAGAACGGCAAGGACAAGGCGGCCCCGCCGGCCCCGCCGCAAGCACGCCCTGGCGAGGGCACGGGCCGTCAGCTGGTCAGCATCCCCTCGCACACCTCGTGCAAGGGCCCCAAGGACGCCAAGGTCACCATCGTCGAGTTCAGCGACTTCGAGTGCCCCTTCTGCAGCCGCGTCGTGCCGACCATGGATAAGATCCTCGACACTTACAAGAAGGACGTGCGCTTCTGCTTCCGCAATAACCCGCTGCCCTTCCACAACAACGCCATGCCCGCCGCCATGGCCGCCATGGCCGCCGGCGAGCAGGGCAAGTTCTTCGAGATGCACGACAAGCTGTTCGCCAACCAGAAGGCGCTGACCCGTGCGGACCTCGACCGCTACGCCCAGGAGATCGGCCTGAACACGAGCAAGTTCAAGGCCGCCATGGACAACAGCGCCTTCAAGGCCCAGATCGAGCAGGACCAGAAGGACTCGGCCAGCGTCGGCGCCCGCGGCACGCCGAGCTTCTTCATCAACGGCACCAAGATCGCCGGCGCCCAGCCCTTCGAGAGCTTCCAGAAGCTCATCGACGAGGACATCAAGCTGGCCGACGCGGAGCTCAAGAAGGGCACGCCGCTGGCCAAGGTCTACGAGGCGCTGGTCAAGGCCGACCCCTTCAAGGCCGGGGCTCCCGCCGCGGCGCCGGGTGAGCCTGCCGACGACGGCAAGCCCGTCAACGTCGACATCAAGGGTGCCTACACCAAGGGGCCCAAGAACGCCAAGGTCACCATCGTCGAGTTCAGCGAGTTCCAGTGCCCCTTCTGCAGTCGGGTCAAGCCCACCGTTGACCAGATCATGAAGGACTACCAGGGCAAGGTGCAGTTCGCGTTCAAGCACAACCCGCTGCCCTTCCACAACAACGCCGAGGACGCGTCCAAGGCCGCGCTGGCCGCGGGTGAGCAGGGCAAGTTCTGGGAGATGCACGACAAGCTGTTCGACAACCAGAAGGCCCTGGGCCGCCCCGACCTCGAGCGCTACGCCCAGGAGATCGGGCTCAACATGAGCAAGTTCAAGGCGGACCTGGACAACCCGAAGCTCGCCGGCATGATCGCCGCGGACAAGGCCGAGGCCGCCAAGGTGGGCGCCCGTGGCACGCCGACCTTCTTCATCAATGGCCGTCGCCTGGTCGGTGCCCAGCCCGTCGAGAACTTCAAGAAGATGATCGACGAGGAACTCAAGAGCAACTGAGGCCTGCGCCGGCTCTCCCCCACCCCGTTCTCCTGCTCCCCTGCATCCAGACCTCCCCCGCGCCGCCGTCGCGGGCTACTATCCCTGCATGCTCGTGCCGGTCCTCACCTGGGTGGCCCTGCTGCGGCTCTCGAGCCCCGACACGGTCGTGGACGCCGAGGTCCCCGCGTCGTCGTGGCACCTGTCCTATGCCGCGGCGCTGGGTTCCGAGCTCGATTCCAACGCGCGGCGTGAACCCGAGGGCGACCAGGTGGTGCAGGACGGCCTGCTGCGCGGGACCTGGACCGGCGATGCAGCCTGGCGAGGCGCCGGGCAACGCCTGGACCTCTCCCTGTCCTCCGGTGCCAAGGTGTTCGCCCGCGAGCGCGACGAGAACACGGTCGTCGGGCTGCTCACCCTGAGCTACCGCCTGGGGCTCGAGGGCGGCTGGCGGGTGGGGCTTGATCTGGTGGGCCGCGGCCGCAGCCTCGTCGACGGGCAGCGCGACTATCTGGCCGGGGCCACCGAGGCCGTGGTGGGGACGGACGCGCTCGGGGCGGTGGACCTGGAACTGCGCCTGGGACCCCGCGCTTTCTACTACAGGCCGGAGCCCGTGTTCAGCAGTACCGGACTCGGGGCCGCGCTGTGGGCACGCCTCGCCCTGACCCGCCGCGAGCAGCTGGCGCTCAATGTCGACCTCGATGCCAGGGCCTTTCCCTGGTCGCGTGCCCTGCTGTCCTTCGGGGACCAGGGGGTGGGTTCCTTCGCCGACAACCCGCGCCTGGACCTGCGCCCGACAGCCTCCCTGCGCGTGGTGTCTTCGCGCGCGCTGTACACGCAGGCCAGCTACACCCTGGCCTACAATGCCTCCAATAGCCTGGGCGAGACCTACCTGCGACACCAGCTCCAGGGCGTCGTGGGTGCGCACCTGCCGCTCGACCTTTTCGCCACGGTGACCCTCGGGGTGCAGCTGGCGCGCTATCCCGGCGGTCTTGCCCTGAGCCAGCGTCTGCTGCTCGAGGATTCGGACGAGAGCCAGAACAAGCTGGTGCTGACCCTGCAGTACCCCCTGGGGCGGTGGCTTGCCGTCGAGGGGCGCCTCGGCCTGTACAGCAACGAGCTGGGGGCGGCCGGCCTGCGCTTCGCCCGGGTCACCAGTTACCTGGGATTTCGCTATCGCAGCTGAGGCGGATGCCAGGCGCTGAACGTTTGGGGTGGGCGCGGCTTGTCTCGACGAGGGCAGGTCGCGATGGCGCGTGCCCTGATCAGTCGCTGGAGACCACCTTGATGGTGGTGGTCATCTTGGCGCCGGTGTCGCGGTCCTCGGCGTGCATGGTCAGGATGCCCTCGGAATTGAGGTCGAAGATCACGTCGACCCGCACCTTGCCCGCAACGCCGGGGCGAATGCCCGAGAACAGGAAGTCCCCGAGCATGGTATTCTCCGTCGCCCTTGGGGACTCGCCCTGGTAGATGCGCATGGCCAGGTCGGCTTGCTCGTCGAAGCTGGTGGTGAAGTGCACCACTTTCTGGTTGGGCACCGGTGCGTTCTTGTCGAAGATCTTGTGCAGGTCGCCCTTGGCGTTCTCGATGCCTATGGCCATGGGGATCACGTCGAGAAGCGTGATGCGCTGATCCACGGCATTGGTCTCGAGCGAATAGGCGTAGGTGGCGGCGCCTATGGCCACGGCCTCGTCCGGATGCACGTGCTTGGACGGCGGCTTGCCGAACATGAGCTGCACGGCTTTTTGCACCGCGGGCCAGCGCGTCTGCCCGCCCACCAGCAGCACCTCGTCAAGCTGGTCCAGGGCCAGCCCGGCGTCCTTGACCACCTGGTGCGTGATCTCGACGCTGCGCTCGACCAGGTGCTGGGTGAGCTCCTCGGCCTTGGCGCGGGTGAACACGATGTCGATGTCCAGGGGCTGCCCCTCGGGCGTCATGGTGACGAAGGGGATATTGAAGGGCGCCTCGGTCCGGCTCGACAGGTCGATCTTGGTGCGCTCGGCCAGGTCCTTGATGCGCTGCATGGCGATGGGGTCCTGCCGCAGGTCCACGCCGTTCGTTTTCTGGAAGTCTTCGATCACGTAGTCGATGAGTGCGTTGTCAAAGTCGATGCCGCCCAGGAAGATGTCGCCGCCCGTGGACTTGACCTCGAACACCATGTCCCGGATCTCGATCACCGAGATGTCGAAGGTGCCGCCGCCCAGGTCGTAGATGGCGACAGTCTCCTTCTTGCCCTTCCCCACGCCGTAGGCGATGGCCGCGGCGGTGGGCTCGTTGATGATGCGCACGATTTCGAGCCCGATGGACTCGCCGGCAGCCTTGACCGCCTGGCGCTGGCGGTCGTTGAAGTAGGCCGGAACCGTGACCACGGCGCGGGGCACCGGCCGTTGCAGGTACTCGGCGGCCACGTCTCGGATCTTGTCGAGGATCTTGGCCGAGATCTGAGACAGGTCGAAGGCATCGTTGCCCAGGGGAATGACGACGTTGTGGTTCTCGCCCTCGACCATGTCGTAGGCGAAGTACTCGTGCATCTTGTTGACGAAGTTTGACGAGAAGTCGCGTCCGATCAGGCGCTTGGCGCCGTAGACGGTCTTGCGCGGGTTGAGCTGCCACTGCCGCTTGGCCTCGTGGCCAACCAGCTCGTTGCCCTTGTCGTCGACCGCAAAGATGGACGGGATGGTGTACTCGCCGCCCTTGTAGGGGATGAGCTTGACTTGCCCGTTGTCTTCCATGACCGCCGCGCACGAATTGGTCGTGCCGAGGTCAATGCCGATGATGTCGCCCATGTCCATCCTGCTGGTCGCGGGTGCGCGCCGTGCTGTGCAGCAGCCACGAGCCAAGCTCCGCCACCTCGCCGATCCATACCAGTCTTTGCAAGGGCTCTCAAGGTTCTGTTGTGACCTCACTTTCGCCACCGGGCAGGCGGTCGAGCCGGTTTTGACAGGCACCTGTGCCGTTGCTACAACCGCCCCAGCCTGGACACTTCTGGTGGAGGTCGTCATGCGGCAGACGCGCATTGTTTCCTGGGCCCTGTCCCTGCTGCTGGTGGGGGCCTGTGAGACCACGCCCAAGCCGGAGCCCGTGACGGTCGCCCCGGTGGCTCGGGTTGCCAGCTACGACGCCAGGAGCCTTGGTCGGGCGCTGCGCCGCATCGACGCGCTGCGCGCGCAGAACCGCGGCTCCGAAGTGACCGCCGACCCCTGCGCGGGTCTGCCGGATCCCGCGTGCGCCTTCCTGCGGGTGTATGCGAGCGAGGATCGCAACGCCGCCTGGAAGGAGTTCAACGCCCAGGCCAAGAAGGACCCCGGCAATGCCCTGGCCCAGCTGGGGATGCAGCTGATCTACGTCGAGTGGAAGATCGATGACCAGGCCGAGGTCTGCCACGAGCGCGCGGTGGCCGCGGATCCCAAGCTCGCGGTGGCCCACGCCAGGCTGGGTGCCGCCTACGTGCGCAAGGGCGACGACGCCAGGGCGCGCCAGTACTTCAACCAGGCCCTCGAGGCCGACCCCGAGGACGGCGACGCTCTGCTGGGGCTGGCGCGGTTGCACGTCCGTGCCGACGAGGCGCCGCAGGCCCTGGAACGCTACCGTGCGGCCATGAAGGCCTGGCCCGAGCTTGCCGCAGCACCTGCCGAGGCCGCGGCTCTGGCCGAACGCTTGGAGGACATGACCCAGGCCGAGGAGTTCTACCGCCAGGCCGCACGCAGCGCCCCGCGCTCGGTCGAGGTGCGCAGGTCCCTGGCCGCGCTCCTGGTCCGGCAA
The DNA here is from genome assembly GCA_043821645.1 of Pseudomonadota bacterium. Lineage (GTDB taxonomy): Bacteria > Myxococcota > JACRCW01 > JAFGSX01 > JAFGSX01 > JBDRCO01. Next base: position 4,820 of record JBDRCO010000095.1, on the reverse strand, counting down.
GGCAAGGCCGACGACGCGCGCGCGGTGTACCGCGAGGCTGCGGCCATCGATCCCAAGCACTTCCCGACGCTGCTGGCCCTGGCCCGGCTCAGCGAGCAGGCCGGCGACGATGACGCAGCCTTCGAGTATTACCGCAAGGCCGGTGACGCCAAGGGCGACGAGCTCGACGTGCAGCGCGCCCTGGGACGCGGCTATCTCAAGCGCGATCAGCTCGGTGGCGCCGAGACAGCTTTTGCCCAGGTGCTGGCCCTGGCGCCCAACGACGGCGAGGCTCACCTGGCGCTGGCGCGCATCAACCTCAAGGCGCAGCGCCACTCCGAGGCGGTGGGGCACTTCCGGGCGGCGCTCAAGGTGCAGCCCGATGAAGCCGTGGCCAAGGAGCGCGCGGCTCTCGAAAAGGAACTCAACATCTCGACCACGCCAGCCCAGGGTCGCTCGGTCGACGCGACCTTCAACGCGGCGCTCAAGCCCATCCTCGACTCGTACAAGCTGCGCCTCAAGAAGAAGCCCAAGCTCGCTGGGCAGGTTACCCTCAAGGTGGTCGTCGACGCCAAAGGTGCTGTGACCGAGGTCAAGGTGGTCGAGGACACGCTCAAGGACGAGCCGCTCATGGCCTGCATCTACTGGAACGTGTTCGATGCCAGGTTCCCCGAGGCGGACAAGGCCCGGCACTTCACCTACCCCCTTACCTTCGCACACTGAGCGGTGGGGCTGCTGCGCTCTCGCCGTCCATCGCGTGCCATCCGCGGCGCGATCCGGGTCGTCCCTGCGACGCTGATCTTGGGCGCGGCGGTGTTGATCGCCCACGGCGGACTCGGCGACGACGGCGACCGGGCCCTGCAGCGCAGCATCACCTCGCTCAGCCCACGCGCGGTGCACAGCGTGTCAGTGCGCCTGCTGTCCGACGGCCAGGAGGTGCTGGCCCTGGCCGGTGACAGCAGCCGGCGCATCGCCTCGGTGAGCAAGCTCTTCACCGCGGCCACCGCGATGCAGCGCCTGGGGCCGAACTACCGCTTTCGCACGCTGTTCTACGCCGACAAGGTGGTCGGGCCCTCGGTGGGCACGCTGTACATCCGCGGCATGGGGGATCCGCTGCTGATCAGCGAGGAGTGGCGCCTGATCGCCGCAGCCTTGCCCGTGCTGGAGATCCGCGACGGCATCGTCGTCGACGACAGCTACTTCGCGCCCGGGCTCGAGCTGATTCGCGAGGAGGGTGTGAGCAATCCTTACAACGCACGCAACGGGGCCTTCGCCACCAACTTCAACACCCTGCAGGTGGTGGTACAGGGCCGCCACGTGCAGGGAGAACCGCAGACACCGCTGACCTCGTTCACGGTGTTCGAGCTGGACCCGCAGCGTCGGGGACTCATGCATGTGGACACCCGCCAGGACGACACGCGCCTGACCATCCACCTGCGGGGGCCCTTCGCCGACCGCCCGCGCAAGGTGCGCTTCAACCTGGGCCACGATGCTCGAACGCCGGCGCTGTACGCCGGCCACCTGTTCGCGAACCTGTTCGTGCAGGGCGGCGGGGTGCTCGGGAGCCCCGAGATCCGGCGCGATCCCGTCCCGGCTGACGCCCAGCTGCTGTACGTGCACGAGAGCACGCGCACGCTCGCCGAGATCAGCCGCGACCTGTTCGAGTTCTCGAACAACTTCGTCGCCAACCAGGTGTTTCTGGTGATGGGCGCCGAGGTCGAGGCGCCCCCCGCCGAGGTGAGCAAGAGCCGGGATCTGCTCCGGCGCGAGCTCGACGCCGTGCTCGGCCCCGGGGCGGTGAGCCTGGCCGAGGGCTCGGGTCTGGATCCCCGCAACAGGGCCACCGCCTCGGCCATCACACGCTACCTGCGCTGGCTGCCTGAGCGCCTGCCGGGCTTCGTGGGCCTGCTCTCGCCACGCCTGGACGGCCGGGTGCGCGTCAAGACCGGGACCTTTCGCGACGAGGGCGTGAGGGCCATGGCGGGCTACCTGATGACACCGGACGACAGACCCTACGCCAGCTTCGCCCTGCTGTGCGACAGCAAGCGCTGCCCGCGCAACAGCTTCGATCGCTACGAGCGGGTGCTGCAGGATGTGCTGACCCGGCTGCCACCTCCTCCACTCGCGGACGCGGGCGCAGGCGACGCCCGCTGAATCCACGTCGGCCAGCGCACACACGCCCGGACCTGCACTAAAAAAGTTGTTCCGTCTGCGGGGCATCTCCGTAAGATGTGCAAGCACAGGGATTGTTTCACCTTCATCGAGGTCCCCCATGCGACGCCGTCCTGTCCTGCTCGCCCTTGGTGTTGCTCTGTCCATGCTGAGCGCGGATCTGGCCCTGGCCAAGCGCGCGCCCAAGGCCGAGGACGAGGAACTCGAGACCAGCGAGGAGAGCGCGCCCAAGGCCAAGTCCAGGAAGAGCGGCGGTGCGGCCCTGAGCTCCACGCCCTGGGGTAAGACCTTTGGCGTGGGGCTGCAGCTCGGCGCACCCTCGGCCATCACCGCCAAGCTCAAGCTCGAGAACAACACTGCCGTGATCTTCGGCGTGGGCGGTGGTTGGAGCTGGGGCCTGGGCTCGGGCCTCGAGGTCAGCGTGGGCTACGTGGTGCACCCGTCGCTGCTGGGCAGCTACGAGGCGCTCAACCTGAGCTGGTACGTGGGTGGCGCCCTCGACGTGGTGGTGCTGACCCACCAGTACTACAACCGCGGCATCGTGATCCCGGTCTACACCTACAGCGGTTCGCCCCTCGGTCTGGGTGGCCACGTGCCCATAGGCCTGGACTTCCAGTTCCGCGCCCTGCCGCTGTCGCTCTACCTCGAGGCCACGCCGGGTCTCGACCTGTTCCCGGTGGTGGGGCCGCGACTGGGGCTCGCGCTGGGAGCGCGGTTCTTCTTCTGAGGGGGCGTCGGCCGCCCCCTCTTCCAGGGGGCGTTCGGCACGCCCCCTCTGCCGACGGAGTGAATCCGCCGGCATTCACCCCCGGCAGCACTGTCAAGGTCGCCTCGCCCGCTGCGCGGCTCTCGGCGTCGCTGGCTGTTGCTCTCCAAAGGGCGTCGGCCGCCCCACGAGAGCGGAGCCCCCGCCACGGCGCGTCGCCGTTTCACCATCGTCGAGAAAAAAGAGACAAAGGTCGTGCGTCGTGCGCTACGGCCTCGGCGTGGGCAGGGTCAGGCTCAGCGGTGAGGCCTGGGCGCTGCCGTAGTTGATGAAGCCGACCAGCGTGTCCGACGGGTTGGCGTCGGTGCGCGGATCGATCAGCAAGGCTTCGATGCTGGCCTGGTCGGTCAGACCGTTGAGGTAGCTGCCCTGCAGGTCGACGACGAAGGTCTCCCAGTCGTAGCCGCAGTAGTAATCGGGCCAGCTCAGCGCCACCAGAGCTTCCGTCGGATTGATGAAGTTGTTGCCGGTCAGGTTGACACTGCTGCGGCGGGTTCCGCAGCTTCCGTAGTCCGGTGACTCGAGCACCCGCGTGGCGTTCTCGATCTGGCAGCCCGTGACCTGCAGCGGGCCAAAGCTCACCTCGAAGGGTGTGGTCACGTCGCGCACCAGCGAGTTACTGATGACGGTCGTGACCGGGGACCCCTGCGTGTACAGCACATGGTCGCCGCGAATAAACACGCTGTCGGAGACTGTGACTGAGGCCGGAGCGCTGGTCACGTGAAGAGCAGTAAAACCGAAGTCCCGGAACTCGCTGCCACTGACGCCGAGGTGCCCAGGGAGCATGATCGCAACGTGCTGGCCCGAGAACAGGCTGTCAACGACGTCGACGTGGTCGAGCCGCGATGCGAAGTACAGGCCATAAAGGCTTCGCTGTGGGGGCTCGGTCAGGGTGAAGCGCTCGAACAGAGCCGCGGGCAACACCGCGAGCACGCTTTCGGGATAGGTCCAGAACATGGTGGCGTGCGTGGCGAAGTTGATGCTGTTGGCCACCGTGACGTCGCGCAGCACCAGGTCGGTATAAGCAGAGCACTGCATGAACTCGCCCAGGTTGCTGGCGGTCACCCGCTCGAACTGCAGCGGGCAAACCTCGCGCACGACCGAGTTCAGGCCCTCGAAGCGCGCGTCGCTGACGTTGAACACCGGCGCGTACTGCGGCTCGTCGGTGATCTTGGCGCCCCACAGGGCCCAGTTCGCGGACTCCAGGTCGACAAAGCTCAGGTTCACCTGCCCCCGGTGCCAGCCCACGATGCTGCCCCAGGACGAGGCCACGGGTACGCCGTGGCTGGCCTCGAACACCACGCGGTTGCCGGCCTGTCCCTGCACGTCCAGGGTGCCTTGCACGATCAGATCCACCTTGTCGCGCGTGCCGTAGAAGATGCTGTCCGAGCCGGCCAGGAACTGCCGCGCCTGCAGGCGATCGCTGGCCGCGAACCTGACCACGGTGCCCGGCGCCACGGTCAGGGTGTGGCCTTCGGGTACGATCACGTCGCCATCGACGACGACGGTGCCGGACCAGGTCTCGCTGGACTTGCTGATCTCACCGGCCCAGCGGGTGCTGTCGACCTTGATCTTGCTGGTCAGCAGCGAACTGCGCGAGGTGTCCGTGGGATCGATGCAGCGTAAGGCGATGCCGTGGATGCCGTCCGGGATGGCGTACATGGCCGTGTCCAGGCAGCCGTCGCCATCGCGGAAGATCTCGAGCCCCGCCAGCGGGTCGGTGCCGAGGGTGAAGCGGAACCAGCGGCAGTCGGTGACAGGGTCTATACCGGACAGGGGCGCCGCCGCGCTCAGGGGGATGCACTGGTCGCCGCGGTAGGGCGTGGTCTGCCGCGGCTGGGCGATGTGGGCCAGGGGCGCGTCGTCGGGCGAGGCCCAGTCCACGCCTATCATGTTGTCGACG
>JBDRCO010000094.1:0-134768 GCA_043821645.1 Pseudomonadota bacterium | reverse complement strand
TGGTGGCGCCGCCGGGCGCCAGTGGTCGCCAGGTGGCGACCTTTGTCCCAGGGTAGGGCAAGGAGGATCCGGGGTCAAAAAAACGGCCGGAATTTCGGAGGAGAAGGGCGCGAGATCAGCAGATGCTGGTCACTGGCACACGCAGGCGGAGGTCGGCGAGGCGCTGCTGCGTGGCGTCGGAGCAGCGATGACGAAGTCGGCGCTGTTGTCGTTGGTATCGGTGCAACCGGCATTGATGCGGATGGCCGCGGTGGTGTTGCTGTACGCTGCTGCGGGCGCCGTCTCGAAGCAATTCGCCGTCGATCCATCTCCGAGCAGGTCGATGTAGTCGGTGGCAGGGGGGCAGCCGCCACTCAGTGCAGTCTGGTTTGCCACCAGAGCGGTCTTGCCTGACGTTCCACTCATCGCGATCGTGCCGATGACATCCGGTGTCGGGAGCGCAGTGGTTCCACCAGTACCAGCCGCCTGCTGCACGAGAAAGTACCCATGGGCCGGAATGGACCCGGAGAGGTCTGTCTTCAGCCAGGTCCCTGTCCCCGTCGCGCTCGTGTACTGAACGCTCCAGCCAGCAAGATTCTGGGCAGCATCAGACCTGTTGTACAGCTCGATGAAGTCGTTCGTGTAGGTGGCGCCGCTGTTGCCGCCGCCGCCGTAGACCTGGCTGATGACGACAGCCGGGGAACAGGTGATGACCTGCCATCCGTTGAAGCCCGCCGCGTTGGCTCCCTGGTCGACGCCGACGCTGAGGATGTCGAGCACCGTGGCCGCAACACTGACCACGTAGGCCTGACCCTCGCCCTGGGCTGAGGTGGTGACGACCACGACCGTGGGATCGATGCTCAGCGTGGCGGTGGTGGCGGTCAGACCATTGTCAAACGTGAACTGCGTACCGAGCACATTCACGGAGGTGTCGTCGATAGGCCGGCTGAAGGTGACCTCGACCGTGGTCGGGCTCGTCGCGCTGGCGGAGACCACGCGCGGGGCCGGGCAGGAATCCACGATGATGTCATCCGTCCCCCACGCCGACACCTGGGTCACGGCGTTGAACCGCCACAGGGGAGCCAGGGTTGCGAAGGCGCAGCCCGTACCGAAGCCATAGGCCGTCTCCAGATCACCAAGCAGCGTGTCCGTGAGGCGCAGACGAAGGTTGTTGTCCCCAGTGACTCCGGCGGTCTCGAAGACCGCGGCGCTATGACCGGTACCTGCAAAGGCGAAGGGCCCGGTGAGCGTGCCCTCGACCCAGGCAAACTCTGACTCGTAGCCATCGAGGCCCGAGACCAGGTCCGCGGCAGCGGACAGATCCTGCACCAGCGGGAACACATCCTGCCCGGTGTACGCGACGACCAGGTTGCTGATCCCCGTCGCTCGGCGCGCTCCGTCGGTGGTGACCAGATCCGTCACCGTGAAGCTGACGATATCGCCCACGGACACGACATTGGGGACCACGACGGGATCGACCTGCACAAACAGCGCGGGGCCCTGGTTGACGGCCTGCACGAAGAAGCCCGCGGGGTCGTTGCCGACCAGGGGCTTGAGGTAGGTGACATAGACACTCGCCACGGGGAGGTTGAGCCCCGTCCCATTCGCAGCAGCTCGCACCGCTGCCAGGCCGTGGTCGGTGCAGGTGTTGTTGAAGCAATCCAGACCGGCGACGCATACATAGTCGATGCCCTCCGCCGTTCCGCAATCTGCGCCCTCCTCGCCAACACAGGCCGCGGTGGTGGCGTTGGGTGGCACGACGCAGGTGTAGGGATCGACTCCACCCGTGGAGCAGTCGAAGTTGCTTATCGTTCCATGGTCACAGAAGTTCACCTTGTCGGCGTCGCAGGTCAGGGGATCATCCGCGGCACACGTTGTCGACGTGGCGCACTGGCCGTCGAGGCAGCCGAACCCGAGCCGGGAGACGCAGGGAAAGACGTCGCAGGCTTCGCCTTCCTGAGCCACGCAGTCATAGCCCCAGCAGTCGGAGCTGGCGCAATCCACCAGGTCGCAGGTCGCTGAGTATTCTGTGCAATCGGCGACGACAACCGTGTTGGAACTCCCGCAGAAGCGGAGCAGGTCACCCATGCACTCGCCAATCCCGGTCAGCGCTCCGCAGGCTTCTCCAGCCCCGGCGTCCGGGGAGGTGGCGCTATCGGCCACGGCGCTGTCGGCCACGGCGCTGTCGGCCACGGCGCTGTCGGCCACGGCGCTGTCGGCCACGGCAGTGTCGGCCACGGCCGTGTCGGCCACGGCAGTGTCGGCCACGGCGGTGTCGGCCACGGCGGTGTCGGCCACGGCGCTATCAGCAACGGCGCTGTCGGTGGCCACGGCGCTGTCGGTGGCCACGGCGCTGTCGGTGGCCACGGCGCTGTCGGTGGCCACGGCGCTGTCGGTCGCCATGGCGCTGTCGGTGGCCACGGCGCTGTCGGTCGCCACGGCGCTGTCGGTCGCCACGGCGCTGTCGGTCGCCACGGCGCTGTCGGTGGCCACGGCGCTGTCGGTCGCCACGGTGGCGTCGTCGCTCGTGGTGGCGTCCTGGGTGGTGGTCGTATCCTGACCCGTGGTCGCGTCCGAGGTCACGGTGGAGTCGGAACCGGTCGTGGTGTCGAGTGTGACCACGTCAGGGCGCGCCGCGTCATAGCGGACAGAGGCATCGCCACCTGCATCCTCGTCGGTCGGTCCGCCGCAATCGCAGGCGCCGAAGCCCAGAGCCACCAACACAACCAACCCGGTACCGTATGTCCGATAATTCATCACAGCCCTCCATGACGTCGAATGAGGCAGACATGGCAGGTCGACGCGCGATGTCAACGCGTATCTGTCGGCTCGACGAGATGGGAGCGGGGAGAGGCTGCGCGCGGCGCGAGGGAGCTAGTTACAGGTGCAGGCGTTGGGGGTGGACGCCGAGTTGCGGGCCGCGGCCGTCTGCACTGTGAAATCCGCAGCATTGTCATTGGTGTCGGTGCAGCCCGGGGCGCCACCACCCGGCACGTCCTCCCTGAAGGTCGCGTTCGCATTGGACAGGGCAGCGGATGCGCCGCTGCCTTCATAGCAGTTCGCGCTGCCATAGCCGACGAGGTCCACGATGGCGGCCGACGTGGGGCAGGACTCGCCGGGCAAGCCTGTCCCGTCCGAGACCAGGGCAACCTTGCCGTTGCTTCCCGCAAGGTTGATGGGCGACACCGTGACATCCACGTCCGGAGTTGGCAGCGCCACGCCCGTGGTCCCGCCCGCGAGCTTGATCAGGAAGTATCCGCCCGCAGGAATGGTCCCGTTGATGCCGTTGCTGTTCCAGCTCGAGCCAGCCGTGGCAGCATATTGGATGGACCACCCGTCGACGCTCACCGGGAAGGCTTCGCGGTTGTGCAACTCCACGAAGTCGTGGGTGTAGGTGGCTCCATTGTTGCCGCCACCGCCATAGACCTGGCTGATCACCACCGAGGGCGCGCACAGGGGGACCGTCCAGCCGAAGAAGCTCGCCGTGTTGGCCGAGGACGAGATGCCAACGCTCAGGACGTCTTGCAGGGTGTCGGCGACGGTGAGGGTATAGGAAACGCCCGCGCTCTGTGCGCTCGTGGTGACGACGACCTCCGTGGGCAGGGAACCCATGACCGCGGCACTGGCCGTCAGGCTGTTGTCAAAGGTGAACTGTGTGCCCAGGGCCGCGAGCGAGGCCGGATCCAGGGGACGGTCGAAGGTCACCTCGACCGTGGTCGGGCTGGTGGACGTGGCGAAGTGGACCGTGGGTGCCGGACAGCTCGTGACATCGATGTCCACGTCGCGCCAGGCAGAGGCCTGGGCCACCGCGGCAAATCTCCACAGGGGAGCGGTCGTCGTGAACGCGCAGCCGGCGCTGAAGCCGAAGTCTGTGACGAGGGAGTCCCGCAGCGTATTGGGCAAGCGAAGCCTGAGATTGCTGTCGCCGGTGATGCCAGCGGTGTCAAAGGTGGCCGCGCTGTGATCGGTTCCGGAGTAGCTGTAGGAACCCGTCAGGGTCCCGCTGATGGTGATGTACTCACTCTCGTAGCTGTCGAGGGCGGTGACCACGTCGGTGGCGGCTGACAGGTTCTGCAGGAGTCCGCTGATGGCGTTGGCGTTCGATGTGACGCTGTATCCGCTGATGCCCGTGGCGCGCTTCAGGCCGTCGGTGGTGGCCAGGTCGGTGATGGTGAAGCTGATGAGGTCGCCCACCGCAGGCGCGGGGTTCAGGCTGCCCGGATCGACCTCGATGAAGAGTGCAGGCCCCGCGGTCTCGGCCTGGACGAAGAACCCCACGGCATCGCTGCCGACCGCAGGCTTCAGGTAGGTCACCAGGACGTCCACGATGGGCAGGCTCAGGCCCGAGCCATCACCTGTTGTCCGCGCAGCGGCGATGCCGTGGTTGACGGTGCCGCCGTCCTCGGTGGTCCCGGCGTCTGCCACGGTCATGGCATCGGTGCCAGCGGCATCGTTCGCGGTCGCACTGTCTGTTCCGGTCGCGGCATCGGTGACGGTCGCGTCGTTCGCGGTCGCACTGTCCGTCGCGGTGGCGCTGTCGGTACCTGTCGCGCTGTCGGTGCCGGTCGCGGTGTCGGTCCCGGTGGCAGTGTCTGTGCCCGTCGCGGTGTCCGTGCCCGTCGTTGTGTCTGTACCTGTCGCGGTATCATGGACGGTGGTGTCCGTACGTCCGGAGTCATAGCGGACCGTGGCATCGGTGGTGCCGGCATCCTCGTCCACGGGACCGCCGCAGTCGCAGCCCACCACGGACAGCGAGGCACATAGACCACTGATCAGCATCCATTTCATGGTGCGCATGAGACCTCCCTCGGGTTGAAAACGTGCTGATTCGACCAACAGGGTCCGGACCTGTCAATTCGCGAATCATCGAATATGGACGTGGGAGTGACAAGGACGGACGGGCAGCGATCCAGGCTCAGGCGCGACGGCCGGGGACCCTTCTCCGACGCCAGCGGGCGACCAGTCCTGCCACGGCGAGGACCCATGCCGGCGAACCGGAAGGTCCGCTGGTGGTGCAGCCGCACGCACCGCCAGAGTCGATATCCGTGAAGCCGCCATCGACTCCGGGGCGGGAAACATCCAGGACCATGGTCGCGTCGCCAGGGCGAAGCGCGTCCTGGCCAGATCCACCGTCGGGTCCGAGCTGGGTATCCGCCACGCTACTGTCCAGGACAACGCCGGAGTCTGCAGGCACGCCCGTATCCATGCTCGCAGCAGCGTCGCTGGCCGCGCCATCTGGGTGCGTCGAGGCGTCGCGTGCCTGACTGGCGTCCGTCGCCACCGCGCTGTCGGGCACCGATGTGCCTGCGTCGATGGTCAGGGTGCCCTCGCAGGCGCCCTGGTGGCAGTTCAGGCCAGGGGCGCAGTTCAGGTCGTAGCCAGGATCGCAGAACGCGCCGGCCAGCCCGAGGCAGTCGACGCCACCGCCCGAGACCGCGCCGCAGATGTAGGGCTCGGTACCGCCAAGCGAGCAGTCCTCGTCCCACACGCGCGTGGTGCCGCAGTAGAGGATGAAGGCGCCGTCGCAATTCTCGACGTAGGTGTCAAAGTCGCATACCGGCGAGGCCGCACAGACTCCGGCGCGACAACCGTCGCCGGACAGGACATCGCAGGCCAGCTCGACCTCGCTCGGTCCACAGTCCTCGTCTGTCGCGGCCACGCAGTCGAAGCCGTAGCAGTCCGCGCCTGTGCAGTCGACCAGTCCGCAGGCGGTGTCGTCATCGGCGCAGTCGTAGGTCAGGATCTCGCCGTCGTCGCACCAGCGAACCACGGTCCCCTGGCACTCGCCGATGAACGTGAGCGCCCCGCAGCTCCCCGCGTCGGGGCTGGTGGCGTGGTCCTGTCCCGCGCTGTCCGGTGCACCTGCCGCATCGCGGGTCGTCGTGACGTCCTGTCCCGTCGCGGCGTCGGAGGCCTGGCCACTGTCCGCGGGCGCGGCGGCATCTTCGGGGCCAGCGTCGGCGCTCGACCACGGCAGCCGCGTGTCGCACGCATTGGGCTCCCCCGGGGAGGCCAGCGGGCCGGTGAGGCCTCCTGCCTCGTCGTCACCGACGTAGGTCGCGGTCTGGCCACTGCCGCACAGGGAGATGCTCTCCTCCCGGACCACGGGAGGCGGCGAGTTGGTGTTCTCGTCGTAGTCCTTGCCAATGTAGGCAACCTGGCCGACCGACCCGGCCTTGACGAAGCAGTCCTTGCTGGTGTCGGCGGCTGGGTTGAACTCGTAGGCGTACCAGCGATCCTGCGCTGCGCTGTCTCCCACCAGCCGGATCCAGTCTGGATTCCCATTCTGGATGGCGTAGGTCGAGGCCGTGGCCCAGCCTCCCGTGGTCGGCACGAGGTCGACGTTGCTCACGTCGGTGCGGCCGATGACGAACAGGCCGTTGCCCGGGATGGGCGTGGAGGGCAGGGCGACGGTGTCGTACAGGCCGCAGGCGATGCTGGAGCCGTTGATGAGCTGGATGGACGCGATGCCGCACCCGTCGACCGGTGTCACCCCGGGCGTGTAGGTCCCGGTGAAACCCAGCTCGATGAACTCGCAGGCATCGTTGGCGACACCCGCGGCCAGGGCACAGTCGTAGTTGACCTCGCTGAGCACCACGCCGCAGGTCTGGGCAATCGCGCGCGAGGGCAGCATGAGGGGCAGCACACTGAAACCGAGGAGGCACAAGCAGGTGAGGCGTTGCATGGTTCTCGCTCCTTCCCCCGTGAAGGACGCGGAGAGCTTAGCACCTTCTCTGAGGCAGCGCGCCAGGCCGGTCTCGGGTGGGAGAACCCGGGGGTGCTGTCACGGCGGATGGACCGCTGCGAGCCGGGGTGGTTCACCCGACAGCCGGCCGTCACAGGCGAAGTCTGCTCGGGTCACGAGGGAGTCTTGCGCGCAAGGTCTGACATCCGCGAGCCACGCTCAGGATCGTCACGACCGCTGGAACAAGGGGGGACGACCCTCGGCGAGGGCGGCGAGACCTTCGCCCAGATCCTGGCTGCCGAGGCATGCCTGGAACAGGGAGACCGCGAGGTCGGAGCGCTCTGGATCCCGTCGCGGACCTGGACTGGCGATATCCCGGAGAATCCGGCGCATGGCCTCCACCGCCAGGGGGGCCGCACTGGCGATCGCGCGGGCGACCTCAAGGGCCACCCCGTCAACACTGTCGGCGGCCTCGACGCGCGCGAAAAACCCTGCCTGCGCTGCGCGCCCGACGCTCACCGGCCGGCCGGTGAGCAGAAGTTCTGCCGCGAGCTGTTCTCCCAGGGCCTGGCACAGCCTGGCAATACCGCCCGGCGCATAGCAGATGCCGAAGCGCACCGCAGGGATGCCCACGGTGCTTTCTTCCTGGCCAACGCGCAGATCGCAGCAGCTCGCGATCTCCACCGCGCCGCCGAGGACGTGGCCGTTGATACACCCCACGATGGGAACACGTCCCCGGAGCATGGCCTGGCAGACCGGGCCGATGGGATCCGGTCCGGTGCGGAAGCGCGCCGCTTGCAGCTGCGAGGTGTCGTAGCCCGACGAGAAGGTGCGGCCGCCATCGCCGCGCAGGATCGCGCAGCGCACGCCCAGATCCGCGTCGAGCTGCTCGAAACTCGTCGTCAGCTGGTGCAGGAGATCGTCGGTCAGGGCATTGGCCGCGCGGGGATGACTCAGGGTCAGGCGCACCAGACCCTGCCCGAGGTCCTCGTGGATCAGTGTCGCGGACACGGCTCAGTCCGGGATCAGGGTCAGCACCAGCTCGCCCTCGTTCACGGCCTGGCCCTCGTTGACACGAATACTCTCGATGGTCCCGGAGCTGGGCGCCTCGATGGGCATCTCCATCTTCATCGACTCGAGGATGACGACGGAGTCCTCTTCGTCGACGTGGTCTCCGACCTTGACCTCGATCTTCCACACGGTGCCGGTGATGTGCGCGCACACCTCGGTGGCCATCGGCGCGATCCTTTCCGGAGGGGCGTTCGCCGCGCCTCCCCTCGCAGACCGTCACACCGGGGAGTCAGTCCACCCCGGGGTCGACGGGCCCTGGTCGCAGGGGCCTCCACTCTCGCCGCGGGCGCAGGAGCGGGCGATCTGAGTACACGAGTGGGCACTGAGAGGCAACGCTCGTGCTCCGACCAGGTCCGGCCTTTTTCGTTCGCGGTGTCGAGGCGCTGCGATAGGATGCCCGCGTCCACGTGGCGTTCGGGGGGCGCGGTCGTCACGAATTGGCGGGCTGCACAAACTTGCGGACGACCAGGTACCCGAAGCACGACATGACAGAGCACGCTCGTACCGTTCTGATCGTGGATCCGACGGAAGCCGGCGAGAAGCTGGCGCGTTTCTGCGCGGACCGGGGGCTGACTGTCCTTCGCGCGCGTTCTGCGGAGCAGGCCCTGGACTTCATCGTCGAGGGGCGCCCCGAGGCGGCGGTGGTGGAGATGGAGCTGCCCGACGCGCCGGGTACCGATCTGGCGCAGATCCTGGCCGACGACGCTCGAGTACCACTGTTCCTGGCAACAGCCTCGCGGCTCCCGGCCGACGATCCCTTGCTCGACGACGTCATGCTCGGGGTCGAGGGTCTGCTGCCCAAGCCCTACAATCACGACGAGGTCCTGGCGGCCCTCGCGCGGGTACTCGACACCACTGTCGCCGCCCTGGAGCAGGCTGCCGCGGCCTCGGTGGATGCCCAGGGCAAGCGCTGGGGGAGCGAGGATCTGACGGACGAGGAATCGGTCGTGGTGCTGGAGGAGGTCGTTGGCGGCGCGGACAGCGCCGAGGAACCACCCCTCGAGCAGGCGCCCCTGGACGACGCCGCGGAGGCGGCGGGTGTGGATAGCCAGGCTGCGCTGGACCTGGTCGCGATCTGGGAGCGCAAGATCGAGGCCTACCGGGCCGTGGATCTGCGCAAGCCCCTGGACCTCGGGGAGCGTAGCGGCACCCTGGACAGGAACAGCGTGGGGGAGCTGCTGGACCGCTTCTATCGCGCGCGACGCAGCGGCGAGCTGGCCCTCGTGCGTGGCAAGGCCAAGCGGCTGATCGTGTTCGCCGACGGTAACCCCGTGTTTGCGCGGTCCAACATTGCCCGCGAGCGCCTGGGGACCCAGCTCGTGCAGCTGGGCCTGATCACCGAGAGCCAGCTTCGCGATGCCCTGCTCGAGGCGGGAGGGAACGATCAGCGCGTCGGCGATGTGCTGGTGGCGCGGGGTGTGCTCTCCGACGAGAACAGGCGGCGCGTCATCCAGCGGACGGTGACCCAGATCGTGCTCGCCTGCTTTGCCTGGACCGGGGGGGAGTATCAGATCGGTCTCGTCGAGCGTGCGCGCATCGAGCCCTTCCACGTGCCGCTGTTTGCCGGCAACGTGATCCTGCGCGGTCTTGCCCTTACCACGCCAGAGGACTTTTTACGTGATGCCGTGCCCATGGATGCACGCTTCGCCCCCGTTGCCGATCCGCCGTATCCCATCGAGCGGCTCAAGCTCGGTGCGGACGAGGCACGGCTTCTCATATCCACCGACGGCACCAAGACGGTGTCCGACCTGCTCGCGCTGTACGAGATGCCGGTCAAGGCCGCGCTTGCCTTGCTGTACGGGCTCGCGCGCATCCACGTCATAGAGCTGGCAGGGCGTGGGCCTGCCACCGCGCGCAAGATCAGTTTCTTCTGACCACCAGGGTCGGCTGCGGCGTCGGGCGACTCCAGTGTCGAGACCGGCTTCGCGTGAGACGGATTGATTCGTGTGGGCGCACGAGTACGTTTTTTTCGTCCCGCGCGACGATCCCTGGAAGTCCCCGTCGCCGGAGCCCCACACCACGCACTCCAAGCCAGGCGAAAACGGCTCAGGCGCGGGGATGGTGTTCTGCGTACAGGCGGCGCAGGCGCTCACGATTGACGTGGGTGTAGATCGCCGTGGTGGACAGGTCGCTGTGGCCCAGCATGGCCTGCACCGCGCGCAGGTCCGCGCCACCCTCGACGAGGTGGGTCGCGAAGGTATGGCGGAGCTTGTGTGGCGAGAGATCGGGTCGCACGCCCGCCACCAGGGCGTAGTGCTTGATGAGTTGCCAGAAGCGCTGCCGGGTCAGGGCGCGTCCTGACGGGCCGGTGAACACGAATTCGCTGCTGCGGCCCTTGAGCAGCACAGGGCGCGCTCGCTCCAGGTAGTCCTGCACCGCTCGGCGCGCGGGCTCTCCTAGTGGAACCAGGCGCTCCTTGTCCCCCTTGCCACGAACCAGGAGCACGCCGCGTTTCAGATCCACGTCCTGCAGCCGGAGCCCGCACAGCTCGCTCACGCGCAGACCCGCACCGTACGCCACCTCGATCAGGGTGCCGTCACGCTGGCCTCGCGCGGTGCCGCGATCTGGAGCCTGGATCAGTCTCAGCACGGCCTCCTCATCGAGAAAGACGGGCAAGCTGCGCGTGGGGCGCGGTAGCTCGACCTCATGGGCCGGACTTTGAACGATGACGCGTTCGCGGACCAGAAAGCGAAACAGCTGGCGCACGGACACCAGCATGCGTGCCTGACTGCGCGCTGACAGACCGCTGCGCCCGATGCTGGCCATGAAGCCAAGCACGTCGCTGGGGCGCGTCTGCGTGAGATCCAGGATCTGCTGCTGGTGCAGGTACTGGACGAAGCGCTCCAGATCGTGGGCATAGGCCGCCAGCGTGGCCCCAGCCAGGCCGCGCTCGGCTGCGGCGTGGGCAAGAAAGCTGTCGACGGCCTGGTCCAGCATCAGCTCCTCACCGAGGTCTGGGTCTGTGTGAAGTCGCGCACACCGCGCACGATGCCGTCGGCCAGGGTGTCGAGATAGGCGTCCTGGCGCAGGCGCTTCTCCTCGCGGCGATGGCTGATGAAGGAACTCTCGACGAGCACCGAGGGCATCCGCACGCCGATCAGCACGTAGAACAGCGCGCTCTTGAGCCCGAGGTCCTTGACGTCGGAGTAGCGCTTGCCAGTGCGGCCAATCATGTTGGACTGGACAGCGCGGGCGAGGCGTCGGGAATCGTCGACGTTGGACTTGGTGACCAGGTCGGCCAGGATGAACTGCAGGTCGCCGATGGATTTCTCGCTGCCCGCATTTTCGCGCGCCGCAAGGCGGATGGCGTACCTGTCGTCTGTCGTGTTCAGGTAGAAGGTTTCGATGCCATAGGCCTTGCGATTGGGGCTGGCGTTGACGTGGATGCTCAGGAACAGGTCCGCCTTGGCATCGTTGGCGATCTGGGCACGCTCCTCCAGCGACAGGGTCTTGTCGCGGTCGCGGGTGAGCACGACCTTGAGCCCCTGTTCCTTCTCCAGTCTCGCCGCCACGCGCTTGGCCAGCTTGAGCGTGACGTCCTTCTCGCGCAGCCCGGTAGGTCCGATGGCGCCGGGGTCATTGCCGCCGTGACCGGGGTCGATGACGACGGTGCGAACCTGCAAGCCCACCTGCTGTGACAGCGACAAGCCCGCGGAGGAGGGAGAGGTGGGGAACATGGCCCGGTTGAGCGCGTCTTTCTCGTCGGCAGGGGGTTCCGGCGTGGTCGCCGCAGCGACCGCACGGGTCCCGGCATCGACCGCGGAGGCGGTCTCGCTCACGCGTGCCACGGCAGGCTCGGGCTTCGTCACCTCGGCCGACGTCGGTGGCGTGGGTTCTGTGCGGGCCACGTGCTGCTGGGCGGCAGCGCTCTCCCTGGCCTTGTCGAGCGCACGCGCACGCACAGAGGGCGAGGACAGCAAGATGCACAGGCCACCCGCGCAGGGTTGCGGAGCCAGCACCTCGGTGCCCTCTTGCAGCTCGATGACCACACGCGCGGCGACCAGGGTGTTTTGACCGCAGCGCACTCGCGAGCTGAGCGAGGTATCGGTGAGGGAGACCTCCCGGCCGGCCTTGTCGACCTTGGCCGGGGTGAGGTCAAAGTACACGCGACGCGGCAGCTTCTTCTCGGGCTCGGCGGCGGCCTCCCCTGGAGTCACCGTGACCTCGCCATCGAGCTGGATCTGAAGCTCCAGTCCCAGCTCCACAGGTTTGGCCAGCACCTTGCGAAGGCGGGCGGGGCTTTCGTCGGTCGCGCTGCGCAGGCTCTTGCGTGGGGCTGGCGTGTACGCTGGTGCCTGCACCTCGGCCACGGTCTCCGCCGTCATTGTACCGGGGACGGGCACCAGGGGCTGGCCCATCTCGGCGGCACGCAGGGCTGCCTCCGCCTCGAGCACCGCGGCCTGTGGAGCGCCCGCATCACCGGCCTGGGCGCGGATGAGCTCCGCCTTCTTGAGCAACTCGCCTATCCTGTCCACTGGACCATCGGGGAGGGCTGGTGACGCCGGCGAGACCTCCGCCACGCTAGCCGGTGCGACCGCCTCCGAAACAGGCGCCGCTTCCTCCTTGGGCAGCCGGGCCAGCAACTCTCGGGCCGCCCCGACCATGTCACCGTGTGGAAAGCGTGCCTGCAGATCGATCAGCATGGCGCGCGCCGCCGACGGATCGCTGCGCCGCTCCAGGGCCATGCGTGCCGCCGCGAGCAGGGCGTCGTCCGCGAGCCGCGAACTCGGATGGTCCGCCGCCACCTTCTGCATGCGCTGCATGGCCAGGTCGAGATCTGAGGGAACGCGCGACGCCAGAGACAGTTCCTCGGCGGTGCGCGCGGCCTGGTACGCAGCCCGGTCTGCCAGGGGGCCTGCAGGGTTGGCACGCGCGATGGCATCGAAGCGTGCCATCAGACGCTCGTAGGGCTCGCGCTGGCGTGAGCGGACCGGATCCTTGAGCAGCTGCTCGAGGTCCTGACGCGCGCTGTTGTATGTCTTTCCGTCATCAGCCGCCGCCGCACCGAGAAGCAGCGCCAGGCTCAGCCAGATCCCGGGCAGGGCAAGGCGGGCGGAGCGGAAGGTGGGAGCGCGGGACACGACGGGAGCCTCCTGGTGCCGGTTGGGGACCTCTTCCCTCCTGTGGTACGGCCTGGAGCCTCCTGGGTCAAGAAAACGACCCGATCTGCACGCTCGCCTGGCGCACTGCGTCGCAGGGGTGCCCGACGCCAGCCCGGGCCTGCGGTCAGGGGGAAAAGAGAACGGTCTGGGGGGTGGAGTTGAGTCCGCTGCCGTCCGTGACGAGGGGTGGATCCACCCCCAGATAGATGCAGGTCACCTCGGCGGTTCCCTCCTGTGCTGACTGCAGGACGGCCACGTAGTCTCCGCCGCCGGAGTCCGCGAAGGGACCAACCTGGTCGCTGCTGGAGCGGGTGAACTCGACGCTCACGTCGTCGGCTTCGAGGCCCTCGCTGGGGCTCAGGGAACTCGATGGCGGCGCGTTGAAGGCGATCTGCCCGCGGCCCGAGCCGAAGGCGTCTCGCCCCACCATCGCGCGCATGGATACCCAGCTCGACGGGGCTCCCATGCCCACCGCGCCCAGGCGTCGCATGGTTCCGGACTGGTCCACGGCGAACAGCAGGGCATAGTCCAGCGTATCCAAACCCACGGGGTGCATCGCCGTCTCGACGCGCAGCTCGCTCCCGGAAGGCAGGAAGGCTGTCGGGAACATGGGGCTGCTGGCGCCGGACTGGTAGAGGACCCGCAGCCCCTGGGTGTTGAGGGCGTCCTGGGTGGCTGGATTCTGGGCGGCGGTCTGCATCGAGGTGTATGAGCTGCTCCCGGTGACCGTGTAGGGGCTGATGCCTGAACCCAGCCCGGCCCCAGGAAAGCCCTCGGCCGGCTCGAAGCGCGCGCGGTGAAGGGGTACTCGCAGCGTCGGTGGGGGCAGCACTTCGAGGACCACGTCATCGAGCTTGGCGCAGTGCGTACCACCCATGTTCAGGGTACGAAAACGGACGCGCAGGTCCGGCTGGTCCTCCGCCTCGGCGGGCAACAGGCTGCTGAATGAGCGATAGAAGGTCGTCTGGTAGGTGTCTCCAAAGACATTGAGGAGGTGCCACTGGGCGCCACCGTCGATGGAGTACTCGACCACGATGTACTCGCTGGAGGAAAAGGCATCGGGCTGCAACGCGTAGCGCAGCACGATGTCCTGCAGGCCCGTGGTCGCGATGGCCGGTGAGGAGGCCTGTGCGTCCGTGCAGATCTTCAAACCGAGGCTGCCACTGGACAGCGGACTCTGGGCCGCTGCGTCGACGGAGACCTGGCTCGGCGTGCTGGTCATCAAAAAGCCCATGCCACTCTCGAAATTGTCCTGACCCAGCACCGCGGACGCCGCCTGGCGCGACGCATCGGTGAAGCAGAAGAGCCTGGACGGATCGATGCCCGGCTGATCGGTGTGGATGCGCAGGAAGTCGCCAGGTGGACCCGTCGCGACGCTGTCGCGTGGTGCGTACAGGCAAAAGTAACCGCTGCCTGCACAGTTGCTGTCCAGCAGGTCGACGAGAGTGTCGCAGTCGTTGTCGACGCCGTCGGCACAGGTCCGGTCCTCGTCGCAGATCGGACCCTCGGGGCCGGGGATCGCAGGATCGGCGTCATTGCAGTCGGTGCCGCCACACGCCGCATTGATGAACAGGTCGCCGTCCACGTTGTTGTCGAAGGCCCCGGGCACGCAGCTGCCAAGGGCATCGCAGGTGTCCAGGTAGGTGCAGCCATTGCCGTCGTCGCAGGGCGTGGTGGGAGGATCCAGGCACGTATCCGGCCCTTCCTGGCAATGCTTGCACTCGGTCTCGGCACACGGACTCACCTCCTCGGGCAGGCACAGGCCTGTCCCGTCGCAGAACTCCGCGCCGTTGCAGAACAGGCCATCGTCGCTGCAGGGTGTGTCCGGATCATCGGGCAGGCAGGTGGTGTTCACCTCATCGCAGATCGACAGACAGTCCGTGGTGCACGGCGTACCCGTTCCGGCCACGCAGCCACCGCTGCCATCGCAGTGATCACCCCCGGTGCAGAACACGCCGTCCTCGCAGGGAGAAGTGACCGGATCCAAACAACTGTCCGTGGTCTCCTGGCAGGTCTCGCACAGGGTGCCGGGGCAGGGGTCGCCTGCGTGCACACACTGACCCGATCCGTTGCAGCTCTCGCCGCCATTGCAGAACAGACCGTCGTCGGTGCAGGGGCTGTCCAGGGGATCCACGCAGCGATCGCGCGCCTCGTCGCAGCCCTGGCAATCCACCGGCGGGCAGGGATCGCCGGCATGAACGCAGAGGCCCCCGCCGTCGCAGACCTCGGCGCCGTTGCAGAACTGGCCATCGGTGGTGCACGGCACTCCCGCCGCATCGTCGAGGCAGCGGTCATTGTCCTCGTCGCAGGTCTGCTGGCACTCCGTGGTACAGGGAGAGGGTCCTGGCGCCACGCAGCGGGCCGAGTGATCGCAGCGGTCCAGGGTCGTGCAGAACAGTCCGTCGCTGCAGGTCGCCCCTTCGTCCCGCGCCACGAAGCGGCACAGCTGAGCCTGGCAGCTGTCCTGGGTGCAGGGGTTGGCGTCATCGCAATCGCCGTCGCCCACGCAGGACGGGCACTGCACGCCTTCGTCGACCTGGCCGTCGCAATCGTTGTCCATGCCGTCGCAGCGCGTCTCGACGGGCTCGTAGTGGGCACCGTAGTCACAGGCTAGCCAGTGTGCCCGGCCGCCAAGGTCGCCACACTCGGGCACGGCGCCGAGGCAGACCCCCTGGGTCAAGGCGCAGGCGGGACGCACGGTGACGTCATCAACGACGCCATTGCAGTCGTCATCGCGGCCGTTACAGGTCTCGTCCGGAAGCGTGCGCAGGCAGGCGTACTCGCAGCCGTTGTCGGCGATCCCATCGAGATCATGATGGCCTTGCTCGCACCGCCCCAGGGCGCACTGGCCGTCGACACAGATCGCCTCGGCGCCCTCCAGATCGCACACGGTGGTGCAGGCACCACAGTGCAGGGGATCGGCTGCCAGGTCGAAATCCTCATCGACCTCGCCATCGCAGTCATCGTCCAGTTCGTTGCAGGTTTCAGTCGCGGGACCGATGGTGCCGACGCACTGCGCCCGCCACTCCCACGCCGAGCCCACGGCCTGGCACTGCTGCTCGCCGGGATCACAGGCACCGACGTCGAGGCCCTCGCAGGAACGGGTCTGTCCAGGCATGCACTGGCACCCTGGATCCGTGGTGCCGTCGCAGTCATTGTCGAGACCATCGCAGGTATGCTCGACGCGCTCGTAGCTGAGCCCGTAGGCCGCATCCGGGCACGCCTGCCAGCCCGCGATCCCGCCACAGGTCGCAACCGCTCCCGTGCATACGCCCAGCACCCTGGCACAGGGAGGAGGCGTCAGGTCCTCGGCCTCGTCCACGCTGTCGTCGCAGTCGTCATCCCGACCGTTGCACTGCTCACCAGCTCCGACGTGCACGGCCACGTCGCCGTCCTCACAATCTGCACCCAGGCAGGCGGGCCCTCGGCCGTACGCGTCACCATCCACGTCGAGGCAGACGGTCGCGTCCCACTCCAGAGCGACGCTGGCCGTGGTGTTCTCGCCTGCTACGAAGCGTGCGGTCCCATGGCCACGGGTTATCTCGACGCCCTCGTGCAAGCCGATGACGAGGACGTCCAGGCTGTCCCCGGCATGGTCACCCGGTCGCAAGACCAGCGTCTCGTCGAGCACGCGGGACGGCCCGGCCAGGTCGAAGGGCCGCGACCAGATGAGCTGGCTTCCGACACGGACCTGCACCTGGAGCCGCTGCACGTCGTCGGGCGCACGCAGCGCGGGCAGGGCCGCCTCACCGTGCAAGCGCAGGGTAAGTACGGTCGCGTCGCCGCAAGCCGGCGCCAGGAGCGCGAACAACAGGCCAAGCGAGGCCAGGGTTTGGCGGCGTGGACAAAACATCTCGACCATTGTAGCGGCTGCGGCAGCCCGAGGATACGTCCTGTTCCGTCGCCAGGCCAGACGTGCTCAGCGCGGTCCGAGCCGGACCTTGAGCACGGTCTCGCGATTGGGTCGGATGCGCACCCAGGCGGTCTTCTCGAGGCCGAGCTTGCGGTTGCGCAGGACCAGTCGGTGGCTGCCCGCCGGCAGCCGGACGTTGGCCAGCGGGGTCAGACCCAGGGACTTGCCGTTCAGGAACACCTCGGACCAGGGCTCCGATGCCAGGGTCAGGGAGCCGTTCCCGCGGTCCGCGGGCGAGCGGTCCGGTCTGCTGTCGTCCGGGTGCTGGAGCCGCGACATGTCCCGGGTGGCCGCGTCAGGCGGGCCGTTGCCGAGGGCGTCCTTTGGGGACGCGCCGTCGACGATACCACCGAGGCTACCGGCATCGAGCCGATCTGTGCCCGGCAGCACACCGGACGATGCGTCCGGACCCGGCGGTTGGGAGCCAACGTCCCGGCCAAGGGCAGCTACCCTGCCATCGCCCGAGACCGGCAGCGCCGAGGGTCGTCGGACCAGGGCGAGAACCGCGGCGGCAATGGCGATCAGCAAGACCGTCAGCGCGATGGCAAGCAGCCGCTGGTTGCGACGAGGCTCGCCACTGCGAAACGAGCGCTTGAGCTGCCGGGCGGTGCGAGCCGAGATCTCGGCCTCCGGGGCTCCGGCAAGGGGGCCCGTCGCCTGGATCTGGCGGGTGGAGCCCGCGTCCGGGGCGAAGCTCTCGCCGTCGCCAGAGCCCGCGAACACGCCTGAGCTTGTGGGGCCGAGATCTGCCTCCAGGACCTCGTCGAGGGGTGAGTTGCTGGGCGTCGATGTGCCCAGGCGGCGCAGCAGGCTGCTCGTATCACCCGCGGCACCAGGCTCCTCCGGCTGGGCCGGGATCACGTCGACAAACAGCGACGAGACGTACTGGCCCACGAGAGAGGCACTGGAGAACAGGCGCTGGTCCATGAGAAAGCGCTCAAGTTCGAGCTGGAGTTCGAGTGCTGTCTGAAAACGCTGTGCGGGATCCTTGACCAGGACGCGCTTCAGGATCTGCGCGAGAGCCGCCGGGTAGCCTTCCACCAGCGTGCCTGGATCGGGCGGATCACGCCGCACGATGGCCTCGAGGATGTCGAACTCGGTCTTGCCGTCGAAGGGCCGCTGGCCCGTGGTCAGCTCGAACAGAATCACACCGAGCGCGAACAGATCCGAGCGGCGGTCCAGCTCGTTGCCCTGCGCTTGCTCGGGCGACATGTAGCGGAGCTTGCCCTTGAGGGTACCGGCCTTGGTTCGCATCTCGCGCGAGGCGACCTTGGCGATGCCGAAGTCGGTCAGCTTGACCCCGCCGTCGAAGGCCACCAGCACGTTGTGTGGGCTGACGTCGCGGTGCACCAGTCGGAGCGGCTGGCCACTGCTGTCGCGGAGTTCGTGGGCGTAGCCCAGGGCCTCGCACATGAAGCAGCCGATCTTGACCACGTGCTCGAGGGGCAGGGCCGTGCCGCGCTGCTGCGCTCTCCGAAGCAGGCGGCGAAGGTCCACCCCGTGCACATATTCCATGGCGATGTAGTACAGCTCGTCGATGCGCCCCAGGTCGTGGATCTGCACGATGTTGGGATGGCTCAGGCGGGCGGCAAGCCTCGCCTCCTCCAGGAACATGTCGACGAAGGTCGCGGCGCGGTCGGCCTCGATCAGCTGCGGCAGGATGCGCTTGATGACGAGGAGCTTCTCGAAACCCTCGATGCCGGACAGCCGCGCCAGGTACAGCTCGCCCATGCCACCGCTGCCGACCTTCTTGAGCAGCTCATATTTGCCAAAAGCTCCCAGCACCATGCCGCACTCTGCCTTGTTGGGGTCTCACCGCGGCCCCTTGTCACACAATGAAGCTGATCGGTCCGATGCACAAGTTCTGCCCCGCCCGCCTGGGGGTGACAGACCGAGGCGTTGACAGCGCCAGGGGCAAGGGACTGAGATGTGGCCATGCTGCGCCTCTTCGTCCTGGTCTGTGCCCTGCTGGTGGTCGTGCCCGCCCCCGCGGCGGGTCCACGCGCCCGGTCGGCGAACAGCCTCGAGCGAGCCAAGAAGCAGTTCGACAGATTGCGCTACAGGGAAGCCCTGCCGCTGCTGCTCAAGGCCGTGGACGATCCCGCGGTCTCCATCGACGAACGGCGCGAAGCTCTGGCCCTGCTCGGGACTGTCCAGGTCATCCTCGACGATGAACCAGGGGCGCGCGCGAGCTTCTCTCGATTGCTCCGCGAGGACCCCGACCATCGCCTCGAGCCGAACCTTTCGCCCAAGATCCTCGATGTGTTCGAGGCCGTTCGCCGCGAGCTGTCGCCCCCCTTGCAGGTTCGCATCCTGCAAGCCCCTACCGTGGTGGAGACGGGCCCCACAGGCATCGCCGCCGAGACCGTCGTGCAGCAGCAGGGAGAGGGCGCGATCACCGTGCTGCTCGAACTGCGTGAGCGCCACGAGAAAGGTTTCACCGCCGTCCCCATGCAGTCGCTGGAGGGAGGCCGCTATCGATGTGACCTCGGTCTGCGGCCAGTGGCAGGGCAAGCGGCCCGCCAGGTCGAGTACCGGCTGCACGTGGTGGGCCCCGATGGCAAGGACCTCGCTCTGGGAGGAGACGAGGCGAGTCCAGGGATGCTGGACGTCGCGCCGAGTCCCGCTCCAGCGACCGTCGCGTCCGAGGGCACCTTGCCCTGGCCCTGGGTGGGTGCTGGCGTGGGCCTGCTGGTCGTGGCAGCGGGGGTGGCGGTGACCACCGCTGTGATGCTGAACCTGCCCCCGGCCGAGACCCCGTCCAGCCTCGGTACCTACACCCTCGAGTGAGCGTGCAGACGCCCCGCTTGTGTGGGCTCTGCGCTAGATGTTGACACCCCCATATAAATGGCTAAACCTGCGCCCGGTTTTGTCGGGAGGCCTCGACACTCTCGGCTGAGTTACGTTGGGCCTCGACGGGACGGTTGCGCCAAACCTGGCCAGACCGGGCGTCGAGCCAACACTCCACCCACAGCAGGAGGTCAAGACCATGAAGGTCGCCATC
The DNA here is from genome assembly GCA_043821645.1 of Pseudomonadota bacterium. GTDB lineage: Bacteria > Myxococcota > JACRCW01 > JAFGSX01 > JAFGSX01 > JBDRCO01. The sequence continues at coordinate 115,014 of JBDRCO010000094.1, read as the reverse complement.
AACGGTTTCGGTCGCATCGGTCGCTGCGTGCTGCGCATCCTCGACGGGCACAAGGACATCGAGGTGGTGCAGATCAATGACATCACCGACGTTGCTACCCTGGCACATCTGCTGCGCTACGATTCGGTGCACGGCCAGTGGAATCACAAGGTTGGTATCGACGGCAATAACCTGATCGCCGGGGACAGGCGCATCGAGATCTCGGCCGTCAAGGATCCCTCCCAGCTCCCCTGGAAGGCCAAGAACGTCGACGTGGTGCTGGAGTGCACCGGACTGTTCCGCGATCGTGCCAAGGCCTCGGCGCATCTCGAGGCTGGCGCCAAGCACGTGGTGATCAGCGCGCCGGGCAAGGAGCCCGACGCCACCTTCTGCATGGGCATCAATCATCTGCAGTACGATCCGGCGCAGCACAAGATCATCAGCAATGCCTCGTGCACCACCAACTGCCTGGCGCCCATGGCCAAGACCCTGCACGAGAAGTTCGGGATCGTGAAGGCCCTGATGACGACGATCCACAGCTACACCAACGACCAGCGCATCCTGGACCTTCCCCACAAGGATCTGCGGCGCGCCCGTGCGGCCATGCTGTCGATGATCCCGACCACCACCGGCGCGGCCAAGGCTGTGGGCCTGGTGCTTCCGGAGCTCAAGGGCAAGATCGATGGTCTGGCGATCCGCGTTCCGACCCCCAACGTGTCGCTGGTCGACCTGACCGCCGAGCTGGGCAAGGACACCTCGGTCGAGGAAGTCAACGCGGCGCTCCGCAGCGCGGCCGATGGCGCGCTCAAGGGCATCATGGACTACACCGAGGAGCCCATCGTCTCCAACGACCTCAATGACTCGACGGTGTCCTGCACGGTCGACGCGGACATGACGAAGGTCATCGAGAAGCGCCTGGTCAAGGTCTTTGGCTGGTACGACAACGAGTGGGGTTACTCCTCGCGCATGGTCGACCTCATTGAGTACATGCGAAAGGTCGGTGTGTGACGCTCGCTCTGCGCACACTGCGCGCCCATGGCGGCGCACTCGAGGGGCAGCGGGTGCTCGTGCGCGTCGACTTTGACGTCCCCCTGCGGGGCGGCGAGGTCGGCGATGACACCCGCATTCGCGCCGCTCTGCCCACCCTGAAGTGGCTGCGCGACGCCGGAGCCCGCGTGGTTCTCGCGGCGCACCTGGGGAACCCCCGGGGCAGGGTGGACGCGGCCCTCAGCCTCGAACCCGTGGGGCGGCGGCTGTCCGAACTACTCGACGACGAGCTGCTGTTCTCCGACGACTGCGTGGGTGACGCTGTCAAGCGCCTGGTCATGGGTCTCAAACCTGGCCGGGTCCTGCTGCTCGAGAACCTGCGCTTCCACGTCGGTGAAGAACGCAACGACCCGGGCTTCTCGCGGCAGCTGGTGGCCCATGCTGATGTGTACGTCAACGATGCCTTCGCGGACAGCCACCGCGCGCATGCCTCCATCGAGGGGGCAGCGAGCTTGCTGCCGATCCGGCTCGCGGGTTTGCTCGTCGAGAAGGAAGTGCAGGCACTGCAACGGCTCAGCCATCAACCGGACGCGCCCATGGTTGCCGTCCTGGGAGGCGAGGGCATCGCGAATCGGGTGAGCCTGCTCAATCGTCTGGTGGACAGGGTCGATCGCCTGGTCCTCGGTGGTGCCCTGGCGTGCACCTTCCTGGCGGCGCGCGGCGTGGACACCGGGGCCTCACACGTCGACACAGAGCGGCTGGCCAACGCACGGACCCTGATGGAGGGCGCCGAGCGCAAGAACGTCACGCTGATGCTCCCGGTGGACCACGTCGTGGGCAGCGCGTTCACGCCGGAAACCCGGCCTGAGATCGTCGATGGGCCCGCCATCCCGGCGGGCAAGATGGCCCTGGACATCGGGCCCAGGACGCGCGAGTTCTATGCCCGCGCCCTGGAGGGAGCCCGGACCGTGCTGTGGAATGGTCCCCTGGGCGTGACCGAGTGGGACGGATTTGGCGAGGGCACACGCGCCGTGGCCACGGCTGTGGCGTCGGCAACCCGAGCCGGGGCGTTCAGCGTGGTCACCGGCAGTGAAACAGCCGCGGCGTTTCGGCGAAGCAGCCTGGCCAGCGCGGTCTCTCACCTGTCCTCGGGCGGTGAGGCCGCCCTGGAGTTGTTCCAGGGTGAGACGCTTCCCGGGCTCGCGGTTCTGACCGAGGGATAGCGGGTGTCGCGACGAACGACGTGTTCTGTCCTCGGAAGACGGGCAGGTGCTGCGGGTCCCTGAGTGTGATGGCGGGCTAACGGCCCCGGGAGAGACAGGCGATGAAGAACGAGCGCAAGCCCTTCGTTGCGGGAAACTGGAAGATGCACAACACCATCGCCGAGGCCAAGCGCCTGGCGGTGGACCTGCGCGACCGTGTGAGCGACGTGCGGGATGTCGAGATAGCTGTGGGGCCCAGCTTCACGGCCCTGGCTGCGGTGGCCGAGGCTCTACGCGGCAGCGCCGTGGGCGTGGCGGCTCAGGACTGCCATCACGAAGCCAAGGGGTGCCTTCACCGGCGCCGTGGCGGTGGGTCAGCTGGTCGAGGCCGGGTGCCGCTACGTCATCATTGGCCACAGCGAGCGCCGGCAGTTCTTCGGGGAGACCGACGAGGGCGTGGCGCGCAAGGTCCGCGCGACGCTGGATGGCGATCTGACGCCCATCCTGTGCATCGGCGAGACCCTGGCCGAGCGCGAAGCCGGGCGCACCTTTGACGTGGTGCTTGGGCAGCTCGACGGAGGCCTGGCCAAGATCGCCGCCACCGAGATGGCGCGCGTGGTCCTCGCGTACGAGCCCGTGTGGGCCATCGGCACCGGCAAGACCGCCACCACAGAGCAGGCCGAAGACGTTCATGCCCGTATCCGCGGGCGCCTGCAGGAACGCTTTGGCGCCGTGGCGGAGGCGGTGCGCATTCAATACGGTGGCAGCGTCAAGCCCGACAACGCGCGGGCCTTGATGTCACAGCCCAACATCGATGGCGCGCTGGTCGGCGGCGCCAGCCTCAAGGCCGACGATTTCGTCGCGATCGTGCTGGCGGCTCGCCCCGCCTAGAGGACACAGGAGAGAAATTCACCATGGTCACTTTTCTCATCGCACTCCATGTCTTTGTCTGCATCGCCCTGATCCTCACGGTGCTCCTCCAGCCAGGCAACAAGCAGGGGATGGGCGCGGCCTTTGGCGGCGGCGGTGCCCAGAGCGTGTTCGGAGGTCGGGGTGCCAACACCTTCCTGAGCAAGCTCACCGCCGGTATGGCCGTGGTGTTCATGCTCAACTCGCTGGTGCTGGTTTACATCTCCAGCAAGAAGGGGTCGGTGACCGACGACATCACCCCCCCGGCAGCCGCCCAGCCGGCGGCAGATGAGCCCGCCGCAGCCGGAGATGTGGTTGTGGACCCGGCGCCCGCCGAGGGTGCTGCGCCTGCGGACGAGCCCGCTCCTGCACCGGAAGCCGCCCCAGCCGAAGGTGCTGCTGCACAGCCGGTCCCGGTCGAGGGTGCTGCTGCCGAGCCCGCTCCCGCAGCCGAGGTTCCGGCTCCTGCTCCCGCGGCGGTTCCGGCTGAGCCAGCTCCTGCCACGCCTTGAGCAACAGCTCGATCTCGCCAGCTTCGGGGCGCGCGCTATTCATAGTCCTTGACGCCCTGCACACGATTCACTAATAAAGCCGCGGTCACCCGTGCCGCGGTGGTGGAATTGGTAGACACACCATCTTGAGGGGGTGGCGTCGAGAGGCATGCGAGTTCGAATCTCGCCCGCGGCAGACTGAAAACGAGGCCCCGAGGCCTCGTTTTTTTTGTGGTGGGGCCCCCCGTGCGGACTGGGACCCCGGTCCCGATGCACGAGGCGTCGGTGGAGGATCAGTCCGCATCCTGCGGCGCCGCACGGTGTTCCTTCTTGTCGTCACGCGCCCGCTCGGCCAGCACGCAGACCAGCAGCGCGCGGGCACCTGTGACGTCGACGCCTCGCAACATCGACATGAGCAGGGTGGCGCAGTGCTGCAGGCCGACCCGGGTCAAGCCCGTGATGTCCACGGGAAACTCGATCTGTGAACGGTGTAGAGCGCCGAGCAACTTCTTCAGGTCCTCGGTCCTGGCCTGGGTCAGACCTTTTCCTGCGTCGCGCATGCACTCACGTTGCGGTCCGCCACGCTCGGTGTCAACGCTCGTGCCTGGACATCGCGCAGCTGTCGCCAGGCAGCAGCCCGAGACCGCGGTGTGGCACCCGCTGCGGCCAGCGCCATTCGAAAACCCGGTCCAAAAAAATCGATCACGCGGTGTACGGATGCAAATCACGGCATGCGGAAAGCGCTCAAGGCGCTGTGCGTCGCCGTGATTGCTGCTACTGTAGGACCCAGTCGACGCGCCCGTGGGCGACGAGGAATTCGTGGATCAGTGGCGACCCAAGCTCGGAGCAGGCTTCGACCCGCTCGCACTCGATCTGAGCGTTGAAGAAGCGTACCTGCTCTCGCTCATCGATGGCCGCACGTCGCTGGCACAGTTGCGCGAGCTCAGTGATCGCAGCCACGAGGAGGTCGTGGCCGCCCTGCAGCACCTCGTCGCTCTTGGAGTGGTCGACGGCAACACGGCCCCCGCCGAGCTTCACGAGACCTTCGATCTCAAGGCCAGCCTGGCCCTCGAGGGACTCTTCGACGAGCCCGGGACGATCGATCCCATGGCGGACGAGATCTCCGCAGGCGCGTCGCTGGAGGACGATGATGATCTCGACGACTGGGACGACGACACCAACATGGACATTCCGGCGGTCGCGACAGAGGACCGCACCGAGCAGGCCTCGCTGAAAGATCTCGGTCTGGGCGATGGCCGCTTCGGCGAGCCAGAGCCCACAGAGGTCGGTTCGCCTTCTCCCGAGGATTTCGCAGCGATGGAGGACGCCCAGCAGATTCCGGAGTTCCTGCCCCCGGATCTCTCCCTCGACGAGGACTGGCCAAGCGACGGCGACACACCGGTGCCCACGGATCTTGCGGACCTGACCGCGGAAGGCCCTGCCTTTATCTTCCCACGCGACGCGACGGCAGATGCGGACCTGATCGCGGACCAGGAGCCGGTCCTGGACTGGGAGGACGATGGCGACACGCCTCCCGAGATCGACCTCGACGCTCTTGCGGTGTCTCCGGAGCTCGATTCACCTCCACCTGCGAGTTCGCGCGGTGTCAACAGCCCTCCACCACGGAGTCACCTGGGTGAAGCCGGCCAGGACCGAGATTCCGACGACGAGGATGTCGATGTGGCGGAGGCGAGCGAGGAGGATCTGGGGATCTGGTATGGCTCGCGAGATCTCAAGGACGGGGGCGGAGTCGAGGTGGACAGCGAGGTCGTCCCGCTTCCGGGGAGCGGGGCCCTGGGGCCTGCGGCAGCCACCACATCACGACCAGGTGAGGACGATCCGAACGCTGCCCTGCGGGATGCGGACGACGTGAGCGTGTCGCCAGAGCTCGAAGCGCTGTTGCAGAAAATGGAGAACGAGGACCGTGATCCGCACGCGAGGCGTGGCCCAGAGGCTGTTTCCGTCGAGGATGAGACCCGAGCCTCGGCGGGTATCACTCCTCACTTAGAACCCTCGGCAGGAGCCGGGGATGATGACGCGATGCGATCCCTGCAGGGCTTGCCAGCTACTGGGGACAGCGAGGTCTCCGAGGACCCCGAGGACAGAACTCGTGTCGGGGGCGGTTCCTCCAACATCACCGGCGAGGAGGATCCCGACGAGGATATCCAGCTGTCACCAGGACGAGGTGCTGTCGGTCATCACGACGAAGAGATCACGGTCATGCTGGACGTCCCAGGTGATGACGATGATGACGAGGAGGAGATCTCCCTCGTGCTGGGTGACGGGGCCGACGACGACGAAATGGAGATTCCGCTGGTTCCAAGTGACGGGATTGCTGACGACGAGGAAGAGCTGGCCGTCGCGTTCGAGGTGGACGCTGGTGGTGCCGCGGTTGACGAGGAAGAGTTCGTGGTCGAGCTGGCGAGCGCGTCCGGTGATGGCGACGATGAGGACATCCAGTCCCTGCTTGCTGCCGCCGCCGCCCAGCTAGATGAGGAGGTCGTGGTCAGTGCCGGAGGGGTGGCCCTTGCGGGTGCTGACGGTGACGACGAATACGGTGCAGAGGATGAAGAGGAGGAAAATCAACTCGCCCTTCATGACATGATGAAAATCGCAGCGGACGCCGGCCGGGACAGTTTCAGCCGCCCCCGTGGTCCGAGCATCACCCTCGAGCAGACCCATGTTCTGGAGTCCGACGAGCCCGTGAGCGGGCTGGATATCGAGCTGCAACCGGTGGAGGATCCCGATCTCGTGCTGGTGCCCATCGAGGAGCCGCCAGCCGGACCCGAGCTCGAGGAGACAGACCACCCCTTCCCCTCCCTCGAACTCGTCGAGCAGGCCCTCGGACAGGACGGGATGGTTCTCTTCGACGACCTGCGCACCATGCCCCTGCGGGAACGCTTCAACCTCGTCCGCCAAGCCGAGGGGACCTTGCTGCGCGCCCTCTGTCTCGACCCGAATCCCCGCGTGATCTGCGAACTCATCGGTCAGCCCTCGTTTGGTATCGAGCATGCGTGCCTGGTGGCGCGGTGGCAGACCAACCCCGAGGTCCTGAATGAGTTGCAGCTGCGTGACACACTCGTCGCCGATAGTCGGGTGCAGGTCGCCCTGCTGGACAATCCTGCCGCGCCGGGCTCGATGATCGCGCCCATGCTCGACGACATGACCGCGATGCAGCTCCATCAGCTGTGTGTGCGCGAGGACCTCGCACACGAGTCCCGAGTTGCTGCCGCGTACGCCCTGCGCGATCGCTACGCCGAGTTGCCGCCCCATCAGCGCGTCGAGCTCATCTTCATGACCGAGGGTGAGTGCCTGCTGCTTGCTGCGCTTCCTGTCGACGAGGACGTCACCGATCTGCTGTGTGGCCAGAAGTTCGCATCGCCTACCCTGATCGCCAACCTGGCCAGCTATGCCGGTACACCCATGCGCGTGCTGCAGCGCCTCTATGGACAGCCCGTTGTCCTGGACAACCCGGAGCTCAAGACCCTGCTGCGCGGCAACCCGAACTGGCCGCAGTGAACGTCGCCCCGAGCGCACATCCGCGCCGTCGCGTCTGCCCTCGCTCCCGGGCACTGCGACAAGAGCTTCCGTGGTGGGACGATCCGATTCCTCCCGGACGATGCTCGGACTGCCCGTGGAATCCGGGGCAATCCGGTTGAGCCCAGGAGCTGGGCAGGACATCATCGATGTGCTCGCACGCGGTCTCCGTGACCTCGCGTACCCGGGAGGTGCAGCATGAGTTTGGCCGAGATCGTGGCCAGCATCGCGGCCTGCCTGGGTGCCCTGTACTGGGTCGCGGTGATCGTGGGTGTGGCCCAGGTGCGTCGGCAGATTCGTGTGCTGCCTGCGGTCGTGGACGAGCCACCGGGCACGTGGCCTCTGCTCAGCGTGATCATCCCGGCCTGCAACGAGGTCGCCACGCTGGAGCCTGTGCTGCACTCGCTGCTGGAGGGTGATTATCCCGCGCTCGAGCTGGTGGTGGTCGACGACAGGTCCAGCGACGGCACCGCCGAGCGGCTGGACGCGATGGCCCGGGAACTGCCGCGCATCCGGGCCGTGCACGTGGCGCAACTCCCGCAGGGCTGGCTTGGCAAGGTGCACGCCATGCAGATCGGGCTGCAACATGCGCAGGGCGAGTGGCTGCTGTTCACCGACGCCGACGTGCACCAGACCGCAGGTTCCCTGCGACGGGCCGTGGCCCACGCAACCACCTTGCATCTCGACCTGCTCAGCGCCATGCCTCGGCTCAGACAGACCCGGCCGGTGGTGGACAGCGCGGTCTCGTTTTTTGCCCGCAGCATCCTGATTCTGGGACAGGCCTGGCGCTCGCGAGACCCGCGCTCACGCATCGCCACCGGTCTCGGTGCCTTCATCCTGGTTCGGCGCGCTGCCGTGGAAAGAGCCGGCGGCCTCGAGCACATCCGCCTCGACGTTGCCGATGACATGGCGCTGGCTTCGCTGGTCAAGCAGGCCGGTGGTCGCTGTGACGTCGTCAATGCGCGCGATGCCATGGATATCGCGCTCTACCCGGACTGGTCTGCACTGCGGGGCAGCATGGAGAAGGGGGGCTTCGCGATCATCGGTCGTTTCAGCGTGCTGCGTACCCTCGCGATGGCGGTGTTGCTGCCGGCGCTCGAGTGGTCTCCGCTGGCCTCCGCGCTGGTATCCGACCGACCAGCGCTGGGAGTCGTCTGCGCCCTCGTCGTCAGCGGTGCCCTGCTGTCTCTCGCTGTCTTCGAGCGCTGGCTGGGGCGTCCCGCCTGGCTCGCCGTGCTGGCGCCTCTGGGCAGTCTGCTCATCGCCGGGCTGGTGGCTCGCTCGGGCCTTCTTGGCTGGCGTCGTGGCGGTATCCAGTGGCGCACGACCTTCTATCCCACGCCCATGCTGCGCGCGAACGCCAGACATCGCTGGCCCTGAATAGCGTCGTCATCAGGCCCAGAAGTGGCTGTTTTTTTGACCGGGGGCTGGCGGTCCCTCATAGTCGCCACAGGGTGACCTGCGACGCTTGCTGGAGCCACCTGGCTCCTGCTGACGACGAACAGCGCAGGTCCATCGGATGAGGAGGACGTCATGCGCTCACACTGGGACCGCCGCCGCTTCGCACGCATCGAGGTGGATTTGCCCTTGACCGAGGGAGACGTGCTGGCTCCCAACCAGGCCCGGACCCTGGACGTGAGCGTCTGGGGTCTGCGCTACGTGACCACGGCGCAGGCCGTGCGGGGACGTTCGCGCGAGGTCCGCCTGGCCTTCAGCCTGCCCATGCATCCACAGACCATTCATGCGATCGGTCTGGTGACCAAGGTCGATCAGGACGCGCTGTTCTGCACCACCTCGGTGCGCTTCACCCACATCAATCCGCAGGATCACGAGCGGCTGCGCAGCTTCGTGCGCCAGCGCCGCGCGGCGTAAACCGGCCAGGGAGCGCCCCCATGCTGGACCATCTCGTCGAGCTGCTGACCGAGAGCGAGCAGACCTTCTTCGAGGCCCTGGCACACCACCGCAGCGAGCGCAGTGCCTCGTCCCGCCTGGCCCTCGCCACGGCGCAGGCACATCTTGATGCGGCCAAGGCCGAGGCGGACCGCGCCCTGTGGTCGACCTGTCCCGGTGCGCGTTCACCTCGCGTTGCCTGAGGGCGCGCTGGATCTTCTCAGGCGAGGGCGGCCTTCTCGAGCAGGCGCCGTGCGCTGCAGCGGGTCTCCTCGACCTGCCTTGGGATGTCCCCGAGCGACCACAGACCAGCGCCGGATCTCGCCGACGGCAGCACCGTGACGTTCTCTGGCAAGGGACCATGCGATGGTCCATGGCTGCGCTCCACCAGGTGCAGGAGCACGAGGTGTTCACCCCGCCACGCACGCCAAGCGTCGAGACCGATGCGATCCCGGGCCCCACCGTCGCTGTAGGTCTGCCCTGCGATCTCGATGGGCGCGAACAGGTGAGGGATGGCGCAGGACGCCGCCACGGCCTCGGGTAAGGGGCCGCTGTGAAGCAGCGCGTGCTGGCCCCTGTCGTCGACGACTCCCACGGCGAGGGGTCGTCGCAGATTCTCGAACGACGGCGGAAGTTGCTCGCGCAGCCGCTCCAGGAGCGGTGCCAGGGATAGCAGCCCTCGCCACGGTGGCCAGTGGGGCCGGGTCCACTGCAGGGGACGCCGGCGTGCGATCTCGTCGAGGAGAGCGTCGCTCGACAGGCCCGCCGCCCACAGCGCACCGATGAGAGCGCCTGAAGAGGTACCGCACACGCCCTGGACATCGAGACCGAGTTCCTCGACTGCGCGCAGCACGCCTATGTGGCGGGCAAAGGCCAGGTAGCCGCTGGACAGGACCAGATCCACGCTCAAAGGGATTCCGAAGGGCTCGCGGCACCGGTGGCAGCAACCTCGTCTTCTGGCTGGCTCGATTGTGCGGCTGCAACGGCCGCCTCGATGGCCCTGGCATCCGCTGACTCCATGCGCAGGAAACGGATCCCCAACCCGCGGTGTTCGCCTCGACGGGCATGGCGGATCTCGCCCAGGACCTGAACCTTGACGCGCCGTGAGGGCGACTCGGGATCCGGGACCTCGAACTGGACCCAGAGTTCTTGCCCTACCAGCAGCTTGCTCGTGCACACGATGAAGACACCGGCGGTCGATAGATCGAGGACACTGCCCAGGGTCTTGCCGTTGCGCATGGCTTGCCTGGCGCCCGCGAGAACGATGCGTGGGAGCTTGCGCTGCGTGGCTTGGCGCGGTCGCTTCATCGGGTCTCCAGGTGTCTCGCCGTCGCTCCAGCCTGGCATGGCAGGATAGATGGTGCAAGCCGCTCAGCCCGTCGCTGGACCAGGTTGAAAGCCATGGACTTTGGCCTGCGAAACGCCTATCGATAACTTTGATCTCGCTCACATGTGACGGGTGGGGTTCACGCACGATGCCGCGGGTTTGGTCCAGCACGAGCCAGGGGGCAAGGCGGTGGGGCATCGGGATAGGCGTGCTGCTGACCTGCTGTGTCTGCACGGGTCCAGTCGGGGAGGGGCCCTGCACCAGGGCGGGTGCCTTGTTGCCCTTCACTGGCGAGTTGTCCAGTGCCGCCACCAGCATTGAGCGGGCCCTCATCCTGGCCGCCGAGTCTGTCAACGCGGCAGGGGGGCTGGGCGGCGAGCCGCTATGCATCGATGCCCGCGACACCCGGGACTCGATCAAGGACGGGCTGCAGGCGGCCCGCGATCTGGTCTACTACGACAAGGTGCAGGTCCTGCTCGGGCCCCAGGACGACGAACTGGCCCTGCAGGTGGTGGACCTGCTGCGCGAGCGACGCGTGCTGGGTCTGTCGGGTGGTACCACCTCGCCCGCGCTGAGCTATGCCAACGACGGTGGTCTGTGGTTCCGCACCGTGCCCAGTGCCGCGGTGCTGGGGCGCGCTCTCGCCGAGCGCATCTTCAGCGACGGGGTTCGCACCATCAGCGTGCTGTACGAGGCCAGCGAGTTCGGCGTGGGCTGGACCAATGTCCTGCAGTCGCACTTCACCGTTCTCGGGGGCCGCTCGGCCGGCATCCACAGTTACCAGCCCGGACAGCGCACCTACGCCGATCAGATCGCCGCTGCCTTCGCGCCCGGAGTGGAGGCCGTGGTCCTGGTCGCCAGCGCCGCCACCGGGGCGGCAATCGTCGAGGAATGGGCCACCAGTGGCCATGGCCGCCGCTGGTACTTCGCCTCATCGCTGGATGATCCGCTGTTTGTCGAGAATGTGCCCCCCGGCAGCGTCGAGGGCATGGTCGGCGTGGCGCCGGCACTGGGGGTGGATGCGGGTCGTCTCGATGCTTTGTTCGCAGCGCGCTGGCAGGGCGAGATCCCCCTGCGCACGGCCTACTTCTACCACGATGCGCTACTGCTCTGGGCCCTGGCCCACGAGGAGGCGCGGGTCAAGACCGGTGGCTGGCCCGAGGCTGGCGAGGTCGCAGACTGTCTGCAGAAGGTCTCCGCTCCTCCCGGCGAGAGCGTCGTCTTTGACGAGCTGGATAGAGCCCTCGAACTGGTCCACCAGTCCCAGGACCTCGACTTCGTGGGTGCCACGGGTGCGGTGGACCTGGACCCGCGCGGTGACGTGGCGACGGCAAGCGCGCAGTTCTGGAGCGTCGGCCAGGGGCGTATTGTCTACGAGTAACAAGGGTGCCCGCCGTTGGGCTGGGCACAGGGAGGACCGGATGTTGAAGAAGATGAGCCTGATCACCGTGCTGGCTCTGGGGCTGGGTGTGTCGCTGCTCGGTGGCTGCCCCCCCCCCGGTGACGACGACGATGACGCACTCAAGGCCGGGTTCATCTACGTGGGTCCGCCGGGAGATCTGGGCTGGACCTATGCCCACGACCAGGGTCGCAAGGACGCCGAGCAGGCCGTCGAGGGCCTGGTGACCACGTACATCGAGAACGTCACCCCGGCGGATGCCCAGGCCAAGATCGAGGAACTGGTCACCGCGGGCAATGACATCATCTTCACCACCAGCTTTGACTTCATGGATCCGACCCTGGCCGTCGCCACCGCGCATCCCGATGTCACCTTCGAGCACTGCTCGGGCTACAAGACCGCGACCAACATGTCGAACTACTTCGGTCGCATGTACCAGGCGCGCTACCTGACCGGCATCGTCGCGGCGAGCATGAGCACGACCCACAAGATCGGCATCGCCGCCGCGGTGCAGATCCCCGAGGTGATTCGCCACATCAACGCCATCGCACTCGGTGCGCGCAGCGTCGATCCCGTCGTCGAGTTGCATGTGCGCTGGGTCCATGCCTGGTACGATCCCACCGGCGCCGAGGCGCGCACCCAGGAACTCATCACGGACGGCTGCGACGTGATCTTGCAGGACACGGACGACTCGACCCCCATCACCGCCGCCCAGACCGCCAATGTGTATGCCATTGGCTACAACTCCGACGTGGCATCCTTCGCGCCAGCCAATGTGCTGACCAGCGCCGTGTGGAACTGGGGCCTGTACTACGCGGAGCGGATAAAGGCGGTCCGCGACGGGACTTGGACCTCGCAGGCCTACTGGGGTGGGATCGAATCGGGCCTGGTGGGCCTGGGAACCTGGGGCGCCATGGTGCCGCAATCGGTCAAGGACCTGGTCGCCCAGAAGCGGACCGCTCTTGAAAGTGGCAGCTTCGACGTCTTCGATGGCCCCTTCAACAAGCAGGATGGCAGTGTGTGGAAGAGCACGGGCCAGAGCCTGACCGACGAGGAAATGCTCGGCATGAGCGAGTACGTCGAGGGTGTGGTGGGCACGTTGAACTAGCCCGCGACGCTGCGTCGGTGAACGGGAGTCACGTATGAGGCCAGGGGCGCTGACCAGGCCGGGGCGATGGATACGCACGGCCTTCTGGCTGTGGCCTGTGCTGGCGTGCGCAGCTCCCGTCGAGGAGCCCTGCACCGGCGTGGGTGCGCTGCTGCCCTTCACCGGTGGGCTGGCCAGTGCCGCGACCAACATCGAGCGCGCGCTGTTGCTGGCCGCCGAAGAGGTGAGTGCCGCGGGTGGGGTGAGTGGTCAGCCCGTGTGCGTGCATTCGGCGGACACGCGCTCGGATCTGCGTCAGGGCTTGCAGGCGACCCGCGAACTCCTGGGCTACCACGCGGTCCAGGCACTGTTCGGCCCCCAGGAAGACGATCTGGCTCTGCGCAGCCTGGACTTGATCCGGGAGCGCCGCGTGGTCACCATCTCGGGCGGTGTCACGGCACCGACGCTGCGCTTCGCGCGGGACGATGGCCTGTGGTTCAGGACCGTGCCGTCGGCGGTGGTCCTGGGGCCCGCCCTGGCCCGTCGCATGCTCGAGGACGGCGTGCGCCGCATGTCGGTGATCTACGAGGGGGACGAGTTCGGCTCTGGCTGGGCCACCGTGCTGCAGGTGAGCTTCACCACGTTCGGTGGAACCTCGCACGGTATCTTCTCGTTCACGCGTGATCTGAAAAGCTTCAGCGACGTGTTACAGCGTGCTTTCAGCCCCGAGGTGGAGGCCGTGGCCCTGGTCGCGAGTCCGGCCGTGGGTGCCCGCATCGTCGAGGAGTGGGCCACCAGCGTGCGAGGCAAGCGCTGGTACTTCGTGCCCTCGCTGACGGACCCGGTCTTCGTCGAGAACATCCCGCCGGGCTCCGTCGACGGCATGACGGGCATCTCGCCCGCCCTCGGCTCGGAGGCCGGCGCCTTCTCGCGCGTCTTCGCCGAGCGCTGGCAGGGCGAACCCCCGAGCCGGGCCGCGCATTTTTACTACGACGCGCTTCTACTGTGGGCTCTGGCCCGGGAACTCGCAGGCAGTCAACACGCTGTGGTCGAAGCGGCGCATGTGGTCGAGGCGTTGCACCAGGTCTCGACGCCGCCCGGAGAACCCGTGAGCTTCCGCGAGCTCGGGCGTGCCTTCGACCTCGTGCGCGCGGGTCAGGATATCGACCTGACAGGCGCGTCGGGGGCGGTCGACCTGGATGCCTACGGCGACGTCAGCGGGGACCAGTACGAGTTCTGGACCATCGACCAAGGGCAGGTCGTCTATCCGTGATGGCTCCGCGGGCCTGCCCGTCGAGCAGAGGTTGATGATGGTTCGCAATCCGTCACCCATCCACCTTGTCGTCCTCGTCGCTGCTGGCGTGCTGGCGCTGGGCGTCCCGACGGATGTCCTCGCCGGGGAGGCGGCTGTGGCTCCCGCGGACGACAGCGCAGCAGGAGAGCTCGACGACCTGTCCCTGGAGCAGCTGCTCGACGTCGTGGTGACCACCACCCGCACCGCCGAGAACCTGTACGAGAGCCCCGGTATCATCACCGTGGTCACGCGGGAGGAGTTGCTGGCCTGGGGCTACAGCTCCCTGGCCGAGGCACTGCGGTACATGGTCGGGTTCTATGTCATTGACGATCACGCCCAGCCCAACCTGGCGGTGCGCGGCGTGTCCGGAGGCCTGCGAGCCGAGAGCGGCGTGATCAAGGTGATGATCGATGGGCAGAGCGTGGCCTTTCGTTCCACCGGCGGTAGCTGGCTTGGCACCGAGCTGGTGCCGCTGTCCGCGGTCGAGCGCATCGAGGTGGTCCGCGGACCGGCCTCGGCCATGTACGGGGCCGATGCTTTTCTGGGCGTCATCAACATCATCACCCGCGACGGGGGCAAGGTGGCGGGCGGCGAGCTGTGGCTGGGAGGAAACGCCATCAGCACCAACCTGGGTGCTGACCAGGACCTGAGCGTGGGGCTGCGCCAGGGACCCTTCGAGGCCCTGGTGGCCACGCGCCTGCACAGCGAGGACCGCTCGGGGCTGCACTTGCCCGAGACCTCTCCGGCTCCCAATCTCCCGGCGTACAGCGTCGAGGATCGCGTGGCTGACGGACTGCGCCGATCCACCGCGACGGCCCTGCTCAAGCTGGGCTACCACTTCGGTCCCGAGACGCGCCTGCAGCTTGCTGCCTACCTGTCCGCTTTCGACGCCGGTGGCGAGTTCGCGGACTGGCTGCAGCTGGGCTACGGCGTCGACGACAAGGGGCGCTTCAACGAGAACCGAACCTCCCTGGCCCAGGGGCTCGTCAACCTGCAGTTCGACACCCGCTTGTTCGAGGCCCTGGACCTCGGCGTCCGTGCCACCTACTTCGCGGGCGGGGTGACGCCCAACGACCGTGTGGATGTCGGCAGCGACGTGTTCTACGTCCGTCGAGAACTTGGTTACCGGGGCGCCGAGCTCGACGCCACGGGCGCATGGCGCTTCAACGAGGGCCTGCTCGTGCTCGGCAATGTCGGGCTCATCTGGGACCAGGAGCAGAAGCCGTCGACCCTTCGCGTGCTCAAGGGCAGTGCCGGGGACAGCGCCGCCGGCACGATCTACGAGCCCACCTCGACGCGCCAGGGTGAGCAGTCCCTGGTCAACCCGGGCGCCAGCACACAGGTCATCTGGAAACCCTTTGGCAAGATGCTCGGACTCACGGCCGGTGCCCGCTACGACTACCACAACATCTACGGTCACCACGTGTCCGGGCGACTGGCCGCGGTGTCGACGCCCGCGAGAGGGGTTCACCTCAAGGCCATCTTGGGCAATGCCTACAAGGCGCCCTCGCCTTACCAGCTCTACGCGGTACCGTTCCGGGCCGGCGATGTCATAGGCAACCCCGATCTTCGCGCACAGCAGGTCTATTCGATCGAGGCTCAGGCCGCCTACGAGCATGCGCGGTGGCTCGTCCTGAGTCTCGGCGCAGGCTATCAGTTGCTGTGGGATACCTCGGAGTTCACGCCCCAGGGCGTCAACCAGGTGGCTCGCAACGTGGCCGAGATTCACGCCATGAACGTCGAGGCAGAGCTGCTGGTCCGTCACCACAGCGGTGTGCATGGTTACGTGAACCTCGGCATCAACTCGACCCAGCGCCTCAGTGGCGAGGAGGGCTACCGGGCCGAGCGCGTGGGCACGGACAACGTGCTGTACCCTCCTGCCATCGCCAATGGAGGGCTCCGCTACACCCTGCCGTGGCTGCCTCTCCGCGCCGGCGTCGAGGTCAGCGCGGCATCGCGGCGACGCGCCAGTGCCACCAACATCCTGGCTGCGGGCCGGGACTACTACTTGCCCGCCACGGTTCAGCTCGGGGCGTCGGTGGGAACGGCAGGCTGGCATCTCTTCGCACCCACGAAGGAGACGGCCATAACGTTCATCGCCCGCAACCTGCTCGACGACAGGGGTCCGGATCCGGGCTTCGGAGGCGTGGACTATCCCCTTGTCGGGCGCAGCTTCGTGCTGCAACTGCGCCAGGAATTCTAGAAATCTAAAAAGGGCTCCGCGCACAGCATGGCGAGCCGGGAGGTGGTTGCGATGAAGAATGTGAGTCTGGTGACGCTGATGGCGACGGGGCTGGCCATGCTGCTTCTGGGCGGATGCCCGCCACCGCCAGATGACGACGATGACGACGCCATCAAGGCTGCCTGGGTCTATGTCTCTGCCATCGGCGACGGCGGCTGGACTTACGCCCACAACCAGGGGCGCCTGGATGCCGAGGCCTCCCTGAGCTTCCTGACGACGAGCTTTGCCGAGAACGTTCCCGAGGGCGCCGATGCCACGGCCAAGATCCGGGAGCTTGCCGGCGCTGGCAATGACATCATCTTCACCACCAGCTACGGCTACATGGATCCGACAGAGACCGTGGCGGCTGAGTTCCCGGACATCAAGTTCGAGCACTGCTCGGGCTACAAGACCGCCGCCAACATGACCAACTACTTTGGTCGCATGTATCAGGCGCGCTATCTCAGCGGCATCGTCGCGGGCAGTTTGAGCCCCGCCGGGAAGATCGGATACGTGGCGGCCTTTCCCATCCCTGAGGTGATACGCGGCATCAACGCCTTCACCCTGGGCGTGCGCTCGGTGGCGTCGGGCGCCACTGTCCACGTCGAGTGGACCAGCACCTGGTTCGATCCCAACGTCGAGGGTGCGGCAGCCGATACCTTGATTGGCCAGGGCGTCGACGTGATGGCCCAGCACCAGGACAGCACTGCTGCGGTGCTCAGGGCCCAGAACGCTGGCATCTACGCGGTGGGCTATGACAGCGACATGGCTTCGTATGCACCGAACACCGTGCTGACCAGCCCGGTGTGGAACTGGGGGCCCTATTACCAGCGTAAAATCCAGGGGGTCAAGGATGGCACCTGGAGCAATGAGACCTACTGGGGGGGATATGAGGATGGCATCGTCGGCCTCGCCCCGATGGCCTCCTTCGTGCCACAAGGTGTGCGCACCCGGGTCGAGACTGTCCAGAGCAGCCTCATCAACAAGACCTGGGACGTGTTCCAGGGCCCCTTCCACAAGCAGGATGGCAGCACCTGGAAGGCGGCGGGCGAGGCGTTGACCGACGCTGAGATGCTCAGCATGGATGCCTTTGTCGAGGGCGTCGTGGGCACCATCAACTGAGGTGGGTCCAGTGTGAATGTGCGAGGGCCCGTGGCGTCAGAGCAGGAGCGACCGGGCGACGCAGGCAGGAGATTCATGGCTTCAAACGCTGAAGCGCGGGAACCCAGGGCGGCCCATCGTGCCATCTCCAGGTGCATGGGGCTTGGATTTCGCAGGTGCAGGCGCAAAGCCGGCGTGCTGTTGCTGGCCCTTCTGGGTGGGATCGCCACCGCCCAGGCCATACCGCAGGTTCCGGCCAACCTGCAGGCTGCACTGTTCGCCAAGATGTTCAAGTACGACAAGAAGTTCGAGGGTCGCCAGGATCCGATCCGTGTGGTCGTCGTGCACGAGGCCCTGACCGACGAGGTACGTGCCATCACCCAGGCCATGACGAGTGTGGGCATGAAGGTCAGCCAGAGCACCCTAGCGGGTCTTCCGGCGATGATGGCGAACACCGACGTGGCTTACGCCATGCCCGAGGTCAGTGCGGAGCTGGTGGGCAAGGCCTGCCTGAAGTCGGGATCCCTCTCCGTGTCTGGAGTGGCCGGCGACGCGGAGAAAGGTTGGGTCTCGGTTGCCCTTGGCGTCAAGGGGGATGGCCGGCCACAGATCATCGTCAATGTCACCCAGGCGGCGCGCGAGGGTCACAACTTTTCTTCCCAGCTCCTGGCTCTGGCCAAGATCGTGCGCTGATCAGCGGGTCCCCTCTATCGTCGAAAACCCTTGATTGTTGTTACTCTTTCTTCTTTTGTGTCGCCATGGATGCACCCCGTCGACGGATTTCACTACGGCTCAAGATCACGTCGGTGGTCGGTGCCCTCCTCGCGTTGATCGTGTTGTTCCTGAGTATCTTCATCCCGGTGCGCATGAACAGCGCTGCTCGCTTGTGGTCGGAGCGCCAGGCGCAGGGCATCGCACTGGTGCTCGCGAGTGCCGCTCGCGTGCCCTATGACCTCGCGGACTTGCAGGGCCCCGAGGAATTGCAGAAGTTGCTGGCACTGCTGGCCGACGCTCCCGGTGCCACCTATGGAGCCATCCGCCGCGATAATGGGACGGTGTTGACCACCTGGAATCCAAACAGCGTGAAGGTCCCCCAGCTCTCCAAGGAATTGCGGCACGAGGTCACGGTCATCGAACGAGACGGCATGCTGAACGTGCTGGCACCCATCGAGACCAAATCCGACACGCTGGGCATGCTTCAAATCGGGTTCTCGACCGAGAGTCAGCAGAAGGAGCGGCGAGGGAATGTCATCCTCATCGCCCTCACCATGATCGCGGTGTTTGGCGCAGGCTTGCTCGCCTTGAGCCTGATGCTCGGGCGCCTCGTTATCAATCCCGTGGCGCGGCTCACCCAGGTGACCACGGCCATCGTGTCGAGTGGGGACCTGACCCAGCCCATCGACGTGCAAGCGAACGACGAGATCGGTGAGCTGTCCGACAGCTTCCGCCAGATGGTCGGCAGGCAGCGCACCTTGCTCAGCGCCCTGCGCCGGCTGGCAGATGCCCTAGGGGATGTCATCCACCAGATCTCAAGCTCGGGTCAAGCGGTGGCCAACGGTGCAGCTACCATCCAGTCGCGGGTCGAGGAAGCCTCGCAGCTAATGCAGGACATGCTGTCCACCATCCAGGGTACCCAGAACAGCGTCGAGGTTCTGCACGAGAGCGCCGAGCATGGCTCTGCCACGATCCACGAGATGGCCACCGTCAACGAGCAGGCGGTGCGCAATACCGAGGCCATGGCGCGCTTCGTGTCCGAGACCACCAACGCCATCGACGGCATGGCTTTCTCGATCCGCGAGATCGCGGGCAGCATCGAACAGGTCAATGCCGCGGTGGGCGACACTTCGACCTCGATGACCCAGATGGAGACGACCCTCGCCGCGGTGGAGCGCAATTCGGGCAAGACGGCGGATCTATCCAAGCGCGTGGCGGACAACGCAGATCTCGGGGTCGAGGCGCTGCAGAAGACCCTGGATGGCGTGGAGATGATCCGCCAGTCCTTCGACGCCACCAGCACCACCATCGATCAGTTGATCCGCCGTATCCTCGAGGTGGGCAAGATCCTGCACGTCATCGACGAGATTACGGAGCAGACCAACCTGCTGGCGCTCAATGCGGCCATCATCTCGGCCCAGGCTGGAGAGCACGGTCGAGGATTCAGCGTCGTCGCCGAGGAGATCCGTGCCCTGGCGGATCGCACCAAGACCTCGACCAAGGAGATCACCGAGCTGATCCGCAACGTGCAGGGAGACTCGCAACAGGCGATCCAGGCCATGGAGCGCGGCATGGAGTCGGTACAGCAGGGTGTGCAACTCGGGCGCGAGGCATCGAGGGCGCTGCAGGGTATCCAGGTCTCTGCGAGGGAAGCCACGCAGATGGTGCAGCAGATCGCCCGTGCCACCGTCGAGCAGGCCTCGGGCAACAAGGTGATCACCGCCGCGGTGAACCGCATCGCGGACACGGTGGGCCAGATCAATCGCGCCTCTACCGAGCAGGCACGCGGCTCCGAGCTCATCATCCAGAGCACGGGCAAGATGAACCAGATCAACACCCAGGTCTACGCGTCGAGTCAGGAGCAGGCCACGGGTTCGCGCAAGGTCATCGAGTCCATCGAGCGCATCAACGAGATGGTGCGCCAGGTGGGAGAGGGTCAGAAGGGCCAGATCTTCAACGCGGACAAGGTGCTGCTGGCCGTGCGCGCCATCGAGGACGTCAGCGGCAAGCAGAACACGTCGGTCCGTCACCTCGAGGAGGTGATCGAGTCCCTGCAACAGCAGGCCAACGATCTTCGCGCTGAACTTGGTCGGTTCAGGACCTGAGCGTGCCGGGTCGCGGGCGGGGAGGACTGCCTCCCGGCCGATGTGAAGCCGCACTCTTGTGACGCAGCTTTGTTTATACTCACCACACGCCGTCATGGCGACCGGATGTCTTTCTAGCGAGGAGCTGGCCCGGTCCGGATGGCCTGTGTGATGTGGTCGGCTTCCTTATCCTCGCAGGTCACGAACACGACGTCGCCGGCGTGCAGCGCCTCCCGGGGATCGACCTGATTGACGTAGCTGACCTGGTCGCGCGCTGCCACAGCGAGGACCTGTGCCGTGGCACCCAGGGGCAGGATCTCTGGACGGCGCCCGGCAGCCCAGTCCCCACCGGCGATGGTGACGCTGACCACGCGCATGTGCGACAGCACCCGGGTGGCCAGGCTGTTTTGCGGCAGGTGCGCGGGGAGGCGTCGCAGGATGGCCACGCCGGCGGAGAGTTCCTCGCTGACCACGTCCGCCGCTCCAGCAGCGAGCAGCTCGGGCACCGATGCCAGGTAGGGGGTGCGCACGAGCACCGGGATGCCCGGCGCATGGTCGCGCATCAGGCTGATGGTGCGGAGCGCCGCGCCCGTGTCCTTGAGCAGCAACACGAGTGCTCGCGCATGCTGCACGCGGGCGTGATCCAGCGCCTCGACGCTGCTGATGTCCGCATAGTAAGCAGGCTCGCCAGCCGCGCGGGCACGTCGGACGGTCTCCGCGTTGAGTTCGAGGATCAGGTAGGGCACCTCGACCTGGTGGAGAGCGCGGGCCAGCAAGCGACCGGCGACACCAAAGCCAACGATGACCACGTGATCCTGCAACGCCACGTGCTCCGCAGCGGGCTCGTCGATGGAGCGCGCGCCGAGCAGCCGCGCCAGCGGGCGCAGCAGGGCTTCGCCGGCCGTGATGTGTGGCGCACTGCGGATGAGCAGGGGTGTGGCCAGCATGCTCAGCACGCCAGCTGCGATGATGACCTGCGAGGTCTGCGCATCGATGGTCTGGCTCTGCTCGCCCAGCTTGACGAGGACAAAGCCAAACTCGCTGAACTGCGCCAGGCCCACGCCCGCAAGCCAGGCCACGCGGCTGGGGAGGCGCATGACCAGGGCTGCCACCATCCCGATGAGACCCTTGCCCCCGACGAAGCCAAGGAGCAGCAGCCCGACGAACAGGGGCTTGTCGAAGAGCACACGCGGGTCGAAGAGCATGCCGAGGGACACGAAGAAAAGGCTGGTGAACACATCGCGCAGCGGCAGCACGTCCCCCAGGGCGCGCTCGCGAAAATCGGTGTCCGCGAGCACCAGTCCAGCCAGGAAGGCGCCGAGAGCCAGGGACAGCCCGGCGAGGGAGGTCAACCAGGCGACGCCCGCACACAGGCTGAGCACGGCGAGCAAGAAGATGTCGCGCGAGCGCCGGGCGTCGACGATGGCGAGCACACGCGGCACGAGGGGCCGCACCACCAGCAGAGCGACCGCGACGATGGCCACGGCCTTGCCCAGCGCCAGGGCCAGGGGCAGGCCGATGTCGGCCCCGGAGCCTGTGGTCAGCAGGGGGGTGATCAGGACCATGGGGACCACACAGAGGTCCTGGAAGATGAGGACACCGACGATGAAGCTGCCATGCGGAGCCTGGAGCTCGCCCCGGTCCGCCAGCGTTCTGAGCACGATGGCGGTCGACGACAGGGCGACCAGGAATCCCAGAAACACACCCTGGTTCGTGGTTGCGCCGAGGAGTTGCGAGACCCCAACAGCGAGGGCGATGCTGGCTCCAACCTGGAGAGTGCCGCCGGCCACGATGAGGCGCGCGATGGGGCGAAGGCGACGCAGTGAAAACTCCAGGCCGACCGTGAACAGCAGCAGCACCACGCCGACCTCGGCGAGGGCTTCGATGTTGTGCAGATCGTCGACCAGGCTCAGACCGCCGGGACCGACCACGGTGCCCGCCAGGATCAGGCCGAGCACCGTTGGCAGGCGCAGCCGGGCGAGGACCAGCACGACCACGACTGCCACCACGGCGACGACGACAATTTCGCTCAGCAGCGGGATGTGTCCCATCGGGAGTCCTGTCCGGGGTGGTCAGCACCCCGAAAGACCCTACCTCAGGACCCGCTGCCCGACGACGGGAAGCGGCATCGTCCGTGCTCTTATCTCGACTTTCGGTGCAAAGGCCATGCTGACAAGCTGGCACCGACCTGGGTAGACTTGGTGCTCGGCGAGGAGGCCGCACCATGACGCTCCAGCACACGACTCTACGGCAAATCCCGCTGTTCACGGCCATGCAAGAGCAGCATGTGCAGGCCCTGGCCGATCTGTTCGAGGGACGGCGGCTCGAGGCGGGCCAGGAAATTTTTGCGGCGGGCAGCGTGGCCGAGGCGCTCTACCTGTTGACCGAGGGAGAGGTGGGGCTCTACGAGAACGGGGATGTGCGCTTCAGACTCCTGCCCGTGGCACCCATCGGCGAGCTGGGGGCGATCACCGGTCTGCGTCGCAACACCACTGCACGCGCGTTGCTGGCGTCGACGATCTGGCAGGTGTCCAGCAGCCGCTTGCTGGAGTACCTGCAACAGCACGCCGACGTCGCGGCTCCGTTTTACCAGTCCATGCTGCAGATCCTTGCCGACAAGACCCGGCGCGACCAGACGCGGATCGAGGACATGCGTGGTAACATCATTCGCACCCAGAAGGCCATGAAGCGGGCGCGTGACCTCGTGCTCGAGAGCGTCGAGACACCGATCAGCGAGAACCTGCACCAGACACTCGAGGAGCTGATCCGCAAGAATCGTCGCGTGAACTACCGCGTGGCGCCGCCCCCGGAGCTGCCGTCCCACCTGCGCCTCGACGATCATAGCCAGGTCGAACTCCTGGAGATGTCCCGCACCCACTTCCTGATGAGGCAACCTGCGGGCAGCGCGCTCAAGGTGGGAGACAGTCTGAGCGGCGTGCTGTGCCTGGTGGCGAGCGGGCAGGAGTTCCCGGTCAGCGGGAGTGTCGTCGACCAAGACGGAGACCGCGTGGATCTGCAGCTTGACCACCTCATCGACGATTTCAGCTTGCGCCTGGACGACTATCTGACCCGCGTGCAGATGCTGGACTTCGTGGTCTGAGCATCGTGTCGCTGGCACTTCTGCCGCACAGCAGCTTCAACAGGAGTGGACATGACCGTACTCGACGTCACCCGGGACGGCGCCGTGGCGACCCTGTGGCTGGATCGTGCGGCGCAGCGCAACGCAATGGGGCAAGCCTTCTTCGCGGAACTGCCTCTCCGGGTCGACGAACTAGCGCACGATCACGGGATTCGAGTGGTGGTGCTCGCGGCGCGTGGACCTGACTTCTCGGTGGGGCTGGATCTCAAGGGTGGACTGGGCGAGGGGTTCACCTCGGCGCTCCAGGGTGGCCTGGCCGCCGAGCGTCAGCAACTGTACCAGCTCATCCTCGAGCTGCAGCGAGGCTTTCGTGCCCTCGCCGGACTGTGCAAGCCCACCATCGCGGCGGTGCAAGGCTGGTGCATTGGCGGTGGCGTCGACCTCATCTGCGCCTGCGACATTCGACATGCGACGCGGGGCACGCGGGTCAGCGTGCGCGAGACGCGCATGGCCATCATCGCCGATCTGGGCTCGCTGCAGCGTCTGCCGGCGATCGTGGGTCAGGGGCATGCGCGCGAGCTCGCGCTCACCGGTCGTGACGTGGAGGCGGAGGAGGCGCAGCGCATGGGTTTGTTCAACGCGGTTCACGCGGACACCGACGCCATGATGCAGGCGGTCGCCACGCAGGCGCAGGTCATCGCGGCCAACCCTCCGCTGACCGTGCAGGGTGTCAAGCAGGTCATGGCCCGCCAGCAGGCCAGCGTCGACGATCCGTGGCTGGACTACGTGGCGTTGTGGAACGCCTCGCACCTGGCCTCGGAGGACCTGATGGAGGCCATGATGGCCTTCGCCCAGAAACGTGCGCCGGAGTTCAAGGGACGATGAGCGCCGCAAAGCAAGGCGGAGTCTGCCGCGTACGGATCGCCGACTGGACCCGCGATCAGGACACGCTGCGCGCGATCCGGAGCCAGGTGTTCATCGACGAGCAAAAGGTGCCGCCGGAGCTGGAGTGGGATGGTGAGGACGCGGGTTGTGTGCAGCTCCTGGTCGAGGATGCACAGGGCCGTCCAGTGGGTACCGGTCGCATGTTCCCGCATGGCAAGATTGGCCGCATGGCCGTGTTGCGCGAGGCGCGAGGCCAGGGCGTGGGCGCGCTACTGATGCACCGCTTCATTTCGCTTGCCGGGGAGCGAGGGCTTCAGGAACTCGTCCTCGACGCCCAGACCCATGCCATCCCCTTCTACGAGAAGTTCGGCTTCGTGGCTGGGGGCGAGGAGTTCATGGACGCGGGTATCCCGCACCGCCGCATGTGGCGTCGTGCCCCCGCAGCGACCGTTGCGCCGCCCACCCGCTGAAGTGGCCGTGATGCGCATTGGCCTGATCTACCCACCGTCTGCGGATCCCACAGCGCCCTATATCTCGGTGCCCTTGCTGACCGCGGTGCTGCGACAAGATGGTCATCAAGTTTTCCCCATCGACGCCAATGCCGAAGGCTATCGCTGGTTGTTGGGCACAGAGAGGCTGCGCGGTTTGAGCGAGAAGCTCGAGCGGCGCCTCGCGGACCTGGACCAGATGGCTTGCCTGGATCATTCCCAGATGCGGGAGTACGCGATCTTGTGGAGAGCGCGCGGCGATGCACACGCCGTACCACGGGGGATAGACAGGGCACTCAATGTTCTCGATGGCGCGGCCGGTCGGGATTTTTACGACGCCACTGCCTACGAAGCGGCCGTGGCCACGGTGCAAGGAGCCTTGCACCTGGTTGGCGCTGTGCACCACCCGCTCGACCTCGACTTTGCCTGGTACCGAACTCCGTTCTCGCTGCTGGACGCGTCCGCGATCGCCGCCGACTCCGCAGCGGGTCGCGATCCTTTCCGGGAGTTTTATGACGGCGTGCTGGGGCCACGTCTGGCTCGGGCAGACCTCGACTGGGTCGGCATCTCGGTCGCCTTCATGAGCCAGGTCCAGCCAGCCTTTGCCCTGGCACTGGCCCTGCGCCGCGCCAGGAAAGATCTGCCTCTTGTCATCGGTGGTGCGGCGATCTCGCAGATCTTGTTGCAGCTGGACGCATCGGCACGGGCGCGCGCTCTTGGGCCCTTTGACCTGGCTGTTGCGGGCGAGGGCATCCGGGCCGTTCGGCAGATCTGTACCAGCGTTGCCGGCAAGCATGGCCTGGCGAGTCTCGGACCTGTCCTCGAGGGCGAGCTGGACGATCTACAGGCTGCTCCAGCGCCGGACCTCGACGGCCTGGACCTGGGCGCATACCTGTCGCCCGAGCTCGTGCTCCCCTACGATTCGAGCCGCGGCTGCTACTGGGGACGGTGTGCCTTTTGCCACTACGGTCCGGTCCGGGAGGGCACGGGCTGCTACCGGGAGAGGCCGGTGGCACGGGTCGTCGAGGATCTCGCGCAGCTCTCCCGGCGTCACGACGTGAAACTGTTCTATCTCTCCCAGGACAGCATCGCGCCAAGAACGCTGCTGGCGATCTCGATGGGTTTGCGAGAGCGCGGGCAGGGCCTGCGATGGGCAAGCGACGTCAGACCGGAGCGCTTCTTCACTCGCGCGCGCTGCGACGAACTCGTCGAGGGGGGCGCCCTCGCCTTGAGTCTCGGCGTCGAGTCGGGTTCAGCTCAGGTGCTGGCCCGGATCGACAAGGGCCTGGTGGTCGCCGACGTCGAGCGCGTGGTCCAGAATCTGGGGCAAGCGGGTGTCGCGGTCGAGCTCATGACCTTCACCGGTTTTCCCGGCGAGACCCTCGACCAGGCACAGCAAACGCTTCACCTCCTGTCTCGCCTGCGGCAGCACGCGGCGCTGTTCATTTGCGGAGAGTTCAGCCTGGGACCTGGTTCCCGCGTGGCCTGCTATCCCGAGGAGTACGGTTTACGGGAGACCTGGAGGATAGCGGGTGACCAGCTGGGCACTGGTCTGTTTTACACCCCGTCCTCGTTTCTCAGCGAGCACGAGCAGCAGGTACTCGAGCAAGACCTGGAAAAACTCTCCATTGGTTGGACACTGCGCCGCTACCCCTGGGCGGGCGCACTGTCCACAGCCCACAGCCTGCTGTGGTACCGCGAGCGTGGACCCGAGGCGTTCAGAGGCCACGCTCCGTCGTCACCGAGGTCTTCCTGGCACAAGGCCGTGGCGCGGCACGATGTGCTGCGGGTGGAGGCGGTGAGCCAGGCCAACGAACAGGATATCTGGGCGCGTCTCATTTTCCAGGAACGCCAGGTGTCTCGCGAACGCTATGAGGCCCTGGCCCTGGATCTTGAGCCCCAGGCGACGGCGGGAGGGAGCTTTCGCTTCTCCGCCGGTGGGCTGGTGAGAAGGGCCCACAGTCATTCTGGGTCGGGTCGAGGTCGTCGCCGTCGTCGGAGGTGAGTGCGTGCGATCACTCTGATGGTGACCCCGACGGGGACGCGATCTCGAGCAACAGGTCCTTGTCGCGGAGCACGCCGACCACCTGGCCCGCCTCGACCACCGGCAGGTTGATGAGGCAGCGGCTGGTCATCAGGTGCAGCGCTTCCATCAGCGGTGCTTCGACGTCGATGACCAGTTTCTCACCAAGTGCTTCCCGCACTGGCAGATTGCCCATCAGCTTGCTCTGGGCCAGGAACATACCGGTGAGGAACGACGCGTAAGGTGAGTCTCGCAGAAAGCTGGGAACGGCCTGGCGCAGCACGTCGTTGAGACGCAGGGCACCCACGAAGTGCTCCTGCTTGTCGTACACCAGCACGGTGCGATGACCCTGCTCGGTGACCTCGCCCTCGACGGTACGGAACAATGCGTTGCGAAGTTCCAGCGCGACGTCTCGCAAGGGCTCGTCGTCGAGGACGCGGCGGTAGGCAGAGGCGGGCACCATGAGTTCGCGGATGCTTCGTTCGCGCAGCGGTGAACTGGCACCGCGGCCCATGGTGGATCGGATTTGGGCAGCCAACCTGTCGATGTCCACGGGCTTCTGCAGGAAATCGACGATGCCCAGGCGAATACCGGCCACGGCATCGTCCAGGCCACCATGGCCCGTGAGAATGATCACGGGCGCATGCATACCGCGCTGCCGCATGAGTTCGAGCGTGTCGATGCCGCTGAGACCAGGCATGCGCAGATCGAGCACGATGACGTCGACCTGCTGGCGTTCGAGCAGCTGCAACCCGTGCTCTCCTGTCTCGGCCTCGACCACCACGAAGCCACGTCGAGTCAGAGCCTGAGAGGTCGCGGCTCTGAACTCATCCTCGTCGTCGATCAGGAGAAGTCTGATATCCGTCATCACATCCTCCACCCTCGCCTAAAAAGGCTTGAGCCCCGCGAATCCAAGAAGTGGCCAGTACAGCAGGGCCAGCGTGAGCAGGACCGTCATGGAAATGAGGAGACAGGGAATGCCAACGCGCAGGAAATCCCTCGGCTCGAGGTAGCCGCTGGCATAGACGATGGCATTGGGAGGCGTGCCGATGATGAGCAGGTAGGCCATGGACGATGCACAAGAAGTGATGAGGCCCATGAAGGGGATGAGCTGGGATCCAGGTGCCGCCACCGCAGCCATGTTGAGGGTCACCGGACCGACGGCCGCAGCCGCAGGGCCATCTGCCATGAGCTGCGTCATGCCCGCGGTCACGAAGCCTCCTACCACCAGCAAGGCTGTCGCGCTGGCCACGCCAAAGCTGGCCATGACCTCGACGATGGAGCGCGCCATCCAGTACGCAGCGCCGGTCTGGTCCAGCACCTTGCCAAAGATCGTGGCGCCGGCGTAGAGCCACACCACACCCCAGTCCACTTTCTGCTGGTAGTCACGCCAGTTGACGATGCCCGTGAGCAGGTAGGCGACCGCGCCGGCCACCGCGAGCACGCCGATGCCGAGCCGAATGCCGAGCCATTGCTCGAGCAGGCTGCTCTCGGTGATCCACCCGAACAGCATGATCAGGAAGATGGCCAGTGCGATCACCTGCTGGCGGCTCCAGCCGCCCATGCGATCGATGTCCTTGCGCAAGGTGGCGAGCGCGGGCGACAGGTCGTGGATCCTGGGCTTGAAGCGCCAGTTCAGCAGAACCCAGAGCACGGGCATCATGATGATCACGAAGGGCATGCCGAACAGCATCCAGCGTCCATAGCTCATGCTGATGCCGAACATGTCCTCGAGGTAGGTCATGATGATGACATTACGCGCCCCGCCTGATGGCGCGCCAAAGCCACCGATATTGCAGGCCATGGCCACGCAGATCACCAGCATCTTGGCCAGCTCGGAGTCCTGCGGCACCTTCTCGCTGAGACTGTTGCTGTAAAGGATGATGGCGATGGGCAAGAACATGGCTGCCAAAGCGTGGTCGGAGATGAAGGCAGCGCAGGGGGCGATGACGAGGATCAGAATGAAGGTGATGACCTTGACGCTGGGTTTGGCCAGGGCCCGGAACAGGACCAGGCAGATGCGCTTGTCCACCCCCGTGACGACGAAGGCGGTGGCGAACATCAGGCTCCCCATGATGAACCAGACCGCGTCCGACCACATCATCGAGGCCACTTCTTGCCGGGTGACGACCCCTCCGAAGACCAGGATCAGACCCATGCAGAAGGCGACCCCGGGCAATGGAATGGCCTCGGTGACGAAGCAGATGACGACGAAGATCACCATGGCAATGCAGAGCTTGAGGTTGCGTGCCGCCCTGTCCGCGGTGGCCTTGTCCTTGCTGTCGAGCTCGGCGTAGGTCAGCTTGGTGTTGCGGAGTTCTCGTGCGTCCAGCATGAGCTGCTTGAAGCGCGCGTCATCGAGGCCAGTGAGAAGCGCCTGATATTTCTTGAAGTGCTCTTCGGAAAGGGTGAGTCCCGCCTTCTTGAGTGCCTTGCGGTCGCGCTTGAGCATGGTCGCCTTGGCCGAGACACCCTGCATCATCCCCAGCTCGAGGGCCTGGGCCGTGGCTGCCTGCCATTGCTCCACCTCGCCCAGAGGCTTGTGGAACAGCTCCCGTGCGAGCTGCTCCTGCACCATCTGCTTGCCGAGGGAGTACTCGACGCCCACGTCGAGCATGCTCGAGGGTACGGGCAGGATCAGCACAAGCACGAACGCGGCGACGGCGATGCCGAAGGTCTTGACGTCGACGTACTTGTTGTAGCCCGTGGGCTTGGTCCTGGGCATGTCGGCCATGGTGTCCTCCACTGAGCCTGGGCGAGATCAGTGCGCCTTGTTGTCGAGGATCTGCTTCACGCCAGCCTCCCGGTCGGCTTCCCGCCTCCGCTGCGCCTGGCGATTCGCCTGCCTGACCTTGGCGGTAATGGCTTCCACGGAGAGCGGCTTCATCAGGAAGTCGAAGGCGCCCTGCTTGATGGCCTCGAAAGCCTGTCCCATGGTCGGGTGGCCGGTGAGCACCACGATTTCGAGGAGGGGTTGGTGGAGGCGCAGGCGCCTCGACAGCTCCATGCCGTCCATGCCAGGCATCTTCATGTCGACCAAGGCCACGTCGAAGATCTGGCTGGCTGCGTAAGAGAGGGCGAGGTCGGGGGTGGCGGACGGCGTGACCTCCATGCCGCGGCGCTCCAGGGCAGGGGAGAGGGACTCCAGAAAGTCTGTCTCGTCGTCCACGAAAAGCAGGCGGATGGGGGTGTCGAGCTCCTCGCGTTCCGTGGGATGTGGTGCGTGATGGGCCGCGGCTCTGCGCGCGACCTCCGCGAGCTTCTCCACCTCGCAGGGTTTGAGCAGGTAGTCGAACACGCCCTCGCGCGAGGTCTGAAACGCCTGCTGGACATTGCCGTGCCCGGTGAGCAGGACCACGGGGAGGTCCGGGTACTGCATCTTGAGGCGACCGCAGAGCTCGACTCCGTCCATGCCGGGCATGCGGACGTCGAGAATGACGACCGAGACCCGATGCTGGGCGAGCAGCGCGAGCGCCTGGCTCCCTTCGACTGCAGTGATCACGGAGAAACCACGACGGGACAGGGCCATGCTGGTGGCGTCGAGAAAATCCACCTCATCGTCCACCATCAGGATGGGAATCAGGGGTTCGGTCTTCATCTCGTCCTCCGCAATCCTGTCAGGCCGGTTGGGACACTCCGTGCACCTGCTGCAGTTCCAGGGGTGATGGCACGGGCACGTGAATGGTGATCTCGGTACCGCGGCCTGGCTCGCTGGACGCCGTGATGGTCGCGCCCCAGCCGCGCACGATGCCGTAGCAGACGCTGAGGCCAAGCCCGGTGCCGTGTCCTACTGGCTTGGTGGTGAAGAAGGGTTGAAACACTCGGTCCAGGTGTTCCCGCGGTATGCCGCAGCCATTGTCCTTGACTGCGAGGCGAACTTCCTTGCCCGTCCTACGAGCCTCCACTTCGACCGTGCCGCCACCCTCGATGGCGTCCATCGCGTTGTTGATGAGGTTGACCACAACCTGTTCCAGTTCTGTTCCGTCGATGAGCAGCTCGGGGAGGTCGGGCGCCGCCTGGAGAACGAGATCCACGTTGCGCACGGCGGCCTGACGGTGAAGCAGGCGCACGGTTTCTTCGAGCAGGGGTGAGATCTGGGTGGGCTTCAGGTGCACGTCGGCACGTCGGCCGAACTGCAGCATCTTGCTTGTGATGCTGCTGCAGCGCTCGATCTGGCGACGACAGCGCCGCACCGAATCGAGCAGGCCCTTCTCGATATCTGTGTCCAGCGTCAAGTCCTGCACACCATCCGAGATGTTGGTCTGCTCGGCACTGATGATGGCGAGGGGGTTGTTGATCTCGTGAGCGAGACCCGTGGCCAGCTCCCCCAGCGACGCCAGCTTGGCCGAACGCAGGAGTTCGCTGGACATCGCATCGCGCTGGGCGTTGGCCCGGTCGACCCGCTGCAGCAGGTGCCAGGAGGCAAGGATGGTGGTGATGACGACGATCAGAACGGCCAGCGACACCACCAGCACACCATTGAGGGAGGCTCGGCGCAGTGGTGCCTGGATGGTCCGCTCGGACTCCCGCACCACCAGCATCCAGCGGTTGCCGTGCAGCCAGGTGGTGGTTTGCAGCGTGGGTATGCCTCCGACAGCGACGCGCTCTTGCTGGAATCCTTGATGCTGGAGGGGAGACACCATCGGCGCTAGGTCGAGCACGCGGCCGTTGCGCGGGGTGGTCTGATACTGGCCCTGTTCGTTGACCAGGAAGGCATCGGCGGTGTCGCTGAGACCCTGCTTGCGCACCACGCCATCGAAGTCCTCGCTGTTGAGTGTCGCGCGCAGCACCCAGGTCCGGGCGGAACCGCTGCGCTTCACAGCCAGGATGAAGTGCGGCACCTGCCGGTAGCCGAGAAACACGTCGCTCACGTAGACATCGCCGGCGAGCACGCTGCGAAACCAGGCCGCATCCCGGTAGTTCTTGTCCGACAGGTCGTAGGGACCCACGTAGGCCAGATGCTGGCCGTCCTCGCCGATGACGCCTAGGTCGACGAAGGCACCGGGCACGCTGGCGCTCAGGGCTTCGAACACATGCCGCAGGGTGCCTGAGCTCGCGAGCTCCTCGGCGGAATGTGTGCGCGCCACCAGCTCCAGGGCACGGCGTCGCTCGAGGAGGTATTGCTCGATGGCACTGGCATGGCTCTGCACCACCTGCCGCTGCAACTCCAGCGAGCGCTCCTCGAGCAGTCCGCCAAAGACCAGGGTCGATCCCACGCCGACCAGCGCGAGCGGGAGCAAGGAGACCGCCAGCAGGATGACGACGATGCGCCAGCGCAAGAAACGTCCGCCTCGCTCGTGCTCAGGTGTGGCACTGGGCCACTGTGGGGCTGGGGTCATACGGCGAGCATTCCTTCCTCCCCGGGCAACGGCGGTTCTCGACGAGCCTGTTCAGATCTTGAGAATCAGGCGCGCCATCACCGCGTTCTCCCAAGGTACGGGCGTGTTCTTGCGTTCAAGGTCCGAGCGGTCTGACCGGTTGCCAGAGAGAATCCAGTTGTCGTTCTTGCCATCGCCGTCGCGGTCGATGTCGGGTGCCCACAGGAAGACATCGTTGAGCTGCAAGCGGATCATGGGGTTGACGGTCCAGGACAATCCCCCGGTGAACTCATGGACCTCGGACGCCCCGTCGAGCACCGCTGCTTTGATCCGGTTGCTGGCCCCGGGCAGAGCAGCGCCGTAGCCATCGGGGAGCGCGGAGTCGCCGGCGGCGAAGCCCTGGACCTTGTGCACCTCGAACAGTTTCGGGTCCGTCCAGGTTCGCGAGTACCGCGCCAGGACCTCGACCGCTCCCAAGCCGCCCTCCCCCAGAGAACTGGTGGGACGGGCCGTCTTCCAGCCCCAAGTGCTCAGGCTCTTGCTCTCGCCCGTGATGAAAAAGGACGCGAAGACGCTGAAGCTGCGCAGGGTGGCGTCGGTGTTGAAGATCTTCTCGTTGACCCTGCGCGATGATCCCTCGATAAGCTGGTGGTGGACCACGATGTTGTCGTACAGCACCTCGAGATACTCGCAGGACAGGGCGAAGGGCCCGAGCAGGTAGTGACCTTCGAGGCCCCAACGGGTGCGGCTGTCGACGGTGGCAGTGATACTGTCCGTGACCCGGCCATCGCTTCCCAGGGTTTGTTCGGTGCGCCAGCGCCACAGTGCAGACTCGTAGTTGGCCGAACGCATCCCGCCCGTCTCGTAGCGCGTGGTCGGCGCGCTCATGCGGCCCCAGGTACCCTGCGCGACCAGGAACAGGCCACTCAGGGGCGCCAGGCCCAGGGGCTTGAAGGGTTGCAGGAAGAGACGGCCAGCCAGGTCCTTGGCATCGTCGATGTCCCCGCTGTTGACGTCGAGTTCACTCCCGGCACCGGTGAAGATGCCCAGGCTGGGCACGATGGTGCCGTCGAGGATCTCACCCCACACCATCACTCCGCGGTCGAAGAAGGTGTAGAAGGGCGTGGAGCTACCGCGCTCGATGAAGTTGAGGTTGTTGTCGAGGGTGGCCCAGGCGCTGCTGAAGGGCACCTTCATCTGGCCCGCGCGCAGGTGCAGCCAGGGGTAGCGCCCGACGTCGACCCAGGCGTTGCGAAGGTGTGGCTTGTCAGCGAACTCGGGCTGGATGCGGAACTCGAACCACTGGTGCACGCGCCCCTGCAGATCGATGCGCGCGCGCCGCAGGTCCAGGCTGTGCGGCGATCCGCACTCTCCTTCACACTGGTAGGCGCGAGCGTCCAGGTGCATGTTGCCGCGGATCTTGAGCTGAAAATTCTTACCTGCGTCCTCGAGGATGAAGTCGTCCTTGTAGTAAGCCTTGAGCTCGGGTTGAGCTCTCAGCGAGGGCGCCATTGCTGGAACTGTCGTGGCAGCGAGCACACTGATCCACACGAAGGTCCGCACGTGAACCTCCACACTCCGGTGAAGAAGGGTGAGGAGAGCAGCTCCCCAATGCCTGCATTGAACCAGTGGTGGGAGGTGGCGCCTATCCGGCGTCTTGCCAAAGCCCGGTCACAAGAATTGCGATTGCCGGGTCATGGATTCCAGTGCACCGAGGCGAACAGGGACGTCAGGCGCGCTGCAGCATCGTAACCAAAAGGATCGGCGCCGAGGTCGCTGGTCGGGCGCTGCACCTGGGTGGCAGCCACAACGCTGAGCAGGGCGCGCAGCGTGGTTCCTTCGTCGGTGACCACCCGGAGCGCCGAGCACGAGGCACCACGCTGCACCGAGGTTCGCCAGATCGCCTGCAGCTCTGCGGGATCCACCTCGCCGCCGGCGATGCGTCGAAGCGGGGTGTGTCGGCTGTCCGCGTCCACGGTGAAGCTGGTCTGCGGGCCGCTCAGCTCGACGCGGCACACCGCGGTGAGAGCTGCGGCGGGCAGCGGATCGAGGCGCACTCGGATCAGACCCCAGCGCTCGAAGCGCAGCTGCGCCAGGTTGTCGAGGTCGCGGCGCAAGGCGGAAGGGATGCCGGGCCAGGGCAGGGTCCCATGATGGCTGCGTTGCTCTGCTCCGGGGCGCTCAACGACCAGGGCGAGCTCGCAGGCCCCTGTCTCGTACAGGCCTCGCGCAAGCGGGCGGAGCGTCGCCATGTCGAGACTCGCGGGGGCAGCGACCTGGAGCCAGGGACAGGATCCGTCCTCACCAGGCTCCGCCGCTGGGAGCTTCCGTGTGAGGTCGCCGTCCACGCGCAGCCCCTGGGTGGTCAGTCTCACCAGTGGGACCTGCGAGGCCAGATCCTCGACGCTGTCGAGGACAGGCAGGTCCACATCGTGAGGCGTTCGCTCCAGCACTGCCGACATGGCCTGTGTGCCCCGGTCGTTACTCGAAGATCCAAGCATCAAGACTCCCAGCAGCGGGAGACCTGGCAGCAGCAGGGCCGCCTCGGTGGCGCGAAGCTGGCGGGCTGTGGGTCGTACCTTGATGGCCATTGGAAGAACGAGAACAAGGGCCAGCACCGCGCCGGCGAGAGCTGCACCGCTCGTCGAACCAAGGGTCCGTGCAAGACCGACCTGGACGCGCGCGACGAGCTCGGCGGAATCGGAGGTGTCGACTGCACTCATGGCACTCAGCGCTGAGGCAACGTGCCCTTGCCAGAGTGCCAGAGCGTGCAGCGCCACGGTCAGACCGGCCCCGTAAGCGGCCCGCACGGCGAGCCCCAGGCCTGCGCCGCGCTCGTCGTCATGCGACGATGTGAGCAGGGAGGCGCTGCCGAGGGCCGCCGGGACCAGGGCCAGGCCAAGTCCGAGTACCCACAGCAACAGCCAGGCGAGGCGCCCGACATCCGCGTCGCCGAAGTTGCTCGTGAGGAGCAGA
This sequence comes from Pseudomonadota bacterium, assembly GCA_043821645.1. Lineage (GTDB taxonomy): Bacteria > Myxococcota > JACRCW01 > JAFGSX01 > JAFGSX01 > JBDRCO01. The sequence goes on along the minus strand of JBDRCO010000094.1, from coordinate 80,023 downwards.
CCCAGCGCCACACACATGAACACGCTGCTGGTGAACACGGCCAGGGCCAGAGGCCAGGTGGTCGAGTCCTGCTGCCGACGACGGTGCTGCCAGGCTGTGAGACTGGAGGCCAGGGTCAGGCCAACGCAGCCCTGGGCCGCCACCAGCACGGCCAGCACCAGGGCCAGTCCTGCCTCGGCGCGCACCGCGGCCCAGATGGGCAGTCGCTGCTCCAGGGCAACGGCAGCCAGGACCTGCGACCCCATGCGCAACCCGGACCAGGTACCGATGACGCCGACGAGGATGGAGAGATCGGGAAGTATCAGGAACTGCCAAGCCGGCACCGGTCGCTTGAGCGCGCGCAGGCCGAGCACGATGGAGATCACGAGCTGAACCAGGGCCAGGCCGCGCAGCGGATAGGACCACCAGCCCATGCGCAGGAGCCAGTCCCCCAGCTGGCCCTCGGCCACCAGTGCTGCCGCGAAAGCTGTCCCTGCAAGAGCGCACACTGCGCCAAGAACCACTGCCACCGGGACCAGCCGCGATGTGTTCGCCGAGGACATCAGCTCTCCCAGGTCGGCTGGCCGCAAGAGTCCTGTCTGATGCACCGCGTCGTGGTGACGGCCGCCTGACGTGCGTGTGTCGACATCCGGGCTATCTAACACGACGTTGCCACGTATCGCACGCTGGCAGCATCGGGTGGGTTTTCGCATCACGGGAAAGGACCTCTCATGAGCAGCACCATGATTGCTCCCAAGGACCACATCGTGCGCCACGCGCACATCCGGACCATGGATGAATACCGGCGCCAGTACCGCCTCTCCCTCGACGATCCAGAGTCCTTCTGGGCAAAACAGGCCCAGGCGCTGACCTGGTTTCATCCCTGGCACACGGTGTTCGACGCCGACTACCAGGAGGTGGACTTTGCCTGGTTCTCGGGTGGGCGCCTCAACGCCTGCTACAACTGCGTCGACCGTCACCTCGAGGACAGGGCCGACAAGACCGCCATCATGTGGGCTGCCGACGAGCCCGGGGTCTACAAGCACATCAGCTACCGCGAGCTCAAGCACCAGGTGGCGCGGGTCGCCAACGTGTTGCTGCACCACGGCGTGCGCAAGGGCGACCGGGTCTGCCTGTACATGCCCATGATCCCCGAGCTGGCCTACGCCATGCTCGCCTGCGCCCGTATCGGGGCCGTGCACTCGGTGGTGTTCGCGGGCTTCTCGGCCGAGGCGCTGCGCGATCGCATCGTCGATGCGCGCTGCAAGGTGCTGGTCACCGCCGACGAGGGACTGCGCGGTGGCAAGCACATCCCGCTGAAGAAGATCGCGGACCGCGCGGTCGAGGGCATGGACCTGGTGGAGACCGTGCTGGTGGCCAGGCGCACCGGCAACGACGTCCCGATGCGCCAGGGGCGAGACCTGTGGCTCGACGAGGAGTGCACCAAGCAGCGTTCGACCTGCACCGTCGAGTGGATGGGGGCCGAGGACCCGCTCTTCGTGCTCTATACCTCGGGTTCCACCGGCAAACCCAAGGGCCTGCTGCATACCACCGGCGGCTACCTGGTGTACGCGGCCATGACCCACAAGCTGGTGTTCGACCTGCAACCCGACGACGTGTATTGCTGTGCCGCCGACGCCGGCTGGATCACGGGACACAGCTACATCGTCTACGGGCCCCTGGCCAACGGCGCCACCACGGTCATGTTCGAGTCCACGCCTGTGTACCCCGACGCCGGACGCTACTGGCAGATGGTGGACGACCTGGGTATCACCATCTTCTACACCGCTCCCACGGCACTGCGCGCCATCGCCCGCGCTGGCAACGCATTTGTCAGCAAGTACAGGCGCTCGACGCTTCGCATCCTGGGTACCGTGGGCGAGCCCATCAATCCAGAGATCTGGCGCTGGTATCACGACGTGGTCGGCGAGGGTCGAGCGGCGGTCGTCGACACCTGGTGGCAGACCGAGACCGGCGGCATCCTGATCACGCCACTGCCAGGTGTCACGCCGCTCAAGCCTGGCTCGGCGACCTTGCCCTTCTTCGGGGTCAAGCCAGTGATCCTCGACGACAGGGGTCAAGTGCTCGAGGGTAACGACGTCGAGGGCGCGCTGTGTCTGGCCACGCCCTGGCCAGGCCAGGCGCGCACCGTGCTGGGTGACCACCACCGCTTTCGCGAGACCTACTTCACGGCCTACCCGGGCTACTACTTCACCGGCGATGGCTGCCGCCGGGATGCCGATGGGTATTACTGGATCACCGGCCGCATCGACGACGTCATCAACGTATCCGGCCACCGCATCGGCACGGCCGAGGTGGAGAGCGCCCTGGTGGCGCACGAGGCCGTGGCTGAAGCGGCTGTCGTCGGCTACCCCCACGAGGTCAAGGGTCAGGGCATCTATGCCTACGTGATCCTCAACGCGGATTACGCAAGCCAGGATCCCGAGGAGGTGGTGGGCGTGTTGCGCGAGCAAGTGCGCCAGGCCATTGGCGGCTTTGCCGCGCCCGACGTCGTCCACGCGGTGCCAGGCCTGCCCAAGACGCGCTCGGGCAAGATCATGCGGCGCATCCTGCGCAAGATCGCGGCCGGTGAGTACGACGGCCTGGGCGACCTGACCACCCTGGCCGACCCCGACGTGGTCGAGCAGATCAAGAAGCAGCACCAGGAGCGCCAGCAGTCTTAGGGCAGTGCAGGCGCGCCGAGGTCGTTGGCCAGAATGACAACGGGACTGGCTGTCCTCGCCGGGGAGCCATTCTTGTACGTGCAGTACGACGGGTGTATCTCTAACGGTCTGTCCCTGTTCCGGGAGCTGGCCGACGTTGAACACGCAGCGCAATCCCCTACTCTTTGATGCCGGCGATCTGCGCATGCTGGAGATGGTCGGGAGGGCCTCCAAGCGAGGCAAGGGCCCGGCCCTAATCCGCCGACTGTTTGACCCGTATCTGCATCCACGCGGCATCAAGGAACTGGCTGCTCCCAAGTCGTTGCGCCTGGCCGCTGCGATGGTGGACCTGCTGGAGACCCTGCACGAGGGAACCGCGCAGGAGCGCATCGCGGCTCTGCGCGAGGTTCGCGCCGAGGTCATGCACGACAGCAGCCAGAAGCTTCGCCTGAACGTGGCGCGGGTGCTGTTGCAGATCATGAAGGAGCTGGTGCGTGCCCGGGGGGACGAGGACAGGCAGCTCGCGCTGGCTCACGATTTTCGCGAGGCCTCGTCGGGCAATCCGCGCCGCATCCGCAACCAGCTGCGGCGCTATCACCTGCTGGAGATGCCCGAGGCCTGGAACCAGCTGGCCTTCGACCATCATGTGCACGACGCCAACACCAAGGGGCGCAAGTCACCGACACACCTCATCATGGACGCGTGGATCAAGGGTCTGCGCTTTCTCGGCGTCATCTACTACAACCACGTGCGCCCGGAGGTCGCCGCCGAGCTGCTCGAGGCCGCCGAGATCATGGGCGTCGACGTGCGTATCGGTGTCGAGGTGTCGGCGCGACTGCGGGATCGCTACGCGCATCTGGTGTGGGCACCGCGCGGTTTCCTCAACCGCCGTGACTTCGTGAGCTTCTTGCAGGAGCCCGAGGTCGAGCGCTTTATGGCCCAGGGGCGCGAGGTCGCAGCGTACGAGCGTCGCGCCATCCTCGAGCTGCTCCGCAGCTTCAATGCCCGCCACCTGCCGGCCCTCAACCAGGAGTTCGGCATCGAGCTGCCGCCACTGGATGAGGAGGCCTTCTCCCTCTTCGTCGGCCCCGCGCAGGCTTCGCTGGTGCACCTTGCCGAGTTCGTCCATGCCGCCCTGCTGCCACTGCTCCGTGCGCGCGTGCAGGAATTGTGTGCGCAACATGACGAGGCCACGGGAGGGGAGAAGAACCACCTCGCTGCGTTGATAAGGTCGTTGGATGAGCTGGTCCCCGAGGTCCTGGTCGAGCGCTATCTGCGCCCTGAAATCAATCCGACGGCATCCAATCCCTCCCGGCCCAGCGAGAGTGACGATGTCCCTGACCTTCTCCGCCTGGGACCGGCAGCCATGATCGCCAGGCTCGGTGCTTTGCCGTGCCGGTCGCGCATCACCCTCAATCCGACCAACCTGGAGCCGGCGCACGTGCTGCAGGTGCTGCATGAGGGCGGAGGCCACGTCAGCCACCTAGAGATCTTCAACCTCAAGGACTGGGCGCAAGGACGCACCGAGCACCGTACTCGGATCAATGACCTGCGCCTCGTGCTCAACAGTGGCAACGTGGTCGAGGCCAAGCGCCTGGTGCGCACCCTCCTGCACGAGCTGGAGCAGGATCCGCGGGCGGGAAGTGCGGAGCAGTGCGAGAACCTTCGCGGCATCCTGCGAGATCTCCCAGGGCTGCTCGAGTGCTATCGCACCAACAGGCTACACAGTCGCCTGGGGAGCGACTCCATTGGCCGCTCGCGCCACTCCCGGGGTATGGGCCTCGTCGTCGTGTCGACACTTCCACCGCGCGCACGCCGGCAGTTGCGTCGCGATGGTTTCAGTCTTGTTCCGGTGACCACCACGGTGCAGAGGCAAATCAGCGAGACCGTGAAGTCGCGCGGTGCCCACGGCGATCCGCGCCAGCCGCGAGGGCCGCGCTCGTCTGCGGTGTGGTTCGTCGACAACGGGCGGCAGGTCACCTGGAGCGTGGGCCACAACGCGACCACGCTCAGCGCGCAGGGCAACATCGCGTCCTTGGGAGGTCTGGCCGAGGAGACAGGCAATGGCCTGGCAAGCTGTCTGGCGGGCGCCCGAGAGAACAACGCGTCTGGCCCGGGTCTGGCGCAGCTGAACAGCGCACTTCTCAACATCGGCAAGATCACCCTTGGCTTCATTCCGGCCTTTTTGACTTTCTTTTTGACCAAGGACTGGTGGCTGCTGTCCTGGTTCGGTGCGGTCATCTGGTTCGCCATCACCGGCGGGCGCAACATCGTGCAGTCCATCGTCGGGGGCGGCGGTCTGCGTCCGCGATCGCTGCTGCACTGGAACGACTTCGTTTCCTGGAACCGGGTGGCGGACTCGCTGCTGTTCACCGGCTTCTCGGTGCCACTGCTCGACTTTTTGGTCAAGGACCTGCTGCTCTCGCGCAGTCTGGGCGTGACCACGACGACCGGCCCCCTGTTGCTGTACTCGGTGATGGCGCTGGCCAACGGCATTTACATCTCCAGCCACAACACCTACCGGGGGCTCCCGCTCGCGGCGATCGTCGGCAACTTCTTTCGCACCGTGATCTCCATCCCGGTCGCCGTGGGCCTGAATGCGTTGCTGTTCACCCTCGCCAGGAGGGCGGGGCTGAGCGAACTCGATATCCAGGCCGGCCTGCAGCTGTGGGCTGCCGTCATCTCCAAGGCAGCTTCTGACCTGGTCGCTGCGATCATCGAGGGCTCCGCGGATCGTCAGCACAACCTGTCCCATCGAACCATGGACTATCGCGAGAAGCTGGAGCAGCTCTTCGACGCTCATGGTCGCATGGAGATGGCCTTCCCCGAGGCGGAGGTACTTCACCTGATCGACGCCCCCAAGGAACTCGTGCACAGGCTGAAGGACCGTGCCGAGGACGTGCTGCACCTGCTCGTCGTCAACGCCCTTGATCTGCTCTACTTCTGGATGTACCAGCCGCGCGCCCAGACCGCGCTGCGGCAGTTCACGCAGCACATGTCCGACGAGGAGAAGCAGGTCCTGTGGTTGTCCCAGCAGGTGCTCACGCGCAAGCGCCTGGTGTCCGAGATGCTGCTCAAGGGCCTCGTGGGCAAGCGCTTCGAGCGCGCCCTGGCCTTCTACCTGTCCTCTGGCGATCGCTACCTGGCGGCCATGCGGCATCTGCTCACGCGACACTAGGTGTGACATCCCTGCCCCGGGGAGGCGGTCCCTGGTTGCTGTGGCCCAGGCTCCGGGGTAGGACCTCTGCTCCATGACCCCGCGGCCTCATGCAGAGCTCGACGAGCAGGCGCTGGCAAGGCTCGCCAATCACGGCGAGGAAGCTGCCTTTGTCGAGATCATGCTGCGCCATCGCGACTGGGCCTCGGCTCTCGCCTTTCGCTTCACCGCAGACCGCGACGACGCCCTGGACGTGATGCAGGAGGCCTTTGTCGAACTGTTTGCTCGCTTTCCTGGCTTTGTGCTGCGCGCCAGTCTGCGCGCCTTCCTCTACCCCGTGATCAAGCACCGCTGCATCTCGCTGTTTCGCAAGCGGCGCAAGGTGGTGCGGCTGGACGATCACCTGGCCGGGCGCGACCTGCCTGACCTGCGCTGGGAGCCGCCCGCCGCGGGAGATTTCGAGCGCATGATCCAGGAACTCCCCGAAACCCATCGCGAGGTGGTGCGGCTGCGCTTCGCCCTGGATTTTTCGCTCGACGAGATTGCCCAGGCCCTCGACCTGCCCCTGGGTACCGTGAAGTCCAGACTGCACAACGCCTTGAAGAAGCTGCAGCTCACAACCGAGGCCCCCTGACAGCCCACGCCCGGACTCCGTCGCGACTGTTGCAGACAACAGGGGTGGGCGGTCGCTCAGGTGCTTGCTCAAGCCCCGACGAGGGCTGCCAGCTTGAGCACCGTGTTCCAGTTGCGGGCTGTGCCGCGCGTGCCGAGCTTCTTGTCCAGCCAGGCCGTGGTGAGCTTGGAGCGGCCGACGCCATCCGCATAGTGAATGTAGGCGTGGCGCTCGCCGAGGTGAAGCTTCTCGCGGCCGGGGATGGAGTTCTGGATAGACCGAGCCTCCGTCATGGCAGGTTTGGCCTTGAGGACGAGCAAGAGTAGATGAGCTGGGTCGTCCCTGGCCTGCTCCGGCATGGGATTGCCGTCGATGATGGCTCTCCACTCACGCACCGTGCGCACCATGAAGTCCGTGTCCAGTCCAAGCTGCGCGCGCGCCGCATCCTGTAGCGTCTCCTCGAGCCTGGCGGTGGTGTGCCCAGCGCACGAGAACACGAGGTTGCCGCTTTGCAGGATCGTCTGCACGTCCTCGAACCCCAGGGACTCGGCCATGGTCCGGAGATCGGCCATGGCGAGCTTGTTGTGACCGGTCACGTTGACGGCACGAAGCAGGGCGATGTGGCGCGGCATGGGGTGTCCCCTGTCCTAACGCTTGTGCGAGGCCGGGTAGGTCGTCGTAACACGCTTATTTAGGCCAAAGCCACCAGGGGGCACACCTGGCGGTGCTCGTCCGGGCCAAGGGCGCAGTCCCGACCGGTTCATCCATCGCCAAACAAAACGCCACGTTACGCCCGAAGGACAAAAAAAGTTCGTGTCGCCGCCGTATGCCGTGAACCTTTTGCGGCTGAGCAGCGCTGACAGCACACGATGACCACACACCCCGACATGCTCGAGCTCGAGTTGGCCAGAACCCGCGAGGCCTCGGCGGAGGTGATGCAGCACCTGCAGAGTTGCACCACCTGCCAGCAGCAGCTCGCTCGTCTGCAGAGTCTGCGCGATGCCCAGGCGCAACCGGAAACCATACCGCTGTCGGTGGCCCGCGAGGCCATGCTGCTGGAGATGGTCCAGGACAGCGCCCGCCGGGCGCGCACGAGACACAGGCAGCAAAGCACCGTCGTTCGAGTGCTGCGCTGGGCAGCGCCGGTGGCCGCGGCCGCGGGGCTCGTCGTCGCCATCAGCGTACCCATGACAATGCACCGTTCAGCCGAGGTGGCAGCAGTGCCACCCGGGATCGCTGGCGACGTCAATGCGGATGGGCAGGTCAATATCGTGGACGCCCTGCTTCTGGCGCGCAGCCTGGAGCGCGGCGACCCGTTGAAGCTGCACGACCTCGACGGTGACCAGGTCATCACCGCCAGCGATGTCGAGGCCATCGCCCGACGCGCTGTGGCCCTGGGTGGGGGAGGGCGCTGATGCGAACCCCGCTGCTGATACTGAGCCTGGTCCTGGGATCTGCTGCGAGCGCCCAAGATGGATCGCCTTCGGGCCTTCGCTTTGCACCCCTCGACGTGACCATGGACTGCGACGGAGCCCCCCTGGCCGCGTACCAGCTCGAGCTCGTGGCGGATGGGGACGCCCAGATCGTCGGGGTCGAGGGCGGCGAGTCCAAGCCTTTCTCGGACGCGCCCTACTACGATCCCGCGGCCCTGATGCACGGCCGCATCGTGGTCGCAGCCTTCAGCACGGCGGCGGACCTTCCCTCGACATCACCACGGTTGCTGACCCTGCACCTGCGCCTGGCAGGCGCGGAGCCCACCTTCTCACTCAAGGTGATCGCCAGCGTGGATCGCGAGGGTCGGCCCATCGCGTGCCGCTTCGACCTCAAGCACAGGAGCCAGCCATGACCCGACCGTCGACGAGAACACGGGCCCCGAAGACGCTGCCCCGCCTGCTCGCCCTGCTGGCCGGGCCAGCCCTGCTGATGTCCCTGGCCATGTGTGCGCACTACGGCCGTGGCTACGAGCCCGAGTCGGCAGGCCCTCCCATGGATCCGGCCGAGGCCTTTGCCGAGGACGTCCCCGAGGGTGGGGACTCCCAGGATGGCGTCTCGCACAAGAAAAAGACGCGCATCGACTTCGACGACCGGACCATCGAGGGTGACCTGACGAAGCCCGATGGCCAGTACCTCGAAGCTCGTCGTCGCCTGCGCAACGAGGGGTCCGCGCGTCGCGTACTGGCAGATCTTGCGAGTGGCCGCGAAGAGCTGTGGGTCATCGCCAAGGCCAAGCCAGAAGGCGACGTGGCGCCGCCAGATCCCACCGAGCCCGGGTCCGGTGAACTTCGCGCCGAGCTTGAAAACGGCCGCTTCGTGCCCTTGCCCTTGCAGCACACCGACGTCAAGGCCGACATCGCTGGCCACATCGCCACCGTGCATGTGGTACAGGCCTATCGCAATCCCTACGACGCCAAGATCGAGGCGGTGTACGTGTTCCCGCTGCCAGACGACGCGGCAGTGAGTGAGTTCGTGATGGTGGTGGGCGATCGTCGCATCCGCGGCATCGTGCGCGAGCGCGCCGAGGCCGAGAAGATCTACCGCGAAGCGCGCGCCGCCGGGCATGTGGCTTCGCTGCTGACCCAGGAGCGGCCCAACATCTTCACCCAGAAGGTCGCCAACATCGAACCAGGCAAGGCCATAGCCATCGACATCACCTACTTCAACGCCTTGCCCTATCGCGATGGCGCCTTCGTGTTCAGCTACCCCATGGTCGTGGGGCCTCGCTACAACCCACCTGGATACACCAATGGCGTGGGCGCGGTGCCTGCGGGTGCGTCGGGCAGCTCCGGCCAACCTGTCGAGGTGCCCTACCTGCGACCAGACCAGCGCAGTGGCGCGGATCTCAGCCTGAGTGTTCACCTCGATGCAGGACTCAAGATCGAGGGTCTGGCCTCGAGCACGCACGCGATCGAGGTCCAGGACAAGTCCGAGCGCGAGAAGGTCGTGGTCCTGGCCACGAAGAACGTGATCCCCAACAAGGACTTCGTGCTGCGCTACCAGGTGGCGGGTGATGCCATCAAGCAGGCCTTCCTGACCCATCGCGACGAGCGCGGCGGTTTCTTCACCCTGATGCTGGCGCCACCGGCCGAGCTCAAGCGCATCCCGCGCACCGACCGCGAGATGATCTTTGTCCTCGACTGTTCGGGCAGCATGAGCGGCGTACCCCTGAACAAGGCCAAGCGCGCGGTCAAGCGCGTGCTCGACCTCATGGAGCCCGGCGATAGCTTTCAGATCATCCGCTTCTCCAACAACGCCTCGGCTCTGGGCCCGCGGCCCTTGCTGGCCACCCGCGACAACGTGAAGAAGGGGCTGCGCTACCTGGAGTCGCTCAACGGCGAGGGTGGCACCGAGATGATCGAGGGCATACGCGCGGCCCTCGACTTCCCGCACCAGGACGGCAAGCTGCGCATCGTGTCCTTCATGACCGATGGCTACATCGGCAACGAGGAACAGATCTTGTCTGCCGTGCACCTCAAGCTGGGCGCGGCGCGCATCTTCAGCTTCGGCGTGGGCTCCTCGCCCAATCGCTACCTGCTCGAGCGCATGGCCGTGCTGGGACGAGGCGCCGTGGCCTACCTCGGTCTCGACGACGACGCGGCCGACCAGGAGGTCGATGCCTTCTACGAGCGCATCGCCTACCCGGCCATGAGCGACATCCGCGTGGAGTGGGGCTCATCTACCGTGCGCGAGGTCTACCCGTCCAGTATCCCGGATCTGCACGTGGGTCGGCCCGTGATCCTCACCGGCCGCTTCGATGGAGATCCCCCGGCACGCCTCAGCGTCCAGGGTCGCGCCGGTGGCAAGCCTGTGCAGTTCGACGTGGTCCTCGCCGACAAGGCCGTGGACTCCCGACCAGCCCTGGCCCAGATCTGGGCGCGCACCAAGATCGCGGACCTGGCCACCCGGGCCAGCTACGCCGACCCCGTCATCGAACTGGTCGATGGCATCCGCGACACTGCTCTGAGCTTTGGTCTGATGTCGCCCTTCACGGCCTTCGTGGCAGTGGACTCGAGCCAGATCACTTCGGGTGACCACGGCGTCACCGTGAACCAGCCGGTCCCCGTGCCCGAGGGTGTGCGCTACGACACGACCGTCGGTACCGGCGGCAACTGAAACCTGTCTTGTGCACCGCGAGGTCAGGCAGCGCTGCCGGGGAGAACAACTGTCGGGGAAGCGTGGTGAGGGAGCGGAACCCTACAGGGGCTTACCGTTGAGCTCGCCGGTCTGTGCTTTCAAGAAGGCCACCAGTGCGGTCACCTCGTCGTCACGCAGGGGCTGCTCGAGCTGGTAGGTGCCCATGTCGCGCACCGCCTCCTCGAGCGTGGCCTTGCTGCCGTCGTGGAAATAAGGCTGGGTGAGGGCGACGTTGCGCAGGGTGGGCACCTTGAAGCGATGCAGGTCGCTGTCTTTCTTGGTCACGCTGAAGCGGCCGTTGTCGGCGTCGTTCACGTTGCCGCGCACCTTGAAGTAGTCCTTCCACAGACCCATCAGCTCGAAGCTGGCACCGCCGAGCAGGCTTCCCACGTGACAGTTGGTGCAGCCACGGTCGGCAAAGACCTGGTGGCCCTTCTTCTCGGCATCGTCCAGGGCGGCCTGGTCGCCGCGCAGGTACTTGTCGAACTTCGAGTTGGGTGTCACCAGGGTCTTCTCGAACTCGGCGATGGCGTGGGTCACGTTGGCCTTGCTCAGGCCATCGGGGTAGGCCGCGGTGAACTCCGTGACCAGGGCCTCGTCCTGGCCCAGCTTGGCGATGACCTCGTCCCAGGTGGCGCCCATCTCCAGTGGGTTCTCGACGGGACCGGCGGCTTGCTCCTGCAGGTCCTTGGCTCGCCCATCCCAGAACTGCAGCACCTGGAAGCCGGCGTTGAACACCGTGGGCGCATTGATGGGGCCCTTCTGCTCCCGGATGCCGGTGGAGGTGGCAAGCTGATCCGTGCCGCCCTTGGCCAGGTCGTGGCAGCTGGCGCAGCTCACGGTCTCATCGCCGGACAGGCGCTTGTCGTGGTACAGCCTGTCGCCCAGGGCAGCCTTGGTGGCGTCAACCGCCACGGCCAGAGGCAGTGGCTGCAGCACCTGACCTTGCAGATTCGCCGGTGCATCTGCTGTCGCATAGTTTGATTTTCGGACCTCACGGATCCAGCCCAGCAGGGCGTCCTTCTCGGCCTGGCTCAGGCCACCGTCCCAGTGCAGCATGCGGTAGCGGCCTGGCGGCATCTCGTCGCGTTGCACGGTGTACTCGAGCTTGGCCAGCACCGCGGGATTGACCGCTGCACCGGACTCGGGGGAAAGCGCTCCTACCAGGTCGAGGAAGCGCAGGCCCTGCCGCATGTCCGCTTCGATCATGCCCTTGGCCACGGGGAAGCTGGCATAGAAGGGCAGCACGGGCTTGCTGGTGTGGCAGTTGGTGCACTTCTGCTCCAGCGTCGAGGCCACCTTGCCCAGACCTGGGTCTGCGGACCCGGACGCGAGCTTGACCAGGGGGGCTCCCACGACCAGGTTGGACACGGGGAAGAGCAGGGCACCCACGACCAGGATGACAAGGATGATGAGGGCACGTTTCATGGCGAACCTCGCACATAGTGAATGCTTTCAAACCATCGCGCGTACGCTGCCATCAAGAGCCCTTCGCGAAAATCGGAAAAAGGCCGAAATGCGACGGTTAATACCGACAAAATAGCTAAGATAAGCCTCCCTGGAGCGCGCGGGGCCTCGGCCACGGGGCGTCAGCGGTCATCAGGCGATGACCGTGATCGACCAGGGCTGCGTGGGATCCTCAAACCAGGCGTGCGATGATGTCAGCTTCAGAGAGGTTACCGATGCCACTGCTGGGACCCTGTCGCCAGGGCTGGATGCTTTTTCGCGAGACAATGGGTTCCTCGTGCAGACCCCACCAGGCCTCGCGCCTGGTGGTGCTGGGCACCCTGCTCGCCGTGGCCTCGCCCCTGCGGGCACAGAGCGTCACCATCTGGCCCGCGCCAGCTGTCGTCCGGGCCGACGCCCTGGGACAGGTGCGCTTCTCGCTGGTGGTGCACAACAGCGGTCCAGAGGTGGCCAGGGGTGTCGTGGTGAGGGATCAGGTCGAGGCGGGCGGCACCCTCGTGACCAGTACGCCAGACGCCCAGCCCGATGGCGAGGCGTGGAGCTGGAGTCTGGGTGACCTCTGGCCGGGCGAGTCGGCACGTATCGAGCTGACCATTGAAGACGGGGTCGATCTCGGTGCCGAGGTCAGGGCCGTGCAAGGAACGGCGCGCCAGGCCGTGGCCCCGGCGCTGCGCCTGGCAACCCACGACCCGTCGCTGGACCTGTATCTTGAGCCCACCCTCGACGCGGACGCCGCAGACCCGGAGGTCCTGTCTGCCGTCGCCGAGCTGGCAGGAGACCCCGATCGCATCATCGCTCGCGTCAGCCGCGACGTGCAGTACGAGGCCTACCGCGGCTCCCTGCGCGGGGCGCGTGGCACCTTGTGGAGCGAGGCCGGCAATGCCTGGGACCAGGCCAGCCTTCTCGTCGCCATGCTGCGGGCGGTCGGTCTTCCCGCACGCTATGCCAGGGCCGGCGTCGACGACGCCACCGCTGCCGCACTCATCCGCAGCATGTTCCGACCCCGCAACAACATGCTGGCGCCGGTGCGCGACCCCGAGTTCTTGCTCGACCAGCTGCTCGATCCCGCCGTGGTCGAGGCGACCTGGCCAGGCCTGGGCATGGACACCTTCATCCCCCAGGACAGGCAGGCGCTGCGCGACCTGCTGTTCGCAGACCCGGCGACCGATGCCGAGCTGCTGTTGGTGGCGCGCGATCACGTCTGGGTTCAGGTCGAGCGCGGCAGCGGCTGGGTCGACGTGGATCCGTGCCTGGGCACAGCGCCGGGATCTCCCACAAGCACCTTCGCCGCGATCGACGATGCCCTGCGGCACCACGTCGACGTGGCTCTCACCGTCGAGCTGTTCAACCCCATGTTCGGCATGGCCGCGACGGACGTGAAGCAGCCGCTGAGCGCGCGCTTTTCAAGTGTGCAGCTGGTCGGCCGCCTGCTCGCCCTGCAGCATCTGGTGCACTCGAATTCCATGCAGGGCCTGGTCTTCGGCAGCAACCTGCACACCTACACGCCTCAGCTCACGATCGATGGTCAGGTGGTGCTCGAGGGCGAGGCCTACCAGGAGCACACCACCAGCTTTCCCGGTGGCAATCAGCTGATCACCGGTGCCTTTGCCGACGTCACGGTGACCTCACCCAGTGGCACGGTCCAGCACGTGCACCACACCATCGCGGACCGCCTGGGTGCTTCGGTGCGCCTGGGGGGCGAAGAGGATGTCAGCCTGCAGCTCGATGCCAATGAACCCCTGGCCGCGCTGGGGCCGCTCGACGTGGTGGGCATCCAAGTCGCCTCGTCGTGGCAGGCGCCTCATGCGGCGGCGCGCTGGCTGGGATCCACCCAGCGTCACCGGGAGCAGCTGCAAGCTCGATCCGACATCATTGCCTCGCTGAGCGCACTGGGGGATGGGGCCGCCCTGGACCCCGCCCAGTCGGCGCAGCTGGCGGATCTCCAGGACCTGGGTCGCCGGGCCCAGCACGCGCTGGTGGGTTCCATCGGCGCCCGTTACCTGGATCTCTCCAGCCGTCTGGCTCAGCGGGCCCAGGACTTCATGCTGGTACGCGCGTATCCGGCAAGGCCCCGCGTCGTCGTGGTGAGGGCGCGAGGGACCTCGCAGGGACCCGCGCCGGTCGTCGATCTCGCGGCCAACGAGCTCCAGGTTGTGGCACCCGACGACATTCCGGCGTCTGCAGCCATGATCTTCCGCATGGCCCGCGGCTTCATCGAGGCCAACCTCGAGGGCGAGGTGCTGCGCCTGGTCGACGACGCCCACGTGATCTCTGCGCGCGCCCTGTTCGCTGCCGCCGAGGAGCAGGGCGTTCTGATTCGCAGCATCCATGCCTCCAACTGGCTGGACCTGTACCTGTTGCCCATCGACGATGGGGTTCGCGCCGGCGTGCGCGCCGCCATCGCTCGCGGGATGCAGGTGCTGCTTCCGGAGCAGCCTGTCATGCTCAACGGCGTCGCCGCCATGGTGTGGCTCGAGTTCGACCTGGCAACGGGAGACGTGCAGGCCGTCGACGCCAATGGCTGGCACAGCGCGGCTGTGGAGTACTCGTTCCTCGACAAGGTGCTCACCAAGGGCCTCGGCGTGTGGTTCGGGGGCATGGCGGGCTTCTCCGCGGGCACCCTGCAGGGACTCGCCAAGGTTCTCGACAGTACCTTGACCAAGTTCGACCCCGTGTCGACGGGGATGAATCTCGGGCTGGCCCTGGGTGGGGCGACGGGCAGTCAAGCTGGCGCGGCGGCCGCGGCGGCTGGTGCGGCACAGGGGGATCTCAGCAGCCTGATCTTTGCCTTGCTCGCAGCGGCGGCGCCGACGCCCGGCGTCGAGGAGTTCATCGGCGGCTTTGACCTGGGGCAGAGCCTGGGCAAGACGGTGGGTGAGGCGCGGGTGCAGATCATGGCCCTGGGTATCGACCCGCCCTTGCCAGACTTCAATGCCGGCACCAGCGGGCCGCTGCGGCGACCGCTGTCCGTCGACCACCTGACACTCAGCGCGCAGGTGGCTGCGCTGCCGGAGCTCCCAGCCCAGGCCAGCGGGACCATGCTTCACGTGGCGGGCACCCTGAGCCTGCGCGCGGCCAGTGGGCTACGGGTGCATGTCCCCGTCGCGTGGGGTCAGGGCGAGCTGAGCGCCCAGGGCCAGCTGTTCGAGGACGGGCTGCAGATCCGCGATGGCGTGGTGCGGGGCATGGCGCACGAGATCTTCTGCCCAGGTTCCGTTGCGGCCCTGGGGCAGGGGGCCTTGCTGCGCACCGACTCCCTGACCACGGGTCGCCTGGCCACGTTCACGGCCTCGTGCAGTGGCAGCATCGAGTTTGACGGCGTGCTCGAGGGCGAGAGCGCGCCAGGCCACTTCCTGCTTCTGGCAACGGCGGCGGAGCTGGGTGCGGCAGAGGCGTGGGTCCAGACCTCGACGCTCGAGGTCGACGTCGATGGCGCCACGGTGCAGCTCGGCGCCCGGGGCTTTGCCGGTGTGCAGGGAACGCTCGGTACTGCCTTGGGCGCGCCGCTGGCAGCGAGCTCCAGCTCGTCCCTGCTGCTCTCGCTTCCCGAGGTCCTGCACCTTCAGGCTGGCCCCAACACGCTGCCCCTGCCGCAAGTACTGGCACGCGAGGCGGCGCAGGTGGAGCTGTGGGTCGAGGCCCCCACAGGCTGGCGTGTGGATCTCGACGACAGCGCCCTGGTGCTGACGCCTTCCCGGGAGGCTTCGGGCCAGGTTCAGCACATCCAGGTGTGGGCGCGCGACAAGGCCTCGGGTACCCAGGTCGGACAGGCGATGGAGGCGTACCGGGATCTGCCGGCAACGCCGCTCGTCGTCCGTCTCGCCCACGAGCCGCTTTTCACAACCCTGGTTGATGGTGTGCCGCTGCCCACCGTTTTCATGGCGCAGGTCGACAACCTCGGGGATCAGATCGCCAGCGTTGACCTCGTGGCGTCGGGGACGGCGGGTGTGGATTTCGTGCTCGGCAACGATCGCCTGGAGCTGGCTCCGGGAGAGCGCGGCACGGTGGCCATCGCCGCCCGACCCCAGTTGCCATTGCCGACACCTGGCGCGGACCTGACGCTGACCCTCGATGCCAGCACCGGCGCGGCACAGGCGCAGGGCAGCGCGTCCATTCCCTTCCCGGCGGTGCTAGGTGTGACCCTCACCATGGATCCCGACAGAGCGTTGCGCGTTTCGGGCGAGACCCTGGACGCCACGCTGACCATCACGGCCAAAGGAAATGCCATCCGCGATGTCCATCTGGCATCGTCGACGGCGCGGCACATGCCGCTGCTTGGCCTACCCCGGGTGCTGTCGCTGGCGCCGGGTGAAGTGCGCCGCATCCCGCTGCAGACCTCGCTCACTCCCGACGCGGGCCCGGGACTTGTGCACGGTGTCGTGATCGAGGCGCGCGACGGTGAGGTCGTTCTGGGCTACAGCCGAGTGCAGCTCGAAGCGGTGGGCGCCGAGACAGACAGGTTGCTCGAGCTCATCGACCTCGCCCGCAGCCTGGGTGAGACGCGCGTTGCGACGGTGCTCGAGGGGACGGCCGACCCTTACCACAGACTCTACCTGCGCTGTCAGCCCAAGGACGTGTACGCCCTGAGCCAGGATCTGCGGACCCTGGCCAGCGCGCTGTGGGATCCCGTCTTCGACGACGTGCGCGTGCAGCTACGCGCCCTGGCCAACGCCATGCTGGTATCGGGCTACACCTGCGCTGACCTCGATCTCGCCGCCGTCGAACTGCAGTTTGGGCGCATCGCGGCCATCCTGAACACGCTCGGTGCCCACGACTTCCGCATCGCCATCGATCCAGATGGCGCTCTGGCCATACCCGGCGGCGATGTGGCCTTTGCCCTTCGTCTGGAGCGCCTGGGGTCCGCACCCACGACACTGCATCTGAGCGTCGACGGCATCGCTGCCAACGTGGCGTCGCCCGTCACACCGGACCCGCTCATCGATGCGCTGCCGTTGACCGTGCATGTGCCTGGACCGGGCACCTTCAGCTTCACGGTCACCGCGACCGTCGACGGAGCACCCGAGCTGTCCCGCCGCGCCACCTCCACCGTCGTCGCCAACGGCGAGTGGGTGCAGGTCGTGGGACTGGGAAGCCTTCCGGCCTTCGCCATTCCGGGGGCCCGATTGCGTATGTTTGCCGACCTGTTCAACCCCCTCAACGCGCCCCAGGACATGCTGGCCTTCCTCACCCTCAGCCGCCCCGACGGCAGCACCGTGTACCAGAGCGTCTCGCCCACACCCATCCATCTGCCGGTGTCCCAGGCCCTGCACCGCTTCGAGCTGGACAGGGTCCAGACCTTTGACGAGGCCGATGGCGTGTTTACCCTGGCCATCGCCCTCGAGCGTACCGACGGGCAGGGCCCGGTTCCCGGTGGGCAGGCCTCGCGCTCCCTCAGCCTCGGGCAGCCGCTACGCGCGGTGACCCGTGTGAACCCGTCCTTGCTTCCACCTGGCGATCCCGTGATCACCGCCGCCATCGACGTCGAGAGGCGTCCGCTCAACGTGCTGCCCGGGGTGGGAAACCCGGTCGAGATTCGCCTCATCGCCGCCGATGCCGAGGGCCCCAATGGCCTGGCCGCGGACGCGGCGGGTAACGTCTACTTCTCGTCCTTCGGCACCCAGCGCAGCAGTACGAGCGCGGGCTTCGTGCCTGGCTTCACCGTGCATCGCATCTCGCCCCTGCTCGCGGTGACCCAGCTGGCCGAGGTCGGGTCGTCCCCCACGGGTCTGACCGTGGGGCCCGATGGAGCGCTGTACGCGGTCAACGCCGGAAACCCCGAGCTGGTCTCCCGTGTCGACCTGTCCGATGAGTCGGTCTCGGTCTACTACGACTTTCGCAACACCGTGGACACCATCGTCGGCGAGAACCCGATCTCGATGGTGTTCGACGACGCGGGCGTGCTGTACGCCACCGAGTACTACGACCCCTTCATCTTCGGCATCATCTACCCGGGCAAGTGGGTGTACGCCCTGCAACCCGATGGCGACCTCGACGGCCGCTCGGACCTGGCCGAGGTCTTCATGGCCGGGTTCGAGTACCCGACCTGCATCACCATCGATCGCCGTACCCAGGACCTGGTCGTGTGCGACACGGGGCATCGCAGCCTGGTGTCACTCAACACGATGGGCACGCCGACCAACGTGACCCTGCTGAGCGATGTCCACGTGGCCGGTGTGATGTTCGACGAGACCGGAAACCTGTACACCCTCGATGCTGAGACCGGCGACATCCGGGTCTGGCCCACCGACATCAGCAGTGGCCGCACCGAGCTGGTGGGCGAGGGGACGTGGTTGATGGGAGGCTTCCTGGCTCCCATCAACCTGGTGGCGGACGCGGATGGCAACCTGTGGACCACGCACTTCGAGGAGGACCATGTCATCCGGGTGACCATGGTGCCGTCCATCGCGCCGCCCTCACTGGACCTGACCCTGACCCACGGTACCCTCGGAGGCGGTGTGGATACGACCTCGGCCTTGCCCGTGGTCGGTCCCTGGCCCACCTACAGCAGTGGCACACTCACCTGGCTCCTGCCCTTCGAGGCCACAGCCACCGCGCAGCATTTCGAGTACGCGCAGCAGCTCACCGGACTGCAACCTGGCAGCGTCGTGCCCCTGTCGTCGGGATCGACGCTCGAGTTGCAGCAGGGTGTCGACCGCACGACCCTGGCCTTGGATTCCCTCATCGCCGTCGTGGATCACCTGGTCAGCCTGAGCCCGGACCTGGTCGATCTCGAGCGCGGCGCCGGGCACACGGTCAAGGTCACGCTGAGGAATCACCGTGACCAGCCCGACACTGTGGACCTCGCTGTCGTGGGTCTCGATCCCTCGATCCGAGCGGAGATTCCCACCCAGGTGACCGTCCCGGCTCAGGGCAGCATCACGGTGGACCTGGTGCTGTTCTCCTCGGACTTCACACCCGACGGACTGCAGCGCTACCAGATAGTCGCCAGCAGCGTCCTCGCTGGCAATGACGCGGTGGTCGGCACGGCTCGGGTGCACGGCTACCGCATCGTCGCCACACCCGACCCTGTCGAGATCCGGGGCCGCAATGGCGAACAGGTCAGCTTCAGTGTCCTGTACACCCGTCAGGCGGGCGACACTCGGCGCGCCTTCTACACGCGCACCCAGGGCCTGGCAGACATCACCAGTACCCACCAAGAGCGCCTGGGCCTGGTGGACTTCTACATGACCGACGGCAATCGCCTGGTCAGCTACACCTTCACCTTGCGAGGGCCAGCCGGACGCTACCCCGTCGGTGTCGAAATCTCAGAGCTGGTTGCCCCGTATCGATACGACCTTGTAGCGGCGGTCATTGTCACCATCATCGACGATGACAGCGTCGAGGTGGTGGCCGATCCGCCTGTGGTGCGCTCGGGCCGCACCGTGCCCTTCACCCTGACGGCCGTGATTCGCAACACGGGCATGACCACGCGAACGGTCACACTGTCTCGCTGCTGTGGACCGGCGTACTGGGGACCCGTTTTTAACGCGGGTCCCCACGTGCTGGGACCCGGCGCCGAGAAGCGCGTACCCATACGCATGAGCCCCAATGGCATCCTGGTGGGCGACTACATCCACACGCTCAAGGTGACCGACGTCGACAATAACCTGATCACTGACAGCTTTGATGCCCACGTCATCCTCGAGACGCCAGGCGCCAAGCTGCGCATCCTGGACCCGCGCAGCGTCGTCAGCAGTACCGGCGAGGCGCAGTTCACGGTGCGCGTCGACCGCGTGGTGTTTGACCCACCAGGCATGATGGACCTCGCGGTCACTGGACCGCTGGCCTTCAGCGCCTCGCTGGCACGCACCCATGTGGACCTGACCAGCGTGACCCGGGTGGACGTTCCTCTCCACGTGGAGGGTCTGTCAGGCCTCACACAGGGCCCGTGGCCGGTGACCGTGCTGGGTTGGCCGCCGGACGACCCGACCCTGGTGTTCTCGGATACAGGCTTGGTCACGGTGGCAGTGAGCGGCGTGTACGGGCACTTTTCACCGGCGACCCTGGCGGGACGGCACAGCGAGACCTTCACGGCCATGCTGGTGCTGGACAACTTGGATTTTTCCGCGGGAACAGGCGTGCAAGTGGCCCTCGCCAGCTCCGACACGTCACTGCATGTCACGCCTCAGAGCGCGGCCCTGTCGCTGGCCGCGGGTGGCCAGGCTGCGATCCCGCTGCAGTTGACCGTCGACGCACCGGGCCTGTACGAGCTGGTGGCGACGGTGAGTCCATCGATCGAAGCGCCCTTCGAGCTGCGGCTGCCCCTTGATGTGGTGCTCAACCACTCGCCCACAGCGCCGACCCTGCTGGTGCCTGTGGCAGGCGCTCATACGGGTGCCCGACCGGGCCTGAGCTTCAGCGCCGCATCGGACGACGACGGAGACGCACTCACCTATGCCTGCGAGGTCGACGACGGCGTCGGAGGGGTGGCGAACCTGAGCAGCCCACTCACCAGCATGGTCGTGGGGCCACTGGCACCGGGCGCCTACTTCTGGCGCTGCCGAGCCTGGGACGGATACGTGTGGGGCCCCTGGAGCGGCGACGAGAGCTTCGTGGTCGACCTGGCGCTCGACAATCACCCGCCCGAGGCGCCGGTGATCCAGTCGCCGCAGGACCAGGCGCAGGACCTGTCCTTGCCCCTGAACCTCGAGTGGGAGCAATCCCTGGACCTCGACGGTGACCTGCTCAGCTACCAGGTGCAGGTGGCCACCGACGATCAGTTCGTGGGCCTGATTCACGACGTGGACCAGATTCCAATGGGCGGCAGCGCCACGGTCCAGCACGCCGTCCCGGAGCTGGTGACGGGCCAGAATTACCACGCGCGCGTGCGCGCTGCGGACCTGTACGGCACGAGCCCCTGGGCGCTCGTGCAGTTCACCACGGCGGCTCCGGTACCGGATGCGGGTGTGGACGCCGGTGGCCAGAGTCCGGACGGAGCGGTCGCCGATGTGCCACTGCTCGACGCTGGCGCTGTCGACACCGTTGTGGCGGACGGTGCTTCGACATTCACGGACGCGTTCGGTCTGGACGCCCCGGCCCTGGATGGCACGCTGGCCACGGATGCGGCGCTCGATGCGGGCGCCGCGGACGTCGTCCTCGACGACGGAGGACGCGTCGACACAGGGTCCGGCGAAACCGGGGTAGACACGGGGGCGGCGATCGGAGCAGACGGCTCAGGCACCGCGACCGGGCAAGGAGATGCCAGCGGAAAGTCGCCCACTGCCGCGGAAGGCTGTGGCTGCGCCAGCACTGGCCGGAGTGTCCCGCTCGCTGTTCTCGGGCTGGGCCTCTCGCTGCTTGTCTGGCGACGCCGTCGCAGGGCTGGCACAGTGCCCTCCGGCGAGGAGTGACACATGCCAAGAAGCAAGGGCAGCAACGTTGTCACGGTGCGCAAGCTGGTGCAGGCCGCTGGCGTCGAGGACGCGCTGCTGGCGCGGCTTTCAGCTGCCGACGTGGACACCTACCACGCCACCCTGGCCGTGAGCTGGGTCGACATCGAGGTCGTGGCGCGCATCTTCGCAGCGGGTGCCGCGGTGCTGTTCCCTGGGGATGTCCGCTCCCTGCGACGCCTGGGCCGTGCGATAGCCGAAGACAACATGCGCGGCATGTACAGGCTCATCCTGCGCGTGATCAGCATCCCCTTCGCCATCGGTCAGAGCGCCCGCATCTGGGGCACCTACAACGATGCCGGACGCATGACAGTCGAGCGCGAGCCCGACCAGCCACGACTGCGGCTGGTGGTGCAGGACTACCTGGACTTTCCCGACGCCACTCTCGAGGAGACGGCGGGTTACGTCGAGGGCGTCGCCCTGCTGTGCGGTGCGCGCAGCGCCCAGGCCGAGGGCTGGCGCGAGGGAGACCGTCGCTTCGGCTGGAGAGTGCAGTGGGCGGAGTGAGGCACCGTCTCCCTCAGGGCAGGTCCACACCCGTGGCCAGAAGCTGGTAGGCGCCATTGCCGTCCAGGTCGTCTTCCCACGCCACCACCACGGCGTCCCCGGTCAAAGCGAGGTGCGGTGCACGCTGCTGCCCGGCACTCTGGTGGTTGACGGTCCAGCGCGGCTTCCACTGGCTGCCATCGGCCAAGAAGGCGCGAGCGTGGATCTGGTAGGTGCCGTTGCCGTCGCTGTCGTCCTGCCAGGTGACGGCGAAGGCCCCGTCGCTGCGCATGGAGATGGCAGGTGCGATGCGGTGGCCTGAGCTGTCGCCTGCCACCGAGAAGTCGGCCAGGCGAGCCGCCCCCGCGGACGTGAAACCACGGGCCAGGATCTGAAACTGACCGTCTCCGTCCTGATCGTCCTCCCACGCCACCACGAAGCCCCCGCTGGCATCGGCCGCGACCACGGGCTTGCGCTGTTGCCCGGCGGCTACGCTGTTGACCGTGCGCAGGGCAAAGCGCTCGCTGGCATCGGCCAAAAAGCCGCGGGCGTGGATCTGGTACACGCCATTGCCATCGGAGTCGTCCTGCCAGGCCACCACAAGGCGTGCGCTGTCGTCGAGGGCCAGGCTTGGGTGCAGGCGCGTCCCGGCGCTGTCCGCGTGCACGCTGCGATCCGTGAAGCGCTCGCTGCCGTTGGCCTCGAAGCCACGCATGCGGATCTGGTACAGCCCATTGCTGGTCGGTGAGTCCTGCCAGGCCACGACGAAGCGACCGTCCGGCGCCATGGCGACGGCGGGTTCGATCTGTTGACCGGCCGCGGCGCTGTTGACGGTGAAGGTGGCAAAGCGCTGGCTGCCATCGGCCGCGAAGCCGCGCGCGTAGATCTGAAAAGAGCCGTTGCCGTCGTTGTCATCGGCCCAGGCCACCACGAAGTTCCCGACCGCGTCCATGGCTACGGCCGGCGCGGTCTGCTGGCCTGCGGTGGCGACGTTGACGACAAGATCCGAGAAGGCCTCGCAGCCCCCGGCGTGAAAGCCGCGCACCAGGATGTCGTGATTGCCGGCGCCATCCGCCGTCGACGAGTCGTCCTCCCACACCACCACGAAGTCGCCGCTGGCCGCGGCCGCGACGCGCGGCACCAGCTGGTCTCCAGTTCCGGCGCTGTTCACGGTGCGATCGCGAAAGGCGCTCGAACCGAGGTCCTCGCGCTGGTAGGTGGGCAGGGGTCCCAGGTCCTGGGCAAAGGTGAAATCGTGGTCCTGTGCGAGCGGGTCCGAGGCATAGGCGTTCTCGCCGTTGGTGTTCAGCTCGCTGCAGAAAAGCCTGGGCTGGCCACCCGGGAAGAAGGAGGCATTTCCATCCTCGACCGTCAGCGTCCGCGCGTGCACCTGGTCGCTGGCCGGGTCGAACACCATCTCGCGCAGCCAGCCGTTGCCGGTGTAGGTGCCCGCCCGGCAGTGATTCGAGCACTGGCTGGCGCTGGCGGCGGTGCAGGCGGCCTCGAACTGGTAGTCGACAACCAGCTGGTGCACCGTGTTGCCCGCGTTGCCCTGACGCGGCACGTAAGCTGATTCTCCGACGTGGCCGGACACCACCAGGAACACGTTGCTGTGGCGGCTGGCCAGCTCGTTCCACACCGTCTCGCCGTCCGAGCCAATGGCGCCGTAGGCCGGATCCGGGCAGCCCGTGGAGTACACCCCGCCGTGGGTCAGGTAGCAGTGGGTGGCGATGATGACGCGCCTGTCGGGGTGCGCCGCGATCGCCTGCTCGGCGCGACACAGCAGGTCCTTGCGCGGCGCATACTCGAGGCTCAGCACCATGAAGCGCAGCTCGCCGACCTCGAACAGGTTGACGTTGCTCGCGTTGCTCGAGCCCAGGGCACCCTCGTACCAGGGGCGCCCGGCAAAGCGCGCGGCGCCGAAGGTGTCATCGAACAGGGTGTTGCCCCGGGCGAAGTCGCCGCTGATCAGGTAGTCGTGGTTGCCCGTCGTCACGCTGTAAGGGATGCCGGCCAGATCGAGGATGTCGTGAGCGTGATCCGCCGAGGTCCACTGGGACGCCCCGTTGTTGGCCGTGATGTCACCGAGGTGAATGGTGAAGCGGATGTTGTCGTCGAGGGTGTGATCGCGGACCCAGCGAGCCTGCTTGCGGTAGGTATTGTTGACGTCGTCAGCCTGCTTGTTGGTGTAGTACTGGGTGTCGGGCAGCAGCACGATGGAGAAGGGTCCCGTCGCCACTGCAGAATCCGGGGCGGCCTGGTCGACGGCAGTACGGTCCCCGGCCGCGACGTCACTCCCCGGCGCATCGAAGCCCGTCGAGCTCACATCCGGCCCTGCCAGGGTGGCGTCCCCCGAGACCGTGCCCGCCTCGTGATCCGCCGCGCTCGCATCCAGCGGGTGGGGCGCCGTGTCCGCTCCGGTGTGGGCGTCCGGTGCTGCTGCCGTGTCGAGGGGGAACCGGTCGACCCCGGAGCTGTCTCTCGTGGTCCCATCGGTCGAGCCGCCATCGAGTTCCCAGGGGTGGCCCGCGCTATCTCCGATCCGGGCTCCGCCTTCTGCCCGGCCAGGAGGCGGACTCACAGGATCGCCGCAAGCCGTCACGGCGAGAACCACGATGCACCCCAGGCCTCGACCCGGACACAGGCTCGAACGCGCTTTCATGAAGACAGCATAGCCCGCGGCTGCCGTTCGCAGGCGTCCGTCAGGTGGGGGATGGGACGGGCAGGCGAGAGGTCACACGGCTTCGCCCGTGAAAGCGCGCTCCAGGGTCGCGATGTCGAGCTTCTTCATCTGCATGAAAGCCCGGGTCACACGCTCGGCGCCGCCACTCTTGTGGTCGCCCAGCCAGATGGCGACCCGGTTCGGCACGACCTGCCAGGACAGGCCGAACCTGTCCTTGAGCCAGCCGCACTGCCCCTCCTCGCCGCCGTCGGTGAGGGCATTCCAGTAGTGGTCCACCTCGTCCTGGGTGTCGCAGAACACCTGAAACGAGATGGCCTCGCTGAAGGTGAACTGGGGGCCTCCATTGAGCGCAAGGAAGGGTTGGCCCCCCAAGGTGAACTTCACGGTCATCACCTTGCCCTCGGGATGGCCGTGCACCTCGAAGCCCTCGCTCGAATAGTGCGCGATGTCGTCGATCGAGGAGTCGGCGAAGACGGACACGTAGAAGCGGGCTGCGTCCTCGGCCCTGTCGTCGAACCACAGGCAGGGCGAGATCTTGAGGGACGTGCTCATGTGCGGACCTCTTGCGGGCAAGCGCTGTGGCGCCGGACCTCGCCTGCCCAATGCCCGATCTAGCGTCCAGGGTGTTGCGTGCAGTAGCCGGCAGCGAGAATCACAGGGCCTGCAGGTGGTCGATCAGGACCTGGCTCCAGGGGTCGAACTGCGTGCGGCTCTGCTGCAGCTCCGTGTTGCCGGCAAACAGAATGCCGCGAAGGGCACCGGTGCAAGCCTCGATGCCGGGTTGGCGCAGGCGCACGACATGAACCAGAGCTAGTCTTCCGGGAGCCGGGTGGCCAGCAGGGCTTCTGAGCAGACCTGCCAGTCGCAGCTCCATCCTGGGTGGTATCACGACCCGCGCCTCCACCACGGCCCGCGTCGCTCCGGACATGGCAGCGTCCAGGAACAGGGGCGGGTCGTCTGCAGCTTCGAGAAATCCGGCCAGGCCGAGGCTGCGCTCCCCCTGCTGCAAGACGTCGACAGCCCCGGGTTCCCGCGCGCAGGTGAACCACGAGTAGTTGAAGTGCAGGAGCGTGAAGCTCGCCAGCACGATCCAGGCGCTGTCTTCTTGCACCTGCTGGCTCGGGACAGCGTGCACCTCGACCGAGGCATGTAGGCGATCGATCTCCTCCCGGGGCAGGGCCCTGAAGGGCTGGGGTGGGATCTGTCTGTTCAGCTCGTCCGTGCGTACAGCCAGGATCATCATGGGCAGGGAGCGGTCAGCGTGCGTCGAGGTCGAGGATCTGGGCCACCGGTGCGTCCGGAGCCGGCTGACCTGCGAAGATCAGCGAGCGGTCCGTCGTGCTCTTGAGGCTGCTGATGCCAAAGGACACGAAGCCCATGACGAGGATGAAGACCGCGAACACGACGATGGTCAACAGGTGCACCAGTGGGATGCGCAGGGGCGTGCGCTCGACGGGCTGAGACAGGTACATCTCTCGCAGCACCTTGGCGTAGTAGAACAGTGACACCGCCGAGTTGATCACCGCCACGACGACGAGGATGTCGTACCACACGCCCGTGTGCTCGAGCACGCTGGCGAACAGGAAGTACTTTCCGATGAAGCCCGCCAAGGGGGGCAAGCCGGTGAGCGAGAGCATGAACACCGTCAGCGACGCGGCCAAGATGGGTTCGCGGTAGCCCAGACCGCGCACACCAGCCAGGTCTTCCTCGCCGGTGGCGTTGCGCACGGCGATCACGCAGAAGAAGGCTCCCAGGTTCATGACGGTGTACACCGCCATGTAGAACAGCACCGCGCTGAGCCCGTTGGCGCCGAGCACCACGATGCCCATCAGCATGTAGCCGGCATGAGAGATGGAGGAGTAGGCGAGCAGGCGCTTGAGGTTGGTCTGCCACAGCGCACCGAAGTTGCCCATGGTCATGGTGGCCGCTGCGATCACGCCCAGCAGCGCGACCCAGGGCACCGTGGTCACCGCGTCGAAGTGACCTCCGCTGGCGGCCTGGGAAAGTCCCACGTAGAAGAAGCGGATCACGATGGCCACACCCGCGGCCTTGGGCACCACCGAGAAGTACGCGGTGATCGGAGTGGGTGAACCCTCGTAGACGTCGGGGCACCACATGTGAAAGGGCGCCGCCGCGACCTTGTAGCCGATGCCTGCGAGCATGAAGACCACACCCAGGACCAGGGTCAGGTCGAGCACGTGGCCGCCGGCCATGGCCGTGGTCAGGGTCTGCAGCCGCTCGCGGATGATCACGAGGTCCAGGCTGCCTGTCAGGCCAAACAGGTAGGACATGCCAAACAGCATGACGCCCGACGCCACACCACCGTAGACCACGTACTTGAGCGCGGCCTCGCTGGCCTTTTTGTTGTGCTTGGACAGGCCCGCCAGGATGTAGCTGACCAGGGACACGCCCTCGAAGGCGAGGTAGATCATCAGCAGGTTGGACGACGACGCGACCAGGATGGCGCTCAGGGTCAGCACCAGCAGCAGGCCATAGGTCTCCCCCGCCGCGTCGCGCACGGTCTCGTTCGACCGGTACAGGAACACGATCACCGCGATGGTGGCGGCGAGGACCAGCACCTTGAAGAAGACCGAGAAGGGATCGACCACCACCATGCCCGAAAAGAGGGCCTGGGTCGGCCAGGTCCACTGCGCCGCCGCGAAACCCAGGGCCGTGGCCAGGCCGGCGAGGCTGAGCAGCGCGGCGGGACCCTCGCGCCGGTCGCGATCGGCAATGAAAAGATCGACCAGGAACACGGCCACGGCGGTGGCGACGAGCACCAGCTCAGGCACGAAGTAGCCCAGGCTCTGCGGTGCGGTCAGTGCATTCATCGACGAGCTCCGCTACCGCAACGCGACGTGGGTCGCGATGGTGTTGAGCTGATCCACCAGCTTGAACAGGGTCGGGTTCACCAGATCGAAGATCAATCCCGGCGCCACGCCGAACACGATGGTCAGGGCGGCCAGGGGATACAGGGTCAGGCGCTCGCGCCACGTGACGTCGGGCATCCAGGTGTACTTCGTGTTGAGCGGGCCCAGGAACATGCGCTGCATGGCCCACAGGTAGTAGCCCGCAGTGATGACCACGCTGGTCACGCTCACCGCCGTGAGAACCTGGAACCACAGGGCCAGCTCGCCCTGCTTGCCGAAGCCACCGACGAACACCAGCGCCTCACCGATGAAACCGGCCAGGCCTGGCAGGCCGAGGGAGGCAAAGAAGCCGATGCCGATCAGACCCGAGTATTCGGGCATCTGCCGCGCCAGCCCCCCGAAACCCTCGATCTCGCGGGAGTGGGCGCGATCGTAGACCACACCGACGAGGAGGAAGAGCATGGGGCTGACCAGACCGTGCGCCCACATCTGGTACATGGCGCCGGCGATGCCCTGGTGGGTGAAGGCACCCATGCCCAGCAGCACGAAGCCCATGTGGCTGACCGAGGAGTAGGCGATGAGCTTCTTGAGGTCCTTCTGGGCCATGCACACCAGGGCCGCGTAGACGATGCCGATGGCGCCGAAGATTCCCATGCCCAGGGAGGCCCAATCCGTGGTGAAGGGCAGGATGCCGAAGTTGATGCGCAGCATGCCGTAGGTGCCGAGCTTGAGCAGGATGCCGGCCAGGATGACCGAGATCGCGGTGGGCGCCTCGACGTGGGCGTCGGGCAACCAGGTGTGGAACGGGAACATGGGCACCTTGATGGCGAAGCCCACGAACAGGAACACCCAGACCACCTTGGCGAGGGGCAGACCCAGCAGCAAGCCGGCGCTCTGCCAGTGTCCGGCCGCACCCAGCTGCTTGAGCATCAGCATGTTGAAGGTGTGGTGGACGGGTGTGCCGTCGACGAGGGTGAGGGCCACGCCGTGCGCCGGGGCGCTGGTGTAGTACAGCGTGATCATCGCGATCAGCATGAACACCGAGCCGGCCAGGGTGTAGAGGAAGAACTTGATGGCCGCGTACTCCTTGCGCGGGCCGCCCCAGATGCCGATGAGGAAGTACATGGGCAGGAGCATGAGCTCCCAGAAGATGTAAAAAAGGAAGAAGTCGAGAGACAGGAAGCTGCCGTAGACGCCGGTCTGGAGCAGCAGCAGCATGACGTGGTAGCCCGGCGCAGGCTTGGTCGCCACGGCGTGGTAGTGCGGGTCGGCGCGGTCCGGGCCGCGGTCTTCCTGGCCAATGCTCCAGCTCGCGATGCTGGCGATGATGAAGACGATGCCGCTCAGGATCACCATGGCCACGCTGATGCCGTCGACGCCCAGGTGATACTCGATGTTGAACGCGCGGAGCCACACGAAGTGGTGCTCGAACTGCACACCCTTCTGGCCGTCGAACAGGACCCACAGGTACAGGGCCAGGGCGCCCGAGGCCACGGTCGAGGCGAAGGAGATCCAGCGGATCACGTTGTCGCGCGCCCGCCTGGCCTCGGGGTCGCGCATCAAGGCGGTGACCAGCAGCACCAGGCCCATGCCGATGAGGGGGAGGAAGACGATCCAGGTCAAGAGTTTATCTGTCATGACTTCTGCTCCGCCTTGTCACGCACGGGTGCGAGGCGCCGCCGGCCTTCTTGCCGTCGTCAGTTCCCGAAGATCAGATAATTGAGCACCACCAGGGCGATGGAGCCGCCCGCGATGCCCAGCAGGTAGCTCTGGATCTGCCCGTTCTGCAGCCGGCGCAACCTGTTGCCCGTGGCCATCACCACCTCGGCCAGGCCATTGACCGCTCCGTCGACGAACACCCTGTCGAAGCCACCGGACAAGAAGCCCGCAACCTTGCCCATGAATCCCGCCAGGTGCACGGCGCCGTCGATGACCAGCTTGTCCACGTCCCACAAGAAGCGCGTCAGCCAGACCACGCGCCGGACCACCAGCCACTCGTACAGTTCGTCGACACGATACTTGTCGAGCACCAGCCTCCAGCCGCCCCGCACGACATGGCTGAAGCCGGTACCGAACATCGCACCGATGCCGAGGAGCAGACGCGCCAGGAGACGGAAACAGAATGCGACGGCGGCCTCGAGGACGTCGAACAGCTTGCCCAGACCGCTCTCGCTGGGGATGGCGTCCCGCGGTGCGGCCAGGCGCTGCAGGCTGCCGTGCACATCGAAATTCGCGAGCTTCGCGTCGGCGATGGGCAGGCCACGGTTGCGGTACAGCGCGCGTGCTCCCAGCCAGCCTATGGTGGCCACCAGGACGCTGCCGCCCGCCAGCAACCACTCGACGCCGGTGCCGAAGCCCGCGCTGTCCACCAGCTTCTCCGTCGTCGCCATGGTGTGGTGGATCCAGTGCTCGAACATGTTGGGGATGGGCAGGTGGAAGGTATGTGCCCACAGCACCGGGAAACCCAGCACGACACCGATCAGCAGCGAGGCCCCGGCCAGGATCTGCAACACGATGGTGACGTTGAGGGGTGATTCGTGCGGCACGAAGGTGGCGCCGTCCCCATGACTGGACGCGGCGTGGCCCTCCCCTGCGTGCGCAACATGGTCTGCGTGCGCAGCCTGGGTCGAGATGGCCTGATCGCCGTGTGCGTGGTCATCGTGCCCGTGACCGCTGTGGTCGCCAGCGCCTGCCACGATCAGCCTGGCTTCGGGGTCCCAGAATAGACCCATGTCGGAATCGTGCTTGGCGTGCAGCGCGTGGGCGACGTCGGCGGGCATCTCGTGATGACGGTTCTGGCCGGTGAAGGTCACGTAATAGCTGCGCCACATGTAGAAGCTGGTGCCGGTGGCCGCGATGAAGCCGAGCAGCCAGATCATCAGGCCACCGCCAGGCAGCAGCACGTTGCCCGAGTCGAAGGCCTTCCACAGGATCTCGTCCTTGGAATAGAAGCCCGCGCCCAGCGGGAAGCCAGCGATGGCGACGCAGGCCGCCCAGTAAGTGAAGGCTGTCTTGGGCATGTATTTCTTGAGTCCACCCATCCAGCGCATGTCCTGGTTGTGATGGCTGCCCATGATCACCGAGCCGGAACCGAGGAACAGGCAGGCCTTGAAGCAGGCGTGGGTGAGCAGGTGGAAGATACCGGCCCAGTACGCTCCGACGCCGACGCCGATGAACATGAAGCCGAGCTGGCTCACCGTCGAATAGGCCAGCACCTTCTTGATGTCGTACTGGAAGAAGCCGATGGTGGCCGCGAACAGCGCCGTGAGTGCGCCCACGGTGGCGACCACGGTCATGGCGCCCGGTGACAGCGCATACAGGAAATTGAGCCGCGCGATCATGTACACGCCAGCGGTCACCATGGTGGCGGCGTGGATCAGGGCGGACACCGGAGTGGGACCCGCCATGGCGTCGGGGAGCCACACGTACAGGGGCAGCTGGGCGCTCTTGCCAGTGGCGCCAATGAAGAACAGCACGCACACCAGCAGCAGCAGGGGCAGGCCCCAGACCTTCTTTTCCGCCAGCAGATCGCCGCGGGTCTTGGGGCGCTCCTCGTCGGTGCAGTGGCCATGCTCGCACACGCGGTCGGGCATGCTGCCGTCGACGGTCTGCGCGAGCTGGGCTTGCAGCACCCGGAAGGTGATCGACGCCACCGGAGCCTCGGCATGGCCCGCCGCGGTGTCGAGCAGGTGCTTGTCGTGCTCGGGCGTGCCAGCGACGAAGGCGCGGGTCTGTTCCGTGGCCTCGTGGCTCATCATGTAGCCACTCTCGCCCTGGGACAGGGGGCTCGAGAAGCTGCCCTGGAAACCCCAGAACAGCAGGCCCATGCCGATGATGAAGGCGAAGTCGCCGATGCGGTTGACCACGAAGGCCTTCATACCCGCGACGGCGTTCTCCTTGTTGCGGTACCAAAAGCCGATGAGAGCCCAGCTGGCGAATCCCACGCCCTCCCAGCCCACGAACATGAGCAGGAAGTTGTCGCCCATCACCAGGGTCAGCATGGCGAACATGAAGATGTTCAGGTAGCCGAAGAAGCGCCAGTAGCTGGGCTCCTCGGCCATGTAGCCGGTGGCATAGACGTGGATGAGCGTGCCGACGGTGGTGACGATGAGCACCATCACGCAGTTGAGGGTGTCGATGTGAAACGCCAGGTGCGCGTCGAACATCCCGACCACGACCCAGTCCCACAGGTACTGGTACAGGCCCGCCTTGTTGTGAATGACCCCGGGCAGCACCACGGTCCAGCCAATGACCGCGGACAGGCCGGGCATGAGGATGGCGAGCCAGTGGATGGGGGCCTTGCCGAAGCGATCCTGGATGTGCTTGCCCAGGGTCAGGTTGACCAGCGCGCCGAGCAGCGGCAGCAGCGGGATCAAGAACAACAGCGACGAGGTCGTGGGCTCGCTGAGGTCGTGATGCATGGAGTCTTCTCTCCGTCGACGCGAGGGCGTCGCGACCGTCAGGACGTGGTCAGTTCTTCAGCGTCGTGGCTTCGGTCGTGTCGATGGTGTGGAAGGTCTGGTAGATGGCCAGCACGATGGCCAGCGCCACGCAGGCCTCCGCCGCCGCCAGGATGATGCCGAACAGGGCCATGACATGACCGTCGATGGTGCCGGTCAGGTGATGGCTGAAGGCCACGAAGTTGAGGTTGGCGGCATTGAGGATGAGCTCGACGCCCATGAGCAGGCCCACGGCATTCTTGCGCGTGACCACGCAGATCAGGCCGAAGGTGAACAGCAGGGCGGCCACCACCATCACGTGGGGCAATCCGACATGCAGGCTCATTTTCTCACCTCCCCTTCCGTCGACGGGGTGAGCGTGCGCATCTCCTTGCGGGCGATGATGACCGCGCCGATCAGGGCGGCCAGCAGCACCACGCTGGCGATCTCGAAGGGCAGCAGAAAGTCGGTGAGCAGGGCATTGCCAATGGCGGCCGTGGTGGGCTGCAGCGGCGCGTCGCGCAGCACGGGGAGCTCGGGGCCGCGGACCTGGCCCCAGGGCGTTGCCACGGCGACGTAGACCATG
This sequence comes from Pseudomonadota bacterium, assembly GCA_043821645.1. Lineage (GTDB taxonomy): Bacteria > Myxococcota > JACRCW01 > JAFGSX01 > JAFGSX01 > JBDRCO01. Next base: position 47,560 of record JBDRCO010000094.1, on the reverse strand, counting down.
ATGATGCTGAGCAGGGCAAAGACGGCGCCACCGGCCAGTCCCCCGACGTTGAGGTTGCTGCCCTGGGCATTGCCGATCTTGCTGGTCAGCATGATGGCGAAGAGGATCAGCACCAGCACGCCACCGATGTAGACCAGCACCTGCACCACTGCGATGAGGTCGGCGGACAGGAACACGTACAGGGCCGCGGCGCCGAACAGGGCGGCCAGCAGCGAGAACGCGCTGTAGACGATGTTGCGGCTGAAGGCGACTCCGGCAGCCCCGGCCACAGCCAGCAGTGCGAAGAAGTAGAACACGATGTCCGAGAGTGTCAGCTCGCCCATCACGGACCCTCCGCGTCGAGCAGGAGATCCAGGCGATCACCCGTGACGACGCATTCCCCCATGAACCGGGCGCCCTGCACGACCCGCCGGCTTCGCTCCGTTCACAGCGCCAAACTCGCGTCTCGACGTCCGGTGCCGGGGCCTCACGTCGACCAGGCCATGCAAGCGGGTCGGGGAATAGCCCAATGCGTCATGGGTCGCAAGGCAAAACACCCGACGCAACGGAGCCCCCTGCAAAGGTGCTAACTGCGCTTCGTGTCGACGGAATCCTTGCCAGAGGAAAAGCGCGCAGCCAGGGGTCCCTAGGGCGCCAGCCCCAGGCCTCGCAGGGCCTCGCAGCGTCCGCCGCGATAAGCCCGCAACAGCTCGGGCTCTGGGGCGATGCGGGCGATGCTGGGCTGGCCCGGGGCGTAGGCGGGCCAGGGCACGGTCAAGGCTGGTCGGCCGGTACGAGCCAGGGTGCTCCACGCGTGCTGCACGATGCGCGACACCTCGCGGTCGGCGGCGCTGGGGATCACCAAGAAGGCCTCGAAGGTGTTGAAGGTGTAGATGGTGTCAATGGCGTGCATGGTCCCCATGAGCAGCGAGAAGGTCAAAGGGGCCTGCGTGAAGTAGTAGACCCGCCCTCTGTCCCCGACGGCGCTCGCCGCGGCCAGGGGTCCGCAGTTGAAGATCACATCTCCCAGGAAGGCCTCGAAGGCGTCCTTGGGAAGCAGGAACTCGGGCCAGGGGTACAGGGCCATCACCGCGTCCACCGTGGCCTCGTCGGGGATGAGTTCCTCGAGCTTGTTCCTGAACGAGCCCCGGAAGGGCACCGTGTCCAGGGCCAGAAAGAGCGCCGCCTCGTCGGCATTGCTGCCAAAGATCGCGGAGACATCCGGATCCGCGCCCTCGCGGACCAGCCGTGCAATGGGCATCTCGGGGATCACCACCCCGTCGACGGCAGGCATGAAGCTCAACCGCTGGTTGAGGGGTCCCGTGAACAGGCTGAGGGTAGGGATGGCGGCCACCAGATCCTGCGCCGGGACCAATTGCAGGCAGGCCACCTCGTCGGCCGCCGACCCACAGCCCACCTCCTCGACGATGCGCCGGCTGGTCTCGCGAAGCGGCGGCAGGCCGAGCATGGCCTCGCGGTCGAGGTAGGTGAAGGTGTTGCAGCCACCGCCGCTCTGCGAGATGGAACGTCGGAACAGGCCACGCGCCTGGGGTGCAGCGAGCAAGGCACACACCGAGATACCGCCGGCAGACTCGCCAAAGATGGTGACGTTGTAGGGATCGCCGCCAAACGCCGGGGCATTGCGCCGTACCCAGCGCAGCAGCTCGATCTGGTCGAGGATGCCGTGGGTGCCTGACGCGCCGAGGGGATCGCTCGCCTGCAGGGTCTCGGTGGCCAGGTAACCCAGGGCCCCCAGCCTGTAGTTGAAGGTCATGACCACCACGTCACCGTTGCGTGCGAGGTCGCTGCCCTCGTACACCGACCAGTCGCCGCCTCCAATGGTGAAGGCGCCACCGAAGATCCACACCATGACGGGCCGGATCCGGCCATCGGTGTGCGCCCAGACATTGACGTTCAGGCAGTCCTCGTCCATGTGGTCCAGCGACGACATGGTGGGCAGGGGCTCCTGCGGACAGGCCGGGCCGAACTCGCGGGTCTCGCGAATGCCCGACCAGGGTGAGATCGGCACCGGTGGCCGGAAGCGCAGTGCGCCCACGGGCGGCTCCGCGAAGGGAATGCCCCGGAAGATGCGCAGGTCGTCGGCGAGCTCGCCACGAACCCGGCCCTCGTCGAGTTCAACCTCGACGCCATCCTGGTAGTCCACCTGCGGCACCACCCCACTGTCCACCGCCGGCAGGGGCACGTAGGCCGCGTCTGCTCCTGCGTCCTCGACCAGCGTACCCGCGTCGCGGTCCTCCGGTCCCAAAGGGAGGGAGCCAGGATCCGGGCAGGCCCAGAGCAGCGCGAGGAACGGGCTGCTGACGACGAGCTTGTGCATGGTACATCCTCCCTCTGGGGCCAGGCGTCGTGGGCGGCGTTCGCGCTGCTCGTGTCCGCCACCACTCAGGGCAGTCCACGATAGCGAGTGCGCCACTCGATGGTAAAGGACCGCGCACGGCCGCTTCACATGGCTTGCCCTGCGGCAGGCTCCGAAGCTATATGCACGGCCACGCAGCGGAACGTGCTGCTCAGGAGATCGCATCATGACCACGAGATTGCTGGTGACCCTGCTCGCGACGCTCACGGTACTGGCCTGCAAGCCCCGCACGGCTCCTGCCGAGGACACGCCTGCGGCGCAGCCCATCGAGCACAAGAAGCTGCCGGTGCTGGCTCCCAAGCCCGGCGACCTGCCGGCCCCGCCCGACGTGGCGGCGGCCCCGGCTGACGCCCAGGTGACGCCCAGCGGCCTCGCCTACAAGGTGCTGAGTCCAGGCGATGGCCAGACCCGGCCCACGGCCGAGGACACAGTCGTCGTCAACTACAGCGGCTGGACCCGGGACGGCCGCATGTTTGACAGCTCGGTCAAGCGCGGCCAGCCTGCACGCTTCCCCCTCAACCGGGTGATCAAGGGCTGGACCGAGGGCGTGCAGCTCATGAGCAAGGGCGAGAAGACCCGCTTCTGGATCCCCGCTGAGCTTGCCTATGGGGACAAGCCCATGCGCCCCAACGCCCCGTCGGGGATGCTGGTCTTCGACATCGAGCTGCTCGAGGTTGCACGCTAGGCGAGCAGGTGCAGGTACGCGCATAGCTCCATGACACGCGCAGGGATTCCGTCGACGGCAGGGCGGGGCGCAGGTGCGGCTTGACCGCCACCCCCCGGACCCCGTAACCAGGGAGCCATGGCACAGCAATCCGGTCTGCTCGGCCGCATCGCGGTCCGGCGGCGCTTCATCACGATGGACCAGCTGGCGCAGGCCACGACCGAGCAGGGCCGGCCCGGCAACACGCGGCGTCTCGGTGAGATCCTGGTCGACCTGGGGCTCCTGAGCGAGGACCAGCTCAAGACCTGTCTCGAGGTGCAGCGGGCGGTCACCGCCCAGATGCAGGAATGGAGCGCCGGGGAGGATGGCCGCTCATCGGCTCCGGTCTCCTCGAGTGCCGCGCCGGTGGCTCCCGATCCCTTCGCCGCACTGGCGCGCGCCGCGGCCTCGGCCATGCAGCAGGCCAGACCGATACCTCCGGTGGCAGAGGTGATGCTCGATCTCGACGAGCCACCCGTGATCCTGGGCTCCGACGAGGCACCGGCCCTGGAGCCATCATCGCCACCCCTCCGCCAGCCCTCGGCAGCCTCGTCCAGCCCGGCAGCTCCTGCACCACCGGCGCCTGCAGCGGCGCGCCCCGTCCCCGCGCAACAGCAGCTCGACGGGGTGGATGCCACAGCCGAGCAACCACCCGCAGCGTCCGGGGCGAGCCCGGCCAGCGCCCCTGCAGCACCTCGTGCGGCGCTCGACAGACGCCCGCACCTGCGCAGCGGGGCCCTCGATACCATCCTGGCGGCCGCCGCCCGGGCCGGCGCCAGCGACGTGCACTTGCATCCGAACTGCGCCATCAAGCTGCGCATCAATGGCGCGCTCACGGACCACGGCCAGGCCCTGGAACCGGCCTGGCTGACGCAGACCCTGCGGGCAGCGCTCACGCCCACACAACTTGAACTGCTCGATGCCCACGGACAGCTCGACCTCGCCTACACCGTCGACGAGGTGGGACGGTTTCGATGCAACCTGTACCGCAGCCAGAACGGGCACGACGGGGTGTTCCGCTGCATCCCGCTGCAGCCACCCCGGCTCGAGGAGCTGGGGCTGCCCGGAGACCTGGCCAGGCTGACGACCTTTCACCAGGGTCTGGTGCTCATCACCGGGCCTGCAGGCTGCGGCAAGTCCTCAACCATGGCGGCGTTGCTCGACATCATCAACGAGGAGCGCACCGACCACATCCTGACCATCGAGGATCCGGTTGAGACCCTGTACCCGCCCAGGCGTGCCCAGGTGAACCAGCGCCAGGTGCAGCGCCACACCGAGAGCTTCGCCCGGGCCCTGCGCGCGGCCCTGCGCGAGGATCCCGACGTCATCGCCATCGGCGAGCTGCGCGATCTCGAGACCATCTCCCTGGCACTCACCGCCGCCGAGACCGGGCACCTGGTGCTGTCGACGCTGCACACCAGCAATGCCGCGCGCACCATCACGCGACTCATCGGCGCCTTTCCGCCCGAGGAGCAGTCGCAGATCCGTACCATGGTCTCCGAGTCGCTGCGGGCGGTGGTCTCGCAGCGCCTGCTTCCCACTGCCGACGGCAAGCGGCGGGTGGCGGCCATCGAGCTGCTGCGGGTCACCCGGGCCGTGGGCAACCTGATCCGGGATAACCGGACTGTCCAGCTGCGCTCGGCCATGCAGATGGGCCAGGCCACGGGCATGTGCCTGCTCGAACATTCCCTGGCGCGACTGGTGAAGGCGGGCGTGGTGACGCGCGAGGTGGCGCTGCAGCACTGCGAAGATCCGCGTCTGCTCGATGGCTAGGTGCGCCACCGGGGCGGGGCCGACGACAGGCTGCCCCAGAAAGCGAGGCACCCGTGGCGAGGCTGGATGAGCTTCTGACCCGGATGAAGGAAAGCAGTGGCTCGGACCTGCACCTGGCGGCGGGCAGTCCACCCCGGATCCGTCAAAAGGGAGCCCTGCAGGTGGTCGATGGCTGGTCCACGCTCGACGACAAGGGGCTGCGCGAGCTGCTGGCAGAGATCACCCGCCCCGATCAGTGGGCCAGCTACCTGGCCGATCAGGATCTCGACTTCGCCTATGGCCTGCCGGGCGTGGCGCGCTTCCGCGCGAACTACTTCGTGCAGGAGCACGGCGCCGGCGCCGTCTTCCGGACCATCCCCGAGCGCATCCTGACCCTCGACGAGCTCAAGCTGCCGCCGGTGGTGCGGAGCTTCGCGCACCTGCACAGTGGACTGGTCCTGGTCACCGGTCCCACCGGTTCGGGCAAGTCCACCACCCTGGCGGCCATCATCGACGAGATCAACAAGACCTACGCGATGCACGTCGTCACCATCGAGGACCCGGTCGAGTTCGTGCACCAGAACAAGACCTGCGTGTTCTCGCAGCGCGAGGTGGGTTCGCAGACCGACGGTTTCGGTGGAGCTCTGCGCGCGGCCATCCGCCAGGATGCCGACGTGATCCTGGTCGGCGAGATGCGCGATCTCGAGACCATTGCCCTGGCCATCACCGCGGCAGAGATGGGAGCCCTGGTGTTCGGCACACTGCACACCAACAGCGCCGCCAAGACCATCGATCGCCTCATCGACGCCTTCCCGGCCGAGCAGCAGGACCAGATCCGGCTATCCCTGTCCGAGTCCCTGGCAGGCATCGTGGCGCAGCTCCTGCTACCCACCGCCGACGGGCGGGGACGCCGTGCGGCCAACGAGATCCTGGTGCGGGTGCCGGCCCTGGCCAACATCATCCGCGAGGGCAGCACCTCCAAGCTGTTCTCGCTGATCCAGTCCAGCCGCGCTCAGGGCATGCAGACCATGGACGACGCCCTGCTCACCCTGGTGCGCGAGGGCGAGGTGCGCCCCGAGGAGGCCTACCTCAAGGCCAACGACAAGGAACATTTCGAGCAGCTCATCAAGCAGCTTGAACAGGCGCCGGCTGGGCGAGCTTGAGGCACTTCGGGGAGGTGTCGAGACGTCTCATCGACCCGCGGGGCGACGTTTCGGACACTCAGTCCTGCGCGCGCAGATCCGCGGCAAACAGCTCGGCGACCCGGCGCACCTCGGGGTAGAGCAGGGTCGCCCGGGCCTTGACGGCGTCCATGGCGTGAGGGTCCAGCCCGAGCAGGCGCGCCGCCTCCTGCTCCGAGGCCTCGAGCCCCTCGACCACATCGGCCTTGCGCAGGGCCTTGGCGAGGCCCTCGATGGACTCGCCCTGGTCCTTGATCGTGCCGAGTTCGTCGATGAGCTGGGTGCTGCGCAGGAACACGGTGCGCGACAGCCGCAGCGGATGCTTGTCCTGGGCCGAGGTGGGCAGCGCAGCAAAGGGCGAGCTGGCCACCGGGTCGTCGCGCAGGGCAGCGTAGCGCGGTTCGGGGAGCAGCGTGTCGTCGAGCACCACCGCGCCTTTGAGCGCCATGCCGTAGATCGGGACCCAGCGCAGTTGCCGCCGCAGCTCGTGCAGGCCTTCTTGCAGCTCGTTCATGTCGAGGCCCCCCGCGGCCACCTCGTCGAGCTGGCGGCCCAGGGCCTTGCGGATGGCCTTGCGATCGCCATCGCCCTTCTTCCAGTCGGTGTGCAGCACCGTCTCCACGACGTCGTCGAGCACGGGCACCGTGCCCTGTGCGCCCGGGAGCCAGCCCGAGCCCAGCAGCTCGAGCAGCTTCTCGGTTTCCTTGGCCACCTGCCTGTCCAGGTAGGCCCTGGCCTCGGCGGGGAGCTCGGAACAGCCGACGCCGGCCTTCTGCATGTCCTGGGCGTGACCCAGGGCGCCCAGCAGGTCCTCGAGCTTCTTGACGTCCTTGCGCGCCTCGTCCAGGGGCTTGCCGTACTTGTCGCGGTACAGACGCAGGCTGGCCTCGAGCATGAACGCCGCGGTGCGCATGTCGCGGTGCATGGCACCCTTGGCCAGGTCAGGCTGGCTCGCCGCCGTCGACAGCGCGGTGTGCAGCTCGCCAACCCAGAACAGCACGCGCTGGGCAGCCCGGGGCTGGGCCGCAGCGCCAGGCGCGTACAGGGCCAGGGTCTGCTCGGCCCGGGTGCGCAGGGGATCCTCGTCCAGGCCGCCCACGGTCGTGCTGGAGTGATGGGGGGTGCTGGTCCTGGGCTGTCCCCCGCGCTCGCGCTCGGCCTCGACGAAGCGGCCGCTGCTGCCGTCGGCCGGACCCAGGTTCGGGCTCTCGATCGTGGTCGGCGTGATCGAGGACCCGCTTCCCGTCACCGGCCCGGTCGGGGGTTTAGAGGGCGAGTCCACCCGCCGGGGCTGCCGGGTGGTCGAGCGCGAGAGCCGTCGCGTGGTCGTCATGGCGGGAACCTCACGCTGTCGGGCTTTGGTCGGACCTCTGGCCACGCCCGGCACGTTCCAAGATCTATCGTGAGGACGGGGACTTTGGCGGTTCGGCCGCAAACACCTGGGCCAGGTAGTCGAGCTTGGCCTTGAGTTCCTTGTTGAAGCGCTTGTTGCGCTTGGTGTCCGCGAGCAGCCGCCATTCGGTGGAGCGCTCGGCCAGGGCGTCGCGGAGCTGCCACGGGTGCATGTAGGTGCGGCCGTGCAGCCGGAACACCGTGCGTAGCTGCTCCTCGCTGAACCACTGCCCGTCGTCCAGGGGCGCCAGCTTCTCGATGTCGACGGTCAGGCTGGCGACCTCGGTGTACTTGAGGATCTCACCTCGCCGCGGGTCCTCGGGCAGGCGCACTGCCAGTTCCCGGCGCAAGCTCGCCGCGGTCTCGAAGCGGCGTCCGAGCAGGTCCTCGAGGGCGTCGCTGTACAGGTCCTTGTCCTTGAGCTTGACCACCACCTCGACGTCGAGCAGGTGCGGCACCGGTGTGTGTACGTGCTGCGAGAACACGTTTTGCACGATGAACAGTAGCACGAGTCCGATGAAGCCCGAGATCACCGGCGTCGTCACCCAGCCCACGGCGATGCGGCCCAGCACCCGGAAGCGGATGTTGCGCCCGCCCTTGGCGATGCCGATGCCGATGACCGCGCCGATGACTGCCTGCGAGCTCGACACCGGCACCAGGGGCACCGAGGGCAGACCGTGGTTGATCAGCCAGGCCTCGAGATCCTCGCTGGCGAACAGGAACAGCACGATGGCCTGGGCCAGGACCACGACCAGGGCGGCGATGGGCGACATGCGAAACAGATCGTTGCCCACGGTCAGCATGACTTTCTTGGAGTAGGTGAACACTCCGACCGCGATGGCCACGCCGCCCAGTGCAAAGAGCTGCTGCGCGGGGCTCAGGGTGAGCAGTCCGTAAAAGCTGATGGGGCCGAAGGGCGTGGAATTGACGAACACACCCATCACGTTGGCGATGTTGTTGGCGCCCAGGCTGTACGAGGCAAAGGCTCCGACGACGAACAGGCCCCAGCGGGTCCAGGCGTCGATGTGAAACAGGTGTACCTTGAGGTGGCGCAGACCCACCTCGGCCACCTCGAACAGCAGGATCGCGAACACCGCCGACAGCAGCGGGCAGATCACCCACGAGCTGACGATCTTGGTCAGCGAGCCGACGTCGGTCTGGGCACCGGCGAACAGGTTCCAGCCAATGATGGCGCCGACGATGGCCTGTGACGTCGACACCGGGAGCTTGAGCTTGGTCATCCAGGCCACGGTGATGGCCGCGGCGAGGGCCACCGTGAACGCACCGGCGAGCTGGTTGACTGAGCCGAGCTTGCCCAGGGTGTGGGCTGCGCCTGCGCCGCCTTGCACGGCTCCCAGGATGAGGAAGATGCTGCACACAGTAGCGGCGGTGCGGAACTTGATCATGCGGGTGCCCACGGCCGTGCCGTAGACGTTGGCCGCATCATTGGCACCCAGGGACCAGCCCAAAAACAGCCCGCTCAGGATGAAGAAAAAGAACATCGCGGGGTCGTCCTCACAGCGAGCGCTTGATGCTGGCGATGGCCAGGCGCTCGGCCACGTTCTCGGCGATGTCCGACAAGGACTCGATCTGATCGACGAAGAAACGCAGGTGCATCTTGCTGTACAGCTCGATGTTCGAGCCGAAGATCTGTCGCTTGAGCTTGAGGCCCGCGCGGTCCGCTTCCTTCTCGTAGTAGTCGACCTTGTTGATGTAGTCGCGCACCGCGCCGGTGTCGCGGAAGAAGGCGCGGGCGGCTCCGACCAGGTTGTCGACGGCGTGGGCGCAGCTATCGACGAGCATCAGAATCGTGTCGTGGTATTCGGCAGGGATGACTGGCCGCTCGACCTCGAAGCGCTGCAGCACCTTCTTGGCGGTGTCGATGACGTTGTCGGTGTTCTCGAGCAGAGCCAGCACGTCGCCCCGGGACTCCGGGATCAGCGCCTGGGCGTACAGGGTGGTCTCGGTGCGCTTGCGGATGTCGTCGGCCTGGTTCTCCAACTTGCTCACCACGCTGACGTGCGTGGCAAACTCTTCAAGGTCGCACTTGAGGTAGCAGGTGATGGCCTGCTTCTGCGCCAGCACTCCCTTGATCACGATGTCGAGGAACTCATCGATCTGGCTCTCGAGCTCTCGTGTCCGGGTAAAGGGCAGCATCATGATCACACTCCTTCACGCGCCGAACCCACACTCAGCGCCCGCGGTCCCCCGGGGTCGCTGCATCCTCGATCTCGTCAGGCGAAGGACCACTCTCCTGCGCCGCGGCGGCAGGCTGCGAGCTTGGCCCGGGCCGGGACGCCGCCAAAGGTGGAGGCCACAGGGCCTCACCGTCGGCGCGCAGGTACTCGCCCCACAGCCGCTGCGTCGCCGCGACCAGAGGCTCGGGCACGGCGACGTAGTGCAGCGCCTGGGCCAGGGGCCGACCCTCGTCCAGGCACCAGGCAAAAAACTCCAGCATGCGGCGCGCGCGATCCGGATTGCGTACCTCGCGCCGGATTAGCAGGTAGGACGCGGTGGTCAGGGGCCAGGCCTGGGCGTCGAGTTGTTCGACCGGTGCCACGCGAAGTCGCTCGCTCGAGGTGGTGATGGCGTGCATCGCGGCCACCTGCACCGCCCTGTCCTCAGGCTCCACCACGGCGCCGCGGCGATTCTTCATGCGGGTCCAGCTCAGACCCTCGGCCTTGGCCAGCGACAGCTGCACGTAGCCAATGGTGTAGTCGAAGCGATGGATGAACCTGGCCATCTGCTCGCTGCCCTGGGCGCCCACGCCGGTGGGCCAGTTCAGGGTCGAGCCCACACCCATCGAGGCTTTCCACTGGGGTGAAAGCTCGGTGAGCAGGCTGGACAGCAACCAGGTCGAGCCCGAGGCGTCGGCGCGAAACACCGCGATGATGTCCTGGTCTGGCAGGACCAGGCTCGGATTGGCCTGGACCAGGGCCGGATCGTTCCAGCGCCGGATCTTGCCCAGGTAAATCTGTGCGATGAGTTCCGCGGTGAGCAGGAGCTGGCCTGACGCGATGCCAGGCAGGTGCACCACCGGGACGATCGCGCCAGCGATCATGGGGAACTGCAGCAGGCCAAGCCTCTCGAGATCCGCCACCGCCAGCGGGATGTCCGAGGCTCCGAAGTCCACGTGGCCCTCGCTGATGGCCTTGACCCCGGCATCCGAACCCAGTGCCTGGTAATCCAGCTTGACGCGCTTCAGCTCGAAGTAGGTCAGGCCCCACTTGGTGTAGATGGGCTTGGGAAAGGTGGCGCCAGCTCCGCGCAGCACCACCACGGTGGAGCGGATCCTCTCGGGTTGCTTGCTCACCTCGCCGGTGCCCGGGTCCTCCTCACACGACTGCAGCAGCAGGCAAGCCGCGGCAAGAAGAGGCCAGTTGTGACGTGCACCCAGGACCATGTGCCTTCCTCATCAGCACCCTGCGTACCCATACGTCACGTGTGCGGCGCGTGCAATGGGCTCAGGTTTGGCAGCGGGAAACAGGGCTCACGAGGTCGGTTGGCTCTCGGTATTGCGGACCATCGAAGGAATGACGGGAGACTCAGTGCTCGTACAGGGCCATCACGCGGCTGGCATGGATCCAGCGCTGGTGCTGCTTGCGCGCCAGGCGGGTCAGGGATTCGGCGCGCAGGTCCTCGCCGCGATGGCGGGCCAGTGCTGCGCCACGCGCTGCGGAGACAAAGGCGGCGTGCGCGCGCAGGGCCTCGTCCTGCAGCGTGGACCAGACCTGCACGTGGTCGTTTTCGACATGCCGCGTGCCGAGCTGGTCCGCGTGCGCACCTGGCGAAGCCTCGCCCGAGCGCACGCTGCGCAGGAATGCCACGGTGTGGTCGCGGCGCTGGGTTTGCGGCTCGATTTCAAGCAGTGCAGCGGACATGATCTCCCCCGGCCAAAAAGCGAGCCTGGTTTTACAGCGATCGCGTAACTCGGCGCAAGTATTAATTTATTGACGCATTGAGTCAGCGGTTTTTGCGACCCCTCCTGTATATAAAATTTCGATAAAAAAAGTTTATAGCGATAAAAACCATCGAATCTCCTCTGCGTCAGGATTCAGTCCGCTTGAGTCAGACATCGCTCGGTTTTCTCAGCGGACTCGCGCCTTGAAGTTCGTTGCGCACTGCGCTATCACGCGACGCCATGGCAGCGAGGTGGGCCGCCTGCGGGTCCTTGGATCAACCCTCCCGGCCGACCGGGACAAAAAGCGGATCCAGCACATGAAAATCCACGAGTACCAGGCCAAAGAGATCTTCAACAAGTACGGGGTGACCACCCCCAGCGGCAAGGTCGTGTTCAGTCACGACGATGCGCGCACCGTCGCCAAGAACCTCGGCGGCACGGTGGTGGTCAAGGCCCAGATCCACGCCGGCGGTCGCGGCAAGGGCGGCGGCGTCAAGCTGGCCAAGGACGCCGAGGAGGCCAGGCAGCGCGCTCAGGACATCCTGGGCATGATGCTCAAGACCCACCAGACGGGCCCCGAGGGCCAGCTGGTCAAGAAGGTCCTGGTCGAGCAGGGCTGCGACATCGCCCGCGAGCTTTACGTGGGCCTGGTCCTCGACCGCGAGCGCTCGCGCCTGGTGCTCATGGCCTCCACCGAGGGTGGCGTCGAGATCGAGAAGGTCGCGGCCGAGACCCCGGACAAGATCCTCAAGGTCGTCATCGATCCGGCGGTGGGCCTGCAGGCCTACCAGTGTCGCCAGGTCGCGTTCGGGCTGGGGCTCAGCGGCAAGCAGATTGGCCAGGCCACCAAGTTCTTCATCGGCCTGTACAACGCCTACCTGGGCACCGACGCCTCGCTGGTCGAGATCAACCCGCTGGTGGTGACCAAGCAAGGCGACCTGCTGGCCCTCGACGGCAAGATGAACTTCGACGACAACGCGCTGTTCCGCCACAAGGACGTCGAGGAGTACCGCGATCTCGATGAGGAGGACTCCAAGGAGACCGAGGCCCGCAAGTGGGACCTCTCCTATGTGGCCCTCGATGGCAACATCGGCTGCATGGTCAACGGCGCGGGCCTGGCCATGGCCACCATGGACATCATCAAGCACTCGGGCGGCGAGCCGGCCAACTTCCTCGACGTCGGCGGCGGCGCCTCGACCGAGCGCGTCACCGCGGCCTTCAAGATCATCCTTTCGGACCCCAACGTGAAGGCCATCCTGGTCAACATCTTCGGCGGCATCGTCAAGTGCGACGTCATCGCCGAGGGGGTGGTCAGCGCTGCCAAGCAGCTCGGACTCAAGGTGCCCCTGGTGGTGCGGCTCGAAGGCACCAACGTGAAGCAGGGCAAGAAGATTCTCGAGGACAGCGGCCTGGCCATCACCGCCGCCGACACCCTGCGCGACGCCGCCGAGAAGGCCGTGGCCGCAGCCAGGAAGTGATCGCCGTCTTCAACCCAACCGCATCCGGGCTGTGAGCCGCAGGAGCACATCATGAGCATTCTCGTCAACAAGCAGACCAAGCTGCTGGTCCAGGGCATCACCGGCGAGGCCGGCGCCTTCCACGCACGGCAGATGATCGAATATGGCACCCAGGTCGTGGCCGGCGTGACCCCGGGCAAGGGCGGCCAGAAGTTCGACGACAAGGTGCCGGTGTTCGACACCGTGGCCGACGCCGTCAAGCAGACCGGCGCCAACGTGGCCGTGATCTTCGTGCCGGCGGCCTTCTGCGCCGACGCCATCCTCGAGGCGGTGGCGGCAGACCTGCCCCTCGTCGTCGCCATCACCGAGGGCATCCCCGTTTTGGACATGGTGCGGGTCAAGCGCGCCATGCAGGGCTCGCCGACCCGTCTCATCGGTCCCAACTGTCCGGGCATCATCACCCCCGGGGAGTGCAAGATCGGCATCATGCCGGGCCCCATCCACAAGCCGGGCCGCGTCGGCGTGGTGTCGCGCTCGGGCACCCTGACCTACGAGGCCGTGGGCCAGCTCACCGCTCTTGGCATCGGCCAGTCCACCTGCATCGGCATCGGCGGCGACCCGGTCAACGGCACCAACTTCGTCGACGCCTTGACCCTGTTCCAGGCCGACCCCGACACCGACGCCGTGCTGATGATCGGCGAGATCGGCGGCAGTGCCGAGGAGAAGGCCGCCGAGTACGTCCGCGATCACATGACCAAGCCCGTGGCCGCCTTCGTGGCGGGGTCCACCGCGCCTCCGGGCCGCCGCATGGGTCACGCCGGCGCCATCATCGCCGGTGGCAAGGGCACGGCTGGCGAGAAGATCCAGGCCCTGACCGCCTGTGGGGTCAAGGTCGCCAGAACCCCGGCGGACCTCGGCGACACGCTCAAGGCCGCGCTCGCCGGCTGAGCTGCAGGGCCTTCCACTCCGCTCGCATCCAGCTCGGGGACTCCCGCCAGCGTTCTTCGGCGACCTTCCTGGCGCCAGTTGCTGAACCGCGTCTCTGGGGCTAGCGTGGCAACGGATCTGTATCGGGGGATTCGATGAAACATCGCGATGGGATCGGGGCAGGCGCGCTGCTGGCGGTGCTCCCGCTGTTCTCCTGCCAGTGCGAGAAGCTGTTCCCGGAACCGGTCGCCATGGGGGTGGCCCGGCTCACGGTTCGAAACGTGGGCACGGCCATCTCGCTGGTGGCGGCGGACACGCGCTGCGGCTTCGCCAGCGAGGCTGCAGCCAGCAGTGCCGTGCTGGACGGCGAGGTGGGCCACGAAGGGACGCTGACGCTGCGCATCGACAACTGCGTGCTCGATTTCGGTGATCTGCACACCGTGTCGACGGACTGCAACGGGGTCGAGACCAAGGCCGCGGGCAAGGTCACCCTCAGCGGCACCCAGACCATTCGCGGGCACCTCACCGGCAACCCGGCCAAGCCTGTCATTCCCGGCGCGGCAGACGCCGCCGAGATGGAGCTGAGCCTGGCCTTTGCCAGCTACCAGGTTCGCTCATCGGCCGCAGATAATGGCCTGACCATGGAGGCCGGCAAGTTGCGAGTGCACGCGCTGCCCCACCTCGGGGTGAGTGCCAGCCTGGGTGTGTGCGCGGTGTCGACCACGGACCTCACCCTCGAGCACATCCAGTACGAGAACGGCGTGCTCGAGGTGGACTCGGGCGACGGCGTGTTTCCTGCCGAGGTGCCGACCTCTGACTTCGGCGCCCAGGTCGGGCGCTGGGGCTCGCGCGAGAACGATCTCAAGGGCCAGCTCACGATGTGGGACAGCATCGTGCAGGTCCCCACCGTCGACGACACGGACGGCCTGGATCCGGACTACAAGCGCAGCACCTTCGAGGCCGCCATGGCCTGCAAGGAGGACCTCGCCCAGCCCCTGAGCTACGAATGCCAGTCCCTCGACGAGGACCTGGCCGAGGGCCTGGCGCGGCTGGCCATCGCCGCCTTTGGCCGCCTCGCCGACGCGTACGACGAGGATACCCGCTGCGGCTTCTCCAGCGCCCCGGCCACCGACGGCCAGCAGGTCAGTGGCGAGATCGGGCGCCAGGACGGCCGCGTGCGGCGCACCCTCGAGCCTCCCTGCACCCTGAGCTGGGACCAGCCTACGGTGCTCAAGGAGACCTGCAACGGCGTGCAGTACATCGTCGAAGGCTCGGTGTCCGCCACTGGCTCCAAGGAGGTCGAGGGCTGGAACACCGGCAACCGTGACAAACCCATCATCCCACAGCACCGCCAACCCTCCGTGGTGAGCCTGGAGTTGCGTTTCTCGGACTTCCGCATCCAGCGCAGTGACCTGCCTTACGAGCTGCGTCTGCGCTCGGGCAAGATGTCGGGGCGGATCAGCGTCGTGGTGGCCATGGACACGGCCCTGCACGCCTGTGCCAAGAAGAGCTCGGCGGCCAGCGTCGAGGCCGTGCGGCTCGACGACGTGGACCTGATGCTCACCGTTGATGGCAATGCCTTCGCGCTGAGCGTGGCCGGCTCCGACCTGGATGCCACCAACGGCAAGGTCGATGACGACGAGAACCGCATGCACGGCACCCTCACCATGAACGGTACGCGGTACACCCTGGGCAGCTTCGACGCACCGCTGCCCCTGGATCCCAACTACGATGCCGGACGCTTCTTGCTCGACGATGCCTGCCGTCCCGACTACCAGCACGCGGCCACCGACGAGGCGTGCAGCCTGTACCCCCTGCTGGGCAACGTGGCGGCCCGCCTCCTGGTGCACTCCACCGGCGCACTGGCATCCATGATCAACGCGGACAAGGACTGTGGTTTCGAGGACACCTGGGGCGTGCTCATCTGGCCCACCGAGGTAGTGGGCAACAACGGTGACATGGGCTCCATCACTTGGGACGTCGAGGAGTGCTGGCAGGGCTCGCCGGCGCCGGTGGTGATCAAGGAGGACTGCCTGGACACCACGACCTGCACGGCGGGATCGGCCCTGGTCAACGCCACCCGCACCGTCACCGGCGAGCGCGAGAGCATGTACCTGCTGGTCGACTCCATCGTCCCGCGCGATCCGCGCTCGGTGCGCATCACCTTGCGGGACGTCGAGCTGCGCGACTTTGTTTCCTACGATCTCCCGGCCGGCGCTGACGAACCCGCCCAGCGCGTGACCTGGCACGGTGGCTGGCTCACCGGGACGGTGGAGCCCATCACCGGCGAGAACGCCTCTGACCTTGGCGCCTACGACATCCCCACGCCCATCGCCATCTTCTCCGACGTGGGTGTGGAGACCGGCGACGCCACCCTCGAGATGAACGGCCTGACCTTCCAGGTGGCGGTGGACGGGGCCCAGATCCAGGCCCAGAACGGTCGTTATCAGGGCCAGGGCAACAGCATCCAGGGCCACATCGTCGTCGACGGCACACGCATCGACATCGCTCCGGCCTTGCTCAAGTCCGAGTACGTGCAGGAGGTCTTCGACAGCTCTTACGCCTGCACCGAGGACCTGGTCGGCATCCTGCCCCCCTGAGCCGGGGGCGCCCGGATCTCAGACGCCGGTGACGGGCGTCAGCTGGTCCACCAGGCGGAGCTCGCGAAAGCCCAGCCCCAGCAGCAGGGCGCGCAGGGACCGCTCGGCGGACTGCCTGGCGCGTTGCCGCAGCCGTGGATCCTGGCCGGCCTCACGCATAAAGGCCTGCCTGGCCAGCTCGAACAGCCTGGCGGTCTGGGCGCTGTCGAGGTTGCTGCCCAGCACTTCGGTCTCGTCGGGGAGGATCTCCACACGGGCCTCGAGGGGAGGCAGCACGACCTCGACGACGTCACCGCGAACCTGCAGCGCGCGGGCATCCAGGCGCCCCAGGTCAAAGGACAGGCGCAGGGTGGCGAACACGATGGCACGCCCCCGCGGCTCGCTCACGGCGTGGCGAATCCAGGTCACCACGTCGCTCCAGGTCGAGTCCCCGGCCTCGGGCTCGGGCGAGAAGGTGATCTTCTTGTACAGGGAGACCTCCAGGGTCTCCAGGCGCATGACCTCGCGCACCCGCTCGACCACGGCCGCCGGGTCCGGGTGCTGGACCGGGACCGGGCGCAGCCAGACCCAGGTGCCCAGGGCCCCCAGGGCCAGGGACAGGATCACCACCAGAAGCTGAAGCAGAGCGCGTGTCAGGTGAGCTCCTTGCCTTCTGGTGTGACAACGAACCCGGACCGGCTCGCCATTCCCCCTGTGCCCGGAACATCAGTATGACCGGGCCCTGCGAGCTGCGCAAAGCGGGGTCGACCTCCCGTCGCGCCTCGGCTGGATACGCACCCAGCGGGGTGACAGGCCGCACCGATCGCATCCTTGACGACGATCCGTGTGCCCATCGGCGGCGCGTGACGACGAGATCTGCTAACATATATAGGTGAGACGCAGGGGACCAGGCGCTGCGGGCGCAGTGTGGTGGCTGGCGGGGGCGGTGGCGGTGTTGCTGCCGCTGACGGGATGCGAGGTTCCCTACCTGCTGCGCCAGGGCCAAGGGCAGCTCGACCTCCTGCTGCATACCCGCCCGCTCACCGAGCTGGTCAACGACAAGCAGGAAGACGGCGGCGGCTGGCGCTGGGCCCTGGCCTGGTCGGCCCGCGAGTTCGCGCGGGAGCGCCTGCAGCTCACGGTCACGGACCAGTATGAGCGAGGTATCGAGATCGAGGGGGAGGGCGTGGCCTGGGTGGTCAGCGCCGCGGGCCGTTTCGACCTGGCGCCCTACACCTGGCAGTTTCCGGTGCTGGGTGGAGTGCCCTACAAGGGCTACTTCGATCGGGCGGATGCCGAGGCTGAGGCGTCACGCTTGCAGGGCGAGGGGCTGGACGTGCTGGTGCGGCCAGTGACCGCCTACAGCCTGCTCGGGGTACTGCCGGATCCCCTGCTGTCGACCATGGTCCAGGGCTCACCCGAGCGCATCGTCGAGGTGGTCATCCACGAACTGGCGCATGCCACGGTCTACGCCGCTGGCCAGGGCGAGTTCAACGAGGGCCTGGCCACCTTCATCGGGCGCCAGGGCCGCCAGGCCTTCATCGTCGACAAGCTCGGCCCGGATAGCCTGGCTCTGACCCAGGCCGTGCAGCGCGATGCCGACGCGGACCGCTACCGCGAGGCCGTGCTCGCCCTGTCGCAGGACCTGGCCTCGCTGTATGCCAGCGGCCGTGCCACCGTCGCTGGCAAGCAGCGCATTTTCCGGCGGCATCAGCGCGCACACGATGAGATCGCCGCCAGCTACAGCACCGCTGCCTATCGCGCGGCGCGCCTTCCCGACAACAATGCCGGGGTGGCAGCCATGCGCGTGTACACCTTCAACGCCCAACTTTATGCCAAGGCTTTTGCCGCGGTCGGAGAGGACTGGGCGGCCTTCATCGATCTGCTGAAGCAGGTGTCGCCCTCGGACAGCGCCCTGGCGCACCTCGAGCACGCGGTGCGCGACCGGGTGGCCCAGCGCCAGGGTTCACTGCGCGCGGCACCCGCGACGCCCTGAGCACTGTCCCCGCGCCGCCTTGCCGCACACCGTGCTATGGTGGCGACGTGAACACCTGGCATTCTCCTGCCTCACGCTGGCAGGTTCCGGCCGAGGACGCGGGGTCGCGGCTCGACGTGGTGCTGGCCCGGCGCCTCCCCAATTGCTCGCGGCGACAGGCCATCCGTCTCATCGCCGAGGGTCGGGTCCGCGTGGACGGGAGGCTGGCGCGCAAGGGGACGCGCCTCGACGAGAACAGCACGCTGGCCGTGGACCTCGCGGGCACCACCGAGGCTGGTGCGTTGCCACCACAGGCCCTGCTGGTGGTGACCCCTGCGGTGCTGGTGGTGGACAAGCCATCCGGCGTGCCCTGCCACGCCCTCGCTCCGCACGAGCACGACAGCCTTCTGCAGCGGGTGGCTCGCCTGCATCCCGAGGTGTTGAGCGCGGGGCCGGATCCCCGCGAAGGCGGATTGCTGCACCGGCTCGACGTCGACACCTCCGGCGCCGTGGCCCTGGCGCGCCGGGTCCAGGACCACGCCATGTTGCGCCAGGCGCTGGCCGCGGACACGGTGGGCAAGCACTACCTCGCCGTGGTCGAGGATCCCGGGGAGGTGCTGGCCGCGCGCGGGCGGATCTCGGATCCTCTGGCGCGCAGCCGCGCTGACGACGGACGCATGGTGGTGCAAGGTCAGGACGATGCGGCGGTGCGTGGGCCCTGGCTCGAGGCCGAGACCCGCTTCCGGGTCCTGGCGAGGGCGCAGGGACTGTCCCTGGTCGAGGCCGTGATCCAACGCGGGCGCATGCACCAGATCCGTGCCCACCTGTCGGCGCTGGGTCACCCCATCGTGGGAGACCTGCGCTACGGCCACACGTCGATGGGCATAGGCCGCCAGGCGCTGCATGCGGTGCGTCTCCGCTTCGAGTACGGCGAAGAGGTCCTCGATGCCTGGGCTCCGCTGCCCGCGGATATTGCCCGATTACTCGCCAATCTGGGCTTGACCTGCCGCATCCCGCAGGACCTGGCGGATGCAGCGTGGTGAGCTGTCGTCGGATCCCTGGCTCTCGATCAGTGCTATGGGTGCTGCGGTCGAGTATTTGTATCTCTATGTAAATTAACAGAAATATTATTCTTCCCGCGCGTTTGTTTTCAGCAGGCAACACCGCCTGTCGCAAAACCGATATTGTTTCGTGATTCGCGGCTCGAGTGCCGCACCAACCCGGGTCCCCGCGTGAGGGGAAGAGGAGAAGGCAATGTCGTTTCTACCCATCGGAGGAGCAGGCAGCGGAATGGGGCTGAACAGGTTGTTCGAGGGCTCGGAGGGCATGCAGGTCAATCGCATGCTCGACGCCCTGGGCCTGCCTGATCAGCTTGGTGACATGATCGGCGCGCAGATGGACGCCGCGAAGGGCGACTGGGCTGGCTACGCCCGCAACATGCAGGACCTGACCTCGGGCATGAACTCGGGCCAGATGGACAAGCTGTTCGGCAAGGGCCTGCCGGGTTCGCACTTCCTTCCGCGCCCGCACGCGTCGCTCGGCAAGGGCCGTCAGCTCTGGGGCAAGACCTTCCACGGGCCCTTCGGCGACACCAACATCAGCCGCGAGCGGCTGGGCGGCAAGGGCTTCTTTGGTAAGGCCATTGGCCGCAGCATGGAGCGCCAGATCCTGACCAACCCGGCCTTCAAGGCCCACATGGAGCGCGTGCTCGGTGGCCGCATCATCCCGGACGGCCGGGCTGACGGCAAGATCACGGTCGAGCGCTTCCGCCCGCACTTCGGTCCGGTGCCCTTCTCGGGCCCGATCGCTGGCAACCCGATGCTGTCGGGGCTGTACCACGGCCTGTCGCGCTTCGAGCAGAACATCAAGAACCTGGCCGAGCAGATGACCAAGGGCGGTGCCACCTCGGGCGGCGCCGGTGGCGTGGGTCAGAGCGGCGGTGCAGGCGGTGCCGACGGTGCCAGTGGCACCAGTGACTCGGCCCTGCTCAGCGACCCGGAGACGGCCAAGCTGGCCGAGGGCATGGGGATGACCCCGCCGCTGAGCTTCGAGGACATGCTGTTCCTCATGATGATGAAGTACGCCCGCAAGAAGGAGAAGGAGATCCTGGGCAAGATGAACGAGCTGTCCGCCAAGGATGGCAAGGGCGCTGAAGGCGCAGGTGGCGCGGGTGGCGCGGGTGGTGCAGGTGGCGCGGGTGGCGCGGCCGGTGGCGCGGGCGGAGCCGAGGGTGGCAAGGAAGGCAACTTCGGTGACCCGAACAAGACCTCGGACGCCCTCAAGCAGATGCAGATGCAGAAGCTGATGGAAGACCTGAAGAAGATGTACGAGATGCTCTCGAACGTGATGAAGAGCATGCACGACATGCAGATGGCGGCAGTGCGCAACCTGCGCTAGTCCCATCGTCGACGAGATTGCGCGAAACGGCGGGCCCTGTGCCCGCCGTTTCTTTTGGGCCGAGACAGGTTTCGTGGCCGAAAATTTGGAGGTGAGCAGGACCGGGTGTACCAACGTGGGGACGTGCGGCGCCACGCGGCGCCGCCTGGAGCCACCAGGAGACAGCCCATGCGACACACCTGCGAGCACTGCCACACCCGCTACGAGATCCCGGACGACAAGGTGCGAGGACGCCGCGTCAAGGTCCGCTGCCGGCACTGCGACGGCATCATGTTCGTCGTCGGACCCGACGCGCCGCCCCTGGTTCCGCTCGGCGGTGCCGGTGCCGCCTACTTCGTGGCCGTGGACAGGCAGCCGCGCGGCCCGCTCGGGGCCAAGGAGCTGCTGCTGCTGGCGCGGGAGGGCGTGGTGGATGCGCGCAGCCTGGTGTGGCGCCTGGGCTGGAAGGGCTGGCAGCGCGTGATTGAGGCCAGCGAGCTGCGCTGGCTGTACGAGGCCGTGATGCGGGCCGAGCTGGAGGGTGCGTCCGCGACCCTGGACGCCTTTGATCGCGCCGCGCTGCTGTCTGACGGCAGCGGCTACTTCCCGGACCCCACGCTCAAGAGCGGCATCATCCTGCTCGACCAGACCACCCAGCACCACCTCGAGACCCTGGCGCGAAAGCAGCATCTGAGCATGCCCACGCCCCGGCGGCGCCCACGCATTCCCGTGAGTGCCCTGGCGGCGTCGCTGCTCCTGGGCATGATGACCGGTGGCGCGGCCTACCTGCTCGGGCTGGGGCAGGGCGTGCCGGCCCTGTCGACGATGCTTCATCTCGCCAGCCGGGCCCTGGCGCAGCTCTAGGACTCCACTTCATCGACAGCACGGCGATCACACACCTTCTGCGTCGCGCTGTTGCCGCCGGGTCAGCGACTCGCTAGGCTCTGCCCGTCGTTCCCGACACGTCGTCGGGGCACTGCAGAGGGCTGGCTCATGAAACGTGCGCTGCTGATCCTTGCCACCTGTCTGATCGGGGCCACAGCCCTGGCTGGCACCTACCTCGAGGAAGAGCAGCGGGTGAGTGGCATCACCGGCGCGCCTCCGCAGACCATGGTGATCAAGAGCTGGTACGAGGGTGATCGGGTCAAGAAGACCCTGAGCGCCGCTGACTTCACCTTTCTCATCGACCTCAAGACGCAGAAGGTCCTGGTGGTGCAGGACGCTCAGAAGACCTACTGGGAGGTTCCACCCGAGGTCTACCAGATGATGACCCAGGCCTCATTGCAGGCCTTCGGGGTCGTCCGCAATCCGGACGGCAGCCTGACCGTGCCGCGCAACGTTTTTCAGAAGACCAAGAACAGGCGCACCATCGGGCGCTGGCAGGCCTACGAGGTCAATGTCGCAACCCAGCTCCCCAACAACGGCAAGGTGTCGATCTGGTTCGCCGAGGGAGTGGGCCTCAACCAGAAGGACTTCGTGCAGACCCTGCGCGGCGCCATGGCCAGGAGCACCCCCGAGCTCGAGCGCTTCTATGACGAGATCGCAGCGCTGCCTGGCTATCCGGTGCTCAGTGCGGCCACCTTCGACGTCAATGGCCAGCACGTGGTGCTGACCCAGGAGGTCAAGCTGGCCCAGAAGCGCAGCATCCCGGCCAGCGAGTTTGCGGTGCCCAAGGACTACAAGCTGGTCGACAGTCCCCTCAATGCCAGGATGATGGGTGGGCCGGCCCCGGCCTCCGCGCCGAGCAAGGCAGCGCCCACGAAATGACCAGACTGCGCCACACGCCAGACACGGTGCTGCTCCCGGAACCGGGGGCGGTGCCGGCGCCACCTCGGCCCCGCAATGTCGACGAGCTCAAGAAGGGTTTCGAGGACTGGCTGCTCCAGCGCGGAAAGAGCGCCACCACCCGCCGCCTGTACCTGCGCAATGTGGCCGAGTTCCTGGACTGGCTCAACACCGCGCCACCCCTGGCCGGCGAGAAGGCCGATGCCATCGTGACGCGCTACTACGCGGCGCTGGAGATCGCGGATCCGGGGAACAGCGGCAACCTGCGTCGGACCACGGCGGCGCGCGCGTTCCTGACCTATTCCGGCGCCCCCCCAGAGGCCTACCGCTCAGAGACGGGGCCCTACCGTGGACTTCGGCGTGGCCAGGGAGCGCGCTACCTCGATATCGAAGAATCCCTGTCCGTGCTCGAGACCGTGCGCGATAGAGGCCTGCCGCAGGAGGTGGCCGTCGTCGGCCTGCTGCTGCTGTCGGAGATGAGTCCTCGCCTGGTGTGCTCGCTGACCGTGGCGGACCTGGCCAGGCTCGACGACACCGGACAGCAATGGCGCGTTGACCGCGGCAACCAGCACTGGGAATTCGCCGTGCCCTCCTCGATCGCGCGTGTGTTGCTGGATCTTGGCCGTGAGCGGCCCAACCTGCACAGCCCGCTCTTCGTCGACGGGCAAGGCCAGGCCCTGACCCGGCAGTCCCTGGATCACATCATGAAGGAACTCGGCGCTGCCGCCGGGGTGCCTGAGCTGGCGGCCTACCGCCTGACCATGTCGCGCAGCAAGCGCTCGGGGCATGGCCTGGGCTGGGATGCCCTGGCCGCGCGGCGTGGCGGACCCCGTCGACGCGCGCCCTGATCACCCCCCCTGCAGCTTGCGTTTGAGCGCAGCGAGCTGGTCCTCGACCGGATCCGGTACGGCGGGTGGGGCCGGCGCAGCGGCGGTCTGACCACCGGACTGCTTGTTCTTGAGTTGACGGAGCTGCTCGTCGACGGACAGCTCCTCGAGCTTGGCCCCGGTCTCGGCCGCTGCGATCTCTCCTCCCATGAGCTCGCGCTGTGCTTCGACGTGACTTTCGATGCCCTCGATCTTGTCCACCATGCGGTCAAAGGTATCGAAGGCCGAGGTGGCCGACAGCGGGTCCGGTCGCGCGGCTCCAGAGGCTGCTTCGACCTGCTTGGCGCGCTGCTGGGCCGCCTGGGCCTGCTTGAAGCGCTTGATCAGCTGATCGCGTTTTTGCTTGGCCTCGGTGATCTTGGCCTCGAGTGCTGTGATCGAGCTTTTGAGCTCGGTGACGTAGCTGGCCTGAGAGGCGACCGAACTCTCGTACTCGGCGATATCGGTATCGATTTTGTTCTTCTGCAGCAGGGCCTCGCGGGCCAGTTCGTCGTTGCCCGCCTGTACCGCGGCCATGGCCTTTTTCTCCCAGCTCGACGTGTCCTCGCGCAGTCGTGTGAGCTTGATCTCGGCCTGTTTCTGCATGGCCAGACTGTCGATGATCTGTGCCTTGGCCTTCTTGTGATCGGACTCCATGTCGAGGATGGCCTGGTCGAGCACCTTCTCGGGGTTCTCAGCCTTGCTGATCAGGTCGTTGACGTTGGCCTTCACCACCGTGCTGATGCGGTCGAGGATACCCATGCGGTGTTTCCTTTCGTTCGCGCGCCCGAAGCTGGCAGCGTAGTGCGGGGTACTGGCCCGTGGCAACCCCGGGCCTGTCTGTCAGAGATCCCACGGGCCTCCAGGCGCGGCTTGCCGGACCCGTTCAAATCCGCTAGGTCCTTCGCTCCCTGACGACGGCCTGCAGGGCGCCGGACGCGAGGTCTGACATGGCAACGACTCCTGATCTGGGACGCGACGTCGATACCTGGTGCTCGCGGTGCCAGCTGGACCTGGCGCACACGGTCATCGCCAAGCTGGGTAGCCAGATCAAGCGCGTCCGCTGCAACACCTGCAAGAACGAGCATGCCTTCCGCGCGCCCGCCGGGGAGAAGGTGCCGCGGGCACGACGCGATCGCGACGACGCGCAGCCGAGACCGCGCACCCGTGCCGTGACCTCGCAGTACCAGACCTTGCTCGGCGATCGTTCCACTGCCGACGCTCGCGACTACAGCTCCAAGATGGCGCTGGCCAAGACCGACATCGTGCGTCATCCCAGCTTCGGCGTGGGTGTGGTCTCCGCCGTCAAGAGTGGCAACAAGGCCGAGGTGGTGTTCGCTGCAGGGGTCAAGGTGTTGATCTTTGGACGCTAGCGCCTGGCGATCCTGGCCCGAACGTTCCTCCCGTTTTCAGGCTTTTCCACGACGAGAAAACGAGGCACCCCGTGGTCATAAAATTGACTTGAGGGTGCTCCCATTTACACTGCTACAAGGTGGCACGACGGCGGCACGCGGCGCACAAAGGCGCCACACGGCGTCCTGGACCACCGGATGGGACCGGACATGCGGCAGAAGGTGATAGATCTTTTCACGGAGGCTCTCGAGACCCTGCGCAGCCGTGGTGTGTTGCAGGTCGAGTCCCTGCCACGGTTCACGGTCGACGCGCCCAAGAACCCCGAGCATGGTGACTTCGCGGTGAACGCCGCCCTGGTACTGGCCAAGCCAGCCCGCCAGAAGCCTCGGGATCTCGCCCAGGCCATCATCGATGCCCTCGACGACAGCGGGGGCATCGTGGAGGGCACCGAGATCGCGGGACCGGGCTTCATCAACGTCCGCTTGTCGTCGAGGCTGTGGCAAGGGGTCATCGGCGACATCGAGGCCGCCGGTGCGCGCTTTGGCTGCGGCGAGCCCGGGAGCCGGGGACACATCAACGTCGAGTACGTGAGCGCCAACCCCACGGGTCCGCTGCACGTCGGCCACGGCCGCGGCGCGGTGGTCGGCGACGCTCTCACGCGCCTGCTCGCCGCCGCGGGCTACCAGGTCACCCGCGAGTACTACATCAACGACCACGGCAACCAGGTCGACACCCTGGCGCGTTCGCTGCATCTGCGCTACCAGGAGCTGCACGGCCGCAGCGTCGAGTTTCCGACCGATGCCTATCCTGCCGAGTACGTGCGGGACATCGCGCGCACGCTGGTCGACGCCCACGGAGATCGCTTCCTCGACGCCGAGCCCGACGCCTGGATGGACCTGTTCCGGCAACAGGGCATGCAGGCCAACCTCGATAGCATCCAGGCCGACCTTCAGGCCCTGGGTGTGGTGTTCGATGTCTGGACGCGCGAGTCGTCCCTGCACGCTTCTGGAGAGGTGCGCGGTGTGGTGGAGGTCCTGGCCGCCCAGGGCAATTCCTACCTGGCCGAGCGCTCCGAGGCGGTGGGTGACAAGGTCAGGCGCGAGGAATCCAAGGCCGCGAAGCACGCGGGAGCCCAGCAGGGTGGCACCTTTGCTCGGCTGTCGGCCTTCGGAGACAGCGACGACCGCATCGTGCTGCGCAGCGACGGGCGGCCGGTCTACCTGACGGCGGACCTGGCCTACCACCGCGCGAAGCTGCACCGGGGCTACGACCTGTGCATCGACGTCTTTGGCGCCGATCACTTCTCGCACACCAACACACTCAAGGCTGGCCTGGCAGCCATGGGAGAGGATCCCGCGCGGCTCGAGTTCGTGCTGACCCAGATCGTGCGCCTGATCCGCGGCGGCGAGGAGGTGCGCATCAGCAAGCGCGCGGGCAACATCGAGCTGCTCTCCGACCTCATGGCGGCAGCGGGTCACGACGCCACGCGCTTCTTCTTCCTGATGCGCGCGCCGGGTGCCCAGTTCGATTTCGACCTCGACGTCGCGGCCTCCCGCGGCCTCGACAACCCCGTGTTCTACGTGCAGTACGGCCACGCCCGGGTCTGCGCCGTGTTCCGCCGCGCCACCGACTCTGGCGTGAAGTACAAGGGCTACGACGCCGACACGGCGGCCTGCCTGACCCTGCCCGAGGAGCTCGGGCTGCTGCGCAAGATGGCGGCGTACGGCGATATCATCGCGTCTTCCGCCGAGAGCAGGGAACCTCACCGCGTGGTCTACTACATCGAGGATCTGATCCGCGATTTCCACGCCTACTACACCCGCTACAAGCGCACCGAGCGCATTCTCTCCGACGACACCCAGAAGACCCAGGCCCGCCTGGGGCTGGTCAATGCCCTGCGCCAGGTCCTGCGCAACGCGCTCGAGGTGCTGGGAGTTGCAGCACCAGAGCAGATGGATGCCGTGGTCCAGGACGAAGACCAAGAGGTGACGGGATGAACAGCAGGCGCCAGATTTCCCGCCGGGAGCGCACCGCCGAGGCTCCGCAGAACCGCACCCTGGTGGTGGTCGTGCTGGCCAGCCTGGGAGCTGGCCTGATGGCCTTCGTGCTCGGCATCAACGTGGGGCTTGAGCGCACCCCTGCCGAGGCCGCCGCCACCGACAGCAACGTGCTGCGAACCCTGGACAGCCAGGCCACGCGGCTGCGCGAGGTGAGGGCGCGCGAGCGCACCGAGCTGTCGTTCCACGACTCTCTCACCGGACCCGCCCGGGTTGCCAAGGCGCACCCGGCACCCGCGACGACCCCGGTGACAGTGGCCGCGCCGACCCCCCCCGGCACTCCGGAGCACGCCGTCGCAGTGGCAGAGGCCAGCGAGACCCAGGTCGCAGCAGCCGCGCAGGACACTGCACGCGACGCCGTCGACCTCGGTCAGGCACCGGCCGCCGAAGCCGACAGTGCGCAGAACACCGAGGAGGCAGCGCCCGCGCTCGAGGTGTCCCACTTCTCCCTGCAGGTGGGAGCCTTCCCCGACGAGACCAGCGCCTCGACCCTGCGTCGTCGTTTGCAGAGCAAGGGCTATCAGGTGCGCATCGCCACCAGCGACATCGAGGGCCGCGGCACCTGGTACCGCGTGCGGGTGGGCCGTTTCGAGGACCGCGCGACCGCCGAGGACCAGCGGACCAAGATCAGCTCGAGCGAGGGGCTGTTCGCGCTGGTGGTTCCCGAGACCTGAGCACAAGCGCAGGAGCAGGACGGGCGGAGGAGGCGGTCGACAGATCCCCAGTCAGGCAGGCTATCCGGCAGCTTCCTCGTCGGTGTTGCGCTTCCAGTCGTCGACGGTGCCGTCGCCATCACGGTCAATGCCGATGCGATCCAGCGTGCCCTTCTCGTAGTATTCCCAGTAATCGGTCTTGCCATCGTTGTTGGTATCGGCCTCGAGCCGCGCGATCGCACCCTTGTCGAAGTACTTGAACAGATCGGGCTTGCCGTCGAAGTTGAGATCCATGGCCTGTTTCTGCAGCACGCCGGTGTCGTAGTAGTTCTCGGCGTCGATGTGGC
The DNA here is from genome assembly GCA_043821645.1 of Pseudomonadota bacterium. GTDB lineage: Bacteria > Myxococcota > JACRCW01 > JAFGSX01 > JAFGSX01 > JBDRCO01. The sequence goes on along the minus strand of JBDRCO010000094.1, from coordinate 19,900 downwards.
CATCGAAGTCGTAGTCCATGTCCTCCCGGATCATCTCGCCCTTGTCGTTGTAAAAGCGCCACACGTCGATCTTGGCGTCGAGGTTGAGATCGTACTCCTTGCGCACCAGGATCTCGTCGTCTGCTGTGACCTTGAAGTACTTGTAGACGTCGGGCTTGTCGTCGCGGTTGAGGTCATAAGCCCGGCGTTCCAGCCCGTCCACCGAGGTCACGGCGTCGGGGGCGTCGTCGCTGGGAGCGGGCCCGCCCTTCTTCTCCGCCCCATCATCACTGGCGCAGGCCGCCAGCAGCAGGGCCGGGATCAGCAGCAAGACATGGTGGTAACGACCTCGCATGACAATCCCTCCGCGCCCCGCCTGGGGTCCGGCAGTTCCCGCCCACCTCGCCCGACCCGGGGGGCTGCGTGTGCTGTGCAGGAGCTGCGCGCCCGAATATCTCTCAGCCCCAGCTAAAAGTACAGGTCGTCCTGCGGACCCTGGTGCCAGCCGATCGCGCTAAGACCAGGGTTCGATTGCATGTTCCGGACGAGCAGCGGGTGACGTGACAGTTAATGTGTGGTCATTCTTGACCATATATAGGTGGCCATATAGCGTGCGCGCCGGCTGTACGAACACACGGATCACCGTCGGGAATCAAGCTCATGCCGCGCAAGAAGATATCGACCACCATCTACATCACCCCAGAGCAGAACGACATGCTCAAGCTGCTCAATACCAAGACCAAGGTTCCGGTCGCCGAGTACATCCGGCAGGGGATCGACCTGGTGCTGGGCAAGTACAAGCACATGCTACCGGGCCAGCTCACCTTCGACGACCACGACCACTGAGGCCGCGCGGTCTGGCAGTGAGCAGCAACCGGAGGAGCCTCCGTGGAGGCTTCTCCCTGTCCTGACCAAGGAGAGTTCGGGATGAAGATCCTGGTGACAGGCGGTGCTGGCTTCATCGGCTCGCACATCGCGGACCGCCTGCTGGCAGCCGGGCACGAGGTGACCGTGCTCGACAACCTGAGCACGGGCCACCGCGAGAACGTACCGGCCGGTGCACGCCTGGTCGAGATGGATCTGCGCAGCGACGAGGCTGTGCAGCACGTGCTTGGTGAGGGCTACCAGGCGCTGGTGCACGAGGCCGCGCAGGTCGATGTCCGCCGCTCGGTGGCCGATCCCGCCTTCGACGCCGACGTCAACGTGCGCGGACTGGTGCAGGTGGTCGAGGCCGCGCGGCGGGGCGGGCAGCTGCAGCAGATCCTGTTTGCCTCGTCGGGTGGGGCGATCTACGGCGAGCAGGATGTGTTCCCGGCATCCGAGGACCACGCCATTCGCCCGGAGTCCCCCTACGGCGTGGCCAAGCGCTGTGGCGAGCTGTATCTCGAGTGGTTCCAGCGCTGTTGCGGGATCCCGGTGGCCATGCTGCGCTATGCCAACGTGTACGGCCCACGCCAGGACCCCATGGGCGAGGCCGGGGTGGTGGCCATCTTTGCCGCGCGTCTGCTGGCGGGCGCGCCCTGCACGATCTATGGCGACGGAGGTCAGACTCGCGACTTCGTGTTCGTGGGTGACGTGGCCGAGGCCAACATGCAGGCGCTGCAAAGAGGCGTGCGAGGAGCCATCAACGTGGGTACCGGGGTCGAGACCTCGGTGAATGAGCTCTACCATCACATGGCACGGTTGGCCGGCGTCGAGGGCCGCGCGCAGCACGACACGGCTCGGCCCGGGGAGCAGCGTCGCAGCGTCATCTCCCCGGCGCGTTGCCGTGCGATGCTGGGCTTCGTGCCGTCGACGCCGCTGGAGCAGGGGCTGGCTGCGACCCTCGAGCACTTCCGGGCCGCGGCCCGAGCCGGGTGATTCATGGACCGCACGCGGCTGAGGAACTTCTCGATCATCGCGCACATCGACCATGGCAAGTCGACCCTGGCGGACCGACTGCTCGAACAATGTGGTGCCCTCGAGAAGCGCGAGATGGTCGCGCAGTTCCTCGACAGCATGGACCTCGAGCGCGAACGTGGCATCACCATCAAGTCGCAGACTGCCAGGCTCAAGTACCGGGCCAGCGATGGCAAGGACTATGTCCTCAACCTCATCGACACACCGGGACATGTGGACTTCAACTACGAGGTCTCGCGCTCGCTGTCCGCCTGCGAGGGCGCGCTGCTGGTGGTCGACGCCACCCAGGGTGTCGAGGCCCAGACCCTGGCCAACGTGTACCTGGCCCTGGACGCCAACCTCGAGATCTTGCCGGTGTTGAACAAGATCGATTTGCCCAGTGCCGAGGTCGAGAGCACGCGCCAGCAGATCGAGGACATCATCGGGCTCGACGCCAGCCAGGCGATCTCGGTCAGCGCCAAGGACGGCACCGGCGTGCCGGCGTTGCTGGAGGAGTTGGTTCGCCGCATCCCACCGCCCTCTGGAGATCCCGACGCGGTGCTGCAAGCCCTGGTCTTCGACTCCTGGTTCGACGCTTACCGTGGCGTGATCACGCTGGTCCGCGTGTTCCAGGGCACCACCCGCAAGGGCCAGAAGCTGCGCCTGATGTCGAGCGGCAAGGTGTACGAGGTGCAGGAGGTGGGCGCGTTCATGCCCGACGCCAGGCCTCTGCCCGAACTCACGGCCGGCGAGGTGGGCTACGTGATCGCCAACATCAAGGAGGTCCGGGATGCCCGGGTCGGCGATACCCTGACCGACGACGAGCGTCCTGCCACATCACCCTTGCCGGGATTCCGCGACTCCAAACCCATGGTGTTCGCGGGCATCTTTCCAGTGCGCAGTGCCGACTACGACGACGTGCGTGATGGCCTCGAGAAGCTGCGCCTCAACGACTCGGCCTTTGTGTTCGAGCCCGAGTCCAGCCAGGCCCTGGGCTTTGGCTTTCGCTGCGGCTACCTCGGCTTGCTGCACATGGAAATCGTCCAGGAGCGGCTGGAGCGCGAGTTCAACCTGGAGATCGTGACCACAGCGCCCACCGTCGTGTACGAGGTCAAGCTGAAGAACGGAGAGATGCTGCGACTCGACAATCCCTCCAAGCTGCCCGACGCGGCCAACTTCGACGAGGTGCGCGAGCCTTTCATCACAGCCACCATCCACGTTCCGAGCGAACACGTTGGCGCGGTGCTCAAGCTATGCGAGGAGCGCCGCGGAATACAAAAGAACCTGCACTACGCGGCGCAGAACCGCGTGGTGATCACCTACGAGCTGCCTTTTGCCGAGGTGGTGTTCGACTTCTACGACAAGCTCAAGTCCGTGTCGCGGGGCTATGCCAGCCTGGACTACGAACTCACCGGCTACCGCGCCGGCGACCTGGTGCGCCTGGATCTGCTGGTCGGCGGCGAGCTGGTCGATGCCCTGACCAGCATCGTGCACACGGAGCGCGCCTACAACCGGGGCCGTGCCCTGTGTCAGAAGATGATGGGTCTGATCCCTCGTCAGCAGTACGCTGTGGCCATCCAGGCTGCCATCGGCAGCCGCATCATCGCACGCGAGACGAAACCCGCGTTGCGCAAGGACGTGACCGCCAAATGCTACGGTGGTGACATCACCCGCAAGCGCAAGTTGCTCGAGAAGCAGAAGGAGGGCAAGAAGCGCATGAAGCAGGTCGGCAAGATCGAGATCCCGCAGGAAGCCTTCATGGCGGTGCTCAAGGTAGACGACCGGAGCTGAGGAGGCCGGCCCGGATTCTCCTGCTTCGGCGTCCGGGCCCAGGACCACTGCGGGCTCTCCCGGACAGGAAGGATCTGGCAAAGGGGATTCATGCAGGTGTTCGAGCGCTACAGTCCTGGTCGACTCGCCGTCACCGCCATCGCGGTTGCCCTGGGGCTCTATCTCTTCGGCTTCCTGGGCCAGGCGCCTACCGGACCCGTGGCCGCATTCTTTGTCACCATCACCGCCCTGTACTTTGCCTGGGCCTGGCTGGGACCGCTCGTCGACGAATACCTGCTGTTCCCGTCGCGGCGGGTGTTATTGCGGGGTCTCCGGGAGGCCACCGCCTTCTCGGACGACCTTCGGCGTGTCCTGCACAAGCGGGGCAAGAAGCTTTCGCCCGAGGCCAAGGGGGCCCTCGAAGCCGCCGCTGACACCCTGGATAAAGCGATTGCCAACCGCCAGGTCGAGACCTTGCACCAGAGCCTCGCGGCAGCCGAGCGCAGTGCCGAGGCGCACCTGGGCACGGGGCGCAAGGGGGTGCTGCGCGACTTCTTCGAGTCCATCGGTGGTGCCTTGCTGGTGGCCTTGCTGCTGCGCGTGTTCGTGGTGGAGGCCTTCAAGATCCCGTCGGGCTCGATGATCCCGACCCTGGAGATCGGCGACCACATCTTCGTCAACAAGTTCAGCTACGGCCTCGCCATCCCGGCGCTGCGAGGTCAGATCCGGCTGCTGGATTTCGGCGCGCCCAAGCCCGGCGACGTGATCGTGTTCATCGCTCCAGAGCCGGCCGAGAACGCAGGTGAGGACTTCATCAAGCGTGTGGTGGCCGGGCCCGGTCAGACCATACGCCTGGTCGATGGCACGCTGTTCATCGACGACAAAAAGCAGCCGAGGCGCGAGGGCAAGCCCATCAGCTACGAGGAATTCGTCGAGGAACTCGGGGTGGTGCAGCGCTTTCATGCCACCCGCTACATCGAGACCACGGGAGGCGTGGATCACGACGTCCTGTTGACCTACCTCGATGGCAATTCCTGGCCACCTCGGGGCAAGCAATCCAAGGGCCTGAGCTGCACCGATCAGGAGTGCCGGGTGCTGCCCGGCTTCGTGTTCTGCATGGGCGACAATCGCGACAATTCCTCGGACAGCCGTCGCTGGGGTGCGGTGCCTATCCATGACGTCAAGGGCCGTGCCATGTTCGTGTGGCTCAGCTTTGCCAACACGTCTGCGCAGGGAGGGCCACTGGGGATCCGCTGGGGTCGCATTGGTACCTGGATCCGCTGAGTCCGCCAGTGTGTGTCGCTGACGGCGACGTTGTGCGGGGGCCCGTTCATGTTATGGTCGGGCCTCTTTGGTGATGGTCGTCGGCACCGGAGGAAAGCACAGATGACGAATGAGCGCAGACACGTATCGCGAGCGTGGTGGGTGACGGCACTGATCCTGGTGGGCCTGGCCGCGGGCTATTACTTCGGATGGCCCTACGTGGGCAGCTACTGGAGCAACACCGCGCTCAAGGGAATCCTCCGTTCCAATGCCCGAGACTGTGGCCAGGGGCGGACCGAGGAGTGCCTGACGGCCATCAAGAGCAAGGCACTCGGCGAGCTGGGAATCGATCTATCGGCGCAGGATCTGGTGGTCTCCGTCGCCACGACCAACAAGGTCGTGTTCAAGATCAGCTACCGCAGCAAGCTCGAGTACCCGTTCACCGGGACCATGTTTGGCTCGGGAAAAGATCGCTTCCATAGATACACGTTCTCGCTCGAAACCAAGCTGTCGGGCTACTGAGGAGCCGGCAGGGGATCTGCCCTTGCTCCCGGCCGCGGCCCCTGCACGCCGCCCCGGCAGGACTGGACCACGGTGCACGACGAGCCGCACATGACAGCAAACGGTGGCTACCACCCCTACCTCGAGCGCCTGATCACCTTCGCCTCCGAGGGATCCTTCGAGTCAGAGATCCAGCTCGCACGAGAAGAGTACTTTGCGGAGAGTGGCCCGGTGCGCGAGGACGAGCCGAGCTTCGACGCACGCCTCGAGGGTTTCACCGAGTGGTACGTGCTCGAACGCACAGTCCCCTCTCGCCACCGCACGCCTCTCGAACTTTTCCTTTCCGAGCAGCGCGGCCAGATCGACGCCGAAGATGTTGAGGTCTACGAGGGCTTCCGGCTCACCCGTCGGACACTCCTCGAGTTCGTCAAGAGCAAGGATGATCACATCATCGCCCGGGACCTGTTCAGCGGGCGCAAGCAGGCATTCTTCGAGCGGCGCAAGCTGGCCGGGGTCGACAAGGGCACGCTCTTCGACGCGCGTGTACTGCAGTTCCGGGGGGTCGAGGTGCTGACCCGGAGCACGATCTTTCACCTCGACGAGGTGCGGCGTCTCATCCTGGCGGAGTGCAAGCGGCTGCGAAGGGGTGCCGTCGAAGAGCAGTCCGCGCTGACCCGCAAGCTCTCGCTGGCCCGACTGCGCGCCGAGCGCTATCGCCGGGTCGACAGCGAGCGTCTGTACCGCCAGGTCCTGGACGGGACCACTCTGCCCGCACCCACCTGATCGCCGGGGCCAGCCTCGACGCCGGGACAGGGCTGTGGAATGCTCTGGGACATGAGGGACCGCAGACACCGACCCGCAGCGCGACCGGGTAGAGTTGCGGCAGCCGCCATGCTGGCACTGGCCCTGTTGCTGTCCTGTGGGCCGGCACGCGACCCGCAGGCGCCATTTCTGACAAACCTGAGCTACGACGGGCAGGCGCAGCGAAACGCCATGGTGCTACTGTTCTCGGTGGATCTCGAGGACAGCGAGGGCGATCTGGCTGCCGGTGTATTGCGACCCTTTGTCAACGACCGGGATACCGGAGAGGCTCCCGTACCTCTGGATGAACTCCTGCTCGCGTCCAGCCTCCCGCAGGACGCCGTCCAGGGTCGGCTCCTGTTCAACCTGGAGGTCGAGATGTCTCTCGACCCTGCGACCCGGCCCCAGTCCGGAGCCACCTTCAAGGTGGGCGTCGAGATCGAGGACGCATCCCAGCACGCCAGCAACCGCCCCTCGGTGACGCTGCAGATCGGATACCCATGAGCGACCCGCCACGCCCCCTGTACGACCCGCTGCTCGACGACGATGACGAGGACGATGGGCTTCGCGCGGCCCCGGACGATCCTGCCTCCGGGACCTGGCGTCGCTTCGAGGCCTTTGTCCCTGACGTGGTCAAGCGGGGCCTTGTCACGGGGCTGGGTGCGCTGTTCATGACCGAGGAAGGGGTGCGCAGCGCCCTCACGGATCTCAAACTGCCCAAGGAGGTGGTGACCTTCCTGGTCAGTCAGGCCGAACGCAGCAAGCGCGAGCTGACGCAAACCCTGGCGCGCGAGGTACGGTCCTTTCTCGGTGATGTCGACGTCAGTGGTGTCCTGCAACGCGCGCTCGCCGGCATGACCCTGGAGTTCAAGACCCAGGTGCGATTCATCCCGCAGGAGAACGGTGCCCAGCCGCGCATCGAGTTCGGCGAGGTCGAGCGCCCATCTGCGAGCGATTCGACCGCCGCACCACAGCCCGGGCCGAGAGCCCCGACCTCGCGTCGCCGGGCCCCCAGGACCCGGGCTCCAAAAAAGCCCAAGGAGAAGACGACATGAAGATCAAGATGAGACCTGTGGTGATCCTGGCATGTTGCGCGTGCTGGTTGGCAGCCTGTACCCCCGACGGCACACCGGGACTGTCCGGAACCGTCGAGCTGTCGCCGGATATCCTGCTCAAGCCGCAGACTGCCAAGCGCATCTTCGTCGGGGCCTACGGCGCAGAGCAGCTGGCTAGCGATGGCTGGCCCGCGACCTGGGCAAGTGCCAAGTACAGCACGGTCATCGATAACCTGGCCCCCAAGGATTACGACTACGAGTTCGTGACCGGGTCGTCGGAGCGCCTGTACGTCTACGCGTTCCTGGATCAGAACGGACTCGAGGAGACGACCGACAATCCCGAGCCCAATGTCCTCGACGTGAGTGGCGAGAGCATCGTCGACGTGGTCGGGCGCTATGCCCGGAATCCGGTGGTCCCCATCGACGACCTGCTCAAGGACATCGACATCATCCTCAACGTCGAGCTGCAGCCGTGACCACGAGCGCGTCACCGGCGCGCGGACGAGCTCGAGGTCGGCCGTGAAGGTACTGGTTGCCGATGACGATCGGGTGGCCCGCCGCATGCTCGAGGTGCTGTTGCGACGCTGGGGCTACACCACCGTCTGCGTGTCTGATGGCGAGGAGGCCTGGCTCGCCCTGCAAGACAAGGAGCCGCCGCGCCTTGCCATCCTCGACTGGATGATGCCGGGTATCAGCGGTCCAGAGCTGTGCCAGCGCATTCGCCAGCGCCAGGGCGCCGACTACGTGTTCACCATCCTGCTCACGGCGCGGGAGCACCTCGACGACGTGGTGGCCGGTCTGGATGCGGGCGCCGATGACTACATGGTCAAGCCCTTCAACGATCTGGAACTCAAGGCGCGCCTGCAGACCGGAGTGCGCATCATGCGCCTCAAGCTGGAGCTGGCCGATCGCGTGCGCGAGCTGCAGGACGCCCTGGCCCACGTCACCCGCCTGCAAGGCTTGCTCCCCATCTGCATGCACTGCAAGCGCATCCGCGACGACGGCCAGACCTGGCACAGGCTCGAGGAGTACATCCAGGAACACTCCGACGCGGCCTTCTCCCACGCGCTCTGCGAGGAGTGCTTGGCCAAGCACTACCCCGAGGACTGAGTCGCCCGTGCAGGCCAGCACCCTCAGAGCCCTCGGGCACCCGGCCCTGGCCGCTGTTGCCGATCTGGGCGCCACCGTGCTGTTCCTGGCCCGTACCCTGGGCAACATCCTGCGCAGCGGGGTGCCCCTGCGCCCCACCGTCGAGCTCATCGCGCAGCTCGGTCTGCGCTGCGTGGTACCGGTGGTGCTGGTGGTGGCCCCCATGGGTGCGGTCATCGCGCTCGAGGGCCACATCATCGTGCAACTGTTCGGCGTGGATCGCCTGCTGGGACCCATGGTTGCCATGGCCATGGCGCGCGAGGTGGGTCCTGGCCTGGCCGCGCTCATGGTGGCCATGCAGGCGGGGGGAGCCATCGCAGCCGAGCTGGGCGCCATGCGCGTCAACAGCGAGATCGATGCGCACGAGGTGATGGCCGTGGATCCCATCCGCGCCCTGGTGGCGCCGCGGCTGGTGGCTGGTCTCGTCGTCACGCCGCTGCTCAACCTGCTCGCGGTGCTGGCGGGAGTGGGCGCGGCGTACGCGGTGGCGGTGTTCGCCCGGGGCATGGCCGGTGCAGCCTTCGTCGAGAACGCGCTGCGCTGGCTGACCTTCACCGACCTGTGGGGTGGCGAGCTCAAGGCTGCGGTGTACGGTTTGCTCATCGCCGCGGTGAGCTGTTACCAGGGTTTCTTCGCCCAACGCAGTGCCGCCGGGGTGGGAGAGGCTGCCAACCGCGCAGTGGTGCAGTCCATCGTGCTGTTGCCCCTTGCCAACTACGTGCTCAACTCGGCGCTGTACGCGGGGATCGCGTCATGAGCCGCGAGCTGGCAGCGCTGTCCGGCGATGCGTCGAGCCGTCCGCTGTCGACGGGAGCGCAGGCCTCGACCTTCGCTCCGGTTACCTGGGTGGTCGAGATGGCACGCAGCACCCGTTTTGCCCTGAAGGTGTTGCGAGCCGCGGCCTGGCCTCGCTACCCGGGTCAGATCGTGCCCTACGCCTATGCCATCGGAGCGCGCTCGGTGCTGCTGGTGTCGGTGGTCACGGCTTTTGCCGGCGCCATGCTGGCACTGCAGGGCCAGTCCTCGCTGCAACAACTGGGAGCCCCGGAGCTGCTCGGCATGTTCGTGGGTCTGGGTGGCATCCGCGAGGTGTTTCCGGTGATGGCGGCGGGGACCGTGGGCGCTCGCGCTGGCAGTGCCATCGCAGCCGAGCTGGCGACCATGAAGACCACGGACCAGATCGATGCCCTCGACGTCATGGCCGTGGATCCCATCGCATACCTGGTGGTCCCGCGATTTCTGGCCGCGCTGCTGGTGACGCCGCCGCTGATGATCGTGGGCACCGTGGCCGGGCTGGCAGGTGCATACCTGACCGCGGTGGTGCAGCTCGGTGTGGACCCGGGCTCCTACCTCGAGCGGACCTTCACCCCTCTGTCGCCCTTCGACCTCGTCGCCATGCTGATCAAGGGCCTCGTGTTCGGCGGCGTGATCGCGCTGGTCACCGCCCGCGAGGGTCTGCGCGCAGCGGGGGGACCCGCGGGCGTGGGAACAGCCGCCAACCTGGCGGTGGTCAAGGCCATGATTGCGGGCAGCCTGGTCAACCTGCTGCTGTCGCAGGTGCTGTTCGGAGGCCAGGGATGAGTGCGCTCATCACCTTTGAACACGTGACCAAGCGTTATGGGACGCGCAGCGTGCTCGACGACGTCAGCCTGGAGGTTGCACGCGGTCGCACCACGGTGCTGGTCGGACCTTCGGGCGCGGGCAAGAGCACCGTGTTGCGCCTGCTGGTGGGCCTGACCTGGCCAGACGCGGGGCGCATCCTGGTCGGCGACACCGACATCACGCAGCTCAGCCATCGCGCGCTGCTCGAGGTGCGCACGCGCTTTGGCATGCTTTTCCAGGAGGGCGCGCTGTTCAACTCGATGAGCGTGCTCGACAACGTGGCCTTCCCGCTGCGGCATCACGCCCGTCTGCCAGCCAGCGAGCGGCGCCAGCGCGCCCTCGACAAGCTGGCCGCGGTGGGGCTTGACGCCGAGATGGCTGGGCGCACTCCGGATCAGCTGTCGGGTGGACAGCGCAAGCGCGTGGGTCTGGCGAGGGCCCTGGCCCTGGACCCCGAGATCGTGCTGTTCGACGAACCGACCTCGGGCCTGGATCCGGTGACCTCGTCGGCCATCGACGCACTCATCCTGGACATCGCGGCGCGCCTGCACACCACATTCCTGGTCATCACCCACGACGTCCACAGCTGCGCCGCCATCGCCGATGACGTGGGTTTACTGTACCAGGGGCGCTTGCAGGCCTTTGGTCCTCGCGAGCAGATCCTGAGCTCGCCCGACCCCATGGTGCGGCAGTTCTTCGACCGCCAGCCCGAGGGACCGTTGCGGGTGCTGTGAGGCCTCGAGGGAGCCTCCCACCGGCACAGCGACAAAGCCGCTGCTCTCTCCCCGCGTGCTGAGGTAAGCTCGGCGGTCATGGAGGAGCGCAGCAATCGCCGCCAGGAGATCGCGGTTGGGCTGTTCGTGCTGCTGGCCCTAGCCGGGCTGGTCTACCTGTCCTTTCGCCTGGGCGGGGGCCGACCTCCCAACGCCGTGAGCTACGACCTGGTGTTCGACTCCGCCCTTGGTCTGCAGTCCGACAACATGGTGACCGTGGCTGGTGTGCGCGTGGGTCTGGTGGAACAGATCTCCGTCGACGGCCGTCGCGCCCGCGTGCGCGTGGCCGTGGCGCCGGATCTGGAGCTTCACCACGACGCCACCGCGGCGGTGCGCGCGCGCACTTTGCTGGGTGAGAAGTACGTCGACCTGATGCCAGGAACACCCGACACGCCCCTGCTGGAGCCGGGTTCGGTCATCGATCGCACGGTGCCCACGGTCGAGATCGACCAGGTCATCCGCGGCGCCGAGGAGGTCATCGGTCGCGCCAACAGCATGTTGCCCACCTTCCAGGCGGCGGTGGAGAAGCTGGACGGTCTGATCCGGCGCTCCGACGTCGACGCCACGGCGCGCTCGCTCAGTGATGTGCTGGACGAGACCTCGGGTCTGATCAAGAGCCTGAGCAGCCTGACGCGGAACTCCAGCGGTGACGTGGAGGCCGTGCTGACCATGATCCGCCAGCGCGGCCCCGAGGTGTTGGACCGCCTCGATCACACCCTCGAGCGCATCGACCGCGTCGCCGCGGCAGTGCCAGCCGAGGACATGGCCGAGGCCATCCGGCGCGCACCGCAGGCAGTGGACAACGCGGACCGCGCCCTGGCCGATCTGCGCGTGGCGGTGTCTGACCTGCGCACCGTGGCCCAGAAGGGGGCCGAGATCTCGATCATGCTCGAGCGCCTGCTCAAGAGGCTGGACAACATCGACGAGAAGACCCTGCGCGAGTTCATGCAAGTGCAGGGTGTGCGCGTCAACCTGACCACGGACCCGACCATCGTGCGCCGCGTGCGCGAGCTCAAGTTTCGCGAGATGCCCTTGCCCGGTGAGGAGGGGGCGGCGGGACCCTTGCCGGAGCCCCTGCCTGAACCCCCACCCGATCTCGCCCCGTGACAACAGCTTGATATTGCTTGTATTTTATTGTTTTCCCGCGACCCCAGCGCCCGCTTCCTGAGCTTTCGCCAATGGCGAGGCCATGGTGATATGTGAGGTACAGGCCTAGCTCAATCGGAGATCGTCCTCCTTTACGGAGCTATGGCACGAGGTGAGAGATGACACGCATCGTCGACCGCAGCACCTTCACCGGCTCCACGATGGCCAACAAGCAGATCGACGTCGCCAAGTTGAAGAACGACGGCGAGATCCGCCAGGCTGCGGCCGACGGCCTGAGCAGCGCCGACAAGCTCGCCACGGCCGATCTCAACGGCGATGGCAAGATCGCGGGCACCGCCGAGATGAACCGCCTGTTCTCGGAGATGGACAGGCTGGACGACAGGCGCGTGGGCTGGGGCGACGGCTCGGGCAACAGCTTCAAGGCCGAGGATGGTGGGCAGAAGTCCCCGGCGGGACGGGTGCACGATCGACTGGCCATGCTGGCCGAGAACCGGCAGGTCGCCAGCACCGGCAGCACCGGTGGTGCGAGTCGGCCGAGCTTTGGCCAGCGCCTGGCCGAGGAAGGCCGAACCAGTCTGACCGAGCGTACAGAGCGCCACAACAGGCTGGTCGAGGAGCGGGGTGTTGGAACCTATTTCGGTGACCACTCCTCCTACCACAGCCTGAGCCAGACCGAGAAGGCCGCCTACTTGAAAGAGCACACCAAGCCCGGGCAGACCGCGCCGACACCCAACCAGCTCAAGCAGACGAGCTGTGTGGACTGGGCGCTCGAGTCCGTGGTCGAGGCGTACAAGAAGGCCGGCAAGCCGGAACGCGGCGAGGAGATCAAGCGCATCGTCGGAAGAGAAGGTGGCTATGGCGGCGTGCTGTGCCGCGAACTGCAGAAGGACGGCTGGAAGTCCATGTTCTTTGCCCACGACGCCAAGAAGCCGGACATGGAGGGCGGTTCGCGACGCGATCACGCGGCCTATGTCAACATGGCCAAGCAAGGCAAGTTCTGGGTCAAGTACCCCTCCGAGACCATGAAAGTAGACGGCTTCATCCAGAACTACAGGCCCAGTGACGACAGCAGCACCCCCAAGGACATGAGCGGCATCGACGCTCTGAAGAAAGTCCCCTTCGCCATCGGTGTGGCCAAGGGCGGCATGCACTGCTTCGCCATGCAAGATGGTACTGTCAACGAGAACCACTGGAACGCGGGCCCCGACGACGGAGGCGAGCACATGTTCCAGCGCACGCCGCTGGAAGACTGGGGCTGGTCCACGGGTCTGATCATGGTGCCCCCGGGCACCTGGCCCACCGAGTAGGGCCTGTTCTTCGTTGCCAGTCCAAGATCGCCCCCTGCAAACTTGAAGCGCTGCATGAGAGCTGCTGCGCGCGAGGATCTCATGAAGCGTCTGCCCGTGCTGTGCCTGCTGGCTTGTGAACTGGTGGCCTGTGGGCAGCCCCTCGTCGACGAAGATGCCGCGGGCCTGGATGCGGGGAGCCTGGATGCGACCACCCTGGATGCTGCACCCGCTCCGGACAGCGCAGGCCAGGACCTGTGGACCCCCATTCCCGACGCCAGCACCGGTCGCGACAGCACCGTGGCCCGCGATGCGGCAAGTTCGGATCGCAGCATGGCCCAGGACGCGGCCGTGGCCATCGACGCCGGCGGTGGTGACGGCGGGACCGCAGGGGTCGAGCTCAACCCGGGCTGGGTGGGCGGCGCCTGCAGTGGCACAGGCCAGTGTGACGACGTCAACTTCGATACCGCACTGTGCGAGACCACGGGCTTCCCAGGTGGCATGTGCACCCAGGCCTGCAGCCAGAGCAGCAGCACCGGGCGCTGGGTGTGTCCGGACAGCGTGGGCGGGCTCAATACCACCACGCGCTGCATCGAGGCTGGGTCGTCGCAGCCTCGCTGTGTCAGCGAATGCGACTTTGACCTGTCGCCCACGGGCTGTCGCACCGGCTATGCCTGCGTGCTGCAGCAGCGCTACGGCGATGCGTCGAGCATCTTTCCGGTCTGTCTGCCCGCGGCCAGCCAGGGCTGGCCAGGCACCAGCGCACCGGCCTTCGACATCGGCTCCGCCTGCGGTGGCGACGAGGACTGCGGTCACCTGGCCTGCATGGGTGGCCCGGGGGGCTACTGCACCAAGACCCTGTGCGAGTTCAGCGGCTGTCCCGAGGGCTCTCGCTGCTTCGCCCTGGGCAGCAGCACGGTGTGCAACCGCGACAATGCCGCTCGCTGCACGGCCTGCCTCAAGTCCTGTGCCGTCGACGGAAACTGCCGGGAGAGCGAGGGTTATGTCTGCGACGAGGACGAGGTGTGCTGGCCAGAGCCCACGGGCGCCTGCCAGCCCCTGGCCGAGCCCTCGGGGTTCAATCGCTACCTGGTGCAGTCCATCAACGACGCCACGCTCTGGCCTCGCGACTCGAGCGTTCCCTTCTGCTGGCTGTCGTCGTCGTGCAACTCTGCCCAGGGCATGTCGCGCGACGCCTACTACGGAGGCCAGCGCGTGTTCCAGGGCGGAGGCGATTGCTTCTGCACCGGTCACGCCCTCGAGGTCTTCCTCGACGCCTGGCGCCGCTACCGCGAAGCCAATGCCCTAGCCAGTGACGCGCAGCTCGCTGACCTGACCTTGAACCGGCTGCAGGGTGGGGATTTCTACCAGCAGTGGCAGGGCACGGGATCCGCGCCCATCCCCAACCTGGCGAGCTCCGGCGAGGCCCTGGCCCTGGTCAATGCCGGTCGTGCCATCGCCAACAGCGCGGCCAACTTCGACAGCGTGCTCCCTGGAGACCTGATCAACCTGTCGCGGGATCCACCCTCGGGCCACGCGGTACTCTTCGTGGGCTGGCTGAGGGACAACAGCAACAACATCGTTGGCCTGCGCTATTACGGCTGCAACCCAGGCGGTGGCGAAACCTGCGCCGACCCCAACGACCCGGCCAACAGCACCGGCGTCAACGGGCCAGGCTTCATCAGCGAATATTTTTACGGTCACGGCGGCACGGTCATCCCGAGCGGGATCTACGGCCTGCAGATAGGGCGCGTGGAGCCTTGATGCGGGCTCACCAGGATCACGCGCGACGTGGCACGCGCACCCCGGCCAGCCGTGCCGACAGCATGAAGTAGGCGTTGATGGCCGCTCCCCGACCGCGCAGCGGCTCCACGAAGGCGGCCCGGGCCTCGGCCTTGGGCATCTCGCCACGCACCACGGCGTAGTACAGGCGGTCCCCGAGCATGTAGCCCAGGGCATGGGCCACTGCGTCGAGCACCACCGGCGAGGCCGAGAACAGGCTCGCGTCGAGGGGTGCACGGCCACCTTGCTCGAGCCGCTTGTGGCCCAGCACCAGCTGCGCGCGCTGCAGCTCGGGCTTCGAGTACAGGGTCGGATCCTCCCGCGCCTCGCGCAGCATGCGGCGAAACGCGGACTCGTGCAGGGCCTTGCGCTTGTGATTGACCAGCTTGCTGCCAAAGAAGGCCAGCGCCTCGTTGACCGCCCTGTCGTAGAAGGCTTCGATGGCGTGCCGCGGCGAGCTCTCGCCGGCCAGGGCATCCCGCAAGAAGTGCGCGGCCTCCTCGCTGGAGTGGTTGACCGAGGGCGTGCCCAGGTACACCAGCTTGAGGCGCGGGATGTAGTAACTCTCGCTGTTGAGGATCTGCTCGCGCAGGGCCTGCCACTCGTCGGTGCTGAACACCTTGGATCGCCGCAGCCTGTGCATGAAGGACAGGTCGGCCAGGGTCTCGACCTGCACTCCGGTCAGCGCCTCTCTCGCGTCGAGCTCGAGCAGGTGAGCGATGAGCTGCGCCTGGTCCACGAAGGCCTCACGCAGCGTGGCCACGTCGTGATAGCGATCGTCCTCGTCGAGCCAGCGCAAGAACGACTGCTGGCAGATCACCGGCGGCACCACGTTGAGGGCATACCGATCCCGGGCCAGCAGCACAGCCTCGGCTTCCTGCTCCAGGCCTCGCGCCTCGAGCGCGTGATAAACCTGTTCGCAGTTCTGATGCAGGGTCACCAGGCGTGTGCAGCCGCGGCTGCGCAGCGCGGCAGGGAGGTGCGCGGGTGCCAGGTGCAGCTCGCCGATCAGGCACAGCACCTGTCCGGTGGGGTTCTTGGCCAGCCAGGCGGCGATGCGCGTCGCCGCGTAGCGGTCACGCGCTTCGAGGCTGGCACCGCGCCCGGCGTCTCGATCGATGGCCAGGCCAGTCACGCGATGGGTCCGCGCCAGCTCGCAGATGCTGCGCAAGCCGTCGAAGCTGCCGTAGGGCCAGTGCTGCTTGAAGGAGATGCGACGCAGAAAGCTCTTCTCACCCAGGCGCCCGCGCAGGAAGGCGTCGAGGGCATCCTGGTGCGAGCCCTCGACGAACTCCAGCGCCAGGGCCAGCGGGCGCGTCGACGGCAGGAGCTGTCGCAGCAGGCGCACCACCGAGCGCTGAGACTGCTCCAGCGTGTGGTAGTCGCCGACCAGCACCACGTCGGCCGCGCGACTGCGGGTCACGATCTCGTCGAACTCCGCCACCCGCTGCAGCCGGGGAAGCGAACGCCGGTAGCGTGCCTCGTAGGCGGCGAAAGCACGATCGTCGTCGCTGACGGCGGCCTGGATGCGGCGCTGGTTGCGGCGGTAGATCTCGCGGTGCAGGGCCACCAGCTCGTCGCGAAAGCTGGAAGAAGGGGTTCGATCAGCGCGCGGTGCACGCGCTGCGCTGCGGCGCCGGGTCGTGGCCACGTGGCTCAGCCCTTGAAGAGGATGAACTTGGAGAGATCGACGCCGAGCTGCTTGTTCTTCTCGGTCAGGTACTCGTTGTGCTCCTCGATGCGGCTGGCCAGGTAGTCCTGGAAGATGTCGGCGAACACGCAGATCGAATCGAAGGCCGTGGTCTCGATCTTGGCGATGGAGTTGTTGAACAGGGTCCGGCCGTCGCCGTCGACGTCCCGGTACTCCTCTTGCAACATGGCGCGAATGACCGGGGGGAAGCACAGCAGGGCGCGCATGACGTCGGAGACCTTGAAGGACTGCGAGGCGCGAAGCTTGGCGATGTACTTGAAGAAGGCGCGCAGCGAGTCGTCCTCGCCGGTGACCAGCAGGTCGGTGTAGGCTTCGAGCAGGTGCTCGATACTCTGCTTGAGCTCGTTGCGTGGCACGCGCGCGTAGGATGAGACTTCCTTGGGCACCTGGTTGAGCAGGGCGTTCACCAGCAGCTCGTGGTTGTGCTCGAGAAAGTTGTAGAGCTGGATCATGACGACTCCACCGCTTCGATCTGGGTCCCCGTACCGTCGACCCTACGTATCACCCGGAATGCCACGCGTGCAATGGCGCCCCTCGGCTTCGACGGAGCGCGGTGCGCGGACGCACGCAACCTGCATGCTCGGTGTGCTGACAGTGGCTCTCTGCGCGGCCTGCGATCCCGCGAGCCAGCAGCGTGACGACGTGCAGGGCACGCTCGACGCCGCGCGGATGGATGCCGCGATGGTGGACTCAGCACCCGCTGACAGGACAGCGGGGGAGGGCGGCGCCGCCGATCGCGCAACCCAGGACGCGACCGCGGCGGACCTGCTGGCACGCGACCACACCGCGCAGGACCTCGGAGGGGGACTCGATGCTTCGCCCCGGGACCACGCGATGGGGGTGGACAGCGCCGTCGTCGCCGATGCGTCACAGGCGACCGACGCCTCCACAGCGGACCTGGGCACCCAGTGCCAGGCTGTGCCGGATCCTGTCGCCGTGCCCGAGTCTCCCTTGCCCGGCGAGGCCAGCGCCGGCACCAGCGAGACCACCTCGGTCAACGGCTTCACCGACGACTACCTGTACAACGCGACCTCCTACACCAAGGTCGGCGTGCGCCGCGAGTGGGGCGGCACCCTCATCTTCTTCGGCCTGGTGGGGAGCAGCGGCCCGGGTCAGAACAGCAGCAACGTCATCGACGCCAACGACACCGGGCGCGAGGTCCAGGTCGCGTTCTACGATCCAGATCGCGCCATGCAGAACTGCGCTCACGACGCGAGCTGCCGGACGACGTCGACCACCTGCCCGCAGTCCATCACCTACCTCGGCTGGAACCCGGTGCAGGGTGGCAACCGCTGCAACGTGGGCTCGGGCGTGCTCAGCTGCAGCAACGCCAACGGCCTGCTCGAGGTGAACACCCAGCCCCTGCACTGGAACCCCAACTGGGACCGGCAAGACTGCAGCGACGTGGCCTGCTCGGACAGCCAGCTCAGGCAGCGCCGCAGCGAGGTCACGGTGCGCCAGCGCGCGCGCTTCGTGCGGCCGCTGGTGGTCGAGCTCGACTACCTCGTCGACAACCCGGACAGCATGGCCCACGCCAGCACCCTGCAGGAGATGCCCACCGTCTACACCTCCAACGGCCAGCAGGGACCTGACCTGTGGCGGCTGTACGACTCGAGCCAGACCCAGATCAGCATCGACCAGCCGGGCAACGACGGCTTCTTTTACAAGAACCTGGACAGCCCCGGCGCCTGGGTCAGCTTGCAGAACGAGACCAGCGACTACGGCGTGGGCATGTACTACGAGAACAGGCAGACCGCGTACCAGGGCTGGCAGAACCGGAGCTTGCCCTTCAACAACTTCCGGGCGCGCTTCGCCTTTGGCATCCCGGCCCACGCCCAGGTGCGCGCCCGCGCCTACCTGATCCTGGGTTCGCTGCAGACCGTGGCGGCCGAGGCGAGCTGGCTCGACACCCACCTGCCGCCCTTTGGCTGGCTCGATGCGCCGGTTGCCGACGCCACCGTGCAGGGCAACGCGACCGTGGGAGGCTGGGCCCTGGACAACAAGGGCGTGACCGCGGTCGAGCTGTGGGTCGATGGCGCGCTGCACGGCAGCCTGGGCTACGGTGGATCCCGACCCGATGTGTGCCTGGTCTGGCCAGGCTACGCCGGCTGCAACCAGGTGGGCTTCTCGGGGACCCTCGACACCTCGGCGCTGACCGCCTGCCAGCACCTGCTCGAGATCGTGGCGCGCGATGGCGACGGCAACCAGCGCGTGATCGCGCGGCGGCGGGTGTCGGTGACGCGCTGAGCAGGGGCCCTGGTGTCTCCCTCATTCTCGGATGGAGGTCGTGGGCCCGTGGTCGCGCGACCGGTAGTCGAACGGCCGCGGCGTGGAACCACCGAGGTGACGCGCGCGCGATGCGCTCAGGGAAGGTCGCTCTGGCCAACGTTGTTGTGGCCCCAGGTCGGGCTCGCGTTGGTCGAGGTCCAGTCGCCCATCTTGTCGGTGTCGGCGTTGTCGAGGCGCTGGATCGAGTGACCCGTGATCACATCCTGGGTGCCCTCGGCGTTGAGATCCGGTACCGCGTGCGCGATGAAGTCCGCGTCGACAAAGAAGTCGGCCGCGGCGGCCGTTCCGTCCGACTTGCGCCACTCGTCCGCCAGTCGCAGGGTCTCGGCCTGGGCCTCGGCGGGGTTAGACGCGTTGCTCGTCCCGTCGGTCAGCAGCACCGCGTCGACGATGGTGCCGATCGAGTCGTAGACCGTGATCACCGACGAGGTCCCTGTGATGCCATCGCCTGCCAGCTGCATGTCAAAGGCGCTGTCGAAGTTCTGGGTGTGGGTGGCTGCGGGCTGCCCGGTCTTGCTCGCGTACTCGCTCCAGGCGCTGGTGGGGTTGCAGGTGGTGGTGTTGTCGGCGTTGAAGTGCAGCACGATGTAGTCGTTCTTGGCGACGGCCATGGACGCGAAGGTGAGAACCGCGGTGTTGCGCTCGTAGACGGTGAAGCCGGTCATGCTGCCAGCCTCGGTGACGCGCAGCTCGACCAGGTCGCAGCCCTGGTTGACGTTGGCCTTGACCTCGTTGACGCGCACGACCGCGTCCAGGGGACAGGCGCTGTCGTCGATGTTGGTGGTATCGGACAGGTAGTAGCTGCGGATGGTGTAGATCCCGTTGTAGTCCTGCACGAAGCCGCTGACCAGGTCGAAGGTCGCACCGACGCAGAGGCTGCCCTCGTACAGGTACAGGTCCGCGGTCACGCTGCCGGTGCCATAGCTGACCACGTACTCGCGGCCGCCGCCGCTG
>JBDRCO010000093.1:0-25184 GCA_043821645.1 Pseudomonadota bacterium | reverse complement strand
CGCGTGGCCTCGGCGTAGCGGCTGCCGTCGAAGATGCGGGCGGTCAGGGTGTGCACGCCCGGCACCAGCGACGAGAAGTTCACGTCCTGGTTGACCTGAAAGGTTGACGTGCTGGCGCCGTCGGGGCGCAGGTTGGCCTGGCGGTTCGAGTGCAGGCTCACCCGCAGGGTCGCCGGGTCTATGGGCGGCTGGTAGGTGTGGGTGTAGCCCACGTTGACGGTCAGGGCCTCGCTGGCGCGTACGGTCATGCCGCTCGTCGGTGCGTTGAAGGTCGCCGTGAACTCCACGTCCTCGAGCCTGTAGGCCACGCTGGCGAGCCGCGTGTTGCCCGCAACGTCGCCGACCTCGACCGAGATAACGCCGTCTCCGGCGGGCAGCGAGCGGATGGTGGCGCTCAGGCCGTTGGCCACGGGGCGCCCCACGGTGTCGCGCCAGCTCACGCTCTGCTGCGGGAAGTAGGTCTGAAAGCCGTGCTGCACCGTGACCGACGCCGGCAAGCCCTGGTACGCGTAGTAGGGCGCGCTCGGGTTCTCGATCGGTGACAGCAGCGTGATGGTGAACTGCAGCGGGCTGACGATGACCTCGACCGTGGCGTGCGAGATCAGGCCGCTGTCGTCGGTGACGGCCACGTCGTAGACGTAGGTGCCGACCTCCAGTTCGCCCAGCCTGGCGGTGCCAAAGAAGGTGGGCCCCGACGGGCAGGTGAAGACCATGCGCTCGCCCAGCTGGCCGCGCGGGTCGCTCAGCTCGATGGGCTGGCCCTGCTGGATGCGGTAGCGCACGCGCTCGACGTTGCCCTGGGCGTCCAGCACCTCCTCGATCACGGCAGGCTGTATGCCGTAGCCGGTGCGGTGCGCCACCTCGACCGCGTCCTGCAGCAGCCTGTCGACGTAGACCAGCACGTGGTCCTGGGCCAGGGTGACGCCGGCGCCGACCACCGAGACCAGGATCTCCATCACCGTGCGCTGGGACACCAGGGGCAGGCTGCCGGTGACGATGAAGCCGCGGCCCAGCTCGGTGCCGGGGCCTGTCTCGCCCACCTCGCGCACGTGCCACACCACATCGTTGGCGTCGACGATGCGACCGCCGACGTCGGCAGCCAGCACCACCGGCGCGCCGCCCTGCAGGGTCTGGCCGGGCAGGGGATTGCGCAGGCTCACCACCACCGGCTGGTCCTGGCCGCTGCCGTCGTCGAGGTCGGAGCCCGGTGCCAGGAACATGTCGACCAGGCCCTGGGCTCCGCCCGTCGTCAGGGCGACCTGCGGTAGTTCGACCGAGCGGTAGCCCGGGTGCTGCGCCTTGAGGCTAAAGAGACCAGGTCCCAGCGCTGTGAACTGGTACACGCCGTCCTGGTCGGTGCTGGCCACCTCGGCACCGCCGTTGAGCAGGACCATGGTCCCGCGCTGGTCGGTCAGTCCGTCGAGCACGACCTTGCCGCGCAGGGTCAGGTTGCCCGCGCTGGTGGGGCTCAGCGCCACCGCCGACGGCAGCGCATTGATACCCTCGCTGAGGTCGATGCTGGCCATGGCCACTTCGTAACCGTTCTTGGCGACGGCGATCTTGGCGCCGGCACCGGGCGGCAACATGCTCAGCACAAAACTTCCGTCGTCACCCACCGCGCTCTGCTGCTGGCTGTTTCCGCCGACCAGAAAGGCGATGGCGCCCACGGCCGTACCGCCAGAGACCGTCACGGTGCCCGTCAAGCTGGCCGCGGATTTGAGCGTGGTCGCCGACGCTGGCAAGAGCACGGTCTGGTAGGGCGCCTCGACCTTGGCCTTGATCCGGATCGACCGATCCAGATCAGGGTGGGTCAGCAACAGGGTGTGCTCGCCCAGCGGGATGGGCTGCAGCACGAACTGCATGCCTTCCTGGCTGACCGCGCGCGCGCTCATGCCGTAGACCTCGACCACGGTGCCGCCCAGCGAGCGCTGGGTCGGGTCCTCGACGTAGGCCTCGCCCACGATGGTACCCACCGCGGTGGGCGTCAGCGGCGGTGGCTCCTCGGGTGCGCAGGTGCAGCGACCCAGCAGCGAGGACAAGGCGCACAGGACCACGACGTGGGAGCATGACTCCCTGCCCGAGGCGATTTTCGACTTCACGGAACACCCCTGCGAGGTTGGTGGGCATTCGCTAGCACAACCGCCGCAAAACGGAAGCGTCAGCCCCAAGATGGCGGAGAATCATAAAAAATATGAAGCAGTTAGCGCTGGCACCGAGGACAGTAGTAGGTGCTTCGTTGTGCCAAGGAAATCACACGGATAGCGCGCTTGCAGCGCACGCAGGGCTGTGCGGCGCGGTCGTACACCGAGAGGGTCTGCTGAAAGTAGCCGGGCTGGCCCGCGCTGTTGACGAAGCCGCCGTCGCGCAGGGTGGTGCCACCCTCCTGGACCGCGCGCGCCAGCACTCGCTTGAGCGCCTGTGCCAGCCTGTCCACGCGCGGCCGCGACAGCGAAAAGGCCGGGTTCGTGGGGCGGATCCCGGCCGCGAACAGGGCCTCGTTGGCGTAGATGTTGCCGGCGCCGACCACGACGTGGCTGTCCATGAGAGCCAGCTTGATGGCGCAGCGGCGTCGACGCAGGGCCTGCCACAGCAACTCACCGTCGAAGTCAGGCCCCAGTGGTTCGGGGCCCAGATCTCTGAGCAGGGGATGCTCCGAGGCATCGCCCGGTGCCAGGATCCAGGCGCCGAAGCGCCGCGGATCCGAAAAACGCACCACGCTGCCGTCTTCGACGTGCAGGTCGATGTGGTCGTGCTTGTGCGGGGGACTGCCTGCCTCCACCAGGCGCAGGGCCCCGGACATGCCCAGGTGCACCAGCAAGGTGGCGTCGTCGACGCGCCACAGCAGGTACTTGGCCCGTCGCTGCAAGGCCTGCACGCTGCGTCCGACCAGCGCCACCTCCAGATCGCGCTCGACCGGCCAGCGCAACCTGCGCTCGCGCACCGTGACGTCGACGATGCGCCGCCCCTCGACCCGGGGGGCCAGGCCGCGGCGTATGGTCTCGACTTCGGGCAGCTCGGGCATGTCCTTGCCTGGGAGATTGACGGCGCCCTGACATAACACGCAGGCCAGTCCTTCTCAGGCCCCATTTCCTTTGCTACAAAAGCCCGCGATCCGGGTCCGTGTCCGGTCCCTGGCCGGACCTCACCGTGAGGGTCTGAACTGGCGCGCCTGGCTTCTCGACTCCGAGCCTGCTCCCGCGCCGCCAGCTCGCCCCTCACCACAGCGCGTGCGCGCCTTCGTGGCAGACGCCCGTGGAAGAGCGAGCCGATGTACAAGATCGTCAGCCAGCAGATCTTCTCCCCCGTGACCTTCCTGTGGGAGGTCGAGGCCCCCGACGTCGCGGCCGCGGCCCAGCCCGGCCACTTCGTGATGCTGCGCCTGCACGAGGGCGGCGAGCGCATCCCGCTCACCGTCGCCGACTTCGACCGCGAGCGCGGTACCATCACCCTGGTCATCCAGGCCCTGGGCAAGACCACCCGCGAGATGATGAACGGCTACAAGGCCGGCGACAGCTTCGCCGACTTCGTGGGCCCGCTGGGCATCCCCAGCCACATCGAGAAGCTACCCCACGTCGTCATGGTGGGCGGCGGCCTGGGTGTGGCGCCGGTGTTCCCGCAGCTGCGCGCCTTCAAGCAGGCCGGCTGCCGCACCACGGGCATCATCGGCTTCCGCAGCAAGGAGCTGGTGTTCTGGGAGGACAAGTTCAAGGAGTTCTGTGACGAGCTCATCGTGTGCACCGACGACGGGAGCTACGGCAGGCCTGGCTTCGTCACCGCCGCCCTCAAGGACGTGTGCGAGAAGGACAAGCCCGAGCTGTGCGTGGCCATCGGCCCCATGCCCATGATGAAGGCCTCGGCCGAGACCACCCGGCCCTTCGAGGTCAAGACCATGGTGTCGCTCAACAGCATCATGGTCGACGGCACCGGCATGTGCGGCTCGTGCCGCGTCACCGTGGGCGGCGCCACCAAGTTCGCCTGCGTCGAGGGCCCGGACTTCGACGGCCACCTGGTCGACTTCGGCGAGCTCATGATGCGCCAGACCCGCTTCGCCTCGCTGGAGAAGAAGGCGGAGCTGAGCTTCGAGCACGTGTGCCGCCTCACCGAGCTGCTCAACCAGCCCAAGCGCCCCATCCGCAAGGTCAAGGAGGTCGCGCCGACCCAGACCCACATGCCCGAGCGCGACGCCCAGCAGCGCGCCCACAGCTTTGACGAGGTCAATCTGGGCTACAGCATGGAGATGGCCCTGGGCGAGGCCGAGCGCTGCATCCAGTGCAAGGTGCCCACCTGCATCGACGGCTGCCCGGTCAAGATCGACATCCCGCGCTTCATCCGCCACGTCATGCTGCGCGACATCCAGGGCGCCCGCGACGTGATCCTCGAGGACAACATCTTCCCGTCCATCTGCGGTCGCGTGTGTCCGCAGGAGTCGCAGTGCGAGAAGGAGTGCGTGGTTGGCAAGGTCAAGGGCATGGATGCGGTGGGCATCGGCCGTCTCGAGCGCTTCGTCGGCGACAACGCGCCACCGCCCGTCGTCAAGAAGCCGGATCTCAAGGATCCGCTCGGTCGCGTCGCCATCGTGGGCAGTGGACCCGCGGGCATGAGCTGCGCCGGGGACCTGGCCCAGGCCGGCTGCGACGTCACCATCTACGAGGCCCTGCACGTGGCCGGTGGTGTGCTGCGCTATGGCATCCCCAGCTTCCGCCTGCCGCGTCCCATCATCATGCGCGAGCTGGGCATGCTGACCCAGCTCGGGGTCAAGATCGAGACCAACAAGATCATCGGCCGCATCTTCACCGTCGAGGACCTGCTCGAGAAGAAGGGTTATGACGCGGTGTTCATCGGCACGGGCGCCGGCTACCCGACCTTCATGGGCATCCCTGGCGAGGGCGGCAAGCAGGTGTACTCGGCCAACGAGTTCCTCACCCGCGTCAACCTCATGGAGGGCCACAACTTCCCCCAGAACGACACGCCGGTGCTGTTCGGCAATCGGGTCGCCGTCATCGGCGCGGGCAACACCGCCATGGACTGCTGCCGCGTGGCCATGCGCATCGGCGCGCAAGAAGTGTGGTGCGTGTACCGCCGCACCAAGGAAGAAGCGCCGGCCCGCGTCGAGGAGATCCGCCACGCCGGCGAAGAGGGCATCGTCTTCCACTGGCTGACTGCACCCACCGAGATCTACACCGACCACGACGGCAACGTCACCGGCATGCGCTGTCAGAAGATGGAACTCGGCGAGCCCGACAGCTCGGGCCGGCGCCGCCCCATGCCCATCAACGAGTTCATCGATCTGCCGGTCGACACCGTCATCTACGCCCTGGGGACCAAGGCCAACCCGGTGATCAGCCAGACCACACCAGGTCTCAAGCTCAACAAGTGGGGTTACATCCAGGGCGACGACAAGCAGCGCACGTCCATCACCGGCGTGTGGGCCGGCGGTGATATCGTCACCGGCGGTGCTACCGTGATCCTCGCTCTGGGTGCGGGTCGTGTGGCCGCCGCCGACATGATCAATTTCCTGCGCGAGAAGAAGGGCTTGCCTCCCATCGTTGAGGTCAAGAAGGGCAGTGCTGCGACCGGGGCCTGATCCCGCCGCGCCGAGGCATGTCGTCACCGGCAGCGGGGAGCCCGGTTGTGACACCCGGCGGGCAGCATTCTCCTACCCGATCAAGTACAATCAGCGGCGCTGCCACAGAGCTGCGAGCGCGGAGGGGACGATGACAATGCGTGGGTGCTTCGGGGCCTTGGTCGCGGGAGCCGTTCTGGCCAGCCCGCTGCGGGCCGCCGACGTCAAACAGATCGTGGTGCTGCCCTTTTCCGTGGCCGAGGGTATTCACGAGAAGACCGGCACCTTGCTTGACGAGGTGGTGCTGACCGAGCTCGACACCGTGGTGCCCGAGACCATCAAGGTCGTGGGCTCGTCCGACGTCACCGCTCTGCTCGGCTACGAGCAGAAGAAGATGCTGGTGGGCTGCGAGGAGACCGGTTGCCTGGTTGAGATCGGCAATGCCCTGGGCGCCACCCACATCCTGGTGCCCGGTGTGGGCAAGCTCGGCAGCCGCTACTTGATCAGTGCCAAGTTCCTCGACGTGAAGACCACCGAGGTCTTGCTGCGCAAGGTGTTCTACGTCGACGCCAACGAGGACGCCCTGCTCAAGGGCGTGCGCCAGATCAGCCAGGCCCTGGCCGAGAGCCAGGGCTGGAAAACCAAGGGGACGGGTTCCGGTACCACCCCGGTGGCCGGAGCCACGACCCCGGGCACCCCCGTGCCCGCGACGCCGGACAAGTCCGCCAGCGCCGGTGGCGAGGACAGCACCATGATGTGGGCCGGCGTGGGCACCGCCGCGGTGGGCGTGCTGATGACCGTGGGGTTTGGGATCGGGGCGGTGGTGGTCGATCAGACCGTGGTGGGCAATGCCGCCGGAGATCCCAACGAGCGCACGGGCGCTGCCGGCACGGCCATGCTGCTCGGCGCGGGCAGTGGCGTCGGTGCCCTGGCACTGATCGCGGGCGCGGCGCTCATCGGTGTGTCGCTGTTCTAGCCCGTTCCCGGCGGGACGGGACACCGAAGTTCATTGCTGTGGGTGAGGTCAGATCATGAGGCGCTCGTATCTATTGCACGGCCTGGTGCTGTCGCTGCTGCTGGGCACGGGCTGCGTCAACAGTTGCCATGTTCTGTTTGACGACGGTCAGGGTCTGACCTGCGACGAGACGAGCAACTGTCCCGCTGGCCTGGGGCTCATCTGTGGCCCCGATGGGACCTGCATCCAGGGCGACGCCGGGGAGGTCGGTGACGCGGCGAGCGCCGATCGTGGGCCGGGGATCGATGCCGCAGCGAACGATGCCGCGGGTAACGATGCTGCGACGGGCAACGATGCCGCGAGTAACGACGCTGCGACGGGCAACGATGCCGCGGGTAACGACGCTGCGACGGGCAACGACGCTTCGACGGGCAACGACGCTGCGACGGGCAGCGACGCGACGACGGGCAGCGACGCGACGACGGGCAGCGATGCGACGACGGGCAGCGACGCCGCGGTGGCCACCGACGCAGCCCCGCCCACCTACACCGTGGGTGGCACCGTCACCAACCTGACGGGCACGGGGCTGGTGCTGCAGAACAATAGCGGCGACGACCTGACCGTCGCCCCTGGCGCCACCGAGTTCACCTTCGTCTCCGAGCTCACCTCGGGACAGGCCTACAGCGTCACGGTGCTCACCCAGCCCTCCGCCCCCTTGCAGACCTGCAGCGTCACCGCGGGCGGCAGCGGCACCGTGGGCAGCGCCGACGTCACCAGCGTGCAGATCGCCTGCGTCACCGCCACCTTCAACGTGGGCGGCAGCGTCTCGGGGTTGCAGGGTGGGGGCCTCATCCTGCAGAACAACGGAGGCAACGACCTGGCGGTGACCGCCGATGGCAGCTTCACCTTCACCACCCCGGTCGCCGACGGCGCCACCTACAACGTGACCGTGCTGCAGCAGCCCAGCGGTCCAGGCCAGACCTGCATCGTCAGCAATGCCCAGGGGCGCATCGCCAGCCAGGCCGTGAGCAACGTCAGCGTCAACTGCACCACGGGCACCTTCTCGGTGGGCGGCCTGGTCAGCGGTCTCCTCGGCACGGGGCTGATCCTGCAGAACAACGCCGGCGACAACCTGCCGCTCTCCTCGGACGGCTCCTTCACCTTCAGCACGCCGGTCAGCGACGGCTCGGCCTACGACGTCACCGTGTTCGGCCAGCCGACCGGCCCCAACCAGACCTGCACCGTCAACACGGGCACCGGTGCGGGCACGGTCAACAGCGCCAACGTCACCAGCGTGCGCATCACCTGCGTGACCACGACATACACCGTCGGGGGCCAGGTCAGCGGCTACGCGGGTACGGGCCTGGCGCTGCAGAACAATGGCGGCAACAGCACGACCGTGACCGGAAGCGGCACCGTCAACTTCACCTTCTCCACCGCCATCGACGACGGCAGCACCTACAGCGTCACGGTGCTGACCAACCCCACGGGCCCGCGCCAGACCTGCACCCTGACCGGCAGCACGGGCAGCGGTACGGTCAACGGCGCCAACGTGACCAGCGTGCGCATCGCCTGCGTCACCGACACCTACGACCTGAGGGTCAATGTCAGCGGCCTGTCGGGCACGGGCCTGGTGCTGACCAACGGATCGAACACCCTGAGCGTCAGCAACAACGGCATCTCCACCTTCAGCACCAAGGTGGCGGATCAGGCGGGCTACAACGTCACCGTGACGACGCAGCCCTCGAACCCGCACCAGACCTGCACCGTGACCAGCCCCTCGGGCACGATGAATGGCGCCGCGGTCACCCTCGCGGTCGCCTGCGTCACCAACACCTACGATCTCCGGGTCAACGTCAGCGGCCTGTCGGGCTCTGGCCTGCTTTTGGCCAACGGCGCCAACACCCTGAGCGTCGGCAGCAACGGCATCTCGACCTTCAGCAGCAAGGTGGCGGATCAGGCGAGCTACAGCGTGACGGTGCAGACCCAGCCGAGCAGTCCGCGCCAGACCTGCACGGTGACCAACCCCACGGGCACCGTGAACGGCGCCGCGGTGACGCTCACCGTCACCTGCGTCACCAACACCTACACCCTGCGCATCAGCCTCAGCGGCCTGGTGGGCAACCAGGTGCGCTTCGCCAACAGCAATGGCGACACCCTGACCATGACCAGCAACACCACCAGCGCCTTCCCCACGCCCATCGCCGATCAGGGATCCTACGGCGTCACCGTCAGCATCCACCCCGTGTCGCCCAACCAGACCTGCACCGTGAGCAACCCCAGCGGCACCATCAACGGCGCCAACGTCACCCTCACCGCCACCTGCGTCACCGACAGCTTCACCGTCGGCGGTAACGTCTACGGCCTGGCGGGCACCGGGCTGGTGCTGCGCAACAACGGCGGCGACCCCATCACCATCACAGGTACGGGCACGCGCCCGTTCAGCTTTCCGGCCAAGATCCTGTCCGGCCAGTCCTACGCCGTCACCGTGGGCGCCCAGCCTGCGTCGCCGGACCAGCAGTGCACGGTCACCGCCAATGGCACGGGCACCATCGGCGGTAGCGACGTCACCAACGTGCGCATCGACTGCGCCACCCTGCGCACCATCACCGTGCAGATCCAGGGCCTCGCCGGCAACGGCCTGGTGCTGCGCAACAAGGGCGCGGATCCCATCACGCCGCCCAAGGGTGCCGCCGTGGCCAGCTTCCCCGTCCGCCTGCCCGACGGCGACACCTACAACGTCACCGTCGCCGCCAACCCCACCCACCTGTCGCAGACCTGCAGCGTCAGCGGTGGCAGTGGCACTGTGAGCAGCAGCATGGCGCCACCCATCGTGAGCTGCGTGACCAATTCCTACACCATCTCGGTCTATGTCTATGGCATGACGACTGGCACGCTGACCTTGAGGCTCAATGCCTCACCGGCCGAGAGCATCATCGCCAACGGCACCCACACCTTCAACGCCCCGGTGCTCGACGGCCAGAACTACACCCTCGCCGTCGTGGCCAACCCGTCCAACCGCGTGTGCAGCATCTACGGCAGCTTCGGGCAGGTCGACGGCGCCAACGTCACCGGCATCAACGTCACCTGCGCACGCTACATCGAGGTCACCGTCATCGTCGACGGCCCGGACCTGGTCCCAGGCAATGGCATCTGTGAGATGAATGCCGGTGCCGGGGACTGCTCACTGCGCGCGGCCATTCAGGAGGCCAACGCCGACAACCTGGCCGACTTCATCTTTGTGCAGGCCGGCATCTACGGCATCGAGGTACCCGGCGGACCCACCGAGGACCTCACCGCCCAGGGCGACCTCGACGTGATCGCCAACGCGCCGTCGGGGGCTGTCGACCTGCGCATCGAGGGCGAGGGCCTGGATTCCACCTACATCGACGGCAACGACCAGCATCGCATCTTCGATGTCCACTCCGGTCACCTCTACCTGGGCGAGATGGTCCTGCGCCACGGCAATGCCATGGGCTATGCCGGGGGCGTCGTGCGCCTGGCCTCGGGCGCCAAGCTCACCCTCGAGGGCTGCGAGCTGCGCGAGAGCAATGTGGCGACCAACGCGTCTGTCATCGACAGCTCGGGGGACCTGGTGATGAACTACAGCACGGTCACCGCCAACTCTGCCGGCAACGGTCCGGTGGCCATCAACGGGGGAACCGCGCGCTTTCAGGACAGCACCTTTTACGCGAACTCGGCGACCTCTCGCGCCGCGGCGCTGTACGCGGTGGGCGGCACCGTCAAGCTGATCAACACCACGATCAGCGGCAACACCTGCAACACCGGCTACAACGGCGACGGGGGTTGCGCCCTGTTCGTGGGTGGCGCCACGGTCGAGCTCATCAACAGCACGATCACGAACAACACCAGCCAGCAAGCCTCGGCGGGTGGCATTTATGTCAACAACGGCAGCGTCAGCCTCGTCAACACCGTGGTGGCGGGCAACTTTGCCAACCAGGGAGATCCCGACTACTACGGATCCGGGACCAGCCAGGGCCACAATCTCGTGGGCGTGGACAGCACGAACTGCGGGATCTCGTTCATGGCCAGCGACCAGTCTGGATCGACGGGCGTCCCCCTGAACCCGCGGCTCGACAACCTGGCCTTCGGCACCGGTATCACCCTGAGCCACATGCCCCAGGCCACCAGCCCGCTCCTCGACGCCGGCGATGACCTGGCCTGCACCGCCTACGACCAGCGCGGCACCTTCCGCCCGCAGGGGGCGCACTGCGACATAGGTTCCGTCGAGCGACCCTGAGCCACGCTCAGCCGCAGGTCCCGTCGTCGGCTGGCGTGTCCGGGGCTCCCCAGTAGCTGGTGGTAGCCCGAACCTCGCCGTGCACCCGCGCCATGCAGGCCACGCGCTCGTCTGCGGCGAGCCCGAGCTTGCGGGCCAGCGCGCGCTCCCTGGGGTTGGGCTCCGAGAGTCCATCTGCCCCCTCCAGCACCACCACCCGGCACCAGCCACAGCTGCCCTCGCCACCGCAGGACGATCCCAGGGGGGCCCCTGCCAGGCGGGCGGCGGTCAACAGGTCCACACCCTCGGCGACCAGGACCTGCCGCCCCGCGCCCACGAAGTGCACCTCGAAATGACGCATGGTGTGCACTCCTCTCTGTTTCACCATCTCCGGCACCCACCCTGAGCGATGTAGCCTCCTCACCTGGCCAGGCAGGTCGCCCAGCTCCGGCCTCGGGCGCGACCGGCCTGCACCAGAATGTATCAACCAGAAAATCGATGCACACACCGGGTCCCGATCTTCACCTCAGGGGAGAGTTCCAGATCTGTAACTTCTCGAATTAACTCAGGTGGGCGATAAAATTTCTTTATTCACAGAATTCCAGCTTCTGATAGTAACGTCACGGTATTTCTTGCATTTATTGACGAACACCGGCCTGGATGCCTACAAAGTGCACGTCAAGTGGACGACATATTCACGGGCGATGCGCCACTCGAGTGTTTGCCAAGGAGCGGCCATGAACAACCCGGCTGCTGCCGCCGCGACCGACGGTTCCACCGAGCGTGTCGAGACGGTCAAGCGAAGCACCAATCCAACGGACTGGAAGCGCGTGCTCTACATAGGGCTCGGGCTCGGTCTGTTCGCGCTGGTGCATTTCTCGCCCGCGTGGCCAGCGGCGATAGATCCCAAGGGCGCCTCCTTCGAGCTGACCCGCGAAGGCAAGGCCGGCATCGCGCTGTTCCTGCTCGCCGCCACCTGGTGGGTCACCGAGGTGGTGCCCATAGGCATCACCGCCATCCTCATCGGCGTGATCCAGGCCCTGTTCCTGATCCGCGATCCCCGGGTGGCCTTCACCGACTACATGGACCCCTCGGTGTGGTTCATCTTTGGCTCGCTCACCATAGGCATGGTCTTCACCAAGACCGGGCTCACCCGCCGCATCGCTTACCGCATGCTGGTCCTCGTCGGAGAACGCACCAGCATGATCTACCTGGGGTGCTACACCTTGACCCTGGGTCTGACCCTGATCATGGCCCACACGGCAGTGGCGGCGACGATCTACCCCCTGCTGCTGGCCATCCATGGCCTGTACAGCGACGACGATAGACCCACGCGCTTTGGCAAGGGGCTGTTCATCGGCATGGCCTTCGTGGCCGGGGCTGGCTCCATCATCACCCTGCTCGGCGCGGCGCGCGGCGCGGTGGCGGTGGGCTTTTACAAGGACATCGCCGGCAAGAGCATCAGCTTCTTCGAGCTGAGCTACTACATGGCACCGGTGGGCCTGGTCATGCTGGTCCTGCTGTGGGTCTACATGATGCTGTGGTTCAGGCCCGAGCGCAGAAACATACCGGGCCTACGCTCGCGCGCGCAGCGGCTGTACCAGGAACTCGGCCCCATCACCCGCAACGAGATCATCTCGCTGGTGCTGGTGCTGTCCGCCATCCTCGTGCTCAGCCTGCGCAGCTTCGTCCCGGCGCTCAAGGTGCTGGACAAGAGCGCCATCATCCTGTTGCCGACCTGCCTGTTCTTCATTCTCAGGATCCTCAGCATCAAGGATCTCGAGGACACGCCGTGGAACATCATCCTGCTGTTCGGCGGCGCCATGAGCATCGGCTTCTGCCTGTGGCAGACCGGCGCGGCCAAGTGGCTGGCCGTCAACTGGCTCACCCTGTTCGAGAAGGCGCCGGCCTTCGTGTTCATCCTGGGCATGTCCTTCTTCGTGCTCATCATGACCAACTTCATCATGAACGTGGCGGCCATCGCGATCTCGCTGCCGGTGGCCCTGGTCATCGCGCCTTACCTCGGTGTCGCCGGCGAGGTCATCCTGTACGCGAGCCTGGTCACGGCGGGCATGCCCTTCCTGCTGCTGGTGGGCGCCGCGCCCAATGCCATCGCCTACGGCTCGGGGCAGTTCACCACCAAGGAGTTCTTCGTCGCGGGCGTGCCGGCCAGCCTGCTGCTCATGGTGGTGCTGGGGCTGTTCGTGGCCTTCGTGTGGCCCCTCATGGGCATGCCGGTGTACCTGCCCAAGGCGGGCTGAGTCCTCAGTGGCCTCGGAGCGGCCCGCCGCTGCCGCGAAGTGTGGGCTCCGGGGCAGCTGACGAGTCCGCACCCACGCGCTACATGGCTCCACGATCCATGAGGGATCCTGGCGAGGTGCACCCATGAGCGATCTGGCACAGAGAAGCTGCGAGCCTTGCCGCGGCGGCGTCCCGGCCATGAGCAAGAGCGACATCGATCCCCTGCTGGCCCAGCTCGACGGCTGGCAGGTCGTGGACTTTCACCACCTGACCAAGACCTACCGCTTCGACGACTTCGCGCAGGGGCTCGACTTCGTCAACCTGCTGGGCGCGGTGGCCGAGCGCGAGGGTCACCATCCCGATCTCCACCTGAGCTGGGGCCAGGTGCGGGTCGATATCTGGACCCACAAGATCGACGGTCTCACCGAGAGTGACTTTGTCCTCGCGGCCAAGTCCGACGAGATGTTCAGGATGCGCGAGCAGATGTTCGCCAGCGGTGACGACGAGGCCTGCGCCTGTGGTGGCCGCTGCGCCTGCTAGACCTCTGTTCACCTGCGCGATCGTGACCCCGTCCGCCCACCTGCGCCCACCAGCTCGACGCCCGGGCAGCCGGTGCAGGTGGTGGCTCCCAAGGTGTAGGTCTCCAGGCAGCGCGGACAGTGTGCTGGAGCGTCGCGGAGTGCATCCGGTGTGGCCAGCAGCGTGTCGGGATCGAGCCCGCACTGTCTGGCGCGCAGGGTGTGCTCGGCGCTGAGCGCGCTGTCCGCTCCCGCATCGGCACGCACGGCCCGCAACATCTGCGCCGCCAGGTCCGCGCGGGCCGCGGGGTCGAGAAGCACCCGCGCCACCACCAGGGGCGAGGTCCCCGCCACCAGTTCGCGCCCCAGGCCATGCACCGCGGTCATGGCCTCGGCTGGACTGACCAGCATGAGCACCGTCCTCAACCAGCGCTGGCCGCGCTGGGCCGGGAAATAGCGCCGGTGCAGCTGCCAGTGAAAGATCTGGATGGCGCCCAGGAGCAGCGCATAGATCGCGCCCACGGTGACCAGTCGCAGCGGGAAGACCTTCACGCTCCACAGCCCGAGCATGCCGAACACGTACAGGGTGAACAGGGTGCAGGCCGTGCGTAGCTCCAGGCTGTGCAGCAGGAACATGCGCAGCCTGTGGACGGTGCAGGTGTCGACGGGCAGTGGTCCTTGCGCTCGCTCACTCCAGCGTCGTTGAAGCTCGGGACGGGCACGGCCCAGGCGGCGCAGGATGCGGCCGAGGTGCTGCGCCAGGCCTGGTGCCACCAGGCGGATCCTGGTCGAGCCCAGGCGCAGGCTCATGCCATCGCTGCTGGCCGTGGCGACGGAGTCGAGCGGGAGCTCCGCGCTCGGGTCGGGTGAAGGCAAGGGCGGCAGGGCGAAGGGAGGCGAGGGCCGCAGGCCCAGGGTCGTGACCTGGCAGGGCGGCAGGGCCGTGACCACGAGGCGGCCCCAGGGCACGAGTGGCGCGCGTACCAGGTACAGACCTCCGCGCACGCGCAGGCCGCCGCGCTGAGCGCTGAACACGCGAAAGCGCCCTCCCAGCTCGCTGCGGAAGATCACGCTGTTCGCGGGCAAGGCCATCCAGCTGTCGATGGCATAAAGCAGGACCACCACGACGAGCAAGCTGATGAAGGGAGACATGATGCGTGGTGCCGGATCCTGGTGAAGCGTCGTCGACGGCGGGCTCGGACGCTCAGCTCTGGCTGCGCCCGAACTTGGACTTGAACCACTTGCCCACGGCGGCGGCCGCGCCAACCACGCCGAGCACGATGACCTTGATGAACTTGCCCAGCTGCCCCAGTAGTCCGGTCTTGGCCGCCAGGGCCGCGCCCCCGCCGAGCACCAGCGCGCTCAAGCCCACCGCGGCCAGCTTGTCGCCCTGGGAGAACTCGCTGTATCGCTGGCCCTCGTTGTAGGTGTAGTGGCCAAGCATTCCATTGAGCGCGACGATGGCGTCGGCCATGCCCTCGGGTGCGCCGACCAGGGTGGCGGACATCACGCCGCGGCGGCCGAGCAGGCGCACGTTGTGGTTGACCGTGAAGCCCTCGGCGTCGCCCGAGCGCAGCTTGGTGGCCCAGGTCAGGTTGTTGGTCTGCTGGTCGTAGTAGGGCGGGGTCTGCCAGCCGTCGATGAACAGCGGCGGAAAGCCCTGCTGCTCGCGCACCTTGTTGGCCTCGAGCTGGCCTTGTTGAAAATTCTCGAGCAGCTCCTTGGCATCCAGCTCGTCCTTCTCGTCGTCCTTGACGTAGCCGATGTCGTCCCACGAGAAGAACACGATGAACTTGTCGCCGAGGATGGCGCCCAGGTCACTGGGGTTGTCGAGGTTCTGGGTGGCCGCGTTGAGCGCGGGCATCTCGGACTTGGGCACGAAGCCATAGCCCTCGGGCACCTGGATGGTGGCGAACTCGCCCAGGGCGCCGTCGACCGGACCTGGCAGGATCTTGAAAGGGGGAGCCATGGGCTCGCCGCCCTCGTCGCCTGTGGCCTCGGCTGCTGCGGGTTCGGCGGGCTCATCCTGGGCCTGCAGGCCAGCGGGCAGCAGCAGCGTGCAGCACACGAACGTCAACACAGGGTGTCGCATGGGGACTCCTAGCAGCTCGGGATCGCTGGATAGCGAGCGATTGTACCCCTGAACTCGAAACAGGGGACTCCCCTTGACGAATTTTTTTGGGGTCAGGCTCGTTTTTATCGGGGCGGCGTCACGCCTGCACGCTGTAGCCGCCGTCCACGGTGACGGTCTGACCGATGACCATGCGCGCCAGGTCGCTGACCAGGAACATGGTCACGTCGGCAACGTCCTGCGGGGTGGTGAGCCGACCCGCCGGCGTCTTGACCATGCTGTTGCCCATGATGTCGTCGCGGTGAGGGAAGTGCTTGAGGGCGTCGGTGTCGACCACACCCGCGCTCACCGCGTTGACCCGGATGTTGCGGCCGGCCAGCTCCACCGCCAGGTGGCGCACCAGGGACTCCAGGGCGGCCTTGCTGGCGCCCACCGCGGCATAGAGCGGGATCGCCCGCACCGCACCCAGCGAGCTGACCGCGACGATGGTCCCGCCCTCGGGCATCATCGGCGCCACGTGCTTGGTCAGGTGCAGCAGGGTGGCGGCATTGATGTTCATGGTCCAGTCCCAGTGGCGCTCGGTCAGCTCCAGGGCTGGCTTGATCACGCCGCTGGCCGCGTTGCTGATCAGGATGTCGAGCCTGTCGCCCCACTTCTCGTGCAGCTCCTCGAACATGCGGTGCAGGTGCTCGGGTTCGCCGACATTGGCGCGCACGCACAGGGCCTCGCCCCCGGCTTCCCGGATGGCCCTGGCCGTGTCCTCGGCAGCAGCGCCATGGCGTACGTAGTTGACGGCGACGCGAGCGCCGCTGGCGGCCAGCTTGATGGCGATGGCCCGACCGATGCCGCGCGAGCCTCCGGTGACGAGGGCGGTCTTGCCGCAAAGATCGATCTGCATGGCGGGCTCCCGCTGTCGAAGTTCTGCTCGCGCAGCTAGGTAGTGACCGTGCGTGCGCCTTGCAAGGACTCCCCGGGCGGCGCCATCATGCGCGACGTGGCGACGTCATTGAGAAAGGTGCACATCATGGATTTCATGCATCTGGCCGTGCAGGCCGCGCGCGAAGGTGGCCGCATGGCGCGCTTTCATGCGGGTCGTGTGACCGAGGTCGGACAAAAGAAAGATCGCGCGGACCTCGTCACCGCCATCGACCGTGAGGTCGAGACGCGGCTGCGCGAGATCCTGCTCGGCGCCTGTCCGGACCACGCCTTCTTCGGCGAGGAGCACGGCGCCCGGGGCGAGGGCCGCCACCGCTGGCTGGTGGATCCCATCGACGGCACGCTCAACTTCGTCAGTGGTTTTCCCTACTACTGCACCAGTGTGGCGCTCGAGGTGGACGGCGCCATCGAGGTCGCGGCGCTGTACGATCCCGAGCGCGACGAGCTGTTCACGGCGCGGCGCGGCCACGGCGCCTGGCTCAATGGCGCACCGATCAAGGTCACCTCGACCGCCCGGCTGCAGGACGCCATGCTGGCCACGGGCTACAACTACCGTCCCGACGAGGACGAGGTGCGCGCCACCATGCAGCGCGTGACCCGGGTGGTGGCTCGTTCGCGCGCGGTGCGGCGGGTGGGAGCTGCTGCCCTGGATCTGGCCTACGTGGCGGCGGGCCGCTTCGACGGTTTCTGGGAGGGCGGTCTCAACCCCTGGGATGTGGCCGCAGCCTGGCTGCTGGTCGAAGAGGCCGGGGGCAGGATGAGCGATCTCGACGGTGCCGCTTTTGCCCTGAACGCGCCCCTGGTGGTGGCCAGCAACGGGGTGTTTCACGACGAGCTGCTGGGTGCTCTTTGCGATTAGCGGCCGAAAATTTGGATGCTGGAGGCAAGGGTCTTAACCTGGAGCCAGGTGGCGCCAGCAGGTGACGCGTGGCGCCAGGACCAGGAGGACCCATGCTGCCCTTCACCCCAGAGGCTTCGACCCCGTCGACGTCCGACATCCCCGAGGTGGCACCGCGCCACCTGATCCGCAGCATTCGCAAGCTCAACGCGCTGTACGACGAGCTCAACGCGCTGGTCGAGCAGGCGCGGGCTGGCGATGATTCCGTGACGCGCTGAGCACGGCAGCGGCCAGCGGCTTCAGGTCCTCGTCGTCGAGAGAAGCTCCGGTTGGCTTGCTGCGACGGGATCTCCGGGGCGCTCGCCTTCCTGCGCTCCCCTCTCCTCCTCACCGCAATCGGCCCACCCGGCTGGCGTCTGCGCCGCCGCCGGGTCCCGGCGCCGCATGCACTCGTCGTCGAGAGAAGCTCCGGTCGGCTCGCTTCAGAGGTGCGGGTGAGGCCAATTCCGCCGCTCTTTGATTCCGTGGTGTGGGGCCCCCGCGACGGGGCAAGTCTTTTTGTTCTCGCAAGCTGCGAAAAAAATCCTTGCCCCTGCGCCCCACACAATCCGATCTGTTGAGCGCGAAATTGGGCTAGAGCACACCTATCGCGTGCAGCACGATGGCCACGATGGCCACGGGCACCACGTAGCGCAGCAGCGACAGCCAGGTCAGGTAGAAGCCCTTGAGCACGCCCAGTGTCGAGCCCTGGGCCAGGGCCTCGCGGCGCGCGGCATCGCCCACGCGCCAGGATACGAAGAGCGCGATGCCCAGGCCACCCAGGGGCAGCATCCAGTTGCTGGCCAGGTAGTCGAAAGTGTCGAACCAGTTGCGACCGGTGAGCGCCTGCACGCCGCTGCCGAACAGCGCTGTGCCGCCGGACAGGGCCGAGGGGATGCCGAAAACGGTGATGGCCGCACCACATAGCAGCACGGCGCGGCGCCGGCTCCAGCCGCGCTCGTCGATGAAGTAGGCCGCGGCCACCTCGAGCAGGGAGATGGCGCTGGTCAGCGCGGCGAACACCAGCAGCAGGAAGAAGACCGTCGACCACACCGCGCCCGCGGGGACCTGGGACAGGGCGATGGGAATGTTGGTGAACACCAGGCCGGGGCCCGCGGCAGGCTCCATGCCGAAGCTGAAGGTGATGGGGAACAGGATCAGGCAGGCCATGAGCGCGATGAACGTGTCGAGGAGGGTCACCGCCGCCGAGGTGGCGACCACGCTCTCCCGCGGCGACAGGTAGGAGCCATAGGTGAGCATGGCGCCCATGCCCAGACTCAGGGTGAAGAAGCTGTGGCCCAGGGCCTCGAGCACACCGGCGCTGGACAGGGATTCGCGATGCGGCGCGAACACGAAGCGCAGGCCCTGGCCGAAGCCGTCCAGGGTCATGGCGTAGACCAGCAGCGCCAGCATCATCACGAACAGCACGGGCATGAGCACGCGCGCGGCGCGCTCGACGCCACCGCGCACACCGCCGATGACAATGCCCACGGTCAGGGCCATGAACACCACGTGCCAGAACAGGTTGAGCCCGGTGTCTTGATAGATCTGACCGAACAGGGGCTTGAGCTCCTCGACCGAGTGGCCGGCGATGCCGCCGGAGAGCGAGAGCCAGCTGTAGTGCAGGGCCCAGCCCGCCACCACGCTGTAGTAGGACAGGATCACGAAGGCCGCGGCGAAGCCGAGCCAGCCCACGCCGACCCAGGGGCTGCCCGGGCGTGACAGCAGGCGAAAGGCACCCACGGGCGAGCGCTGGGCGGTGCGGCCGATCAGGATCTCGGCCATCATGATGGGCAGGCCCACGCCGGTGATGCACACCAGGTAGATCAGGACGAACAGCCCGCCGCCGTTGACGCCCGTGATGTACGGAAACTTCCAGATGTTGCCGAGGCCGATGGCAGAGCCCGCCGCCGCCAGCACGAAGCCAAGCCTTGACCCCCACTGTCCTCGTTCGCCCATGCGCAGCCCCCGGATCGGATGACAGGATTCCGGACCGGGGAACCTTGCTGTGAACAGGGAGAAAAATCAAACCCCGGCGCCTCGGTTCGCCGATCCAGGCCGGCGCTGGTTTGACTTCACAAGACCCCTTTGTAAAACTCCCCGCCGTCGACGAGGAGCGGGAGGTCCGGGCTCTGTCCGCGCCGTGCCGCCGGGCCAGGAGCCGTGGACGCGACGCGTCGAGGACGGGCGCATGGCGTGCATCGCCCGTCGAGCGCCACAAGGAGCGAGGCCACCTTGACAGTCAAGACCCTGTTGACCCTGATCCTGCTCACCCTGCAGCTCTGTGGGTGCCCCCGCCGCGTGGTGATCAATGGCGTGGCCGTGGACTACGAGGATGCTGCCCGGGCGGCCTACGACGACGCCCAGCAGAGCCAGCAGGCGGGTCGTACCGACGAGGCCCTGGCCAAGCTCGACGCCTTCATGCTGCAGTTCAAGGACAGCGATCTGGCCGATGACGCCCTGGCGGCGCTGGGGGACCTGGCCCTGCAGCAGAAGGAGCCCGAGCGTGCGCG
This sequence comes from Pseudomonadota bacterium, assembly GCA_043821645.1. Lineage (GTDB taxonomy): Bacteria > Myxococcota > JACRCW01 > JAFGSX01 > JAFGSX01 > JBDRCO01. The sequence goes on along the minus strand of JBDRCO010000093.1, from coordinate 5,270 downwards.
GGATGCCTTCGCGCGGCTGCTGTTCGAACACCCGCAAAGCGAGTTTGCCTCCAGGGCGCGCCTCGAGCTCGCACGCATCGACGTCGAGCGCGGACGGCCCGAGGATGCGGTGGCGCCCCTGCGCGTGGCCTACGAGGAGATCCGCGACGAGGACGAGAAGCAGAAGGTGGCCTTGACCCTGGCCGAGACCCTGGAGCAGGGCGGGCAGGGCGCGCAGGCTGCGGAATGGTACCTCAAGGCCCTCGCCAGGGCGCGCGACGACGCCGAGCGCGAGCGCATCCAGTCCCGGCTCTTCGTGCTCATCGACTCGAGTTTGGGTTTCAAGGAGATCCGCCTGCTGGGGGAGCAGGTCGATGCCTCCTCTCCCGTCGGCGAGCTGGTGCAGTACAAGCTGGCGCGTGTTTACTGCCACCTGCGCGACTACGACCAGTGCAGCCAGGCCCTCGAGCGCTATCTCAAGCTGCATCCGCGCGGCCGTTTCGTCGACCCTGCCAGGGCCCAGGCAGACAAGCTGCGCGCCCGGCTCACGGTCAACCCGACGGTGGTGGGGGTGGTCCTGCCCCTGAGCGGGAAGTACGAGATCTACGGCAAGCGCGCGCTGTGGGCCATCCAGGCTGGCGCCGAGGTGCTCGAGGGACAGAGCAAGGGCGGGCTCACCCTGGTGATCAAGGACAGCGAGGGCAAGCCCGAGAAGGCGGCGCAGGCCGTCGAGGAACTCACGCTCAACGATCACGCGGCCGTCATCTTGGGCGCCATCCTGCAGAACACCTCGCACGCTGCCGCGCTCAAGGCCGACGAGCTGGGTGTGCCGCTGCTGTCCTTCTCCCGGCGCGAGGACCTGGCGGGGCTTGGCCCCTACGTGTTTCGCTATGGCCTGACCAACACCAAGCAAGCGCTGGCTTTAGTGGATCTCGCCATGGGCAAGCTGGGCATGACCCGCTTCGCCATCCTGTACCCTCGCCACGCCTACGGCATGGAACTGATGAACGCCTTCTGGGACGAGGTGGATCGTCGTCACGGCTACGTGGTGGCCGCCGAAGCCTACGATCACGACGAGACCACCTTCGTGGCGCCGATCAAGCGCCTGGTGGGACGCGCACCGCTACACGCGCGCGGCGAGTACCTCAACTGCGCGGCCAGGGCGCGGGGTCTGAGCACCAGCTATGCCAGGCGCAAGGCCCTGGAGCGCTGCCAGACCGACCTGTCGCCGGTGGTGGACTTCGATGCCCTGCTGATTCCCGACGACAGCCGCGCCGTGGGTCTGATCGCACCGACCCTGGCCTTCGAGGACGTGCTGACCACCAACGACAAGAGTGCGATCGAGGACTACCGCAAGACCACGGGCAATCGCAGCGCCAAGCCCGTGCAGCTGCTCGGCGCCAACGGCTGGAACGACCCGACCCTGATCGAGCGCGGCGGCAAGCACATGCTCGGGGCGTTGTTCGTCGACGGCTTCAACCCGACGTCGAGTGAGGTTCAGGTGCAGGGTTTTGTTGCGGCCTTCACCCAGGCCCTGGGCAGCAAGCCCACCATCATCGAGGCGCAGGCCTACGACGGTGGCAAGCTGATCGCTGCCATCGTGCGCGGTGGCGCACAGCCCGCACCCAGGACCCGCGCCGAGATGCGCGAGCGCCTGGCCCAGGTGCGCGACTTCCCTGGTGTCACCGGCCTCACCCGCTTCGACGACAAGGGCGACTCGGTCACCCCCTTGACCGTGTTCACCATCGCCAAGGATGTGATCGAGGTCGCCGACGTGGACAAGAAGCCCGAGGGCTGACCGTGGCCGACGCGCATCTGGACGAACCTTCGTCGCCACTGCCCCCCCAATGGCCCGCGCCGCATCCGTGGCGCCTGCAGGCGCTTCTGCTCGCACTCACGGCCGTCACCACGACGCTGGCCGGGGTGGGCATCGCCCACGCCATCCCCTTCTCGCTGCTCGATGTCGCGCGCGAGGCGCCCTACCTGCTGCCTGGCCTCGTGCTGCGCCAGGTGGCGGCGGATCCGGTGCTGCTCGTCGACGGCCTGGGCTTCTCGCTGCCCCTGCTGGCCATCCTGCTGACCCACGAGATGGGACACTACCTGACCGCGCGGGTGTATCGCGTGCCTGCCAGCCTGCCCTTCTTCATTCCGATGCCCATGGGCCTGGGTACCATGGGCGCCGTCATCAGCATGCGCGCGTCGTCGCACGATCGCCGCGCGCTGCTCGACATCGGCGCCTCGGGCCCCCTGGTGGGCTTCGTGGTGGCCTTTGGCGTGCTCCTCCTGGGCTTCGCGCGCTCCGAGGTCAAGGGCCCCGCGGATCTGGCCGCGCTGTCGGCTCTCGGCGGTGTGGTGGTCGAGGGTGACAGCCTGGCCTATGCCCTGGCGCGCTGGCTGGTGCACGGCTCGCTCGAGTCCGGCGCCGACGTGTGGATTCATCCCACGGCCTGGGCCGGCTGGGTGGGGCTGTATCTGACCTGGTTCAACTTGCAGCCCTTCAGCCAGTTCGACGGTGGGCACGTGGCCACGGCACTGCTTGGCCGGCGCGCGGTGTGGCTGTCCCTGGCCGTGTTCATCTATCTGCCGTTGATGTTCGTGCTGACCTGGAACGCCTTCTGGCTGGTGCTCACCGTGCTGATGGCGGTGATGGGACGCTTCATCGGCTATACCCATCCCCCCGTCGTCGACGCGCGGCCATTGGGGCTCCGCCGCACGGTGATCGCGGTGCTGTGCACGGTGCTCTTCGTGGCGACGCTGGTGCCCGACCCCTGGCATGAGGCCGAGGTTCCCGAGCGCTACAAGATTGATGCGATACAGCCCGGCTGAGGCCTCTGTTCCGTGGCCGCGACAGGGTTGCGGATCCGCGCTGTATCACGAGCCCGCGGGCGAGGAGAGGAAGGGAGGGCAGGACGCGATGAGCAAGGCCCGAGTGGGATACTGCTGCCCGGTGTGTCACGAGACGGGGCCGGCACGGTCCCTTGTCGTCGTCCCCAGCGGCGTCGAGCTGACCTGTGGTGCCTGTGGGGTCGCCACCCGCTTCCCGCCGTACGAGGCGATACAGGCCCCTGGCGTTGGCACCGAGGCCAGCGTGGTATCCGGCGTCACGGCGCCCACTCCGGCCCCCCCCGCCGCCGAGAACGACACCGGGTTCGATGACAGCACCAGTCCCTCGCGTCTGACCGAGGACGATCCCCGCATCGCGGCTGTCGTTGCAGTGTCCGGAATGCCCGAGGACCTGCTGGTCCGCTATCGCGACGCGGTGCGCGAGGGCGACACGCCGGTGCAGCACGAGGCGGTGTTGAAGCACGCCGTGGCCAGCTCCCAGATCGAGGCCGTGGGCCTGATCTACAAGCACCGTGGCCTGGCCCTCCCGGGCGACGAGGTGGCTCGCGTGATGCGCGACAGGGTGATCGCGGTCGCCATGACGCTGCTCGCGGTCAAGACAGATCCCGAGGAGGCGAAGCGACAGCTGTCCTGGGCGAGTGGAGTGTTCGCCGCCCTGTTCCTGCTCGGCGCAGTGGGGTTCCTGGTGCTGGTGCTCACGCGCAACGGCTGTTCGCTGGCTGTGCCTGCGCCCTGACTCCGCGTCATCGAGGAGTGTCCCCATCCGTCGCGGACGCGTCGTGCTCGGTGCGGCGAGGTGACCGCGCGAGTTTTTACGGCTAGCATTTCCTGCATGGCGGTCCCGCAGATTCACCCCAAGGACACCTGGTCGTCGCTGGCCATGAAGGTCTATGGCGACGCCTTGCTGGGGGTGCGGCTGGCCCAGGCCAACGGCGTGGCCACCTCTGTTCTCCCAGCCCAGGTCAGCGGCGTTCAGTTCCCACCGGTCGAGGTCCTGGATCCGGACCGCCTCAGTGGGTCCCAGGGGCCCTCGCCCTCGGCGGCCGCGGCCTTCGCGGACGACGAGGCCTCGGTGGTCAAGGAGGCCCGCTATCGCATGGTCATGGCCATGGGTGGCTCGGGAGCCATGAACGAGGCACCCAAGTCGGTGACCACGCGCGAGGTCAAGAAGATCGAGCGCAAGAGCCGCGAGGAGCGCATCGAGGAAGCGTCGCAGAAGCACGTGGACATGGCCGAGACCCTCGACGCCCACGATGGCCAGGCCCTGGTGCTCGACGTCAAGCCGACCCGACGGCCGCGACCCGAGGACAGGGAAAAGAAGCTCAGCACCAAGGAGGACCTGGCCAAGCGCATGGCCCAGAGCGAGGGCAAGGATCTGATCCTCGAAGTTCACGCGGGTGCGAGGACCGAGCCCGAGGAAGACGACGTGCATCTGGGCGACGCCCTCGCCGAGAGGGACGGCAAGGCCCTGATCCTCGAGGTCAAGGCCACGGTCCGGCGCAAGGAGAAGACGGTCGAGGAGGAGAAGGTCCAGGTGGGACCCACCGAGGCCCGGGGCGAGCGTCTGAGCGACAGGCTCGAGAAGCTCGACGGCAAGGCCATGATCCTCGACGTGCGCGCATCGACCCGCAAGGAAGAGACCGAGGAGCAAAAGCAGGCCAAGAAGAAGAACAAGGCCACCGAGGCGCTGTTCGCGGACCTCGCCGAGCGCGATGGCAAGGAGCTGGTGCTTGACCTCAACGTCCAGGTCAAGGACGAGGTGAAGCACGAACGGCTCAAAGAAAAACGCAAGCTGGCCAAGAAGCGCAAGCGGCGCAGCGGTCACGGCTCGCTCATCCCCAAGGAATGGAAGGCCCAGGGTGAGGTCTCGGCGGACGACGTGGATGACTACCTCGACGAGCTGCGCGAGCAGCGTTCCCTCGACAAGGAGCTGTGGGGCGAGGACACGGGCAACGAGACCAACCCCGTGGCGCGGGCGGCCAAGGCCACCGAACATCGCAGCGGTCGCACCCAGCGCGCCACCTACGGCGATCGCGCGGACGACGGCCAGGTGCGCCCGCAGACCGAGGGCTTCGGTGCTTTTGACGAGATCCAGCACCAGGCAGTGCGTCCCGCCGCGACCGGCCCGCGCCCGGTCAAGCAGCGTCCGCAGGAGGCGGCTCCCGTCGCGCCCGTGCCTCCTGTCGACGAGGATGAGGATCTGGATACCTTCGACGCCGATGTCGATCTGGATGACGAGGATACGGGTGCCTCGACCCAGCCCGGCGTCGAGAGCACGGCACCCGGCGTTCCCGTGGCCCAGCCGCTCCCTGCGGGCATGCGCCTGCCGCCCGCGCCCGAAGCTCCGCCGCCTGCGCCACCGCGGGCCGCTCCCCCGCCCGCCCCGGTTCCGGTCGCCGCCCCGGCCGCCGAACCCGCACGTCGCGAACCGCCTCCACCTCCGCCGC
>JBDRCO010000092.1:0-5561 GCA_043821645.1 Pseudomonadota bacterium | reverse complement strand
CACGCGTCAGGCGTGCCCACCATCGGGCAAGACCCGAGGTACAGGGCCTATTTCCCTGAGGGTTCCAGCACGCAGGCAGGGAACACGAACACCGGGGACAGAGACCTGGCTGTGGCGGAGCTCTGCCGGCCACCCACGCAGTTGTGCCCGCTGGGTCTACGCAGCCCCAACAGCCGGGTCTCCGCAGACCGACCTGGCCCGTCTTGCCTGGGCACAGGTACCGAAAACGTGAGTCATCCTCGCCAGGCGACACCTGGACCTACGCTGGTCCGGGTATTGCTTGAAACTCCCGGCAGCGGCGCGCACCCCAACCTACCGCCCAGCCAGGAGATGGCCCATGCATGCACTCAAGGCAGAACACCCGGCCCACACCACACCAGCCAGCAACGACTCGCCTGGCCAGATGCAGCTGGAGATCCTGAAGTCCCAGCTCGGGCCGGCGAACACCACGCAGGTGAGGACCACCGCCAGCGAGCGCCGGGGCGAGCCGCGCTTCGAGGTCGAGGTCGACGTGGGCTGGAACACCGAGCACAATTTTTACCAGGGGCTCAGCGAGAACCTGTCCGAGGGTGGGCTGTTCGTGGCCACCTACGACGACCTGCCCCTGGGCACCCAGCTGCAGGTGACGCTGCAGCTGCCCGACGCGCCCTGCATCACCGCGCGCGCGGTGGTGCGCTGGGTGCGCGCGCACAATCGCTTCACCCGGGACCTGGCACCGGGTGTGGGCATGCAGTTCACCGCGCTCGACGCCTCGGCGCAGGCCGCCATCCGCAGCTTCCTGAGTGGCCGCGCCCCCATCTTCTACGAGCCGGGCGAGTAGGCCTCGTGGTGGCGAAATCGATCTAGACCAGCGGCGACAGCCGCGTGCTGTAGTGCACCGGGCTCGATGTGATGCGCGCCGCTGCCTGGTGGGTCTCGCGACTCGCCTCCTCGGCAATGTCGGCGAGCTGCTTGCGCGGGATGCCCAGGAGTTCCGCCAGCTCACCCTCGTGCTCGAGGTCGGGCTCGCGAAAGTCGAGGTCGCCACCCAGGCGATGCGCCAGGGCGTCGGCCAGGGCGACCAGGATGGCCAGCTGCCGCGCCTTGTCGTGGACTCCGCTCTCGGCCAGGGGTCTGTGGTGCAGCCAGATCGCAGCCACCAGCGCCGAGGGCAGGTGCAGCTGGTCGGCCAGTGCGCGCCCGACCTCCGCGTGATCCGTGCCCAGGTGACGACGCTCGGCCTCGACCACCGGCTCGCGCGCCACCAGCGCCTCCTCGTACAGTGCCAGGTAGTCGCGCTGCAGCAGGTTGTACATGGGCAGGCGGCCGAGGTCGTGCAGCAGCCCCGCGCTGTAGGCCCAGGTCCCGGGAAGATCCGCCAGCTGGCTGGCCAGCACGCGGGCGGTGCACGCCGTGGTCACGGCGTGGCGCCACAGATCCTGCGCCACCGCGTCATCGGTCGCGAGCAGAACCGACTCCGTGGCCAGTCTGTCCACTGTCCGCAGAACCTGGGGCAGCCCCAGCACCTGCACCGCGTCGTCGAGGGACATCGGAGGCACCAGGGGAGCGCTCGATGCGGCCAGGCCGAGCACGCGCCCGTACATGCCGGGATCCAGCATGGCCAGCTCGAGCACCTTGTCGGTGTCAGGCCTGCCGCTCCTGAACTGCTCGACGATCTGCGCGGCCACCAGGGGAAAGGCCGGCAGGTCAGAGCTGCGCAGGTTGTTCAGTGGACTCTTGCTGCCGACCATCGCGCCTCCCCTCGAGCCCGAACCGCACGGTCCTGGCGGTCCGTTTTCATGTGCATCCCGTCAACCCGGCACCACCCCGGGTCCGCCCCGCGGGATGTCTCTCGATCACCCGATCGCGGGCCGCGTCTGCAGGGCGTGGATGGTGATGAACACCGCGGCGCCGATCTTGCGCGTGGACAGCTTGAGGCTCAGCGCGAGGCGCGCCCCGGTCGCGGAGAGCACGGTCAGGCTCACCGGTTTGTCGACCAGCGCCTTGCCAGTCTTGTGGGTGTGCTCGAAGGCATTGCGGAACTCGCACATCGCGCAGTTCAGGGTGTGGCCGCAGCCGCCCTCGTCCCCGGCATTGACGCAGGCCACCACGTCGCCGCCGAGCACCCCCTGCATGTCGCCCAGGCTCTTGCCCAGCTTGTTCTCGGCCTTGTCATTGCCCGACAGCACGGCGCCGGCACCGTTGACCAGCAGGATGGGGTAGGGCTGCCCGTCCAGGAACTCCCGGATCGAGATCGGGTCCTGCTCCAGGTTCTTGCTCAGGCAGGGGTCGCACATGGTGTGCGAGACGTCGCGCGGGCTGTAGTCCTGGATCTCGGGGCTGAGGTCGCGCTTGCACCAGGCACAGATGACCTTGACGGGCATGATCGACCTCCTCGGCCTTCAAGGCAGTGTAGCACCTGGCAGCAGGGCACGCGTCCAGCCACATCGCCCACCAGCGTGGCTATCGCGCTACTGAAATCGGACTAGCCCTTCTTCTTCGCCGCCTCCACCAGGGTCGCCACCAGCTTTCTCAGGTTGGCCGTGTCAAAGGGCTTTTCGACCTTGAGGTTACCGGCCCGGGCCAGGTAGTCCGCGGCCTTGGGCGTGAACGCGCCGCCGGTGACGAACACGATGCGGGCGGCCAGCGTCGGGTGATGCTCGGCCAGCCAGGCGTGCAGGTCCATGCCCGTCATCTCGGGCATCATCAGGTCGCACAGGATCACGTCAAAGGCCTGGTCCTGCTCGAGAAGGGCCTGGCCCTCGCGACCCGAGCTGGCGCACAGCACCTCGTGCTGCGTGCCCAGCAGGCGCTGCAGGATCTTGCGCACCACGGGCTCGTCGTCGACGATCAGGATGCGACCGCGCTCCGCGCCCTGGGCGGGCTGCGCGGCGCGCGCCTCGGTCCGGGTCACCTCGTCCCTGTCGCCGGCCACGGGCAGCCTGACCACGAAGCGTGTGCCCTGGCCCACCTCGCTGTCGACGCTGATGCTGCCGCCGAACTCGGTGACGATGTTGCGGCAGATGGCCAGGCCCAGGCCAGAGCCCCTGCCCACGCCCTTGGTGGTGAAGAAGGGGTCAAAGATGCGCGCCAGGTGCTCCGGGGCGATGCCGGCGCCCGTGTCCGCGACCTCGGCGCAGACCTGCTCGCCCTCGACCCAGGTGCGGAGGGTGATCTTGTTGTGCTCGACATGGCCCTCGTCAATGGCGTGAGCGGCGTTGATGAGCAGGTTCAAGAACACCTGCGCCAGCTTGCCCTCACTGGCCCACACCGAGGGCACCTCGTCGAGGTCCTGCACCAGCCGTGCCCTGAACTTGATCTCGTTGAGGGCCATCGCCGCCGCGGACTCGATGGCAAACTTGATGTCGATGCGCGACTGCTCCACCCGCTCGACCCGCGAAAAGGTCGCCAGGCCGCGGGCGATGTTCTTGATGCGGTGGGTGCCGTCCAGGGCATCGCGGGCGCGCTGCACGGCATCGTCGAGCGCGTCAGAGCCCAGCAGCTCGGCGCTGTCGCCCAGGATCCTGGCGTAGGCCGCGTCCCCCACCTGCTCGCGCAGGGCCGCGCTGCTCATCCTGGCCGCCGCCGCCACCCGGGGCAGGTCCTGGGCCAGGGTCTCGGTGTTGTACAGCACGTAGGACAGTGGGTTGTTGATCTCGTGCGCCACGCCCGCCGCCAGCATGCCCATGCTGGCCAGCCTGTCGGCCTGGGCCAGGCTCGCCTGCAAGTCGCGGCGCTCCTGCTCGGCCAGCCTGCGCTCGGTGACGTCGATGGTGTAGCCCGCCAGCAGCCGCTTGCCGCCCCGCACGATGGGGAACTTGATGGTGGTGTAGTGCCTGTCGTTCAGGTCCTCGTCCAGGTGCAGCACCGCCCCCCTGGACACCACGGCCCAGTCGTCCGCCGAGATCTTGGCGGCGAAGTCCGGGGGAAACAGCTCGGACATGGTCTTGCCCGCCATCTGCGAGCCCGGCACGCCTGTCAGGTCGACGAAGTTCTCGCTCGCCACCAGCACCCGGCTCTCGCTCGCCGTCACCTCCTTGATGAAGGTGTAGATGGGCGAGTTCTGCACGAACAGCGACAGCAGCTCGGTGCTCTCCTGCAGCGCCTCCTCGGCGTTCTTGCGCTCTGCGATCTCCCAGGCGATGTGGGCCAGGTAGGTGACCGCCTCGACGTCGCTGTCGGTGTAGTCCGACTCCTTGTTGCCGACGCCGAGCACGGCGACCACGTCGGCGCCCTGAAAGATGGGCACCACCAGCTCCCGGGTCAGCCTGGCATGGCCCTCGGGCATGCCCTTCTTGTTGGGCAGCGCCGCGTAGTCGTTGTGTATGACGGCCTGGCGCAGCCGCACCGCGTCTGCCCACACACCAGCCTTGTCGATGCCGTAGTGCATCCCTGCACCCTCGGCCTGGCAGTAGTCGCGAGCGGTGCGGGTGGACCAGGCCTGCAGCCACAAGGTCTGCTGGTCGGGCTGAACGAAGTGATAAAAGCCCACCTGGCTCGAGGTGAGGCGTTCCACCCCGTCCAGGGTCTTGACCAGCAGCTCGTGCAGCGTGTGCGAGGCCGCGAACTCGTGCAGGCGCAGGCGCAGGGCCATCAGCTCGGTGGTCCGCTTCCTCTCGGTGATGTCGCTGACCACGTGGACCACCCGGGCGATCTCTCCCGATTCGTCGAGCACGGGGTCCACGGTGACCTCGAGCCAGCGCTCGCCGACTCGCAGCTCCATGGTCTCGCGCTGCTGGCTCTTGCTGGCCCGCACCATCGGGCAGTCGGGATGGGGCTGGGTCGAGCCGTGCACGATCTCCCAGCAGTGCTTGCCCAGCAGCTCCTCGATCCGGCGCCCGAAGATCCGCTCGGCGGCGAGGTTGGAGCGCTGGATCACCGAGTCCCTGTCCAGGATCCAGATCGCGTCCCGCGACGCGTCAAAGGTGGCCTGCCACTCGGCCGCGATGCGCCGCACCGCCTCGTCGGCCTGGCGACTCTCGGTGATGTCGCGGGCGGTCGACAGCGCGCCGGTCACCGTGCCCTGGTCGTCCTTGAGCGGGCGGCACCACCAGCCGAGCAGCCTTTTTTCACCATCCCGCCGCCGCTGCCAGCTCTCGAGGTAAAAGGTCTGCTCCTCTCCGGAGAACAGGGGCTCGACCTGCTCATAGACGTTCTGCTCGCCCTCGAAGTACGCGCTCGCCTCGCGGCCGACCACGTCGTCGCCGAAGAACTCCAGGCCGGCGGGGTTGGCCCAGGTGTAGACCTTGTGCGCGTCCACCTCCATGACGATCTCCGGGATCGTGTCGAGCAGGCTCTGCTGCCGCTGGTTCGAGGCGCGCAGGGCCCTGTGCAGGGCCAGCTCCTCGGTCTGGTCGCGAAACACCAGCACCACACCGGTCAGCGCGCCATCGTCGCCGCGTACCGGGGCCCCACTGTCGGCGATGGGGCGCTCGCGACCATCCCGGGCCCTGAGCAGGGTGTGGTTGGCCAGGCCCACCACCGCGCCATCGCGCAGCACGCGCTGCACAGGACTCTCGACCCTGGCACGCGTGGCCTCGGTGAAGATGTCGAAGACCTCCTCGAGGGAACGCCCTCGTGCC
>JBDRCO010000091.1:0-3460 GCA_043821645.1 Pseudomonadota bacterium | reverse complement strand
CTCGGCCAGGTTCTGCGCATCGAGCTTGCGCCGGGAGATGTCGCTGAAGGTCAGCCGGCACAGCGGGGCGCCGGCCTCGTCGTGGCCCAGGGTGCCCTGCAGGCGCGCCCACAGGGCAGGCGCACCCTGGCGCAGCAGGCGAAGCTCGCAGCTCTGCGGCTCGCCGGTGCCGAACAGCATCGCGCGGTGGTGGTAGAAGATGTCCTGGTCCTCGGGCAGCACGAAGTGCGTCAGCATCTGGTGGCCCAGGGCGCTCCTCGTCACCCCCAGCAGGCTGGCCGCGGTCAAGTTGGCCTCGAGGATCTGTCCCTTGTCGCTGAGCGTCAGGTAGCCCACCGGCGCCAGGTCGTACAGCTCGAAGTAGCGCGTGCGCGAGGCCTCGAGCTCGAGCTGGGTGCGCCGCAGCTCCTCGTTCTGCAGCTCCAGCTCGATCTGGTGCACCCGCAGATCGTGCAGCAGCGCGGGGTGCTGCTCCGGCGTGGGCTTCTTCGGCGCAGGCTTCTTCGGCGCAGGCTTCTTCGACGCGGGCTTCTTCGGCGCAGGCTTCTTCGGCGCAGGCTTCTTCGGCGCGGGCTTCTTTGCGGCAGCTCTCTGTGCTGCGGGATTGCTCCGGGGACTGCGCGTGGCGCGCGTGCGTGCGCTGCTGCCCCGGCCTCGCCTGGTCGCCGTCATGCTCGCCCCCGCCTGTTCGCGCACGTGTCGCCGCGGCCACAGCCCGCGCTCACTCGCCCAGATCCTCCCAGGGCATGGGCCCGGTCTCGGTCGAGGGCTCGGCGCCCTCGGGCTCGAACCCGTCCGCCGACGGTGCCCGGCACATGTCCGCGAGCATGGCCTCGATCGCGGCCTGGTCCTCGACCGCGGTGGGCTCGGACTCGCCAAAGCTGGCGTCGTCCAGCTTCAGCAGCGCGTCGAAATCCACCGGCGTGGCCTCGGCGTCCTCGCTCCAGGTGTCGGATTCTGCGGCTGCCGCGGTCGCGGGAGCGGCTGCCGCAGGCGGCGGCGGGATGATGACCTGCGGCGCGGCCTGGGCCTGGCGCATGGCGATCAGCACCTGCGCCGCGAGCTGCCTGCGCAGCCTGTCGGGGACGGGCGCCAGGACCTGGCTCTGCACCAGGCGCCACAGCATGAGGCTCAAGCGGGGTACCGGCAGGCCGGTGAGCTGGCCGAGCTGGGAGGCGGTGGTGGCGCCGTCGATGCGCGACAGCAAGAAGCCCTCTTCGGGCGACAGGTTCAGGTGCATGAAATCGGCACCGGGGATCAAGGTGGGTCGCCAGCGGTTCATCTCAGGCCTCCGAGCCAGGTCGTCCCCCGGGCGACCAGGCGCGTGCTGGAGCCGGCAAGTTCATCACGTCCTGGCGCGCGCTGCCACCACCCGCTCGCCCACCAGATGCCTCAGCGTGGCCGCGTCAAAGGGCTTGCTCAGGCGCGGGTTGTCGACGCTGGCGAGGTAGGCGCCAGCCCGGGGCGTGAACGCGCCACCGGTGACAAACACCACCTGCCGCGCCAGGGTCGGGTGCTGCTGCACCAGCCAGCGGTGCAGGTCCATGCCCGTCAGGTCCGCCATCATCAGGTCGCACAGGATCACGTCAAAGTCCTGATCGCGCTCGATGGCGTCCTGGCCCTCGCGGCCCGAGCTGGCGAACACCAGCTCGTGCTCGCGCCCGAGCACCCGCCGCAGCGTGTCCCGGATGGCCTCCTCGTCGTCGACCACCAGGATGCGACCGCGCGGGCCCGCGGGTCCGGGCTGCGGCGCCGACGAGGTCACGGCCAGTGGCCGGGTCGCCGTGGCCTGGGCCTCGACCGGCAGCCCCACCACCACCCGCGTGCCCTGGCCAAGCTGGCTTTCGACCCGGATGTCGCCACCCAGGTCGCCGACGATGGTCCTGCAGATGGCCAGGCCCAGGCCCGAGCCCTTGCCCACGCCCTTGGTGGAAAAGAAGGGCTCGAAGATGTGGTCCAGGTCGGCGGCGGGGATGCCCCGACCGCTGTCGCGGACCTCGGCGAACACCTTGCCGTCGCCGTCCCAGGTGCGCACGTGAATGCTGTTGGCCTCGACCTGGCCCTCGGGGATGGCGTGGGCGGCGTTGAGCAGCAGGTTCAGGAAGACCTGGGCCAGCTTGCCCTCGCTGGCCTGCAGCGGTGGTACCGGGGCCAGGTCCTGCACCAGCCGCGCCCTGAACCGGATCTCGTTGCGCGCCATGGTGATGGCGCTGGCCATGGCGTGGCGCAGGTCCACCGGGCCGCGCTCGCTGCGCTCGACCCGCGAGAAGCTGCCAAGGCCGCGGGAGATGGTCTTGATGCGCTCGGTGCCCTCGAAGGCCTGGCGCGCCCGGTCGGCGATGTCCTGCAGCTGGGCGGGCTCCAGCAGCGCCGCCTCGGGACCGGTGAGGTCGGCAAGGGCCGCCGCGCCCACGGTCTGCCGCAGCGCCTCGCAGCAGCGTCCCGCGACCGCGGCCAGCCTCGGGATGTCCTCGGCCAGGCTCTCGGTGTTGTACATCACGTAGGCCAGGGGGTTGTTGATCTCGTGCGCCACGCCAGCGGCGAGCAGTCCCATGCTGACCAGCCTGTCCGCCTGCGCCAGCCTGGCCTGGGCCGCGCGCAGCTCGCCGATGTCGCTGAAGGCGATCCGGCACCGCGGCCCACCCTCGGCCGCCTGCACCAGGGTGGCGTCAAGGCGCGCCCAGAAGGGCTCGCTGTCCTGGCGCAGCAGGCGCAGCTCGCAGACCTGGGGATGGCCGCTGTCAAACAGCGCCTTGCGATACCGGTAGAAAATGTCCTGATCCGCGGGCAGGACAAAGTGCGTGATCATCCTGTCGACCAGCTCGCCGCGCGCCACCCCCAGCAAGCCGGCCGCGGTCAGGTTGGCCTCGAGGATCTGGCTCGTATCGCTGAGCGTCAGGTAGCCCACGGGCGCCAGGTCGTACAGGTCGAAGTAGCGCGCGCGCGAGGCCTCGAGCGCAACCTGCGCCCGCCGCAGCTCCTCGTTCTGCAGCTCCAGCTCGATCTGGTGGACCTGAAGCTCATGAACAAGTCTCCCGATGTCGTCAATGGGCATCGCCCGGACGTCGCGGCGGGTCGTCACCAGCCGGTGCTCCGCGCGCGCCCTCAAGTCATCGGGCTTGTTCGATCGTTTGGCACTCACGCTCATGACCGTTTCCTCCAAACACACCCCGACCCACGCTGGTATGTCGGGCGCCGGCCCGGGCACTTCCCGTCGGACGAATGCTACCCGGCGCCTGATTCCTGAAAGGCCTTGTCCATCCGTGTGCACGCGGTGATGTCCCGCTCGGTCGTGGCGAACTCGGTAACTCTGCCCGCCTCGTTGAGCAGTGCCGTCACCGTCAGCCGGACGTCCAGCGTGCGCCCGTCCCTGGTCAGACGCTTGGTCTCGATGGACTCGACCTTCTTCCCCGCCGCGACCTTCCGAACGAACGCCAGGGCTTCTTCCTTCTGCTCCTCG
>JBDRCO010000090.1:0-35302 GCA_043821645.1 Pseudomonadota bacterium | reverse complement strand
CCCAGCTATCTGGGAGCAGGTCGCGATGCCATTGAAAAGGACCCCGCGAGTGCGCGCCATTGAGCCACCTCCACCGCGCCCCCCCCCCCCCCCTAGGGCAGCCCCGGTCCAGCAACTTGCGTGAGGCATACACAGTAGGTGCGAGCAGGTAACAGATAGGAGACAGTGGCCTTCAACTTGTATGGAATGAAGTCAACATTATGTATTGATTGCTTTTTTAGATCACGCGAGACGGGAAACCAGCTCCTGTAATTCGCGCGAGGGAGCTCTTCCTGCTTCTCTGAGGACAGTGCGCCGGTAGCGCTCGAACACGTCCCGGGCTTCCGCGGACCGCTGCAGTTCGATCAAGCACGCCATCAGCCCCGCATACAGGTGTTCGACCAGCGGCTTGGCGTCGATGCTTCGCCACAGCAGCGCCAGAGCCTCCTCGGCGCGACCTTGGGCAAGCCAGGCCCGCGCCAGCTTGTCCACGGCCCGGGCGTACCTGTCGCGCAGGCGCTCGCGCGGCGCGATGACCCAGGGGGCATCGTCCTCGTCAAGCAATGGCCCGCAGTACAGAGCCAGGTCCTGACCAGCACCCGCACGACCCTTGGGGCCATCAAGAATGAGAAGCAGGGCCTCGTCCACGACCTGGACGTCGCTCCATACCCGTTTCCGGTCCAGTGAGAGCTGGCCCTCGACCTGCACCACAGCGTCGCTGCCTATCAGCTTGCGCAGGCGAGCCAGCGTGGTCTTGAGTGCGTCGCGACCGGCATCTGCGTCGGCGTCGGGCCACAGGGCTTCGGCCACGCGCTGCACGGCCACGTCCTGGCCTCCGTGTGTGGTCAGAACCTTGAGCAGCTCGATGGGTCGCGCCTGGCCTTTTCGCTCGAAGCGCAGGGGCTCGCCGTCGACCAGGACCTTGAATCGCCCGAGCGCATGGATACGGACCGGCCACGGCCAGTTCGAGGCATCCACCCCGGATCGCACAGGAGGATCCAGGTGAAAGGCCTGGATCAGCGTGCGCACGTAGCCCGGCTCTATCCCGGCATCGAGAGCCTCGGCACATAGCCTGGCCATTTGCCGGGGAGTCCAGTGCGGCACGTGCTGCAGACTGCGGCGCCTTCCAAGGGCGAGCGCGCTGGCGAGCATGATCCTGGCGCGGTCCCGATCTCCCGTCGACAGCAGCACCTCGGCCCGGCACAGATCGACGAGATAGCTCACGGGGGTGAAGCCGTGCGGACCCGCGATCGCAGCACACGCATCCAGGCACTCCAGGGCTTCGTCGACCCGCCCCACACGCCACAGCGCCTGCGCGAGTCCGTGGCTGGCGCGAAGGATGACGTAGGGGGATCGCGTGTCCTCGGCGACTTGCACCGCCTCCTGCATGCTTGCGAGACCGCGCTCGAACTCACCGCGCGCCAGCTGCAGCCAGCCCTGCAGAAAGACGCACTGGCCCACGTCCACCCGTCGCTCGGGCTTGAAGGTGCCCTGCATGCGCTCGATGTACGAGGCGGCGAGGTCCAGCCTGCCGAGGGCAAAGGCGCTGTAGCTGCCTTGCACCAGGAAGTAGAAATCAAAGAGATGAATACCCAGGGACTGCGCGAGTTCGAGCCCGTCGTCAGCGGCAGCTATCCCGGCTTCGGCGGACTCGGTCAGCCAGCCGCAGGACGAGGTCATGGCCACCCACAGCATGCGCGTCAAGGGTGCCAGGGACGACGACGTGCTCTGCGCGCGCAGCCTCCCGAGCACCGAGGTCGCGCCCGCGATGTCTCCCACGAAGTTGTAGTAGCGCACCAGGTGCGCGCCGAGCATGAAGCGCACGTTGACCTCGGGCGCAACCAGCAGCAGGCGGCGCAACGCTCGCTCCACCTCGCGCAACCGTGGCGAGTCCGAGCGCCGGAACACCAGTGCATTGAAGAGGCTGACGTTGACCCGGACGAACACCTCGAGAGAGAGCGAGGTTCCGAGCCTGGCTCGAAGCCTGTCCAGCTCCTCGATCCAGTGGTCGAGCTCCGCGTAGCCGCCGTTCTCGAGGATGATGGACTCGACGATGCGAGCCCACGACAGGTAAGCACCGGTGCGCGCGTCGGCCGCCACGAAGAGCTCGTGCGCCCGCTGGAAATGCTCCCGTGCCGCGACGGTATCCGAGGCGAGACGACACACACCCTGCCAATAGGCCAGCCACGGCTCCTGTGCTTGCCCCGGCTCCGACACGCCCGCGATCCAACCTGCGAGGGTGTCGAGCCGGCCCTGGCGCGCCTGTTCCGCGGCATGGCGCAGGATGAAGCTCTGCAGGCTTTGCCCGTCCCCGGATTCGATGAGCAGCTCTCCTGCGGCGTGGAGATCGCCCAGCTCCTCGAGCAGCAGCGCACTGCGCCGGCACTGCTCGACGAGGGCTGCCAGGGACAGAGAATCCACGAGGCGCTGGCGCATCATGTGTCTCAGCAGAGGATGCAGCCTGTACTGCGCTGGCCGGCCCGGGTGCTTCGCCACGAAGAGCTGGTCCCTCGCCAGCCGCTCGAGAATGCGCCCCGCGCCGTGTTGCCCGCTCAGGCTCTGCGCCAGACCCGCGGTCATCCTGGGAAACATGGATGTGGCGACCAGAAGTGCCTGGGTCTCGTCGTCAAGCTGGGCAAGCAGTTCGGTGGCGAAGAAATCGAACACGACCTGCGGCGCGCTGTCGACCGAACCTGTGGCGCTGTCCGGCAAAACGTCGGGATGAGCGGAGAGCAGGACCAGACCCGCGGCCCAGCCGTCGGCCAGCCGGGTCAGGTGCCGTCGCGTGGCCTCGGACAGCGGGCGAGAGGCCACGCACTCCAGCAGAGCGTCTGCCTCGTCGCTGCGCAGCCGCAGCTCGCCCCAGCCACAGGTTCGCAGGAGCTGCCGGCTGATGGCGTGTGCCAGGATCTGCGGCGCAGGCTGCCGGCTCAGGAATACCGCCCGCACCCCGGACGGCAACACGTCGACCAGGGCCGCAAGCACCGCGGGGACACCGGGCTCGTCGCTGATCAGGTGCACATCGTCCAAAACCAAGATCGTGGGTGTGGGGAGCGGCCCGAACAGGGCGGTGAAGAAGTGCCGGGCGAAGGCCCCCTGGTCCTCGGCGTACTCGGCGCCGAGGTGAGGCAAGGCCTTGCGCCGTCCCCCCAGGCGCTTCCTCATGGCCTCGGCCAGATTGCCGAACAGAGCGGTGAGATCGCGATCGCTGGCGTCCACGCCGTACCACAGGTGAGGGACCCCACGCGCCTGCAAGTAAGTGCTCAGCAGCGTGGTCTTGCCACTCCCGGCGGGCGCTGCAATCCACACCGCCTGCGTCGTCGCCAGCTCCGCATCCAGGAGCAAGAACAGTCGCGTGTTGTGATACGCGTGCGTGACGTCGGGGCGGGTAAAGGCCGTGGCTTGCGGCCGCACTGGACGTCCCCTTTCCTCGCTGAGCAGGAATCGAAGGCCGCATCATACCAGGTGGTGGCGACGATGCGCGGATGGTGAGGACGATAAAACCGACCATCGTCCTAGGTTTTTCTGCCAACCAGGAAATGCTCCCAAAACATGACGCGTATGGCGCTGCCGAGGCCCCGCGACGCCGGGCTCAACCGCCCGTCGGCAGGCACTGACACAGACTGGTGTTGCAGTACATGTTGCCCGGGCAGGTGTCGCCGCAGTTGGGCAGACACAGGCAGGCGCAGAACGTGGGATCCGCGTAGTAGCGCTCGCCGCAACCCAGGCCGCTGACGTCGCAGACGCAAGAGCAGGCCGTGGTGTCCCAGCGGTAACCCGTCGAGCAGGTCATGCTCTGGCTACATTCGCAGGCGCAGGTCGTGGAGTTGCAGGTCGCCAACCCCGGGCAATTGCCGCAGGCCGGGCATTGCCACTCGCAGGAGGTGGTGTTGCAGGCCATGGCCGGGTTGGGTGGCGTGCCCGGGCACTGCGAGCACACATAGTCGCAGTAGCTTGGGCTCGATGGCGAGCGGTCGCACACGAAGTTTCCGCCGGGGGAGGGTCCCCCGCAATCGGACGGGCACTCGCACGCGCAGGTTCCTGGTGCGGGATTGCACACGGAGTTGCCCAAACAGCCCGCGCCACAGTCGGGGCGACAGGCGAGCTGGCATGTCGCGGTGTCGCAGACTTGCTCCGGCGGAATGTTGGGCACCCCGCAATCGGGCGGGCAGTAGCACTGCAGCGTCGTGGGATCGCAGACCTCGGGCGGCGTGCAGTTGCAGCTCTGGGTCTGGCCACCCGGGTCCGGGGTGCGGTCGACCCAATAGCGGTAGCTGACCGCGATGCTGGCGCCGCTCGCGGGCTGAGGACGGCAATTGCCGAAGAACACGATGTTGCCGGTGGCACCGTCGTAGTCCCAGCCATGCTGGCGGCTACGCGGGATGTTGTTCTGGTCACAGGTGCCGGCCGTCGCTGCGCTGGTGGCGACGCGGATCGTCGACGAGATGGGAGGCTTGCTCAGGGCGTAGGGGCTGGCCGAACCCGCCACCGCATTGATGATGTTGGTGATGGTGCCAGGAATGGTGTTGAAGTCCGAGATGTCGCCCTCGACGCCATTCATGGCCTGCACGAAGCTGCGATAGCGGTTGTCCGAGGTCTCGCACAGGCCGCTGCCTGCGCAGGCGCAGTTCTGACCCGGTGGGCACAGGATGCCGGCGACGAAGGCACTGCTCCCCTGGCCGTCGTAGTTGCTGAAGTAGTTGACCCACTGCTGCACGGTGGTTGACGGGTAGCCAATGGTCTCCGAGCGCTCGGGTTCGTCAGACATGATGACCACGGCGAGCTGGGCATTGGTGCGCAGCTTGGTGGGATCGTTGGCAGCCTTGGGCAGCATTTTGTAGGCCGTGGGAGGTTGCAGGCCCAGGTTCTGGTCGTCCGCACACCAGTACTGACCCGCCACCTGTCCTCCCATGACGCACGCGAAAGGTCCAAAGGCTGTCTCGTAGCCCATGCCGCAGACGTACAGCGAGGTCACACAGCTCGAGAAGGCGGCCGGGTCCGTACTGAAGCGGCAGTACACAGGCTGACCGTTGGGCTCCCAGTAGCCCGTCGGGTAACTGCAGCCATTGTGCGGGTAGCTGGTGCCCGACTGCCACACGTAGGGCGTCCAGTTGGCCACGGGGTAGATCTCGAGGTCGGTGGTGATGACGCCCAGGCGCCAGTTCAGGGTCGAGCCGCCGAGCTGGGTGGTCATCTCGGTGGCGGTGTTGGCCACCACCTGCTGTTCCTCCTCCATGGAGCCCGAGTTGTCGATGACCCACAGGAAATCGACCACCGCGCTCTGCTGCACGTCGAACACGTCGCACTGCGTCCCCACGCCGTCGCCGAACTGGGCCAGGGCCGAGCCATTGCCGAGATCCTCGGCACGGAAGATGGACTGGCCGGTGTAGCGCGCCGCCGGGATCAGGGCGCCGGTGATGACCAGGCGCTGATCGGTTCGTCGCACGTACTCGAGGAAGAGCTTGAACGGACCCGCGTCACCGCCGGGGCCCAGCAAGCCCGTGGGCGTGGCGTTGAGCAAGCGGGTGACGATGTCGTTCATGCGCTGCTTGACGCTGCCACTCGCGCCATCGTCGTAGGAGGCGAGCACCGACTGCGCGAAGCCGTCCCAGGTGGTGAAGGTGCGCGTGAAGGGCGCGCTCAGGTTGCCCAGGGTGGCCCGTCTGGCCTGTTCCGCGGCGGAGGCCGTGGCGTCGTTGTTCCCCGGCACCAGGGTGAGCGTGAAGGCGGCGACCTGGTGTGTGGGGTTGTAGAACATCAGGCCCGCGGGCGCGTTGTTGACCAGCACCGTGCTGCGCTCGCTGAACTGGTCACCGCCGCCGTAGTTGGCGGTCGCGAACAGCAGGTCCGGCTCGACGGCACTGCCAAATTCGAGCGGGACCAGGCTGCTCTGGGAGCAGGCGGCCAGCACCGGACCGGTGGCATCCTGCGTGTTGGGATCGAGCTCCCCGGTGTCCACGCGGCCGTTCTGGTTCATGTCCTCGGCGCCATCGGGCACGCCGTCGCCGTCGCTGTCAGCAGTGGTGGGCGAGGAGGTCGTCGCGGGATCGGCATCGGCCACGAAACCGCAGCTCGCGTCCGTGCCGGTGGGCACGGCGTTGCCCGCCACACCCGCCTCGAGCCCGTCGGTGAGGCCGTCCGCATCGCTGTCCGCATTGGTCGGGCTGGTCCCCAACGTCGCCTCGCCGAGATACGTGCCATAGCTCTGCCCGTCGACCAGGCCATCGCAGTCGCTGTCGATGGCGCAGGCGTCGGTCTCGCCGGGATCCCGCCGACCGTTGTGGTTCACGTCCTCGGTTCCATCACTGACGCCGTCGCCGTCACTATCGGCATTGTGGCTATCCAGGCAGGCCACGTTGTTCTCGACGTCGTCAGGGATTCCGTCCGAGTCGGCGTCCGCGGCGGCGCTGCCCGCGACTCGAGGGTCGCTCTCGCCGGGATCCACGCGGCCATTGGCGTTGAGATCCTCACCACCGGTGCACACCCCAGGCACGGCCCGCGGCGGTCCGTCACAGGCGCCGTCGCCGTCGCTGTCCGGGTCGTTGGGATCGGTCTCCCCAGCGTCGACGAGGCCGTTGCGATTGGCATCCTCGATGCCATCGTTGATGCCGTCGCCGTCGCTGTCCACGTTGCTGGCGCTGGTGGTCGTAGTGGGATCCGCATCCGCCACGAAGCTGGTGCAGCGGGTCGGATCCGGATTCTGGGTCACGCCGCGCTCGATACCGTCCGGGATCAGATCGCCGTCGGTATCCCGCTTGCGCGGGTTCAGGCCCGCCTGCCTCTCCTCAAGATCGGTGAGACCATCGCAGTCCGTGTCCACGGCGTCGGGGTCGCTCTCCCCGGCGTTGATGACACCGTTGCCGTTGAGGTCCTCGCCGCCCTCGCATACCCCGGCCACGGTGCGCGGTCCATCGCACAGTCCATCCCCGTCGCGGTCCGGATTGTTCGGGGCCGTGTCCACGCTATCGGGCACGCCGTCGCGATCCGTGTCGTTGTCCGCGAGATAGGGATCGGGGTCGCCGCCGGTACACAGCGGTAGCACGCTGTTCGGGCCGTCGCACAGGCCGTCGTCATCGGTATCGGGGTCGCGCGGGTCCAGCTCCTGGCCGGCCTGGTAGGCGCCGTCGTGGTTCACGTCCTCGACGCCATCCGCGAGCCCGTCGCCGTCGCTGTCGGCCCGGGTTGGGTCCGTCATCGACCCCGGATCGCTGTCTCCGCCAAAGCCTGTGCAGCGGCTGTCCACGGAGCTCTGCCGGCCAAGCTCGGTACCATCGTCGAGGCCGTCACCGTCACTGTCGGGGTTGGCGGGGTCCGTCTGGGCGCCACCGGCGTAGATGTTGCCGAACTCCTCGGCGTCGCTCAGACCGTCGCAGTCCGAGTCGCGCGTGGCGTTGTCCGAGCGGTTGGGATCCGGCGTGTCCACGCGGCGGTCCGTGCTTCCACCCTCCGGAACCTGCCCGTCCACCGCCAGGGCGTCGCTGCGCGCGGCGTCGAAGCGCGAAACCGTGGAGGCGTCCACGCCGGTGGCGGTCACGCCTCCGCAGTCACAGGCGCCGGCGACGAGGATCCCTCCCAGGAGAAGAATGCATCCCAATCTGGACAAACGCATGACACACCTCAGGCAAGCGGGCGCCCGCGGCTGTCGTGCCCGCTCATCTAGGGAGTATCGGCCGAATGACCGAGGTGTGGTAGCTCATCGCATCGGTCAAGTGACCGATGTCAGCGCGCCCACCAGTGCGGTTTTGGGAGGCGATCCTTCAGCAGTGTCAAGGCCTTGCGAGCACAGCGACAGGCTCGATGGGAATCCGGCGGTGGTGTCCGGGCCGGCCTGAACTCCTCAATATCCGGTGATTTCTCCCTGCCGGGTGCGACCTGGCGTGCTTCGCTGTGTGGACGGTGCAGTTCCATTCCCCGGCCCTCTCGGTGACGGCTTCCATGTAGTGCGGGCTCGACAACAAGCAAGCCCTGGGCGGTTGACCCGGGCTGCGCAGACTCGTAGCGTGAGATCGCCACGTCGGGCTTGTGGACTAGGTTGGGCGTGGCTGAGGTTGCCATGCGACGGCTTTGTTCCCTGCTCGTCCTGCTGCTGGCCCTGGTCGGCGCGGCCGCCTCCGTGCTGACAGATCCTCGCCTGGTGGCCGGCAGCGAGTGCTGCGCGTGTCTGCAGGAAACCGCCACCGACGGTACGGCCCTGGGACCGGGAAATGCGGACCAGAACTGCCTGCCGGGGGACACCGCCGAGGACGAGACCTGCTCGGAGGAGGTGGCGACGCAGATGGTCGACACCGAGCCCGACCAGCCTATTCGCGTCGTCGCTGCGGCCTGCTACCAGACCCACTGCGCTGCCGAGTGCCAGTCGGCCCAGGACAATGGCCTGAGCTTCGAGACCGCCGACGGTGGCTGAGCGCCGCCGGGTCGCCGGACCGCGGCACAGGATGGGCGTGCCTGTTCTGCCCTACACCGCCCCGCTGCGCCGAGGGACCCTGCTGCGCCGCCCCAATCGCTTCGTGGTCGAGGTCCAGCTCGACGATGGCGAGACGGTGCGAGCCCATTGCCCCAACCCCGGGCGCATGACCGGGTGCTCGACCCCCGGCAGCCCCGTGTGGTTGCTGGCACGAACCCACACTGCCCTGCCCTACCGCCTCGAGATCGTGCAGGCAGGCTCGACCCTGGTGGGAGCCAACCCCGTCCACGCCAACGCGGTGGTGGAGGCCGCCCTGCGCGCTGGTGCTCTGCGGCACTTCTGCGAGCTGGGTCTCGAACGGCGCGAGGCCTTCTTGCCCGACCACTCAAGCCGAGTCGACTTCCTGTTGCGCGATCGCGCCGGCCGGGCGCTGTGGCTCGAGGTCAAGAGCGTGACGCTGGTCGAGGACGGGGTCGCCCTGTTCCCGGATGCGGTGACCGCGCGCGGCCGCCGCCACCTGCTGAGTCTGGCCGAGCGGGTGCTGGCCGGGGATCGCGCCGTGACGCTCTACCTGGTGCAACGTGACGACGCCCACAGCGTCGGACCCGCGGCGCACATCGACCTCGACTACGCCGAGGCCTTTGCCACCGCGCGCGCCGCCGGCGTCGAGATGCTCGGCCTGCGCGCCCGTGTCCAACCCGATGGCATCACCATCGATCGCGAGCTCCCGGTCGTGATCGTGTAACGCGTCTGCTGGCCGCAACGCCGCGGGCAGCCTCAAGAAAGGGAGACCCCATGCCCATGCTCAAGGTGCATACCTCGGCGACCATCGACGAGGCGACCACGACGACGCTCCTCACCGAGCTGTCGCGCATCGTGGCGCAAACGATAGGAAAGCCCGAGACCTACGTGATGACCATTGTGGACCAGGCGCCCATGTGCATGGCCGGCGAGGTGGGCCCGGCGGCCTTTGGCGACCTGCGCTCCATCGGCGGCCTGACGCCAGCGGTCAATCGCAGCCTGTCCGAGCAGATCAGCGAACTGCTGCACGCGCGCCTGGGTCTGGCCACCAGCCGCGTGTTTCTCAACTTCACCGAGGTCGATGGATCCTCCTGGGGCCACGACGGCGGGACCTTTGGTTGAGCAGCTGGACCGAGGAGCCAGCAGGAGCCTCGCCTACCACAGCCTCTTGCGGGTGAAGCCACTGGCGGTGTTCGCCAGCAGGTAGGGTCGCGGGTCAATCCCCAGCTTCAGGGCGCCCTTCTCGACGGCAAAACGGAAGAAGGCGCCAGCACCCTCGTCGCCGTGCTCGCGATTCCAGCGCTTGATGTGGCGCTCGGCGTGGTCGTTCTGATCGCGCCAGGCCACGATCTCGAGCTCGAGGGCGCGCCGGGCCTCGTCGGTGAGTGCCCAGCTGATGGGACACAACACCGGCAGACCGACATAGAAGAACCTGCCACGGTCGGTGTAGAAGCTGAAGGGATAGGCCCTGCACACCCCGGGACGCACGCTGTGGATGCCGCAGCGCCGGTGACCTCCCGGGTAGGCCACCATGTGGCAGGCAGGCATGGGCAGGCCCTCGGTGGGAACCCGCCTGAGCAGCATGTGGTGCGCAGTGCCCTGGATGAGCGCCGGGATGGTCAGGGTGCTCTGGTGCTCGGGGTCGAGCACCACCAGCTCCTCGGGCGCCACACCCAGGTACAGCACCATGCGCGCCAGGTCCACGATGTTGACACAGACCTTTTCCTGGCAGCAGCGGCTATCGCACTGCGAGCAGGGCGCGGTGTGATAGCGCGCGGCCATCGGCCGCAACACGCTGGGGCTCTTGCCATACATCTTGACGGACTGCGGCGTGGGAACCCGCGTGATGCGCACGTCCTTGACATGGGTCAGGCGACTCGAGGTGAGCGGTGCCTCCACCGGAGCCTGTGCGGGCTCCGTCGTCTTCACCTCCGCGTCGTCGACGCGAGCTGCGCGTCGCCGCGGCATCAGTAGCGATAATGCTCGGGCTTGTACGGGCCGTTGGCGTCGACCCCGATGTAGGCCGCCTGCTCCGGGGACAGGCGGGTGAGCTTGACGCCCAGCTTGTCCAGGTGCAGCCGCGCCACCTCCTCATCCAGCGCCTTGGGCAGGCGATACACGTCGATCGCGTGGTCCTCGCGGGCCAGGGCGAGCTGGGCCAGGGTCTGATTGGTGAAGGAGTTGGACATCACGAAGCTGGGGTGCCCGGTGGCGCAGCCCAGGTTGACCAGGCGTCCGCCAGCCAGCAGGAAGATCGTGTGCCCGTCCTCGAAGGTATAGGCGTCGACCTGGGGCTTGATCTCGCTGTGGCTCAGGCCCGGCACCTTGAGCAAACCTGCGACGTCGATCTCGGAGTCGAAGTGGCCGATGTTGCACACGATGGCCTGGTCCTTCATGTGCGCCATGTGACGGGAGGTGATCACGCCGAGGTTGCCGGTGGCGGTGACGTAGATGTCGGTGTCCGCCAGAACCTCCTCGACGGTGGTGACCTGGAAGCCTTCCATGCTGGCCTGCAGGGCGCAGATGGGGTCGATCTCGGTGACGCGCACGATGGCGCCGAAGCCGCGCATGGACCGAGCGCAGCCCTTGCCCACGTCGCCGTAGCCGCAGATCAGCACGCGCTTGCCCGCCACCATGACGTCGGTGGCGCGCTTGATGCCGTCGGCCAGGGACTCGCGGCAGCCGTACAGGTTGTCGAACTTGCTCTTGGTCACGCTGTCGTTGACGTTGAAGGCCGGGAACAGCAGCTTGCCCTGCTCCATGCGCTGGTACAGGCGATGAACGCCCGTGGTGGTCTCCTCGCTGACGCCGCGGATCCCGGGGACCATGCGGTGCCACAGGGTGGCGTCCTTGAGCACCAGCTCGTGCAGCAGGGTCATCAGCTCGCGCTCGTCGTCACTCTCGACGGTGATGGGGGGCAGCTGACCGTGCTTCTCGAAGTGGTTCTCCAGCTCGTAGCCGAGGTGGATCATGATGGTGGCATCGCCGCCGTCGTCGACGATCTGGGTCGGTCCCTGGTCGCCATCGAACAGCAGCGCCTGCAGCGTGCACCACCAGTAATCCTTGAGGCTCTCGCCCTTCCACGCGAATACCGGCGTGCCCGCCTTGGCCACGGCAGCCGCCGCGTGATCCTGGGTCGAGAAGATGTTGCAGCTGGCCCAGCGCACCTCGGCACCCAGTTCCTGCAGGGTCTCCAGGAGCACCGCGGTCTGGATGGTCATGTGCAGCGACCCGGTGATGCGCTGGCCCTTGAGCGGTTGCTGCGAGCCGTACTTGTGGCGCACCGACACCAGACCGGGCATCTCCTTCTCGGCGATGACGATTTCCTTGCGGCCCCATTCGGCCAGGGTGATGTCCTTGACCTTGTACGCTGGCCGCTTGAGGGAGTCCTGGAGCTTGTTCATCTGCAGGGTCTTGGGCTCGGATGTGCTCACGGTCATCGTCCTCTCCTTGGTTCCTTGATTGGCCAGGCGCCGTGGATCCCCTGGACCCTCGCCGGCCAGCACGCGGGCAATCTCGCTGTGTAGCGTCTTCGCCCGGGGAGCACAAGCCGCGGCGCCGCCACCGCGTCAGGTCGAGGCCCCGGGTGTTCACCCTCAGTGCTTCGACACAGCCTGGACGCGACGGGGAGCGCCCCCCCCGGACGCCTGCGCGCGCACCCAGCCGCGATCTGCGGCGAGCGTCCTTGCAGGCCGCGTTTTTTGAGACTATTGACAGACGCCTCAGCTTTTATTAGTCTTGACTAATATGAGCGAAATAGAACAGCAAATTCAACTAACTGGTGCTCTCGAGGACTATCTGGAGACCATCTACGAGCTGGTGCGCGACCAGCGTGTGGCGCGGGTGAAGGACATCGCCCGGGCGCGCAAGGTCCGTGCGGCCTCGGTCACGCCGGCCATGCGTCGGCTCTCGGACCTGGGGCTGATCCACTACGCCCAGCGCGAGTTCATCGACCTGACCCCCGAGGGCGAAGAGGTCGCACGCCGCGTCTTTGCGCGCCACCAGCTGCTGAATCGTTTCTTCGAGGACATCTTGCAGATGGAGCCCAGCTCGGCGCGGGCCGACGCCTGCGCCATGGAGCACAGCCTGAGCGCCGGAGGCCTGGATCACCTGGCGCGCTTCTTCGAGTTTCTCAACGTGTGCCCCGAGGGCAGCCAGTTCCTGACCAAGTTCCACCGCTGCAGTTTGGTGCATGAGGACAGCCACTGCGAAACCGACTGCCCGGCGCGCAAGCAGCGGCGCCTGACCAGCACGGAGCGCTCGCGCACGCTGCCCGAGATCGCGGCCGGAGCGCGGGCGCGGGTCACCCAGATCGCGGATGCGGGCAACGCCCGCGAACACCTGCTGAACATGGGACTGTTGCCGGACGTCGAGCTCGAGGTGCTGCACCGCGGAGCGCAGGCGATCCGGATCCGGATCCAGGGCTACGAACTGGACATCCCCGTCGACGAGGCCGGCGCCGTGCTGGTGCAGGACGAGGCCTGACATGCGTCGCGATGATCTCGATGTCACCGTCACCGCGCACCGCCACCTCACGGACTGCCGTCCAGGCGAGCGCGTGCGCGTGCTCAGCGTGCACCTCGGCCGCGGGGCCGTGCTCAACATGCACAACCTGGGGCTGGTGGTGGGTGACGAGGTCGAGGTGCTGCAGCGCACCCCCCTGGGCGGTCCACTGCTGGTGCGCGTGCGCGATACCGAGGTCGCCATCGGCCGCGGTCTGGCCTGCCGCATTGACGTGATCCCGGTGGCCTGACCATGGACCTCGCACTCGTCGGGCAGCCCGTCTCGGGCAAGTCCACCCTCTTCAATGCCGTGGTGGGCTATCGCGCCGTGCCCTCCAACTGTCCGGGCTCGTCGGTGACCTTCACCCGGGGCACACTGGACGTCGACGGCGAACAGCTCGACCTGATCGATCTGCCTGGCCTGTACTCGCTGCTGTCCGACGGCGAGGGAGACAGCGTCGCGGTGACCATGCTCGAGCAGCTTGGTGACGACGCGGTGGTGGTCAACGTCGTCGACGCCTCGATGCTGTCGCGCAGCCTGGAGCTGACCCTGCAGCTGTGCGAGCTGGGCCGCCCGCTGGTGCTGTGCCTCAACATGATGGACGAGGCGCAGCGCAAGGGGCAGCAGATCGACGCCGCGGCCCTGTCAGGGCTGCTCGGTGTTCCGGTGGTGCAGACCACCGGGCGCAAGGGCGAGGGCGTGCGCCAGCTGTTCGAGGCCGCCCTGCGTGCCGGGCGCGAGCGTCGGACCCCGCGCACCCTCGAGGGACCGCGGGACGTCGAGGCCTGCCTGCGCGGCTGTGTGCAGCTGGTGGGCGATCGCCCCATCCCTCAGGCGTCCCCCCGACTCCTGGCCCTGCGCTGGCTCGAACGAAACCCAGCCGCCGAGGCCTGGCTCGAGCGCGAGCTCGACGACGAGACCCGCGCCACCCTGGACACCCTGCGCCGCGAGCTCGAGGACGAGCACGGCCAGCCAGCCGAGATCGTGGTGTCGGCCATGCGCCACGACCAGGCCTTTGCCCTGTTCGAGAAGGTGTGCAGGCTGCGCAGCCCCGAGCGCGACCTGCGCCGCCTGGTCGACAGCGTGCTACTCCATCCGGTGCTGGGCTACCTGTTCCTCGCCGGCATCCTGTACGGCACCTTCAGCCTCATCTTCAGCATCGGCAATGGCCTCGAGCCGCTGTTCCTGAACCTGTTCGACGGTGTCCGCGCCTGGGTTCGAGGCAGCATGGGTGGTACGGGTCTGCTGTACGCCGTGGTCGACGGCGCCATCGCCGGAGTGGGCGGTGGCATCGGCATCGTGGTGCCCTACCTGCTTCCCTTCTTCCTGTGCCTGGCCTTCCTGGAAGACTCGGGCTACCTGCCGCGCATCGCCATGCTCGTCGACAACTTCATGCATCGCATCGGCCTGCACGGCCTGAGCGTGGTGCCCATCGTCATGGGCTACGGCTGCACCGTGCCCGGCATCCTCGCCACCCGCATCCTCAAGTCACCCCGCGACAAGCTGATCACCGCCACCCTGACCACCCTGGTGCCCTGCTCGGCCCGCATGACCGTGATCTTCGGACTGGTGGGTTTCTTCATCTCGATGAAGGCCGCGCTGCTGGTGTATGCGCTCAATGCCGTGATCCTCGTCGTCACGGGCAAGGTGATGTCGATCCTGATGCCCGAGGTCAGCCCAGGCATGCTGCTCGAGATTCCTCGCTATCACCTGCCGCGCCCCATCGAGCTGTGGCGCAAGACCTGGTTCCGGCTCAAGGAGTTCGTGGTCATCGCGTGGCCCCTGCTCATCGTCGGCAGCATCGTGCTCGAGGGCATCAACCACCTGGGGCTGGCGTCGGTCATCAATGGCGCCATGGCGCCCTTCACCCGCGACCTGCTGGGCCTGCCCGCGGTTCTCGGCATCACCTTGCTGTTCGGCATCCTGCGCAAGGAGCTGGCGCTGGTGCTGCTGTTCGGCGCCCTTGGCACGAGCCAGGTGTCCGAGGTGATGAGCGCCTCGCAGATCTATGGCTTCACCCTGTTCGTGACCTTCTACATCCCCTGTCTGGCCACGGTGGCCGCCCTGGCCAAGGAACTGGGCTGGCTGCGCGCCCTGGCCATCAGTAGCCTGACCTTTGGGCTCGCCATTGGCCTCGCGGTCGCGGCTCGATTCCTGATCTCATGAAAGTTATTGCGCTTTTGTGATCCGCGCGGGTGTGTTGACGATCCAGAAGCCCGTGTTAGATGCCTCTACCTCGGACTGCAAACTGCTCCACCACCTGACGCCCGGGCGTCCGATAGACCATGTCAGCACAAGCCCTCCCGGGCATGATGGTGCTCGAACGGGATGACCCATGCGCTACCTGCTGTCCAACCTGCAGTGCGAGCTCGGCGAGGAGAAGAGCAACCTGGCGCTGCTGATCGCCCGCGCCCTGGGCGGGCAGACTGCGGACTACCAGCGGATCGTGCTCGAGCGGCAGAGCCTGGATGCACGCCACAAGGGCGCCATCCATCTGTCGTGTAGCTTCAGCTTCGAGTCGGATCGAACTCTGCCGGCGGGACCCAGACCTGGTGGCGCGCGGCTGGAACTGGCTCCAGCGCCGGTGTCCACGACGGTGGCCAGGGTGTCGACGCCGCCGCGCGTTGTGGTGGTGGGCACCGGCCCGGCGGGCAGTTTTTGCGCCCTGCGCCTGCTCGACTACGGCATCGCGCCGGTGGTGCTGGAGCGTGGGCCCGCCATGGAACAGCGCATCACCGCCGTGGAGCGGCTGTGGAACCACGGCGTGCTCGACCCAGACGCCAATGCGCAGTTCGGCGAGGGCGGCGCCGGTACCTTCAGCGACGGCAAGCTGACCACGCGCATCAACCATCCGGCCACGCGCCACGTACTGGAGACCTTCGTGCGCCTTGGCGCACCGGCACGCATCCTGGTGCAGGCCAGGCCCCACGTGGGCACCGACGTGATCCGGCGCTGCTCGGTGGCGCTGCGCAGCGAGGCCGAAACCCGTGGCGCGCAGTATCGCTTTGGCCAGGCCCTGCACGATCTGCGTGTCGACGGCGACGGACGCCTGCGCGCGGCGCTGCTGGCCTCAGGTGAGGAGATCCCCTGCGACGCCCTGGTGCTCGCGCCAGGCCACAGTGCCCGCGACACCTTCGAGATGCTGCACGCCCACGGTGTGGCCATGGAGCCCAAGCCCTTTGCCCTGGGCGTGCGGGTCGAGCACCCGCAGGAGCTGATCGACCGCTCGCAGTACGGCCGCAGCGTCGGTCACCCGTCCCTGCCGGTCGCCGACTACCGCCTGTCCTGCAACTTCGACGACCAGCGTGCGGTGTACAGCTTCTGCATGTGCCCGGGCGGCGAGGTCATCCAGTGCAGCAGCGAGCCGGGCTGCGTGGTGGTCAATGGCATGAGCACGGCGGCCCGCGCCTCGGGCCTGGCCAACGCCGGCGTGGTGGCCAAGGTGACGACCGAGGACTTTGCCAGCGAGCACCTGCTGGGTGGCGTGTACTTTCAGCGGCGCTGGGAGCAGGCGGCGTTCAGGGCCGCGGGAGAGAGCTACGGTGCGCCGGCCATGGCGGTGCAGGACTTCGTGCAGGGCCGGGCCTCCGGCTTGATACCGCGGCAGAGCTTTCGACCTCACGCGGTTCCCGCGGACCTCGAGACCTGCTTGCCTGGGGTGGTGCACGCGCAGCTCCTCAGAGCCCTGCCCATCTTCGAGCGCAAGCTGCACGGGTTCACGGGCCGCGAAGCCCTGATGCTGGGTGTCGAGAGTCG
Organism: Pseudomonadota bacterium; assembly: GCA_043821645.1. GTDB lineage: Bacteria > Myxococcota > JACRCW01 > JAFGSX01 > JAFGSX01 > JBDRCO01. The sequence continues at coordinate 18,639 of JBDRCO010000090.1, read as the reverse complement.
CACCAGCAGCCCCGTTCGATTGCTGCGCGATGCCCGCGGGCAGTCGTTGACCCACCCAGGTCTCTATCCCTGCGGCGAGGGCGCAGGCTACGCCGGAGGCATCACCTCGGCGGCCGTCGACGGCATCCGCGTGGCCGAGTGGATCGCGCGCGCGGCCGGGGCCCCGGTGTTCGAGCCTTTCGTCAAGCAGCGCCGGTGACCTGGCGCCGTGACGACGGGTGGAGGTCGTGCCAAGGCCCGCCGACGCTCGGGAGCGGAGTTCATTCCTCGTCGTGAGAGCGCGGTGCAGGTAGCCCGGGACCCGAGCGGGAACTCGCCAGCAGGCCGCGCACCCGACGGGATGGTCTGTGGGCGCTGACCGTCATCAGCAGCTGGCCCTGGCCGTTCCAGACCCCGACCTGCCAGGTCCCTCGCCATGGCCCTCTCCAGCCCAGATACACGCAGGCCTCCTCGTCAGAATCGCGCTGGAGCCACAGCCGGTGCAACTGGTGCTCGACCCGACGACGTCGCGGCACGGGGTCCGGCAGCTCGCGCATGGCGTGGCGCAGGGCAGCCTCGACCAGGGCGGGTCCCGCGAAGCTGCGAGCGTGGCGGGTGAGCAGGCGCAGGTGCCACAGGTAGGGGTTGCGGCCCGTTCGCTCGAGCAGCGTGTGGACCCTGGCCTCGTCGACGGGAGGGGAAGGCCCGGATTCATCGGCAGCGCTGCGAGCACGGCGCGACCTCGCCTGCAGGGTGCGTGCGGGAGCGCCACCGGGCAACTCCAGCAGGTCGCAGTAGCCGTCGAGCCAGCCCTGCAGCTCGCCGTCGCGTCCGGGCTCGAGGTCGATGGCGTCGAGGTCCAGCTCCACGCCCAGGGGCACGTGCAGCAGGCCGGCCAGGATGGCGCTGGCCACGCGATCGCGAGCCGCATCGGCGTCATCGATGCGCTCGACCCGCGGCCGGCGCGCCACCCGGGTGCGAACGCGGCTCGCGGCGTGGCCCGGGCCAGGGGTAGGCTTGCGTTTCGGGTACCGCGTCACGCCACCATTGTGCCTGGACGGAATTGCGATGACCAGCCAGCCCCGGTCCGAGCCTGCGTCGACGGCCACGCCGTGGCAGGCCTACGAGGCGGGGCTGACCCTGCGCGGGTACCAGCAGCGGACACTGGACCTGTTCGATTCCCGGACGCGCGCCGGGCAGCGGAGCTTTTACCTGGTGGCACCGCCTGGCTCGGGCAAGACCTTGCTCGGTTTGCTCATGGCCCAGCGCCTGGGAGAGCCTGCCGTGTGCGTGTCGCCCAATGCAGCCATCCAGCAGCAGTGGCTGAGCCGCCTGACCCAGCACTGGGTTTGCGTCGACACCGAGGTCGAGAAACGGGCCCCCACCCCGCCCTGCTCCTCCGAGCCCACCGGGCCTCTCCAGACCTTGATAGCCCTGACCTACCAGCGTCTGGCGGTGCGCGGCGAGGACAGCGAGCGCCACGGCAATGTCCACGAGCTCCACAGACGGCTGCGCCAGGCTGGCGTGCGCACCGTGATCCTCGACGAGTGCCACCACCTGTCCGCGGAGTGGGGACAGGCTTGCGTCGAGCTGTGCCAGGCGCTGGAGGATCCCTTTGTCATCGGCCTCACCGCGACCCCGGTGGAGCAGGACCACGGACCGCTGGCCAGGCTGCTGCAGAAGCCCGACCACGCCATCTCCCTGCCCTCGGTGGTGCGCCACGGAGACCTGGCTCCGTTTCAGGACCTGTGCTGGATCGTGGCTCCCTCGGCCGACGAGGAGCAGGATCTGCGTGGCGACCTCGGCCGCTTCGAGGAGCTGTACCGGCGCCTGCGCCAACCGGCGGAGGGCCGCTTCTCGCTGGATGTGTGGTGCGACGGGCTGGAGCTGGAGCCGCGGCGTGTCGACGGTGAGACCGTGACAGACCTGAGCGAGCTGTATGCAGCGGAGCCAGCGCTGGTCACGGCCTGGTGCCGCCAGCGCTTCGAGGGAGGGCGCGAACCTTGTGTGGATCTCCCCTACGCACCAGAGTTCTACGAATCCCCCACCCTGCTCGACCGCCTGCAGCTGGCCGCGTGCTACTGCGCGCGCCACCTCCTGGGTGACCACCCCGACGACAGGCTGGGGCGCGAGGCGCGTGAGATCCTGGCCGGCTGGGGCCTGGCGGTGAGCGAGGGACGGGTGCAGCGCCGACCCGGCAAGGTGTCCCGGCGCGTTCTGTTCTCGCGCATGAAGCTCGACGCCATGGCCGCTATCCTGCGCCTGGAGCAGGAAGCCCTTGGGCCTGACTTGCGCGTGCTGGTGCTCACGGATCATGAGTTTCCACCCGAGGACAGGGGCGGGCTGTCCTGCGTCGACGCCATGCGCCTGCTCACCGCGGACCCCGAGCTGGACGCGCTGGATCCCATCCTGCTCACCGGGCGCAGCGTGCTGGTCGACGACGATCTGTGGCCGCGCTTCGAGGAGCACTTTTCCCGGGCCTGTGCGGCTCGCGGCTGGACGGTTCACATCGAGGCGCAAGCCGAGGCCGGGCACGTCCGGGTGCGTGGCGAGGGGCGGGACTGGAACACGCGCGCCCATGTTGAACTGATCACCGAACTGCTGCAGGAAGGCGTCTGCCGCTGCCTCGTCGGCACGCGAGCCCTGCTCGGTGAGGGCTGGGACTGCCAGCGCCTGAACACCCTGATCGACCTCACCGCGATCAGCAGTGGCGTCTCGGTCAACCAGATCCGCGGCCGCACCCTGCGCCACGATCCGGAGAACCCGGTCAAGGTGGCCAACAACTGGGACGTGCTGTGCCTGTCCACCCTGGGTGAGGGCGCGGACCTGGAACGCCTGATCGACAAACACCAGCACTTCTACGGCCTCACCGACGACGGTGTGGTCGAGCGCGGCGTCGGTCATTTGCATGCGGGTTTCGACCGCGTCTCCGTCCTGGAGCTCCACCGCGACCGCGCGCAGATCAACGCGGCCATGGCCCAGCGCGCCCGTGCACGCATGGCCGCGCGCACATCCTGGCGCGTGGGCGAGCCCTTTGATGACCGTGAGCGACAGGTGCTGTCCTTTACCGCGCGCACCAGACCAGCTCCTTCTCCTGGCAAAGAACTGCCCGCGCCACAGCCCCCTCCCGCGTCGGCATCGCTGATCGCCCTGCCCCGGGAGCGGCGACGCGACACCTGGGAGACGGCGGCCTTCCTGTCGAGCCTCGCGGCTGGCGCAGGGCTCTACGCCGGGGCCTCTGCTGCGGGTCTTGCGTGGGTCTCGAGTGCCGCCGCACTGCTGGCCTCGGCTCCCATCCTGCTCACCCTGGTGTGGCTCGAGGCGCGCAGGAGGCGGCGCGGGGACGACGACGTCCTGTCCGTGGACCTTCGCTCGCTGGCCGGAGTGCTGGCCGCAGCCCTCCCCGAATCGACCGGTGAAGGTGCAGAACCCCAGGTCACGCGTCGCGACGACGGCACGGTCCGCGTGCAGTGGCCTGGTTCCAGCGACGACCGCAGTGCGCGCTTGACCCAGGCCCTGGCCGAGCTGCTCGGCCCCCTGACCACTCCGCGCTATCTGATCCAGGAGCGCCTGCGCACCACCTCCACCCGCCACCTGTTGCTGCGGCTGTTCGAACGCCAGGACCCCATCTCTCGCGTGTACGCGGTCCCACGTGCCCTGGCCCAGAAGTCCCAGGCCGAGCTCTTGCTTCGGATCTGGAAACAGCGCCGCTGCCGCGACGTGCAGCTTCTCCACACCCAGACACCGGAGGGACAGGACCTGCTGGCGCGCCACAGGTTGCGCCGGCCGCTCGACGGCGAGACCACCGTGCGGGCGGTGTGGAACTGATGAGCCTTGACCGCATGCAACCGATCCCGTGTGCTGGGCGCTCACCAGGGGAGGTGCATCCATGATCGAGATAGGCGTGGCCAAGGTCGACATCACGGCGTTCGAACCTGGCCTGGGCATGATGGGCTGGGGATTTCCTGAAAACCGGGCCACCGGTGTGGCCATGCCCCTGCACGCACGGGCCTTCGTGCTGCGCGACCCCGAGCAGAACAGACGTCTGGCGCTGGTGGTGGCGGACATGTGCTTCGTCCCGCAGGGCGTGCGCCAGGCCGTGCTCGACGCGCTGACGAAGTGGCACGGGCACCTGGGTCTCGACGAGAATACGGTGATGCTCAGCGCCACGCACACCCACAGCGGGCCGGGCGGCACCTCGCACCACGTGTTCTACAACACCAACTCCTTCGGCTTCTCGCGCCCGGTGTTCGACAAGATCGTGGACGGCATGGTCGAGGCCATCGTGGCAGCCGACGCAGCACGGCGTCCCGGCCGCGTGCGCCTGAGCCGGGGCGAGTTTCCCGTCGACCAGCCGGTGGCCTTCAACCGGGCCATCCGCGCCTACAACGCCAACCCCGAGGTGCAACCCAAGATACCCGGCAAGCGCCCCCCCGAGGCGGTGGACCGGACCATGGTCATGCTGCGCTTCGACGACGAGCAGGGTCAGCCCATCGGCAGCGTGAACTGGTTCGCCGTGCACTGTACCAGCGTGCACCGCGACAACACCCTGCTGCACCCGGACAACAAGGGTCTGGCCGCGGACATGCTGGAGACGCATGTGCGGCGGCGTCAGCAAGCCGCGGATTACGTGGCCGCCTTTGCCCAGGGCGCCTGCGGCGACGTGTCGCCGAACTTTCGCTGGCACCAGGGTCGGGGCCTGATGGTCGGCGCCGTGGATGACGACGTGGAGGCAGCGCGTCTCAACGCCAGCCTGCAGCTCGACAAGGCGCGCGAACTCCTCGACGGGGACAAGGCCCAGGAGCTGTCGCCAAACCTGGACGGGGCCCTTCTGCATGGGGATTTTTCCTGCATGGAGGTCGAACCCCGCTTCGGTGGCGGCAAGGCACGCCACACCGCCCCTGCCGAGATCGGCTTTCGCATGATCATCGGCACCGACGAGGGCCCGGGCTTGCCGCTGCGCCTGGCCCCCTGGTTCGAGGCTGCAGCCAGGGGTGTCGGAGCCCTGCAGCGCGCCGGTGATAGGCTGAACAAGGTGCTCGGCCGCGGCAATGGCGGCCACCGCCAGGGCAACAAGATCCCCTTCATCACGACGGGCAAAGGCCGGGGAGGCAAGCTTCTGGGCACCTATCCCCTGCGCTGGCCCTTCCCGCTGCCCGCGGGCACGGACCCCTTCGTCGCCCACCACAAGCAGGTGGGCGCCCGCGGTGGCATCGGTGACTTGCCGTGGACGCCGCAGGTTCTGCCGGCGCAGATCCTGATCATCGGTGAGCTCGCCCTGGCCGCGGTGCCCTCGGAGTTCACCACCGTGTCCGGTCACCGCCTGCGCCAGAGCCTGCTCGAGCGCCTGCGCGAGCGTGGCGTGCGCGACGTCGTCATCGCGGGCTATTCCAATTCCTATGCCGGCTACGTGACCACGCCCGAGGAGTACGCCCTGCAGGGCTACGAAGCCTCGAGCACCCACTTCGGGCCCTGGACCCTCGGTGCCCACCAGACGCTGTTCGACCGCGTGGCGCGGCGGCTGCTGGTGGACCCTGAGCTCCGCCCCCAGGACCTGGGAGCGGTCACACCGCGCTTTGACGACGACGAACTATCCCGGCGCGCTTACTCGCTGGACACGGCTCCGCCCATGGCGCGTTCTTGACCTGACCCGTCGTCCTCAACGTCTATCGCGGGCGCCGATGCGGGTGTGTCCGCCTGCATGGGGCGCCGGGCACGACGACGGCGAAGCCGACTCCAGGCCGCGACCGCGATCAGGCCAAGCACGGTGGCCGCGGTCATCAAGACCCCCGTGCCGAAGTAGCGCGGTCGATAGAACAGCACGACGTCGTGCTCCCCTGCGGGCAGATCCACACCCAGGAGGCCGTTCTGATTGACGACCCGGGCATCCGCCGGACCGTCGACGTGCCAGCCACCCAGGTTGTTCTGGTTGAGCAGGACCCTGCCCGCCGCCGACAGACGAACCCGCAGCGTGTGCTGGTTCGGTGACCAGCGTTTCAGCTGCACCTGCCCCAGGGACGGATCGACGAGCCAGGCGAACTCGGGTGTGTCCAGCTTGAGGTTCGGCGAGCCGGGGATGTGAAATCCCTCGAAGCAGCCCTGCGAACCCTCGTTGCGCAGCATGCGTTCGTACTGCCGGATGTCACCGAGGGAGCGCCACGCGAAGGGCTTGTCCTCGCGGGCCCGGGGAGGCTCGACAAAGGCATTGTGGGGCCAGTGTCCGCGATTGAGCGTGAAGCTATCGACGGTGAAGCCTGCGATGAGCAGCAGGGGAAGGACGTGCTGCCAGCGCGGACGTCGCGTGGACAGCCAGGCGCTCAGCGCGACCAGGGCGTAGCCAAACACCAGGGCCAGGTACATGCCCACGATCACCGTGTAACGGCTCTGGTTGCGCATCCCCGAGACCAGGGGCAGCTTGCGCATGAGCACGGCCGGCGACCAGGTGCCGTGGTCGCCGATCATGATCAACATCACCAGGCCGACCACGATGTAGATGTCGCGGAAGGGCTGTTGCCGCGAGCGCCACAGGCCCCACAGGGCGGCGCTCACCACGATGGGTCCGAGGTAGTTGAAGTACTCGTAGCGGTTGAAGATCCATCCCGGCGCCTTCTTGTTGGTGTCGCGCCCCAGGAACATCTCGATGACCTGCGACAGCAGCATGCGATCGTGCTTGTTGATCTGCCGCGGGTAGGTGGTGAGGTAGTCGAACATGGGGAGCAACTTGGGTGCAGCGAGACCCAGTGCGACGATCCCGGCCACCAGACCGACCAGGACGATGCGGTGCGCCTGCCGTGGCTCGTGCACCATGTCGACGATGGCCCGCAGCGCGAGCAGCACCACGGTCATGGGCAGCGGGTAGGCGCCGCCGTCATACATCATGAGCGCGACCACGGCTCCGACACCGACCGCCGCCCACAGGCGTTCCCGGGCGGCCTCGTAGCACAGCATCACCAGGGGCAGGTAGGCGAAGGGGAAGTGCCCCTGGTGGCCCCAGCCGATGCGCGCCGCGAAGTAGCCCGACAGGCCAAAGGCCAGGGCCGCCCCCGTCGACGCCAGCCAGGGCAGACCTCGCGAACGCGCCCAGGCGTACATGCCAGCCATGGCGATGAAGAGCATGCCCGCGACGCGCAGCCGCAGGCCGGGCTCGGCGCCCACGACGAGGTCGATCAGGGTCCACAGCGAAAGCACGCTGCTCTGGGGATTGGCCCAGTGCATGGTGCCGCCGCAAAAATAGGGGTTCCAGAACGGGAACTGGTGGTAGGTGAGCAGGGTCCAGCGCGTCAGCTCGTTGTAAAGCTGGAAGACACCCCAGTCGAGGCCCTTGCTGGTGGTGGTCCAGCCCCCGAAGTGGCCCATGGGAAACAGCGCCGCGATGGCGGCGAACAGGAGCAGGGTGAGCCCCAGGCGCAGGGGGGGTCTCGCCACGGTCTGTCTCAGATCGAGCACGAGCCCATCTTGATATCTGAGCCCGGCGGGGTCCAGTGCTTCGTCGCTACAGTCCGGCCGCGTCCTTGATCAGGGCCGCCACCTTGTCGCGGTCGCCGACCCTGAACTCCCACACCGTGCCGTCCTTCTCGACGACCTTGAGACCGTTGGGAATCAACCCGAATTTCTCTACCCTCTGGACCTGGCGCATCTTGATCACGGCGTCCTTGCGCTGCACGTTGATCGCGTGCGGCCTGAACGCGCGGTGCGTGCTGTACACCTGCCGTCGACGCAAATGCGGTCACCCTTGCAGTCGGTGTCCTTGGTGCACTGGGCGCGGGCGGTGCTCACCCACCCAAGCAGGACGGCCATTACGATGAAGGGAGTCCACAAAGCGCGCTTGTCGCTCCTCTGTCCCTGAAGGTTCACCAACATCACTTCCGGATGTACCAGTAACCACCACAGTCGAGCTTGAGAACACTGCGGTCTTGAGCGAAGACCAGGTCGCAGGTCCAGGAATACTCCCCCACATCCAGGGTCACCTGGCCATCCCGCACGCTGTAGCTGCCCTCGGTGGTTCTGCCGCTCGATTGAAAGAACGTTCCGTTGGGCATCATGTGACTGGCCGCCGCAAAGTAGCGCTCGACACCGCCGTCACCGTCAAAGGTCAGCACCTCGTTGTCTGCCTTGTTTCCGAGGTAGTCATAGCGGCCCCTGAGCAGGGTGTTGTAGTTGATCACCGGTGCAAAGAAGCGCACGCGGTCCAGCAGCGCGCCCAGCGCCCGGTGTGCGATCGCCTTGTCCTGATCCAAAGACACCACGGTGGCGATGAACAGCAGGTCGCCGTGATTCACGAGCAGGGTCTCGCGGTAGCCGGGCTCCTGCTGTGGCAGCGCCAGTTTCTCGAACACGAAGCCGTGGGCCTTGCGCCCGGCGACCTTTCTCGACGAGGAACGCGCCTTGAAGGTCGCGCCTTGGGCGGTGAGATCCTGCTTGAGGCTCTTGAGGGTCTCGCTCGCGACCTTGGCCGGTGCGAAGGCTGCCATGGTGTAGACCACCTCGAACCCCACACCCGGCAGAGAGGGATGGACAAAGGCCAGGTGGGTCTTTCCGTCCTGAGACCTATCCTCGACCTGGGACCCGGCGAAGACCTCCCACTGCAGGCCGAGTTCCTCGACGCGGCGCGGTTCGAACTGGGCCGGGATCCGCAGCACAGGTCTGGCCACGGCGGGCGCGGTCGGAGCGGGTGCCTTGGGGTCCAGGGTGGTCGCGGCGATGAAGAGCTTGAGCCAGTCAAGCACGGCGGCGGTGGAGTCCTTGGGTCCGTCGACGGACAGCAGATAGGTCGCCGGTCCGGCAGTCACCAGCAACATGAGCACGACACGTGGTGGTTTCGACGGATCCGTTCTCCCTATCAGGGCCACACCCTGCCCGGCGAAACCCGACACCTCGGCGGACAGTGTGTCCGTCTCGATGGCACTGCCCTGACGCTGGCCTGCCTGCGTTGCGAGCTGGCCCAGGGCAGCCACGGCCTGCTCCAGCGACGGCACGGCCGCGCTTCGCGTCAGCGACAAGGTGGTGTCTGCGGAGTCCTCGACGATGAACCTGCACACCTCGGCAGGCTGGGTGGTCCCGAGCTTCCGTGCGCCTGGTATGCTGGCCACGCGGTAGCCCGGTCCCTGACATGCTGTCGGAGCCTTCGCCGGATCGTACACGGGTCTGTCGTCGTCGCCAGGTGCAGCGGACTGTCCGTCGATGCCTGGGGTGTCCTGACAGCGACCCTTTTCGCAGACCTGCTCACCCGGGCAGTCGACGTCGGCCCGGCATCCACCCCTTTCTGCGGCCTGGCACTTACCATCGACACAGAGGCGGTCGCCCTTGCAGTCGGTGTCCTTGGTGCACTGGGCGCGCAGCGCTGCCGGAACCAGGAGAGCCAGCACAGCGACAAACGAGAACGATCGTTTCATGCCCCACCGTCCGTCCTCTCTCAGTTGCAGTCGACCCTGTTCGATGCCGACACCGAGGTGGTCACGCTGGTCGTGATCTGAGTGAAGGGATCGTTGACGACTGCTCCCACGTCGACCTCGGTGATGTTGCCGGCCGGTTTTCCAGGCACCAGCCCAACGAAGTATCCCGACATATTGAAACCGGTGCAGGGGTCCTGAAAGGTGCGAGAGGTCAGCTGGACATCGGCCGAGATCGCGAGGGGCGCCCCCGAGCCGCTGCTGACGGTGATCGAGGTTCCTGTCTGGCTGTGTCCGACGATGCGGACGCCGTTGTTGTTATTGATGGTGGGGGTCACGATGGCCGTGATGGGGTCCGCGTCGGGGTCCACGAACGTCGTCGCGTAGGTCGACTGCGGCGCCAGGGCGGAGATGGCGGCGACGCAGGAGGTCGGCGTGTCGGGACCCGGCGGGTTGAACTGCAAGCAGGTCAGGCTGACATTGAGCGGCGACGGACTGATGGATGCCGCGACGCTCACGACAGGTGCACGGTTGAGGCCAGTGAGACGAACCGTGTCGCTCGAGGAACTGGTGAAGGGATCGGTCACCGTGAAGCGGAGATCATGATTGCCCACGACGGCCGTCGTTCCCTGCGCGGTGACCACAGGGTTGGAGTGCGCCGGGTTCGAGTACAGGTAGGTGACGCCAGCGGGAGTGGTCACCGGACTCCAGGCCATGGTGAGAGGATCCCCATCCGGGTCGGTGGCCGTGGCCTTGGTCGTTCGCGTGTTCAGATCGAAACCCACATCGTAGCGCGTCGCCGCGCTGACGTAGGCGTGATGGGCTGACATGTCTTCACCTGCGCTCGCCACTGGCGCCCGGTTTCCCACCACCACATTCATCGAGTCCTGGGCCACGGCGCCGGGCCCATCCGTGACCGTCAGGCGCAGGGTGTGCGTGGCAACCACACGCGTATCGCCAGACCAGGAATAGGTCGGAGACAGGCTGGTCGTGGCACTCGCGGTGGGGTTGTTTCCCGTCGTCGCGCTGGTCTGGGTCCAGCTGTAGACGAGCGGGTCACCATCCGGATCGGTGGCGCTGGCGTTGCCGGATCCACGCGAGCCAAGAGCCGCGGAGGCACGGTAGGGGTTGGTGCCAACGATGTAGCTGTGATTCGTGCTCATGTCGGCGCCGGCGCTGGTGCTGGGCGTGCGGTTGGTCACGGTGACGTTCACGTCGCGAAGGTCAGAACCGAAGCCGTCACTGCACGACAGTCTGAAGCCGTGCTCGGCGATGACCTGCGTGCCCGCCGTGGAGCTGATCTCGCGGGTCAGGGCTGCCGTACCCGGCAGAACGACGATGGGGCTGAGGGCCTGCGGCATGTTGCCGTAGCTCACCGCCGACACCGGCGCAGGCACGGACCAGGTGCAGGTGACGGGGTCGTCCTCGACGTCGTCGACGCTGGCTGACAGCGCGACGTTGCTGCCGTACACGCTGCCGGTCGAGCGATAGAAGTGACCAGCAGGCGTCGCATCGGTGATGCTGCCGACCGAGGGAGCGCTGTTGGTGCAGCTCACTGTCTGGATGAACTGGGTGCTGCCGCCTTGCCCATCTGTCGCCGTGACGGTGATGGTGTAGGGGCCGAGGAGTCCCGGGGACGGCGTCGCGCCGCTCACCCCGAAGGTTGCGGTATTGGTCGGTCCGGGCGTCACGAAGCCTGCCTGGGGTGAAACCAGGTAGGCGACCTGCAGGGGATCTCCATCATCGTCGTCGAGGGCATAGGTGAATTCGACCTGGCACACGTAGATCCCACCGGCGTAGCTGTGCGGCGCGCTGGCCGTGCTGCCCTGACCCACGGGCTGCTGGTTCTGAACAGTGACATGAACGCTGGCCGTCGCGCTGCGGCCCCCGGCATCGGTGGCCGTGATTCGCAGCGTGTAAAGCCCGGCGATGCGCACGCCCGGATCCTCGTCGAGGGCAAGGGTCGTGCTCGCCAGGGCGGGGTCACCGAACGAAGGCACGGGACCTGCAATCGGGCCCTGATCCGGGCACGCGCCGGCCACGGCGTCACCCCCGGGACACCCCACCAGCTCCCACAACACCGTGTAGCCCTCGCCTTCGGGTTCGGTGACGGTCGCGTTCAGGTCCGCCTGGGCGCCACAGCGCAGCGGCGTGCCGCCACAGCTGTGAGGCACCGTCAGGTCGACCAGGGGATCGATGTGCGGCGGCAGGTTGGCGGACACGACCACGTCCACCTCGTCGGAGTGGACACCACCGTGGCCGTCGTCGACGGTGAGGCGAAGGGTCAGGCTGCCAGTAAAGCCGCTGTCCGGGGTCAAGGTCGGGGTGGCACTGCCGCTGTCGTCGAAGCTGCCGCCGCTGCCCTGCACGATCTCCCAGGTGAAGGTCAGGTCGTCGCCATCGTCGTCGTACGATGCGCTGCCATCGAGCGCGACCGAGCCCCCCTGGTAGACACCCAGGTCGCTGCCCGCGCTGGCCACGGGTACGGTGTTGAGCACATCCACCACCACTCTGTCCGCGGGGAGCGGCGTGCCGTCCACGGTGATCTCGAGCGCGACCTCGTAGTGGCCGTGCGCGTCGCCGGCCACGAAGGAGCAGGTGGATTGATCGGTGTCGATGAGGATGGCGCCCGAGTTGGCAGGGGCCACATCGAGGGTCCACGCGTATTCGATGCTCGCCCCCTGCGGTAGCACGCTGCCCGCTGCGCTCAGGTAAACGCGGGTGTTGCGAGGCACCTGCTGGTCTGGCCCCGCGTTGGCGTGGTGGCCCAACGTCCCGTCGACACCCGGGCTGGTGTCCAGACCCGAACCGGTGTCCATACTCGAGCTGGTGTCGAGGCCCGGCCCGGAGTCGCCACCACCATCCTGCACGTGACCGTCGGCTTCACGGCTGTCGCTCGCACTGTGCTCGGCCAGCGCGGCATCGAGATCCGCACCGTCACGGGCCCCGTGGTCCGCGGTCGCACGATCTGTGAGGGCGCCAGCGTCCAGCTCCTGGGCATCGACCGGGGCGGCATCCACCCGCTGCCCACTGTCCAGGGGTACGCAGAGCGCGCTGTTCAGATCGCAGCGCTGATCCGCAGAACAATCCGTGTCATCGCTGCAGCCTCTGCCTGGCGGCACGGGCGGCTCACAGGCCAGGCAGGACACCAGCAACAGGGTGGCGACGGCGATGCGCTTCATGACGGGAGCTCCTCTGCTCGCAGGTTTCTCGGGGTTGCGGAGCAAGACCCTGGCCAATCTATATTTTCCATTAAATTCTTTGGGTTAGAGAAGTTGGACCGGTCAGGCTGCGACGCGTTTTGCGACACCCTGGTGCATTGTGCAGCAGACCCCGGTGCACAGCGACGAACCCGGGAAGATGCTCCGGTCATCGCAGCACGCGACGGGCTCTGGCTGACGATCCTGCTCACTGAAAGGTCTCCCCGGTCCTGATGCGATATCGCACAAGACAGGGCGCAAGAAAAGACTGCGTGTTCGCGGCCGGAGTACGATGCGTGCCACGGTCAGGGAGATCTCGAGCTCAGTGCGGCATCACTTCTACTGCAGAAACGATCCCGGGGTCTTGCGCCTGAACAGGAACACCCCCTCGATCTCCTCGACGAGGGCGAAGTCCTGCCGACGCTGCATGATGTTGATCTCGAAATCGCCTGACACCGCCACGTAGTTGAACAGGGGATGGTCCAGCAGCTCGACCTTGAAGAACACCCAGGGGATGTTGCGGTGGGTCAGGGTGTAGCCACCGATGTAGAAGCGCGTGGTACCGACCATCAGGCCGCTGGCCTCGTCCTGCTCGCCCACGTGATCCTGCGCCACGAAGTAGCCGCGCTCCTTACCCGTGGACCAGCCCTGCACCGAGATAAACACGCTCGCCAGCATCCACGTGAGCAGGCCCGCGCCGGCCAGCGTGTGCCAGCGCCACTCGACCCGCGAGGACGCGATCCGTGCTCGCCACGCCGCCAGGTCGTCGAGGCCCACCACGGCGGCCGCCAGGATCAGCGGCAGCACGGGGATGATGAAGCGCAGCTCCTTGTGGGCGAACAGGCTGTAGCCCGCGAGTGGCACGAGCCAGGCCAGGGTCAGTCGCGGGCGCGTGACCACACTCACCAGCACGCCCGCCACGACGGGAATCGCAGACCAGCCGAAGGTGTCGCGCAGTTGCACGAGGTAAAAAATCCAGGGCTCGACGCCGTGCCGCTGCGCGTACTTCTCACCCACGTTGACCCGGATGTACTCGTAGAAGGATCCGAAGGGCCGGCCCCACTCGGCCCAGTCCACCAGCCCGATGAACACGAAGGGCGCTGCCGCCGCCAGGCCAAACCACAGCAGGTGACGTCGACGCGGTGACCGCAACACGTCGAAGGCCGCGACCAGGACGAGGATCGCGCAGGCGTAGCGGATGATGAATGCGAGCCCGAACAGCAGGCCCGCGGACAGCGCCAGTTGACGACCGCGCCGTGCTTCCCGCTCTTGCACCAGGTCCAGCCACAGCACGTGCCCCCAGGTCGCGAGCACCAGGGCGTGCAGCTCGCTCAGGGTGTGCACCGAGAAGTAGCCGAACACGGGGAACACGGCCCCCAGCAAGGCCAGGGTCCAAGCCAGGTGACGACGGGACGGTGCCAGCACCTGCCCCAGGCGCCAGCCCGCGGGGATCAGGAACAGGGTCAGCGTGGCGTCGAAGCACCAGATGGCGCGATGAAGCTCGTAGCGGCCCATGTCGAGCCAGGCACCGATGCGCAGGAAGTGGCTGTACAGGCCACTCAGGGCGTAGTTGCGCGCGCCCTTCTCGAACTCCCAGGCCAGATGTCCGTAGCCGTGGATCTTCCAGTGCGCGGGTTCGATGTACTGGAAGATCTCGTCGGGATGCAGCTGTCCGCCCAGACGTAGGTAGTAGTAGCCGCGCACCACGCACCCGAGCACCCCGATCAGGATGGCCAGCCACAGCTCGCGCCGGGACGCGTCGCGGTCCGTCACCTGGTCACCCCGGGCTGCGTGCTCGCGCTGCTGCGGTCAAACAGGCGGATCTCGTACACGCGAACCGTTCCGCCGTCGAAGGTCAGGCGTACGACATCCGTGCCGGGGCAGGTCAGAGGGGCGCGCACCCGGTTGTCCTCGACAGCGAGGCGCTGCTGCAGCACCTGTCGCCCCGCGGCCTGGCAGCTCACCGTGACCGCCCGCGGCCCGTCCTCGGGCCTTTCCAGGGCGCTGGCGAGGTCCAGCTCGAGGCGACGCAGGTCCGCCGGGCGGGCGAGCAGTACCTCCACCCAGCGCGCGTTGTCGTCCGGGCTCGGCATCCACTTCTCGCCCAGCGAGGGCTGCTGTTCCTCGTCGATGAGGTACAGCGGGTAGTGGTCACTGCGCCACGCGGTGCTGCTCGCGCGAACGCGCGCCCCCGCCCGGAACGAAGCCAGGTTGCCGTCGCGAGGCTGGTCGCCGGGAGTAACCGCGATGACGGGTGTCTCGGACGACGGTCTGGCACCCACCAGCGAGATGGCGCCGCTGACGACGAGCAGGAGATAGAACCCAGGGGCCAGATGGAGCACGGCGCGCAGCACCAGTCGCCAGTTCACATGAGACTCCTCTCGACGTCGCGTGAGGCACAAGGAGGCAAGGCGCTCGCCACGCGAACCCGGGGCATTGTGCCACCAGACAGGTGTTTTTTACAGATGCTCGGTGGCGGTTGACGCGATGCCGATTTGCAGGCGTCACCCGGGGACAGACGCGCGGCGACAGGCCAGGCTGACACGTGACAGCGCGCCCCCGGGGAGGTCACAGCTCGAAGGAGTATCCGTCGACAGGGTCAGACTCTCCGGCCCGGAACACCTGCACCGCGATATCCCCACCACCACTGCTTCGCACCGTGACCAGCAGGAAGTGGTGAAAGATACCATCGCGAAATGGCAAAGTGGCGTCGGGATCATCGCGGGCATCGTACTCGCCTGCGGCACAGAAGTGCGCGCCCCCACCGCCGCTCACCACGTGGTGCACGCCGCTGCGCTCGTAGTGTCCAAAGACATGCACGTGACCGAACAGCCCCAGGGAGACGGGGGGTGCGTGTGTCTCGAGGAGCTGAAGCACCTCGCCGGAGCCTCGGTAGGCGCTGCGCTGGTCAAAGAAATGGCCCTCGTACTGGTTGAGCAGGAAGTGGCCGCACGAACCCGCCTGCGTGGGTGTGTACGGCGGGTAGTGCATGGCGAGGACCACGTCGTGAATGCCCTCGTCGACGGAGGTCGCGATGCGGTTTTCTAAAAACGCGAGCTGATCCTCGTCGACCAGCCAGACCTCTGGATCGAGCCGATGGTAGGCATTGAGAGATATGACGCGCAGGCCTGCCACATCGAACCAGAAGTCCTCGGCCCCTGCGAAGCGTGCAAAGTTCTCGGGTCCAGCGTGGTTGATTAGCTCGTGATTGCCGGGAGCGGTGATCCAGGGGATGCCCATCTCGTCGACAAAGCGGTGAAGCGTGTTGGCGACGTAGGGCTCCCACTCGCAGGCTTGCCCGTAGATGACGACGTCACCTATGGACATCACGAAGTCCGGGGCCAGCTCGGCGATGCGCTCGCGCATCTGCACATAGTCCGGACGCTCGGCGACGGGGCAGTCGGTCGCCGGCTGTGAGTCGTTGATGACGGCGAAGGTGAACGGCGGTGCAAGGGGTCGATGGCTCAAGATCCACAACGAGATCTCGTTGTAGGGCCAGTCGGGGAAGGTCGGCCGACGCAGCGTCAGCTCCACGCGCGCGAACTGGGTCGAGACTCCATCGCTGGCTTCGAGGCGATAGCTGGTCTTCTCGAATGCAGGCTGGACCATCACCTCGCCCTCGGTGAGGGTCGAGACCACCTCGCAGGGCCCCGTTCCGTCACACACCGTGTGGCCGTCCTGCTCGCACACCACGCGCAGATGCGTGGCCCGGATGACGCTGAAGCGCAGGCGCACGTCGCCGCCCTCGGGCCCCAGCACCTCCCGATCGGCCTCGAACCCATAGATGGTCATCACCGGGCCAGGCCTCGCCTCGTCTCCCTGGCGATCTTCCAGCCCCGCATCTCGTGCCGTGGCATGAGCATCGCCCGGAGCCCTGTCTCCGGTGACATGCCCGGATGCATCGTGGTGGTCCCCGGACAGGTCTGGCAATGGCACGTCCCGCATCCGGGCGTCGCGCGAGCTGCCATCGGCATCACGCACTGCGCTGTCCGCGTCGAGCGATACCGGATCAGGACAGGATGTGAGAACGAGAAAGAGAAGGCTGGCCGTGACAGACCGGCCGGGCATCGGGCTCGACCATCGAGCGCTTCCCGGTTCTTCACCACAGATGGCGCTCGTCGCACGTGATGTCACGGCGCAGGCCGCGTGAGCATGACCGAGATCGCCAGACTGGCGGCGGCTGATGCTGCGGAATTCTGGTGCACGGCAGGCTCCCCCCTGCGGACGGCTCGCGACCACTTCCCCCGCCTGCGGGGGGGTGGTTTTACGTCGTCACGGCTGCATCAGTTGCAGCTCACATTGCTACCGCTGATGCCGCAGGGGCTGCCGGCGGGGCAGCAGATGAACTTGGTGCCGCCGACTGCGGTGTTCACACACAGCACAGGTGTGCCGCCGGAACAGGTGCCTGGCGCCTGCGGACAGCGGTTGGGGCCAGTGGTGGCCATGCGGTCGCAGCAGCCGCGACCATGCCCCGTCGCCACAGTACCGGCCAGGCAGAACGAGCCAATCGGACACGGGGTGTTGGACGCATCCGGGCACACGCACTTGCCGGCGATGCACTCCCTCCCACCACCTATGCCGTTTGGGGCGCACGGCTCATCCGTGCCTACATTGCACGCGCACTGACCGGGCGCCAGGCCCTGGGCGCTGACGCCGCAGGCCTGGTCCGAGCACGAGGTCGGAACAAGGTCGCAGCTCTCGCACCTGGCGCCGCAGGACCCGCAGTTGTTCGCATCCGTCGCCAGGTTCTTGCAGCCCCCCGTCGAGCAGCAGTCCGGGGTGGTTCCATCAGGATCGCACGCCGCACTTGCGGACTGGCACGCGCAGGCATCACCTGAACCGCAGGTATCCGCCACCGCGTGAAGACGCCCGTCGGTGCCGCTGATGGGGGTGGCGCAGGCTGTGTCGGCGTCACCAATGTGGGTCGAGCAGCCGCATTCACCAAAGCCGATCGGGCTGTCGTTGTCCTCGCACAGCAGGCCGCCCAGGTAGGGGTTGCAGCTCGCGGTGGCGACCTGGGTGCCGCCAGCGCTGACCACGCCGTCCACCATGCCACAGGCGTCGACGCTCTGGGCCTGGCACTGGTGAGTCGAGGTGTCACACAGGCCGACCAGGCTGGTGGCCGAACCAAGCCCACCGCTGGTGTAGTCAGCGCTGCCGCACTGCGTGTCGCCGCTAGTGTTGCAGCCGCAGGTGCCCGCCGACAGGCCGAAGCGAGAGACCGCGAGGCCGTTGCTGCCGACGCAGACCTTGCCGTGGCGCTGGCTGTCGCTGGTGGCCACCGTGTAGTCCCGGCAGTCCGTGCCATTGCCGGCGCCGTCGGGTCTGGGGTCGCAGCCGCAATACTGGTTCTTGTTTTCTGCCGTAGCGTCGATGCACAGGCCGTGGCAGCACATCTTCGTGACACAAAGCGGGGACGCGGCGCTGTAGCAATTGACGCAGCTGGCATTCACATCGCCCACCCCCGCGGGCTCGTAGCATTCCTCGCTGGTGCCATTGCAGGCCGGGTCCACGCCACACACGGGGACACCGCCCACGCAGCGATTGGCGAGCACCAATGTGATGCTATCGACGATCGTCGTAACCCGTGCGGGGTTTTCGCACGAACCACAGTGCTGTTCGCTGGTGGCTGTGTTGACCTCGCAGTCGAGCACGTTCTGGTCGCAGCTCGCCTGCGGTGGAGTGCAGGTATAGGCGCAACGCCCGGCCGTGCCCCCGTCCACGGACTCGCAGCTCACCGCCGGCGGGTTGGAGCCGGTGGGGGCCGGACAGACGCCACCCGCGTCCGCGCCTGGATCGCAGCCGCAGTGTCCCTGCACGCAGGCCGAGCCGCCCAGACCCGAGCACACGGTGCCGCAGGCGCCGCAGTTCTGACCGTCACTCAGGGCATCGACGCAGGTGCCGCCGCAGTTGCGCTCACCCGCGGGACAGCAGCGCAGACCCGTGCCGGCATCCGTGGTCTCGTCGAGCACGCAGGCCTGGCTGCCATCGCAGGCACCCACACTGCCGCAGAGGCACAGGTGGCTGCCGTCGCCCTGGTCCTCGCACACGGTGTTGGGCAGGCCCACGCA
>JBDRCO010000089.1:0-104907 GCA_043821645.1 Pseudomonadota bacterium | reverse complement strand
GGACCGCCGGCGCTGTCGTCCAGTTCGGAGGTGTAGACGGCGATGGCATTTTCCAGTTTCCTGAAGAGGTCTTTGTAGTCCACGATGTGGCCGTAGTCTTTGTCTTCACCGTCGAGGCGGTTGGTGCGGCAGATGGCCTGGAAGAGGCCGTGGTCCTGCATCTCCTTGTCGATGTACAGGTACGTGGCGGGTGGTGCATCGAAGCCGGTGAGCAGCTTGTCGACGACGATGAGCAACTTCATCTGCCCTGGCTCGTTTATGAACTTCTTCTTCACCTCGCGTTCGAATTCGGTCACGCGGTAGAGCGCGATTCCGGCAGGTTCGTTGAACCAGTCGGCCAGCATCTGCTGGTAGATGTCGTATTGCTCCAGCGTTTCGGTGAGCCCCGCGCCGGTCTCTTCGCCCTTCACGACCGAGGCTGCAGGCACGAATGACGTGATGATCGCGCACTTTCCCTTGAGCCACGTCTTGGCGAAGAGCTCGTAGAACTTGCAGGCCTCGTAGATGCTCCCCGACACCAGCATGGCATTGCCTCGACCGCTCTTGAGCCGGTCACGCTTGACCATGTCCATCAGGATGTCGGCCACGATTTGGTCCAGCCGGGACTTGCTCGACAGGACCTTCTGCATGGTGCCCCAGCGCTGCTTGAGCTGGGCCTTGGCTACATCGGTCAGCGGTGCAGTGCTGGCCTCGAACCATTCGTCTATCTTGGCCTGCGAGGTGATGCGCTGGTCGATGTCCCGCGCTTCGTAGCGGAGGTCGAGCACAACGCCATCTCGCACGGCCTCGTCGAACTTGTAGGTGTGGATGTAGCGACCAAAGACTTCGAGGCTCTTTTGCCTGTCGGCCTTGAGAAGCGGAGTGCCGGTGAAGCCGATGAACACGGCATCGGGCAGGATGGCCTTCATGGCCTTGTGCAGATCGCCGGACTGAGTGCGGTGGCACTCGTCAACAAAGACGAAGAGGCTGCCCTTGGCTTTGAAGCCCTTGGGGAGAGCCTTCTTGATCTCGGCGATGTAGTCGGCGACGGCGCCGTCGTCATCACTGCTCTTGTGGGCGCCGAACTTGTGAACCAGCGAGCACACGAGCCACGGTGTGGTGGCGTTCAGTGTGCCTGTCAGATCGGCCCCGCTCTTGGTGCGGTAGATGTCCTCGTTGACTCCCTTGAACACCCCTTCGATCTGCTCGTCGAGCTCGTTGCGGTCGGTGATGATGAGCACCCGACCGTCCTTCACGTGCTCTCGAATCCACTTTGCCAGCCACACCATGGTCAGGCTCTTGCCTGAGCCTTGGGTGTGCCAGATGATGCCGCCCTCGCGACGCTTGGCGAAGTCCTGGGCGGCCCGCACGCCGAAGTACTGGTTGTGACGGCAGAGCTTCTTGATGCCGGCGTCGAAGACGATGAAGTCGTGGACGAGCTCAAGCAAGCGCTCCTTGGCGCATAGCTGAAGCAGGGCACGGTCGAGCGGGTTAGGCTCGAGCCCGTCCTCTTTCCATCTGAGGTAGTACTTCTCAGGAGTCTGGATGGAGCCGTAGCGCAGCCCCTCGGTGTCGTTGCCGGCAAGGAGCCACTGCGCCGTCGAGAAGAAGTGCTCGATGAACATCTTCTTCTGGTTATCGAGCTGCTGACGGATGCCCTCTGTCACCGAAACCGTCGAGCGCTTGAGCTCCAGCACGACCAGGGCGATGCCGTTGACGTAGAGGACAACGTCGGGGCGCTTGCCGTGGGCGGTGGGGTCGACCGGCTGGATGGCGACTTCTTCGGCCACGCCAAAGTTGTTCTTCTCGGGGTGCTTCCAGTCGATGAGCCACACGGTCTCGGTGTGCTCACCCACGTCGGGCTTCACCTTCACGCCATAGCGGAGCAACTCGTAGACGGCCCGGTTGCGGTCGTAAATGGTCTTGCTGGTGTCAGCGGCGGTCTTGGTGAGCTGGTGCAGGGCTCGGGTGATGAGTCCGTCGTCGTAGTGCTGCTTCCCGGAGAGAAACTCCCGCAGCAGCGGCTCGTCGATGTTGCTGTTGCCCTCGTGGTCGATCCAGCTGCCGAGGTACACATAGCCAAGACCGCCCTCCGAAGGCTCACCGCTGAAGAGCTTGACGACACGCTTCTGCGTCTTCTTTTCGATCTGGCCGACTGAGCTCATTCTTCTTGACCTTCCCCGCCGGCTTCAGCAGGTTTTCTTGCGGCATTCCAGAATGTATTGAAAACGAGTTTCAGCCCGAGCCACCACGCGTACACCACCGCTGCAGACTGAAAAGAATCGTCATTGAGCAAACCATGTGAAATTTCATTTCGCAAATTTGAGCCAAAGGAATCGCAAAACAAGGTCTTGATCTCGAACACGAGGTCTGGTCCAAAGACTCTCTCTGCCTCGGGCAATTCAATGAGCGTACTCAGGCCATTTTCATTCTCGATACCTTGCTGATCGAGATTCGTGGTCTTCGCTCCTGCTTGTTTTAAATGGTATCGTACCATGTTCTCAATTTGCGGGGTTAGCAGATGGAGAGCGCTGATAAAATCGCGGTCATACCCTGCAAATAGAGCTTTCCCGAACAGTCGAGCACGACCAACTGGGACTATGGGGGATTGGCGGCATAATGAGATGAAATCAGGCTCTTTTAGGTGTTGCTCCAGCAGCAGCACCTCTAATGCAGGGAGAATGTTGCCTAAAACGTTGATGCCCACCATGATCCCATACTCTCTGATCATAGTGGTACGAATGGTTATCTCGTCATCTTCGGTTGGCTCGGCGCCGTGACTTAGCCCTTTTGCCTTGGCAATAACTCGCCCGTCTTGGCTGAGGACGCTGTTTCCAAAAAGTGCCTGCAGGGGATGTTCGTTTAGCATAGTAAGTGCGTTCTGCCGCATCTCGTTGCAGTTTGCTGTGCGGCAAAGATTGGCAAATGCTCTTAGTGCTTCAACAGCTGCTTTGCCACCCACTGCACTTCGAGCACTGCCCACAATCTGACTTATATCGGCACCAGGAACGCTGATAGGCCGCATCTCGCCCAATGATTTTTCACCTGCATCTGAGAGTTTTGTCCGAAGTTCTTCAAGACGTTCAGCTGTTCGATGGGGGCCGCGCTCTGAGTGAGGAATCGTGCGATAGATCTGTATGGCCTTTTCATAAAATGTAGCGGCAACCATGTTGCTGGGGTCTTTGCTCTCGAGACGTCTAGCGGCTTCCTTGACCCAGGTCTCCGCTACGGCAGCAGTCATAGAGGTTGTCTTTGAAACATTTTCAGCTTTCTGAAACCACTTCCTTGATTCCTCAAAATACCCACGCGATCTGTTAAGATCGCTGTCTCTATCAAACTCAGAAGCTAGTGATTCCAGCTTCTGTGCAATTTCGTCGATAGCGGAATTGCCAAGTCCATTTGAATCCAATAGAACGGCAAGCCAACATGCCAGGAAGCCATCCTCCCGTGTTGCCCAACCGAACGCCATGAGAACGTCATGTTCCATCTCTTTTAGTCTACTACCGGCGCCTTTCTTTAGCAGGATTGCTAATGCAATCGCCCGCTTCCAGCATTCATCGCCTCCGCTCACCCAGATATCCGTTTCAAGAGGGATTCGCCGGTAGCTGTCTATGGCCATCAGCGCGTACTTAACTTCACGCGGTTTCTGTTTGTGCCAAACGATATCTGCCAAACGTGCATTCAGCCACGGGTCATCAAAAACTTCTACGATTTGAGCGTAGAAGGAGATGTCAGCATCGGATAAATCGTCGACAATTGTTGTGCGTCGGCCCTGGAGCACCATGATTGGCCTGAATGGCTCGCTCGGGCTATCGGGAGCTAGCATCATCGAACAGGCATCAGCCAAGAGCCATAGGACCTTGCCATGAGCCAGTCGGTTTTCGTCGATGGCTTTCTTTGCTGCGCCTGCGAATGCCTGCCACATCGATGGATAACCCTCTCGTGTGGCACTGTCCAATACGGTTCTCCACCCACAGTCGATGAAATCCTGGGTTGTGACAACGAGTCCATCGGGGTAGCGACCGCTATTCATGCAGGACACCCCGATTTCGGTAAAAGCCGTATTCGTCCAGTTAGTAATTCCTGCATCATCCCTTGCTTGAGAGCGCGGGTCTTGTCGCGGCGGTTTTCGAGGGCGGCGAGTTCGGTGTCCATGTCTGAGAGAATCGATGAAATCGCGTCCTGTTCGGGACGCTCGGGAAGGCGAACCTCAATTTCCTTCAGCGATTGAGTGTTCAGCGTGTGGCCCTTCACAGCCTGCTTTCCGTAAAGCGAGAAGTCGGTGCGAGCGAGCGCGTAGTAGAGATAGTCGGCACTCGCCTGGATATCGTTGAAGCTGCAAATCGCCTCATTCGTGTAGAGGCAGCAGCCGGCAAACGCCAGGCGTCCTATTGAGAGCTTGAAGCTCATCAGCAGAGTGCCCGCCGGCACGACCTCCATGCCTTGCGCACCCAGTTCCGTGATCTGCTCCTTCGACGCCGAGACGACCTTTTCTTGGAGATCCGAAATCGAAAGCCAGGTGTGACCAGGACCCCAGTAGGCCTGATTGAGACGGCTAGGAGTACGACCCATCCGAATTTGACAGATCGCGCCGAGCCGCTTGGTCTCCCACTCCCCCTTGAACCCCTGCAGCCGCGTCTTGCCGGTGAGGAGCTGCTGCATGGCGCCCTGCTTGAGGTCCCGCTTCTTGGTGATGAGCTGGTCGATCTTGGTGATCAGGGCATCGACATCCAACAGGGCGGTGGCGATGGCGCGTTGTTCGACCAGTGGCGGCAGCGGCAGGACGACGCGGCTGAGTATCTCCTGATTCATCGACGGCATTGTGGTGCCCGTCGCGTTTTGCAGAAGCCACGAACGAACATCGCCCCTTTGAAGCTGCCAGGCGACAAACGGGGGATGGCAACCGTTCAACGGTCGAATGCGAATACCGTCAGATCCGAGAAACCATCCGGACTGCTGAGCCCCCACTAGCGCCGAGCGGTCTACTGCTCCCTTCCTCCCAACAACGATGTCTCCAGCCTGCAAAATGTACTCTGGAAGTCGCCTCAACACGGAGGCCGGCACGCGGGGCGTGTCAGCGTCAACTCGAAGCTGGCCTTCTCCCACCTCGCCGACCGAAATCAACGGGACACCGTCACCGGACGAATACTCATGGGCTTTGAGAAGTGTGCCAAAGGGGCCGGTCTTGATTCTTGCGATTCCGCCGAGGGCCCCGACGTCCCAATTCTCGGGGATCGCCCCAACTTCGGTCCGTCTGTATCCAGGCCTCAATTCCATACCGCCCCCATACGTCGGAGGTGCCCATCGACCTTGGCCGATAGTCCTTCAAGCTGGGCCAGGAGCACCGGCAGTGGTGCTTCGTATCGCTCGGCCAACTCCTTGATCCGAGCAGTCAGCGCCTGAGACACACGGTCGAGCTCTCCCCGCACGTCGGCAGCAAGCTGCGCCAGCCACTTGTCCTCGACCACCAGTGCCTTGATGTCGGCTTCCTTGAGCTTGCCGTAATGGGCGGCGACCTTGGCCTCCAGCGTGCTCCGAGCGGCCTTCAGCACTCCCTTTGCGTCGGACGCCTGATCCAGAACACCAAGGTACAGCTCAAGAATCTCACGCTCGTCGGCAGCTTCCTTGTCCCCTGCAATCTCATCCAGCAGCGCAGTCACGGCCTTCCTCGAGATCTTGCGCTTGTCGCCCTCACCCTCGATGACCACCTCGAGCAGACCACCCTCGCCCCCGTGCTCGTCCTTGAGCTCTTCGAGCTGCTGCTCGGCTGCCGCGAGCGAGGCCTCCGCCTCGTCGATGGCGGCCTGCTCCTTCTGGAAATAGCGTGCGACGAGCAGGCGGGCCGGGATGAGGTCGGACTTGAACTTCTTCTTGTCGACGACGAAGTCGGGCTCCTCCTTGCTCTTGTTCTCCTTGCTCTCGATGATGTGCCTGGGCTTCGCCGCCTCGACCCAACCCGAGTGGACGATGAGGTACACGTCGTCCTGCATGGTCGTGGCCCAGTAGTCCATCAGCCGCTGGTACACGTCGTAGCCATCGACCAGCGGGGCCTTGTGGAAGATCCCCAGCAAGTCCTCGGACAGCGTGCCGATCAGGGCCTTGGGCTTGTCGCCGACCTCGATGCCGTGTAGCCGGGCGGTGTTGGCCTTCTTCCATTGCTCGAACAGCTTGGTGACCGTGGCGATGAACGCGGTGAACTGCTCATGCCCGAAGATGGCGGCCTTCACCTCGGTTACCGGCACCTTGAGCTGGCAGTAGCCCTCGCGCCCCGCCGACTTGAACAGGAGCGAGCGCACCGCCGGGAACACCTCCCAGTATGAGGCGAGGGCGTCGATGTCCCGATCAGGGATGCCACCCCGGAGGTGACCGTCGATGTCCTGGATGTCCTCGGGCTCGGTGCTGTCGATGTAGCGGGGCAGGTTGAGGTTGAAGTCGTTCTTGGGGTCGGAGATCTCTGACAGCCCCACCATGCGGGCGTAGCGCTCGACCTCGACCTGCCGGTTGAAGGTGTCGACGATGCGGTGGATGTCCTGGGCCCGCAGGCGGTTCTTGGGGCCGTCCTTGATGAAGCCCTTGGAGGCGTCGAGCATGAAGATGCCCTTGCGGGCGTGGGCGTTCTCCTTGTCGAGCACGACGATGCAGGCCGGGATGCCCGTGCCGTAGAAGAGGTTGGGGGGCAGGCCGATGATGCCCTTGATGTAGCCGCGCCTGACGATCTCCCTGCGGATGTTGGCCTCGGCGCCGCCGCGAAAGAGCACGCCATGGGGCAAGATGATGGCGCCCTTGCCGGTGCTCTTGAGGCTCGTGAGCACGTGCAGCAAGAAGGCGTAGTCGCCGTTCTTGGCCGGGGGGATGCCAAACTCGAAGCGCTTGTACTCGTCGTCCTCGGGGTGCAGGCCGTTGCTCCAGGCCTTGTTGGAGAACGGTGGATTGGCCACCACGAAGTCGAAGGTCTTGAGCCCGCTCTTGTCCGTGTAGTGGGGGCTCGCCAGCGTGTTGCCCTGCTTCACCTCGGCGGTGATGCAGTCGTGCAAGATCATGTTCATGCGGGCCAGGGCGGCGGTGGCCACGTCCATCTCCTGCCCGTACAGGGCGAGGTCGAGGCCGGTGTTGCCCTTGGCCTCGTCGTGGGCCTTGAGCAAGAGCGAGCCCGAGCCGCAGGTCGGGTCATGGATGGCTTGCTTCGAGTTCTTGGCCTGGTCGACGCCGATGACCCGAGACAGGATGCGCGAGACCTCGGCAGGGGTGTAGAACTGCCCCTTGCTCTTGCCCGACTCGGTGGCGAAGTGCCGCATCAGGTACTCGTAGGCGTCCCCGAGCAGATCGTCGCCGTCCGCCCGGTTCTTGCCAAAGTCGAGCCCCTCGAAGATGCCGACCAGCCTCGACAGGCGGTCGACCATCTCCTTGCCCTTGCCCAGCTTGTCGGTGTCGTTCCAGTCGGCGACGTCGATGACGCCCCTGAGGTCGTTCTTGTCAGCGAGCTTGCCTATGATCTTGTTGATCTTGTCGCCGATCTCCTTGTCGCCCTTGAGTGCTACCATGTCTGCGAAGCTGCCACCCTTGGGCACGTCGAGCAGGGCGTCCTTCTGGCCGGCGTACTTGTCGGAGACGTACTTCATGAACAGCAGGACCAGGACGTAGTCCTTGTACTGCGAGGCATCCATGCCGCCGCGCAGCTCGTCGCAGCTCTTCCAGAGCGAGCTGTAGAGCTCGGATTTCTTGAGAGGCATCGGGCAGTCTCCTGGTCGCGATCGGACGGGGGGACCGGCGCGCCCCCCGCATGGGCTCGACGTCGGCGGGCCTCGTTCCGTTGGGTGAAGTACCACAGGTCACGAGGTGGGCGGAATGGCAAACGCGTTCCTGGGCCCGGCAGGAAAGGGCGGGGGCTCGCAGGTGCTCGACGCCACGACCTTCAGCCTGGGTCTGGGGCTCGGCTGCGGGCCGAGGATGCCTGATGCCTCCCCCGCCTGCGGCGGGTCTTGTCCAGGAATCCTCCGTGCCGGCCCCTGGGCCGTGCCTACCGCTATCCGCGTGGAGGGCGGGAATGGCCTCTCCACCGTCCGACGCTGGGGCCGGTGCAGCGCCTGACGAAAAAATCGGACCGGCAAGAGGAGCTGAACATGGGCAAGAGCAGCAGCAAGGGTGGTGGTGGCATCAAGAGCGGTCAGGGCGGAGGTGGCGGCGGCGGTGTTCCCAAGGGTGGCCAGGGACCGGGCTGGCCCAGCGCGCATCCAGGCAAGCCTTCCGGGCATGGGAGGACTAACGCGCCGCCGAAGAAGTAGCACCTGACAGAGCCCTGCTTCATTCTGCACCTCCCGGCGACACTGGGTCTCGGTGTCGCCGGGAGGAACTCCCGCATCCGACTTGCTACACACCAGGGCCGGGCTGCAGAATGACCTCGGTCAAAGTCGAGGAGCGGACCTGACAGAAGAGCGTCCACCTCTGCCTTCTCATTCCGGGGAGCTGCTCATGCTCCTGATGGAGGTGCTCCGGCTCGAGCCGCGATTGGGCGACGCCAACGCCAAGGCCATACGCCGGTGGGCAAAGAGCGGTGAACCACCAAAGCGCAAGGGGGTACGCCACCGTGTGATCCATGCCCTGGTCGGACAGGCGCTGCCCGCCTCTCGTTTCCAGCAGGCCTTCGGCCTACCCCGCGATCTGGCGGTGGAGGTCCTGTCCGATGGGCTCGGCGTCGCGCTCGAGGGGTTTGACCGGCGCAACAACCACCAGCACTGGCTGATAGCCACGGCCGCCACCATCGCCTTCCTGATGGCGCGGTCAGGTGTGCGCGTCCTTGAAAGAAGCGGCAGCGGGGCTTCGGCTGTCGCACCGCGCTGGATCTTCGCTGGCAACCGTCAGGTCAAGGGTGCGAACCAGGGGGGGCAGATGCGAACCGTGTCCCTGGCGGCGCGGGAAAGGGTTCTGCGGGAAAAGCGCAGGCAACATCAGGCAGCACGATGCAAGCTCGAAAAGGGCAAGACGGAGACGGCTGACGCTCTCCGTAAGCAGCTCGACTCCATGGTCGATGGAGCGAGCCTGCACGATGACACCATTGACCGGATTGGCCAGGAACTCGGCAGGGACCACTTTCGGCTAGAGTGGGCGCTTGAAGAGTTCATGATCAGGTTCCGCATCAACCCAACCATGGTGGTGCCGCTGTTTACCTTCATCGACGCGATGGCAGACGCTCTCCCCGCGCGGACGGAAATGACCGAAGACAACGACGTGTGCTGTGCAGTGCTGAGCGGCGCGATCTACCAGGTCAATTCTTGCGGCTGATACCGTCCGATATTGTGGCTATTGACCAGGTGTCAAAACGGTCTGACGGGTACCTATCAGACAGGGGAATGTGTAGGGTCACGCCCAATTTGACCTGCGATTCGCGGGGCACTGTACGTGAGCGTGGGGAAAAGGTACCGGGATCCATAACCATACCTGGCCATATGTGGCTATATATCCACCCTGGATTTATACTCATGCAGTGGGGTGGTGGAGCGGGGGTGCTGCATTTTGTATTGCAGAAGTTGGGTGCCTTGCGCTCCAACAGGGGTCTGTGAAGCCCAGAGCGCCCTGGTATCGTACCGAGGGATAGCGTTGCTGGATGCAATGCCACCAGTTCAAGACGATGTCGTTGGTCATCGCGCACCTCCCTTCTCTGGCTTGTCGACCTCGGCGCCGACTCCAGGGGTGCGCTTGATGGGGATCCCGAACTTGAACTCCTTCTCGTACCCCTCGGTCATCAACCTCTTCAGGTCTGCCTCGCGAGAGACCGGAACGATGCAGCTGTCATGTACTGGGAGCCCAGGGATCTGACGCCTCGTGAGGTGGTTGACCACCTTCATCATGATCTTCGAGTCCCAGGCCTGAAGCCGGAGCCCGATGCCCGTGTGGAAGTAATGGGCGATCCACCTGTTCGCTTCAGCAAGCTGGTTGTACAGCTTCGCCGGGGTGAGCCCGCTGTCCAAGAGCAGCGCTGCCAGGTCGGCGTCGCCCATGACCTTCTTGTGGAAAGCCTTCAGGGCCTGAATCTTCCCCCTGGCGTTGAGCAAAATCAGGATCATGAACTTGCCGAGCGGGCGCAGTCCGGGATGGCCGTCGATCTCATACGGGTCGTGCTGCAGGACCAAGCCGCGCATGGCGTAAAGCATCCGCACGTGAAGGCTCGAATAGTCCAGCTCGACGCAGGGCTCGCCGTTGATCAAGATGTGGCGACGGGCCTGCTTGGGCAGGTTCTGCCACTTCGCGCAGTAGATGCGCCCACCGCGACTCCAGCTGCTGTTGTTGAACACGCGGTAGGCCTGGCGACGCGAGTCAAAGATGCGCAGTGCCATGGCGTCGAGCCCGTGCCCCGGAGCTAGCGTGATCTCGGTCTTCTCCAGCAAGGCGTTGTACCGAACCAGCTGCTGGCGCTGCTGGTTCAGCCTGTCGTTGTCCTGGTAGTCCTCGAACCGCTTGGACCTGTCCTTGCGCTGCAGCAACTCGACGTGGGGATCCTCGACGACATCCGCGTACCCGTCGACGCCACCGAGGAGTTCGCCGAGTCCATCCCGCTGCCAGAGCCGTGTTCGACGGCTGGGGTGCTGCGTGCCGATCTTGACTCCGATGTGCCCCCCGGTCTCCAGCAGATTGATCACTTCTCTGACGTACCTGTAGCGCCAGTGCGGAAGGCCGTAGCGGGGCGGACACCGGAAGTCGTCATTACCCAGACCAACCCCGACCGGGCGACCGTCCTGCCACGCGACCAGCACGTTGGCGGCCACGCAGAGCAGCGCCCTGAAGGCCGGGCTGAGGAGTTCCACACCAGCCTCAGACGCTAGCCGCGTCAGAGCGTAGTGCGCATTACCCGGGCGGAAAGCAAGGCGTGGGTCGATAAGCAACGCTGTCTTGAAGAAGGGCTCGAGGCCGGTCAAGCCCTCTAAGGGGGACGTCACGAAATCTGCAAGGTAGGGGCTGGTTTCTGCAGACCTGGGAGTAGCGCAACTCAGCGGACACCCACGAATATCTGAACAACCACCAGGCAGGGGATACAGGTAATGGTCGGTACGGGCTCTCTCCTGGGTTCTCTCCTTCTTCTTGTTAGCGACGTTCTCCTCTACAGGCGTCGTGGTCCGGTGAATTCCCGACCGCTCGTCACAGACCTGGACAGGTCCAACTCTTGTCACTGCCTGCTTCTTCCCCGGAATACTGATGACCACCTTGGGTGCACCTTCAGTGTCAGTGCTGGAATCCAGCCTTGGCCGCCCGATGGGCTTGCCGGTGATCAGCCTGAAAGCCCTGGCAGGCCTGGAAACCCAGCTGACGCGGAGGTCTGCCCCAGCCCGGTGCATGCGCTCCACGCGTTGAGAGAGGTCATCCAGGAACCGGGCCACCTGCACCTCGTCTACGACGACTTCGACGTGGTCAGCAGCCCCGTCCAGCGTCACGGAGAGGTCGACTCGAGCAGGCAGGTCGCCAGGACATAGAGCGTCCACGTCCCTCCGCGCGGTGAGCTCAAAGATGGCTGCCTCGGTCTCCTCCAAGGTGCCCAGCGTAGTCAGCCTCAGGCGCTGCACCTGGACCACGTCCGCGTCCGGGCCGAGAAAGCTGAGGTCCAGCTCCTCTGCTTTCGTGCCGGTGAGAATCTCGAGATCACCGAGGCCACCGAGCAGCTCGACGAACCTGTCCCTGCGCCGCCGTGATCGGTACATCGGATGACAGACCGGCGGCGACTTCTTGAAGTGCAGAGTGTAGGCCGTGGCCTCGGCGGGCGAGGCTTGAGACACGATCTCGAAGTTGATTATGTAGTTAACATTGGTCCGGTGGGCGTCCGCCGTCGACAACGCGAGCCCATCGAACCCCTCCGGCAGGGGGACGGTCTTGTTCATGGCCGCCTCCTGCCGTTCTTGTTTCCACCGGCAGCGCCGAGGTGACGATCAGAGACATGAGCTCCTGAGTCCACCTCGGGGCTCACAGCCACTCTCCGAGACTCGACCCAGCGCTCAAGCTCGGCCGAGTCGAAGCGAACCAGCCGCCCACCCATTCGAACGTGCGGTATCCGTCGCTGGGAGACCATCGCGTACAGGGTGCCATGCTTGAGTCCCAGGATGTCCGCAGCCTCTGCGTAGCCGATCAAGCTGGCCATCTCGCGTCCTCCTTGTGTTGTTGGCCCAGCTTCACGTATCTCACCATGACGACGAGAAATCCCCCGCAGCATCGAGCTCGAGTTGCTGCGGGGTCTTCAACTGCGTGCAGTAGTTCGGCTCTCCGGATGGTTCAGCCGAAAATTCGTGACACTGTCGCTGGGTGCAGCGTGGCCTCTTGGCCGAAGATCCCGTGCTCGGCGCCGTAGAGATCGGGCGCGAGGTAGGCGTAGAGCGCGTCATTTCCGGGCTCTGGTGACCGAGGATGACAGTAGCGGTATAAGAAAGCGGTCCTTTGCCAGCCACGTCGACGCGAAGCCGTGGAGGATCGAGCTTGGTCTCCCGCAGAGTCGGCATCGAGATCTACGGGAAGACGCAGTCACTACCGGGACGCTCGAAACGGGATAACCTTGGCCATGGGCATGTCAGGAACGCCGCGACTCTGGACAGAAGCAGCCCCGAACAGGCTGTAATCGTCCTCGAAGGCGTCCGGGGCCAGGTGGGCATAGCGCTGCGTCATCTCGACGGAGGCGTGCCCCAGGACCTTCTGCAGCTTGAACAGGTCGCCACCGTTCATCATCCAGTGGCTAGCGAAGGTGTGCCTCAGGCTGTGAAACACGATGTAGCGACGACGATGCCCGCCCACGTCTTGCGTTTCTTGAAACGCCGCCGCATCGACCAACCGGTGCAGGGTCTCCCTGAACACACTGGCGCCGTTCAGGTGCATGTGGCCCCTGGCGTTGGGGAACACCAGCACGTTGCCCTGTGAGCGTCGATGGCGCCGCTGCAGGATGGGCAGCAGGGGGTCCAGGATGGGGACAGGCCGAGCCCGTCCGCTCTTGGTCGGGGAGCAGAAGCTGCGCTCGACGGTGATCATCCTGCGACCGAGCGAGATGTCGCTCCAGCGCAGGCCCGCGATCTCGCCCTGCCGCAGCCCGGTGTAGATCGCCAGGGCATACAAGTCGTGGACGTCCTCGCCCTCCTCTCTCGCCGCCGTCAGCAGGCGGGCGATCTCCTCGGGAGTCTTCAACCAGCGGTAGTTCGTGTCGACGACCTGGATCCTGGGCTTGCGGAGTCGGGGCACCTGGTGCAACCAGCCCAGCTCGACGGCGGTGCGCAGCAGGGTCACCAGCAGGGTGAGTAGGTTGTGAATGGTCTTGTCGGTCAGGTAGCGACGTTCGGCGACGAAGCTGTCGACATCCTCGATGGAGATCAGGCGCAGGGGCAGCTCGCCGAAGCTCGGCCTCAGGTGCTTGCGGACGATGCTCTCGATGTCCTTGGGGCTGCGGCGGGACGGAAGCCGGTGCTTCACCCAGTAGTCGCACAGCTCGCCGAAGGTATGCTCCGGGGGTGGCGCGACCCGCAACCCGCGCCGGACCTCGCGCGCTTCGGCCTGGTAGCGCTGCAGGGCGTACTGGGCCTCCTCGAAGCGCTCGAACATGGCGCTGCGACGGCGGCCGATGTGATCGGTCCAGCGGATGCGCCATCGGTCTCGGCATCGGACGGGTCTGGCCATACCTCACTCCTACCGGAGCAAAGTCGTCCAGGTCCCCCGCAACTCCAGCCAGCCGATACTGCGGGACGGGCCCGTCCCCGCGCAGAATGGCCACAAAATGGCCACACCAAAAGAAAACGGGCGGTCAGCCATCTAGCTAACCGCCCGTATTCATTTGGTAGCGGGGATTGGACTCGAACCAATGGCCTTCGGGTTATGAGCCCGATGAGCTACCAACTGCTCCACCCCGCAACAACGGCGTCGATATAACGCGGGCCCCCAGGTGTGTAAAGATCTTTTTGTCGACGGAAACCGCAGTACCCGCCGGCACGGTCGGCTACCTCTGCGGCAGCAGCCGGCGACTGCGCGGCCCGTGCGCACACAGCGTGAGCCGTCGGCGTGAACCCGCGCGCAGGGCAAAGCGAATCTCGAGGAAGTCCGCGGGAGCCACCCGAGGCGCCCTGTCAAACCACTCGACGAGGCAGATTCCATCGCCCTCGGTGTACTCCTCGTAGCCGAGCTGGTCCACGTCGACCCCCGGCGCAAGGCGGTACAGGTCCATGTGAAAGACCGGAGGTGTCGTCGGATAGGTGTTCACCGTGGTGAAGGTGGGTGAGGACACGCGGACGTGGTCGCTTCCAGGCAGTGCCGCAACGAAGCCACTCACGAAACGTGTCTTGCCAGCACCCAGGGGACCCACGAGGGCAATCAGATCGCCTGGCCCGCAGACCGTGGCCATGGCCGCAGCGATGCGCTCGGTGTGGCGCGCCGAGGTGGTGCTGAGCTCCAGGGTCCTGCTCACGCATCCTCTCCGAGCACGGTGTTGCGCGCGGTGCCCAGGCGATCGGCGATGTCGCTGGCCAGCACCGCGGTCTGTCCCAGCGCCTCGGCGGCGAGGACGCCTGCGGTCACGTGCAGGTAGGCGCCCGTGCAGGCTGCGTCGTAGGGCGACAGCCCGCGCGCCAGTAGCGCCGCCACCACGCCTCCCAGCACATCCCCCGAGCCCGCCGTGCCCAGGGCTGCGTGCTCGATGGGGATCAGACCATGCCGCCCGTCAGGCGCCGCAATGACGGTCCGCGCTCCCTTGAGCAGCACCACCTGCTGGCACTGCGCGGCACAGGCCAGGGCCGCGGCGAAGCGATCCGCCTGTACCTCGGCCACCGTCGACGACAGCAGCCTGGCCATCTCGCCGGGGTGAGGGGTCAGCACCAGGGCCCGGGCGGCCTTGAACGCCGCAGGCGTGCCCGCCAGCAGGTTGAGCCCCTCGGCGTCCACCACCGCGGGCAGGGACAACTCGGCCAGGAGCTCCTCGAGAGCAGCCGCTGTCTCGCCGCCATGGGCCAGGCCAGGACCCAGCAGCAGGGCGTCCTTGCCCTGGGTCAGCTCTCGCAGGTGCGCCAGATCCATACGCGCCAGGTCGTCCTTGCCGCGGGCGAAGGCCTCGGCCATGAGCTCGGGCAGGTCCGCACCCATG
Organism: Pseudomonadota bacterium; assembly: GCA_043821645.1. Taxonomy (GTDB): domain Bacteria; phylum Myxococcota; class JACRCW01; order JAFGSX01; family JAFGSX01; genus JBDRCO01. Next base: position 89,840 of record JBDRCO010000089.1, on the reverse strand, counting down.
CGCGCGCGCGCACCTGGGGAGGTGAGCAGCGTGCACAGTCCCGCTCCCGCGCGCAGGGCCCCGCGCGCCGCCAGCCAGGCAGCCCCGGCCTTGGGTGTGGAGCCGGCCACCACCAGCACGTGACCGCGCGTGCCCTTGTGATCGGTCTTCGCCACCACAGGCAGGTGCTGCCGCGCCCAGCCGCGGTCGACGAACTCGCAGCGCAGCTCTAGCTTGTCGACGAAGGCGGGGGGGATGCCGATGTCACACACGGCCACCTCGCCAGCCAGGGCCGCCCCGGTCGACGTCACGAGGCCGCGCTTGACCAGGCCGAGGGTCACGGTGCGGGTCGCTTGCACGGCCTCGCCGCAGATGCGCCCGCTGTCCGCGTCCAGACCCGAGGGCAGGTCCACGGCCAGCACGGGTTTGCCACAGCCGTTGATGGCGGCGATGGCCTCGAGGGGTCGCCCCTCGACGTCGCGCGCCAGCCCGGTGCCGAACAGGGCGTCGATGACCAGATCGGCCGGTTGCAGCCACGCGTCCAGGTCGTGCTCGCCGTCGTCGAGGAGTTCCTGCCCACCCAGGGCCAGAAAGAAACCGCGGTGGGCAGCCGCATCGGCGCTGAGCCTGGCGGGGTCGCCCACCAGAACAACGTGACCATCATGTCCGCGGCCAAGCAGGTGGCGGGCAGCCACATAGCCATCGCCACCATTGTTGCCTGGACCTGCGACGACCACGAAGCTGTCGAGCGCACCCAGCATCTCGCTGGCCACGTCGGCCACGCCTCGACCCGCCACCTCCATCAGCACCAGGCCCGGGATGCCCAGGTCCTCTATGGTCTGGCGATCCAGCTCGCGCATCTCGGCAGCGCTCGCGCACTTCATGGCCCACCTCCGACGGGGATCTGTGTAGCCCTTTTTCGCGCCGGCCGCACGTCCGGACCCGCAGCTCAGGGTCGCTGTGCCGTGTAGATGTGGGCGGCGCCCAGGGTCAGGCGCTCGACGCCAAGCAGCTGCAGGCCCGCCTGGCGCAGCAATGCGGCGAAGGCCTCGGGCTCGGGGAAGGCCGCCACCGACTGCGTGAGGTAGCGGTAGGCGGTGCCGCGCGACAGCAGGCCACCCAGCACGGGCGCCACACCCCGGAAGTAGGCGCGGTACAGCACGCCCGAGGGTCCCCGCGGCTCGCCCAGCTCGAGCACCACCACGCGACCGCCGGGCCTGACGACCCGCCCCAGCTCGCGCAGGCAGGCGAGCCTGTCCACGGCGTTGCGGATGCCGAAGGCCATGATGGCGCCATGCACGGAGGCGTCGCGCAGGGGCAGGTTCTCGCCCGCGGCCGCGCCCAGCAGGAGCGTCGCGCTGTCGACGGGGAGGCCCTTGCGTGCAGCCTGCCGCAGCATGCCCAGCGAGGGGTCGAGGCCAACAACCCGCGCCCGGTCCTGCGTGGCCAGCAGGGTCAGGGCGACGTCCGCGGTGCCGCAGGCCAGGTCCAGGTACAGCCCGCCGTCGACGCAGGCCAGCTGGCGCACGGCGCGACGTCGCCACGATCGGTCGATGCCGAGGGACAGCACCCGGTTGAGCAGGTCGTAGCGCGGCGCGATGGCATCGAACATGGCGCCCGAGCCATCTGCAGGCACGCGGTCCTTTGTCATGGGAATCGAGGATCCGTGGAGTGAGCGCGTGCTGCGATCAATCGCGCTTCAGGTTGAAGAAGCTGGAGATCATGACGCGTTGCTTGTCGTCGACATCCATGGCCCGCATGCGCTGATCCACCTCGTCACGCCAGCGCTGCAGCGCCTCGAGCCCGTCGTCGATGCGTTCGATGTGCGACTCGATCTTCTTCTCGCGCTCCTTTTCCTTCTCGCGCTTGCGCATCTCGCGGCCAATCTGGTCCGCGATCCACGACGACAGGAAACCGTCGAGGAAGGACGCCGCATCCTTGGTCATGATGCCGGCGTATTCCTCGCGCACGAAGCTCAGGTCCTTGGCCTCGACGGTGGTGACCTCGCCGTCGCTCTTGGCGCGGCTGAGCAGAGCCTCGACGTCGCTGCGGTCGAACACCCCGTCCTTGGCCTTGTCGGCGGCCATGCTGCGAAGTTCGCTGAGGATCTGCTGCTTGCGTTGGACGAGATTGGCCTTCATGCGCGCCTCCGGCTGCGTGCCCCCCGACAGGGTTCATCGCCCCCTTGCCCATAGTATCGCAGTGGCTGTGCTTTTGGTCACAGTCCGAGCCGGCAGGGAGTGCACGTCGCCGGGATGCCCGGGCCTCGGTGCAGGATCAGCTGATCTGAAGCAACTCTTTGATCTTGCTGATGACCTGAGGTGCCTGGATGGGCTTGGTGATGTAGGCGTTGGCACCCAGGCTGAGGGCACGCTGGCGGTCCTCCTGGGCTCCCTCGGTGGTGATGATGACGATGGGGATGTCCTTGTGCACCTCGTCGCGGCGCACCATGGAGACCAGCTTGAGCCCGTCCATCATCGGCATGTTGATGTCGGTGATGAGAATGTCGAACTTCTGCTGGCTCAGCTTCTTGAGCCCATCGACGCCGTCCTCGGCCTCGATCACCCGCAGGTTGCGGATGCGGGACAGCGCGAACACGATGAGCTGTCGCATGGTCGGCGAATCTTCGACCACCAGTGCGTGGAGTGTCTGGCTCATGTGTGCTCCGTCAGCAGCTGCCGGGCGCGCGCCTCGGTCAGGGTATCGCCCTCGATGCTGGCCGCCATCACCGCCGCTTGCAGTGCCGTGCCGGCGTGCGCACCGAGCAAGGTGAACAGTTCGTGATCCACGCGGTGCCACGCGCTCTTCTGTTGCAGGAAGCGCTCGAGCACCAGGGCACCCACGGCGCGCTCTCCGGCCATCAGCGGTATCACCGCGAGCACACCACTCCTCTCGTCGGGCGGATCCGAGATGTACTGCGTGCCGCTGGCCAGGGCCTCGCCGATGATGCCCTGCCCCACCTCCACCGGCGCGCGCTGCACCACGTCGAACTGCTCTCCCAGGCCGTCGCCGGCCACCGGGAAGAGCTTGTTCTGGGCGCGGTCAAGCACGTACAGGACCAGGCGCCCGATGCCGATCAGGTTGATGGCGATCTCAAGGATGATGCGCACCACCTCGGCAAAGGACAGCGTCGAGTGCAGCTGGTAGCTGGCGATGTACAGGTTGGCCAGGGTGTTGTGTTCTTCCTCGATCTCGGCATACCGCGAGGCGTAGTCCGAGCTGGCCTTCTCGACGTCCCGGAAACGACCCAGCAGGCTCTCGCGCTCGGCCGTGAGCTCGGTAATCTGCCGCCGCAGCTGCTCGATCAGACCGGTCTCCTCGATGCCCTTGTGCAGGGCGGCCAGCTCGTCCTCGAGGGATGCATTGCGGTAGCGCAGGCGCTCGTTCTCTCCGAGCAGCTCCTCGTAGAACTCGGCTCCACGCTTGAAGACCTGGATGAAGTCCTCGCGACCATCGAACAGGCCGCCGGCTCCTTCCTGGCCCCGGGTCTTGGAGGGCGTCTTCTTCGCAGCCATGTGGTCCTCTCCGTGTTTCCTAACGCCAGATGTCACTACCACGACGGCGCAGCCACGCTCAAGCACAGGGCTGGGCCCACGTCATGCCTCGGTCTGGCGCAGGCGCCCGAGCTTGCTCAGGACGCGTGCGATCTGGTCCAGACGCAAGGAACGCGCGCTCGGACACGCCCGTCGCGCCTCCTCGGGCATGCCATCGATGAGCGCGGTCTCCGGGGACTCGGTGATCACCAGGCCACCCAGCTCGTCGACGGCGCGCACGCCCATGGCGCCGTCGGCTCCCATGCCCGTGAGCACCACGGCGACCAGCTCGGCGCGACAGCACGCGGCGGCGGTCTCGAACAGCCTGTCCACCGATGGCGTGTACGGATCTCGCTCCGGCATCGCGGAAACCCGCGCTACCAGCGTGCCCTCGGCGTCGAAACCCACCGTGGTGCGCTGACCGCCCGGCGCGATCAGCACCTGGCCGGGCTCCAAGACATCCCCGTCCCGGGCTTCGTGCACGCGGTGCGTCAGCGTCCGATCCAGGCGATCGGCGAAGGCGTAGGTGAATTGCGCAGGCATGTGCTGGGCAATGATCACGGGGCAGTCGAGGGGCTCCGCCAGCTCGCTGAGGATGCTCTGGATGGCCATGGGGCCACCGGTGGAGGCTCCGATCGCGATCAGACGCACGCGCTCGGGTGGCACCCGGATCGCGTTCAGGGTGGCGCTCCCTGGCGGCCGACGCTCGAACTGCACGGGCGCTGGAGCCCGCTTGCCCAGGGCGGCCCGGATCGTGAGCACGAGCTGCTCACCCATCGCCACCAGGTTCTGCCCGGTCAGCCGTCCGGGTTTGACCACGAAGTCAAAAGCCCCCAGCTCGAGGGCCTGGATCGAAGCTTCGGGTCGAGTGTCGCTGCTGACGACGATGACAGGTCGCGGACGCTGGGCACGCATGATGCGCAGGAAGGAAAAGCCGTCCATGCGCGGCATCTCGAGGTCCAGGGTCAACAGATCCGGTTGCAGGCGCTGAACCAGCTGCAAGGCCTCGGCGCCATCCATGGCGCGACCCACCACCTGGATGTCACCCGCAGCGTCGAGGACCTCGGCGATGGCAGCACGCCCCGCGGCGGAGTCGTCGACGATGAGCACACGGATGGGAGTGGACGCGCTCATGAAGCCACCTGGGCGGCGCCAGGGCGACGGTAGACCAGGTCCGTCCGCAGGGGTACCACCTCGAAGTCCGTGGACAGGTTGAGCAAGGATTCGGCGTGCCCCAGCATCAGGTATCCACCCGGCCTGAGCAGCTTGTAGAAGCTGTCCACGAGTTGCAGCTTGGCCTCCTGGTGGAAGTAGATGAGCACGTTGCGGCAGAAGATGGCGTCGAAACCCGGGAGCTCACCGAGTGCTTCCCGGTTGAGAAGATTGAGGACGTTGAACTGGGTCAGCCGGCGCAGGCTGTCCTTGATGCGAAAGCGATCGCCCTGGCGCTCGAAATGGCGTTCCAGGTAGCTTCGGTCGTCGTCGCGGAAACTGTTGTCGCCATACACTCCCTGGCGGGCGCGGGCGATGACCGTGGAAGCAATGTCCGAACCGACGAGTTCGATGTCCCAGTCCGCGAACAGGCCGCAGTCCTGAATCAGCATGCCCAGGGTGTAGACCTCCTCGCCAGTAGCGCAACCTGCCGACCAGACGCGCAGACGGCGATCGCGTTGCCGTCGCTGCTTCAGATCCGGCAGCACCTCGCCCACGAAGGCGTCGAGCTGGTGCTTCTCGCGGAAGAAATAGGTCTCGTGGGTGGTGATGCGCTCGACCAGGGCCCCGAATTCCGCCTGGCTCGCGTCCTCGCCACGCTGGAGGAGCTGCACGTAGGCCTCGAATTGCTGGATCCCGAGTTCGAGCAGGCGCGGGCGCAGGCGCATCTCCAGACGCTCCACCGCATCCTCCGCGAAGTGGATACCGGTTCGGTCCCGGATGGCATCGCGAAGCGTCTGGAAAGTCCCTCTCGACAGCGGTGCCACGGCCCCCAGATCGCTCGCCGAGGAGCGCTGGGTCAGCGGGAGCTCCGGGGAAGGAATCCGCGGTGGACTCTCGGCCAGTACCAGCCCGTGCCGCGCCCGGATCCGGTCCAGAGCGATCCGACAGGTTGCGGCCAGAGTCGCATCGCTGTCGCTAAGCAAGCCCTCGAGGGAGGCGCACCGCTGCAGGCCGCCCAGCTCGCCCAGACAGCGCGCGGCGGTGGCAGCGGCTTGACCCCGCCCGAAGCGCAGCAGGCGCTCGACGGGAGTCAGGCACGTATCGTCTGCAACCACGGACAGCGCATCGATGGCCACCACCTGGTCTCCGGGCTCCATGCTGTCCAGCCGGTTCGCCAGGGCCACGCCGCGCTCGGGTCCGCAGCGACGCAGCGCATCCATCAGATCGCGCTCGACCCAGCGTCCCCGGCGCAGAGTGTAAAGATCCGCGACCAGCTCGGTATCCGCCAGCCAGCCGGCCAGCACGCTCGCTGCTCGCGCATCGACCAGGCTGTGCGACTGAAACACCAGGCGAAGAGCCTGGGGCACGTCGCGACCACGACGCAGAGCCATCGCCACGCTGCGCAGGTCCTCGTCACCCCGGCGACCCCGTTCCGCAAGTCCCCCGGCCGCCGCCCGGGCCTTGCTCGGGCTCCTGGGATCCAGCGCGGACACCAGCAACTCAATAACCTCGGTGCCGGGGCAGCGCGCGAGGAGCTGCAAGGCCGGGGGGCGGAGCAAGGGGTCCGCCAGCATCGGCAGCAACATCGCCTGGGGCAGGTCCTCGCGCAGCTCAACCAGACCATGCAGCGCCGCCACAACCTCGAGAGCGTCACGCCGGGCCCGCTCCTCCACCACCTGGCGCAGCAGGCCCCGGGACCGGGGATGATCGATCCGGCCGACAACCTCGACCGCCGCGGCACGCACGTTGGCGTCTCCCTCCGCAAGCCGCTCCTCCAGCAAGGTGAGCGCCTCGACCGAGGGATGGGCTGCCACGGCGTCGATAGCAAACTTGCGAAGGGCTGGTGAGGGATCGCGGCTGAGCTGCAGCAGCCTGAACCACAGGCGCGGTAGCAGTTCACCGAGCAACTCCAGGGCCGAGGCGCGATGACCGGCGTTATCGGGATCGCCGATCCCTGTCTGTACCAGTTGCCAGGCGGTCGTGTCGTCGACCACCCGGGCGAGAAGGGCCACCGCCTGCTTGCGAACCCGCCAGGAGTCATCTCCAAGAACGTCCGCCAGAGCCACGCGCAGCTCGTCCGGCCCCAGGGTGGAGGACAGGCGTACCGCCTGGTAGCGCACCTCCTCGTCGGGGGAAGCCAGGTCCTCGCGTATGGACTGCAGGTCTGCCACGGTTCTCCTTGGTCCTCCTCTTCGCCCTGGCGACGTCGCGACTCACATCTCGCTGCGGCGACGAATCGAGGCCACCAGATCTTTCACCGCTTGCTGGTAAGGATCACCCCGGAGCGGCCCCAGTTCTCGCGTCGCCTTCAGGAACAGCTGGCGTCCTTCCTCGAACGCATCCTGCAGGCGCTGCTCGAGGTCATCCTCGGCCAGCCCCTGCAAGATCTCCTGTTCATGGTAGAGCGCGATGTCGGACACGATACGGCGCGCGTCGATGCGTGCGCGATCATCGCCGTCGACCTCGGCTCCCTGGCGAATGGCCTCGGAGACCGCATACTCGCCGGGCAGGTGCCCCCGATAGCCGCGGGCGAGCCCATCCCCGAGGTGCTCGCGGAGAATCTCGGGGAGTCGATCCGGTACGTGGTGCAGCTCGAGGTAGGTGTTGGCGCCGTGCAGTGTCGACGGTCGCCGCTTGTAGCGGGTCGGGTCGAACACCGAGGCCAGGAGCACGATGGGCAACGCGCGCAGGTCCTCGCGTCGCCGCAGGCTGGCCATCACGTCGAAGGCCAGCATCTCGGGCACACCGACGTCGAGAACCAGGGCGACTGGCAGATCCAGGAGCGCGCGATCAAAGGCGGCCAGGGCTGCTGTCCCCGTGTGCACGTAACGCGGCACGTAGCCCGAGCTGCGCAGAACCCGCCCCACGGAGGCGCAGACCGAAGGCGACTCGTGGGCCACCATCACCGAGGAGGCCCCTGACAACCCGCCTTCCGGGATCGGGTGCGCGGTGGCCTGCTCGGGATCGAACAGGACCTCGCAGCTCCCGCATACCACTCGGACCGTCTGCTCCGGGACGACGAGGTCGAGCAGGTACCGCCTGCCGCACTCGGGACAGTAGTAGGCCTTCTCGCTCATGATTCCTCTCCAGCCCGGGCGCTGGCGATCTCCTGGCGCACCGCATCGATCGCGATGCGATCTTCCGACGACAGTAATCGCTTGAGATTGAGCAGCACCAGCAGTCGATTGCGGACGTGACAGACACCCGCGAACAATCCGGCTGCCTTGCCTCGAAAGATCCCGCTCCCGCTGTGGATGTCCCGACGCTCCACGTTGACGACGTCCACCACCTCGTCGACGAACAGTCCGATGAGGCGCGCCTCGACGACACACACGATGATGCGCTGGTTGCGCAGCTCGGCCGCGGGCGGCAACTCGAAGCGCCGGCGCAGGTCGATGATGGGGATCACCTCGGTATGGCGCAGGTTGATCACACCCACCAGCCCCGCAGGCGCCCCCGGGATGGGTCGTACCGGGAGGGGCCGCGCGATCTCGCGCACACGCATGATGTCGAGGGCGTACTCGTCGCTGTCCACCAGGAAGGTCAGAAGCTGCACGGTGCTGGGCATGCTCACGCCACACCCCCGTGATCGTTGAAGAGCGCGTGGACCAGCTCCTCGATGCGCAGCAGGATGATCATGCGCTCGTCGATCCGGCCGATGCCGGCCACCGCATCGCTGTCCAGACCCCGTACCTTCTTGGGAGGTGGCTCGATCTCGGCGGCGCCGAAGCCCACCACGCCGCTCACCGCGTCGACGCGAATGCACAGCAGATCTCCCTGCAGTTGCAGCACCACGTAGCGCTCCGTACGAAGTGGCTGGGGCGTCGCCTGCCCCCCCAGGCGCTGCGTCAGGTCCACCACGGGCAGGACCTGGCCGCGCAGCGAGATCACACCAAGGACCTCGGCCGGGGCGCGGGGCACCGGGGTCAGCTTGAGGGGTTTCAAGATCTCGCGGGTCCGCGACAGCTCCACGCCATATTCCTCGGACCCCACACGGCAGGTCAGGTAGCGCGTGCTGTCCGGGCTCACGCGCCCGAACACGCGAGCCGAGGAGAACAACGTCGGATCCGCAAAGCGATTGATCGCCGCATCGCGCTCCGAGGCAAAGAACTCGGCCAGGATGTGCTCGTCCTCTTCCTCGTCGGTCACGGCCTGGACCTCGACCCTCGGCGGCTCCGCGACCTTTGATCTCGGCACCTCGCGCGACGTGGCCGGCGCTGCCGCGGCAGGTTTATTCTGCGCCGAAACGGGTGCCGGGCGGCTCGGCGCGGAGGTCCCGACAGCACGCGCCGCCAGGGGTTCCTCGGCGGCACGAGCAGAGGGCGTGCCCCGCGCGGCCGCGTCGGCCTTTGCCGTGCTGTCGGTCCGGGGCTCGCTTCCTGGCGTCGGGCCCTTGTGCTCCTGACGCGCCTTGGCGCGCCGCCGGATCTCGAGGATGTCCATCTATGGCTCCCGCCCCACGTTCTCCGGGGTGCGGTAGATGCCGCCCAGGAACTGCGCCAGATCCTGGACCACCTCGCGCACGATCTCGGCATCCACAGGATCCCGTTCGCGCCCGAATCCTTGCAGCAAGCAATTGGCAGCGATGTTGTTGATGCGCCGGGGCACACCGTCCGCGGCGTGGTGGATGCCGGCCACCGCGTCCTCGGTGAAAAGTGCCCGCTGGCGGCCCGCCACCTGTACCCGGTGGGCGACGTAACGTCGGGTCTCCTCGAGGTCGAAGCGGTCCAGGTGAAAGCCCAGTCCGATGCGCTCGGCGAAGGCCCGGTACGCTGGTCGTGCCAGCTTCTTCTTGAGCTCGGGCTGGCCGATGAGCACCAGGCTGAGCAAACCTCGGTCGTCGAGCTGGATGTTGCACAGCAGCCGGAGTTCATCGAACACGCCCTTGGCGCTGATCAGCTGGGCCTCGTCGATGATCACCACCGGTGTCAGCCCTGCCTCATCCAGGTTGAACAGCTGGGCGGTCAGGGCGTCGACCAGCGCGCTCTTGCGCCGTGGCACCGGATCCACGCCCAGGCGTGCCGCGATCTGCTCCAGCAGCTGGGTGGCGGACATCCGGGGATGCACGATGAGGGCAATGCGGTGGGACTCCCCCAGACTGTCCACCAGGGTCCGCGACAGTGTGGTCTTGCCGCAGCCGATCTCACCGGTTAGCAGCACGATCTCGCGTTCCTCGACGCCAAGTTCGAGCCTCGCCAGCGCCTCGCCGTGAACCCGGCCGCGGTACAGGAAGGCCGGATCCGGCGTCTTGCTGAAGGGGCGGAGCTTGAGCTCGTAGTACGACCGATACATCTGCTCAACCCACCTTGCGCACGGAGGTCTCGGGGGCGCTGGCCAGTTCGCCCACATCGAGGACCAGCACCAGGCCCTGGGCACCCAGGTCGGTGGCACCGGCGATACCCGGAACCCGGCGCAAGAGCCTGCCCAGGGGCTTGATGATGATGTCCTGCTGGCCCTGGAGCTCGTCGACAATCAGGCCCAGCCGGCTCTGGGCAAGCCCGATGACGATGACGTGCCGCAGGTCACCCTCGACCTCGACGCGCCCGAGCCCGAACACGTCGGAGAGCCAGAGCAGCGGAATGGTCTCATCACGCCCGAACACGACCTCACGGCCCTCGATGGTGCGGACCTCCCAGGGTTCGAGGGTCCGGATCTCGAGCACCGACGACAGGGGCAGCGCGAAGGTGCGACCGCTGACCCCGATCACCAGGGCCTGCACGATGGCCAGGGTGATGGGCAGGGTCAGGGTGAAGGTCGAGCCGCGCCCCTTGGTCGAGGCCACGTCGATGACTCCGGACAGCCGTGCGATGTTGGTCTTGACCACGTCCATACCCACGCCGCGGCCCGAAACCTCGGTCACCTCGCGCCGCGTGCTGAAGCCAGGGCGGAAGATGAAAGCAAAGAGCTCGTTCTGGGTCAGGGAGCCCACCCGCTCCTCGTCGACCAGCCCCAGCTCCAGCGCGGTCCGGCGCAGTGCCACCGGGTCGATGCCCGCTCCGTCGTCGCTGACCTCGATCACCACGTGCCGGCCCTTGGGAAAGGCACGGATGGAGACGGTGCCGTTGGGGGACTTGGCTGCTGCCTCGCGCACCGTCGAGGGCTCGATGCCGTGGTCGATGGCATTGCGCACGAGGTGAACAAGCGGATCCGAGAGTTCCTCGATGAGGACCTTGTCGAGCTCGGTGTCCTCACCGGTCACCTGGAAGCGCACGTCCTTGCCCATCTCGCGTGCGATACGCCGGGCCGTGCGGCCGAGGCGGTCGAAGATCATGCGCAGGGGCACCATGCGCACATCCATCAGACCCTGCTGCAACTCGGAAAGGTGTCGCTCGAAAGCCCTGGAGGTCTTCTGCAGATCGAGTGCGATCAGGTTGGTGCCGTGAACCGTGCGCAACCGGGTGAGCACGCGTCCGACCTCGGCCTTGACCAGCGAGAGCTCCCCCACCACGCTCATCAGGGTATCCAGCTTGCGCAGGTCGACGCGGATGGAATCCCCGATCAGGCCTCCGCTCCTGGCTTCTTCGGGGTCCACCGCGGGCTCGGGTTCCTCGACCCGGGCCGGTGCCGGTCCTTCCGTCTCACTGCGCCGCAGCACGGCGTGGACGTCGAGCTCGCCCTCCCCGGTAAGGAGATCGTGCTCCCAGGCCGATGGTGGCTGCGACGAGGTGAACAGGATCTTGAACTCGATGTGATCGGCCGGCGCCTCGCCACCCGGCAGCGTGGTGAGGAGCTCGCCTGCCTCGCTAAGCTTTTCCCCAAGACTCGCGAGTTGCGTGTCGAAGGTCGCCATCGGGAGCACCGCGCGCACCAGGAACAGCGGTGTACCCAACCGTGCGTTCTCGGCAAGCCGGTGTTCCTCGTACTCGGTGAGCACCGCACGCACGCCCTCGGGCAGTGCCAGGTCGAGGATCGGATCCACCGCAACCTCGACCGAACCCTGTGCGGCCTCGCGCAGGCGCGCCGCGAGAGCGTCGAGGCCGCTGATGTGGGCCTCGCCGCCCTGCAGATTCTGCAGCAGTCTGCCGAAGACGTCGCCGGTCTCCTCGAGCACGCGCATGAGCTCGGCACCGAGGTGGACCTTGCCGAGGCGAAGGCCGTGCAGCAGGTTCTCGAACTCGTGAGCCAGGGCGACCAGGGTCTCGATGCCGAAGATGCCGGCCAGGCCCTTGAGGGAGTGTGCCGAGCGGAACAGGTCGTTGAGGTGTCGAGGCGACACTTGCCCCGAGCGCCGCCCCTCGTCCAGGTTGGAGATACCGGCCTGGATGCGGTCGACGATCTCGACCGCCTCGGCGAGGAATTCGCTGGTGCGATCGCCAGCGGATCCGCTCACCGTGAACCTCCGTTTTTGGCATCGAGCAAGGGTGTGATCACATGCAGCAGGCCGGTCACCGTGACCGGTTTTTCACAGTACCCGTTGGCACCGAGGGCCAGCGCGCGATCGCGATCCAGCTCCGCGCTCTGCGTGGTGACCACAACGATGGGCGTCGCTCCGTGCAGGGGATGTCGTCGGGCAAAGGAGATGAGTTCCAGCCCGTTGACGTCCGGCATGTTGATGTCGGTGACGATGAGGTCGAGGGCGTTGGCGGGGAGGAAGCGGAGTGCCTCGAGGCCGCTGCTCGCAGCCTGGATCTCAGGGACCCTCGCGTTCGCCTCGGCATAGCTCTCGATGGCCGCCGTCAACATGGCGCGGGCCGCTGCGGAGTCATCCACCACCAGCACCTTCAGGGACTGTGTCGTCATGGTCGCCTGCCCTGGCGTCGCAGTCTCGCCTGCGGCGCGTTCGTGCGACGGGAGCTCAAGCGCCGCCCGCCGGCTGACTCCCCTCGACCCAGTCTCCGAGCTTGCCATCGTGATCGAAGATGGCGAGGAGCACCCCGCCGAGCTCGCCCACCATGCGCTCCATGGCCGGGCCAATCACCCGGCTCGGTCCTGGCAGCGCCAGCACCGCCCGCCGGGATCCGGCCTGACGCACCACCTGGGGGATTTCGGCGGCCAGTTCGGTGATCCGCCGGGCATAGTGCTCCCGGGGACCGAGTCCGAACAAGAAAACGCGCCGTGCGCCGACCCGTCCCGCCCCCGGTATCAGCACGCGCTCGCCCTGCGCTCCACCCAGACGCCCCTCACGCACGAAGCGCGACAGGGTGCCACACATCCGCCAGTCCACCAGCCCAGCCACGCCCGGCAGCGGGCGCACGTCCGAGAACACACCGAGCACCAGATCGTCGACATCGAGGCTGTCGAGGGTGTCGAGGTTGGGCGTCCACAGGCTCGGGCGAGCGTTCGCGTTCATCCGCCCCCTCCCGGACCCGGGGAACCGGTCCGCCCGTTGCGGCGAGCGATCTCGTCGAGAATGCCGTTGACGAAGGCGGCCGAACTCTCGCTCCCGAACCGGCGCGCGATCTCGACCGCCTCGTTGATGACCACGGCAGCCGGGACCTCGGGACCGTGCAACAGCTCGAAGGTCCCGAGCCTGAGCAGATTGCGGTCCACGGCAGACATGCGCTCGAGCCGCCAGCTGGTCGAGGTGGCCAGGATACACTGATCGATCTGCGGACGATGCATGGCCACGCCTTGCACCAGCTCCCGGGCAAAGGCGCGCGCGGGCTCCGCGTGCTCGAAGTTGGCAAAGTAGCCCTCGAGCGCGCGCTCCACGTCCCAGGTCTCCTGGGCGCTCTCGTCCAGCTGATACAGCACCTGCAAGGCGCTCTCTCGAGCGCGGCGGCGAGCAGAGCGCGCCATGCCCGTCACAGCCCCTTGTAGAGCTGCGCCATCTCGATGGCGGCCAGGGAGGCGTCGAAGCCCTTGTTGCCGGCCTTGGTCCCGGCGCGCTCGATGGCCTGCTCGATGGTGTCGCAGGTGAGCACACCGAGGCTCACCGGCACCTTGGACTCAAGTGCGACCTTGGCCACGCCCTTGGTGACCTCGGCCGCCACGTAGTCGAAGTGCGGTGTGCCACCCCGGATCACAGCGCCCACGCAGATCACGGCATCGTGCTTGCCGCTGGCGGCGAGGCGGGCGGCCACCGGCGGGATCTCGAACGAGCCGGGCGTCCAGGCGACCGTGATGTCGTCCGTGGCGGCGCCGTGGCGGGTCAAGCAATCCAGGGCGCCGTCGAGCAGCTTGCCGGTGATGAAACTGTTGAAACGGCCGATGACGATGGCGAAGCGCAGGCCAGTGGCGTCGAGCTTGCCGGCGATCTCACGAGTCATGGGAGTCCTCCGTATCGACGCTGCCAGGGATCTGGGGAATGGCCACCACGTCGAGGATGGTCAGGCCGAAACCCGTGATGTTGGACAGCTTGATGGGGCTATTGGAGAGCAAGCGGATCTGGCGCAGCCCGAGCGAGCGCAGGATCTGGGCACCCATGCCGTAGTGGCGCATGCCCGTCGAGGTTCCACCCTGGGGACCTCGAGGGTGCCGTGCTCGGACCTGCCGGTCCCGGCGTACCTGGGCGGCATCGACCACGCTCTCGACGAGGGAGCGCTGGGGCAGGTCAGGAGGCAGGTACAGCAGCGCTCCGACACCGGCGTCGACGATGGCCTGCAGCGAGCCTCGCAGGCGCAGACCGCAGTCACACAGCGCGCCCGGGAAGGGGTCGCCATGGCAACAGCCCGAGTGCACGCGCACCAGCGGTGCCTCGGCCCCGGTCAGGTCACCTCGAGACAGCACGAGGGCTTCGCGGTCGTCCACGGTGCTGCGAAAGGCCGTGGCGTGGAACGGCCCGAACTCCGTATCCACTTCGGTGTCGGCAGCTTTCTCGACCAGCAGCTCGTGCTCGAGGCGGTAGGCCACGATGTCGGCAATGCTCAGCAGCAGCAGCTCGTGGATGCGCGCAAACTCGAGAAGATCGGGCATGCGCGCCATGGTGCCGTCGTCCCGCATGATCTCGCAGATCACCCCGGCGGGCTTGAGGCCGGCCAGTCGCGCCAGGTCCACCGAACCCTCGGTCTGACCGGTACGCACCAGCACGCCGCCAGCCTGTGCCACCAGCGGGAACATGTGCCCGGGTCGTGACAGATCGTCGGGACGCGAGGCATCGGAGATGGCAGTGCGCACGGTATGGGCGCGATCCGCGGCGCTGATGCCCGTGGTCACACCCTTGCGGGCCTCGATGCTGACGGTGAAGGCCGTGCCGTAGGGTGAGGTGTTCTGGCTGGCCATGGGAGGCAACTGCAGGAACTCAGCGCGCTCCCGGGTCATGGTCATGCAGATCAGGCCGCGAGCGTGCTTGGCCATGAAGTTGATGGCCTCGGGCGTCACCAGCTCGGCGGCCATGGTCAGGTCGCCCTCGTTCTCGCGGTCCGCGTCGTCGACCAGGATGACCATGCGGCCCTGGCGGATCTCCTCGATGGCGCGCTCGACGCGCCGGGGATCGACATTGGCGAAGTCGTCGGTATGGTGACGCTGTTCAGGCAAAGCCGTTCTCCCTCAGCACATCCATGCTGAGTCCGTGGCCACCGCGCGCGCTCCCCACCAGACGTGCCACGTAGCGGCCGATGACATCGAATTCGATGTTCAGGTGCTGGCCCGGCCGCAAGGACGCCAGACGCGTCCGCTGCTGGGTGAACGGGACCACACTCACCTCAAAACCATGACTTTCGACGCGATTCACCGTGAGGCTGACCCCCGCCACGGCGATGCTGCCCTTCTCGACCACCAGGTCGAGCGGGTGATCGTGAACCACCAGTTCGAGGTCGACGGCCTGGCCTCGCGGCGCCACACGCCTCAGCTCGCCCACGCAATCCACGTGCCCCTGCACCAGGTGCCCGTCGAGACGACCTCCCAGCGCCAGGGCGCGCTCGACGTGAACACGGTCGCCCACGCGCAGTCCACCCAGGCTGGTGCGGTTCAAGGTCTCGGGGCCCGCGTCAAACCAGGCCACGCTGCCATCGAGGGACGTGGCCGTGAGGCAGGCTCCGTCTATGGCCACCGAGTCACCAGGCTTCACGCCTGCGGCGCTGGGACCGAGGTCCACGGCAAGCTGCTGCCCCGAAGCGCCACCACCGCGCGCGGTCACCGTACCGAGGTGCTCGATGATGCCCGTGAACACGCCGTTTTCGCTCCTCGCAGCGGTCGCCCGGGAGCGCCGCATGCGGGTTGTTGACGCCCGGCCCGCGATGAGCTTTTTGCCTCTCATCTCGCGGCCTTCACCGCATCGTGAAGGATGCCGAAGGCTAGTGGTCGACGACAGGGATGTCAACGCACCTGAGCCACGCCTCCCCCCCTTCGGAGACCGCCGTGGGGAGAGGCTGCCATGCCCCAAGGACAGTCTGTCACCGAAGCCTGACGCGTGAGACGACGAGAGATGGCAGGATCCAGGCCCATGACCGATCACCCGACAGGGGAACATCCCCGCAGTGGCTTCATCCGGGACTACCTGGACCGCCTGCAGCGCGACGCGCGCAGCGACGAGCAGGCGCAAGAACTGGTGGAGATGCGGAGGCAGTACGAGGCCTACCTGCGTGACCAGGAAAACCCGTTGGACGAAGATTCCGACGCCGACGACCACATGGACGTGGACGACGAGGACGTCGACGTGGACCGGAGCTCTGAGCGACGACCGTCCGGGCTCAGCCACGAGTCGTTGAGCGCAGCCCTGGATGCCCTCGACGAGCCCTCACAGTTGCTGCTGGAGGTGCTGTCGGTCGCGAGCACCGAACTCGACGCCGCCCGGCTGCATCGCGTGGTTCAGCACGGCGCCCTGTGTGAAGGGCTCGGCAGTGAGGCGGAGGTCCAGCGCCGTCTCGACCTGCTCGCTCGCGATGGCCTCATCGCCCGGGGCAGCGGCAACGCGTTCCTGTGCACCACTGGCTGCCACCAGCTCGCCTGGCGCCAGGCCGTGACCCGACGCGACTTCTCCTCGCTCCACCGCGCCGTGACGCGGGCGCTTGGTGGCGCACCGCTCAAGATCCGCTATGGCGCCCGGCCAGACCCCATGAGCATGGCGGCGATCCGGCGCGAGTTGCGCATGGCCATCGCGCAGGGGGACGCACAGGCTGCCGAGCACTGGCTGCTGCTGGGCGAGCAGGGTGACCGCCGGTTCCCGACCTGGGAGACGGTGCTGTTCGAGGAGCTGTGCACACCTTTTGACGCGGCGTGGCTCGAGCGCCTGCCGGCCGCCATGCTGCACGAAGCGCTGATCCTCCTGCTAGGGGTGAGCCTGTATCGTCTCGAACCGGATACCGCCCTGGTCGACGAGGCCCTGCGACGCTGGCGTCAATCCGGTGGCACATCGGACGACCTGCTGCGCCAGAGGCTGGCCGCCAACCTGCTGCTGCAAGGCCGCATCGAGGAAGCCCGGCAGGTGATCCTCGGCAGCGAGGACGGCGAGGTGCTCGGCTGCGCTGGCTGGCTCGACCTCATGCTCGGTCAGACCGACAGCGCACTGGTTTTCTTTGAGGCCGGGCTCGCCGAGCTGCGGCGCTTGCTGCCCCTCCCCGACCCCTTCTTCGCGGGGATCGCGGGTCTGTTCTGCATGATCGCCCTGTTCGCACGGGGCACCCCGCAGGACCTCGAGCGCATCGAGCGCCTGCACCACGGACGATACGCGCCAGGCCGGCTGCGCAGAAGCCATGGCATCCTCGCCGAGCTCGCAGCGGTATGGAGAGACCCCACACGCGCCACGCGGCAGCAGGACCTCGTCTTCCTGGCGAAGGGGGCCGACACGCTGGACCTGCCCGGGGTCCTCGCCACCCTGGTCGAGGCCCTGGCGACGTGCTGGACCCAGGCCGTGCCCGCGCCCGAACTGCTGACCGCCCTGGCGACCAGCCAGAAACGCTGTGACGCGACGGGGCTGTGCTGGCTCGGAGATCAGCTTGCGGACATGCTATTGCAGCTCGCACCGTCGGACCAACCCGCGCTGCTCGTCGCCACGCCGCCGGCGCTGCCTCCCCTGTCCAGCCTGGTCGCACCACGCCCGCTGTGGCAGCGCACCCTCGAGGCTCTGGCTGCCATAGGCCTGTCGGGCACCACCTCGACGAGCCGGACCCGGCGCCTGGTGTGGACGCTGGATCTCTCCGCCGGGATACGACTCGAGGCGCGCGACCAGAAGCGCACGGCCCGGGGCCGGTTCAGTCAGGGCCGACGCATCCACGACACGAGGACAGGGAACCTCCCCGACGAGGTCGACTTCCTGAGTCCCCAGGATATCGAGATCTGCCGCGCCCTGAAGGTGACGCCTCCCGGTGTCCACACCAAGCCAGCCTTCGAGCTCAGTGCGAGGGCGGCCCGAGCGCTGGTCGGGCACCCGCTGGTATTCTGGGTGGACAGACTCGACCAGCCCATCGAGGTGGTGCTGGGACGAGCCGAGCTTCAGGTGCAGCGCGGCGTCGACGGCAGCGTCCGCTTGAGCCTGCATCCTCCCCTCGCCGGCGCAGAGGACTTCGCCATCGTGCGCGATGGAGCGGATCGCGCCCAGGTCATCGAACTGGATCCGCGGCAGCGTGCGATCGCCAGTATCCTGGGTCCAGGCCTGAGCCTCCCCGCCGCGGCCGAGCAGGCCTTCATCGAGGCGCTCAGCTCGACCGCCACCGTCGTCGACGTACAGTCCGAAATCGACGCCAGCTTGACCGGGTTCGAGCAACGCCCGGCCGATCCGCGACCACGGGCGCGCATCGCTTTCGTCGGCCGCGACCTGCGCGTCGAGTTCGTGACCCGTCCCCTGGGAGACCATGGCGCAGCCTTCACGCCTGGCCTCGGCGCCGTCAATCTGGTGGCCTCGATCGACGGCCAGCGAGTGCAGACTCGCCGCGACCTTGACGAGGAGCTGCGCCAGGCCGAGACCTGTGTGCGCGCCTGTCCGAACCTGGACACGCCTCGCGACGGGAGCTTTCGCTGGGCCGTGGACGATCCACAGCACAGCCTGGAGCTGCTCGCCGAACTGCGAGCCCTCGGTGATGCCGTGGTGATGGAGTGGTCCAGCGAGGGTCGACTGCGCATCCGGGCCGAGTCCAGCTCGCACAACCTTCGCCTGCGCATTGGGCGCGCCAATGACTGGTTCACCCTGTCCGGTGAGCTCCGCGTCGACGAGGATCTGGTGCTCGACATGCGGCGCCTGCTCGAGCTCACCGAGGTCATGCCGGGCCGATTCGTACCCCTCGGGGATGGTGAGTTCCTGGCGCTCAGCGCACAGCTCCGACGCCAGATCGACGCGCTCCGCGCCTTTACCCAGGGCCAGGGCGAGGACCTGCGCTTTCATGCGCTGGCCGCCGCTGCGGTCGAGCAGGCCGTGCAGGGGGCAGGACAGGTCGAGCGCGGAGCAGACTTTGGTGCTCGCCTGATCGAGATCGAGACTGCGTTTCGCACCGATCCCGCCGTTCCGGTCGACCTTCAGCTCGAGCTGCGCGGCTACCAGGTCGAGGGTTTCGCCTGGCTGGCGCGGCTCGCCGCCGGCGGCATGGGAGCCTGTCTCGCCGATGACATGGGCCTGGGCAAAACCGCGCAGGTGCTGGCCTTGCTGCTCGAGCGGCGCGCCCTGGGGCCGAGCCTGGTGGTGGCGCCAACCACGGTGTGCGGCACCTGGCGCGACCAGGCCTCGCGCTACGCGCCGGCATTGCGGCTGGTCCAGCTGGGCGTGGGCGAGCGCAGGCGCACCATCGAGACGCTGGCGCCGGGAGACGTGCTGCTGTGCAGCTACTCCCTGCTGGTGCGCGAGATCCGGGCGTTACAGAAAGTCGCCTTCGGCACCCTGGTCCTCGACGAGGCCCAGGCCATCAAGAACGCCTCGACCAAGCGCTGGCAGGCGGTGGCGACCCTGCAGGGCCAGGCGAGAGTGATCACCACCGGTACTCCCGTCGAGAACCACCTCGACGAACTGTGGGCGCTGTTCCAGTTCCTCAACCCCGGCTTGCTGGGTTCCCGCGAGTCCTTTGCTCGGCGCTTCGCCCTGCCCATCGAGCGCGATAAGGACAGGGAGCGCCTCGGCCACCTCAAGACTCTGGTGGCGCCCTACATCCTGCGTCGCGTCAAGCAGCAGGTGCTCGCCGAGCTGCCGCCGCGCACCGATATCGAACTCGGCGTCGAGATGGGCGCAGCCGAGCGTGCACACTACGAGGCGCTCAGACAGCGCGCCCTGACCAAGCTGGTGCAGCCCACGACGGACGGCCAACCGTCCAACCACGTACGCATCCTGGCCGAGATCACGCGGCTGCGTCGCGCCTGTAGCAACCCGGCCATGGTCTCCCCGGACGCGGGCTTGCCGAGCTGCAAGCTCGACGCCTGTGTGGAGCTGCTCGAACAGCTCCGGGACGGCGGCCATCGCACACTGGTGTTCAGCCAGTGGATCGCCCAGCTCACGGCACTGCAACAGCGCCTCGACGAGCTCGGATTCGCACAGCTCTACCTCGATGGTTCCACGCCGGTGGCCGAGCGCCAGCAACGCATCGACGCCTTCCAGGCCGGGAAGGCCGAGGTGTTTTTAATCAGCCTCAAGGCCGGAGGCCAGGGCATCAACCTCACGGCAGCTGACTACGTCGTGCACGTGGATCCATGGTGGAACCCTGCCGTGGAGGACCAGGCCTCGGACCGCGCCCACCGCATCGGCCAGACCCGACCGGTCACGGTATACAGGCTCATCGTCCAGGACAGCATCGAGGAGAAGATTGTGGCTCTGCATCGAGATAAGCGCGACCTCGCCAGCCAGATCCTGGCCGGCGGCGAGCTGGCTGCCAAACTCAGTGCCGATGAGTTGCTGGACCTCATTCGCGCTTCGAGCTGATCGGCGCAGCCCCCTCCGCGTACGGACCCCAGGCAGAATTTCATGCTAGTGTCCCCGGCCCCTTGGCCTGAATCAGGAGTGCCCATGACCCGCTGCCCTGTTTTCGCTGTTGCTCTCGCCCTGTGCGCCTGCGCCCCCGAGCTGGAACTCGATGCGCCAATCGAAGCTGCAGCGCCACCGCGATCTGGCAGCGCAGCCCTGGCCGAGGCTGCCACCTTGCACAGTGGCGACGGCATCACCGGTGATGATTTCGGCCGCTCGGTGGCCCTGGACGGAGACACCGCGCTGATCGGAGCGCAGAACGTGGACAACGGAACCACCATCAACGTTGGTGCGGCCTACGTCTACGTGCGCACGGTGAGCGGCTGGGCCGAGCAGGCCAAGCTCAGTGTGGGTTCGCCGGACCAGCAGGCGGAGGAGAGATTCGGCTACAGCGTGGCGCTGCAGGGCGACCGCGCCGTGGTTGGCGCCTATCGCGCCGATGCCACAGGCATGCAACAAGGGCCAGGGGCGGTCTACGTGTTCACTCGCAACGGTTCCAGCTGGACGCAGAGCGCCAAGCTGGTCGCCCTTGACCGCGCCAACATCGACCAGTTTGGCGTCGCCGTGGCGCTGGACGGCGACACCATCGTGGTCGGCGCCAACAACGAGGAAGCAAACTCGTCGACCAACAGCAACCGCGGGGCTGCATACGTCTTTGTCTTCAACGGCTCCACTTGGGAGGAGCAGACCAAGCTCGTGGCCACCGACTTCGCCGCCAATCATCTGTTCGGCAGCGCCGTGGCCATCAGCGGCGACACGGTGGTGATCGGGGCACCCACGGATATCGCTGTTCTGGCGCTCACCGGTTCGGCCTACGTCTTCTCGCGCACCGGCACGACGTGGAGCCAGCAGGGCAAGCTGACCCCCGCCGACGGGACTGCCGATGACGAGTTCGGGGCCGCCGTCGCCGTGGCCGGTGACACGGCTGTGATCGGCGCACGTCGCCACGACCACGGCACCACCGACGCCGGCGGGGCCTACGTGTTCACGCGCAGCGCCAGCACCTGGACCTTCCGCGTCGAGCTGCAGGCCTCGGCGCGCTCGGCGAGCGACTTCTTTGGCAGCGCCGTGGCTCTCCAGGATGGTGCCGTGGCCATAGGTGCCTACGGTGTTGACAGCTCGACGCTGCTCACGGCCGGCGCGGCCTACCTGTTCGAGGGCGCCGCCGCGAGCTGGAGCCTGGTCGACAAGCTGGTCGCTACGGCTCCAGACGGCAACGAGCTCCTGGGTTGGTCCGTGGCACTGCGGGATCGTGCCGTGCTCGTCGGTGCGCCCTTCTCCGGGACCGCGGCGAACCACCAGCGGGGTGCCGCCTACTTTTTTGTCCCCAGAGGCGCGACCTGCTCGACCCAGGCACCCTGCGCCGGCGCACTGAGCTGTGTCGATGGAGTGTGTTGCCTCGATGCCTGCAACGGCTTCTGCGAGCGCTGCGACGTGGCAGACCACCTTGGGCAGTGCTGGCCTGTGGCCGACGGCACGGACCCGGACGGCGAGTGCAGCGGCTCCGGGCTGTGTGCCGGACACTGCGACGGCGTGCGCGCCTGCGCCTTTCCAGACAGCACGCAGCTGTGCGACCTGTGCACAGCCTGTGACGGTACAGGTAGCTGCGACCAGATAACTGCCGATGATCCCGCCTGCGGCGACATCGCCTGTGGCGCCCTGTCCACCACCTGCCGGACTTACCAGGATCTGCAGGCCGACCGGTGCGACAGCCTTGGCGTCTGCGTGACACCGGATCTGCAGATCTGCACGAGCTTCAGCAACACAGGCAACGGCACACCCTGCGCTTGTGCTGGTGGTGGCCCCGGCCTGTGCCTGGACGGTGATTGCCCCTGCAACCCTCTGACCGACGCTGCCGTCGACGATGCAGCTTCAGGGGTGGACTCTGCCAGCGCGGTCGACGCGACCTCCGGGTCCGACGCGAATCCAGGATTTGATGCGGTCACCCCCGATGCCGCCCTCAGCGACGCCGGTGGCGGATCGGATCTGCCCCCACCCGCCGACGCCGCCACCACTCCCGACACCGCCACAGCCCTGGATTCGGCATCGAGCCCGGATACATCGCCAGCAGATGCGGCGTCGACGCCGGACACAGGTGCCAGCAGCGACCTCAGTCCCGGGTCAGATGCCAGCGCAGGTGTGGACAGTGCCAGCGCGGTCGATGCGGCGGGTGGCAACGACGCGGTCCTTGTGCTGGATAGCGGCGCAGACGTCGATGTGGGAAGTGCGCCCGACAGCAGCACCAGCTCTGATGCGACGACCCAGGTCGATGCCTCGACCCAGGCGGACGCCGTGACACAGGTTGATGCGTCGACACCGTCCGATGTTGCAGCAGCGTCAGACTCGACAACCCAAGCCGACGCGGCGGTTCAGCAGGACGCCTTGTCGCAGCTTGATGCGGCGTCCTTGCACGACGCGGGTGCCGGCGTCGACGCGGTCCGCCCCGGTGACGGGGGACATGATGTCGTGCCGGAGAAGCCCGAAGAGGGGGGCTGCCAGTGCGCCAGCGGCGCCATGCCGGACAGGGCCTGGTGGGTCCTTGGACTCGGATTGCTGCTGCTGCGTCGGCGCCGCGGATAGTTCCGCACTCTCTCGAGGGTGCGCGACCGCAGAACCCGTGGTCGATGGCACGAAGGTTCAGGATGGTTTGGACGTCGTGTGCGGTGGCAAGGCGCGCGGCGCGTCGCCGTCGCTGTCCTCCCTGTCGCCGTCGTCGCTCTCGGGGTCGAGGAGCAGCTCGAGGCGCTGCAGCAGACCGGGTTTGTCCGGACCCTTGACCTTGACGCCGACACCGCCCAGGACGGCGAAGCCGGTCACACGCACCCAGGGCGTGGACCCTTGCGGCGGCTGCGCCTTCGAGTTGGAGGGTTCCTCGAACGCGCCCAGCACGCCCACCCCATCCACCTCGACGTACAGGTCGGGGGGCACCACCACCTCGCAGCCCCCAAAGACGCTGAAGGTCCGGATGGTGGTGCAGCCGGGCTGTAGCTGGGCCTGGCGCAGGTCGATCTGGGCGCCACCGAACACATTGATGATGCGTAGCTGCTTGGGCGGACGCCAGGTACCGGCCAGGTTGCGGCCCGAGAAGACCGAGATCAGGCTGCGTGAAGCCGCGGGGTCGCGCAGGGCCAGGGGGACAGGCTCGTCCGGCGTGGCGACGGGAACAGGCAGATCTGCCGCCACTGGTACCAGGGCTGTGCCCGGAGGAAGCTGTGGCAGGTCCGCGAAGATGCGATCGAGTGCATCCACGTCCGCGGCGTCTTCTGCCAGGCCGATGCGCTGCTGCAGCATGGTGGCGTCGATGTGGCTCTCGACAAAGTGCGCGCGCAGCTCGGAGATGGCGCGCTCGCGCTCGGCTTCGAGCACCTTCTTGGCCACCGGTCGGGGCGCATTCGGGGCGTCGGCTGCCTGGTCAGGGCGAAGCACGGACAGGTGATCGCTGATGGCCTTCTGCGCCGGCTCGACCTGGGCTGGCGAGTGCTCGGACCACCAGGTCTCGGCGCGCTCGACGGTCCAGCGAGGTGCGAGGGGGATGGCCTCGAGCGCTGCTGCCAGCTCACGGGCAGACTGGTACCTGTCCTCGGGCTTCTTCTGCAGACAGCGCAGGACCACCTCGTCGAACGCCGCGGGGATGGGCATCGCGCTGTGTTTCGACGGCGGCTCGGGCTCGTCGGTCAGGTGCGCCATGACCACGCCTATGGGCGAGTCGTCGTCGAAGAGCAGCTTGCCGGTGACCAGCCAGTGGGCCACGCAGCCCAGGGCGTACAGATCGCAGCGACCGTCCAGACTGGCCTTACCGCGGGCCATCTCAGGCGCCATGAAGGCGGGGGTCCCGAGCATCATGCCGTCGGCGGTGAGCTGGGTTCGCGCGTCGGGTGCCGTGTCCAGCTTGACCAGACCGAAGTCGAGCACCTTGAGCACGTCGTGGCGCAAGCCGAGGCGACAGGAGAACAGGTTGCCCGGCTTGATGTCGCGGTGGACCAGACCCTGGCCATGGGCCTCACCCAGGGAGTCGCAGGCCTGGAGCAGAAAGTGCACAGCGCGCTCGACGGGCAGCGGGCCAGCATGGTGCACCATGGCCTGCAGGTTGAGGCCCTCGAGAAGCTCCATGGCGTAGTAGAAGGTGCCATCTTCGGCCACACCGAAATCGTAGATCGAGATGGTGTTGGGCGAGCGCAGGGCCGCGGTGGCGCGCACCTCGCGCTCGAAGCGCCGCAGCACCGTGCGCGATTGCTCGGCGTCGGCGCCGCGCAGCACGTCGGGGCGGATCAGCTTGACGGCGGCCGGGCGTTGCATCAGGCGATGCCGCGCCAGCCAGACCTCGCCCATGCCGCCGCTGCCCAGCAGCTCGATCAGGTCGTAGCTGCCAAAGGTGGCTCCGCTGTGGGGGAGCGTCGTCTCGGTCACCGGGCGCTCGACCGTGGTGCGCCCTGCGTGCCCGCTGCCTGCAGCCGGGTGGCTGGGCCCACATCCTCCCCATGGTAGCGCTGCACGTTGTGCGCGAAGACCTCCATCCGCGCCAGGGTGCTGGGCGGATAGGGCTGGCCGTCGTTCTCGAGGGCGATGACCGGATAGCCGCGGGCCTTGGCCCAGGGTGCGTACACGCCCTCGATGAGGCGCCCAGGCAGGCAGCCGAAGGGCGCGATGATGGCCACCCCCGAGTAGCCGTTCTTCATCCCGGCCGCGGCGACGGCGGGTGACACGGTGGCCTCACTCTCGAGCTCGGGTTCGACGAAGTCGTGGCGGCCCTCCTCGATGATGCGATCCATGTCGTGAGGCACGTCGGGCACCAAACCGTTCTTCACGAACAGCGCGCGCACCTTGTGCTCGACCCAGTGCTTCCAGGCCTTCTCGACCACGTACTGGCTGGCGCCAAGCAGGGCGCCCTCCTCGAGAGCTCGGCGCACGCCGTCACGCTGCACTTGTTCCTTGAGCAAGGCCTTGCGCGCGTAGTCGGTGTAGTAGATCCACTCGGTCACGCCTGTGACCTTGGGGAAGATGTCGCTGTCGACGAGATAATCGGTCAACTCCTGCACCGAGAAGGTGTCGCGGCGGACGTAGATCTCACCCACCACCAGCACCTTCTTGAGCTGATCGAGGCTGCGTCGCCGCGGGATGGCGCCGAGTCGCCGCGAGGCCTGGCGCACGGCGCGGTCGAGAGCCTGCCCACCCTGCTCGAAGCCCTGGAGAACGCGCTGCCACTCCTCGTCGAAGATCTGCAGCGCCCGCGGCACGTCGGTGGCGAGCAGGCGCAGGCCCAGGCGCACGTCGGTGAAGGTGTCGCTGAGCGCCAGCGAGCGCCAAACATCCCGCGCTGTGGTCGGCCCCATCTCGCGATACGAGTTCTCGCTCGAGCCCACGAACTGCACCACGTTGTCCCAGCCGAGGTCCTCGTACACCTGCTCGTAGAACACGTGGTACTGGCCAGTCCGGCAGGGGCCCAGCGTCGAGGGCACCAGCACCACCACGATCTCGTCGGGGCGGCTGGGAGTGCGGCGCTGGAAGAACTGCAGCACAGACCCCAGCACCAGCAGCGCCGGGATGTACTCCTTGCCCGAGGCCACCTGCCGCACAAGCTGGGTGGACTGGCGGTCTGGCACTGGCAGGCCCTCGCTGCGTAGACCGTTGCGGGCCGAGGCCACGCGCGCAGCCTGGACACCCAGATCGCCCATGGAGGGCCACACCACCACAACCCGCGGGTCGCGGATGTCCACGCGTTCACCGGTCACCCTGTCGACCACGTCGCAGAACTCGGCCTTGGCTTCGATGGTCAGGCGGCGCGGTCCGCGCTCTTTCCCGACCTCTCCGCCGGCGCGACGGTAGCTCTCGACGATGTCCAGGAAGGCCTCGATGCGCGTGTCCAGTCCGGCGTCCGCCGTGTGGCTGTCCATCTCGAGCACCAGGTAGGGTTTCTTGCCCATCATCCAGCGCACGTAGTGCAGCAAGAACGAATCCGGCGCGCAGGAGAAGTTGCTGACCCAGCACAGGTGAAGGTTGGGGATGTCGCGCAGGCAGCGCGCGGCCTTCATGTTGTGCTGACCGAAATACCAGTAGTTATTGGGCGGGATCGCGGCGTCCGGCTGCACCAGCAGATCGTAGGGCACCACGTGGATGCCCAGCGACGTGAACTTGCGCGGAATACCCATGTTGGCGTCGCGGGTAAAGGCGTTGTAGGGCCGGCCCATGAGCGCGACGTAGGAGCGTTCTGGGTGCGCCTGGATCTCGGCCAGCACCTCATCACCCAAGCGCCGGTACGCAGCCTCGTAGCGCTGCTGCTCCGTGATCGCGCGCAGATAAGCAGCACCACCCTGCGCCCGGGTGAAGCCCAGCTGCTCGGCCAGGTCCTCGAAGGCGTGCTGGCTGGCGCCCCAGCCGTGCTTGAAGCTGACCAGGGGACGCAGCATCTGGCTGTCGTCGAGGTCGAAGGCGTGCCGCGCGAAGAAGGGATAGCCCTGGGTCAGCGGACACAGGCAGGCGTGCACCTCGCCAGGCTCCATCGACGGCATGTCGCGGAACTGGGGCAAGAACACATAGTCCACGTTCTGATCGAGCACGTCCTGCAGCACGCCATGGGCGATCTCCGCCGGGAAGCAGTAGTTGCTCTGCTGCTTGGCGATGCCCAGGGGCGATACCTGCTGTGACCTCACCACGCGCACGCCCAGGGTATGAAAGTACCAGGCGTAGAATGGCCACAAGCTGTGCACCGAGAAAGCCATGGGCACGCCCACCACCTTGTCAGAGCGCGCCTGGAGCGTCCCGGGGTCGGGCGCGAAGTCGTGAAACAGCATCTCGCTACGGCGTGTTATCCAGTCCGCGACATGTTTCTCGTCGACGTGGCGCTTCTTGCGCGCGTTGGTGAAGCGCGAGCAGCGTCCGCCAAAGGGGTAGCGCTTGCCGCCCACCTCGAGCTTACGGATGGAACACAGGTTGTCGCAGGCCCGGCAGGTGGTGACGCCGCGTGTCACGATCTCCTTGCTGACCAGTGCCTCGAGGTCGAATTCACCACGCTCCAGCAGGCCATCGGCAGCCTTTTGCGCCGCCAGGCGCGCCACACCGAAACAGCCCATGAGCTCGGGATCCGGCGGCACGGTGATGGCCTTGCCCGTCATCTGTGCAAAGGCCAGGGGCACGGCCGGGTTCTTGGCCACGCCGCCCTGCAGCACGATGCGCTCGCCGACGCTGCGGTTGCCCACGACGCGGTTGAGGTAGTTGGCGACGATGGAGAAGACCAGCCCCGCCACCACGTCCTCGACGCCAGCGCCGTGCTGTATGGCCTTGCGGATGTCGCTGTTGATGAAGGCCGAACAATGCTCTCCGAACTTGAGGGGCGCCTTCGAGCGCAGGGCCAGGGGTGCGATGTCCTCGGCGCGATGAATGTCCAGATCGCCCGCCGCGCTCTCCTCGAGAAAAGAGCCGGTGCCCGCGCTGCAGGCCTCGTTCATGGCGTAGTCGATGGGCACACCGTTGTGCAGCAGCACGTACTTGGCGTCCTGGCCACCGATCTCGAACAGGGTGTCGACCTCGGGCTCGAAGTAGGTGGTGCCCACGGCGTGGGCGATGATCTCGTTGTACACGCCCGGGGTCTGGGCAAACACACCCAGTAATTCGCGCGAGGAGCCGGTGGTGGCGGCGAGCACGATGCGCGGCCGGGCCCCACCGAGCTGGATCTGCACCTCGCGCAGGCAGCTCTTGAGTGCGGCCACCGGGTCGCCGTGGGTGCGGCCGTAGTGCGCAGCCACGATCTGCAGGGTCGTGGCATGGATCAGGGCCACCTTGGTGGTGGTGGAACCGCCGTCGATGCCCAGGATGTACTCGGCTTCGGGGTCGAAGGTCCCGCGCATGCTGCTGGCATAGCGAACGCGCTCGCCAACGCTGTCCAAGGGCTGGAACACCGGAAGTTCGAGGCCACGCGCCGGGCCCACCAGGCGATCCAGGGCAGGCAGCGCGGCTCCCTGATCGCGCGCCAGCAGAGCCGCGCCGAAGGCCTCGAAGGTGGGCGCCAGCTCGGGCACCACGAACTCGACCTGTGGACATCCCTCTTGCAGGAAGCGCAGCAGGTGGCGGTTGCGCGTCACGCCGCCGACGAGCACGACCTGTCCGTCGAGGATGTGGGCGCGCAGCAGGAACTCGCCGACCTTGTCGGCCATGACCTTGCTCAAGGACAGCGCGATGTCGCCCTTGCTGGCCTCGCCCTTGTTCAGGCGATGCGTGCAATCTGACTTCATGAACACCGAGCAGCGCGCACTGAGCTTGTGCACGCAGGCGCCCTCGGCCACGCGGTCCAGGTCCGCGATGCGCAGGTCCATGCGGCCAAGCTGCTGGGCCAGAAACTCGCCGGTGCCCGAGGCACACTTGTTGCCCGCGGTGGTGCTGATCACCCTGCCCTGCGCGTCGAGGCCGTAAACGGCGAGGTCTTCGCCGCCCAGCGACACCACGGCGCGCGGTCGCAGATCCAGGGCCCGCAGACCGGCCTCGACGCACACGGGCGCGATCTCCTGTGGCAGGTTCACACGGTGCCGGCCCTCGGTGCCGGTGACCAGACCGCGCAGGTCTGTTCTTTCCGGATCCACACCGAGCTCGTCGAAAAGACGGCGCACGGTGCGGCCGATGTCTCCCTCGTGGGGCAGGACCACCACACGCGGTACGCTATCGGGCTGCAGCAGGCAGAGCTTGATGTTGACCGAACCCAGATCTATTCCGAGTGTGGCGTGCATGTCACATCCCGCGGCCTGCCGGCATCGCCGGGAGCCCATCACCATGCGGTTCAAAGGCCGTGTGCTATCCCATGGGATGGCATCCGGCAAGGCGCGTGCGCAGCCTGGCCAGCAGCAGCTGCGTGGGTTACTTAGAATGCACTGGAGGTCTGAGTCGTGCACACCATCGACGCCGTGGTCGCCCTGATCCTGGTCGCCACCGTGGTCGCCATGGCCACCCGCCGTCTGCGCCTACCCTATACCATCGCCCTGGTGGTCGTCGGCATTGGCATGCACGAGGTCGGCGCGGTGCCTCCGCTGCACCTGACCCAGGAACTGCTGATGACGGTGCTGCTGCCGGCCCTGCTGTTCGAGGCGGCCATCCACGTGCAGGCGCGCGAATTGAGGCAAGTCTCGACCGCTGTGGTCACCCTGGCCATCCCGGGTGTGCTGCTGGCCATGAGTGCCACCGGACTGGTGCTGTTCACGGAGGTGCGCGCCATCGGTGAGGGCGAGGCCCTGCCCTGGCAACTGGCCCTGCTGTTCGGCGCACTCATCGCCGCCACGGACCCCATCAGTGTGGTGTCCCTGTTCAAGCAACTGGGCGTGAGCCGGCGGCTGGGCGTGCTGGTCGAGGGTGAGAGTCTGCTCAATGACGGTACCGGCGTGGTGGTGTTCGGCATCGTGCTGGCCATGGCCCTGGGGCAGCCGACGAGCGCGGGCGGCGCCATCTGGCAGTTCGTGCTGGTATTCGCCGGCGGCGCGATCATCGGCGCGGCGATCGGGCTCCTGGCCTCCTGGGCGACGGCCCAGGTCGACGACCACCTGATCGAGATCGCCCTGACCACGGTCACGGCCTGGGGCGCCTTCCTGATCGCCGAGCGCATCCACGTCTCAGGCGTCATCGCCACCGTGGTTGCGGGCCTGATGGTTGGCAACATTGGAAAGACGCGCGGCATGAGTCCGACCTCGCGCGAGGCCGTGTTGTCCTTCTGGGAATACGCTGCCTTCTTCATCAACAGCATCGTCTTCTTGCTGCTTGGGCTCGAGGTCTCTCTGGGTGCGATGTGGGAGCACAAGGCCGCCATCGGGCTCGCCTTCGTCGCCGTGCTGGTTGGCCGCGCGGTGGCCGTCTACGCGCCACTCCCCCTGCTGCGCAGGCTGGGCCAGTCCCTCGACGGCCGGAGCGCCACCGTGCTGTTCTGGGGTGGGCTGCGCGGGTCTCTGTCCATGGTGCTGGCCATGAGCCTGCCGCGCGACCTGCCTGGGCGCGAGCTC
This sequence comes from Pseudomonadota bacterium, assembly GCA_043821645.1. Classification (GTDB taxonomy): domain Bacteria; phylum Myxococcota; class JACRCW01; order JAFGSX01; family JAFGSX01; genus JBDRCO01. The sequence continues at coordinate 59,445 of JBDRCO010000089.1, read as the reverse complement.
ATCGTCACCATGACCTTTGGCGTGGTGGTGCTGTCCATCCTGGTGCAGGGCTCTACCATGGGTCTGGTGCTCCGCCGTCTGGGCCTGGTGCGATCGCGCAGCGAGGCTGTGCGATGGCTGGACCTGAGGCTGGCGCGGCTGCGCGTGCTGCGCGCCCAGCTGCAGGCAGTGCAGATCATCGACGACGATCACGGTGAGCCCGATATGATCCTGCAGCCTGTGCACGCCAGGCTGGAGAACGAGCGCGCGGCCCTGGTGCAGGAAATGGAGACACGCCTGGCCGACGTGACGCAGACCGAGATGGCAGGTGCGGTGGCCACACGCCGCGAGGAGATCGACGCACACCTGCTCGAGGTGGCCCGCGACGCCCTGCGCGAACTCACCGCCGACGGTCTCCTGGACGAGCACATGGCAGCACAGCTCGGATCCGAGCTGCTCCAGGCCCGGGACCAGAGCCTGGACATACCGGCGCCTGCAGTGCCTCCCACTCCCGAACGCTAGCGGGCGAGCAGGTTCAGCAGCAACGCCAGGGCCGCGGGCAAAGCTTGCACGAACAGGATCAGCCGACTCGCCGTGAGTGCACCGAACAGGCCAGCCACCAGCACACAGCCGAGAAAGAACACTCTCAGGTCCGCCCCCGCGGGTCCCAGCCACAGCCCCCAGACCAGTCCCGCAGCGAGGAAGCCGTTGTACAGGCCCTGGTTGGCAGCCAGCACGCGGGTCGTGGTGGCCACCTCTCGGGAGTGCCCGAAGACACGACGACCTAGCGGCCGCGCCCACAGGAACATCTCGAGGATCAGGAAGCCGACGTGCAGCACGGCCACCAGGCCCGTCATCCACAGCACTGCGAGATCCATGGGAGACTCCTGCGCGCCCGCGAGCGGTCGTGAGCCATGGCTGCCCTACAGAGGATCGTCGGGTCGGGTATGCGCAGGGTAGGCGACAAGCAGTTGCCGAAACGCGTCATCGATGGCGAAGCAACGCGCCGTCGTCCCCTTCATGCGCTCTGTCCAGGCATCCAGGTACAGCCCGGGATAGATGTAGCGCGCAGTCAGGAACACGGAGGAGATCCGCGTTTCCTGGGTATTGCCGGACAGTTCGTGGATCTCCAGGTCTGGCTTGTCGTAGACCTCGCAGCCGATCTCCGGCGCTGCATCGTAGGCCTTTCGCAGATCAGCCTGGTAGCGGCTCGCCAGCGCCTTTCCATCGATCTGAAGCTCGGAGAACCTCTCCAGACGCCTTCCGGCGGGCTCGACCTTGGCCGGACAGGCGCAGGTCAGGGCAATCAATGGCAGCAGTATGCGCACGACCCGCATCATGATCCCTCCGGCAGCCCGACCCGTTGCACCAGGTGATCATGCCAGGGCGCGGAAAAAAGCGCCGACTTCGGGCGCGCGGACCCGGCGGATTGGCATGGGTTCACTCCTGCGGTGGCGCGTTGTATCCTCGCGGCCAGCGCGGTGGCTGGCCACCCCGCTGACAACCGGGGGACGGAGGCCGCATGTCGCGTCAACGCATCGTGATCCACCGGGCTCGTCCAGACCAGATGCGCGCCAGACCAGCTGCCGATGCCAAGTTGGGCTTCGGTCGCTATTTCAGCGACCACTTCTTCGCCACCGAGTTCGACCGCCAGAACGGCTGGCACATGACGCGCATCGAGCCCATGCGCCTGCTGCAGATCGACGCGGCCGCCATCTGCTTGCACTACGGCCAGGAGATCTTCGAGGGGCTCAAGGCCTACCGAGGTAAGGACGGGGGCATCTACCTGTTCCGCTGGCAGAAGAATGCCGAGCGCATGTGCAGGTCCGCCAACCGCCTGATGATGGAGATGATCGACGAGGCCTTCTTCGGTCGCGCGGTCAAGTCGCTGGTGCTGCTCGAGCAGTCCTGGATCCCCGCGGACGAGGCCAGCTCGCTATACATCCGGCCCACGGCCATCGCCACCGACCCCTTTCTGGGCGTGCGCCCCGGAGACGAGTATGCCTTCTACGTCATCGTCGGCCCGGTGGGTGCCTACTACCCCGAGGGCTTCAACCCCGTGGCCATCTGGGTCAGCGACGAGGATGTGCGCGCGGTCAAGGGAGGCCTGGGCGAGGCCAAGACCGCAGCCAACTACGCCCATTCGCTGTGCGCGCAGCAAAAGGCAGCCAAGGCCGGCTACACCCAGGTGCTGTGGCTCGATGCCATCGAGCACCGCTGGGTCGAGGAAGTCGGCACCATGAACATCTTCTTCCGCTTCCAGGACGAGGTCGTCACGCCTCCTCTCGGCGGCACCATCCTGGCCGGGGTGACCCGGGACAGCGTGATCCAGATCTGCAAGCACTGGGGCCTGAAGGTGGTCGAGCGCACCATCTCCATCGACGAGGTCATCGAGACTGCGCGCTCAGGTGAACTCAAGGAGTGCTTTGGCACGGGCACGGCTGCGGTCATCTCGCCCGTCGGCACCCTGGCCTACAAGGGTCAGGAAGTGCAGATCAACAACCACAAGACCGGCGAGCTGAGCCAGAAGCTGTTCACCTACCTCAACCGCCTGCAGCGTGGCTACGAGGACGACCCCTTTGGTTGGGTCGAGCGCATCGACGGGATCAAGGTCGAGGACCTGGCGCGCGGCGAGGCGTGAATCGCGGCTGCAGACCGGCTAGACTCTGCACATCTTTGGCTGGAGCGTGAACATGAGACGCCTGCGCGTTGCTCTGGTGCTGCTCGTGTCGACGATGGCCTCGTGCCAGTGCGGTCCGGCTGTGCCGGCCGGTCTGGACCAGGGCTTCCTGTACTACGACGCTGGGCAGGTGGACTCCGGGACGGGAGACGCCGGCGCCCTGGACGTGGTTCACCGCGATGCCGCGAGCGGCGATATCACGGCCCGGGACAGCGCCTTGCCGGACCTTGGCGGCCACGATGTCACGGGCACCGACCTGGCGAGCAGCCACGACGCCAGCACTGTGGATGCGGTGGCCTTCGACGTGGCCACGCAGGACCAGGGTTCAGCGGATCTGGGGCTGCAGGACAGCTCGGCCCCGGACAGGGCGACGACAGATCTGGCCAGCGTCCGCGACAGTACGGCGGGATCGGACACCACGACGGGAATGGACGTCAGCGCCGGGAGCGATGCCGCGACCACCCCTGACGCCGGTGCCCCGGACACGGCGACGCCGGATACCTCGCCTCCCGACCTGGGTGGATACGATCTGTTCAGCAACCACGCGCCGAGCGTCGCCGCCGGCGGAGATCGCAGCGTGCTGCCCGGCGAGAGCGTGACCATCACGGCGACCGCCAGCGATCCCGACAACCAGGCCCTGGCCGTGCTGTGGACGGCCCAGGCCGGGTTCCTGCCCAGCGGCGTCAGCATCGCCAACCCCACCGGGCTCAACACCAGCGTGGTGGTGAACCGCGCTCTGTACGCGAGCGGCCCTGCGCCCCTGGCCATCACCCTGGTGGTGACGGTCACGGATCCAGGCAGCCTGCAGGACAGCGACCTGCTCGTCGTCACCATCCTTGACGAGCGCGGTCCCTACGTCGCCAACACCTCGAGCTTCGAGGGAACAGGCTACGCTGGTGGCGGCGCGCGCCACGGCTACTGCGGTCACGCCCTGCACCCCTGTCGCGGCGTGGACGATGCCCTGATCAACCTGCGCGACCTCATCGACGACGGCAGCAGTGAGGAGCCGGTGGTCAAGGTGGCCACGACCGCCACCCCGTACGCCCGGACCCAGCCAGTGCTGCTGAACAATGGCCTGTCCCTGCGCTGCGCCTACCGTGCCGGGACCTGGGACAGACCCCTACCCCTCTCCCGCACCCCCTTTGCCTTCGCCGGGAGCACCGGACTCAGCGTCGCCTACCCGGACCTCACCGTCGAGAACTGCGCCTTCAGCGCGAGCTCGACGGGAGGTACCACCTATACCGAGCGCCTGGCGGGCATCGTGCACAGCGGTGGCGTCTTGCTGCGAGGCTGCCTGTTTGAAGGCAGCGACGACGCGGCGACTGCCGGCCATGGTCTCGGTCTGCGCATCGACACCACCAGCTCCACCGAGGTCGTGGTCGAGACCAGCCAGGCCACAGGTGGAAATGCGACCCGCGCCACCGGCCTCGAACTCGTCGCAGGGACCGCACGCCTGGTCGACAGCACGGTGTGGGGCGCGCGGGCGGGCAGTACAGACACCACGGTGGCAACGGGCGTGCTGCAACAAGCCGCGACCACCCTGGTCACCGAGGAGGGCCGGGTGTCGAGCGGGCCAGGCCTTCTGCTTGCCGCAGGTATCCAGTCTCTTGGCGGCACCCTGCGCGTCCGTGGCAGCGAGGTCGACGCCGCGGACACCAGCGCGGCCGGCGGGACTTCCCACGGTATCACGGCCATCAGCACCACCCTGGTCGTCGAAAACAGCACTCTGGGAACCTTTGCCCTCCTCCACTCCGGGGCCGCCGACGACATCTCGACAGCCCTGTCCCTGGACTGCTCGGGAGGCACAGCCACGACTGCCCAGGTCGACGGTGCCGAGCTGTACACCGGCAATGTGGTTGGCTCGGGCTCGGCGAGCACGCGCGCGGCCAGCGGCATCTACATCAACGCCTGTGCCGGGCTCACCCTTTCAGACTGCACCCTGGACGTCGGCGCGGCCCAGAACGGCGTGTCCTACGGTGTGCGCAGCGAGGCCACGCCGGTCACCTCACGCTGGGACATGATCGCCGCGGCCGGGGCCGGCGGAACCCCCGGCCACTGTGCCGCGATCCGCGTCGACGACGCGCCCCTGGACCTGCAGGGCAGCGCCCTGTCCTGCGGCGCTGCGGTCAACAGCCATGGCGCCTGGCTCTACAACGGCTCGGGCTCGCAGCTCGTCGACGGTCAGGCCCTGGCCGGTCCGGGGCTGGCGAGCAATCCTCAGAGCCGCAGCAATGGCGTGCGCATCACCGCTTTTGGCGGCGTGCTTACTGGACTGGTGGTCGACGGCATGGACATCCAAGCTGACGACGCTGCCGCGCAGAGCCACGGTCTGTTTCTGGGCAATGGCAGCGACGGCACGCAGGTGCTGAACAGCACCCTGCGGGGTGGTGCAGCCGCCGAGAGCACAGGTGCCACCATCGCTGGCAGTGGCAACCAGTCGCACACCGGCCTGGTGTGGACGAGCAACTCGGCACAGGCTGGCACCGGTCGCGTGAATGGAGTTTCAGCCACTCCCGCCCTGAGCGCGGGTCTGTGGTTCAGCAAGGACTGTCATGGATGCACCATCGCGCGCAGTCAGGCCACGGGCGGTCCCATCGCCCAGACCACGCCCGGGCGCAGTGTAGGCGCGCGCTTCGTGGCCAGTGCAACACTGGATCCGATGACCTTCATCACCGCCAATGTCTTGACCGGTGGTGCCGCGGCCCGCGCTCACGGCGTCGAGATCGACGGACTGGCGGGCGACAGCCTGCGCTTCCTGAACAACAACGTGTACGGCGGTGGCGTGGGCACGGGCACCAGCCATGGCCTGGTGCTGGGCTGGGTGCTCGACGAGACGGTCGAGCTCAACATGGTGGGCATCGTGGTCGGCAACATCATCGGCGCGGGTCTGGGTAGTCAAGGCTTCAACATCTTCGAGAACATCAGCTGCTCCGGCAACGTCAAGGTCAGGGCCGAGCCTTACAGCTCGCTGTCCGGGATCATCGCCCAGGGCGGCCGCAACAACGACCTGTGGCCAGCTGGTGGCAGTGGGCTTCTGAACAACGGTGAGAACTCGCCCTGCCGCGGCGTCACGGTGACGAGCATAGACGTGGTCAACCAGACCGTGCCCTATCAGGCCGACCTCATCAATTCGAATGACCGATGCTGGAGCGTAGACCCGCTGTTCGACGCCACTCGCCTCCCCCACCTGCAGTCGATCTCACCGCTCAAGGACAGGGCGTACCGCACGCCGGTCTGGGTACCCCTGGGTATGACCTTGCTCGACGTGGACGGAGTAGCGCGACAGGCGGTGATGGATATCGGGTGCGACGAAATCTGATCAGCAGCCCTTGAACACCGGCTTTCGCTTCTCGACAAACGCGTTCAGCGCCTCCCAGCGGTCCTCGGTCTCCAGGGTGGGCGCGTAGCACTCCTGCTCGAAGGCCAGCGCCTCGCTGAGCGAAAGCTCGATGCCACCATCTATGGCCTTCTTGGCCTGGGCCACGGCCACCGGACCGTTCGACGCGATCTCCTGCGCCACGGCCAGGGCGCGCGCGCGCAGCGTCCCGGGCTCGACCACCTCGTTGACCAGACCGATGCGCCAGGCCTCGTCGGCGTCGACGCGGCGCGCGGTGAGGATGAGCTCCTTGGCCCTGGCTACACCCACCAGACGCGGCAGGCGCTGGGTGCCACCGGCCCCGGGGAGGATAGCCAGCGAGGTCTCGGTAAGGCCCAGCTTGACGCCACGAGCGGCCAGGCGCAGGTCGCAGCACAGGGCCAGCTCCAGGCCACCGCCCATGGCCGCGCCGTTGAAGGCGGCGATGGTGGGACATCGAAGAGCCGCCAGGCCATCCATGAGCTCCCTGCCCTTTTGCAGGAACAGTGGCACCTCCTCGGGTGCCATCTCACGCCTTTCCTTGAGGTCAGCGCCGGCACAGAACACACGGTCGCCCGCGCCGGTGACGACGAGCGCACGCAGCTCCTTGTCCGCGGCTGCCTCGGCCAGGCGCGTCGCCAGCTCCGCCACCAGGGCCCGCGACAGGGCATTGGCCGCCTCGGGGCGATTCAGGGTCAGGATCGCAACGTGACCAACGCGCTCGAACAGGCACAGCGGGTTCATCGGTTCTCCATCGGAGTCTCGAAAACGTCCTCGGCATCCACGGTCAGCCTGTCCTTCAGGATGGCCGGGAAGCGCGCCTTCTTGCCATCGCGGGTGATGCATCCGTGGCGCGTGCGACCGGTGGCGATGACCGCGTCACCGCGTCGGATCCGGTACACGTAGTCCGCGCTGGCACGTCCCTTGTTGACCAGGGCCACGTCGATGTCGAGCAGGTCCTCGTAGTGCGCGGGTCGCTTGTAGTACACGTGCGCCTCTGCCACGGGCAGCAGGACACCCGACGCCTCGACCTCGGAGTAGGGCACACCAGCCGCGCGCAGATGGGCGCCGCGGCCGAACTCGAACATGCGCAGGTAATTGCCGTAGTACACGACACCCATCTGGTCGGTGTCGCCGTAGATGACGCGGTACTGGGTCGTGATCACGCAGGCTCCTCCTCGTCCACAGCGCGCAGCGGTTTCGCAGGTCGGGCAAGCTCGCGACGCTGCTGGGCGCGGGCAGGTCGAGCGGCGTCGATCAGCTCGACCTCGAGCAGGCTGCCCACGGGGGCCTGCGTGGCCACCACCAGGTCCAGGTAGTTGTCGCTGGTGCCGCGCATCCATCCGGGCTCCGCTGCGGCACACTCGACGACCATCGTATGGCTGCGCCCCTGCTGTCGAGCGTAGAACGCCCGGCTCTTGTCGTCAGACAGCTCACGCAGCAGGGCGGCCCGGTCCTTGGTGATGCTCTCGGGGACCCTGTGCTTCAGGCCCGCTGCGGCGGTGCCCGGGCGACGGCTGAAGGGGAACACGTGCAGGTAAGCCAGATCGAGCTCGTCGAGCAAGGCCCGCGTCTCTTCGAACTCGACCTCGCCCTCGCCCGGGAAGCCCACGATGACGTCGAGTCCGACTGCCAGAGCCGGGCTTGCAGCGAGGATGGCGTGCAACAGCTCGCGGACGCGCGCCCGGTCATAGGGACGGCGCATGGCCCTGAGCACAGTGTCGGAGCCAGACTGCAGGGGTAGGTGAAGGTGGGCACAGAGCCGCGGGTGCGTCGTCACCAGCTCGACCAGCGCAGGCGTCAGCTCCAGCGGGTCCACCGAGCTCAGACGGATCCGCCGCACCTCGGTGGCGTCGAGCAGACGTCGCACCAGCCCGGCCAGATCCAGATCACCGTCGAGACCCTTGCCGTAGTCGCCCAGGTGAATGCCGGTCAACACCACCTCGGGGTAGCCCAGTCCGACGAGTTGCTCCACCTGGCGCAGGACCTGCTCGACGGACACGGAGCGCGATCGCCCGCGCACCCGTGGCACGATGCAGTAAGCGCAGCGCTGATCACAGCCGTCCTGCACCTTGACCACGGGTCGTGCGAGATCCGGAACAGGAAAAGGAGGACGGACCTCCGCCATGGATTCCTGCAACAGCTCGGCGATGAGCGCGGGCAAGCCCGCCTTGCCCTCGTTGTCCACCACCCGTGCAACGGCTCCAGTGGCCTGGGCCTCGTCAGGAGCCAAAGTGGCATGGCAGCCCGTGAAGACGATGGGTCTGTCCGGGTGGCGACGCGCGATCTGACGCACGGCCTTGAGCGACCGCGCCCCGGCAGCGTGGGTCACGGTGCAGCTGTTGACCACGTACAGGTCGGCGTGCTGGCTCTCGTCGACCAGACAGAAGTGCGCTGGATCCAGCCTGGCCTGCAAGGCCAGGGCGTCGTAGCGATTGACCTTGCAGCCCAGGTTGACGACGGCGATTCGCTTCACGGCGGAGAAGCTCTCTACTTGCTGCGGCGACCGGTGCGACCTGCACCCCGCGACGCACCCTGGCGTCCAGGCGCCGACTTGGCCTTAACCTTGGTGTTCGGCGTCGGGGCCTTGGCTCCGGATGCCCGGGGCGGGTGCCGGGTCGTCTCCTGTTTCTTTTCTGGCGTGCGCTTGGTGGCCGGGGGCTTGGTTGGCCTCTTCGCCTTCTCGCTCTTGTTCGTCGTCGCCCCAACCGGCCCTTCATCCCAGCTCGCCTCAACCGCATCACTCGACGCCGCAGCAGGCCTGGCGCGATCGCTGTCGGTGAAGTCGCGAACCTCCTGGCCCTTGCGCTTCATGAAGTCCTTGAAGGCGTCCATGCGAAAGCCCTTCTTGCCCTCGTCGACGAACTCGCCAAACTTCTGCCTCAAGTGCTCGGGTGAGGTCTCGGGGTCATCGAAGTACTGCATGGCCAGACGCCCCAGTCCCCAGGTCACGGCGTAGACATAGGGCAGCACCAGGAACACCCCGAAGCCAGGCGCGATGAGCTTGCTCAAGGCGATCCACACGCTGCGCGCCGCCAGGCTGGCACCCGCCGCCGCAGCCAGCTCGATGAAGATGCGAGAGGCCTCGGTCTTGCTCAGGTGGCGACCGTAGACGTGGCCCACGCCGATCACCATCGCGATGTGCACGGGCGTGGTCAGGATCAGTTCCGAGAAGGGCAAGGGTGCTGCGGTGAGGGTGCAGGAGGCCAGACCCGACAGGTTGATCAGATCGCGCGCGGCATGTTCGCGCTCGTCGGCCGTCATCGCCGAAAAATCGCGGTTCTTGTACAGATCCTCGAGTGTGTCGAGCCAGCTCATGGCGACCTCCGGTGGTCGCGCATGATAGCAGAGGGCTGGCAGGCTTGGCAGTCGCAGGAACAGGCGCTGCCAGTGTCGCCCACGAAGAGGACCATCGCGATTCGGGGTCGTGCCCGCTGGAGGCCGTCACAAGGGAGTGCCCCTGTCGAGGAGAAGATCGAATTCAGCCGCCGCTGGCTTCACACCACATGTTCTCGGTCTCGTCGATGATGACGCCACCGTGACCCGGGGCCAGGTCTATCTCGCCTTGCCACACGCTGCTGATCCCACCCTCGGCGTCGGTGACCTCGCGCTCGAGCCTGACCGAGATGACGCCGCCACTCACCCCCTGCACCTCGACCTTGAAGTCGAACACGCACATGCAATCGCAGCGCGCCGTGGACATCGGCAGCGGGCCGATCTGTTCGGGCTCGTCACGCTCGGTGACCACGTAGACCTCGCCATCCTGGTGCACGGTCATGCTGTGCTCGCCACAGCAATTCAGAGGCACGCGGGAGTCGGTCAGGATCAGAGTCTTGCTGCTGGCGTCGTGGCGCCAGTGCAGGATCTCGGCCTCGCAGTATTGTGCGTCCTCGGCGGTGAGCGCCTGGCCTGTCTGCGCGAATCCGCCACAGGCGCTGATGGTGTCCTGCTGCGGCAGGGATTCGCAGGCCACGCTGAACGCTCCCACCGCCGCCAGCACCAGGAGCCCTCGCATCGCCAGGCCCTGCGCAAGTCCCCACGACCGTCTCGAACCCAGGTAAGCTGCCATCTCGTCCTCCGGCTGTTACGAGTTCTGAGGTATCACCACTTCAGTAATCGTGCCGCGGTCGAACTTCATGTAACACATCGGTATCTATTGCTTTTCTTGGATACACCACACCCCCGCCGGGTGTCGATCCGGACTCCCGGGTCACACCATGCGAAGTGCAGATCGCAGGTCTCGAATAACTGAGGGCGGGCCCGGCGTCATAAGCCCCGAGCACCGCCGCCACTGCAGCGGGGGGGGCGGAGCGGACTGCTCGACACGCATGCCCGTGGCCGGCATCGATGCAGCGCTCACCTCGACGGGCGCTGGTCCTAGAATACGTACTTGATGATCAGCGGCGAGAAGGTCAGGGCCGGCACGATCTCGGGGAAGGTCGTCAGGAAGTTCACGTCGGCGCCGATGATGAACCCTGGCAGCAGGGTCATGTACTTGATGCCAAGACCCGCACCGGCATTACCGCCGAACATGCTGGCGTCGGGGACTGGTGGCGGCGCGAAGATGGCGCCACCGCCAAACACCCGGGCCTCGATGGCCAGGCGATCCATGACCAGCAGGTTGCCCACGATGGCCAGGTTGAGCAGCGTGATGCTGTGGTCCATGGGCGACTCGCTCTGACCCTGTCTCGGAGCCGCATTGGCGACATAGCCCGTGCCGTAGCTGAGCTGCACGCTCAGGAAGTCGAGCACGTCATAGCCCACCGAGAAGCCGATGTAGGGCTGCAGGTTGCTGACAATGACGGCCCGGGTGCGCGAGCCGGTGACCACGGTTCCGCTCTTCTCGTCGGCAAAGCCACCGAAGCGCAGGAAGAAGCCGAGGTCGCTCTCGGTGTAGAAGCCGCGCGAATACTCGAAGCCCTCCACCTGCGAGGACACCTGGGCCCGGGCCAGTGGAGCCAGGGCGAGGGCGAGGGACAGGATCACGAGCTGCTTCTTCATGCTGTCACCGTCGACGGTTGCGAGTTCTCAGTTTTACCAAAAGGTGTGCTGCCAGGGTGAATCCCGCCGGGGTCCCCACGGCGGAAGAGGGGTGTGTCGAACACCCCTTCGAAGGGTCGTCAGCCGCCGGACTGCTGGAAGATGAAGGGATAGGTCACCACCACGATGCCACCACCCTTGGGTTGCGGGAAGCGCAGCCGGTGGATGATGCGCAGCACGCACTGCTCGACGTTGTTGTCATTGAGCGAGGTCTGCACCACGTTGGCATCGTTGACAGCCCCGGTGCCGCCGATGGTGAACATCACCACCACCTTGCCGTAGAGGTTCGGGTTCTTGGGCAGTTCCTTTTCGTAGCAGTACTTGATCTGGTTGAGGTAGCGCCGGATCACGCGTCCGATCTCTTCCTTGGACAGCGCGCCCTCGACCACGTGCTTGCCCGGGATGATGCGGGTGGATCCCTTGCCACGGCCACCGAGGTCGATGTCACCTCGACCGCCTGTGCCACGCCCCGTGCCCGAACCCAGACCACCGATACCCAGCGCATTGCCGCCGCCGCCAGGACCCGTGCCGCGGGTACCCAGGCCACCGGCGCCACCGGCGTCACCCAGGTCCGCGCCGCGCAACCCGCCCAGGGCATTGTTCATGCCCGTGCCCAGTCCACCAGGACCAAACACGTTGCTGACCGCGCCCGCGCCCTTGTTGCGCAGGATGCCCAGAGCACCGGCGTTGAGTGCGATCTTGCGGTCCTTCTCGCGCTTGTTGGCGTCGACGGTGGGCGCGCCCTTCTTGGACGACATGGCGTCCTTCTTGGGCTTGTCCTTCTTGCCGAACTTGCCTTCCTTGTCCTTGTGCTTGGCGCCGCCCTTCTTGCCGGACAGGTCGTCCTTCTTCTTCAGGTCCGGCTCCTTGAGGATCAGCTTGGCGAAGCGATTGGGGTTCTTGAAAAGATCCTCGGTCAGCGCCGTCGGATCCCAGGGGGTTATCTTCATGGCGAAGAAGAACACCAGGTGCAGGATCAGTGACGCGGCCAGCACCTTGCCGAAGTAGTAGTCCAGCGTCTGCCACAGCGAGCCCAGCATCGCGCGGCCGGGGGCCACGTACTGGACAACGAAAGTCACGGCGCCGATCTTGATCGCCACCCGGTCGTGCAGCCCGACACGGTAGCTCAGGGCGCTGTACGTGGTGTCAGCCTTCTTGAGCTGGCCGCCTGCGCGCAGCGACTCGAGATCGTAGATCTTGCCCTCGCGCTTGACCTCGATGTTGAAGGCCTCGATGAGCTCGACGGCAAAACCGCCATCGACCGCGCGCACAAGGGAGAAATGCTCGCTCGGGAGCTGCTCGTGCGAGACACGGAAGGTGTTCTTCTTGCCGTCACCGATGGTGACACCGCCCGCCTGCTCCAGGTGGGCCACGTCCATCATGGAGCCGCCCCACAGCATCAGCACTTCGAGGACCTTCTTGCCCTCACTGGGCTGCTCCTCGGGCTTCAGATCCTCGGCGAAGATCTCGGGGTCGATGTGCGGCGAGGGGTCAAACAGCCCGGGACCGGGATGCGCCACATCGTCGCCACCGCTCTTGCGCGGTGGGGGCCTGTCGTCGCGCGCGGGCTTGCCGGTGGCAGCGCCCTTGGTCCGCACGGCCAGGGTGGGCTCGATCGCCGCCGGGGCCGGCCTGGCCTCGGCCTTGGCCTTCTTGGTCTCCTTGGGCTTGGGCGCCTGCTGGGGCCTGTCCGGCTGGGTCGGATCCGCCTGGACATGGCCACCGATGGACACGGTGATCTTGTAGCCCGCCACGGTCAACGTGTCGCCGTCCTCGAGCTTGTGCTCGCCGGCAACGTCCACGCCGTTGACCTCGGTGCCGCCCTCACTCCCCAGGTCCAGCACGGCAACGCCGGCCTCGCCCTTGTTCTTGATCATCGCGTGGATGCTGGACACGTCGTCACTGGGCAATCGCACGTTGGCCGAGGGACCGGAGCCGATGATCACGCTCTCCTGAGAAAACTCCAGGACCTCGGGAGAACCCGAGGGCGGCTGCACGGTGAGGCTGATGGGGACCAGTTGGCTTGACTTGCTCATGGTGTATCCACTCCGTCACCAGCCAGGGTGGTGCGGGTCCATACAGAAAGCGCCTCTACAGCGCGTTGACCGTGCGGTTCAGCTCGGGCCGGAAGTGCGCACGCACCTCGATCAGGTTCCGAAAGCGCGTCTTCTTGCGATTGACAAGGTACGAGCCCTCGGGCTTGGTCAGCTCACCTTCGATGGTGACGTCGGAGAAGTCGACCACGGTGCGCTTCTTGTAGCTCACGCGATCCGCCTCGCGCACCTCACCCTGCGCCAGTGCCACCAGCGGCAGCATGCTTGCGACCACGATGAGGGCGATGACTGTTCTGCGCATCCCAGACCTCCTGCTCTGACCACCCGCGGGGTCCGTTCAGGCGTCCCAGCACCGTGTGCTGGGCTGCCTCCCCCTCCTCCGCTGTGGCGTTCCGCTCCCAACCTCTCGACGAGACCAGCTGCGCGGAGCGCCCAAAGCTACTACGCTCCCACCTCCCCTGACAACCCCGGGCCCTCGGCGGTTCCCGGCACTCTGATCAGTTAGGGACCTGCAGGCTCTGCGGGTTCCTGGCCCCCGGACTTGGCCTCGGGGGGGGCTTCGGTTTTCCCCTCGCCCGCCTTGGGCTTGGCGGCGTCCTCGTCGGCCTTTTTCTTGGCCACAGCCTCATCCGCCTTGGCCTTGGCAGCGTCCTCATCGGCCTGTTTCTTGGCCGCAGCCTCATCGGCCTTGGCCTTGGCCGCGTCCGTATCGGCTTTCTTCTTGGCGGCCTCTTCGTCTGCCTTGGCCTTGGCCGCGTCCTCATCAGCCTTCTTCTTGGCGGCGTCCTCGGCGGCCTTGATCTTGGCCGCTTCCTCGTCAGCCTTCTTCTTGGCCTCTGCCTCGGCCTTGGCCTTGGCGTCCTCTTCCTGGAGCTTCTTGGCCATGTCCTTTTGCATCTTCAAGGCCTTGAGGTTTTGCTGGATCACCTCGAGGCGCTCGTTCATGGGGTCGTCGCCCGGAAGCTTGCCACCCAGGCTCGCCTTGTACTTCTCGGCCCACTGCAGGGCCTTGTCCTGCTCGTTGAGCTGCATCTGGTACACGAACACCAGCTCGGCCATGGCCGGGGCGTTGTTCGCGTCGAGACTGAGCACCTTCTCGAGCTGAACCACGGCCTCCTTGGACTTCTGCAACCCGGACAGGGAGTAACCCATGCCCAGGTTGGCCTGCACGTGTGCCGGCTCCAGGGTCGAGGCCTCCTGGAAGGCCTTGAGCGAGGTGGCGTAGTCCCGGTACTTGAGCGCGATGCCGCCGATGTTCATGCGCGCTTCGAAGAACTTGGGATCCAGCTCGGCCGCCTTCTTGAAGTTGGCCAGGGCCTCGGGCAGCTTCTTCTTGTAGACCAGAATCATGCCGCGGTTGTTGAACAGCGTCGGGTCGTCGCCAGACTTCTTGAGCACGTTGGCAATCAGGGTCTCGGCCAGGGCGTACTTCTTCTGGTCAAAGTAGACCAGCGACAGATTCTTGAGCGCATCCACATCGTCGGGGTGACGGGTCAGGAGCTTGGTGACGGTCTCCTCGGCCTGCTTGTACTTCTTGTCGGCGCGATACAGCACCGCCAGGTTGTTGAGCAGGTCCGGGTTGTACTCGTCGGCCTTGAGCGCATCCTGGTACAGCTTGATGGCCTTCTTGCTCTGGCCCTTGTCGCGGTACAGGCCACCCAGGGCGGCGACCACGCTCATGTTCCCCGGATCGTTCTTGAGGATGGTCTCGTAGGCAGCATCGGCCTCGTCGAGGCGCCCGAGCTTCTGCAGGCACTGCGCGCGCCCCAGGTTGGCGTCGGCCAGGTCTGGCTTCTGTGCCAGGGCCTTGTCGTACTGCTCCAGGGCTTTTTGAAAATCGCTCTTGGAATAGGCCTGGCGCGCGGCCGCGGTCAGCTCCTCGGGGCTGAGGTCCCGGGGCTTGACCTGCTTCTGCTCCACGACCTTGGGCTTGACCGCTTCTTCGCTCTTGGGACAGCCACCCAGCAGGGCGACCACACCCAGCATCAGCGTCGAGGCGATCCACGTGCGGTGACGGTACTGCGTGGTCATGATCAGCCTCTCCTACTTGCTCACCGCGGCGTTGCGGAAGGACTCACTGGCGTAGAACGGCATCTCCTTGACGTCGGGGAACTGGTTGGGCTTGTACTTCTTCAGTGCGTCCTCGCCCTTCATGGTCCAGTCGCTGTAGATGCCCTTGTCGAAGGCCGTCTTGAGCGCCAGCTCGAGGCCAGCAATGGCCTGGTCCTCGTACTTGAAAGCCTCGTTCTCCAGCTCGGCCCGGTAGATCTCGAGCTGGTCCGGGGTCAGGCCCGGCGGATCCGGGGCCTGGAACAGGGCATCGACCAGCGACTTGAAGCACAGGGCGGCGCGCACCAGACCGGCCACACCCCACTCCGCGTTGCCGTAGTCGATCAGCTTTGTGTAGCGCGTGGCCAGCAAAGGAGCCTTCTCCAGCTTGGCCTCCAGGGACTTGCGCATGGTCTTCATGGGGAGTTCGAGCTTGATGGCCTCGTAAGCAACGAAGTCGGGCTCGAGCAACTCGAAAGCGCAACGCCCTGCGGCCTCCTGCACCACCGGCACCTTCTTCACGTCGGCACTGGCCTTGGCATAACGCATGGTCAGGTCTTCACAGACCTTCATGGCGTCCTTGCCACGATTGTCACGCCACAGGTTCTCGGCCAGTCGGTAGCGACTCTCGAACTGCAGCACCGGGTCCGCCTTGGGGAATCGCTGCTCGAACTCTCCGAACAGCACCGCGGCCCGCCGCCAGTCTTCTTCCTCGACATAGATGTTGGCGATCTTCCAGTACACCTGGGGCACGTCCTTGGCGTCCTTGAAGTCCTTGATGTACTTGCCAAAGACCGCGATGGCGCGCTTGGTGTCACCGAGCCCCTGGTACAAGATGCCGGCGTTGTAAAGGGCGTCGGTGGCCTTGTCGTTGGTCTTGTACTTGTCGACGTACTGCTCGTAGTACTGCGCGGCGCGCTCGAAGTCAGCGATGCGCTCGTAGAACGAGGCCAGGTAGAGCAGGGTCTTGGGCTTGAGGTCGTTCTTCTTGTTGTCGCCCTGGTCCAGCTCCTTGTCATACTGCTTGAGCAGCAGCTCCGCGGAGTCGATGGCGCGATCCAGCTCCTTGGCGCGGTCATAGACCACGGTCGAGTTGAACAGCGCGATGGGCGAGAACTGGCTGCCCGGGAACTCCTTCTGGAAGGCCCTGAAGCGGCTCGCCGCGTCGCCAAACATGGGCTGTGCTTCGGCGGACTTCTTCTGCTCCAGCAAGACGTTGGCCTTGGCGTAGATGACCATGATCTCCTTGAAGCTCGAGCCCTCGACATACTTGTCGATCTGGTCCGCGAACTTCTTGTCGGCCATCAGGGACTTGTTCTTCTGGAAGCTCCGCGACCACTTGTTGAGCTCGGTCCAGTCCTCGCGGGCGTCGAAGCTATCGAGGATCAGGTCCGCGCCGGCCCGGGCCAGGTTGTGGGCGGGCCAGCGATCAATGAGCTCGCCGAAGCGCTGCGCCGCATCCTTGAAGTGGTAGTACTTCTGGTAGATGGCGCCGGCCTTGAACTTGACGGCCACCAGCTCCTCGAGGATCTCCTTGTCCTTCTTGGCTTCCTTTTCGGGCACGATGGCCACGTAGCGGTCGCAGGCGGCAGCCAGCTTGAGTTCATTCTCGGGGATGGGCTGCTGCTCGAAGGTCTTGCCGCGCTTGGCGGCCTCCTTGTAGTTCTTCTCGAGCTTGATCTTGGTCGAGCGGCTGGGGTCGCGCTTCTTGGTCTTGTGATCGTCGATGCCCTCGATGGCCTTGTTCTCGTCCTTCTCGATGCCGGCGACGATCTTCTCCCAGGTCAACACCGAGTTGAAGGCTGCGACGCGGGAGTATTCACCCTTGGGATCCTTGTCCACGACCTTGTCGTACTGATCACCCGCGTCCTTGTACAGACCGAGGTCCCACAGGATCTCGGCGTAGAAGAAGCGCATGCGGTAGGCGTATTCCGTGTCCGGAAACACCTGCAGGTACTCGGCGTAGATATCCTTGGACAGCGTGCAGTCTGGCCTCTTCTTGAACTTCTGGCAGTACTGGTGGTAGTCGGTGACCAGCTCGCGCATGCGGCTCTCGGCGGTGTCCCGCGCCCGCTCCAGCGCTGCCTTGTTGCTCTCGTTCTTCTTCCACCACGGTGAGCCGGGCCGGTACAGCTCGACCAGCCGGCGCACCTCGGTCCGCACCTCGCCGCGTTTGCCCAGCTTGGCGAAGGCCGCCACGATGCTGGACTGGAAGTCCGGGCAGGCTGCGTCGTCGGGGTAGGTGTTGATCAGGAGCCTGTAAGTCATGATCTCCTGGTCGAACTTGCCCTGGTCGTTGTAGATGCGCGCCAGCTTCTCGGTGAGCGAGCGCGCCAGCTTGTCGCCGCCCTTCTTGCGCACGTACTCGTAGGCTGTATCCACCGCGTCGACGTGGCTGAAGGTCAAGGTGACGTCGTTGAGCGCCTCGTTCTTGAGCTGGACATTGTCGCGCTCACCCTCCTTGGACTTCCCCACCTGCCGCTCGGCGTAGTCGATGACCTTCTTGAACTTGTCGATGGCGGCTTCGAATTCCTGCAGGTTGTAGTCACACCAGGCCAGCTTGTAGAGCGCGAAGCTGTAAATCTTGGGCTTCTTGGTCTTCAGCGCCTCGAGGAAGGCCTTGCGTGCCTTGAGCACCTGGTTCGAGTTGAAGTAGTGCTCGCCCATGGCCAGGTAGGCATCGCCCACGTACTGGCTCTCCGGATACTGCTTGATCAGCTCCCAGTAATTGCGCACCGCCTCTCGCTTCTGGCCGGCGTCGTACTGGTTGTAGGCCATGATGTAGAGCACCTCGTCGCGGCGGGGGTACTCCTTGTATTGCTCGAGGATGGTCTGGTAGTTGGCCAGGGCCTGCTTCTTGTAGACCACGCTCTGACGCTGGTAGCTGTCTGGCTTGGGCTCCTTGCCCTTCATGCCTCCGTCGACCCAGGCCTGCACGTCCTTCTCGAACTCGGCCCACTCGACGGACTCGATGAACTTGGACTTCTCCCAGTACATCTCGGCCAGGCGGAAGATCAGCTCCGCCTTCTGCGGCCCCTTCATGGTGGGCAGGATCTTCTTGATGTCGGTGATGACCTCGTCGCGCTTGGCATCCGCCTTGGCCGAGCGGTCGAAGTTCTTGTCGCTGGTCGGAATGCGCAGCTTGGCGGGGCCGGTGGTCCGCAGCGGCGTATCGTCGGGTTTTTTCGGCTCGCCCTCGGCCTTGGTGGCCTTGGACTCCTCGATGCACAGGTCCTTCTCGCAGACCTGACCCGTCCTGCAATCGCCGTCGTCCTTGCAGGCCTGGGCCTTGGTCTCGCTGGCCTCGGTCTTGGGCGCCTTCTTCTTCTTTTTCTTTTTCTTCTTTTTCTTCTTGGCATAGGCGACCTGCACATCCGTGAACTGGTCGACGACGAAGAAGGCTGCCGTACTCAGGGCAAAGACAAGGAGCACCGATCTCAGGCCCCCTGTTCGATGACGCCGCATGATCACCTCACTGCATCGGTCACGGAGAAACGACACCGGTCGACTCGATCACTCGTAGCACTCGGTCCGGATCGAGTACTCGTAGTAGCCCAGCTCGTCGGACCAGTACTCGCTGTTGAACGTGAAGTACTGGAACCTGTCGTTGGGAATGTAGGGTCGGGGTAGCTGAGGCCGCGCGGCCTTGTCGATGGAACGACCGAGCTCGAGCCAGTCCTTCTCGGCGCTCTCGGTCTCGAGCTTGACGATGATCGAGCGGTTGACGTAGCTCTGCAGGTAATTCTGGGTGTCGGTGAGCTGGCGCCGCACCCAGCGTCCGGCCACACCCTGGAACTGCTGCAGATTCTTGTCGATCACCATCAGGATCTCGTTACCGATCTCGCCGCCGGCAAGGGTCTTGTTGCCCTCGACGAGCTTGGCCTCTTGCTTGAGCTTGGCCATGAAGTGCGTGAGCTTGCCCCACTGCGGATCGCGGGCCAGGCTGCGCGCCACGCGGCCGGGCAGCAGCAGGTCCTTGGGTTCGGCATCGATGAGCGCGGTCACAGGCTTGTCGGCCTTGAGACTGTCGACGAGCAGATCGTAGTTACGCCTCGTCGGGAACACCGGGCTGCTTGAGGATGCGCTCGAGCACGCCATTCATGGGCTCGTACTGCTCGTTGAGAACCTTGAGCACCTTGTACACGCGATCGAAGTGGCAGTTGTAGAAGTAGACGATGCCCTTGAGAATGTAGCTCTCGGGCCAGTAGTCGCGAACAAAGTACGGTGCATGAATGGTGTGCAGCGCGCCCAGGGCCTTGCCGTACTCCTGGGTCACGATGGGCTCGCCCTTGGAGTTCGTGCCTTGCACCGGGATGATGATGTGGGCCCAGGCCCGCTCGTACAAGGCGTCGCCCCAGTTGGGCGAGAAGCGCGGGATCTCCTGGTAAAGATCGATGCTCTTGCGCAGCAGGCTCTGCTTCTCGAGGTTCGGCTTGGTCTCTTCCTTGGCGTCCTCGGCGGGCATCTGTGCGCCCATCTCGTAATACACACGAGCCAGGGCCAGGGTGGCCAGCTCCCGCAGGTTACGGCGCTCGAGATCCGCGCTGTCCGCGGCGATGGCGGTGCGCACACCCTCGAAGGCCTCGATGGCCTTGTCGTATTCCGCGCGCTCGCCCGCGGCCTTGCCCAGGAAGGTCATTCCGATCAGGTACTGGGCCTTGGAGTAGGTCGGGTTCTCCTTCTTGACCGT
Source organism: Pseudomonadota bacterium (assembly GCA_043821645.1). Classification (GTDB taxonomy): domain Bacteria; phylum Myxococcota; class JACRCW01; order JAFGSX01; family JAFGSX01; genus JBDRCO01. The sequence goes on along the minus strand of JBDRCO010000089.1, from coordinate 39,598 downwards.
GCGCAAAAAGTCCAGGGCCTCGCCCCGCTTCTGCTGCTTGTACAGGCGCTCGCCGAGGTAGTAATGGATGCGCTGGATGACCTCGGGCTGCAGCTTGGCAAGGGCGCTGGAGTACTTCTTGTCAAGGATGGCCGGGACGACGAGGTCGTCCTGCAGGCGCTCCGCGGCCTCGAGGAGCCCCTCGAAGGCCTTCAGGTAGTACGGGTGCGTGGCGCCCGCGGCGATGATGTTCTCGTAGTAACGGATCGCGGGCAGGGTCAGGTCGAGCTTGAGCAGCGACTGGGCGATGCCATACTCGGCCTCGACGATGTTGCCCTCGCTCTGATCAAAGCGCAGCACCTCGAAGAAGCGCACCGCGGCCTCATCGTACTGACCACTCTTGTAGGCATCGATGGCCTTGTCGATGTTCTGGGCCTGGGCGCGACCCGATGCGATCGTCGCCGTGGCGAGGAGCACGCAGAAAAGGAACTGCTTGGACGTCATGGGCGGCTCCTAGAAGATGAAGGTCACTCCGGCCTGGAGCATGTAGTAGTTCTGCACGTCGAAGTACGTGAACGAGAAGTTCGTGATCTCCTTGTCCACCATGTTCGCCTGCACGTAGTCACGAACCTCGATACGCGCGCCCAGCCAGTCGAGGAAGTAGACGCGCAGTCCTGCGCCGATGGTCGAGGTGAAGGCGAAGGGCCAGGCCAGCTCGTACTGCTGACCCGGGGCATCGAAGTAACGCTCGAGGGCGAGGCCGGTCATGCCGGTGCCGACGGAGAAGTACAGGGAGTAATGGCCCAGGGCCAGATCGAGCACGCTCACCTTGCCGTAGATCGGGGACCACTGGACGTTCGCGGTGGCGACCCAGGTCAGGGCGTAGAGATCCACCGGCTCGGGGGCCAGACGTCCCTTCTCCCGGATCTCGCTGGTGATCTCCGACGGGAAGCCGAACAGGTAGCCGCCCGCCAGCTCCACGCCGACGTTCTCGCGCAGGTGGTACATGGCCGCCACCATGAACCCGTAGTGGTTGGTGAAGCGGTCGTTGAAGGAGAGCACGAACTGCGGGCTCAGCTCGAAGTGGCCACCGATGATGTTGGCCTTCTTCTGGATGACGTAGATCGTCTCGTCACTCTCCAGGTCCTGCTTGGCCGCGCTCTCGGGCGCGCGATCCTGTGACGGGCTCGCGGCCTCCTCGCTCTCCACCATCTCGCGCGGCGCCGCTGGCGTCGCAGGCTCTTCGCCTGGACCCTCGGGCACCGCCGCGGGGCTGCTGTCGCCCTCGTCGGGCGGCGGCGGGATGAAGTCGTCGTCCTGCGCGCGCACGGCACCCGGCAGCGCCAGGGCAATGGCGAGCAGGACCGGGAGCCAGGTCTTCGTCAACACGGGCATGCGGTTCGTCATGTCGCGCCTCGCGAACCACCGTCGTCACCGGGACTGCTCCCGGGTGTCGACGGGCGTCGGTTCTAGAACATGAAACTCACACCGGCCTGCAGCAGGGTGGTGCGGCTGAAATCCATGAACTGCTGCTTCTTGCCGTCGACGGTCAGGCAGTAGCCGCCGGGGCAGGGATCGGTGGTGTCGGTCTCGGAGACCTGCTCCTGGACCTCGGGGTTGAGCCACCAGTAGTCGCGCAGCTCGACGCGCAGCGCGAGCCACTTGGTGAAGAAGATGCGCGTGCCCACGCCGTAGTGCAGCGGAAACACGAGGGGCCCCGTGATCACGGCGCCGGGAGTCCTGTAGTCCTCCTTGGTGGTGCCCGAGACGCCACCGCCCAGGAGGCCGTACACGTAGATGCTGCCGCCCAGCTCGGACACGATGCTCCACTTGCCGTAGAAGGGCGAGAACATGACGTCGCCACCCGCGAACCAGGACTGGTAATACAGATCGGGCAGCTCCAGCGCCTTGTTGCGCAGGAAGTCGGGCGCGTCCGTCGAGTGCGTGTAGGCGTTGACCGCGTCGGTCAGGCTGGTCCAGCCGCTCTTCATGGCCGAGGGATAGCCGCCGATGCTGTTGAGCTCGCCGAAGCCGTTGAGGTGGTAGCCCCCGAACAGCTCGATGGCGAGGAACTCGAAGATGTGAAAACCCGCCACCAGCTGCAGACCTGTGTGGTGGGTATACTTGTCGTTGATCGAATAGTTGTACAGGGGGGACAGCTCGATCTTGAAGCCCATCGGGAACAGCTTGCTCTCGATGAGCGGCAGATCGTTCGGCGTGGCCTCGGCCCTGCTCGGGGACACCTGCATGAACACGGATGTCAGCAGAACCGCGAGAGGAAGAAGGGAGCGTTGCAGGTGCATGATCGCCTCGCTGTACGTTCAAGGGGCGCGCGTCACGCCCCTTCCTGTCGAGGGGGGGACGGATGTCCCCTCTCTCCAGAGCAGGCCAGCGACTGTTCTTCCGCCGGCACCGCTCCTCGGGCATCTCGGCAGGCTGGACCTGGCAGCGCGTCGCGCATGGCCAGGTTCGGCCGCAGTCCACCCAACCAACATGCACCGGGCCACGACGTGCTGCGGGGCCCGGGGAACCCTCGGAGCGGGCGAACCTTATACATGATTCGCGCGCGCCGCAAGCCGGGTACGGCAACCGTACCCCTGCCCCCCCAAGCGTTCCGTCCCCCGCTTCAGAATCGATAACCACAGACCAGGGCCAGCTCGGCTGCAGACTCGACATCAAAGGCAGGGGTGAGCAGCGGGCCTGTCTCCAGGCCGAACTCGACCCCGACCCCGAAGTTGCCCGTGACGAAGTACTCGAGGCCCCCGGCCGCGCGCACCCCCAGGTTGACATGCAGCGGCGGTGGTCCCAGAGGAACGCCCAGATCCACCACCAGCTCGGCGCCGGCATAGGGGATCAACGGTGCCTTGAGGCCCGGAAAGCGATAGCGCACCCCGGCGGCCAGCGGCAGATCGAGGTAGCGATCTGCGACCCCGGGCCGCAGCGCTCCTGTCACCGAGAAGCTGTCGGTCAGGGCGTAGTCATAGACCAGCCCAAGGGTGGCCAGGGCCTGGGGCGTCTCGCGGGTCACCAGACGATGACGCACGAAATTGAAGCTCCCCCCGGCGCCCGCTCGCACCACCTGATCCCCGGCCTTGATCTCGTAGGCCTGGCCCGCGCGGCCCGCGAGGAGCGCGCCCGCGATCACCAGCCCGACGGCGAGATGGTGGATCCTGCTCAACTCCGCACCCCACCCGAGCTCACCCGGGAGCGCCCGGCAAAGCGCGCGGTGCTGCCCAGGTATTCCTCGATGCGCAGCAGCTGGTTGTACTTGCACACGCGATCGGTGCGGCACAGGCTGCCGGTCTTGATCTGGCCCACCCCGGTCCCCACGGCCATGTCCGCGATGGTGGTGTCCTCGGTTTCACCCGAGCGATGCGAGATGATGGCGCTGTAGCCGTGGCGACGGGCCAGCTCGATGCAGTCCAGGGTCTCGGTGACGGTCCCGATCTGGTTGAGCTTGATGAGGATGGAGTTGCCCACCTTCTGGTCGATGCCCTGCTGCAGGCGCTTGGGGTTGGTCACGAACAGGTCGTCGCCCACGAGCTGCACCTTGCTGCGCAGAGCCTCGGTGAGGGCCGCCCAGCCCGCCCAGTCGTCCTCGGCCAGGCCGTCCTCGATGGAGATGATGGGGAAGCTGTCGACCCAGCCCTTGTAGAAGTCCACCATGCCCGCCGCGTCGTAGGTCTTGTTGCCCTCGCCCTCGAGCTTGTAGGTGTGCTTCTTCTCGTCGTACAAGCCGCTGGCCGCCACGTCGAGGGCGTAGCAGATCTGGTCGCCAAGCTTGAAGCCCGCCTGCTGCACTGCCTCGGAGATCACCTCCAGGGCCTCGCGGTTGGACTTGAGCGAGGGAGCGAAGCCGCCCTCATCCCCGACCGCCGTGTTGAGTCCCTTCTTCTTCAGGACCTTCTTGAGGGTATGGAAGATCTCGGCCCCCATGCGCAGGGCCTCGGCGAAGCTCGAGGCGCCCACGGGCATGACCATGAACTCCTGCACGTCGACATTGTTGTCCGCGTGGGCACCACCGTTGAGGATGTTCATCATGGGCACGGGCAACAGGCGCGCCCCGACGCCACCGATGTAGGTGAACAGCGGCAGCGAGTGCGCGTCCGCCGCGGCGCGGAGCACCGCCATCGAGACGCCGAGCACGGCATTGGCTCCGAGCTTGCCCTTGTTCTCGGTTCCGTCGAGGGCGATCAGGAGCTGATCCAGAGCCACCTGGTCGGTGGCGTCCATGCCCACCACTTCCGGTGCGATGATGTCGTTGACGTTGGCCACGGCCTTCTGCACGGCCTTGCCGAGGTACTCGGACCCGCCATCGCGCAGCTCGACGGCCTCGTGTACGCCCGTGGAGGCACCGGAGGGCACCGCGGCCCGGCCTGCTCCGCCCGACGACAGGTCGACCTCGACCTCGACAGTGGGGTTGCCACGAGAATCCAGGATCTGCCTCGCGCGAACCGAAACGATCTCTGTCATGGGATGGCTCCTTGTAAACTGGGGACGTCGACAGCCCTTGTTCCTGCCAGTGCTGGGCTTCGATAGCACACCCTCCCGGGGGATGCCACGTGCGAATCGGCGGTCCCTCACCGTCGCCACGGCAGACACGGGAGCCGCCCGCGCCGCCCTCTCAGGACCAACCCGGGGAGGCCCGAGAAGCGTGCTGAGCGGCAAGGTCGGAGATCCCGGATGCAGGCTTGGGTCAAGGTTCTATCGCGTCCACGAGGAGTGCTGGGTCCTGGGCACAGACGACCTGGTTCTTGCCGCGGCGCTTGGCCTCGTACAGGGCGCGATCGGCGGCCTTGACCAGCATCGACGGATCCAAAGCATCCCGCGGGTAGCTCGCCACCCCCACGGACAGGGTGACGTACAGGGTCCCGGTGACACCGGTGACGGGATGGCTGGCCACGGAGGAGCGGATGCGTTCGGCCACCTGCTGGGCTGTGTCGAGCTCGGCGCGGGGCAACAGCACCGTGAATTCCTCGCCCCCATAGCGCGCGGCGATGTCGACGCTGCGCAGGGCGCGGCGGAGCACCATGGCGGTCTCCCGGAGCACCCGGTCACCCGCGACATGCCCCCGGGTGTCGTTGACGAACTTGAAGTCGTCAAGGTCCATCATGAGCAGCGAGAAGCGGGTACCAAAGCGCTGTGAGCGATGGCACTCGTCCTCCAGGCGTTGATCAAAGTAGCGGCGCACGAACAGGCCGGTCAGTCCGTCGACGGTGGCAAGCCGGAACAGGCGCGCATTCTCGATGGCGATCGCCGCCTGGGCGGCCAGCGGCACCAGCAGCAGCTCGTGCTGGCGGCGGAAGGTACCGACCTGCGGACTCTGCAGGCACAGCACGCCAAGCACCTCGTCATGAATGATCAGGGGTACACCGAGCCAGGCGCGGGTGTCCGGGGCCAGCAGATCCGGATCCTCGCCGGCGCTTCGCAGGGGGCGGCCATCCAGGAGCAGGAGGCGGCGCTCGTCGACCACCCGCCCGAGCAGACCCTCGCGAGCCGGCACCGGTTTCTCGAACAGCAGGCGCCCCTCGGCGGTGAAGGCGTGGACATCCAGCGCACCACTGGAGATGTCGCGCACCCCCACCAGCACGCGCCCCAGGTTCGGGACGTGCTGCACCAGCTGCGTTGCCAGGGTGCTCAGCAGCAGCTCGAGCTCGAGGTTGCGCGACAGCGCCCTGTGCACGGCGTTGAGGATGGTCAGGTCGCGGACGCGATCATTGAGGCGCTGCGCGTAGCGCGCGGCGATGAAGAACCCGGCATTGATGACCAGCACCGTGGCCGCCAGGAGCACGAAGGGCGCCGGGTCGGACACCTGGTAGACCAGCACCATCACCATGGCCAGGGGGGTCAGCAGGCTCTCACCGAGCATGCCGTTGAGCACCAGCTGGCGATAGGCCCGCCCCGGCGGGTCCCCGTTGAACACCGCCGCGACGAAAGCAATATGATAGTGACCGGCCACGAAAAACAGCAGGGCCACGGGCGTCGAGTAGAAAACGGCCATGTGCCGGTTGACGCGGTCCGGTGCCAGCCCCAGCTGGTCCAGCAGCAGCCCGGCCAGCAGCAACAGGCCTGCATTACCGAAGGTCGCATACAGCGCCTGGGCCAGGCGTTCCCGCCGCGGCAGGGGGTCCAGATCGAAAAGACGGACGCGCAGACCCTGCACTGCCATGTCGATGGCCAGGGTGACGACGACCACCAACCCCGCCGGAGCCCAGCCCAGCACCACGCCGGCAGCGATGAAGTAGGCCGAGTCGAAGGCGATCACGCGGCCGCGATAGAGCGGGAAGGCCAGCACCCGGGTGACCGCACCCAGGGCGCAGAAGGCGAGCATCACGCTGGCGGGCTGGGCGAAGGGGCGCTGCCCCAGCGCGATGCCGAGGCCGGCGGCCCCGATCAGGCCAACCACGACGAGCAATGCCAGGTACGCTTTGCGCGGCGCCGACCGCACGCGTGCTCCCTCGGGGGCGGCAGATCCCCCACGCCGTTCGTCCTGCGATCGAACGGCAGCCCCTTCACCAGGCGGCTCAACCCAGGCCACCGGGTGCTCCAAGGATAATGGGGATCGGTGCCTGGATCACCTTTTCTGGGAGCTCCACCACGCATAAGGTGCGGGCGGTGCGGATCGCGTGTGTCCCACGCTGGGCGACCACCAGGAACAAGGAGCCGGTCATGAACACCTCGGGAGCGCATTGGATCGTCGCCTTGGTGGCGGTGAGCGTTGCAGCGTGTGCGCGACCCGCGCCTCCGGAACCGGTGCCACCTCCCCCCGTGGCGGCCGCCAAACCCGACGCCGCCATGGCCAGCCCGGACGCCGCCCCGGCGCTCAAGACCGTCGACATCCAGGACCTGGGGCTGCGTCTCGATCTGCCCGTGACCTGGACGGTTTCGGCCCAGGCCGATGGTCACCACCTGCTGGCCCCCGAGGGCGATCCCGCGGCGCAGGCCGTGTGGCTCCTCCAGGCCCAGACCCCCGGCCCGGCGAAGGGTGCGGTCGACAGCGCTCTGGCACTCAAGGGCCAGCTCCTCGACGAACTCAAGACCATCGACCCGCAGGGCAAGCTACTGCGCACCGTGGCGTTCTCGCGCGATGGTGTCGACGGCATTCGCATGGAGACGATGTTCGAGCGGGAGGGTCGTCGCTGGCGCAAGGATCAGCTTCTGGTCCGGCGCGGCGAGCGCGTGCTGTCGCTGGGGGTCACGGCGACGGAAGACCAGTTCGACGCCATCGGGCCGACCTGGGAGGGCCTGCTAGCCAGCGTGCGCTTCAGCGCGCAGCCCGCGACACCCTGAAGGTCGCGGGGGGCGCTCACTCGACGCGCTGGGCCTTGCCCCGATGGCGCTGTGGTATCTTGTCCCAGCTGTCCACGGCGTGGGTGACACCCTTGTCGTCGGTGAAGGTGAAGAAACCGCCGCGTCGCAACACCGGTGCGCTGGGGTCCTGCGCTCCCTCAGCCCCGTCGCCAGCCTCGCGCACCCCGCTCCTTTTTTCCGCGGCACGCTGCCGAGCCCGGTCGAAGCCCTCAGCCAGGGACTCTGCAGCCAGGGGTATCGTCACGCGGGCACCATAGATGGACACCGCGGAGGTTCCCACCACGAGAATGCCCACAATGACCCACATCGTGTTCGGCACGATCTTTTCGGACCAGGCTCCGGGCACTCCAGGCACCGGTTGCGCGTAGAACTGCTCGGCACCGTCGGGGTGCAGCAGCGCGAGCAGCAGCAGCGCGGGTATCCCCAGCCCGAGAAGCAAGGGAAAGAAGAAGATCCCCGCCAGCAACCAAGCCAGGAACCACAGTCCCGTGACCACCACCGCGACTTGACGGGCCCAGGCACGCCGCCAGATGAGGCCCACGCCAACCGAGACCTGCAGCCCGTTGAAGGCGAGTCCAAACATCCCGATCCAGACTCCCCAGCGCTCGAAGGTTTGCACCATGTCCTGCGGCTGGCCGGCGAGCTGCGACTCGAGGAGCCCTCCGAGGCTGGAATAAATGAAGGTCACGGACGAGGCCACCGCCGGGATACCGGTGAGCACCATCAGCGCACCCGCCAGGGTCAAGATCATGCTGCACAGCAAGGGCATCCGGTTCCTCGGGGTTGGTCCGCCTCGTCACCTGGGATTGGTCACGCCTGCTCCGGCCTGGCTCGGATCCCCCGCGTCCAGAATGCGCCGGGCCTGCAGGGCCGCCGGGGTACCCGCCCGCGCATGCTCCAGAGCTCGCCGTGCCAGCACGCTCGCCTTGCCTGCCTCTCCCGAGATCGCGTGCAGCGCCGCACGATTGCTCAGCGCCGACGCCAGCGTGGGCTGTCTCAGCAGGGTGCGGTCCAGCAACGCCTGGGCGCGTTCGCGGTCGCGCACGTCGCCCTGCAGCAGGATCGCACTGAGATCCACAGCGGCGGCGGCATCCTCGGGAGAGCGCTGGAGCTGTTCCTCGAGCAGGGTTCGCGCTTGCTCCACCAGCACCTGAGCACGGCTGCCACGCACCTTGCTGCGTGCCTTCTGAAGCAAGGTCGCGGCCTGGATGCGTCGGAGGTCCGCGTGATCCGGCAGCGCTGCCTGCAGCGCAGCGACGCTGGCGAGCGCCAGATCGTGCTTGCCGGTGGCGAGGTAAAAAATGGCAAGGGGCGCGTGCAGTTCTGGTTCGGTCGCGGCCTGGCGTCGCAGCAGCTCCACACTCGTGCGGGCCGCGCCGTACTGCTGCCCGGCCGCCGCCGCGGACAGCAGCTGCACGTGCAGGCTCCGTTCGTCGGGACAGGCCGCCACCGCCTCGCGACACCACAGCAGACAGGTCGACGCCTCCGCGTGCGCTGCCAGCAGACGCCCGCCCATCTGCCAGGCCGTGCTGTCGTCGGGAAAACGCGCGCAGTGCTGCTGCAGCAGGGACATGGCCTGATCCGCGCGTCCGGCATTGAGCAGCGCGGTCGCGAGCAGCACGGACAGGTTGCGGTCCTCGGGCGCTCTTTCCACGGCGTCCTGCAGGGCCTTCACCGCAAGCTCGGGCAGCCCACTGCCGCTGGCAAGGCGTGCCAGGGCGAGCCGGGCACTGGAGCCAAGATCACGCCCGGTGACCGCGCGAATGCGCTGCAGGTGGTGCACGGCCTTCTCGGGTCGCTCCTCGTCGAGGGCCTGGTGGGCGAGCAAGGTCTGCAGCTCGACGTCGTCCGGGGCCAGCATCCGGGCCTCGAGCAGCGCGCGCTCGGCGACCTCGGTGTCCCCGCGCGCGAGGGCGACCCGCGCATGCGTCAGGTGTGCCTGCAGGGCTTGCGGTAAGCCTTCGCGGGCGTCAAGCAGGGTGTTGGCGCACGCCAGGGCCCGCTCGAGCTGTCCGTCAGCCAGAAGCTTGCCAAGCTCGCGTCCTTCGGCCTGCGTTTTCTTCTTCTTGGCCATGGCGGATCACGCAGCTCGCCCCTCAGTCGTCCCAGAAGCGCCGGACCTCGCGTACCACGGCCGAACGATCCACCTCGATGACCCGGGGCCGCTCTGTCCTCGAGGTCGTGTCCGAGTAGTCGAGCACCTTGTATTCGTAGGTTCCGGGTTCATAGCGCTGCATGGCTTCCTGCAGCGTGGTTCCCTGGGTCTCGTGAATGCGGTTGTAGTCGATGATGTTCCACTGCCCCGTGCTCTTGTCCTGGTAGGCGGTGACGACGTGAGCGACGCCATTGGAGAGGAACTGCACATTGTGCGCGCTGTAGCCGTTGTGATTGAGCGCCTGGGCCTGCACCGCGTGCTGTTCGGCGCAGACCACTCCGGTGCGGCGCGCGTAGGCCTCGCGGGGTGAGAACTTGGCCAGCTCGTCCTGGTGAAAGCCGTACTCGAAATAGGCACCATGCGAGAGCAGTGCTGCCGCCTTCTCGGGCGTGTCGATGGCGGTCATGGCCTGGTCGTAGCTCATGGCGCTCAGGTCCGGCAAACCGCCGACGTCCCCGGGTCGCACCGCCCTGTTCGGGGGCCGCTCGCTGCGGTTCCCCGACAGGTCCGTGCGCCTGTCCTGGCCCCAGTCGGTGCGCGGGCGATCGAGGTAGCGCTGTGCATCCGTCGAGCGAGGCTTTGAAGAGGATCCGCCGAAACGAATCGTCACCCCCACGCCGGCGCTGTGGTTGCCGGTCTGTGCGTCGTAGCGGTAGAAGGCTCCGACGTCGATGTTGGGCTTGACGGCGAGGTCCGCCGCCACACCAGCTCCCGAGAAGCGGTTCCCCGTGGTCATGGCATAGCCTGCCACGTCGAGTCTGGGGTCTGGCTTCCATCCCAGGTCCAGCCGGGCCTGCACGCCGTCCTCCCCCTCCCCCGGCCGTCGGGTCCGGTTCTCGAGCGGTACCCGCAGACTGGCGCCGGCAGTGACGTCGTCTCCGAGGTCAACCCGCGCTCCGGCGGTCACGGCGTGGTCGTCGACGATGCTGCGCACGGTGGGATCGTCCAGCGAGTACTGCACATCGTGGCGCAGGCTCAGCTCCGCATGGTCGCCCAGACCGTAGGCCGCGCGCGTGTGAGCGGACAGCGTGATGTCCGAGAAACCCGCAGTCTTGGCAATATCGAAGGCGCCGAAGCCAGTCCCCGAGGTGAAGGCGGCCCGCGATTCGGTGCTGGGCGCGGGCTCGATGAAGAGGTCGGCACCGACGCCGTAGTCGCCGGTGAGCCGCACCCCGCGTTCCCCTCCGATGCGTGCATCGAGGCCCACACCGTAATGGGCGCCCACTCCGAGGAGGGTCACGCCCTCGGGTCCGACCCCGCTGCGTACAGACGCATCGCCGGGAATGTGGGCGCCGCCGACTTTGAGCGAGAAGCGATGCGACAGCGGTCCCACCAGAGGCGAGTCCGCCATGTCGAGCTGCACCTTGCCCAGCACCGTCGATCCGCGCAGGGCCTCGTCCATCTGGCTGGTGCCCAGCTTGGCCGACAGGCGAAAGCGATCGTCCCGCCCACTGAAGTGCTCCAGCGCGACATGCGCCCGCCGCACGCCCTCGGCGTCGAGGTCGACCTCACCCGAGATCGCGGTGTGCTCACCCAGCGCATGGCTCAGCTCGACCTCCGCCTCGTTGCCGTCGACGTGGCCAGCCACCTGGGTGCCCGACTCCGCGCCCGGGCTCTCCGCGGTCCGCGATGGGGTGCTGCTCGCTGTCGGGCTGCCAATCCGCGTCATGTCAGCGACTCCCTCTGTCCTCGGCGGTCCGCTCGACCCCTTGCTGAGGCCGCCAGCTTACCACACCCGGGGCGGATCCTGCGTGCTCACGGCGCCGGGGCCGACGACGCTGGCACCTGCAGGGGATCGCCCTCGAGGTCCAGGGCCAGCACCGCGCTGGGATCGAGGTAGACGCCAGCAAGCTTGACCGAGAGATGCAGGTGAGGTCCGGTCACGCGCCCGGTCTTGCCCACGGTGCCGAGGCGCTGGCCCTTGTCGACCAGGTCGCCCTCCTTCACGTCGATCTGCTGCATGTGAAAATACAGCGTGTACAAGCCCTGGCCGTGGTCGAGGATGACGCTGTTGCCCGAGTAAAAGAGTGCCTCGGCCAGGGCCACGCGTCCTCGGTTGGCGGCGACGATGGACTCGCCACCGTTGCCGTCGAGATCCAGCCCGAGGTGGCGCGAGCGCTGCTTGCCATTGAACACTCGCCGCTCCCCGAACACGCTGGTCACCTTGGTGTCGATGGGACGGACGAAGGATCCCCGCCACAGGCGCTCCTGGCTCCGCTGTTGCCACATGGCATCGAGGCGGCGGCGCTCCCGGGCCACGCGCTTCTTGTCGCGCGCGCTGAGCTTGGTGTAGCGAGGCGCCACGCGCAGGGTATCGCTGGGGTAGTCCCGCTCGATCACCTGCACTGGAATCTCCACCTCCCGTGTCTCGCCAGCGGCGGAGGCGTAGCGCAGTCTGAGCACCTGGGAGCCGAGGGTGTCGTCCACGGCGACGGCGATCAGTCCCAGCACCCGGCCCCGGGACCAGGGCACCCAGAGGGTGGGCCTGCCCAGCAGTTCTCCTTCGACCCTGGCCACGGGCGCACGAGCGGTGAGCCAGAGCAAGCCTGGCTGGCCACGCTCGAAGGGTTGCTCCAGCCCCTCGGTGGTGAACGGGGGGTCTACCGTGCCGGTTTCCGTCGCCACAACGGTCAATGACAACGCGAGAAACGCATTCAGCATCCTGACACCTCGCCCGGTAATCGCGAGATCCGCCGTCTTCTCGACGGTGTTTCAGAGTCCGGGGCTCAACCCGCAGTCGCGGGCGAAGCCGCGGCGCCCACGGGTATGCACCGCGTTCCAGCGCCGGGCAGCCGCCCGGTAATCCTTGAAACGCTGCCCTTCGGTGTGCTCGCGGAGTTCGTAGCGCACCAGCTGCTCCACCGCGGTGACCAGGGCAGCGTAGCAGGCCCAGGCCCAGAGGGTCCTGCCTTCTTGCGGGCGCAACGCTCGCTGTTGCTGGTAGCCATCGAGGAGAGCCTGGCAGCGATCGCTGTTCAGGGTTTCGTCGTCGCCAAGTCCCCAGGTGACGAGTGCCTGGCCCAGGTCGTAGACGGCGGGGCCTCGCGCCACACGTTCGAAATCGATCAGACCGCGCAGCTGCCCGCGCCGGAATCTCGCGTGCTCCGGGGTGGGCTCCCCATGCAGCAGAGCGTGCGGAACCCGGGCAGCAAGATCGCGCCGCAGCCCCCCGAGGTCCCGCCCGGCAGCCTCGGCGAAGCGCAGTTCCTCGTCGGGAGCCTGGGTGATGCTGCGCAGCTGCGCCAGGGTATGGTCCACGTTCTCGGGGTGGCGGCGGTAACCCTTGAAGCCCGTGCCGCGGGCATGCATCTCTCCGAGGGCCCGGCCAAGCTGAGCGCAGTGGCCGGGTTCGATCTCCCAGCGGCCCAGAGCCCGTCCGTCGACGATGCAGAACAAAGAGGCGTACCGCTCGTGGAACACGGGGGTGAGGTAGCCGTTGATGACGTTGGGCTGGATGCGGGGAATCTCGAAGCTCAGCCCCGCGTCCGCCAGGAACACCAGGGCATCCTTCTCGTACACCAGGTCCCGAAAGCGGCGCCGCTCCGCGACCCTCAGGACGTAGCGCCCCTGGTCCGTCGTCACCAGGTACACGGTGTTGCTCGAGGAGCCCCGCGCCGGCGTCAACTGCTTGAACGCGCCCACGTTGTAGAGCATCAACCAGTCGCGGGCCTCCTCGTCGGTGAGCGGTGTGTGAATGGACACGCGGTGCTTCCCCCGAAAACGTCGCCCCCCCACCGTGTTCGGTCCGCCATCCCGGCGAGGAATCAGGGACCCGCGCCGCGGGCAGGCCCACGACCGGTCGTGCTCAGGCGCGATACACGATGGACGCGCGTCCCAGGTCAACCTTCTCGCCGGGCACCAGGAAAGCCTGGTACACAGCTCGATTCTCGATCCGGGGCGCCGGTGCATCGCCAATTCGGAGCATCAACACCGCCTCCCCCACGGCCGTCACCAGCAAATGCCAGGGGGCGATCCCGGGCAGCGGCGGCAGGGCCACGTCGCAGCGCGCATCGCTCCCGATACGCACCGCACCCAGGGCCAGGGGCACCTCGGTCACGGTCTTGCCGTCGACCAGAACCTCGATGCGCCCCACGGCGGCAGGACGCTGCGACGCGGCCAGGGCCACCGCGGTATCGGCGGAACTGGGCCAGCTGCGGTGCACCTTCGCACCAGCCGGAGGCGGGTTGTCCTCGGCCGTGGATTCCGCGGCGGAGTAGTTGCGGTCCGCCCGGGTCTGCAGCACGCCGTCGTACTCCGGCGACAGCTCCTCGACATCGTCGACACTGAGCTCGATGACCTCGGAGACGACGTGGTGATCCTCGAAGGTGTCGACGGGGCCAACGGGCTTGCGCGGTGGAGCCACGCCCGCGGAACGTTCCTTGGGCCTGCGGGTCTTGGGCTTGGGCTTCTTGAGTCTCGGTTTGTCCTCGGCGGTGGCCAGCCGGCCCCCCGGTGCAGCCGGGGGAGCAAGCCCGACGGCCGCGCCGTCGCCCGAGAACACGAGGGAGTACTCGAAGAAGTTGAGCACGTCGCCACTCGAGAGCTTCGTCGGGGCCGCCACGGGATGATCGTTGAGATAGGTGCCGTTCTGGCTGCCCAGATCCTCGACATACCAGCCAGCGTCACTGGCCTGACGGACGCGCGCGTGTCGCCGGGACAGGGCGAGCAGGCCGATGACGATATCGCAGCGCTGCGAGCGGCCAATGACCACGCCCTCGGCCTTGAGCGGGAAACGATCGACCTCCACGCCGTGATGGGTCAGCACCAGCGACGGGCTGTCGGCCGCGAGACCGGGAGTGGCTTTCTCGGTCTCACTCTCGCTCGACCGCACGCGCCGCTCGGCGCCCTCGTTGAAGACCCCGACGTAACGCCCCATGCCGACCCTGTCCCCGGGCCGAATCGGTGCTTCCCCCGAGATGCGCACGCCGTTGAGGAAGACCCCGTTCTGGCTGCCGAGGTCCACCACCACGTAACGGTCGCCGCGGCGCTCGATGCGCGCATGAAAGCGCGATAGCGACAGGTCGTTGAGCACGATGTCGTTGTCCGGATGCCGGCCCAGGGAGACCACGGCCCGCATGAGGATGTGCTCCCCGACGCGCTGGTCATCCTGATAGAGCATCAGCCGAGACATCGTGCTGTCCTCGGTTCGGTTCCCGACCTCACAGACAGATCACACCCATGACAGGATCGCGCTGCCCGGCGCATACCCCGGTGTGTTCTGACACCTCGTGAGGTCGCACCGCGCAGCTGGCGCGGATCACGACGTGCCCGTTTCGTAAGTTAATTCAGTCGACGGCGGACCGCGAGCAGCAAAATCAACAGCAACGCCGGAGCCAGTCCTGTCGCCCCTGCGCCGCGGCACACGCAGCCGGTGTCGGGGTCGCTGCCGACCTGCTTGATGATGGGTTCAGGCCCCCTGTCCGGGCTGGCGGGATCGCATTGACCCGCCGGGCCGCCAGCCGGATAGATGAAGCACAGACCTTCCTCGTCGTCCGGGTCCAGGTCGCGCTTCTTGAGCTCACCGCGCGGCGCGGACTGGTACATGGTGGTGTCGGTGACACCTGGTTGCGTGAGCGGTGGGTGGTCCAGCCCGATCACGTGGCCAATCTCGTGCGTCAGGGTGTTCTGCACGTCGTACTGCACGGTGCAACCGATCTCGGGGGGCGTGCACGCCGTGAAGGTGTAGACCTCGGCGTTGAACTCGACGTCGGCATCGAGCAGCTCTCCGCTGCGACTCTTGAAGGTGGTGGTGGTCACTGCAATGGAACCCGGCTCGTGGCGCCAGGCATCGGAAGGGTCGGACTGTCGGCCCGAGCGCCACACCACGAGGTTCTCGTTCTGGGCAGGGTCGCGCCAGTTGTAGCCCACCAGGCGGGCGCTGGTCAGAGCTTGCTCGACGAAGCGCAGATCGGTGCACGCCACGGCAGCCCAGGTGGCGAAGCTGAGACGCGAGGCCTCGAGCTCGCTCCCATCCGTGATGCGGGGATCGCCCTCGGCGTTGAGCGCGAAGGACACTTCGCGCGTGTTCCAGTACAGCGAGGGACCGGCTGGGGGAACGCGTGAGCACAGGTAGGCCCGGGCTCCCTGACCCAGCAAGAGACCCAACGCCAGGACCGAGATCCTCATCACCTGCGGCACGGCCGCCTCCTTCGGAACCAGACCCAGGGTAGCGGCACCAGCGTGCCCGTGGCCAGCCCGCAATGGCATCCCGACGTCTCCACCGGGGGATCCTGGTCTTCGGTGCAGGGCTCGCACAGGGTATCGAACACCACCGCCCGCTTGCCGCTGTCCAGGTCCGTGAGTTCGACATCAAAACGCTGGCCTGGTAGCACCGGTAGTCTCGCCGTGCGACGACACAGCGCAGCGCCGGCCTGGCAGGTCGCGGGTTCGAGTTTTAGGACCTGGCGATCGTCACCGCGGAAGATCTCGATGGCCGACGAACCCGGCATGCTGTCGACGGCGAGCAGGACCGTGCCCCCGCTGCAGGCGCAGATCGGCAGCAGCACCGGGGGTATGGCCGCAGGATCCGCCGGATACAGTGCGCTCAGCCCGGCCACGTCATCCTCTGCCAGATCTCGCTGCCAGGTGTTTCCGGGACTCGCCGCCGGGTACATGGTGGCTTCCTCGATACCTGCGCGCGCGGCATCGGGAAGCTGCGCACAGTCGGGGAAAGTACCCCAGGCCTCGCCGCAGCTGTGCTCCAGGCTCAAGGCGTGCCCCAGCTCGTGACTCACCGTCCCCTCGACGTCGAGACGCCGGGGTTGATCGCTGGTACTGAACGCGAAGCCCTGGGCATTGAGGAGGACCTCTGCAGCCGTGATGCGTCCTGCCCCCTCATCGACCTGGACCACGGTGAAAGCCACGGTGGCGAGGGGTGACCCGTACTCGGCGGGCCAGTCCTCGGTGAGCGCGCGGATGGTCACCTGGGCACCACCGTCCGCGGGCGCGGGATCGTGCGCCGTGCGTCGCGTGAAGTGCGCGCGGCTGGAGTCTGGCTGCTCCCAGCGCAGCGAGGCCCGCCAGGCCGCAGCCCGGGCGCCGAGCTCGCCGCCATCGCCGTCACCAAGCAGCGCGTCATCGACGAGAACCTGGAGATGGACCGGCAGCACCACACCCTCGAGAGGCGTGCCGTCGGCAGCGCGCGCCAGCTCGTAGCCCCGGGCAGGCTCGACCGCGAGCACAACCATCGCGATGCTGACAATGGAGAGCCGCGCCACCCCGGCCTCAGCGCGATCTGGCAGCGGGCACCCGGTCCAGCGCGCGGATCTGCCGGCGCAGTGCCTGGGCGTCGAGGGCGGCGGGCTGCGCGGGGTGCGCGAGACCGGTGGCGGGATCCAGCACCTCGAGCCCCGGGAGCTGCTGCGTCGCGACCTCGTTACCGCCGTCGTCGGTGCGCAGGATAAACATTCCGCGGGACAGACCCACGACCTGACACAGGGGCCGGGGTGTGTCGACCGCCGGCAGGTCCCTGAGGAAGATGAGAACCCGCGCACCGCGTTGCAGCACCGCGGAGCCGGAGACCTGCTGACCCAGCTCACCCACCACGCCACCCGAGGTGCGAACCTCCAGCCTCGCTTCGGGCCCTCCCTTGAGGACCTCGTGCACCACGAGTTCGGTGTCGGTGACGATGCGCCGCTCCGTGTCGTCGAAGTGCGCGCGGCCGTCGCCCACGCTCGCCACGACCACGCGGTCCGCCAGCCGCACCAGATCCGGCACCTCGAGGGGCACGATCACGCTGGCACGTCCCGAGGACACGAGAAGCGACATTGGCAGCAGAAGCGACAGCGACACGGAGAGGCGAGGCATGGTCAACCCACCGCGAAGTACAGGAACGCGAACTATAGCAGACTGCGGACCTGCCATCAGTCCTGGGCGCGCGGGTGCGCCTTGTCGTAGGCCTCGAGCAGATGCTGCAACGAGACCTTGGTGTACTTCTGAGTGGTGGACAGCGAGGCATGTCCGAGCAGCTCCTGGATGCCGCGCAGGTCCGCCCCCCCCTCGAGCAGGTGCGTGGCAAAGCTGTGGCGCAGTCGGTGTGGGTACACCCGGCCACGCGCGCCGGCCTGCAGCCCGTAGCGGGCGACCAGACGCCGTACCACGCGGGTATCGAGCCGCCGTCCGCGGCGGCCCAGGAACAGTGCTCGCTCGTGTCCAGGCTCGGCATGCCAGCCGCGCCTGTGCTCAAGGTAGGCCGCCACCGCTTCGCGGGCCTTGCTTCCGTAGGGGACCAGGCGTTCCTTGCGTCCCTTGCCCAGCACGCGCACCTGCGCCGCGCCATGATCCAGGTCGACCAGGTCCAGCCCACACAGCTCGGCCACGCGCAGCCCGGCGCCGTAGAGCAGCTCGAGAATGGCGCGATCGCGCAACCCCTCGCGGTCGGCGAGCGCAGGTTGCTCGCACAGTGCAAAGGCGTCGTCCACGTCGAGAGGCCGCGGCAGCAGCTTGGGCTGCTTGGGGGCATCGACCAGCATGGCCGGGTTGCGCGCCAGCACACCCTGACGAACCAGATGGCGCAAGAAGGTCCGCACCGCGCTCAGGCTGCGTGCGGTGGTCCGTGACGAGGTCTCGACCAGGCGCCAGGCCAGGTAGCCACGCAGCGCGATGTGATCCAGCCGCGCCGGATCCGTGGCCCCGGGCAGCGCGCGCTGTTCGAGGTAGCTGCACAGCTGCTCGAGGTCATTGCGGTAGGCCCGGACGGTCTGCGGGCTTGCGCGCCGCTCGTGCTCGAGGTGTTCGATGAAGAGCTGGACCCAGGCACGCATTCCACCACGTTAAGGGCAGGCGTGCGCCCGGGCAAGATTCAGTCGTGATCCGCGCCCTCTTCGGTCGAGCGGTAGATCTCCCAGGCCAGGATGCCGTGCAGCAGGCTGGTGGGTGTGGGCGCATCACGCTCGCCGCGGCGACGGCGGCTGTAGATCTCCACGAAGCGCCGCACCTCGTCGGCCAGGAACACCGAGACCAGTGCCTCCAGTGAGCCCTCGCCAAAGGACTCGAACTCGATGGCAAAACCCGTCGGCTCGACGGCCTCCTGCACTCGCACCACATGCCCGCCGGCCTGCACGGTACCTATCCCGGGCACCTCGAACTCGACGCGCACGGCGGTGCCCAGGGCCAGGAAGAAGGTCGAGCGCAGGAACACGCCTGACACGCTCACATCACCAGACTGCAGCTTCGCCTCGAGATAAGTATCCCGTCCGTCGCCACCATACAGACGTGCCGGGAACTCGGCCCTGGCGCGTGGCCGGCGGCGGCGTTCGTGCTGGTCGGGGCCGCTGGGTACCAGCCAGGCCGGCGGTGCCACGGGCAGGGGCTCGGAGCGGGTGGATCCGCCAGCGCCGCGATGCGGGGTGGCGGTGGAGGGACGCTGCGGCTTCCGCTTTGGAGGCCTGGAGGCGGTGGGTCGCGGAGATCGTGTCGAACGGCTGGCCACGCGTTCCCCTGCTCGCGGAGGCGTCTGGCGCATCCGCGCGGCAGCGCCGCAAGGCGCCGCAAGCTCAACATCGAGCTGAAGTCGGGGAGACGCTAGCGAACGGCAGGCTGGGGGTCAATCGCACGCACGAAGGCGATGCCCATGCCACGCTCGAGCTTGGGGTTCGCGCGCACGGCATGCTTGTCGACGACACGCACCACCTCGCCCTCGACCCGCACCACATCGCGGCTGCCCGGCACCGGATAGTGCAGCAGCAGGGTCTCGCCCACCAGGCGCGGTGAGCGGGTGCGCAGGAACACGCCCGAGGAGCTGACATCATGGGTGCGATAGCTGAGCATCTTGCCCTTGATGTACTCCTTGACCTTGAGCTTGAGGTTGCTGGGAACGCGCTCGTTATTGCGTTGCTCGGTCATGTTGGTACCCCCTCCCCCTGAACAGTTGTTCATCGGTCAGTTGACTGGTGGGATAATGGAATACATCATCGGATCTGTCAATATTTATTGTTTATTTACACCGTTTTGGTGGTGTTTATCATTCTTGCCCTCTCCAGGTTGTGACCTGCGTCAGCGCATGCTCCGCAGCTCGCGTGCGGCGCTCGCCACGGCCACGCCCACCCGTCTCCACCTGGATCATGGACCATGTGACATTGGACGGGCCAAAGGGCTTGCTGCTGTCCCGAAGGTGCCGATACAGGCCACCCAGTGCCGTGGTGGGAGGCGGCGGGAGAAAGCTGCGGTCCGCGACATGATCGAGCACGGAGCGTGCGACCAGCATCCCCACGGCGATGGCCTCGACGTAACCCTCGGATCCAGCGAGCTGGCCCGCCACCCAGGGATGCGGTGACGCATGCAGGCGCAAAGCGTCATCGAGAACCCGGGGGGCGTCCAGGAAGCTGTTGCGGTGCATGCTCCCCAGGCGCTGGAATCGGACCCCAGCCAGACCGGGCAGTCCGGAGAAGAGCTCGCGCTGCGCGGGCCAGGTGAGCCGGGTCTGGAAACCCACCATGTTGCGCGCGGTCCCTGCGGGGTCCTCCTTGCGAAGTTGCACCGCGGCAAAGGGGCGCCGGCCGGTGCGCGGATCGACCAGCCCCACCGGCTTCATGGGGCCAAAGGCCAGCACCAGGGGCCCGCGCGCGGCCATGACCTCCACCGGCAGGCATCCCTCGAAGCAGGCGCTGTCCTCGAAATCGCGCGGTGTCACCTTGGGCGCCGCGCACAGGGCGTGCACGAAGAGGTGATACGCCTCCTCGTCCAGGGGCACGTTGAGGTAGTCCTCGGGATCACCCCGATCGTAGCGGCTCTGGGCAAACACGATGCTGCGATCGATGCCCTCGGTCTCGAGGATGGGTGCAATGGCGTCATAGAAATGCAGCGCATCACCGCCGGTCAGCTCCGCCAGCTGGGCGGCCAGCGGCCCCTGGGTGAGTGGCCCTGTGGCCAGCACTGTGGCCACGCCGTCGTCGGGGAGGTGCGTGAACACCCCGCGCTGGATCTGCAGGGACGGGCAGCTCCCCAGCAGCGACTCGACCTGGTCACTGAACTGGCGCCGGTCCACGGCCAGCGCCGAACCCGCGGGCACCCGGCTGTGGTCCGCGCACTGCATGAGACCGGATCGGCAGAGCCGGAGCTCCTGTTTGAGCAAGCCCACGGCATTGCCCAGCTGGTCCGATCGCAGGGAGTTCGAGCAGACCAGCTCTGCCAGGCCATCGTTCGACTGGGCGGGTGTTCGCTGCAGGGGCTTCTGCTCCCACAGCTCCACCTCGAGCCCGGCCCTGGCAAGCTGCCAGGCCACCTCGCAGCCTGCCAGACCTGCACCGATGATGCGCACCCGGGACCCTGTCATGCGTCCTCCCGATTCCCTGCGCACCTTGTATAGGGACGGCGCTGCCTGGCCAAGAGCCGGGTCCGTTGTGGGCTGGTCGCACACCCGCTTTCTGGCGGCGTTGCACCCGGTGGCGTATCTTAGAAGGAAGCGTGCCTGGAACGCATGGGGTTTGCCGAGGATGAAACTCTGTCCTTCCTGCGGTCGTGCGGCTTACAGCGGAGACATGTGCATGGTCTGTGGTGCAGCGCTCGACAGCGCGCGGCCAGTCAGAGAGCACATCGTGGAGCAGGTACCGACCTCCCACCTGCCCGCGATGCCACGACAGGCTCCGGCTCCCGCTGCACCTCCGCCACCTCCCGCTGCGCCACCTCCAGCCCCCGCTGCGCCACCGGCACCTGTCCCCTCACCCTTCTCGGCGCCACCGCAGATCCCCGAAGTCGTGACCTCTCCACCGCCACCGCCCGTGGCGCCACACGCGTCGTCACCGCCCGAGCCCGGGGGCATGCCAGATCCCTACGGACCACCCGCACCGCTCGTCATTCCGGCACCTGCGGTCGACCCCTTCCCCAAGGTGCAGACCCGCCCTCCAGCGCTCATGGATGACTTCTCCTTCCTCGAGGACAATCCCCTCGGCCCGGACAACGCCGAAGGCATCCCCGCATTGCCAGCGGATGGTGCATCCCCACCAGGTGACCTGGCCGCGTTGTGGAATGATCTGGCTCTCGACGAGGGAGCAGCAGGGGCCGGGGCGTCCACCATCGACAGCGCGCTGTTCGAGCCGCCGCCGCAGGAAGACGTGGACCTGGATTCCTTGCTTCAGGTCGGGCACATGCCGTCCGCATCGCCGCCGCCACCTCCCCCGGACGATGATGCCGACGACAGCGGTGCTGAGCTTTCGATTCCGGAGGATCCGCAGGACGCAGCCGTGGGCTTCGATGTGGACCTCGACGACAGCGCGCTGGAAGCCCCCGATGGCGCGGTGGAGGTCGTGCTCGCCCCGGACGAGGTATCTCCTCCCCCGCCGCCGACGATGGCCGTGCCACCGGCTGCGCCCGCGCCCGAAGGACTCGACATCGATCTCAATTTCGACGATTCGGCGGCGCCTGGGATGGCCGCCCCGCCGCCCGCACCGATGGCGCCGGTCACGAGCTCGCCCCGCGCCCGGGAACTCGCCTCCATGTCCTCCTCGACGGCGGCCCACGAACTCGGCAAGCTCGCGGATGCGGCGGAGGCGGAAGGTCGGATCAACGAAGCGATCTGTCTGTGGCGTGCCGCCAGCCTGCTGGACCCCATGTTCGGTCTCGCGGTCGCAGCGCTCACACGGCTGGTCGGCTAGGGCCGAGAGAAAACGGTGGGCGCCTGATCAGTTGGCAGGCTGCTGGCTCTTGTTGAACTCGGCCAGCTCCTCCTCGGTGCCCTCGACTTCCTCGGCCTCCCACGACGCGCCTGGTGGCAACTTCCACGAGCTGTCAATGACGATGGGATCGAACTTGAGCTCGGGCGAGAGCTGGTTGCCGCCTATGGTGCGGATACCGAAGCCCATGGTGAGCTGAACCTCGGTGGCCGTCGACGGGAAGAGCGGGAAATCGTAAAAGCCGATCTGGATGCCTGGAGGGAAATCCGGCATCCACTTGCGGGGGTCCTTGATCAGGGTGTTGGGAGATCCCCCGCCCGAGATCTTGGCCAGCTTGAGGACCTCCTCCTTGACCATCTGTCCCTTGACCTTCTTCTCGACGAAGCTCTTGATGCCCATCTTCATCTCGATGTGGCCGAAGGTCAGCGCCTCGGGATCACCGCCCACGATCACGACCTTGACCTGCAGCCTATCCTGGCCGTCGACGGGCGCCTTCTGCCAGGCGTACAGGTCGACGCGCAGTCCGTCGGCCTGGGCGCTGACCATGGGGCGATAGTCGCCGTTGGCGATCTCTTTGTAGGCTGCCTGGGTGTAGTCGATGCGCTCGGTGACCTGCTGCAGGGTGCGGTCATCCTTGCGCCCCTTCTTGTGCTCTTCCTGGTACAGCTTGCGCACCAGATCATCGTCTCGCAGCAGGGCGAACTCCGGATCCTTGTACAGGCGATCCAGGGACTGCCCGTAGTTGGACAGCAGGATGGACATGTCGCCCTTGTAGCCGTTGCCTGGCACCATGCGCGTGGCGGTCAACTTGTTCATGAACTCCATGTCCACGACGGACTTGGCCACCAGCAAGCGCTGCTCGGTGAGCTTGGTCTTGAAGGACACGAAGGCCGCGCCCAGGGCTGCGCCGAAGGCCACGACGACGACAAAGAACGCCAGGAAGCGCTTCATGATGACTGTCCTTTCACGAACGGGCGGCCAGGACTCTAGCGATAAAGCGGGATGAAGTCACCTGCGAGGTCCACGTGGGCGCGAGGTTTTACCCGCGGGGGGCTTGCCGCCACGGCTGGAGCCGGGACGTCCACCGGGCGACGGGGCTGTGCCTCGGGTCGCGCCACGTGAATCCTTGCCTTCGGGCTTGCCCCGCGTCGTGCTGCGCGAATCCCTGGCGTCGGGCTTGCCGCGGCTCGGCGGGCGTGGGGACCTGGTCTCGGGCTTGCCCCGCGTCGTGCTGCGCATATCCCTGGCGTCGGGCTTGCCGCGGCTCGACGGGTGTGGGGCCCTAGCGGGCTTGCCTCGCTCCGTAGCAGGTTCGCGCGTCGCCCGCGGAGCCCGTGCGCCCTTCGCTGTCGACGCGGCTCTCGGCGTTGTCCCCGAGGTGCCGGAGTCCCTGCCCGCAGACACTTTGGCGCGCGATCGCCTGCGCGGAGCGGGGGCGTCCACCACCCCACGCAGGGCCCGCACCTCCTCCGGATCGAGCTCGCGCGAGGCGCCGGGAGGCAGACCATCGAGGCTCATCGTGCCAAGCATGACCCGGATCAGACGCTGCACCGGGCAGCCCACAGCCTCGAACATCCGCCGCACCTGGTGATTGCGTCCCTCGGTGAGCGTGATCTCGACCCAGGTGTTGACCCGGGCGGGACCCAGGATCTGCACATGGGCCGGTTGTGTCTTGCCGTCCTCGAGGTAGACGCCGTCGCGGAGCCTCGCCAGCGCGTCCTCGTCGGGCATGCCACGCACCTTGGCGTGATAGGTCCTGGCCGCGTGGTGGCTCGGGTGGGTCAGGTAGTGGACCAGGGCACCGTCGTCGGTGAGCAGGACCAGACCCTCGCTGTGGTAGTCCAGGCGCCCGGCCAGCACCAGGCGCCGCGAGCGGTAGCGCGGGACGAGGTCGAGCACGGTGGTGCGTCCGCGCTCGTCGTCGGTGGTGGACACCACACCGGGTGGCTTGTGCAGGAGGACATACACGTGGTCGCCCAGGTTCTCGGCCTCGATGAGCCGTCCGTCGACGCGCAGCTGATCCACCCGGGGATTCACGCGCAGGCCGAGCTCGCGGACGATCTGGCCGTTGATCGAGACCCGGCCCTCGACGATGAGCTGCTCGACCTTGCGGCGCGAGGCCACGCCCGCGGCGGCGAGGACCTTGTGGAGACGTTCACCCGGCTTCATCGTTGGTTTCCTCTGCATCGTCCTGGGCGTCGTTCGCCAGGGTTCCCTCGTCTGCGGCAAGATCCGTCACGGTGTCTTCGTCGTCGAGAGTGGCAGAAGATGCCAGTTGTTCCTCGAGGAGCGGCGCATCCGGGTCCTCTGCGAACCCGTCCGTCGCTTCGAGATCCGATGCCAGGGTGCCCTGGGTCGCGGCAGCGGCGGACCCGGGTCCCAGGCTCTGATCCGACTCGCGCCGGCGCTGCTCGGCCTCGGCCACGGCGTTCTCGAGGTCGCTCAGGGCGCCCTCGCTGTCTCGCTCGGTGGATTCGCTGACCACCCGTCCATCGACACTCGCCAGATCGATGACCCGCACCGGCACCGGACCGGGCAGGGCATCGACCTTGGCCTGGTTGTCCGCGTCCAGCTCCTGGTACTCCTGCAAGGTCGGCAGGTGGGACAGGCCCTTGAGACTGAACAGCTCGAGGAAATCCGCCGTGGTGCCGTAAAGCAGCGGTCGTCCGACCTCCTCGCTCTTGCCAAGCACCCGGATCAGACTCTTGTCGAGCAGGTACTTGACCGCCGACGAGGAATCCACGCCACGCACGTCATCGACCTGGGGACGGGTCACCGGCTGCCGGTATGCGATGACGGCGAGGGTCTCGAGAGCTGCCCGGGACAGGCGTTGTGGTTTCTGCGAGGTGAAGCGCTGCAGGTAGCGCGCAAAGGTCGGGTCGGTGCGAAACACGAAGCCGCTCGACACCTCGCTGAGCACGAAGCCCCGGCCGCACACCCGACCGTCGTCGGCATAGGCCTGGAGCAGCTGCTTGAGCGCGGCGCGGATGGCAGGGGCGCGCACCGAGGGATGCTCGGCGCGCAGGGTTGCGCTCAGAGCCTGCACGGTCACCGGGCGATCCGCAGTGAACAGCAGGGCCTCGATGATGGGGACCAGGTCCGGCAGCGCCTCGGCACCGTTGGCAACATCCTGCGCAGCGAGGTCGTCGTCGGACCCCTCGGCATCGTCCCCCTCACCCGCCGCGCCGTCCCCGCCCATGTCCAGGATGCTGTCCACGCTCGCCAGCGGAGGCAACTCGAGGTCTGCGGGCACGACCACAGCCCCCTGAGGGCTCTCGCTGACGGGCTCATCGGGGGCAACCGCATCTAGCGCAACCTCGCTGCCTGTACCCGGGGTCTCGCGGGGGGCGAGAGTACCCGTGGCGCTTGTCTGAGGATCGTCCAGCGCACCCACTGCTGCTGCCTGCGGCGCAGGCGCATCGTCAACAGCGGACAGGTCCTGTGGCCCCTGGGTCAGTTCGACCAGGGCGTCCTCGGGCGCCAGGAAGCTGTCCTGCAACGGATCCGCGCGGTCCGGATCCGGGGCAGAAGACTGCCACAGCGTGGGGTCGGTGGGGTCAGAGGACATGGTGGGTATCCGTGGCGGCAGCCGGGTTCGCCGGGGCTGCCTCGTCGAAGCTGGACCGGATCTCGGCGCTATCGATATCGAGGTTCTCGTGAATGGGCGACACGTAGATGGTACCTTGCTCGCTCGGCTGGTGCAGCCTGACCAGGCGAAGCCGGGTCATCTCGAGCAGCGACAGGAAGGTCACCACGCGCTTGCTCAGCAGCGCTGGCTCCTCGCCATAGGCCAGCAACTCGTCAAAGGTGATGTGCTCGCGGACGCGACACAGGTCGATGAGCTCGTTGATGCGCGCGCCCACGCTCATGCGCTCGATGAAGACCTCGTGCACCACGCGGTTCTTGGTCCGGCCGAAGATGTCCGCGAGCACGGCCACCAGGGCCATGGGGTCCTGCTTGCCCAGCAGGCCCTCGCCCTCGAGCATGCTCATCTCGGGACGCGCGAACACATCGCGCCCGAGCTGGCAGCGCTCGGCGAGGCCCAGGGCCGCGCGCCGGTACTTCTGGTACTCCAGCAACCTGCGCACCAGATCGATCCGCGGGTCTCCCTCGTCGACCTCGTCGTCGTCGACCGGGCGCTCCTCCTTGGGGAGCAACATCCGGCTCTTGATGTGCACCAGGGTCGCGGCCATGACCAGGAACTCGGCCGCCACGTCGATGTTGAGCTCCCGCATCTGATCCAGCATCTGCGTGTACGAGGTGCAGATGGCTGCGATGGGGATGTTCATGATATCGACGCCATCGCGCTTGATCAGGTGCAGCAGCAGGTCGAGGGGCCCCTCGAAGGCGCCCAGCTCGACGTGCATCAGGGGATCCGCCGACTCCGCCAGCGGCGCATAGTCCTTGACCAGCGACGCATCGAAATCGCCGCGCACCCCCTCGGGCATGACGCCCGCGGCGCCCTCTCTGTCGACGGGCTGCTCGGTCAAGCGGGGCTCCCCCTGCGGCCAATCCCGATGCGCTCGCGCACCTCGTCCAGGGTGGCCTGGGCCACGGGCCGCATGCGCTTGACGCCGTCCGATAACACGTCACGCACATGGTCTGGTCGGGCGCTCAACTCGACCAGGCGCTCGCGCACCGGCGCCAGCTCGACCTCCATGTGCTCGTGCAGCTTGCGCTTGCACTGCACGCAGCCGATGGAGGCGCCGCGGCAACCCTGCTCGACCCACTGCAGGGTCTCGGGCGACGAGAAAAAGCGGTGGTAACTGTACAGATTGCACTTGGTGGGCTCGCCCGGATCGGTCTTGCGCATGCGCGCCGGATCCGTAGGCGCCGGCGCCAGCTTCTTCCACACCTCCTCGGCCGTGTCCTCGAGGCCGATATCGTTGCCCAGGCTCTTGGACATCTTGCGCTCGCCGTCGAGCCCGAGGACGCGCGGGGCCTTGCTCAGGATGGTCTGCGGTTCGGGGAAGGTGTCGCCGAAGCGCAGGTTGAACTTGCGCACCACGTCGCGGGCCAGCTCCAGGTGCTGCTGCTGGTCCTCGCCCACGGGCACGGCCTGGGCCTTGTACACGGCGATGTCCGCGGCTTGCAGCACGGGATAGGTATACAGGCCGACGTTGATGTTCTCGGCGTGGTCGCGGCTCTTGTCCTTGAACTGGGTCATGCGGCCGAGCAAGCCCATGGGCGTCACCGTGTTGAACACCCAGGCCAGCTCGGTGTGCTCGGGCACGGCGGACTGCACCAGGATCACGCTGCGCTCGGGATCCACGCCCGCCGCCAGATAGCCGCGCACCACCCTCTCGACGCGCTGCCGCAGCTGCTGCACCTCGTAGTCGATGGTGATCGCGTGGTAGTCGACCACGCAATAGATGCAGTCGTGGTCGTCCTGCAGCGCGACCCAGCTCTTGAGGGCGCCGAGGTAGTTGCCGATGTGCAGGCCGCCAGTGGGCTGCATGCCGCTGAAGACGCGTGGACGAGTGGTCATGAGCTCCGCCTACAGGAACCTGAAGAAGGGTTGAATATCGAACAGGGCGTTGAGCCCGTCGAAGATCAAGCCGATGGGCACGTACATCACGGCGCCGAACCAGCGTGTCTGCATCAGCAGCAGCATGCCGATGAAGACCAGGGGCGTGTTGCGGGCCAGCAGGTCCATGATGGGCCTGTGCTTGTCTCGCATGAGCCAGTACACGATGCGGCTGCCATCGAGGGGCGGCAGGGGCAGCAAGTTGAACACGAACAGACCGACGTTGACGACGAGCACGCGCATGGCCAGGGTGTAGCCCGGCATCTGCGCGTCGATGGGCGGAAAGACGTGCGAGATCAGACGCAGGCCCATGGCCAGGACCAGGGCGAAGACCAGGTTGGAGAGCGGTCCGGCCGCCGCCACCATGGCCAGGCCCGCGTTCATGCTGATGCGCTTGCCGCGAAAGCGCCGCGAGTAGCGCACCGGATTGGTGGGCACAGGCTTGGCCCAGCCGAACAGCGCCACCCCCGAAATGGAGCCGATGACAGGCATGGCGATGGTACCGATGGGGTCGATATGCACCAGCGGATTGAGCGACATCCGCCCTTGCGACGATGCAGTGTCGTCGCCCAGCCAGAAGGCCACGGCCGCGTGAGCATACTCATGCACCGTGAGACACATGAGCATGGACACCAGGTAAGTGATCATGCGGGGGATGTAGTCGACGTCCATGTGCCTCTCGCGCCTGGGCGCAGAAATCCAAGTGCCCCGGCGTAACATCGGTGCCCGCCGAGGTCAACGGGGACTCATGGTTTATGTATCGCGTCCCGGCCCGTGCGGCAGCCCGGGAGCCGCGCGAGGCTTGCGGGTGCGGCCCCACCCGCCTATGACCCCTGGTATGCCATCCGGAGCTGCCATGGAGCCTTCGTCCTCCCCTGCCCCGCGCCCGGGTCCTGTCCTCCGACGACTGCTGGCGGTCGGAGTCGCGGTGATGTCTGCCTGCGCCGTGCCCGATGTCGACCCGCCCGACGCCGGGGCCACGGCCAGCGACGCGGCCGGTGTCGACGGGGCTGTCGCGACCGCGGCAACCAACATCGTCGGCGTCTGGCAGCAGCCGGTGACAAACTACCCGGACCTGATGGTGGTGTGGGCCTTTTCTGCGGCAGGTTGGGGCAATGTCGACGTGCGCGGTGGCAACGGCACCTGGTGCCGCAACCACGTGAGCTGGCAGATCACCAGCGAGCACAGTCCGTCGCTGTTCAGCCTGAGCTATACCTTCGAGGCACCACCCTGCGGCAATGCCAGCCAGGGAGACACCCTGACCCTGAACGTGCTGGGTGAGGTGCAGGCGGAGCCCCTGAGCCTGAGCACGGACTGGGGCGGGGGCGCGCAGATGACCTTGTGCACCAGGGCCGTCGACGTCGACGATGCCTGCGCGGTGGGTGATGATCGCGGTGTACCAGCGCAGGACCCATGACAGGGCAGGTCAGCATGCGACCACGCAGTGCTCTCGTTGTGTCAGCCCTGGTCAGTGCCCTCGTCCTCGGTGCGGGCTGTGCGCACACGACCTCGATTCACAGTCAGCCCGAGGGTGCCCAGGTCTTCATCGACGACGACAAGGAGGCGGCAGGAACCACTCCCTACGTTTTAAGTCGCGGCGCCGGACGGGTGCGCGTGGTGCAGCAGGAGCAGCAGCTGGAGGTTGAACTGCTGCGGCACACCGACTGGGGCCACACCGCCCTGCACACGGCGACCGCCTGCCTGCTGAGCGCGCTGTGCCTCACGGGCGTGGGTGGCGGACTGTGGGTGCTCGGCGCGGGTCTCGCCGCGGCGGCGCCCGTGCTCGGCCCCATCATCGCGATCTGCGGGGCTCCGCCGGCGGCGCTGGGCCAGGCGCTGTGGACCGTGGTCGGCTCCGCCCTGTGCGGGGCCGTGGCCCTGCCATTATCGACGCTGATGACGACGGTGGGCCCGGACGAGCTGCACGTGGATCTCGAGCGGGGAACCGCGCGCACAGTGCCACCGGACCAGTGCAGGGTGAAGGCACCCCTGGGCGAAGACCCGTCAAGCCTGCCGGCTGCCGGGAGCTCGCGACCCGCAGACGCCGTCACGCATTCGCCCGCGACAGACAGCGGGGAGCTGCAGGCAGAACCCGTCACACGGCCCGCGGTGGATTTTTGACCCAGGTGTGGGCCCTCAAGGCGCCCCCCGCAGCCAGGGCGCACAGGGTGGAATGCGATGCCTAAGCCGTGAGGTGCTCCATGCTACTCCGCCATGCCGCTATCCTTTGTTCTGTGATGAGCGGGCTGATCGCCTGTCCCTCGGAGAGGCAGGCTGTGCCTCCGGCGCATGCGGCGAAAGCTCCTGCAAAGGGTCTGGCCTTGTCCCGGATCAACGAGCCGCGCGAGCAGGCTTTCAGCATCCTGGTGCCGGCTGGCTGGTCGGTGAGCGGCGGCATCTTCCGCGTCAACGCCGCCACCGCGGGAGGTCCACTCAACGCCATCGAGGCCAAGTGCGATCTCACCCTGGCCAGCCAGGACGGCCTGGTCTCGCTGCGCGTGCTCCCCGACATCGTGTACGCCCACCACGGCGTGGGCGCGGGTCTGTTTGCTCCAGGAAGCAACTATCAGGGCGCGACGGTGCGGCCTCTCGAGACCGCCCTGCAGCACCTGCGGACCCTGCTATCCCTGGCACGGCCTGCCGCCACCGACGTCAGGTTCGTGAAATCCAGCCGTCTGCCAGGTGAGATCGCAGTGCTGGACCGGGCGCAGTCCTACACCAACAACCTTCTCAGGCAGGTCGGTGGCGACGGGATGACCTTCGTCCATGACGCCGCCGGAGCCATCATCGACTTCAGCGAGGCTGGACAGGCCTACCGGGCGGCAATCACGACCGCCGTCGTCGACATGCGCGCGGCCCTGACCTGGAAGAACACGCGCGCGCTGATCTTCGTCGCACCCAGGGCCAGCTTTGACCACTTCAGACCGGTGCTGGACATCGTGCGTGCGTCGACGCGCTTCAACCCGCGCTGGGTGCTCAGCGAGAGCCAGGGACAACGCGAGCGCGCCGACTTCGTGGTCAAGGTTTTTGACCAGATGCGCCAGATCGAGCAGGACATGCTGGCCAAACAGCGCCTCAACCGCGAGGAGATCATGAACGACAACTACCTGGTGCTCACCGGCCAGGAGGAGTACATCAACCCCCACAGCGGCGAGGTCGAGGTCGACACGGATCGGTTCAAGTATCGCTGGAGCACGGCGGCAGGCGATCGCTACTACACCGATCGCGAGGATGCTGATCCCAACGCGCTGCTGCAGGGTGGAGGCTACCGGCGCTCCGCTGTCCGGCCACGTCGCAACGAGTGAGAGAGGGCGCTATCATCGCGGGACCGTCGTCCCCGGGGGCAGCAAGGGAGCACACATGTCATTCTTCACGCCGGCGAGAGCGCTCGCGTCGACAGTCTGCGCGGCACTCGCGCTGATCGCCTGCGCACCGGATCATGCGAGTGGAGGCCAGGACGCCACCCCTCGCCACCGCGCGGACTCCGGTTCTGTGGACAGCAGCACTGGCGATGCTCCGGCCCAGGACGGCGCCTTGCCCGACGGCGCCCAGACCCACGACGCGGGCCCGGCCCCCGCAGGATGGACCTGCTTCGCGAGCTTCTGGGGCGACGGCGACTGCGACTGCGGGTGCGGGGTGCTGGACCTCGACTGCCCCGGCGCACAGGCCAGCGTGTGCGCCTATAACTGGTGCGATGCTTCGAGTGTCCCCGTCGACAACCAGAACTGGCTCTGCACGGCCGCCCCTGACGCCGGCGTCGCCGATGCAGCGGTGCACGACGCGGCGGTGCAGGACAGTGCTCCCGTGGACGCCGGTCCGCCCCCACTCCAGCGCGACGACAGCTGCACGGACCTGGGTGTGGATCGCTGCGCCGCAGGACTGGCGTGCACGCCCTCGGGTACCTGCCAGGAGCCCTGTTTCGAGCAGCACTGCGCGGACAATGCCAACTTCTGCTTCAACTCAAGCCCGACCCAGGTGTGCCTGGGATCGAGCTACCCCCACTGCGTCGATGGCGAGGGCGGCCTCAAGCTGTGCCGGGACATCGATCTCGACTTCACGCAGCCCTTTTGCCCCGGCGGCAGCAGCGGCTACGTCTGGTACTACCACTCCCAGCACGGCCTGCCCCAGGGCTGCTGGGACGGCTGGATCGAGTTCACCGCAGCGCACATCTGTCTCAGCGCGGTGACCGACACCCTGCTCACCGAGCTGGGTCACGACCTCACGGTCATCACCAACGATCCCGCTGGCTATACCGACACCAGCAGCTGCGATTACTTTTCCCGCGTCGAACTCAATAATCTGAAGGTCATCGGAGGAAAGCTCGAGGTCGGCGATGTCTCGGGGACCACCGAGCGCAGTCCGCTCGAAGTCAACTTCACCCGCCTCGAGTTGCCCGTGCTCGAGGCTGTCTATGGCCAAATGCGCTACAGCGACGCCCTGCACGTCACGCACATCAATTCGCCCGTGCTGAGCTACGTGGGCGGCTTCTTCATCCTCGACAACTTGCCCGAGATGGAGACGGTCTACCTGCCGGGCCTCGGGGTGATCGAGGGTGGCCTGCGCATCCACGACCTTCCCGCCCTGACCACCCTGAACCTGAGCCACCTGCGCCGCATCGATGGCTATGTCAGCATCTGGAACGTGCCCTGTATCGACCTGGCGGTCGTCAACGCCATCGCGGCCAAGGCCACGGGGCCAGTGAGCTTGAACAACGTCGGCACGGGGACTGGCTGCCCCTGACACCTCTTCTGCTGCTCAGAAATGCGTGCGTGCAAGGCTGACACATCCGTGCCGAAATGATGGCCATGACGAATGTGGCGGACGCGTCACTGGAGGTTCTCGACATGCCCGCGAGCCGCGCAACAGTTCGCCCTCACGATCCCCCCGCCGCAGACCGCCTGCTGGTGGTGCTCAGCGACGTCGAGATGGGCGCCGGAGGACACCAGGACGACTTCCCGCACTCGGACTGGCTGGGAGAACTGATCCTGAGCTACAACCAGCCGCCCTATACCGAGCTGCCCGTCGAGCTGGTCCTCAACGGCGACATCTTCGACCTGCTCAAGACCTCGTACCTGGACGCCTACCCCCGCCACATCTCGCCCGACGTGACCCTGGGCAAGATGTCGCGCATCGCGGCTGCACATCCTCGCTTCTTCGAGGCCATGCGCGCTTTTCTGGGGCACACAGGCGCCGAACGGCGCGCGGTCTTTGTCACCGGCAACCACGATGCCGAGCTGGTCTTTCCCGAGCTGCAGCTGCTGGTGCGCAGCCTGTGCGGCCACGCCGACCAGATCCAGTTCGCGGGCTTTCGCCACGTCGTGGGCAGCGTTCACATCGAGCACGGCAGCCAGCTCGACCCTCTCTTCGCGGTCGAGGAAGACAGACCCATCGTCGACTTCGAGGGCCAGCGCCTGCTCAACATCAGCTGGGGCGCCGGCGCCCTGCTCGACACCGTGATGATGTGGCAACCCATCTTTGGCTTTCACGAGCGCCTGCTGCCCCGGGACCAGGTGTTCGAGCTGCTGCCCGAGTTCAAGGAGCTGCTCACCGGCACCTTCTGGCGCTACTGGACCCGCGACTACTGGAAGGGCTACTTCGGCAGCAAGGATCCGACGCGCAAGCTCGGTTGGAGCATGGCCAAGGAGCTGGCCTCGCGCTTTGGCTCCAAGAGCATCAACGTGCACCTGGGCTCGGCCCTGGTGCAGAAGCTTCGCGAGGGCGACGACATCCGGCTGGTGGTGCTCGGGCACAAGCACGAGGCCGGCTGGTGGACCTACGGTGACCGCAAGCTGCTGCAGGCGGGCTGCTTTCGCAACGAGTTCATGATGAGCGAGGGGGGCAAGAACCTGCGGCCCTGCCCCAAGACCTATGTCGAGGTCTACATCCAGGACGGGCACCCCGTGCACTCGCAGCTGGTCGAGGTGCAGGGTCCACCCGCTCCCGAGGGCTACGTGCCGGTGTCCATCTTCGACGTGCTGCCACGGGTGCAGGAGCTGCTGGCGGCGCAGCAGATCCAGAGCGAGGACAAGAAGGCCTGGCGCGCGCAGGAGAAGAAGGAGAAGGCCGAGGCCTCGAGCTGAGGCCTTCCCGCGAACCCACGCTGCCCCGAGGTCCGGTTTTTTTTGCCCACGACCGGCCGTGCGGACAGACCCGAGGCGCAGCTTTGGCTGCACTACCTGTCTCAAATGGACCACTGCGTATGGCTGATCTCAGCTTTCTGGCATTGATTTTTTGTGGCTGCGGTGCCCAGGTCGCGTCGGTAGAGATCTTTTAAATCAATATATTCATATTGTTAAGTTGATGGCGGTGAAAATCCTACCCTGGCGCAGCTCCTGCACTGGTGGCCGCTCAGGCGGTTTCATGAACCCTGCGCCGGTCTGGACGAACAAAGGCTGGCAACAGGTCCCCGCCCAGGAGAACACGCCATGACCCTGACCACCCTCGCACTGCTGACCCAGCTCGTGGCGGGCCAGTCCCCTGCCCTGCACACCCGTTCCACCATCTTCGATGTCATCGACGCGCGCTGGGAGCGCGGCGAGATCGACCAGGCCACCCAGCAGCTGTGGCGCGTGGCGGCCATCCGTGCGCCCGAGCTGCTCCCGGCGGACCTGGCGGCTCTGCGTGCCGAACCCGCCACGCCGGCGGCCCGCCTGGCCATGACCCGGGTGCTGGTCGAAGCCCGACAGTGGGCAACCCGTAACGAGGCGCGCAGTGGCGACGTGCAGCGCCTGCTCATGCCGCCCGCGGACCTGCCCTTGACCCTCGAGTCCAGCACCTACCCCATCCGCGTGTCCTACCGCAGCTCGACCTCGCTGGCCTACGCGCAGCAGGTGCTGAGCGCGAGCGAGCACTCGTGGCAGGTGGAGACCGAGCAGTATGGCTTTCCCGCGCCGACCATCGAAGCAGGGGCCGAGTTCTACCGCGTCCGCATCGAGCCCTCGGGCATGGGCGGTGGTGCCTACACGGCGCCCTACGACTACGACATGCGCTCGTCGTGGACCGCGTGCTTCTCGTACATCGTGTTCGACGACCAGAACCCCACCGACTACATCGAGTCGACCATGGCGCACGAGCTCAACCACGCCATGCAGGCGACCATGGACTGCGGCGAACTCGCGACCTTCATGGAGAACACCGCGACCTACATCATGAGCGAGGTCTATCCGGCCTCGTTCTGGGAAACCGTGGCCTACATGCCGTACTTTCAGCAACAGCCCTGGCGCGCCCTGGACTTCATGGAGGACCGCCAGAGCGACGGCTACGAGTACGGTGGCGCCATCCTGCCCCTGTACCTGGTCGGCGCCTACGCTCCCGACGACGGGCCGGTGATGCTGCGCCAGATCTGGGAGGCCTGCCGCCAGACCTGGTCTTCCTACGACAACGATCCCAGCTACTACGACGCCATAGCGCGGGTGGTGGGTCAGCGCGGCGGCCCCTCGAACATCGAGGACATCTTCGTGGACTTCAGCGAGGCGCGCTTCTTTGTCGGCAACAACAACGACGGCACACACATCCCCGAGGCACGCCGACTGTGGGGCGCCGAGCCCAGCGTGAGCCAGTACCACACCCTGCGCGACCTGCCGGTGGTACAGGCCGCGCCGAGCATGGTCGAGCGACCCAACCCCTTCGGCAGTAACTTCGTGCAGCTCGATGGCCTGGGCGAGAAACCGTTGCGCTTCGAGTTCGATGGCGACGGCGCCACACGCTGGGACGCCAGGGTCATTTTGTTTGGTGGCGGCGCGGCGAGTGAAGCCCACGAGGTCGAGCTGGATCCCGAGACCTGGAGCGGCAGCCTGACCCTGGAGCCGGGAGACCATCTCAGCGCGCTGCTCGTCGTCGCCAACATCGGCGACCAGAGCTACGACCCCAACCAGCGCCGCTGGGATCCGGCGAGCTACAGCTACGGCATCCGCGAGGTGCCTCCGGCCCCGGTGGTCGAACGCATCGAGCCCGGCACCCTGGTGCAAGGCGTCAGCGGCCAGCAGCTCCTCCTTGTGGGAGACGGTTTCGTGGCCAGCGACCGCTTCGCTGTCGAGATGCTGGCGGAGAAGGTGACGGTCCTCAGCAGCGTGGTCGAGGCGAGCGATCGGGTGAAGCTCACCGTCGACGTCGCCGCGGATGCGCCCCTGGGCTCGCTGGCCCTGCGCGTGGTCAACGACCTGGATTCCGAGACCACGGCCGAGGGTCTGCTCGAGATCGTCGAGCCCGAGCCCCCTGTCGACACCTTCGGTTGCGACTGCCGCAGCACGCCGGCAGGTACGAATGCAGGCTTGCTCGTGGTGCTCGGTCTGGGACTGCTGGGCTATCGACGGCGGACGCACAGCTGATCACCCGGGATCCTGAAGCCCGTCCGAGCGAAACATCCCCCGACCAAAACGGCACAGGCCGATCAGCGTTTGGCCCCAGGTTTCGCCATGGAGGGCGACGGATTGAGGTAATCTGGCGCCTCAATCCTGAGCACCAGGGGCGACAGCATGACAAGCGTGAAGCAGTTTGTGGGCGTGCTGGGAGTCGTGGTGTGCGCTGCGAGCCCAACCCTGGCGCAGCCGACCAGTCTGGAGCAGATCCCCTATCAGGGCCACCTCGAAGCGAGCGGCAAGGCCCAGGATGGCTCCTTCGACTTCCGCTTCGAGATCGTCAATGCGCAGGGCACGGTCCAGTGGTTCGACACCTTCTCGAGCGTGCAGGTGCAGCGCGGCGCCTTCGGCGTCAAGCTGGGCTCGGGCGTGGCCTTCCCCGCCGGGCTCTGGCAACAGGAAGAGCTGTACCTGCAGATCCAGGTCAAGCCCACCGGGCCAGGCGTGTTCACGTCGCTGCAGGGCCGCCAGCAGCTGCTCGCGGTCCCGTATGCCCAGCGCAGCACCGAGGCCAGGGACTTCCAGGTGACGGGTGCACTGCACGTCGGCAGCGGGGCCACGGTCGTGGGCGACATCACGGCGACGGGCCAGCTGTCCGCCGCCAGCTAGCAGATCACAGGCACCCTCGAGGTGGGCGGGCCGGCAGAACTCAGCAGCGGCCTGAGCGTGGCTGGCGACCAGAGCGTGCTGGGTGATCTGAGCGTGGGTGGTCGCGTCCTCGTGCGCGGCCGCCACGACAGCGCGAGCTATGACACCCCGGTCTCCGTCTCCACGTCCCACTGGGACATCGACACTCGCCGCTACCGCCTGAGCATCGACAACAGCTTTGCCGGCCTATCGCAGCCCATCCCGCAGGAGGTCGTCGAGGCCATGTGCGGCGACGAGGACGGGTGCAGGGTCAGCACCGGGATGAGCGGCTGGAATGCAGCCGCGGGTCAGACCAAGGCCATCGTCCAGGATTTCATGAGCTACGATGTCAGCACCGGGCGCTACCGGATCCAGGCCTACAACGCCGCGTCCAACGTCGAGATGTTCGACGGCGACAGCGTCGAGACCAAGCTCACCTGCCCGTGGGACGCCTGTTGCCTGCTCGACTACAACTATGCGCTGGGTGTGCAGGACGACAACGCCCGCCAGCTGTTCTTGCACTGGTCCACGGCCGCCTTCAACGTGCCCACCAAGACCTGCTTCGTGATCCTGGAGGACTGAGCGCGCAGCGGCGGGTTGCTCGAAGGCGCAGACCTCACGCGCCAATGCCGTCGCCCGACGTCAGCCGGCAGACTCTCACAGCAGGATCACGATCCCGGTGACGAAGATGTTGGCGATGGCCAGGGGCAGCAGGATCTTCCAGCCCAGGGTCATGACCTGATCGTAGCGGAAGCGCGGGAAGGTCCAGCGGATCTGCTGCCTCCCGGTTGCGCAGCGTCGCTGCCAGCGCCGGGTGTTACCGGTATCGGCGGTGCTCAGAAGAGAGGGTAAATCAAGGGCGCCAGCACGGAGGTGTGCGCGAAGAATAGCAGCATCCCAAGCAGGAGCATCACCACAAGAACGGGGACAAGCAGCCACTGACCTCGACGGCTGAAGAACAGCAGCACACGCACTGGCAACGGCCACGACCACAGGCCTTTCCCGATAGCGCGCATGCTCCCTGACGCACTGCCAGAGAAATCCTGCCATCCATAGCTCTCGCCAGTGGGGCGGCCCGGATGCCACTGCCGAACCGGCAGGTCCACGCTAAATTTTTGCACGACGAAACCCAGAGGCACGACGAGGAGCCCGAAGATCACGGTCAGCGCGGTGCGCAGGGCTAACCCACCCAGCGCGCCGGTCACTGCTCGCAACAACCGCTCGAGTGGCATGAGGGCCAGGGGACAGAACACGGCCAGGCCAACGAGGGACAGCCCGACGTAGACGAGGATCTCCCAGAGTCCGTCGTCGACACCAAGAACTGTCCATCGTTGCGCGGCGGCATAAAGGCCGAGCGCCACACCCCAGACCAGGCCGAAGACCGTGCAGCGGTCCAGACGCTGGTTGCCGGCCCGCACGGCCCGCTGTTCGGCGTAGGTTGGTGAGCTAGTCAAGCACGGTCTCCGCACGCCACGCTGCACGCTCCTCGGCGGTGGTCGGGAGACGTCGCTGCAATTCCCGGACGAACATCCTGTTACCTATCACCAGGCGGTCGATGTCCGTCGCCATGAAGCATCGGTAGGCCTGCTCAGCGTTGGCGACGATGGGCTCACCTCGCACGTTGAAGGACGTATTGATCATGACTGGGCACCCCGTGACCTTCTCGAAGGCATCGAGCACTTCGTGAAGGAAGGGATTGCGGACGCGGTCCACTGTCTGCACGCGGGCCGAACCGTCCACGTGCGTCACGGCCGGGATCTCGGAGCGCCTCGCCTTAAGCTTGTCCAGCCCCTGCAGCGCTTCCTCTTCGGGCGACAGCGGAACCCGGCGGGAGGCGACGACGAGGTATGCGAACAACATGTAGGGACTTGGCTGACTTAACTCGAAGTAGTCAGCTGCACTCTCTTCCTTCACGATGGGAGCAAAAGGCCTGAACCCTTCGCGGAACTTGATCTTGAGGTTCATGTGCGACTGCATGCGAGGAGATCGTGCGTCGCCAAGAATGGAGCGTGCCCCCAGCGCCCTGGGCCCCCACTCCATGGGTCCACGCGCGAGCCCGACCACGAGACCCTGTGCGACCCAGCCCGCGATGGTCTGCGCCACCTCGCTGGCGTCCTCCCTGGTCCATACGCCGCCGAGCTGCTCCAGCATGGCGTCGTCCTCCCCGCTCTCGTCGCAGATCACGGGTCCCAGCAAGGAACCCCTCATGGCGTCCCCGGGCACGACCTGTCGAGGGTGCCCGTGCAGCCCGTGCCAGGCCCACAGCGCGCAACCGAGCGCTCCCCCGGCATCGCCAGCAGCGGGTTGCACCCACACGTCCTCGAACACCCTTTCCCTCAGCAACTGTCCTGTGGCGACGACGTTGAGTGCCACCCCGCCCGCCATCACCAGCCGGGGAAGACCGGTTCTCGCCCTGACATGCCTGGCCATGGCAATCACAACGTCGTTGACGACCGATTGAAGGCTGGCCGCCAGGTCCATTTCACGCTGGGTGAGAGGAGACTCGGGCCGTCTCGCCGGCCCCCCGAAGAGGTCGGAGAACCGCCGGTTGGTCATCTCGATGCCGTAGACATAGCCGAAGTAGCGCTGGTTGAGTTCAAGGGAGCCATCGTCATGGACCCGCACCAAGTCGCGCCGGATCGTATCGGTGTAGATCGGTCGGCCATAAGGCGCCAGGCCCATCAGCTTGTACTCGCCGCTGTTGATCTTGAAGCCCGTGAAGTGCGTGAACGCCGAGTACAGCAAGCCGAGGGAGTTGGGAAAGCGGAGCTCCTGATGCATGTGGATGGTGTGGCCGTGCCCCTCGCCCCAGGAGGCCGTCGCGAGCTCCCCGACGCCGTCGATGGTCAGGATGGCCGCGTCGTCATACGGACTCGGGTAGAAGGCGCTGGCCGCGTGAGACAGGTGGTGGTCGCAGAACACCACCCGGTGGCCTGTGCCGAGTTCATCGGCGAGCGTTTTCTCGAGCCAGAGATTCTGGGTCAGCCACTTGGGGAAAGAACGGACGAAGCTGGACCAGCCGCGAGGGGCGACC
>JBDRCO010000088.1:0-2585 GCA_043821645.1 Pseudomonadota bacterium | reverse complement strand
AGGCCAGCGAGCACCACCGCGCCGTCGCCGCCCGAGCACTCGCTGGCCGTGCGCGGCGTGCCCAGCCCGCCGGCCTCCTCCGGGCAGACCAGGACGACCTCGCAGCCCTCCAGGGCCTCCTCGATGCCGTCGTAGCGCTTGTGGGCGCCGTCGTAGCGGCAGGGCACACCCAGCAGACAGGCTGAGACCAGCACCCGGGGGCGGCTCACACCCGCACGCGCCCCACCGAGAGCACCCCGCGGATCTTCTCGATGTTGCGGATGAGTTTGTTGAGCTCCTCCACATCCTTGACCGAGACCTCCAGCACCACCTCGGACTTCTCGTCCTGCAGCGGGCGCGCCTCGGCCCGCACGATGTTGATGCCGGCCTGATCGCAGCTGGAGGAGATGTTGGCCAGCAGCCCATGACGGTTGGCGCACACGATGTGCAGCGCGCCGCCGTGCTGGGTGCGCGCGCTCTTGGCCCAGGCCACCTGGATGCGGCGGTCCTCCTCGAGGGACAAGAGCTGCTGGCAGCTGGAGTGGTGCACGATGATGCCCCGCCCGCGCGAGATGTAGCCGGTGATGGGCTCGCCCGGCAGCGGGTTGCAGCAGTTGGCGTAGGAGACGAGCACGTCGGAGTCGCCGGCCACCTGCACGGGGCTGGAGCTGCGCCCCGAGAGCTTCTTGAAGAAGGCCGCGATGCCGTTCTCGTCCGCGGTGGCTGGAGCAGGCTCCACCTCGGGCACCATGTCCTTGACCACCTTGCTCAGCACCACCTGACCGCGCGCCAGCGCGAGGTAGAGCTGCTCGGCGTCCTTGAAGCCGTTCTCCTTGAGGACATGCTTGAGGCGCCCCTGCTTGGTCAGCTTGCTGAGGGTGCGGCCGTGGCGGCGCAGCTCGTTCGTCAACAGGTCGCGGCCCACCTCGATGCCCTGATCGCGCTCGGCGTCGCGCAGCGCCTTGCGGATCTTGGCCAGGGCGCGCCCGGTCTTGGCGATGTCCAGCCAGTCGCGGCTGGGCTTCTGGTCCTTGCGGGTGACCACCTCCAGGCGCTCGCCGCTCTCCAGCTCGTGCCGCAGGGACACCAGCCGGCCGTCCACCCGAGCGCCCGTGCAGGCGTTGCCCAGATCCGTGTGGATCGAGTAGGCGAAGTCCAGCACCGTGGCGCTCTGCGGGAAGACCTTCACCTCCATGGCCGGGGTGAAGACGTACACGTCGTCGCTGAAGAGGTCGATCTTGGCGGTGGCCAGAAACTCCGTGGGGTCCAGGACCTCACGGGCCGCCTCGAACAGCTCGCGCAGGCGCTCCAGGGTCTGGAAGGTCCGGGGATCGAGATCGAGGTGCCCTTCCTTGTAGCGCCAGTGGGCCGCGATGCCCTGCTCGGCCACCTCGTGCATCCCGCGGGTGCGGACCTGCAGCTCGATGCGCTGGCGTTCGGGCCCGATCACCGTGGTGTGCAGCGACTGGTACCCGTTCACCTTGGGCATCGCGATGTAGTCCTTGATCTTGCCCGGCACGGGGACGAACTGCCCATGCAGGGTGCCCAGGACCGCGTAGCAGGAGCCCAGGTCCTCCACGAGGATGCGGAAGGCGAGCAGATCGTAGACCTGCTCGAACTCCAGGTTCTGGGAGACCATCTTGCGGTGGACGGAGGACAGGCTCTTGGCCCGCCCCTTGACCAGGCACTCGAGGCCCTTCCCGTGGAGCAGGTCTGCCAGCATCGCGGTGGTGCGCGCGATGTAGGCGTCGCGCTCGGCGGCGGAGGCCGCCACCTTGGCCTGCAGGTCCGCGTAGACCTCGGGGTGCAGGTAGCGCAGGCAGAGGTCCTGCAGCTGCTCCTTGATGAGGTTCAGCCCGAGGCGGTTGGCGATGGGCGCGTAGATCTCCTCGGTCTCCTGGGCGATCTGGCGCTGCTTGTCCGGCCGCATGTGCTCCAGCGTGCGCATGTTGTGCAAACGATCCGCCAGCTTGACGATCACCACGCGCACGTCCTGGGCCATGGCCAGAACCATCTTGCGGAAGTTCTCAGCCTGGGCCTCGGCCTTGGAGCGGAACTGCAGCTTGCCGATCTTGGTGACACCGTCGACCAGATCGGCCACCACCGGGCCGAAGAGCTGCACCAGCTCGTCGTGGCTGATCAGACAGTCCTCGATGGTGTCGTGCAGCAGCGCCGTGGCGATGGTGTCCACGTCCATCCCCACCTCGGTGAGGATCTGGGCTACCGCGAGGGGATGGATGAGGTAGGGCTCGCCGCTCTTGCGCATCTGGCCGGCGTGGCTGCGGGCCGCATACATGTAGGCCCGCATGACGAGGTCGAGGTCCGCGTCGGGCGCGTACCGGCTGATGGCTTCCAGGACGTCGTTGAGGCGCAAGGCCCGGCTCCTCATGGACAAGGGAGCGCGAGGGGGGTTGGTAGCATACCGCGTGCCTGGGGCGGGGGACAAGGCGAGAACGGCAGCGCGGCACTAGCCTAGGATGTGCCCGGCGGGGGCGTGTAGAGGGCGCCAAGAATCTGTCGCAAGAGGCAGATTCTTGGCTTTCTACCTAGACAAAGAGTAGGTTCCTGCTTATAATGGTGGTTGTTCAAAGCCCATTTCTAAGGAG
>JBDRCO010000087.1:0-340551 GCA_043821645.1 Pseudomonadota bacterium | reverse complement strand
AGGTCGACAGCAGGCGTGCGTACAGGACCTCGTAGCCCAGGCCGCACAGTCCGGACGCCAGGGCCAGCACGAGCAGCGCGCGGCGGGAGCCTGACCCAGCCTCGAGACCTGTCCAGCGACCCATGGTGTCCTTGCTGACGCCCGCTCTCGCCCTCGACCTGCGGGCCGTGTTGCCTCCCGCAGACATCACCGCCAGCATCGCTCAGGGGCTCGCGAGACTCCAGGCCCTTGGGTGCTCAGGAGGGTGCCCCGACCATCAGCAGGATGCCCGGCACCTGGCCCTGGTCGCGCTTCGGGAGCCGCTTACTGCGGTGAGGGAGTCTGGGTGGGAGGCGATCCCGACGCGGGCGGCATGGGTTGCTGGGCCACCGTGTACTTCCAGACATAGACACCGCTGCCGCCGATGACGAAGTCGCTGTCCAGGTGCGTCTCGCCGTAGAACCAGTTGGTGCTGCCGCCTGTCCAGCCGAACTTGCCCTTGGAGTAGAGATTGCCGGCGATGTGTGTCGGCGTGCTGCCATGCAAGCTCACCTTGCCCGTCGTCATGATCGAGGGATAGCGCGCCCCGCTGCCATCCGGGTTGCCACTTTTCTGACCCACGCCGAACCAGTAGCCGTTCGCTGAGGTCTGCAGGTCTATCATCATGTCGGTCGTTGGGGTGGCGCTGGAATTCTTGACCAGCACCGAGGCCTTGGGCCAGCCATTGAAGTAGGGCGATGTGGCCGGAT
Organism: Pseudomonadota bacterium; assembly: GCA_043821645.1. GTDB lineage: Bacteria > Myxococcota > JACRCW01 > JAFGSX01 > JAFGSX01 > JBDRCO01. Next base: position 339,823 of record JBDRCO010000087.1, on the reverse strand, counting down.
CGGGTGGAGGGTTGGGCGCGTTGAAGCCCGGCGGTGACCCACCTGTCAGGGCTATGTACTTGTTAAAGATGTACACACCCGCGGGGACGGCGTTGAGGGTGGCCGAGCTGGCGCCGTTGAACCACCAGTTGTTGGTGCCGCCGCCAAGCCACAACATGGCCTTGTTGGTGCCGTCGCAGGCCGCGCCACAGTTCACTGGCTGGCTGGGCAGGGCACCCGTCGGGTAGGGCGGGTAGTTGAACGAGCACGAGGCCCAGGCTGGCTTGTTCACGGTCTCGGCACCTATGTTCCAGGTGGCACCGCAGGGGGTACCAGCACAGCCGCCCAGTGACGTCGGCCAGACTTCGGTCGCCGGCACCGGCACCACCAACCCGGTGAGTGTGCCATTCACGGCGGAGACCGTGGAGCTGGCAGCAGTATTATTGGGCTTCCAGAAGCAGCCACCCGCGGTGTCCACCTCGCTGGCGCCAGGTCCAACCCAGTCGCACGTGGTGTTCGCGTTGACGATGAGAGGCGTCCAGCACCTGGCGTAGGAGGCGGGGTGGCCGGTGTTGTTGAGGTCTGGTCCCCACAGCAAGCCCTGGTCGGCCCCCTCCATGCTGCCACAGGGCCCGCAAACGGTACCGTCGGCCGAGCAGGAGGCCCGGTGGGCATTGGCATCCCAGAACCACAGGCTGCCGTTGTACAGGTTGTCGCTCAGCCAGAACACGCACGGCCGCGACCAGTCGACATACCAGTCCGTGCCAGGGTCCCCAGGTGCGCCGCCGGCTAAATCCGGCGAGGGGATGGCGGGGAGGACGGGGCCAGGGGTGTCCAGGACACCGTCCGCACAGCCCACGCCCACCGAGCCGCAGTTGGGCGCGGAACCCGTGATGGCCGCGTCGGTGCAGTGATCCCAGCTGCCGAGACCATCGGCGAGGGAAAATCCACAGGCGCAGGCCTTGCCGCTGCCGGGGCCCACGAAGTTGCCATCAATCTCGATCGAGCCAATGGGGCTGCAGCCCAGGAAATCGCCGCTACCCGAGACATCGATGTTGCCCTTGACCTCCATGCCCACGACGGCCGGCGGCAGGACGGACGTGTGCAGCTTGCGCAGGGTGGTGCGCTGCTGGGTCACAGCGGGATTGGTGCCCGGGTAGATGCCTATCACCGTGATCCAGATGGTGCGGTTGCGATCGCGCGCGGGGTTGTCACCCCCACCCAGGCCGGCGGGGCCCTCCATGCAGTTGGGGTCACCGAGGGTCAGGCTGTTGCCGGTGGCTGTGTTCCAGTCGGCGTTGGCGACCAGGTCGTCCGCGTCATCGCTGAACTGCACCAGGTAGGCGCCGCCGGAGTAGGGCACCCGACGGTAGGGCTGGCTGTTGTAGTACACGGTCCCGGCGCCGGTGTCGGTGAAGTTGGGCACCGGCCGGAAGCAGTTGATCGCTGCGCCACTGGCGCACATGACGGGCGGCTCCCAGGCTGCGGAGTTGGGCGAGTTGCACACGGCCGTCCACCCGGGGTCGAGCACCCTGTCCATATCGCTCGAGACGGCCCTTTGCAGGTAGGCGATGGTGCGCGCCATGCCGCTCTCGGCGATGCTGCGCGACATGTCCCCCGCGGCGGTCTTGGCCGCTGGCAGTCGGGTGGACAGAAAGGCCGTGTACAGCGCCGCCACGGCCGCAGTGGCAGCCACGGCCAGCACCACGACGATGACCAGGGCAAAACCACCCTGACGCCTGGCCCGGGTGCGGGCACGAGCAAACCTGAACATCATCGCCTCCTAGTCCCACTGACACTCGTTGACGGTTCCGTTGGCCAGGCATCCGCCGCTGCTCAACGCGATGCTGGGGTCGGCGATCCCTCCCCGGTTTCTCAGCAAGACGCGTCGCCGCACGGTGTGCTTGATGAAGCGGTTGTTGGTGCGGGGGATCTTGCGCTCCAGGGTCAGAATGACCTCGACCAGGCGGGTGCGCGATGAATCCTCGGCATCCCAGGTGCTGGTGTTGATCTCGTCGGTGCCGACGCTGTCGGAGTTCTGGTAGTACTTGAACTCCATGCTCCTGATCCCTGTCATCAGGGTCATCCAGGGCGTCCCCTCGTCGGGGGGACTGCAGTCGGCTGGCGTGCTGCTGCTGCGCATGCGCGTATTTTGCACCGGCGGCCAGTTGGCAACCGAGGGGTCCTGCACCTTGGCCCAGCACTGGCGTCGCTTGAGCACGCAGTTGCTGCCGCCGCAGGCTGCTCCGGCTGTATTCTCGACCGAGTAGAACACCCTGTCGATGTGCGAGATGAAGCTGGTCGAGGCCTTGCCCGTGAACAGCTCGCTCTGGGGCACATTTTGCAGGCTGGCAGCTGGCCAGTTCGCCTCGGCGACAACCCCGTAGTAGTCGTCCGTCGTAGCCAGTCCGGAACCATTGGTGCCGTTCCACCGCTTGCGCGTCCAGGTGCCATTGGGATAGCCAATGATGAACTCGGCCGTGTTGCCGGCAGCCGTGAACCACTTGTTGAGCCCCCAGGGGCAGGTCGCCGCGGTGGGGTTACTGCTGTTGCAGTCCGTGGCGCTCCCCGTCGGAATGAGGCTCGCAAGGTGGGTGGCGCAATGGTGATTGCCCGAATCGGTGCCCGCGCTCGGCGGCACGCAGCCCGACAGCTCGGACATCACCGTGAGCTTGGCGTTCGAGAGAGAACCACTATTGATCGCGGCGATCTGCACGATGCCGTTGAGATCGGAGTGCGGCAGGGGCAGATCGCCCACGAACACCAGGTTGTCGTTGTGGCCGATGCGGATGGGCGGTCGCAACGACTTGGTGGCGCAGGAACCCGCGATGTCGGTGTCGCTGGTGGCCGGGCAGCCGCGCGGCACGCCCGCGCCCAGGTAGCTCAGGTCGCGCTCGACCCAGTCGAGCACCAGCTGGGCATCCCGGGAGATGGACGCCTGCACCATGCCCTCGCTCTGGTTCTTGCGTGCGATGACGTAGAGCTCCATGCCCGCCGCCGAGACGATCAGGACGACCGCAAGGCTCACCATGAGTTCGATGAGCGTGAACCCACGATGCTGCGGTCGACCTGTGCTTCTGATGTGTCTCACGTGCTTGGCTCCCCGCTAATTGAGCTTCTTGCGCTTGAGGAGACGGTACGAGACGGTCAGCGGACCCCTCTCCGAGGGATAGCGGACCCACACCCGGATCTCGTGCAGGGTGTCCGAGGAAGCCAGGTTGGGCGTGCTGGCGGTGTGCAGACCCGAGGTCGTCTCGCTCCATTTCCACTCAAAGCCAGTCTTGCCAGGCACTGGCGCCCACGCCGTTGCAGCCACCGTGACGTGCGGATTGCCGGCCAGCTCCTCGGCCAGGGACAGGGCCACGGCGGACGCAACCTCGGGGTTGCGAGCCTTGCCCAGCCTGAAACGTGCATTGGCCATGAGCTGCATGGTGGAGGCCAGCACGACGGCCATGATCCCCGTGCTGATCATGGCTTCGATCAGCAGGTAGCCACGAGCCCTGCCGGGGCGCCCTCGCCTTGTTCGCGCGCGTCTGACCATCACCGACCTCCGTTCACTGCCTGCGACCCCGGCGCCAGGCAGGCTTCTCATCGTGCTCGACGGGCTCACGGGCACAGCGAATCCGCCGCGCTCGACAGCGCGGGCAGGGCACCCGAGCCCAGGCCCTTGATGCAGATGCGACTCATGCTGGTGACCAGGATCCCCAGCTTGTTGGGCTCCCTGGTCGAGGCGATGGCCACGCGCCCGGTGTCCTCGGCCTTGTTGTGGTCAGCGTCACCACGCAGCCAGCCATGAGGCCTGAAAATCAGCGTACTGGCGGGAGCACCTGACGAGGTGACGGTGAAGCTGTGCTCTTTGTACAGCGGGGCCTGGCTGCGGACGGTGGTCCAGGCGCCGGTGGTGACATCGGTGACACAGTCCGCGTGGTTGCGTCGGGCCATGATCAGCATCCCGGAGGACAGGTTCACGCGGACGCAGCGGCCCTCGTTGAAGGCGGTGCGCCGCGCCAGGTCCAAAAAGCCCGCCACCGACTCGGCTTCTTCTCGCAGATGGGTCTTGCTCGTGAGGGGGCGCAGTGCGGGCACCGCGATGGCCACCAGGGCCGACATGATGCCCACGGTGATCATGGCCTCGATGAGAGTGAACCCGAGCTGGGTCGGGCGCAGCCAGGCACTCTTTGGAGCTTGTGCGGCGTGTGCTGTGGTCATTGTTCTCTCCATCGGGGAGGACAGATTCAAGTTGCGTGCCCTTGGCACTGCAAAAAATATTGCATAGTTTCAATATGTTATCTACTTGACCCGCGTGCCCTTGCCGGTTCTTTGGCAGCAGCACCGCCCGTGATGCCGATTTTTGGGCAGCCCCGGCCTGGCACGGGAAGCGGATTCACAGAGCCTGCACCAGATCCGCCGCTTGATCCAGGCTGCTCAGCACCAGATCCGCCCCGGCCTCACTCAGCACCTCCTCGCTATCCGGTCCCGTGGCCACCCCCACCGCCACCACACCGGCGGCGCGGGCCGCCTTGATGTCGCGCACGGTGTCACCCACCATGAACACGCGGCGGCGCTCGAAGCGCTGCCCGGCCACGCGCGCCATGCGCTCCTGGGCGACCGTGATCAGCCCGGCCCGGGTCGGGGCATCGCCGCCAAAGCCGCCTGTGCGGAAGTAGGTGTTGAGCTGGGCCTTGGCCAGCTTGAGGCGGGCCGCCGGTGCGATGTTGCCAGTGGCCAGCGCCAGGAACACGCCGGGGCGACGCGACAAGGTGGGCAGGATCTCGCGCACGCCGGGCAGGATCCTAAAGCTGGTGGCCGCGGCCATGCAGCGCGGCAGGTGTGCCAGGTAAGCCCCGAGCACACCCTTGATCATGCCCGGGGTCACGCTGTCGGTGGTGAGCCCGAGCTGGGTCACCAGGATGTCGCGCACGATCTCGGGGTCGGTGCCGCCAGCCAGCACCACGTCGCGGGTGGCGTCGAGGATGTTCCAGCTCCCCGCGAAGGCCTCGTCGAGAGCAGCGCGACCGGCGCCGTCGGCATCGACCAGGGTGCCGTCGATGTCGAACAGCACGAGGGTGGGGCGCACCAGTGTCACCGACCGCCCGTGCGCGCGGCAGGCGTCTGCGCCGACGCCGCCGAAAAAATGCAGTTGGCATTCTGGCACAGCAGCGCGGGACGGGCGGGGCCGGGCTCGCTGTCCAGGGGATGTGGCGGCAGCCGCAAGTCATCGACCCGCAGGTGCAGGGCCTGACCCTCGACCCACAGCTCGAGCACCGCGCTCTGGGCTCCGCCTCCGCCGCACACGTGCGAGCTCACGGTGAGGTCCAGGCCACGGCGCTCCAGGTAGCCGCAGGTTCCGTCGCTGTCGACGTAGCCACCGAGCACCCGGTCGCCGAGATCCAGGCCCACGCCGATGCGCACCGACAGATCCAGCCGCGCCTCGTCGACGAAACCCTGGCTGCGCGCCGCCTGGCGGGCGAGGGCCGGGATGGCGGGCCGCCGGAGTTCGGCCTGAACCCGCAGCCGCGGGGTGGTCAGCGCAGCGCCGAGGGTGGCGCTGGCCACCGTGGGCTGCAGTCGCACCACCGGCGCGTCGACCTGGTGCTCGAGCTGTGCGCCCGCGACGCGCCACAGGCCCAGGGTCGTGGACAGCGGCACCTTGTCGGCCGCCACCAGCCCCAGGGAAGGACCCTCGAGCTGGTTCCGGGTCTCCTCGCGCCGGGCCTGCCCATCCTCGATCACCACCTCGTAGATGCCCTGGCGCTCGAGCCAGCGCCATCCCAGGCCAAAGCCGGCTCCGGCCACCATCATCGAGGCCAGGCTGACCAGGGCCCAGCGCCGGGATGCCGGGTGCAGCACGGTCTGGCGCAGGCTCTGCCGACGCTGCACCACGTGGCTGTGCACCACGTCGGGGGGCGGTCGCGGCAGCACGGTGTCGGCGAGGGCCGCGCTGCGCAGGAGCCGCTCGAGCTTGTGCAGGTCGTCGAGCACGGCGCGGGCGTCGGGATAGCGCTGGCGGGGATCCCGCGCCAGGGCCTTGCTCAGGATGCTGTCGCATAGCAGGGGCAACTTGAGCCCGCGCTCGTTGGGGAACTGGAAGCGTCCCACCGGCAGCTCGCCGGTGAGCCCCTCGTACAGCATCACCCCGACGGCGTAGATGTCAGCGCGCTGGTCCACGTACTTGGCGTCGGTGCGCTGCTCGGGCGCCATGTAGTTGACCGTGCCCATGGTCACCCGCGAGCGCGTGAGATTGGGGTGGGGATCGCCGTCACCGAACAGGCCCGCCAGGCCAAAGTCGACGATGCGCACACCGCCGTCCGGCATCACCACGACGTTCTCGGGCTTGAGGTCGCGATGAATCACGCCGGCGTCGTGGGCCGCGGCCAGGCCCTCGGTGACCGCGATGAGGATGGACACCACCCGCGACGGCACTGGTTTGGTCACCGCGAACTCGGCGCGCAGCGACGTGCCCTCGGCAAACTCCATGGCAAAGAAGCGCCGCTCGCCGACCTGGCTCATCTCGATCAGGCGCACCACGTTGGGGTGCTGCACCGCGGCCAGGGCCGCGATCTCGCGCTCGAAGCGCGCCACGAACTCGGCCGAGGTCTGCAACTGTTCTGCCAGCACCTTGAGGGCCACGGTGACGCCATCACGCACGCGCTGGGCGCGATACACGGTCCCCATCGCACCCTGGCCGATGAGGGCGGTGATGCGGTAGCCCGGAATCTCCGGCGCATCCAGGGGAGGCTGCTCGGGCGCCGGGCGACCGCGGGTGGGCCAGGCCTCGTCGACGGGATCCAGCAGCGACACCGGCTGACCGTCGGGGCGCAGCGCGGCCATGGGGCGCGAGGGTGTGGTGCGCGCCTCCACCGGCGAGCGCCGCGGTGGCTCGTGAGTGGCCGCGGCGGGCGCCGCCTCAACGGGACCCATGCTCTGACGCACCACCACGAAGGGAACGCGACAGCGCGGGCAGCGCACGCGTTGCCCCGACACGTAGATGCTCACATCCACGCGCTTGAAGCAGTTGGGGCACTGCTGCGTGATCATCGGGCGGTCCTGTCGTCGCGATCGCGCCCCGCGCTGTCGACGGGCGCGGCCAGGGACACCAGCACCGGTTGCGGTTTGCCCTTGATCAGACGCTCCCCCAGATCGCGGTAGCTGCAGACCTCGGGTGCGGCCTCGCGGGTGCTCTGGGCCACCACGATCTCGCCGGCGCCGGCCATGTCGCACAGGCGCGAGGCCACGTTGACCGCATCCCCGATCACGGTCAGCTCGAGCCGCCGCGAGGACCCCACGCGACCTGCCACCACCCGTCCCGTCGCCACGCCGGTGCCCACGCGCAGCGCAGGTTCGCCACGCTGCGTGCGCTCGAGGTTGAGCTCGTCCAGCGCCTGGCGCAGGTCCACCGCTGCGCGCAGGGCCTGGGCTGCGTGGTCGGGCGTGCTCTGGGCCGCGCCCCACACGGCCATCAGGGCGTCCCCGATGAACTTGTCGAGCACACCATGGTGGCGAAACACCACCTCGACCGCGCGCTCGAAGTACTCGTTGAGCATCGCCACCACGGCCTCGGCGTCGAGCTCGGCGCTCAGGCTCACGAAGCCCCGGATGTCGGCGAACAGGATGGTGGCCTCGCAACTGCGGCCATCCTCGTCGAGCAGCAGGGCGCGACGCCGCACCTGCTCGACCAGGGTCGGCGACAGGAAGCGCTCGAGAGCCTGGCGCGCGCGCGCATCCTCGGCGGTGCTGGCGAGCAGTCGCGCGTTGGCGATGGCCAGGGCCGCGGGACGCGCCACCGTCGACAGGATGGCCAGGTCCCGGGCGGTGGGGGGAGGCGCTCCGGCGGCACCCTCGAAGTGCAGCAGGCCCACCACCTGCCCGCCGTCGACCAGGGGGACCGTGATGCTGCACTGCCCGGCGTCCTCGATCACCAGCCCGGTCCGATCGCGAAGGATCTGCTCGATGCGCGCCCGCGGCAGGGACAGGTCGTGACCGTGCTCGCCCACCGCCAGCGTGGCCAGGGGAGCCAGCTGCGGCACGCCGTCAACCAGATCCAGCAGCAGCAGGGCGCCGCGCGCCACCGGCAACTGCCGCATCGCGTGCGCCAGCACCGCATCCGCCATGGCGTTGAGATCGTCGGCGCTGGCCACGGCCCGCAGCAACGCGTAGGTCTGGCGCAGACGCTGGTAGGTCTCGGCGAGCTGGGCCCGGCTGCCAAGGTGCTCCGCCGCCGGGAACTCCTCCCCCGCGTCCATGCCATCGATGTGGGTGACCGCGCTGCCCGGACCCCCCAGGCGCGTGGGCAGCATGGACACGGCCGGTCCGTGGCCACCGGGCGCGACCCAGTGCAGGGCGTACAGCAAGCGCGTCTCACCGACCTGCAGCTCGTCGCCATCGTGCAGCACGGCGCGGTGCGCAGGAGCCCCGTTGAGCCGCGTGCCGTTGGCCGAGCCCAGGTCCTCGAACAGCACTCCGGCACGCCCTCGCAGCAGCCGCAGGTGAAACTTGGACATGCCTGCATCGAGGATCTGGATGCTGTTGTCGGGATGGCGGCCAATGGTGGTGACGCGACCGAGGTCGTGGCCGATGGGGCAGCCCTGGTCGTCGACCACGTAGAGCCTCGGACGGGGAGCCGTCGCCTCGCTGGGCGGCGCGTCGCGCCATCCTGCCAGGCCGGCTTGCCCGGCCATCAGCTCTGGCGTCAGGCCCACGCTCGACCCCTCCACGTCACAGGTGTTTCAGGGAGGGCCTTGCCGCCCTGCCCCGTCGAGGGTGCGCCTCGGCAGGTCCCCCGTACCGGCACCAACATCGCCACCAGCCACCGCGCACGTTCCAGCACCACGATCGGACGCCACCTCACGGACCGCGGAGGTCAGCCCCACGCCATCCGGGGGCGCACGATAACATGGCGGGATCGGGTGCAACAGACTCGCGGTAAAGGGTGCTAGCGCCTGGCGAAACGCACGTTCTGCTGCTTGAGGGCAGGCATGGTCTCCAGGTGAAACTGGTACCACTGATCGCCGTAGCCCTTCATCTTCATCTTCTTGCCATTCTGCAGCGCCAGCAGGTTGGCCTTGAGCTTGTCATCGTCGTCCTTGAGGACCTTCTCTCCACGATTGAGGATCGCGATGGCCCGCTCGACGTTGCCCAGCTTCCACTCGCACCAGGCGTAGATCGACCAGGCCAGGCCCTGCTTCTTGCCGACGGAGACCGCCTTCTCGAAGTTGGTGCGCATCGCCTCGACGTCCTTCTTCTTGTACAGCAGCGAGCCGAGCATGGCCTTGGGGATCCACAGCCGGGACAGGGCGCGCTCGAGGTAGGGCTGGGCTGTCTTGAAGTCCTCGCGCACGAAATGGATCATCCCGATCTGGGCATCGATCTGGGCGCCGACCAAAAACTGCCAGCGCCCGACCGGCCGCGCGCTCTCGATGATGCGGATGGCCTTTTCGATGCGGCCCGCCATCAGGTCCTTTTGCGACGACAGGAACACTGCCTCCAGCTTGTTCATGGCGCGCCGGGCCAGCAGGAAGTAGACCACGCCGACCACCACCAGGGCCGGCAGGATGGCCTCGATGGGTGTCAACCAGATGCCCAGCAGCAGGCCCAGGGCGACGCCGGCGAGCAAGGACAGGGCGAGATTGATCATGGACGTGCCTCGTTCAAGGCGGCTCTTGTAGTCCATGATCCGGGGTCCGACAAGGGTCGAGCAGGCCACCCCGGCACTGCGGGCGCTCGCCGACGGTCGGCCGTGGTCCGGGCCAGGTCGCAGACCAGGAAACGCAAGTCCGCTTCACTGGCCGCCGGGCACCGCTACTCGAGCTGCGTTTGCTCCGAGCTGACCCGCGCGAGCAGGGCCCGCACCTCGTCGTCGTTGGGAGCCAGAGTCTGGGCGCGCTCGAGCAAGGAGCGCACCACGGGCAGGGTCCCCGATCGATCGTACTTGGGGTTGGACAGCAGGACCCGCGCCAGCGCTGACAGGTACGAGGGTCTCTGCGCGTCCAGACGCACGGCCTCGCGCAGGGCCCCTTCGGCCTCGTCGAGCTGGCCCTGCGCCGCGCGGTTCATGCCCTCGCGGAACTTGGCCTCGGCCGGCGTGTCTGTCTCGGTGGGCGGCGGCGCCGGTGGAATCGCGGTCATGGGCTTGGTGGAGGTCGGCGTCGGCAGCGTCGCCTTGGGCGGCGGCGGAGGAGGAGGAAGAGGAGGAGGAGGCGCCGCGCTCGCCGGTGGAATGAAAGCGTAGTCGAGGGCGCTCTTGACCTCGGCCTCGCCGCCCATCAGCTCGCCGCCAGCGGGGGGGGTGTCATCCTGAAAAGGCTTCGAACCTTGCAGCTTGCTTCGATCGAAGTGAGGCTCGGTCTTCTCCTCGCGCGGCGGGAGATCGACGGTCTGGCGCAGTGTCGCGCTGGCACCGGTGAGGGCGGAGCCACCCTGCTCGAGGCGTGCCAGGGCCTTCTCGAAGGTGTCGATCACTCTGTCCTCGCGCGTCTGCAGCTCCTCGCGCAGAGTCAGGACCTCGTTGCGGTACTCCTGCTGCATCTGCCGCACGCGTTCCTCGAACTGCGGCGCGCCAGGATTCCAGGCTGCGATCAAGCCCAGGCCGCGCAGGGCACCGAGCAGACGCGCAGCCCGTTCCTCGGAAACATTCGCCCGAGCCACCGCTTCCTCGGTGGTATAGGCCTTGCCCAGCAGCCGCAGCAGGCGTTCGTCTTCGGCCTCGAGGCCCAGGTGCGGCCGGTACGCTGCCATCTCCTCGCTGGGCTTGAGGTACAGCCGGCGCATGGTCTCGAACAGTGCGTTGACCTCGCCCTCGGGCGCGTACTGGCGATAGCCAGCGACGTAGATCTCGCCCGGACTGAAGTCGAAGCGCGGCGTGTCCGGCGGTGGCGACACGCTGGCGGTCAGGGTGAAACTACCCTCGGTCACGCCGAAGCCACTGACGATCTGATCCCGGGTCAAGAAGCGCTGCTCCTCATCGAGGTGCTGGGTGTCGATGTAGCCCAGCTCGAGCAAGGCGTCCGTGAGCTTGACACCACGCTCGACCATGCGCCGGGCCGCGGTCATGTACTGCTGTTCGGTGATGCGCTTTTGCTCGACGAGAATCTGCCCCAGACGCTCGCCCGGTGAAGCCGAGGAGTAGGCGACGGGACGCCCCTCGTTGAAGAAGATCTCGCGCGTGGTGGCGCCGGTGCGCAGGCTCATCGAGCCGGCGAAGCGATGCTTGAGCAAGCGGCCGAGCAGGCGCGGATAGGGGATCTGCTCGAAGCGGCCCTCGCTCGACGGCGCGGCCTCGTCGTCGTCGAACATACCTCCCGCCAGATCCGGGACAGCGCCCTGCACCTCGCGCAGTTCACCCTCGAGCTTGCGCAGCTTGCGCTCGGCCGCATCCTTGTACTTGCGAAGCTCCTTGAGCTCGGCCTCGGCCAGCTTGGCGCGCGCAGCGTCGGCATCCCCCGCCTTGGACGCGACGCCCCGGGCCTCGGTGAGGGCGGCCTCGAGCTTCTGGACGCGCTCCTTGGCCTGGCGCTGGGCGCGCGGGATCTCCGCCTCGGCCTTCTCGCGGGCGGCGCGCTCCTGGGCGAGCTGTCGCTGCAGTTCCTCGATCTGGGCCATGTCTTCTTGCTCCTGTACGTTTCCCTGGTCGATCTCGTGCTCGTCCGTGATGACCTCACTGAGACCGAGGGTCATCAGGTTGAGGTCGATGGAGGTCTCGTCGACGATCATGGCCGGAACCCGCGGCTGTGCTGGTGTCAGCTCCGGGTTCGAGGCCGGTCCCCGCGCCTCCTCGGGCACATCGATGGAGACGGTACGGGTCACCTCACGGTGTGGATCGCTGTCGGGATCCACGTCCACCTCGTCGGACAGCTCGACGAACAGATCGAAGGGATCTGCGCCCTCGTGCATGGTCTCCACTCCGCCGTCGAACTCGAGCGAGGCCTTCAGCCCGCCGGTGGCCCTGCGCACAGCATCCACCAGCGCTTCGTCGGTGGTGCTGCTGTTGAGAAAAGCGCGGACGTGCAGCCTCTGCACCAGGGGTGCGCGCTCGGTCTCGCTCGGTGGTTGGTGACACACCAGGATGGACGGCACGGGCTCACCGCGCGCGGTGAGCATCTGCTGCAACAGGTCGGCGCCGGTGTAGCCCTCGATGTAACTGTCCTGCGCCACCACCGCGACCACGTCGGCATCGACGCCGCGGGCGGGCAACTCCCCCGGATCCGCCACGATCAGGGCGTCGAAGCCCGCGTCATGCAGCAGGGGCGCCACGCCCGATGCGAGGACCACGTCGTCGAGGCTGAGCAGGACACGCGGCGCCATGAGAAATCAGTGCTCCACGGTGCAGGTCAAGATCGGTTCATCCTAGCACCGGGTCCGCGCGGACGTAAAAAACAATACCGGAGGAAAATTGCGGCTTTCTTGACCGTTGGGCCCCGAGCAGCTATCCAGGAGAGTGGGTCGAGGCGGCTCGCCCCGCGGGTGAATACCCGGGCGCGCTGCACCGTCCTGAGGGCTGGAGCCGGCCACAGCCCCTGGGCTGACAGGAGGCCAAGCGTGAGAACCATCGTGAGCGCCCTGCTGGTCGTCGCGGCCATGAGCACGGCCGGAATCGCCAGCGCCAAGAGCGTCTATCTCAACGGGGTCAACATCGACGGTGTGGCCAACCAGACCTTCGAGAACTGCACCGTCGAGATCGACGCCCAGGGCAACGTGCACATCAAGGCCAAGGGCTACCAGGTCAAGCAGGTGGGCCCGGACACCGCCCGCCCGGCCACCGCTGCGCCGACCGGTGTACGATCGCGCCGCTACTGGGTGGTCACCGAGAAGAACTTCCCGGGAATGACCCAGTATGACGTCGACCTCTTCATCAACAGCGTGTGGGTTCGCCGCATCACCAGCGACGAGGAACAGGTGGTGTTCGAGGTCAGCAAGTACGTCAAGCCAGGGAAAAACGTCATCCACTTCACCGCCACCAAGAACTTCGGGGCCACGCGCAAGAGCCACTCGCCGCAGCACTACTTCAAGATCATCCTCGGCGAGGGCAACGTCGGTGGTGACAACGTCATGATCGACAACCCGCTCGTCGAGTACAAGCGCACCGCCGCCGAGTCGCGCACGTTCAACGACGACTTCGAATTTGCCGGGCGCTGACATGTTCGTGCCCGCCCCTGAATTGCGTCGTGTGGCCGCACCTGCCGAGCGCCTCGTCGCTGTCATCGAATCGATCAACGCACCCAACGTGGTGATCCCCGGATCCGACGCAGAGCCGACCCAGGCCATGATCGTCGGTGTGCGCAACCCCGACGCCAGCTTCTCGGTCCTGATCTACCTGTTTCAGACTCAGAGCCTTCATCCCGCCATCTACGTGGGTGAGCCGCGCTCCGTCCCCCTGGCTCAGTATCCCGAGGTGGAGGCCGAGGCCATACAGTTCGTCGAGTCCATGGGCTTCATGATCGACAACGTGAACTTCAGACGCCTGGGGCCGGCACAGCAGGCTGCGGTACTCGAACGCCTGCCGTGTTTCCATGACGACCCCGGGGCGTGGGCCAGGGCAAGAAACAAAGGCAGTGAGGTGCCCGCGGCCCTGGATGGTCTTGAAGGGCTCGAGGATCCCGCGCCCCTGGCTATGCTGGAACCGCTCGACGAGCTGGAAGACCTCCCCATGATCCAGGCCCAGCTCACCGACGGAGCGGAGTCGGCGCTGGGCGCGGCCATCGACAATATTCTCGGCGTCGCTGCCTCACCGGGTCTGAGCGACGAGGAACGCGCACGCCTGGCGCGCTTGCTGGCGGCATTCTGACCGTCGAATTCGACACCTCGGGAACCGCCGCCGGGACCGCGAAGGGTTCCGGACGACGACTCCAGACCAGGAGAGGAGAGCCCTCGATGATGCGATCCGGTGCAGTCCTGTCTGCCCTTGTTCTCCTGGTCGCAAGTGCGTGCGTGCACACGCCAACCGATGAGGAGGTCCACATCTCGAACAGCCGCCGCGCCCTTGGCGTCGAGCTGATGACCCAGAACCGCTATCGCGAGGCGCTGGGTGAGCTGCTCGAGGCAGAGAAGCTGAACCCGGGGGATCCGGAACTGCAGTACACGCTGGGCCTGGTCTACTTCAACGGCTTTCAGCGACACGACGATGCACGGCAACACCTGAGCCTGGCCATGAAAGCCAAGAAGGATTACTCCGAGGCCGAGAACCTGTACGGCGTGACCTTGATGGAACAGGAGCGCTGCGCCGAGGCCATCCCCTACTTCGAGCGGGCCGCGGCCAACCTGCTGTACGCGACGCCGGAATTCGCGCTGCAGAACCAGGGCTGGTGCCTGTACAAGACGGGCAAGGTCGAGGAAGGTTTGCGCTTGCTGGAGCATGCCGTGGCGCGCGCGCCTCACCTGTGCGGTGCCTACTACTGGCTGGGTCAGGCCTACGCCGAGCAGGGCCAGACCGATACCTCGATCCGCTGGTTCACGGCCTTTCGGGAAAAATGTGATGGCACCGATCTGAGCCGCTTCATCGGCGCCGAGCGCATCGCGGACGTGCTGTATCGCCTCGGCATGGCCCACCAGAAGCAAGGCGACACCGCCAGTGCCCGCGAGGCGCTGGAGTCCTGCTGCACGCGCTTCGAGAAGACCTCGGTGGCCGTTGAATGCAGGAAGTCGCTCGACGTGCTGCCGTGACGCGCTGCCGTGCGAGGGTCTTCCCCGGAAAACGACCGGCCACCTGCGCCCGGGACAAAAGATTGGCGGGCGGCGCCCTGGTGCGGACACGGGCTCGGCCTGACTCCATCACGGACGTCCTGACCCGGGACCCTGGGTGAGCACATGGGTCGTGGACGATCGACCCGCGCCACGCCGGGTGAAGAGGTCGCAAGCGACGGCATCGTCCTGCGTCTCACGCCCTACCGCGATGCAGACCTCGTCGTCACCCTGTTCACGCGCGCCCTGGGCAAGGTGGGCGCCCTGGCCCGCAGCGCCCGTCGCAGCCAGCGCCGCTTCGGTGGCGCCCTGCAGCCCTTCGTCCACGTCGACCTGGAGTTGCGCCTGCGCCCGAGCGCCGAGCTCGCCGAGCTGGACTCGGCCTCGCCTCGACGCGACTTCCCGCACCTGGGCGACGACCCGCATCGTCTGGGGCGAGCCGGCTACCTGTGCGAGCTGGTCGAGGCTCTGAGCCGAGATCGCGACCCCCAGCCCGCGTTGCTCGAGCTTCTCCTCGACGGCCTAGCCCTGCTCGAGCACGAGGACACGCAGCCCACTGCCCTGCTCCGCGGCTTCGAGGTGGCCCTGCTGCACCACCTCGGGCTGTGGCCGGACGCCGATCAGTGCGCGCGCTGCGGCGGCGGACTGGACCACGGGATGCACGAATCCGTCGACACCGACGGCTGGCTATGCCGCAGCTGCGGTGATCGGGCGGTGCCGCCCGAGGAGCAGGACTGGCTGCGACCACGTCCCCTGCAGACCTCGTCGTGCAGGCCCATCACGGTGGAGGTGGCGCGCGAGGTGGGCCGTCGCACCCTGCAGCGCGTGCGCGCCCTGACAGGGCGGACGCTGCGCAGTGTGGCATTCCTCAAGCAGCTCGAGAGCTGAGCCACCCGCGCATTTGCGTCAACCCCCGTCGCTGCGCGCGGTGCGCAGGGCGAGCACGGCGTTGTCGACCTGCTCGCGCAGCTCGTCGAGCCAGCCCAGCTCGGAGGGGCGCACCAGGGTCTGTCGCGCCGCCGTACACAGCTCGCCGGCAAAACCGTCGGGGAGCTGCTCCCGGGGCACCACGATGGTGCCGCCGAAGGAGAAGGCACCCAGCCCCACCTTGCCGAAGGACGGCAGTTCCGGTTGGAGCATATCGGCGCGGCGGGGGATCACGACCAGCCGGGCTTCGCCCTGGCGCGGGTGCAGGAGCAACAGGTTGTAGGCGCCGCGGGTCACCGGATCCCGCTCCAGCTGCGCCACGATGCGCGTGGCCATGCGGCTGACGTAGGCCTTGTCACCAGAAACCAGGAGACCTGCATAGAAACCCTGGTCGTAACTCTCGACCCGGCCGCCGGCGCCACTGTGCACGCGCTGCAGCGGCAGCGATCCCTCGTCGAGCAGGCGCTGCAGGGGCAGTCGCTCACGACTGGCCTGCCAGTGCAGGTGGAACTGGCTGTTCCCGGCCACGCCGTTGTAATGCAAGGTCACCGGTGTCGCCTGCCCAGCGGCGCGCTGATAGTCGATCATGTCCTCGAGAATCCTGGGCGCGAAGTGCTGCCCCTGGTGCGTGGCCGCCGTGATGACCACATGCTGCTGCTCGGGCGGCAGGTAGGGGTAGGCATTGGGCCAGATGCTGTAGTCGCGCCAGCGCAGGCCTCGCTCGTCGACGAAGGGCGGTTTGCACAGTGCACACTCGGCCTGGCCGTGAACGTGCACCTCGGCCACTGGAACCTTGTTGCGATGGGGTGCAAGCTGCACGTCGAGCGCGCCTTCGGCCGTGTCCAGGGTCAGTCGCCGCATGCCCAGGATGCGCTCTCCGAAGAACGCGCACGCCTGGTGATAGTCGAACAGGCTGTCGACGGCAGCCCCCACACTGGCATCGCCGACCCGGGCCAGCAGGTGCTGCTGCCAGGTGCTGCGCAGAGCGGGCGGCTCCACTTGATTCACGCTCACCAGCGACGGAACGAAGCGATCCCGGACTTCGACGGGCCCGTCCGAAGTGGTCGGGGGCGGCGGCGAGGAGGCCTTGTCCTGGGCGCCAGCCGTGCCGGTCGAGGTCCCGGTCAGAAGATGGGAGCGCACCTGCATGGCCCTAGCCTAACTCGATTTCCTGTCGAGCAGATCGAGAACTGTTGGGTGCAGGGAATCCCCATGCGATGGCTGCGCGCGCACCGGCGTGGCCTAGGGGCGGCGTGCAGTCGGATCCTGCGCGTGCAGCACGCGGGCAGCACAGCGAGATCACTGTCGCATCAAGCGACCGGGAGGGGCGTGCAGCGGACGGTCTGCACTCCGCGAAGGCCCCTCAACCTCCGGGCAGGTAGCAGGCGCCAGTGGAACGATTGCACAGCAGCGGCGCGCAGCAGTCGAGGTCGTTACGACAGGCTCCGCAGGTTCCGACACTCTGCCCGGAGTTGATCAGGCAGGCCAGCTCTCCACATTCGAAGCTGCACAGGCCACTGCAGCCGTCCGGTCCCGCGTCGACGCCGCTCGCACCATCAACCGCGCCACGGTCGGCGCCTGCACCCCCGTCAGGCACCACCACCACACCCCCGTCGCTTGAGACGGGGGTCACGCAGCTGTCGCTGGCGCGCCGGATCGAGCTGTCGTAGTGCACCGCGGCCGCAGCGTTGAAGGTCACGTTGCGCACCATCAGCGAGCCGTAGACCTCGGAGAAGGCACCAAACACGATGTCGGCATTCGGAGCATAGACGTTTCCGGCAAAGCTCGACGAGGCCTGGAAGCTGAGGTTGCCTGCCACGTAGCTGCGCACCGACGAGGGCTTGTCCGGCGCGCCAAAGTCCGCGGCGGCACCGATGGTCAGGTCGCCCGCGACGAACAGATCCAGCTCGCCACCAGGCTCGACGTGGATGGTGAAGCGCTGCGCACTGAGGTCGCCATCGACAAAGAGCACGGCGCGGTCCTGCACGTAGATGTCGAGGGCCAGCCCGCTCTGGTTGACCCGGGTCAGGTAGAAACGACCGCAGGGCAGGCGCAGCGTCGTGGGGCCCCCGCTCTCGTACAGCGAAGGATCCAGACGGAATCCGGCATCCTCGCCACTCCCGGCGTCCGGGATGGCATACACCTCATTGTCGTTGTGCGTGGCGGCCCAGCTGGTGAGCCCGGCGATATCCAGGATCTGCTCGGTCGCACAGGGGCAGGGCAGGATCTGTGGCACGTCCGCCCGCGTGGTCGAGCCAGTGACCGTGGCCTGGAGCGTGGCCGACACCGGCAAGGTCAGGTCGCCGGCGATGGTGATGCGATTGCCCACGCCGCCGTTGACGTAAGCGTTGCGGCCTATCGTGGCATGGCTCCCCTGCCCGCTCATGGCAACATCCCCGTAGGCATACAGGTTCTGAGTGATCTCGGAATCCGGTCCAAAGCCCACGCCGCCACCGCCCACGAAGGCCGATCCGTGGACCGATAGCTTGTTGTTCAGGGAGAGGTCGCCCTGGTTGAGACCCAGCTGCCCGTCGTCCGTGACGTTGCTGCCGCCGTAGGGCCCGATGCTGGAATCGAAGGCATCCAGGGTCAGCTGAGCCTGGGGGGAGATGCTCTGGCAGGCGCACAGGGCAAAGCGGAAGGTCTGGGCTGCCAGATCGCCGGCGCAGATATCCTGGCTACCGAAGCTCACCACGGCCCCGGAGCCCGCGCAAAAGTCCGGGAGCTGTTGATGCAGGGGATCGCCGCCGTCAACGTCTTGGCTGCTGCCATCGGCCACGACAGCTCCGTCGCTGGTACTGGAATCACCGCCGGGGCCGCTCCCATCCAGGGTGGACGCGCTGCCGTCCTCGTCGCCGGTGGTGTTCCCGAGGTCCTGGCCACCGCCGCTGGTCAGGGCGCCGCACCCATCGCACCCCGGGAATGCCAGAAACAAGACCGCTGCCAGGCCGCAGATGCAGCGAATTCTCAGGCCGTGCATGAGGAACCTCCCACTTTGTGGCTCGCACCCTGGATCTCGACGCCCGTCTGCTCTTGCAGGACGCGTACCCGGCAAGGACACGCCGTCGCAGTGCCGAGAAGCACGCGGGCCTCGCGGTCAGGCTTGAACTCAGGCGCTTTCGCGGGCCTCAGGGTGCAAGCGACAGGGTCAGGTGCGACCTCATATCGACAACATCGTCGAGAGCTCGACAAAATTGTCGAGCCCAGGTCAACCCCGGGTTGAAAAGGATCCTGGGCCTGGCGCATGCGCCAGCCACGGTCGAGGAGAAGCCCGGTGGTCAGCTCCGGGGTGCGCGTCGTCGACGCCACAGCGCGGCACCGAGCAGGAACAGAGCGATCCACCCCGAGTTCATCCCCGGCGCCTGGGGGGCGTGGCAGGCACAACCGCCGCCACTGACCGAGAGGTCGTCCGGCCAGCCATCACCATTCGCATCGGCGTCGCAGAGATCGCCGACCCCGTCGCTGTCCTTGTCCCGCTGATCCGGGTTGAAGGTGGTCGGGCAGTTGTCGTCAAGGTCTGCCACGCCGTCGCCATCGCTGTCGGTGGGCGCCACCTCGATGCAGACCGAGGGCTCTCCGCTGCAGGTGAATCCGTTCTCGACCACGCAGCTGGCGGAGCAGCCATCCCCATCCACCTGAGCTCCGTCGTCACAGGCCTCGGCTCCGCGGATCAGGCTGTCGCCGCAGACCGGAGCGCAGAGACTGGGTTCGCCGGTACAGGTGTAACCGCTCTCGCCGCCACAGCTGGAACTGCATCCGTCACCGCCCGCCGTGTTGCCGTCATCGCAGACCTCGGGTCCACGCAGCAGCCCATCACCACACACGGGTGTGCACTGGCTCGGCTCACCGGTGCAGTTGTAGCCGGATTCGACCACGCAGCTTCCGCTGCAACCGTCTCCGGCAACACCGTTACCGTCATCACAGGCCTCGTTGAGGTCGAGTGCGCCGTTGCCACAGGTGAGCACACAAACGCTCGGCTCACCGCCACACGCATAGCCAGGCTCGATGACACAGACCGCGCTGCAGCCGTCTCCGTCGTCGACATCGCCATCATCACACGCCTCGCCGCTGTCGAGGGTGCCGTTGCCGCAGGTCATCGCGCACACGCTGGGCTCGCCGGTACAGGAGTAGCCAGCCTCGACTGCACAGCTCGCGCTGCAGCCATCGCCGTCGCTGGTGTTGGTATCATCGCAGGCCTCGCCAGCATCCAGTGCCCCGTTGCCGCAGGTGGCGGCACAGACGCTTGGCTCGCCGGTACAGGCGTACCCTGCTTCGATTGTACAGCTCGCATCGCAGCCGTCGCCGTCGCTGCCATTGCTGTCATCACAGGCCTCGGCCCCGCGCAGCAGGCCATCGCCGCACACCGCGGTGCAGACGCTGGGCTCGCCGCCACAGGCATAGCCTGCCTCGACGGCACAGCTGGCCGAGCAGCCGTCGCCATCCACCAGGGCGCCGTCGTCGCAGGCCTCGGCGCCGATCACCAGACCATCGCCACAGGTCACGACGCAGGTGCTGGGCTCACCGGTACACACATAGCCGGCCTCGCTGGCGCACAGGCCGGAGCAGCCATCGCCGTCGCTGGTGCCGCCGTCGTCGCAGCTCTCGCCACCCCGCACCAGTCCATCGCCGCAGACCGCCACGCAGATGCTGGGCGCGCCCGAGCAGGTGTAGCCCGTCTCGAGGGCGCAGCTCGCGGAGCAGCCATCCCCATCCAGCAGGCCCCCGTCGTCACAGGCCTCGGCGCCGGTCACCAGGCCATCGCCGCAGGTCACGGTGCAGGTGCTGGGCTCGCCGTTACAGCCGTAGCCTGCCTCGATGGCGCAGAGCGCCGTGCAGCCATCGCCATCCACGGTTGCCCCGTCGTCGCAGGCCTCATCCGCGGCGACGGCGCCGTCACCGCAGGTCGAGGCGCACAGGCTGGGCGCGTCACCCGAGCAGGAGAAGCCGTGCTCGACCACGCACGCGTCGGAGCACCCATCCCCCGCGAGGACGTTGGCGTCATCGCAGGCCTCGGCGAAGGCACGCTCGCCGTCCCCGCACACGGTGACGCAGGCCGAGGGTTCTCCCAGACAGCGGTAGGCGAACTCGACCTGGCACACATCGGTGCAGCCATCGCCGTTGGTGCCATTGCCATCGTCGCAGGCCTCGCCAGCGTCGATCATGCCGTCGCCACAGGTGAGGGCACACAGGCTGGGAGCACCACTGCAGGCGTAGCCAGGCTCGACAGCGCAGGTCGCAGAGCAGCCGTCGCCATCGGCCGTGCCACCGTCGTCGCAAGCCTCGCCTCCCACGATCATTCCGTCGCCACAGTCTGGCGCACAGGCACTGGGCGCGCCATTGCACAGATAGCCTGTGTCCACGACACACAGCGCCGTGCAGCCATCGCCGTCGGCCGTGTTGCCGTCGTCGCAGAACTCGCCCGTATCCAGAAAGCCGTCGCCGCAGGTCGCCACGCAGGTGCTCGGCGATCCCGAGCAGACGTAACCGGGTTCGACCGCACAGTTCGCCGAGCAGCCATCGCCCTCCGCGGTGTTGCCATCGTCGCAGGTCTCGCCCGCATCCAGGGCGCTGTTGCCGCAGGACAGGACGCAGGTGCTCGGCTCGCCCAGGCACACGTAGCCGGGCTCGACGCTGCAGGTGGCCGAGCAACCGTCATTGTCGTCCATTGCGCCGTCGTCACAGCCCTCGCCCGAATCCAATGCCGCGTTGCCGCAGAGCGCGGGCTCGCAGGTGGGACCGCTGTAGCCCGCAGCACACTGGGCGCAGGTGGGACCGGTGTACGCGGGCAGGCAGGTACACGAGCCGGCGCCGGCTCCGCTGCAGGTCCAGCGCGGTTCGATGGCACAAGCCGCACTGCAGCCATCACCGGCGATCAGGTTACCGTCGTCACAGGCCTCGCCGGCATCCTGGGCGCCGTCGCCACAGGTCAAGGTGCAGGTGCTGGGAACACCGGTGCAGGCATAGCCAGGTTCGACCACGCAGGTGTCCGAGCACCCGTCGCTGCTGCTGGGGTTTCCATCGTCGCACTGCTCCCCGGGGTTGATCGCACCGTTGCCACACACCGGAGCGCACAGACTGGGTTCCCCGGTGCAGGTGTAGCCCGGCTCGGTCACGCAACCGGCGCTGCAGCCGTCTCCACTGGCCACGTTGGCGTCATCGCAGGTCTCGGCGCCGACCACCACTCCGTCGCCACAGTCCTCGTTGCAGGCGCTGGGCTCGCCGCTGCAGATCCAGCCCGTTTCGTCCTGGCAAGTCGAATCGCAGCCGTCGCCGAGGTCCAGGTTGGCGTCGTCGCAGGCCTCGGCGCCACGAACCAGTCCATCGCCGCAGATGGAGATGCACACGGTCGGCAAGCCGGCGCAGATCCAGCCAGACTCGAACTGGCAGACGCTGGAGCAGCCATCGCCACTGGCCGCATTGCCGTCGTCACAGCTCTCGCCCGTATCCAGCGCGCTGTTGCCGCAAAGCAGGGCACAGACACTGGGTGTGCCGCTGCACGCGTAGCCCGGCTCAATGGCACAGATCGAGGAGCAGCCATCGCCGCCACTGGCATTGCCGTCGTCACAGGTCTCGCCCGGGTTCAGCGAACCGTTGCCGCAGTTGGGGGCGCAGTAGCTGGGTTCATCGGTGCAGCTGTAGCCTGGCTCCACCGTGCAGGTCGCAGAGCAGCCGTCGCCCGCTGCGGTGTTGGAGTCATCACAGGCCTCTCCTCCGCGCAGCAGCCCGTCGCCACAGGTCGGTGCGCACGAGCCCGCGCCTGCACCCACGCAGGTCCAGCCCGCCTCGGGCTGGCAGCTCGCGGTGCAGCCATCCCCCACGACCAGGTTGCCATCGTCACAGTTCTCACCGGAGTCCAGGGTGCCGTCGCCACACAGGGCCGCGCACACACTGGGTTCACCAGCGCAGCTGTACCCGGGTTCGACCGCGCAGGTCGAGGAGCAGCCGTCGCCGTCGGTGGTATTGCCGTCATCGCAGGCCTCACCTGCATCGAGGGAGCCGTTGCTGCAGGTCGCCGTACAGGAACTCGGTTCACCCGCGCAGGCGAAGCCTGGCTCCACCGCACACACCGTCGAGCACCCATCGCCGTCCAGAACGCCACCGTCGTCGCACGTTTCGCCACCGCGCAGCAGGCCGTCGCCGCAGGTCGGCGTGCAGGTCGAGGGCGTTCCGGTACAGGTCCAACCGGACTCGAGGGCACAGATGGCAGAGCAGCCGTCGCCGCTCACGGCCGCCCCATCGTCGCAGGTCTCGCCCGCCTCCACGACGCCGTTACCGCAAGTGGGAACACAGGTGCTCGGCTCCCCGCTGCACACGTAGCCTGGCTCGACCAGGCAGAGTGCCGAGCAGCCATCAAAGCTCGTCGCATTGCTGTCGTCGCAGGTCTCGGCACCCAGGATCTGCCCGTCGCCACAGATGGCGGTACAGGTCGAGGGCTCTCCCAGGCAGGCAAAGCCAGGTTCCACCGCGCACAGGGTCGAGCAGCCATCACCATCCACGGTGTTGGTGTCGTCGCAGGCCTCGGTGCCCCGCAGCAGACCATCGCCACAGTCCGGCACGCAGACCGAGGGCTCACTGGCACACAGGTAGCCCGCCTCGATGATGCATCCTGCAGTGCAGCCATCGCCATCCACATTGCCGCCGTCGTCGCAGGCCTCGCTGGGTTCCAGAGTTCCATTGCCGCAGCTGAAGATGCAGATGCTCGGCGTTCCCGAGCACACGAAGCCTGTCTCCACGGTGCATGTTGCAGAGCAGCCGTCGTCGTCGGCGACGCCACCGTCGTCACAGGTCTCTCCGCCCAGGATCAGGCCATCGCCGCAGATGGCGTTGCACGACGAGGGCGTACCGCTACAGGCAAAGCCCCCCTCGACCACACAGGTGGACGAGCAACCGTCGCCGTCGCTGGTGTTGGAGTCGTCACAGGCCTCACCAGGATTGAAGACGCCGTTGCCACAGTTGGGCGCACAGTAACTAGGCTCATCGGTGCAGCTGTAGCCGGACTCGACAGCACAGGTGGCCGAGCACCCGTCGCCGTCCGCAGTGTTGTTGTCGTCGCAGGCCTCCCCTCCGATGATCCGGCCGTCGCCGCACACCGGAGTGCAGCTCGATGGAGCCCCGACACACAGGTACCCCGTCTCGATCAGGCAGGTCGAGGAACAACCATCGCCGTCGTCCTCGTTGCCGTCGTCGCAGACCTCGGATCCGTTGAGCGCACCGTTTCCGCAGGTCGGGACGCATTGCGACGGGGACCCTCCGTCGCAGCTGTACCCGGGTTCGACGCTGCACGACGACGAGCAGCCATCGCCGCTGTCCAGATCGCCGTCATCGCAGAACTCCCCGGGATCCAGGGTTCCGTCGCCACAGGTGATCGCACAGGTGCTGGGCTCACCGCTGCATGTGTAGCCTGGCTCCACCACGCAGGACGAGGAACAGCCATCGCCATCCACCAGACCACCGTCGTCGCAGGCCTCGCCTCCCAGGATCGCGCCGTCGCCACACGTCGGGCTACAGAGTGACGGTTCACCGGTGCAGGTCCAGCCAGACTCGACGCCACACAGCGACGAGCATCCGTCACCGCTCACCGAGTCTCCGTCGTCACAGGTCTCGCCGCTGTCCAGCGTTCCGTTGCCACAGGCCGGCGTGCACACGCTGGGCTCGCCACTGCACAGGTAGCCGGGTTCCACCGTGCAGGTCGCGGTACAGCCGTCGAAGCTACTGGTATTGCCATCGTCACAGACCTCGTTGGACTGAACCGTGCCGTCACCGCAGGAACCAGTCACCGCAGAGCAGTCGCTGGCGCAGTAGTCTCCGTCGGACGTGTTTCCGTCGTCACAGGCCTCGGTGTCTGCACACTGCACACTGTCGCCACAGGTCGAGCCCGTGCCTGCCCCATTGCAGGTTGCATTGCAGGCACCGCAGGCCGAGGTGTGACCGTCGTCGCAGGTCTCGGTGTCCGCACACACCACGCTGTCACCGCAGGTCGAGCCTGTGCCCGCGCCGGTGCAGGTCGCGTTGCAGGGACCGCAGGCTGTGGTGTGGCCGTCGTCGCAGATCTCGGTGTCCGCGCACACCACGCTGTCGCCGCAGGTCGAGCCCGTGCCCGCGCCGGTGCAGGTCGCGTTGCAGGGACCGCAGGCTGTGGTGTGACCGTCGTCGCAAGTCTCGGTGTCCGCACACACCACGCTGTCGCCGCAGGTCGAGCCCGTACCCGCACCCGTGCAGGTCGCGTTGCAGGCGCCGCAGGCCGTGGTGTGGCCGTCGTCGCAGGTCTCGGTGCCGCGCACCAGCGAATCACCACAGATGCCGTCGCACACGCTTGGTTCGCCCGCACAGAAGAAGCCCCCTTCGATGGCGCAGGTCGACGAACAGCCGTCGCCGTTGGCGGTGCCGCTGTCGTCGCAGGCCTCGCTGCCGCGGATCCAGCCATCGCCGCACACCGTGCTGCAGACCGAGGGCTCGCCGCCGCAACTGTAGCCAAGCTCGACGGTACAGGTGGCCGAGCAGCCGTCACCACCCGTCGTGCCGCCATCGTCACAGGCCTCTCCGGAGTCGACCCGGCCGTCGCCGCAGCGACAGGAGGTGAACAGCAGCCTATCGATGCGGGGTGTGTCGGTGGCCAGGCCCAGCAGGTACACGCGTGCATTGAAGGCCGTCAGTGCGGTCAGCTCGCGAATGTGCGTGTTCAGGGTGGCTGCATCGATGGCGTTGGTGCGGGTACCACCGGTGACCCAGGCGGTGCCGTTGTGGGTCAGCCAGTTCACGCCGCCGTTGCGCGTGATCAGGTAGCGCAGCTGGCCGCTGTGACCCGCTGCCGGAGTCTCCGCGGCCAGGGTCAGGCAGGTCCCCGCGGCAACCGGGGTGGCGAGCTGCACGTAGGGTCCGTCCTCGTCGTTGCCCGTCGAGCCCGCCGTGCCCTGGTACGCCGTGCCGCCCTGGTAGGTTCCGGGCTGTCCGGGGTTGACCTGCACGACGGCCGTACCGAAACCGGCAGACACGAACACGCGTCCACCGCCGGCCCCGCCACCAGGTCCATGGGCCCCCGTGTTGGTGACGTTGCCGCCGTTGCCGCCGTTGGCCTGCAAGCTGATCGCCGTGGCAGGCGTGTTGACGACGGAGATGTAGATGTTGCCACCGGCGCCGCCGCCACCGGCGCCGTCGTTGCCTGTGGTATTGGGACCGGCCTCGCCATTGACCTGTATACTGCCTGTGCCGGCCAGAGTGGTGGCGAAGATGAAGACGATGCCGCCGCCGATGCCACCTCGCGAAGCAACGTTGTTGTTCTGCTGCCCGGAACCGCCCCCGCCACCGAAGAACACGCGATCCGCCAGCGGGCTGGCCAGCATCACACCGGGCATGCCCCGGGTTTCCAGGTAAGGCGCGGCGCCACCGCCATCGCAGTCGTACTCGACGCCACCGTAACCGCCCGTGCCGCCATTGCCACCGCCACCACCGCCCGCGTTGTGCTCGTTGCCACCACCGCCAGCATTGGCGTAATTGCCAGTCCCCCACAGCGAGTTGGCGTAGCTGCGTCGATCGATGCCCTCGCCCTTGCCACCATTCGTGGCGCCCGTATCCAGCGCGATCGGCGGGACAGGACAGCCGCCGGCCCCGGTGGTGTTGACCCGGCCACCCCGGAAGCCACCCGTGGCGGTGCTGCCCGAGGCGTTGATCGAGCCATTGATGGTCACGATGCCCGTGGCTGCCAGTGCGACGATGCCGCCCTCGTTGCCATCCCAGGCCTGGGTCGGCACGATGCTACGCGTCGCGTTGATCGTGAGGTTGGTGTACTCGGGCACGCGCACCACCTGGGTGCGCGCCTGCAGGGCGTCCGTGGTGTCGTAGGCGTGGGCGAGGCCACCCGGCTTGAAGGTCGCATCCAGTGTGAAGGTGTTGCCGCTCCGGGTCGTCAAGCGCTGCAGCTCGAAGTGACCGACCTTTCCCGGATCGAGCACCGCGGCCTGGTTGCCGCTGGTCGCGGTGAAGCCCTGGATCTGGACGATGAGGACTAGGTCGCCGCTGGCGAAGCCTGCCCTGTCGTTCAGCGAAATTGTCGTCGCCCCTGCGGCCTCGTTGGCGGTCAGGTAGGTGTCGGCATTGATCACCGTGTTGTTGGTGTTGATGGTGGTGGTTCCTGGAATCGACCCGTTCCCCACGAACACATCCACCGGTGTCCGCCGTGCCACGCTGGGCACCACGTTGACATCGACGTTGTAGCGAGACGGTGCCACCACGTAGCTGGCCGCATTGTCGTAGTGCAGATCGACGTCCGCGCGAGCCGAGCTCGCCAACAACACAGCGCAGCAAGCGAACACGACATGCAACTTGTTCATGGAGGCCTCCTCACGACCTCCAGATGCTAGCACACGGGTCCATCGATCTCCCGAACCCGGCCCGGCGGAGGCCTGACCAACAAATCATGAATCTACTTGAGGGTTTATTTGACAGGGCGCGTCTGAGGAGTCCGAACCAGGCGCCGAACCGCGAGCTGCGAGAGGCGGTTACTTGAACACCGCCGCCGAAATGCGAGCGCGGTGCTTCTCGAGGCGGGCGTTGAGGTCCGGCGCCTGCTCGTCGCCAGCCTGCAGCCTGGCCAGCGTGCCTTCGAGCTCGCCGATCTTGCGCCGCGCGCGCTCGATGTCGATCTCGGTGGCGGGCTGGGCGTACTCGGCGAGCACGGCGATACGATCCTCGAGCACCTCGCACAGGCCGCCCGAGATCATCAGCGCGTGCAGCTGACCACCGCTGCGGTAGGTCATCACGCCTGTGCCGAGCGAGGCCAGGAAGGGCTTGTGGCCTGGGAGCACACCGAACTCGCCCACGGCGCCAGGCAGCACCACCTCGCTGGCCTCGACATCGTGCAGCTTGCGAACCGGAGTCACGATTTCAAGATTCACGGTTGCCTCGATGGGGCGGCCGGCCCGCCCACGCAGCCGCCGGAGTCTATCCGACGGCCATCACCCCGCCCGCGCGGTGGCGGGCTCTACATCTTCTTCGCCTTGGCGATGGCGTCCTCGATGGTGCCCACCATCAGGAAGGCGGCCTCGGGCAGGTCGTCATGCTTGCCGTCGACGATCTCCTCGAAGGAGCGGATGGTGTCCTCGAGCTTGACGTACACGCCCGCCATGCCGGTGAAGGTCTCGGCCACGTGGAAGGGCTGGCTGAGGAACTTCTGGATCTTTCGCGCCCGGGACACCAGCAGCTTGTCGTCGGGGCTCAGCTCGTCCATGCCGAGGATGGCGATGATGTCCTGCAGCTCCTTGTAGCGCTGAAGGACGGACTGCACATCGCGGGCCACCTTGTAATGGTGCTCACCCACGACGTCGGGGGTCAGGATGCGGCTGGTCGAGTCCAGCGGATCCACGGCCGGGTAGATGCCAAGCTCGACGATCTGCCGACTCAGCACGGTGGTGGCGTCGAGGTGGGCGAAGGCCGTGGCCGGCGCCGGGTCGGTGAGGTCGTCGGCGGGCACGTAGATGGCCTGCACCGAGGTGACCGAGCCCTTGTTCGTCGACGTGATGCGCTCCTGCAGCTCGCCCATATCCGTGCCCAGGGTCGGCTGGTAACCGACGGCGGAGGGCATGCGGCCCAGCAGAGCGGAGACCTCGGAGCCGGCCTGGGTGAAGCGGAAGATGTTATCGATGAACAGCAACACGTCGCGGCCCTCGTCGTCACGGAAGTACTCGGCGACGGTCAGGGCCGACAGGGCGACGCGGGCACGGGCGCCGGGGGGCTCGTTCATCTGGCCGTAGATGAGCGAGCACAGGCTCTTCTCCGGCTCCTTGATGTTGATGACGCCGCCGTCCTGCATCTCGTGGTACAGGTCGTTGCCCTCGCGGGTGCGCTCGCCCACACCGGCAAAAACCGAGAAGCCGCCGCGCTCACGGGCGACATTGCGGATGAGCTCGAGCAAGAGCACGGTCTTGCCGACACCGGCGCCACCGAACAGGCCGATCTTGCCGCCGCGCATGTAGGGCGCGAGCAGATCCACGACCTTGATGCCCGTCTCGAAAGCCTCGATCTGGGTGCTCAGGTCCGTGAACGGCGGTGGTGGGCGGTGGATGGGGCGGTACAGCTTGGCCTCGACCGGACCCATCTCGTCGACGGGCTTGCCCACCACGTTGAGGATGCGGCCCAGCACCGGCGTCCCCACCGGGACCAGGATCGGAGCGCCGGTGTTCTTGACCAGCTGGCCGCGCTTGAGGCCCTCGGACGAGTCCATGGCGATGGTGCGCACGGTGTTCTCGCCCAGGTGCTGGGCCACCTCCAGCGTCAGGTTGTCGTCCTCGTCGCTGATGCCGGGGTTGTGAGTGGTCAGTGCGGTGAACACCAGGGGCAGCTCGCCGCCCTCGAAGATGACATCCACGGCGGGTCCGATGACCTGGGAAATTTTTCCAACCTGCGTTGACGGTGTGTCTGCCATGACTTCGTTCTCCTCGGATCTGTACAGCGTCTCGCTGTCTGTGCTGCCAGAGGTGAATGCCGGCGGATTCGCTCCGACGGCAGAGGGGCGTGCCGAACGCCAGACGCCCCAAAAAACTACAGCCCTCTCTTTGCCCTCTCGACTCGCCAACCCCTGCTGCCAGGGGTGAATGCCGGCGGATTCACTCCGACGGCAGAGGGGGCGTGCCGAACGCCCCCTTTAGAAACCTAGTTCAGGGCTTCGGCGCCGGCGATGATCTCCATCAGCTCCTTGGTGATGGCGGCCTGGCGGGCGCGGTTGTACTGCAGGGTCAGCTTGCCGATCATCTCCTTGGCGTTGCGCGTGGCGTTTTCCATCGCGGTCATGCGCGCGCCGTGCTCGCTGGCCGAGCTCTCGAGCAGGGCCTGGTAAAGCTCGGTGGCCAGGTACTTGGGCAGCAGGGTGTCCAGGATCTCGGCCTTGCTGGGCTCGTACTGGAACTCGATGACCGAGGCGTTCTCGACGGCCTCCAGCGGCTCGATGGGCAACAGCTGCATCACCGTGACCTTCTGGCTGATGGCACTCTTGAACTCGTTGTACAGCAGGTACACGGCGTCGACCTCGTCCTGGACAAAGGAGGTCGACAGCTCGGTCGCGATCTCGGCGGCGCGGGCATAGCGCAGGTCGTCGAACACCCCGGTGTAGGCGGTGCGCAGCTCCTGCTTCTTGCGCTTGAAGTGGTCGGTGCCCTTGCGACCGATGGTCGAGACCCGGATCTCGTGGTGTTCCTCGGCCTGCTCCCACAGGAAACGATCGGCGCGACGCGCGATGTTGCTGTTGAAGCCACCGCACAGGCCGCGGTCCGAGGTCATGACCACCAGCTCGACGGTACCGAACTCACGCTTCTGCAGCAGCGGGTGCGGCGGCTCGCCCTCGAGAGCGGCGCGCTGGGCGACGTCGCTGAGCAGCCGGTGCATCTTGCGGGCGTAGGGCCGGGCCGCCTCGACCGACTCCTGGGCGCGGCGCAGCTTGGACGCAGCGACCATCTTCATGGCGCCGGTGATCTTGGCGGTGTTCTGGACCGACTTGATCCGCTTGCGGATGTCTCTCAGGGACGGCACTCAGGCCTCCTTGGCGGGCTTGAACATGCCCGCGAACTCCTTGAGGGCCCCATCGAGACGCTTCTTCATGGCGTCGTCGAGCTTGGCCTTGGGATTGTCGCGCATGTCCTTGAGGATGGCGCCGTGCTTGGCGCGCATGAAGTCGAGGAGTTCGACCATGTAGCGCTGCACATCGTCAACCGGGTACTTGCGCACCCAGGTCTCGCGCGATCCTTCGCCCGTGGACGAGGTGGCGGCGTAGATCTGCACCACCTGCTCCTCTGCCGAGATGGGCGTGTACTGCTTCTGCTTGAGCAGCTCGAACAGGCGCTCGCCGCGCGCCAGCTGCTCCTGGGTCGCCTTGTCGAGGTCGGAGCCGAACTGGGCAAAGGCGGCCAGCTCGCGGTACTGGGCCAGCTCGAGGCGCATCATGCCCGCGATCTGCTTCATGCTCGCAACCTGGGCTGCGCCGCCGACGCGGGACACCGACAGACCGACGTCAATGGCCGGGCGCTGGCCAGACCAGAACAGGTCGGTGTCGAGGTAGATCTGGCCGTCGGTGATGGAGATGACGTTGGTCGGGATGTAGGCCGACACGTCACCCGCCTGGGTCTCGATGATGGGCAGCGCGGTCAGCGAGCCGCCGCCTTCCTTGTCCGACAGCTTGGACGCGCGCTCCAGCAGGCGGGAGTGCAGGTAGAAGATGTCGCCGGGGTAGGCCTCGCGGCCTGGCGGGCGGCGCAGCAGCAGGGACAGCTGGCGGTATGCCGCGGCCTGCTTGCTCAGATCGTCGTAGATGATGAGCGCGTGCTTGCCGCTATCCCGGAAGTACTCGCCCATGGTGCAGCCCGAGTAGGGCGCCAGGAACTGCAGCGGCGCGGGGTCCGAGGCCGCGGCGGTGACCACGGTGGTGTACTCCATGGCGCCTTCCTTGGTCAGGCGATCCACCACGCGCGCCACGGTCGACTGCTTCTGGCCGATGGCGACGTAGATGCAGAACACGTCGCCGCCCTTCTGGTTGATGATGGCGTCGACGCCGACCGCGGTCTTGCCGGTCTGGCGGTCGCCGATGATCAGCTCGCGCTGGCCACGGCCGATGGGGATCATGGCGTCGATGGCCTTGATACCGGTCTGCAGCGGCTGGGTGACCGACTTGCGCTTGACGATACCGGGCGCCTTGATCTCGATCTTGCGGCGCTCGGTGGTGTTGATGGGGCCCTTGCCGTCGATGGGCTCGCCCAGGGCGTCGACCACGCGGCCACACATGGCCTCGCCCACGGGCACGTCGGCGATGCGGCCCAGGCGCTTGACCGGGGAGCCCTCCTTGATGTCGTGCGGGTCACCCATGATGGCGACACCCACGTTGTCCTCCTCGAGGTTGAGCACCAGCCCGCGCACGTTGTGCTCGAACTCGACCAGCTCGCCGGCCATCACCGACTCGAGGCCGTAGATGCGGGCGATGCCGTCACCGGAGGACAGCACACGACCGACCTCGGCCACCTCGGTGCGCTTGTCGTAGTCCTTGATCTGCTGCTTGATGATCTGGCTGATCTCTTCGGCGCGAAGTTCCATGGTATGTGCCCTCTGGCCCGCCCGGGCGGACCGCTCGATGTCGTGCTCAGGCCTCGACGATGCTCTGGCGCAGGCGCCTCAGGTGAGAGCGCACGCTCGAGTCGTAGACCGTGTCCCCTACCCGGGCCACCACACCGCCGAGCAGGTCAGGATCCGTCGCCGTGTCGACGATGATCTGCTTGCCGGTGCGTGCTGCCAGGGCCTTCTGTATTTGCTGGAGTTCCTCGGGCATGAGCGGCGCGGTGGACCGCACCTCGGCGCGGAGCCTGCCCAGGGTCTGGTCCGCGAGTACCCGGAAAGCCGCGGCAATGGCCTCGGCGTAGCCCAGGCGCCCCTTGTGACCAAGAAGCTTGAGGAAGGTGCGGGTCAGGGGGTGAAACCCTGCCTTGTCTGCGATCTGCAACACCACCTCGCTGCGCTCGAGGCCGCTCAGCATGGGGTTGTTGATCAGGGCATCCAGCTGCGGGTTCTGGCGCAGCATGCCAGCGAGACTCTCGAGATCGCCACCGACCTCTTGCAGGGCCTTCTCATCCAGGGCGATGTTCAGCAGAGCGCGAGCGTAGCGACGGGCCACGGTGCCGGACTTCATGGCCGCACCTCCTTGCCCTGCTCACCGCCGAAGCCCTGGACAAACTCGGTATTGAGGCGGCGGTAGTCCGCGGCGCCGAGCTGACCACGCAGCTTCTGCTCGGCCAGCTCCATGGCCAGGGCCACGGCCTCGGCCTTGAGAATTCCGCGGGCTCTGTCGAGCTCGCTCTGGACCTGGGACTGGGTATCCTGGGCCACGCGCTCGGCGGCCTTCTTGCCATCGGCCTCGAGCTGCGTGCGTTCGCGTTCACCCATCTGCTTGATGTCATCGCGCAGAGTGCCGATCTCCTTGTCGAGGTCCTTGAGGCGCTTTTCGAGCTCGGCCGCGCGGGCCTCGGCCTGCTCCTTGGCCTGCTTGGCCTCGTCGAGGGCGCGCCGGATCTTGAGCGAGCGACTCTCGAGGAACTCGGTGAGCGGCTTGCGCGCGAACACCACGACGAGGGTGACGAAGATCGCGAAATCCACCAGCAGCCAGCCCAGAGCGGCACCCTCGTGGGGTCCGGGTGTGAAGGTCCACCAATTGATGTGCGGTGTGCCACCACCGTGACCACCACCCTCCGAGGCCAGGGCGCTGCCGGCGAGGGCCGTGGCGAGGATCCCGGTGGCCAGGGCCGCCAGGGCGCGAGTCACGGAGCGTGTCATGCCTTGCCTCCCGCGCCGGGGACCACCTGCTGCACGATGAGCGTGGCGAGGTTGTCGGCTTCTTGCTTGAGCGTGGCAGAGGCTTCCCGCTGCGCTTTCTGGATCTCCTCGCGAGCCTTGCCCAGCTTGTCCTGGGCCTGCTGGCGAGCGCCGTCGACCAGCCCCTGATAGACCTTCTGGCCCTGGGCACGCAGCTGCGTCCTCTCCTCCATGGCCTGGGCGCGGGCTTCCTCGATGCGAATGTCGATGATGCCGCTCTTCTCGCCACCCGAGGTCATCAGCCTCTCGGCCTCGCGGCGCGTGCCCTCGATGCGCTTCTCGCGCTCCTCGATCAGCTGCAGCATGGGCTTGAACAGGACAACGGACAGCCACAGCACGCCGGTCAAGAAGATCGCGAGCTGCACGATGAAGGTGATGTTGAGTTCCACAGTGCCCTGCTTTCTCTTGGGGCGTCAGGCGGCCCCTCACTCGCTCGCGCTGGTCCGGCAGAACGCGGCCTGCCAGCACTGCAGGTACGCGCCGATCCGGCAATCCCCCCGCCAGTCCCCGCGCGCATTCGTGATGAACGAGACGGGCGTTTCCTAGCCTCGTGGCCCCACCGTGTCAACAGATAACGTGGTGCGTCAGGAGCGTTTTGAATCCAGGTGCAAAATCCCCTTTGTCGTCGTCAAACAGGCAAACGCCGTCATCAAAGAATTTTATCGCGATGGGACGAATACACCCCAGGTATGACGACGCGCAGGCAGCGCCAGCGGGGCGTCCCGACGCCCTCGAGGCCTCCCCCTCACTGCCAGGCGGCGGGTGCGAGAACCCGGCCACTGCCGGAAAATGGTATCCTGAGAGCTGCCGCCAGCCCCGGTTCCCGGCGGCGCAAGGAGGTCGCGATGCGCGCACGCTGGGTCACTGTCTTGTTGGCCGTGGTGGCATGGACCCTGGCCTCGCTGGCCTCGGCCCAGTCCGCAACCAGCCAGCCGACTTTTTACCCGAAGCGGCAGCAGATCATCTTCACGCCCACCGAGGTCAAGGGTGACATGGACAGACCGGGCGGCAGCGTGGTCATCGTCCCGGGCAAGCGCAAGCACCCCAGCATGATCCAGCTGCGCACGAACTTCAGGGACAAACTGGTGAGCTCGGTGCACGGACTGTAGCTGGCGCCCGCACGGGCGCCCCTAGTAATAAATCGGTGTTGCCAGGGCTGAATGGCGACGGATTCACTCTGGCGCATTGCTGCCGGGGTGAAGTCGACGGGATTCACTCCCGTCGACGAGGGGTGGGCCGACCACCCCTAAGAACGGCAGGGCGGGCCGACAGCCCATCAGATCAACGACCGACAGCACCGAGGACCTTTGGGAGCGAGATGTCCTTGACAGTGCTGGTTGGGAGGGGGCCCCGGGGGGATTCACTGCCGCCGGGGGAGGGGCTGCCCGACAGCCCCTCAGAATCTAATAGACCGCGATCTCGTTGAGCCCACCGACCACGGTGCCAGTGCCCGTCCCCAGGTAGCCCAGCTTCAGGTAGCGCGCGGTGAGCGGGTTCTCGAACAGGAAGTTGCTGGTGGTCAGCATGGTGACGTTGGTCCAGGCCACATTGTCAGCGGAGACCTGCAGCAGCAGGCTGGAGCCCTCGCCCAGGCTGTGCACGATGATGGCGGCGATGTTCTGCTCGCTGCCCAGATCAATGACCAGGCTCTCGAAGGTGGACGCACATTCCATGATGCTGTCGGCGGGGTTGGGATCGACGCAGATGTCCACATCGAGGGGCATGGCTGTGGTCAGATCGCCATCGGTGATGGGACAGGGCGCCAGGGTCTGCGGGGTCTGCTGGTCGGTGCTCGAATAGGCGCAGCTCATGTCGCGCGACAGCGGCGCCGCATTCAGGCCGCTGAGTTCGGCCGCCACCGAGGAGGCAAAGCCACCGGTGATGGTGCTCCCGGACAGGATGGCGCGCAGGCGCAGCAGCACCGAGAAGTCCTCGAGCACCAGCTTGGGCAAGCGCACCACGCTGGAGCTGGCCGAGGTCTGCACCGCGAAGATGGGCTGGTTGTCCGGCGTGCGCACCTCGAGCTCGTAGCTGGCCGGGCGCCTGTCGTCGCCACCGGCGTAGTTGGGGATGGTGACGGCCACGGCGTCGGTCTCGACGGTTGGGTTCAGGGGGGCCTCGAGAAAGCGCAGGATGGGCAGGTTGATCAGGGTGCCCACCACCGTGAAGTCCGCGCCCACCTCGGCCGCGGTGACGCTCTCGGTCAGCCGCGCGCGGATGCCCACCTGGCCGGTTTGCACCTCGGTGACGTCGACGTCGATGGCGTACTTGCCCTCGGCGTCGGTGAGCACCTGCAGCACGGTGGTGCCGTCGCGCACCAGGCGCACGCTGATGCCGACGGCGGCGCTGCCGTCGTCCCGCATCAGGCTGCCCAGCACGTGCACCAGCACCCGGTTGTCGATGTCGTCGTCGTCGTTGCCCGGCGAGCGGTCGCAGGCACCCACCAGCAGGCCCATCATGGCGAGACCAAGGCCAAGAACTCGAAGCATGCTCGACATTTTTTCACCTCTTCAGGAAAGACCGCTGGACTCTAGCACGATCCCCGCGCGAGCGTCGCGCCTGCGCCAGGACCCGGCCCAGCCCGCCTCCATGCTTGTTGGACGTCTCGGCGCTGGCCAGTCGTGAAGAAAAAATGCGATTGACATGATGCGTCAGGAGCAAGACCCTCGAGCGAGAGCCTGGCCATGGATGTCACCTTCCTGTCCCGCATGCAGTTCGCCTTCACCATAGGCGTGCACTACCTGTTTCCGCCGCTGAGCATCGGCCTGGGTGTGCTGCTGGTGCTCATGGAAGGCTGGTACCTGCGCACGCGCGATCCCGTGCACGAGGCGATGACGCGCTTCTGGGTCAAGGTGTTCGGGCTGGTGTTCGCCATCGGCGTGGCCACCGGCATCGTCATGGAGTTTCAGTTCGGCACCAACTGGTCGACCTACGCGCGCTTCGTGGGCGACGTGTTCGGCAGTCCGCTGGCCGCCGAGGGCATCTTCGCCTTCTTCCTGGAGTCGGGCTTTCTGGCGCTGCTGCTCTTCGGCTGGGGCCGGGTGCGGCCACCGGTGCATTTCTTTGCCACGGTCATGGTCGCCCTCGGGGCACACTTCTCGGCGATCTGGATCGTGGTGGCCAACTCCTGGCAGCAGACGCCCACGGGCCATCACATCGTCGGTGAAGGGATGCGCGCCCGCGCCGAGATCGCGGACTTCTGGGCCGTGGTGTTCAATCCCTCGACCGTCGACAGGCTGAGCCACACCGTCCTGGGCTGCTGGCAGGCCGGGGCCTGGCTGGTGATCAGCGTCAGCGCCTACTACCTGTTGAAGAAGAAACACCAGGCCTTTGCGCGCGCCTCGTTGCCCCTGGCGCTCGGGCTCTCCGTCGTGGCCTCGCTCGGGCAGCTGGTCACCGGACACTCCAGCGCGTCGACCGTGGCCGTGACCCAGCCCGCCAAGCTGGCCGCCTTCGAGGGGCACTATCCGGTGAGCGCGGCTGCAGATCTGTACATCGCAGGCTGGGTCAACGAGGACACGCAGCAGGTGTACGGTCTGGCCCTACCCGGCATGCTGAGCTTCCTGGTGCACGGAGACACCCAGGCGCCCGTCACCGGCCTCGAGGCCTTCGCGCCCGAGGACAGGCCGCCGGTCAACGTGGTTTTTCAGACCTACCACGCGATGGTGGCCCTGGGCATGGCCCTCATCGGTCTGAGCGGGCTGGGACTGCTGCTGCTGTGGCGCGGCCGACTCTACCGGCAGCCCTGGCTGCTGCGCATCCTGGTGCTGGGGGTGATCCTGCCCCAGGCCGCCAACCAGCTCGGATGGGCCTCGGCCGAGATCGGGCGCCAGCCCTGGATCGTCTATGGCCTCCTGCGCACCAGCGACGGCCTGAGCCGTGTGGTGAGCGCGGGCCAGGTGCTGTGGTCGCTGATCTCCTTCGGGGCAATCTACCTGTTGCTGCTCGCGGCCTTCTTCTTCTTGCTCGATCAGAAGATCAAGCACGGTCCGGAGCACCCTGGCGACGGTGACGCTGCAGCCCGGGAGACCGTCGACGCGGGCCTTGTGTCGAAAGGTCAGCGCGCATGAACCTGGATCTGCCGAGCATCTGGTTCATCATCGTGGGCGTGCTGTTCGCGGGCTATGCCGTGCTCGACGGCTTTGACCTCGGCGTGGGCGCGCTGCACCTGTTCACCCGCACGGACCACGACCGCCGCGTGTTCATCAACGCCATCGGTCCGGTGTGGGACGGCAACGAGGTCTGGCTGGTCACCGGCGGCGGCGCGCTGTTCGCAGCCTTTCCCGAGGTCTATGCCACGGCCTTCTCGGGCTTTTACACGGCTTTCATGCTGCTCCTGTTCTCGTTGATCTTCCGCGCGGTGGCCATCGAGTTTCGCAGCAAGCAGCCCATGGCCTGGTGGCGCAGCTTGTGGGATCGCAGCTTCGCGGTGGGCAGTGTGCTGGCAGCCCTGCTCATCGGGGTGGCCCTGGGCAACATCGCCCGCGGCATCCCGCTCGACGACAGGTTCGAGTTCGCGGGCTCCTTCGTCGATCTCCTGGCGCCCTTCCCGCTGCTGGTGGGTGTGACCACGGTGGCCCTGTTCGCCATGCACGGCAGCATCTACCTGGTGCTCAAGACCGAGGGCGAGCTGCAGGCGCAGGTGCGCACCTGGGTGCGGCCGGCCATCATCGCCTTCGTGCTGTGCTACGCCGCCACCACCCTGGCCACGTTGCTGTCCATCCCGCACATGGTCGAGCCCTTTCGCGCGCACCCCTGGCTGTTCGTGCTGCCTCTGGCCAACGTGCTGGTGGTCGCCAACATCCCGCGCGAGATCCATCACGGCCGCGAGCTGCTGGGCTTCTTGTCGTCGTGCGCGGCCATGTTCCTGCTGATGGCGGTCTTCGGCCTGGGCATGTACCCGACCCTGATCCTGTCAACGCCCGAGGTCGCCTTCTCGCTGACCATCCACAATGCTGCGTCGTCGGAAAAGACGCTCGGCATCATGCTGGTGGTAGCGCTCACAGGCATGCCCCTGGTGCTCGCCTACACCTCGATCATCTACTGGGTGTTCAGGGGCAAGGTGAAGCTCGACGCCAGCAGCTACTGAGGCCCGAGCCGCGATCCCGGGGCCGGGACTTGCTGCCCCGCGTGCTGCGTGGTTCCATAACGCCGTCCTCAGCACGCAACGGGAGCGGGGCACATGTTCAGCTTCACATCTCAGGCCGCGCTGGTCGCGGTGATCGTGGGTGTGGCCACGGCCGTGGCCGTGCTGATCCGCGATCGCAAGCCCCTGAGCCTGCGCTATGCCGCCTTCTCCCTCGGCGCAGCGCTGTTCTTCCTGGTGTCGTTCCTGCGCACGCTGATCCGCGACGTGGACTTTGACGGCTGGCACATGGCCTCGGCCTCCCTGGTGCTGGTCGGAGGCACCGCCTTCTTTCAGGCCCTGCTGTCGGATCACGGTGGACGTGCCGCGCGGCGAGGACGCCTGGCCTGGCTGGTGGCCCTGGTCCTGCTGGTGCTGGCGGCCACCCCGCTGCACTCCCACCTGGCCATCCGGGTTGCCGCAGCGGTGCTCGCTCTGAGCATCCTGGGCAGCCTGGTCTGGACCATGGAGCGCCGGGCCCGCGACGTCGAAAGTGAGGTCGAGCGCTGGCGGCTGCGCACCGTGACCGTGGGTGGCGTGGTGGTGCTGGGTGCGGTGGTGGTGGACCTGGTGACCGGCCTCGGGGTGCCCCTGCCTCCGCCGGGCGGCATCGCCACGGCCATCTACCTCTATTTCATGAGCCAGTCCCTGGTGCGACGTCGGCTGCTCGACCTGCACGAGTTGCTGGCCAAGGCCGCCGTGTTCTCGGCCCTGGCCCTGACCCTGGCGGCGGTCTACGGCGTGCTGGTGCTGTGGGCCAGCGCGCCGGGCGTGTTCGTGTTCAACACCCTGCTCGCCTCGGCCATCATTCTCATCCTCTACGACCCCGTTCGCGCCTGGCTCGAAGAAACTTTCGCCCGCACCTTCTTCGCACGCCAGCGTGACTTCGCGCGCACCCTGGCCCAGCAGTCGCATTCCCTGCTGTCCCTGGTCGACGCCGAGGCCGTGCAGACCCGCGTCCTCGACACCATCTACAACAGCAAGCGCGCCACGCACTGCGCCTTCTACCTGCTCGGCGACAGCGACCTCGGGCTCACCCTGTCGAGCTTCCGCGGGCCCCGGCCGGTGAACCGCCTGGAGCCAGGCCTCGAGCGCGTGCTCCTGGACGCGGTGCAGGCCGATCGCGTACCCCTGCAGCGCGACACCCTGCAGGACAGGCTCGATGGCCACGCCCTGGTCGACGGCCGACGAGCGCAGTCCGAAGCCACACGCCCCCTTCTCGAGGCCCTGGATGCCATGTTCGCCGACCTGGTCATTCCCATCGTCGGCAGTACCCGCGCGCTGGGTTTGCTGACCCTGCGCGACGAGCGCATCGAGAGCGCCTTCAGTAACGACGAGATCACGCAGCTGGTGCGAGTGGCGGATCTGGTGGCCGTGGCGCTGGAGAACTCACGGCTGGTCGAGCGGCTGCGTGAGCGGGACCGGCTGGCCTTGCTGGGCGAGATGGCCGCGGGTCTGGCCCACGAGATCCGCAATCCCCTGGGCGCCATCAAGAGCACCGTGCAGTACCTGGAACCCGATCTGGCCCGGGACGAGACCCGGCAGTTCTACGACATCATCCTGTCCGAGGTGAATCGCCTGGAGCGCGTGGTTAGCCAGTTCCTGGACTATGCCCGACCCTCGAGCAGCACCTTCGCGCCCTTCGACCTCAACGACGCGATCCAGCGCACCCTGACCTTGCTCCAGGGCAGCGAGATCCCCGAGGCGGTCACCGTGGAGCTGCAGCTCGCCGACGCCTTGCCCCGGGTCAGCGGCGACATCGACCAGCTGCGCCAGGTGATCCTCAATCTGGTCCTCAACGCCGTCCAGGCCATGCGCGGCAGCGGCCGCTTGAGCGTGCACACCGAGCACGTGGCGTCGTCGATGAGCGCCGATGACGGCCACGTGGTACTGCGGGTCGGCGACAGCGGAGCGGGCATCGCCCCCGAGGTTCGCGCCCGGCTGTTCGCGCCTTTCTTCTCGACCCGCGAGGGCGGGACCGGGCTCGGGCTCGCCATCTGCAAGCGCATCATCGAGTCCCATGGCGGTCGCATCGGCGTTCGGAGCAAGCCAGGAGAGGGTGCGGAGTTCAGCGTGCACCTGCCCGTCAACCTCGCCGTGCGCTCGGAGCGCGACCTCGGAGCCGCGCCCTCTGCCGAGATCACCCCTGCTGCAGGCTCGCCGGTGGCCGCGGTCGCAGCCAGCCCCCCGAAGCCCGAGGACACGGCCACCGCATGAGCACCCGCGTCCTCATCGCCGACGACGAACCCAACCTGCGCACGGTGCTCTCGGCCACGCTGCGGCGGGCGGGTTACGAGGTGGTGGCGACCCACGACGGCAGCCACGCCCTGTCCGTGATCGAGCAGAGCCGCCACGACGACCCCGTGGGCGTGGTCGTCACCGACCTGCGCATGCCGCACACCGACGGGCTGGACCTGCTGCGCGCCCTGCGCAAGAGCCACGCGGACTTGCCGGTCATCCTGATCACCGCCCATGGCACCGTCGACAACGCGGTCGAGGCGCTCAAGGCCGGCGCCTTCGACTTCATCACCAAGCCCTTCGAGCAGGATGAGCTGCTGGCGGTGGTGCAAAAGGCCGCGGCCAGCCGGGCCCTGGGCGAGCAGGAGACCCAGGGCAGCGACCCGACCAGCCAGATCCTGGTGGGCGAGAGCGCCGAGCTGCGCAGCGTGGTCGAGCTCATCGAGCGCGTGGCCGACACGCCATCGACGGTCCTGATCAGCGGTGAGAGCGGCACGGGCAAGGAACTCGTCGCCACGGCCCTGCACCGGTGTTCTTCGCGACGCGAACGACCCTTCATCAAGATTCACTGCGCCGCCATCCCGCACGGCCTCATCGAGAGCGAACTGTTCGGTCACGATCGCGGTGCCTTCACCGGGGCCACCGCCACCAAGCCCGGACGCTTCGAGCTGGCCGACCGGGGCAGCCTGTTCCTCGACGAGGTGGCCGAGATCCCCCTGGAGATCCAGGTCAAGCTTCTGCGCGCCCTGCAGGAGAAGGCCTTCGAGCACATCGGCGGGGTCAAGACCATACAGATCGACGTGCGGCTGATCACAGCCACCAACCGCGACCTCGCCCAGGCCGTGCGCGAGGGCAGCTTT
Source organism: Pseudomonadota bacterium (assembly GCA_043821645.1). Lineage (GTDB taxonomy): Bacteria > Myxococcota > JACRCW01 > JAFGSX01 > JAFGSX01 > JBDRCO01. The sequence goes on along the minus strand of JBDRCO010000087.1, from coordinate 298,684 downwards.
CGCGAGGACCTGTACTACCGCCTCGCCGTGGTCCCCATCCACCTGCCCCCGCTGCGCCAGCGGCCCTCGGACATCCCGCTTTTGGTCGAGCACTTCCGGCGTCACTTCAACGCCCGCCTCGGGCGCGAGGTCGAGCGCTTCAGCGACGAGGCCATGACGGTGCTGCGCGGCTATCCCTGGCCCGGCAACATCCGCGAGCTCGAGAACATCGTGGAGCGCACGCTGCTGTTCAGCGATGGGCCGGCCATCGAGGCTGCGGACCTGCCGCCGGAGCTGACCATGCGCAGCGCGGCCCTGGTGCGGGCCGATGTCGCGGGCAGTAACCTGGCCCGGGCTGCACAGCTCGATGGGGCCTCGCTCAAGGACGTGGTCCGGCGCGCCACCGCGGACCTGGAACGGGAGCTCATCCGGCGCGCTCTCGGGGAGACCCAGGGCAACGTGACCCAGGCGGCACAGCGGCTCAAGATCAGCCGCAAGAGCCTCCAGCTCAAGATGCGCGAGCTCGGTCTGCGCGAGGACAGCCGCTTACCTTGACACGCCGACCACCCCGGTCTAGCGTTCTCGTCGTCAAATCGCAGGAATTTCGGTGCGGTTGGCGCAGGGTCCAAGCGGACTCTCACCACGCTACCGACCACCAGGGAGCCCGGACATGCACCTGCGCAACCTCATCACCGCCATCGCGCTGGCGCTTATCCCCGTCACACTCAACGCCGCCGACATCACCGACGTCATCGACGCTGCCGACGGCGACGATCCCTTCGACGCCAACATCGAGGTGCTCTACAACTTCGAGTACCGCACCGCGAAGATCACCCGGGAGTCGGCCCAGAACGGCAGCACCCTGCTGGTCAAGGAGCTGGACTACCAGCAGATGACCCACACCATGGCGCCCATGCTGCAGGTGGGTGTGTGGCACGACCTGGCGCTGTTCGCCGATTTCCCCCTGGTCATTTACGACCAGCGCTCGGGACGCTTCCAGACCGGCGTGCGGGGTACCGACCCGGCGCAGAACAACGGCGACGGCTACTCCACCCTGGCGGCGGATCGCTGCCGCTTTGGCAGCCCACGCCCGACCTTCTGCGACCCGACCATGCCCGACCAGCGCAACACCTTGAGCGGCTCGACCTCGGGCTACCCGGTGATAGACAGCGACTCGGTCTGGGACCTGTTCGACTCCAACCCCGAAAACGGGCAGTTCAAGTCGGTGCGCGGCGGCTTCGGTAACCTCATCGGCTTTGGCGACATGTCCGTGGGCCTGGCCTGGGGACCGCTCAACCAGGAGCGCTCGCCCAGCCAGCCGAACTGGGTGCTCAAGTTTCGCTACACCATCCCCACCGGCAAGGTCATGAACCCGCTGGAGACCGCCAGCGACAGCAACCCTGGCGGCGTGGGCCTTGGCCTGCATCAGTTCACCTGGTCCACGGCCTTCTCGCGGCGCTACGCCGTACTCGAGCCCTACACCAACGTGTTCTTCACCTTCGGCGTCCCGGGGAGCAGCACCGTCGAGGGCATGCGTGGCGAGTACGCCACCGCCAACCTCTACCGCGGAGGCATCACCGCCGGCGTCGAGGTGGTGCCCTACGAGAACAAGTCCCTGGCCCAGCGCTTCGCCATCGATCTGCACGGCACAGGCATCTACAACGCACAGCAGCGCACCTACTCGGAGCTGAGCGACATGCTCAACGAGGTGACCCTGCGGGATCAGTACGCCACCCTGCTGGGGCACGTGGGCTTCTCGTTCAGCGCCGCACGATTCGTGAAGTTCGACGTGGGTGTGGATGTCGGCACCGACACCAACCACCTGATCACGGGCGAGAAGATCGGCACCGACCGCGATGGCAATGGCATCCTGCAGCTCGACGACCACGGCATCAACGCGGGCGATCCACCAGACAATCTCATCGATCGCGACGCTTACGAGGGGAACCGCTACTTCGATCCTGTCATCGACACCCCGGGACGCCGACTGCGCATCGAGGAGACCCTGGTCATCATGGCCGCAGCACACCTGGCGTTGACCTTCTAGGTACTGCCGCCTTCCATCCTCGCCTTCACCGCCAGCACCTTGGCATAGGCCGCACGCGACGACAGGCCACTGCGCCGCGCCAGCTCGCGGGCGATGTCCCGGGGGCGCTCGCCGTCCTTGAGCTGGGCCTCGACCCGGGGCACGTCGACGGCCTGGGTCGCGCGGACCGCAGCGGCACCCTCGACCAGGACCACGATCTCACCGAGCAGGCCCTGCTCGGTGCGCAGGCGCAGGCTGCTCAGCGTGCCGCGCACCACCTCCTCGTGCAGCTTGGTCAGCTCGCGGCACAGCACGGCACGCCGGTCGCCGAGCTTGGCGAGCAGGCGGTCGAGCAGCACCGTGGTGCGCCGTGGCGACTCGTAGAAGATCAGGGTCCCGGGTGTGGCGACCAGAGCCTCGATGGCCTCATCGGCTTTCTTGGGCGTCCGCGGTGGAAAGCCAACGAAGGTGAAGCGATCCGCGGGCAAGCCCGACACCGTGAGCGCGACGATGGCCGCGCAGGGACCAGGCACGCTCACCACGTCGAAACCATCCTCTGCCAGGGCTGCCACGACCTTCTCGCCGGGATCCGAGATCAGAGGAGTGCCGCCGTCGGACACCAGGGCGATGTCCTGACCCTGTGAGAGCACGGCCTGCAGGGCTGCGATACGTCCGACCTCGTTGTGGCCGTGTACCGAGATCAGTTTCTTGCGCAGGCCCAGGTGGCTGAGCAGCTGCCGTGTGCGCCGCGTGTCCTCGGCCGCGACCACGTCGACACGGCCCAGGATGTCCCGGGCGCGCTCGGAGATATCACCCAGGTGCCCGATGGGCGTGGCGACGAGAAACAGGGTCCCGCGCTCTGTCAAGGAAGGCCTCCCGCGTCAAAGGCGTTGCGGATGAGCTCGGCGTCGAAGCCACCGGCGTTCAGGGCGCGCACGCTGACCACGTCGAAGCGCATGGCACGCTCCCCCACGCTGCGTACCAGGCAGTAGTACTGCGCAGCCCGGATCAGCCGACCACGCTTGCGGTGGTCCACCGAGGCCAGGCCGTCCACCATGGCGCCCTGCCTCCGCGTACGGACCTCCACGAAACACAGGGCGTCCTCGTGCTCGGCCACGATGTCGATCTCGCCGGCGCGGCAACGAAAGTTACGCTCGATCAGGCGGTAGCCTCGGCGCTGAAGCTCGGCCACGGCGGCGTCCTCGCCATCCGCACCTCGACGGTGACGGGCATCAACCACCCCGACCCTCCAGGGCCGCGCGGACCGGGGCGAAGCTGCGGCGATGCTGGGGACAGGGTCCGAGGCGGCGCAGCGCATCCAGGTGCAGGGCCGTGCCATAGCCCTTGTGGCGTGCGAAGTCATACCCTGGATACTCGATATCCAGTGCACGCATGCGCGCGTCGCGCGCGGTCTTGGCGAGGATGGAGGCGGCCGCGATGGGTGCAGACAGGCCATCGCCACCCACCAGCGTGAGCTGTGGCAGCTCGAGCTCCAGGCGCTGGTTGCCATCGATCAGCACGCCATCACACGGCGGCTGCAGAGCCCGGGTCGCTCGGACCATGGCGCGCAGGGTCGCGCGCAAGATGTTGTGGGCGTCTATCTCGTCCACCTCGGCAAACTCCACCACCCAGCCCAGGGCGCGCTCGCGCACCAGCGCGGCCAGAGCCTCGCGGGCAGCCGGGCTGAGCTTCTTCGAGTCGTCGAGGCCTTCGACGGGACGTGCAGGGTCCAGGACCACCGCCGCCACCGCCACTGGACCAGCCAGGGGACCACGCCCCGCCTCATCGACCCCGGCCACCCGGGTGAGCTGCTGATCGGCAGCCCAGCGCAGCCCCGGATCGCAGGCGGCGTCCGTCGTCAGCCCGACCCGATGCCCACGCCGCACGGGCATCGAAAGCACGAGCTGAGCATCTGCCGTCACAGTGGGATACGGCCCGCGCCCTCGGGGGCCAGGGCTTCCAGTGAGGTGAGGTGCACGATCTGCATCTGCGTGGAGATGAACTGCAACATCTTCATGGCCAGGGGATGCCTCAGCTCGGCCAGGGCCACGAAGGGATCGTTGAGGATGGCCGGGATCGGCGACAGCTGAACGTGGGCTTCGAGCAGGGTGAACTTGAGGCACAGATAGGCCACGTCGCGGTCAGGTGGAGCTAGCATCAGGAAGGGAACGGCACGCCCGCTCTGCGCCTCGATGAGTGACAGGTCCCCGCGTTCGCCAAACTGCACACCGCTGAAGCGTTGCTCGGTGAAGGCACCGAGGAACTGCACCAGGCGCGCCGAGACCCGCGCCCCCAGAGCGGCGATGCCCGTACAGAACAGACTGTCCGCCTTTTCCATGATCAGTCGGCTCTGGTCTATCACCACCGCGGCAGCAGGAGGTGCCGGGGGGGCTCCACCACCTCCGCCGTAATCGTCCGCATCCCCCGTGCCGCCCATGCCATAGCCGTCATCACCCGCCGCGCAGCGCCACCCGGGTCCAGAGTCGTTGGCCGAGGCCTGGATGGGCGGCACTCCACCACCCTGGTCCGGTCCGCTGCCCCCGTAGCCCGGGTCATAGCCCAGGGTTGCGGGTGCATCGTCGCCGTCGTCCTTGACGCCAAGCTCCGCCTCGAGCTGGTGGATCTGGCTGGTCAGCTCGGCCATGTCCACCTGTACCGCGCCGGCCTTGGCGAGGTGGTCCTCGGCCTGGGCGACCTGCTGCTCCAGCTGGTGCAGCTCCTCGTTGAGGGCAATGGCATCGATCCCGGACTGGCCCTCGATGCCGTGCAGCGCCACCTCGGCGCTGGCGATCTCCTGCAGGGTCTCGAGACGCCGATTCAGGCGGATCTCCAGGGGGTCCAGCTCGTCCTGATCCACGTTGTGCCTGAGCAAGATCTTGCGCACGGCCGTGGTGTCCAACTCGAAGCGATTCAGCACCCGGCTCTTGCGCTCGTCGAGCTTGCGCTCCGCACGCGCCGTGTCGCCCTTGGCTTCGTCGTCGCTGATGCGGCGCAGGAGGACAAGTCCTGCGGCCCCGAAGCCCACGGTGTCGAGCAGGGCGATCCACCACATGGCCGGATCGACACTGCGTGCGAGCATCGTTCCGAGTCCAAAGGCGAGCACTCCGCCCGCCAGGCCACCAAGAAACAGGGGCTCCTTGAGCAAGGGTCTGGGGGTACCCCGGGCCAGCAGGGCGCGCTCGCGACGAAACTCGGTGTCCAGGGTCTTGATGTTCTGATCGCGCTTTTGCTGCTCACGCCGGAACCAGTCCAGCTTGTTGATGAAATCGGGTGGAATGTCCTCGATGTCGACGAAGGGCTGCAGCTTGGCACGAGCGTCGTCGAGCAGCTGCATGGCGTCGCGGAAGGGACGCAACTCGTCCTCGATCTCGAACTTGCGCCGCTGCAAGCCATCGACCTCGAATTCCATGCTGCGCAGGGCGTCGGCCGACTTGCGGTGCTGCTGCAGTTCCGTCAGCTTGGCTCGCTTTTCATCCTCGCTCAGGTGGGCGAAGGGGCTCACGGGTGCCTGTCCCCAGTAGGCGCCAGGCCCCGCGGGCTGGGCGTAGGGATTGGCGACTGCTCCGGGATAGCTTGGGGGGCCCATGCCGGGCGCCATGGCCCCGGGATAGCTCGGCGGCCCCATTCCCGGAGGTATGGTTCCTGGGTAACTCGACGGCCCCATGCCAGGGGGGATGGCCCCGGGATAGCTCGGCGGCCCCGGTGGGTATCCCTGCATGCCGGGTGGATAGCCTCCAGGAACCATACCCGGGCCCGCCCCGGGCATCATGCCAGGTGCTGCCCCGGGCATCATGCTGGGTGCTGCGCCAGCTGGAACGAGCCCCGCTATCGGTCCGACCGTGGCCCGTGAGGGCATGTCGGACAGAGCCGTTGACAGCAGCACGCGATAGACATCCTCGCTGACCAGACCAACCTGGGCGCTGAGCAACTGCTCCACTTCCTGGCCCGTGGAGGACAGGGTGGTGAAGGCGCCCTGCCCGTTGTCGACGGAGAGCGAGACTGCGCCGGCCAGAAAGTCGCGCAGCAGGCGGTAGCTCCGGCCATCGCGCCCCACCAGCGTCACCCCACCCCGCGACACCTGGGCACCTGGCTCCACCAGATCGGCTCGCTTGCCGTCGAGGGCAGGTTGGTAGAACAGGGCGTGCAGGACCTTGAACAGGACCTCGGCGCGGCCGTCCGGCGCCGAGAACAGCGCGTTGTATCCCGGCGTCAGGGAAAGCCGCAGGGTGGACGGGAACTGCCGTACGCCCTGCACTATGAACTCGACCAGATGCATCTCTGCGCTTCCCCGGCGAGGTGCGTTTCGTGTCGTCGGACGGCGTTCTACGCTACCGCGTGGCGGCCCTCCGGGCAAGGCAGGCGATGTCCGTCCGCCACAGGATGACAGCCCTCCAGCGTCGGCAGCGAGAGAGCCTCGCTCCAGGCTGAGGCGGCGCGGCAGCCATGCCTGGCGCTCATCCCCGACCGGGCTTGAGCAGCACGGCCTTGATCCCCCCCGAGCCTTGGCGCCCGTCGACCTTCGCCAGCATCGGCGAGTCAAAGCGCAGGTGGCGCACGAATTCGTCCTCGAACAGGGCAGGCTGCGCGTCGAGGTATTCCAGATCGTAGCTGCCATCGTTGAAGGCCGGGTTGATGGTCAGCGAAGCCACCCTGAACGAGGTCAGGTTCTGGAAGAAGTGGGAACCCTGGCTCGGCTCGACCCAGAAGCTCTTCAGGCCAGCCTCGATGATGATGCGAGCTTGCGTGATGTTGGACCACTTCACCGGGATCCCGAGCCAGGGATCGGTCGAACCCCAGCGCCCGGGACCGATGAGCACGTAGCCGCGCTTCTCCTGCACCATCTGCGTGTTGACCATCTCGATACTGTCGACGATGCGCGGGGTCAGGGCCAGGTTGAAACCACTTGGTTTGACGTACACCAGATCGAGAAGGTCGTCGTAGATCCCGTTGCCCAGGGCAGTCTGGGCCTGCACGATGCAGTCCTCCGCCGCCACACCGTCGAGGCGGACCACCTCGTTCTCGAGACCCTCGACGATGGGTCGGATCTGCAAAAACTTGAACGCCAGCGGCAGGCCGGACGGTGGGTCCAGCTCCACCGCGAACTCGATCTCGACGGGCACGTTCATCTGCTGCTGACCGACGTCGAGCAAGGTTTGAAGGATCTCGGCCAGGGGGAACATGTCGTACTTGAGAATGGGAGCAAAGGTCAGCACCTTGCGTCCCGTCAAGCTGGGAGCATCGCGCAACACGTGGTTCTGGAAATCGTAGGTGGACCAGAGAAGCTGGGTCGAGGTCTCCCCGGCAGCATCCTTGACATCCACGTGTGCGAGCCCGGTCGCCTGATCGGTCGTGACCTGGTAGTTCGTGTCGTCGAGGTTGATGGCCCAGAACTGCTGCTGCGTGCTCTTGAGAGCCAGGTCGGTATCGCTGAGCTGCAAGATCTTCTTCGGATGCGCGGGTGAAAAGCGCAGACTGACGCCACCGTCGACGATGGTCTTGCCCAGACCCAGAGCCACGTTGACCACGCCCTCGTCGGTACGCTCGCGCTCCATCGGGTAGAAGTTGAGCGAGCGCGCCACACCCGACAGCGTGGGGTAGAACAGCGGACCGTGCACCTTGCCCGTGACCTCCTGGATGATCACGGCCATCTGCTCCTCGTCGACGAGGTTATGGGTCGCCTGGGCGTAGCTCTTGCTGTCCCGGTAGTAGGTCGAGGCGTAGACCCCCTTGATGGCGTCTGACAGGTGCCGCAGGCGCACCTCGATGTCGGGGTTGGTGTTGGGCACGAAGTAGGTGGCGTAGATCCCCGCGAAGGGTTGGAAGTACGAATCCTCGAGAAGGCTCGAGGAGCGCACGGCCAGGGGGTTGTGAATCACCTGGGTGATGAAGCGAAGGTCATCGGTGACATCGTCGGGTAGCCGCGCCTTCAAAAAGGCCTGCAGGATCTCGGCGTCGTCGCGATCCGACAGGGCCAGCTCGTACAGGTCGTTCATGTCCATGAAGCGCTCGAACACGTCGGTGGCCAGGACCACGGTCTTGGGGATCTGCACTGCCACCCGATCGAAGCGAAACATGATGCGCTGGCGCTTGAGGAAGGTGTTGATGAAGGCGATGCCACGGGCCTTGCCTCCCAGCGAACCCCGGCCGATGCGCTGGAACACCGAGTACTCGTCGTACTTGTTGCGGTCGTACTGGGCGATGACGCCGCGTCCGACGTGCAGGCGGTAGTTCTTGATGGTGTCGACGATGAAGTCGCGCACCGACTCCACGGTCTCGAAGTCCTGGATGGTCTTGGGACGCACCACCCGGGCCAGGCTGTACAGGGCTCGCGCCTTGAGCCACTTGCTGAAGTGGTGATTGGACACGTGGTAGCGAACCGACTCGGAAGCCACCACCCGCAACTTCCGCTGCAGCTCCACCAGATTGCGGGCCCGGTCGATCTCATCCATGGACCCGGGCATGCGAAACACGAAGTCGCCGAAGCCGTAGTTGTTGCGGATGTAGTCGCGCAGGTCGTTGAGCAGGTGGGTCGAATGCTTGTAAATGAACGCCGCGTTGTGGCGCCTGGCCTCGACGGCCATCTGCGGTTGCGACGACTGCAGCAGGATGGGGCACTCGGGATCGGTGGCACGGATGTGCCTGCACAGGGCCAGGCCGGCCTGGTGGTCCAGCTCGCCGCCGCGGTGATAGGCGATGTCCGAGATCACTCCCAGCAGGTTCTTGCGGAAGCGCTGGTACAGGGTGATCGCCTCCTCGTAGTCGGTGGCGAGCAGGATCTTGGGGCGCCCGCGCATGCGCAGGGTTTGCTGATGCTCGTTGAGGCCCTCGGCCATGATCTCGCGCGCCTGCAAGAACAGGCTGCGGTAGATGGTGGGCAGGTAGCTCGAGTAGTAGCGAACCGAGTTCTCGACCAGGATGATGGTCTGCACACCCACCAGGTCCACATCGTGCTCGACGTTGAGCCTGTCCTCGAGCAGCTTGACGATGGCGAGCAGGATGCTGGCGTTGCCGAGCCAGCTGAACACGTAGTCCACGAAGCTCAGGTCCTGCTCCTCGAGCTGCAACGAGACATCGCGCGAGAAGCGGGTCAGCACCACGATGGGGGTGTCGGGATAGCGGTCCTTGATCTCACGCCCCAGGTCCAGGGCCTGGGTCTCGCCGGCGTTGAGCATGGTGATGACGAGGTCAAACTTGCGCTTCTCGAGCTGCTCGAAGGCGGCCTCGGGAGTGCCGGCGTCGGTGAAGCGCGGCGGGTAGCGCAAGCCCAGCGAGACGTATTCCTGAAACAGCTGCTCCTCGATGCGGCCATCCTCCTCGAGCATGAAGCGGTCATACTGGCTGCAGATCAGCAGCACCTCGATGATGCGGTTCTGCATCAACGAGTCAAAGGGCTCGTCGTCAAAGTAGTAGCGGTCCGTGACGTAGGCGAGGTTGTAGGAGACCATGGTGTCAGCGCCAACCGTGTCTAGGATGAGTGCCGCAAACCGCGGCATCTTGCTAGCATGAATGAATCCCGTGCTCCCGTCACCCGATGACGACAGCACTGAGCGACCTCAGGGAGCGAGGTGTCCTTGATAGCGCTGCCAGGGTGGGGGCCCCGCTGGATTCACTCCAGCGGGGGAGGGGCGTGCCGAACGCCCCTCGGCATCAGTAGCCCATGTCCAGCATCGCGTCGGCGACCTTGATGAAGCCGGCGATGTTGGAGCCCTTGACGTAGTCGATGTAGCCGTCCTTCTGCAGGCCGTACTGGACGCCCGCGGCGTGGATGCTGGTCATGATGTGCTTGAGCTTCTGGTCCACCTCGTCGGCGGTCCAGGCCAGCTTCATGCCGTTCTGGCTCATCTCGAGGCCGCTCACCGCGACGCCTCCGGCGTTGGCGGCCTTGCCTGGCGCGAACAGGATGCGGGCCTTGTGGAAGGCGGTAACCGCCTTGGCGGTGCAGCCCATGTTGCTGGTCTCGATGGCGTACTTGCAGCCATTCTTGATCAGCAGCTCGGCGTCCTTGTCGTCGAGCTCGTTCTGGATGGCGCAGGGGAAGGCCATGTCCACCGGCACCTCCCAGGGCTTCTTGCTGGGCACGAAGGTGGCGCCGAACTTCTTGGCGTAGGGCGCAACCTCGTCGTTGTTGCTGGCGCGCAGCTCCAGCATGTAGTTCCACTTCTCCTCGGTGCCCACGCCATTTTCGTCGAGCACGTAGCCGTCGGGACCGCTCAGGGTGACCACCCTGGCACCGAGCTGGCTGGCCTTGATGGCCACACCCCAGCTCACGTTGCCGAAGCCCGAGATGGCGATCTTCTTGCCGGCCAGCTTGTCCTTGGCCTGCTTGAGCATCTCCTCGGCGTAGTACACTGCGCCAAAGCCCGTGGCCTCGGGCCGGATCAGGGATCCGCCCCAGCCTATGCCCTTGCCGGTGAGCACGCCGCAGTGGGTGCTGGTGTTGCGCTTCCAGGCGCCGTACAGGAACCCGATCTCGCGACCACCCACGCCGATGTCGCCGGCGGGCACGTCGATCTCGGGGCCTATGTAGCGGTGCAGCTCGCGCATGAAGCTGTTGCAAAAGCGCATGATCTCGGCGTCGCTCTTGCCCTTGGGGTTGAAGTCACTGCCGCCCTTGCCGCCGCCCATGGGCAGGGTGGTCAGGCTGTTCTTGAAGATCTGCTCGAAGCCCAGGAACTTGAGCCCGCCCAGGGTCACCGAGGGATGAAAGCGCAAACCGCCCTTGTAGGGCCCCAGGGCGTTGTTGAACTGCACGCGGTAGGCCTTGTTGACGTGGAGCTCGCCCTTGTCGTCTTCCCACTCCACCTTGAACAGGATGGCGCGGTCAGGCTCGGTGATGCGGTCGAGGATGCGCCCGCCGACGTAGGCCGGGTTCTGGTTGACCACGTCGATGATGGACTCGACGACCTCGCGCGCGGCCTGGATGAACTCGGGCTGCGACGGGTTGCGCTGCTCCAGCTCGGTCATGAACTTGTCGAGGTTGTACATGGGCATCCTTGGAGCGACGACCGACCGTGTCAGCGCGCCGCGCGGGGGCCGGCGTGGTTACCGCCGGTGCCCCAGGTTGAGGTGGTCCCCCCAGGGCCGGGCGCCCTGAACGACGCGAACAGCCACGGGACACAGTGACGCGAATGCGAGGGAGGTGCAGCCGGGCCGATTGTCGGACGCAGCGCCATCTGGGCTCCGACGAGGCGCGCGCACGCGCTCGTCGACGTCAGCGACGGTCCAGGGTCTTAGTGCCGAGGCGCGCATGTGTCAACGATCATCGGCAGGCACAGCTCGAGATCTGCGCACAGCGCTTCTTCTGGAGAGGCCGGATGGGACAGGGCGAGGGAGGATGAGGGCTCAGGCGCCCTTGACGGGCCGGGCCTGGATGCGCTCGCGGATGCGGGCCGCCTTGCCGGTACGGCCGCGCAGGTAGTACAGCTTGGCGCGGCACACGATACCGCGAGCCGCGACCTCGATCTTGTCGATGCGGGGGCTGGCCAGGGGGAAGATGCGCTCGACGCCCACACCAAAGGAGGTCTTGCGGACCGTGATACTCTCGACGCCGGAACGGCCACGACGGCCGATGCAGACGCCCTCGAAGACCTGCACGCGCTCCTTGTCGCCTTCGCGAATCTTGAAGTGGACGCGCAGGGTATCACCGGTGCGGAAAGCCGGGTGATCAGTGCGGGAATGGCTCTGGGTGATCTTGTCGACGACGTTCATCTGCATCTCCCGGGATCGCGGAAGGGCGCAACACAGCAAAAGCATCCGGCTTTGTCAAGGAGAGTGGAGGTCTCGGCTGCCAGGGTGAATGCCGACCGGACCTTTTTGCCACCCGGGGGCAACGCCGTTGCTGCCACGGTGAATGCTGGCCGGACCCGTGCCGGCCAGCACAGGGGCGGGCCGACCGCCCTGAGAAGATCAGCTCGCGTTCCCCAGTCGGCGCAGACCGTCCTGGGCCAGGTTGCGGACCTCCTCGTCCTCGTCCTGGACCGCCTGCTGCAGCGCTGCTTTGAAGCCACGGCCACCCAGGCTGACCATGGCCCACACTGCGTGAGCGCGCACGTCGACATCCACGGAGCGGGCGTCGCGGATCAATCGCCGCGCCACCTCCTCGCGCTCCTTGCGGCCCGGGGCCCCCCGAAAACGGTCAATGAGTTCACCGTAGTAGGCCTGCAGGTCGTCGGGCGGCTCGTCGCTGCTGGGCCGCTTGGGCTCGGCCCCGACGTGGGTGACCTCGCGCTTGGGGGGCGCCGGAGCGGGCTCGGCTGACTCCATCGTGTGGGGTGGCGCGTCCAGGATCTCTTCCAGATCCGCGACCGGCAACTCCACCCGTGCCGACAGCACGGGAGAAAGATCCTCGAGCCTGGGCTTGGCCGCAGCACCTCGAGCCGGACGTGCTGGAGTCGAGCGCACGGGCCCGCTGGCAGGCGGCACTGAACCTCGACGCTTCGGTGGAGGTACTCGATATAATTGTATTTTTGATAGATCTCCCACATCTAGAGGGGGGATCTCTTCGCGAATCTTGTCGGCCAGCAGATGGCCCTCGGCCTTGGCCGTCACGAGCAGGCTGCGCACGCGCTCGGGTAGGGTCAGGCTGCCCGCCACGAGGTGCAACACGGGTTTCTCGGCCTCGGACACGTACAGGCCGGGGTACACGGCGCCGCCGCCGGTCTGCTGCTTGAGCTGCTCGCTGAGTTCCTCGAGGTCCCGGGCCGGGGTCTGCTTGAGAAAGCGCTCGGGCGCCAGCAGCACCACACCCAGGTAAGCCACCTTGTCCAGGGGCAGGCCCACGGCCAGCAGGGTGCCACCGTCGAGGAGCCGACGCACGCTGCGCTCCATCTCCTGGGCGGTGATGGGCGGGCCGCTCATGTCCAGTATCTCGCTGCCCACGACCACCACGCCGCCGGACAGCAGCACCTTGCGCAGGTCCTCGCCGTCAAAGGAACGCAGGCTGTGCAGATCCTCGATGCTGTTGAGCTGGTTGAGCTCGTGCAGCGGCGCCACGATGTCGCGGTTGATCTGCGGATAGTAGTTCATCAGGTCGAGTTCACCATGGGCCTCGACGATGCGCTGGTTGTCGACGACGATCCGCGCCAGCAGGGGCAGCTCGACCAGGCTGCTCGCCGCGCGCACCGCGTTGACCTTGACGATGCCACTCTCGGCCTGGCTGGGCAGGGTACACAGGGCCGCCAGGGGGAACTCCAGGGGCGCCAGCACCTGGCACAGCTCGGCGAGGCAGGACCCTGTGCCTCCGCCCAGGCCGGCGCACAGGAAGACCGCGTCGCAGTTATCCAGCTCGCGCTTGACCAGCTCGCGGATGGCGTCGGCATGCTCCTCGACGCAGGCTCGACCGTATGCCGGATCCTTACCCGCACCGTCCAGATCGTCGAGGCCGATGTACAGGCGCTGGGTCGACGGGATCGTGCTCTCGGCCTGGTCCAGGGAGCGCAGGTCCACCCGCGCGGTGTTGAGGGCCACAGCGCGGTAGCCCAGGCGCCAGAACTCCGACGCCAGGTTGCCACCGGCCTGCCCCAGGCCCACCGCCGCCAGTTCCAGGGCTCGTGATCGCTGTGCCGTCACCACTGCTCCCGGCGTCCGGAGCGCAGGCTCCGTCGACGCACGAAGGGTCGCGTCATCACGCTAACATGGGTGAGGCAGGCTCTCCAGAAAGCTGCCGCGCAGGTTCAGCGCCCGCGCAGCCTGTCCAGGTAGATGGCGATGGCCGCTCGCACCGAAAGGTGGTTGTAGCTGCCCGTGCCCTCGAGCGGAGCCAGGCGCAGATCGGCGCGCTCCAGCACCGAGGGCGCCAGGCCGCGCGCGGTGCCGAACAGGATCAGTGCGGACTCCCGCTGCAGGCGCTCGCGCAGCGTGGCCACCTCGACGATGGCCGGGTCGTGGCGCGCACTGGTGACCACCACGGTCGGGGTCTGCCCGTCGGCTGCTACGGCCTCCAGCGCCAGCACCTCCTCGATGGAGCCCGCGGGGTGCAGGATCTTGAAGGCGGTGCTGCGATCCGGACAGCGATCGCCACCGGTGCCGCCCAGCCAGTGCTGCAGGATGGCCTCGACCAGCTCGCGCTGCTTGGCCACCGGCGTGACCACGTAGGCCGCATCGACGCCATAGGTGGTGGCAGAACGCGCCATGTCATGCACGTCGAGGTTGGTGATCGCCGAGCAGGACACCTGATTCCGGGGGTCCAGCACGGGGTAGTGGCACAGGGCGATGGCCAGGCGAGGAACCGTCACCGGCGACCCCTGCGTGGCTCGCGCCCGCACAGCAGGGCGATCTCGTCACTGGTCAGGGGATGATCCCGCAGCAGGTCCGGGCGAGCTTCGCGGGTGCGGTGCAGCGACTGCGCCTGTCGCCACTGGGCGATGCGCCGGTGATCGCCGGACAGCAGCACCTCGGGCACGGCCTCGCCCAGATGCACGGGCGGTCGGGTGTAGTGCGGGTGCTCGAGCCTGTATCCGGTGTGGGACTCGTGGACCGCGCTCTGGTCGTTGCCCAGGGCTCCGGGCAACAGCCGCACCACGGCGTCGACCACGACCATGGCCGCCAGCTCGCCGCCGGTGAGCACGTAGTCGCCAATACTCAGCTCGCGATCGACGTAGGCCGCAAGTCGCGCATCCACGCCCTCGTAGCGCCCGCACAGCAGCACCAGATGCCGTGTCAGACTGAGCTCGCGCGCCGCGGCCTGCTCGAAGCGATGGCCGCTGGCACTCATGAGCGCGATGACGCGCCCGTCGGGAGGCCCTCCCTCGTCGCCGACCACGGCTTCGATGGCGGTGAGCGCAGGCTCGATCTTGAGCACCATGCCAGCGCCGCCGCCATAGGGCGTGTCGTCGACGGTATGGTGCCTGTCGTCGGTGAACAGACGGATGTCGGTGCAGCGCAGGTCGACCAGACCCGCGCGCCGGGCGCGGCCGAGGATGCTCGCATCGAGCACGGCGTCGAACATGTCCGGGAACAGCGACAGCAGGTCGATGCGCATGGCGCCTAGTCCTTGGTCGACGGAGCCTGGCCCAGGGCGATCAGCTCCGCCACCTGCCTCACGCGTACGGTGCGCGCGTCCAGATCCACGGTGTCGACGTAGGCGTCCACCAGCGGCAGCAGCCACTCGCCCCCGCTGGCCTCGACGTGCAGCAGGTCCTGCGCTCCGTTGTCACTGACCTGGCTCACCTGACCCAGCTCGGTGCCCTGGGCATCGACCACACGGCAACCCACGAGGTCGATGGCGTAGTACTCGTCGTCGTCGGTGGGCGGCAGGGCGGCACGCGCCACACGCAGCTCGGCACCGTGCAGGGCCTCGGCCGCGTCGCGGCTGTCGATGCCGTCGAGGGTCAGCAGCAGGTCTTGCTGCTGGGGGCGCAGGCGCTGGATCACGTGCGCATGCACGGCGCCATCCCGGGCGTAGACCTCGAGCTGCAGGCCTCGGCGCAGCAGGGTCGAGTCCGGGTTGTACAGAAGCACGCGCATCTCGCCGCGAATGCCATGGGCCCGCACGATACGCGCCACCGGAATGCTCGGGCTGGGGGGGGTCACGGACGCGCCGGGCGCCGGGAACAGGACGGCACTGCTAGGGCTCCATGATCTCCAGGCTGGATCGCTTGCGCAGCTTGGTCGAGGCCGCGCTGAGGATGGTGCGCATGGCCTTGGCGGTGCGGCCCTTCTTGCCGATGACCTTGCCCAGGTCCTCGCGAGCGACCTTGAGGGTGATCATGCTGGCCTGCTCCTCGCCAAGCTCACTCACCTCCACGGCGTCGGGGCTGTCGACGAGCGCGCGGGCGATGTACTCGATGAGCTCCTTCATGACGACCTCGGCTTTCGCAGCAGCATGCACCCGCTGTCGCGAGACCCGGAGCTTTTCGGGAAGAATCGGGCGCCCCGCGTACCCCTGTCCCGACCTCGGCCACGACCTGCGCGACCTGGCGACGGGATCCTCCCCGGCATCGCCCGGCGAGCTTCACCCGCAGGGCCCCCGTGCAACGCGCTTCAGGCCTGGGCCGGCGGATCGGCCAGACCGTGCTGCTTGAACAGGCGCTTGACGGTGTCGGTAGCCTGCACGCCGTGCGACAGCCAGTGCTTGATCCGATCCACCTTCAGATTGATGGCCGGCGGCACCGGGCGCGGGTCGTAGGTCCCGACCTGCTCCAGGAAATCGCCGTCCCGCTTGCTGCGGCTGTCGGTGACGATGATGCGGTAAAAGGGCTTCTTTTTTGCGCCAGCGCGCGCCAGACGGATCTTGGCTGCCATCGATCTGTTCCTCATCGCACCCGGATCTCAGTCCGGTCTGCACACGTCTCGTACGGCTCTCAAGGGCCGACAAAGAGGGTGCAATTAGCGGATCCCACAGGGCCTGTCAAACGCGAAGATGCGGCCGGGCAGACAGGCTCGCTTGCGGCCGGGCCCCGGCAGCGGGTAGCGTGCCCCCATGATGATCTCCGCGGCAGGTGATCCCGATCGCTACGAGGCCGAGCTGGCCGCCCAGCAGGCGCGCGCGCGACGGAGGTTGCGGGTCGTATCCTGGACCTTGCTCGGCGGTGGTGCGCTGTGCGTGATCCTGGCTGTGGCCCTGGCGATGCCGGTGCGGGAGCATGCGGGCCTGTTCGGCGTGCTGATGGCCGTGGGCCTGGCCCTGGACGTGGCCGGTGTGGTGGTCCAGCTCCAGCTCCGCTCCAGCAGCGGCCTCGAGGCAGCAGACGATTTCCTGGGTCGCCTGGCGCCGCGCCTGCTCGGAGGCCGCAAACCCGAGGAACTCGACACCCACCGCCGACGCCGGAGATCGCGACGCGCGCGCTAGGGACTCCCGCACACTTGATCTGAATCAAGGCAGTTCTACACAGAACTGGTGAACTCCGCTCAGGCCTCACCGTTGAGGATGAGCAGAGAGCACGGGACTCTTTCGCCGCCGGATCCACACCCACACCGGAGGAGATTTACATGCCAAAAACAGTCGTCATCCTCGTCGCCACGGCCCTGCTGTGGTCTCCACTGGCACACGCCGCCACCAAGAAGAAAGTCAAGGCAAGCGCCGATGTCTGCGTGCAGTGCCACCAGAAGCAGTCGCCAGGCATCGTGGGGGACTGGAAGCTGAGCAAACACAGCAAGAATGGCGTGAGTTGCGATGGTTGCCACGGTGACGCGCACAAGAGTGCCGACGACGCCCGCAAGGCACAGATCCCCACTCCCGAGACCTGTGCCCAGTGTCACGAGGAGCGCGTGGCCCAGTACAAGAAGGGCAAGCACGCCGTCGCCTGGGCGGCCATGAAGGCCATGCCCACCACCCATGGCCTGCCTGCTGCCCTCAGCGACGGCATGAAGGGCTGTGGCGGTTGCCACAAGATCGGCCTCAAGAGCGAGGCCGAGATCGCCGAACTCAAGAAGACGGGCCCGGGCTTCGGCACCGCTTCCTGCGATGCCTGCCACACCCGCCACACCTTCTCGGTGCTCGAGGCGCAGCAGCCCCAGGCCTGCCAGACCTGCCACATGGGCTTCGATCACCCGCAGTGGGAGATGTACTCGGGGAGCAAGCACGGCGTGCGCGCCCTGCTCAAGCAGAACGGCATCCTGCCCAAGGAGACCGCGGCGCCCACCTGTCAGACCTGCCACATGCAGGGCGGCGATCACGAGGTGCGGGCGCCCTGGGGCTTCTTGGCCGTGCGCCTGCCCATGCCCGAGGACAAGCAATGGGCGGCGGATCGCGCCACCATCCTCATGGGGCTGGGTGTGCTCGACCCCACGGGCAAGCCCACCGGCCGCCTCGAGGTGGTCAAGGCCGCCGACCTGGCGCGCCTGGACCAGGCGAGCTGGCAGGCCGGCCGCGACAAGATGCTCAACACCTGCGCCCAGTGCCACGCTCCGGACTTCGCCAAGGGTGAGCTGCAAAAGGGCGACGACATGATCCGCCACGTCGACCACTTGATGGCCGAGGCCATCCGTGAGGTCGCGGGCCTGTACCGGGACGGTGTGCTGCCCAAGCCCAAGGGCTATGCCAGCGCCTACCCGGACCTGCTGGCCTTCCACGACGCGCCCACAGTCATCGAGCAGACGCTGTTCGTGATGTTCCTCGAGCACCGCATGCGCGCCTTCCAGGGCACCTTCCACGCCAACCCGGACTATGCCCTGTGGTACGGCTGGAGCGAGATGCAGCGCGACTTGACCGAGATCCAGGAGGCTGCGGCCGAGCTGCGCGCCAAGAAGGGCAAGCCCGCAAAGAAAAAGTAAGCACGCCGCCGCCTGGGTTCTTCGGACAGCCGGGTCTGTCGAGGAACGCGCCCGGGGACAGGCAGCGAACCTCCTCGAAACTCAATCCTTCTGAAGAAACTTCTCGTCCCAATCCTGGTCGAGGAACTCCTCGTCCCAGTTCTCTTCCTCGCTATAGGGCTGGACGCCGGGCTCGGCCGCACTGGACGTGGTGGTGGTCGTCGTGGTCGCGGTGGTGGTGGTGGTGGCCGTCGTCGTGGTCGCGGTGCCTGCCTGACCCGCATCCGCACCACCCGTCCCGGTGGATGCGGTGGTCGTTGTCCCGCCCGTCGTCGTCGTCGTGGTGGTCGCGGCCGTGGCCGTGACGGCGTCGGCAGCGCCTGCGTCGACCGCAGCGGGTGCGGGCAAGGCGGCCAGCTCGGGCACGGTGGCAGGTTTGAGAGTCACCAGCAGCTCGACCCGCTGGTTTTTCTCGCGATCGCGCGGGCGACGCCCCTTGCTGGCGGGTTTCTTGCTGCCCAGGGCCTCGGTCTCGAACACCTTCTTGTCCATGCCCTGCAAGATGAGATAGCGCGCCACGATGCGGGCGCGAGTCCGGGACAGGGCCTCGGCTTTCTTGCCGCTGACCTCGCGGCTGTCGGCGTGCCCGACCACGCGAATGCGCGCGATGCGATCCTCGTGGCGCTTGAGCTGGGTGCCAACCCGGTCCAGGAGATCCTTGGAGTCGGGGAGCAGCATCGCGCTCTTCTTGAGGAAGTGCACCGGCTGCTTGAGGTACAGGGTGTCGTTGCGCGCCACCACCACCACGTCGGCGCCGTCGGGGCAACCGTCCTGATCCTCGATGCCGTTGAAGTCCTCGGGATCCAGCGGGCAGGAGTCGAGGTGATCGACGAAGCCATCCTGATCGGCATCCAGGATCGGGCAACCCGTGGGCGCAGGCCCGGCCTGGTGCGGGCAGTCGTCGAGGTCGTCGCGCAGCTGGTCCCCATCGGCGTCGGGGTCCGGGCAGCCGTCGAGGTCGTCCTGACCATTGGCGCTCTCGGGCGCGGTGGGGCACAGGTCCGCGGCATCGTCGAGCCCGTCCTGATCCTGGTCGCTGCCCGAGCAGGGCACCTCGACGGTGATGCCCTGCACGCGGTCCAGCCGCATGCAACGCGGCGCCGCGGGTGCAGGTCGCGGCTTGGACTGGGCACAGCCGAGAACCCACGCAAGCAACAGGGTGGCGACGATGGTCCTCATGGCGTGGGCAGGATGGTGAGCAGGCTTTTGAGATCGTCGTCGGTGAAGCCGAGGCCAGCCCCGGCGAAGTAATCCCAGCCATTGGGGTTGTACACGAAGTTCTGATCCCAGGCGTTGAGCACGTCGTCGACGCCGGCGATCACGAACACGTGTTCGATGGGCTCGAGCTCGAAGTAGCTGCGCCAACGTGGCAGCTTGTCGAAGTACCCGAACTGGTACAGGTCCGTGCGCAGGCGAATGCGGTCCTCCCAGAACCACAGGTTGGCGCCAACGCCGCCGGAGTTTTCGATGATGCCCACGCGCAGGGTGAGCGGCCCCCACATCTTGGCGAACATCGCGGTCAGCCGGAAGTCGTCGGTCATCTGCGCGACTTCTTCCAGGTAGGTCGTGGTGCCGCCGCCGGGGCTGTGCAGGGGATCGCTGGTGGTGGTGGTGGTCCAGGTGTACAGCGGCACCCGCCGCGGATCGTTCATCAGCTCGACCAGGTAGTACTTGTCGGGTCTCGGCTGCAATCGCACGCTCAGCCCGTCGTGGGCCGTGCCCTGGTTGAAGTTGTACCAGGCCAGCACCTGCACGTGGGTATCCAGGCGGTTGATCCCGGCCACGATCTCGCCCGCGCCCTCCACCGCGTCTTCGATGTCCCGCGCCAGCTTGTCGTCGGTGAGCAGGCGCCCCACCGTACCCTCGCCGTCGGCGATGCGCGTGGTGACCCGGGACAGGGCATCGAGGGACTCGTTGAGGCGCTCGACGGTCTCGCGGATCCCTGTGGCCTGCTTGCGGGCTCCTGCCAGCTGCTCGCTGGCGCTGCCGCTTTCACCCTCAGCCTCGGCAGCCTCGGCAGCGCCGATGAGGGAGCGCAGCTCCGAGACCACCCCGCGCAGCTGCTCGGAGACGTCGGCCACGTTGGCCACCACCGTGTTGAAGGCGGCGCCTCTCTCGCCCGTGCCATCCGCGATGGCCTTGAGTTCCTCACTGACCCGGGTCAGGTTGGCGATCACCTCGCTCACGTTCTGGCGATTGTCGCCGAGGATGCCATTGACTTGCCGCACGGTCTTGCCCACGTCGGCGGTGACCTGCTCGAGCTGCGCCTGCAACTCCGCCACCAGGGTCGGAAAGCTGGGCATGGGTGCGGCGCCGGTCGGGTCGGGGCCCATGAACTGGTTGATGCTGGCGGTGATGCCATTGATGTTGCGCACGATGCTCTGGATGTCGCCCTCGAGGTCTCCCACCGAGCTGAACAGCGACTCCATGCCGCTCATCCAGTTGACGTTGATGATCTCGGAGCCGTCCGCCAGTACGGGCTTGACCGGATCGCCTGGAGCCAGCTCGAGCATGTTGCTGCCCAGGAGGCCGGCGGTGGTCTTCTCGACCTTGGCGTCGCTGTGCAGGGCAAAGCTCTGCTTCACCCGCATGTCCACCCGCGCCCAGTGGCCGCGACGACAGCCGGCCGTCTCGCGCAGCTCGCCCTTCTTGGGCGGGGTGTACAGACCCTGCTGGCGCAGCGCATCTTCCTGCTCGCAGCGTGCCACCTCGTCGGGGATGCGGTCGAAATCGACCAGGCTGATGAGCGCGATCTGCCCCACATCGAGACCTGCAGCGGTGACCTTGCTCTTGGCGCTCAGACCGGCCGCGGTCTTGAAGTAGGCGTGAACGCCGATGGTGTCGGCACCGCCGAGCTGATTCTTGCTGGTGTTGAAGAACCAGAAGAGCCAGCCCAGGGTCGCCATGGTGACGACGAGGCCGACCTTGAATGTGGATGTGACGCCGCTCATGTCTGTAGTAAAACCTCTACCGCCCCGTCGAGCAAGCCCGCGTCCCGGCCGCTGCGGTGTGTCACCGCCAGGCCCTCACCGGAACAGGATCAGAACGCCTCGCACAAGACCCAGCATGTTCATCGAGTGCTCCTCGTAGACCTGAAGGATCATCGGCAGGGCCACGAAGAACATCATGGCGCCGACCATGGCCTTGGCCGGCATGGCCATGAAGTAGGCGTTGATCTGGGGCGCGACGCGATTGAGCAGACCAAACGAGATATCCGTGATCAGGCAGGCGATACCGATGGGTGCGGCCACACCCACCGCGATCAAGAACAGGTCGCCGGTGATGCGCATGGCGAGGTCGATGAGCGGCCACATGCCGGCCGAGAACTCGGGCCAGCGGTTGATGGGCAGGTCCACGAAACTCTGGAACATGACGTCGAGAAAGATGTGGTGGCCGTTGAAGGCCAGGAAGATCACCAGCAGCAACTGGTAGTTGAGGTCGCCGAAGGCGCTCGAACGCTCCTGCAACTGGGGCACCTGGATCTGGACCATGTTGGTGCCGTTGAGCAGGTTCATGAACTGTCCCGCCATCTCCACCGCGTAAAAAAGTTCGGCGCCGATGAAGCCGATGAACAGACCGATGAAGACCTCCTTGAGCATCATGAAGATGAAGTTCACCGCGTCCAGCGGTATGGGCCCGTCGAGCTTGCCGTACACGATCGGAAAGATGAGCACGTTGAGGGCGATGGCGATGCCCATCTTGACCTCGGGCGGGGCGTTCTTGCCGCCGAGGAAGGGCGTCAGCTGCACGATGACCAGCAAGCGCGCCAGTACCAGGGCCATGGCGACGATGGCCCGGGTGAAGTCGACTTGCTGCTGCAGCAGGTTGAGGAGTTCTTCCATCTTCGTTTCAGGGACCGCTCAGCGCACGATGTCGACAAAGCCTCCGAGCAGGCGCTGGGCAAATCCAAATAGAGTCGCTCCGATCCAGGAACCGGTGGCCGCCAGCACCGCGAACACGGCGATCATCTTGGGCACGAAACTCAGGGTCTGCTCCTGGATCTGCGTCGTCGCCGAGAACAGGGCAACGGCCAGACCGACCGCCATGCTGATGATCAGGGCGGGCCCGCACAGCACGATGACTAGGAACACGGCCTCGTTGGTCGCCTGGACGATGAACTCCCGGACCATGGAGACCTCCCGGTGACGCTACAGGTAACCCAGCACCAGACCGCGGGTGATCAGGTACCAGCCATCCACCAGCACAAACAGCAGCAGCTTGAACGGCAGCGAGATCGTCGTCGGTGACAGCATGGCCATGCCCAGGGCCATCAAAATATTGGCCACCACCATGTCGATGACCAGGAAGGGGACGAAGATGATGAAGCCGATCTGAAAAGCCTCTTTGAGCTCGCTGATCACGAAGGCCGGCACCAGCACCGTCAGGTCATCGCGCGCCAGGTTGACGCGATCCACCGGGTCGCGCATGCGCCAGGCCACCGAGTAGAACATCTGCTGGTCCAGGGTGTGGGCGTGCTTCTTCAGGAACTTCTTGAGTGGCTCCTTGGCCTTGTTGGTGGCCCCCAGGATCAGGTCCACGTTCTTGGGATCCAGGATGGTGGCATTGGTCTGCGCCAGGTATTCATCGGTGACGCGGTAGACCTCCTGCCCCACCGGCATCATCACGTACACCGTCAGGATGATCGAGAGACCCGTGATCACGGTGGTCGGCGGCGTCTGCTGGGTGCCCATGGCCTGGCGCGTGATCGAGAGCACCACCGCGATCTTGACGAAGGAGGTGACCATCATGCCCACGAAGGGCACCAGGGCCATGGCGGACAGCGCCACCATCAGGATCAGCGGGCGGTTGGCCACCGAGTCGCGCGCCAGCAGGTCCACGGCGTCGACACCCTTGGCCGCGGCCTTGGCCAGCACCTCGCTGCTCAGCAGCACACCGGCGAGGCCAACCAGCCACGGCAGACCCTGCCAGCGCAACCCTCGCTGCCACCGGGAATGTCTCCGTTCACCCATGACGGCCTCCGTCGCCCCCGACCGCAGCGTCTGCCTTCGAATCCGTCGCTGCTGCGACCGGACCCGCGCCCCGGTGCGTGCGCAGCAGGTTTTCGAACCCACTGCGATCCGCGTCCCCACTCAAGGTCGCCAGGCAGGACACCCCGTGGTCGCTGGTGCCGATCAGGTAGTAGCGCCCGGCGATCTCGACCACATACAGGGTCTTCTTGGGCTCGAGCCCGACCCTGTCCACAACGTGCACCAGTCGGCCCTGGGCCAGCTTCGCGCTCAGGCTCCCCATACCCTTGTGCAGGATCAGGTAGGCCAGCAGGATGATGCCTGCCAGCACCAGCACCATGCGCACCAGCGCGGTCACGGTACTGCCGCGGGGATCGTCGCGCTCGTCGGGGGCCTCGCCTGTTGCTGGAGCCGCGGCGGGACCCTCGAGGAACGGAGGCTCCTGGGCCGGCTGTGACCCTGCCACGGCAGCCTCGCCCGCGGCGGCATCCCTCGGCACAGCGACCACCGGTTCGGCCATGGCCGCGCGGGCTGCTCCCGGCCACAGCGCCAGCATCCCGGCGACAAGAATGCCTTGGGCACACCACGCTGCGATAGCAGGGCGCCCGCACCTCGTCCTGGCGCGCACAGGCTCCATCATTTCGCCAGGCTGATCAGCCGCACGCCGAGCGAGCCCTCGACCTCGACCAGCTCGCCCTTGCCGATCAGGCGGTTTTGCACCACCAGATCCACGGGGTCATGTGGCGTGCGCTTGAGCTCGAGCACCATGCCGGTGCGCAGGTTGACGACGTCCGTGGCCGACATCTTGACGCGACCCAGCTCGACCACCAGGTGAACAGAGAGGTCATGCAGGAGATTCTCGGTGCCTTGCAGGTTGTCAGGCTCCGCCCCCTCCTCCTCTTCTTCTTCTTCTTCCTCCTCCTCCTCCTCTTCTTCTTCCTCCTCGTCGTCTTCGTATTCTTCCTCATCGTCGTCATCGTGCTCGGTGCCATCGCGCAGATCGTCCAGGGCGTCGTCGTCGCCAACGGGCCCCAGGCTCACGGCCTCATCACCCTCGGGCGCGAACGGGTCCAGGCCCTGGGCGGCCACGGTGCGGGCGATGCTCTCGGCTCGGCGATGCGTGCTCATGGCAGATCTCCTCGACGGACCAAGGACCTCATTCTCCTCATCCTCGTCGTCGTCGTCGTCGTCGTCCTCGCCCGGTGCGGTCTCGTCGTCGTCCTCGGAATCTGGTTCGCCCACCTGCACGATGTCGGCGATCGAGAGCTGCAGCCGCCCGCTGTCATCGGTCTGCACCTCGCCCTCGACCACGCCATGGCTGCCGGCGCCCAGGCGAGCCCGCACCGAACCGCTCAGGTTGTCGCCGTCGAGGGTCAGGCCGGTCTCCTCGATCAGGATGATGTCTCCGACCTCGAGGTTGGCCACGTCGTCGGGTGCCAGCTCGCTGCGCCCGGCCTCGATGACCAGGGGCGCGCGCACGCCGTCCAGGCGGTGCCAGGCCCCGCGCATGAGATCGCGACGCCGACGCGCCACCGGGCCATCGGGGTCCATGTTGAAGTTGAACTGCGAGGCGATGAGTTCCACCGGCAGGGACATGCGCGCGAAGCCCACGCTGAGGTCAAAGAACAGCTTGAAGCCCAGCGTGAAGTAGCCCATGTCCCGCTTGATGTCGTCGACCAGGGTATCTGCCGAGGAGCGAAAGGCCTCGAGCTTGAGCGCTGTGCGCGCCTCGTCTCCCCACTCGCCGCGCAGCAGATGCAGCACCTTGAGCACCAGAAAGGCGAACACCCCTTGCTCGATCTCGGTCAGAGGGGTCTGCCCGGCACCATCCTCGCCCTTGCCACCGAGCACCCGGTCCACACACATCGTGGCCAGGGACACGTCGAACTCGACCAGGATCTTGTGTGGCTCGGGGGGCATGCCGAGCACCGCCACCAGCGTGGACTTGGGCAGCTGTTTCAGGATCGCCTCGCCGGTGCTGGGCATCATGGCGTCCAGCCACACGTCGAGATCGCAGTTGAGGTAGGGCTGTAGCACACCGCGCAGCTTGTCCTTGAAACCAGGTGTGAAGGGCGACGCCGGCAGGTAGGCCTGCAAAGTCTCGAGCACGCGCAGCTGTGGCCGCGTCCAGCGCTCGAGGGAGCCGAACTTGAAGGGACGGATGTCCCGTGCCATGGGTCCTTGCCTTTTTCTCTGCGCGCCTGCCCGGCACGGTCTGCGTCTCGACGACACACGTCCGCTTCGGGCCGTATGCACACCGCGGCCAGCGAGCCGCAAAGCCTATGGGTCACCCCCCGGAGTGTCAATGGGTGGCCGCCGGGAACCAGGCGGTTTCAGAAGGCATTTTTTTAGGGGGAAGCGTCCCGGGACGCGCGGATCAGGCTGTGGCCACGCTCAGGCGATCGAGGCTCAGCCCCTTGCCCTCGAGGGCGCGGGCCAGGGCACCCTGGCTCGACTCGATGAAGTTCTTGGCGCTGTTATCACCACCGATGAACTGGCAGTTGACCTTGCCATTCTCGGCCGTGACCTTGAGGCTCATGCCCTGCAGCACGCCGTCCTTGAGATCGATCTGGAACTCGCTCTGACCGTTCTCGTTGACACCCACCCGCACTTCCTCGACCAGCTTGTCCAGGATCTCCTGCGGGATCTCCTGCGGCTTGCGTGCGCCCTTGACCTCGGCCGCTGCCTGGTTGCGCCCCGACTCGCCGACGCTGCCGACACCATGGATCGCGGAATCGCGCAGCGCCGTGCGGTTGCCCTGCAGGTTGCGCATGGCTTGCTGCTGAGCCTCGGCGCGGACCTTGGAATCCACGGCCATCTCCTTGCCGACGCCACGGTTGACCTCGCTGCGCACCTCGGCGCGCGTGGTGTCCGTGCTGCGATCCGCCGAGCGGGTCAGGTCCTGGGCCTTGGCCTCGCTGCGGATGTCGCCCATCACCTTCTGTCCCTCGACGGTGCTCTGCTTGGCCTGGGCCAGCTGCTGGTCGAACTGCTTGGTCGCCTGCTGCACCTTGGCCAGATGCGGGTTCTGCACCATGGGTTTCATGGTTCGCGGCATGGCGTTGGCAGCGGCCTGCTGGTTGGCCTGACTCATGGCAGCTCCTTGCGCGCTCTGGTTCATGGCCGCGCGACCTGCATGCTGCTGCAGCTGGCCCCGTGCCTGGCTGGTAGCCTGCTGGCCTGCTGTCTGCTGCGCGTTCTCGCCGGCCTTCTGCTGCAACAGCTGCGCGAAGTCTGTCTTCGCTGGCGCCTTGGCGGCCTCGTCGGCCTGGTTCGTATTGGTGGTCGCTTGCTTGTTGCTGACATTGAGCTTTTCCATCCTGACCCCTCGTCGGTGACAGACCACCGCGGTGCAATACTTTACCGCTCTCCGACCGTTATCGGTCCCGCGGCAGCGCCTGTTGCGGATGCCGCTCCCACCCCATGACGCACCCCGTCAATTACCTCGCTGACGCGCCAAGAACTGGGCCTGGGCGATGTCCTCGGCGGCATCCTCCTCCTTGAGCATGATCTCGCGCCTGGTCTTCTTGGCCCACTTTTCCTTGTGCTTCTCCAGGGCCTTGAAGTCGCGGTTGGCGACAACCATCTCCTCGCGCTTCTTCTCCACCACCTTCTCGGCCTCGTGCAGACGCTCGCGCTGCTTGTCGATCTCGACCTCGTAGGCCGCCTCTTCTTCCTTGAGCCGCTCGATGTGGCGCTGGCTCGAGGTCATGGTGTGCACGTTCATCTCGCCGCGGCTGGCCTTCTCGGCGTACTCGTGGCGCTTGCCCTCGCGGAACTCGACCTTGGCGGCCAGCTCAGCCTTCATCTCGTCGAGCCGCGCCTGCTCCGCGGCCATCTCCTTCTGGGCCTCGGCATAGGCATCCTCGGCCGCCTTCTTGGCCTTCTCGCGAAGGTTGAAGAGAGTCTGCAGGCGGTAGTCAGGGAGCTTCATTTCTTTCCCAGGGGACGGCCGGCCCGCCCCCTTCTACCGACAGAGTGAACCCGTCGCCATTCCCCCCCCGGCAGCGCAGTCAAGAACGCCTCTTCGCGGTTGCTCCGCGGGGCAAACGTCGTTTGTTCCTCGTCGTCACTCGGCATCCGAGAACAGCTCGACCATGCGCTGCACGGTGTCGTCGAAGTCGTTCTGGTCCTTGGTGCCCTGCTTCAAGAACTCCTCGACCTCCTCGATCTTGTCGATGGCGTAGTCCACCTTGGGATCGGAGCCGTACTGGTAGGCGCCGAGCAGGATCAGGTCGCGGTTCTTCTCGTAGGACGCCAGCACCTCGCGCAGCTTGCTGGCGGCCTTCTTGTGCTCCGGCGACACGATGCCGGTCATGACGCGGGACAGGCTGGGCAGGATGTCGATGGCCGGCCAATGGTTGCGCGCGCCGAGGTCGCGGTTGAGGATCACGTGACCGTCGAGAATACCGCGCACCTCGTCGGCGATGGGCTCCTCCATGTCGCCGCCCTGCACCAGGATGGTGTACAGCGCGGTGACCGAGCCCTTGTCGTTGTTGCCGGTGCGCTCCATCAGCCGCGGGATCAAGGCGAACACGCTGGGCGGAAAGCCCTGGCGCGCGGGCGGCTCGCCCAGGGCCAGGCCGATCTCACGCTGGGCGCGGGCAAAGCGCGTCGACGAGTCCATCATGAACAGCACGTCCTTGCCCTGATCCCGGAACCACTCGGCGACCGCCGTGGCGACGTAGCAGGACTTGAGACGCACCAGGCTGGACTCGTTGGAGGTCGCGCACACCACCACGCTGCGCGCCAGGCCCTCCTCGCCCAGGGAGTCGTGAATGAACTCCAGCACCTCGCGACCACGCTCGCCGACCAGGTTGACGACGACGATCTCGGCCGAGCACTGGCGGGCGATCTGCCCCATGAGCGTCGACTTGCCGACGCCGGAACCGGCGAACAGGCCCACGCGCTGGCCGCGGCCCACGGTGAGCAGGCCGTCCCAGGCGCGCACCCCGAAGGAGATCACGCGGTCCACGGGCTGGCGGGTGTAGGGATCCGGGGCCGAGCGCTCCACCGCCCAGTCCTCGAGGCCGGGGATGTCCTCGAGGGGCGTGCCGCCGTCGATGGGCTCGCCGGTGCCGCCAATGACCCGGCCCAGCAGACCGTAGCCGCACTTGATGCTGAAGGGCTTGCCCGTGGGCACCACGATGGAGTCGGGGCCTATGCCCCGGGGCTCGCCCAGGGGCATCAGGTACACAGCCTCGTCCTTGAACCCCACCACCTCGGTCTTGAGCCGGATCGACGAGTGGGCGCTCTCGATGTAGCACATCTCACCCAGGAACACCCCGGGCACGGCCGCGGTGATGATCAGGCCGGTGACCTCGGTGACCCGGCCGCGCACGTGCACGGTCGAGACCTCCTCGATCTCCTCGAGGTATTTGGCCAGATCCAGCACCTTGCCCGCCTGCGCCATGTCCGCGTCTCCGACCTTGCCGCCACGTTCGGCCAGTCTCCTTGACTATAGCGCACCCCTGGCTGCGCTGTCAGGACAGGTGGAGGGCTCCGGACATCACCAGCGGGGCGCTACTTGGGTGCGTTCTGCTTGAACTTCTTGAGGATCTCGCGAACCTTGTCCGCGTCGGAGGCATAGGGTCGTTTCTGCACATAGGTCTCGTAGTGCTTGACCGCGAGGTCCGCCTTGCCCAGCCGGGCATAGGCGATGCCGAGGCCGCGGTGCGCATCGGCGAAGCCGGGATCCGCCTTGAGGGCGAGCTTGAACTGGTCCACCGCTTCCTTGAAGCGCCCTTGCAGGATCTGCTTGTTGCCCGCCGAGTAAAAGTTCTTGGCGTCCTCGGGATTGGTCTCGGGCTTGGTGGAGGGCGGTTTCTTGGGCTTCTTGGGCTTTTTGGGGGTCTTGCCCGTCTTGCCGTCGTCGGGATCGCCGGCAGCGGCCAGGCGCTCCTCGAGTGCGACGACGCGCTGCTGCAGATCGAGCAGCTTGCGGTCGTTGGAGACCAGCACCAGGCCCGCCTCGATCTCGGCCTTGGCGCCCTCGAAGTCATCCTCGCTGAAAGCCCTGTTGGCCTTCTCGTAGTGCTCGGCGACCAGCTTGCCGCGCACGCCGCTGGCATGCTTGACCGCACGTTCACGGTACAGGGTGCCCGCAGGAACCGAGCTGAACTTGGCCAGGGCCTCCTCGAGACGACCGGCATTCTCGTCGGCCTCGGCGGCAGCGAAGTCCTCCTTGGCGCGGCGCTCGGTCACCACCTTCTCGAGCAGATCCTGGGCGGCCTCGTCATCAGGACGCGCCTTGAGGACCTTGCCGACAGTCTGGTCGGCCTCGTCAAAGCGCCCCGCCTGCAGGTGCCCATCGACCTGGGTGAGCAGCTCGGCAACCTGCGCGTCGGTGAGAGACGTCTCCACCGGGTCCGGGGGCGTGTCGACGGGGAGATCCACCACCACCGGGACGCCGTCCACCGGCGGGGTGTCGCCGGGCGTGGTCGTGGGCTTGTCGTCGCCACCGCCAAACACCATCGCGATCACGACGATGCCGAGGAGAAACAGCAGCGCCGCGGCGGCGATGGCGATGAGCTTGGTGCGCTTGGCCAGTTCCTGGTCCAGGGGGCCGCGGTCGAAGCGCGCGGTGGTCACCGTGGCCGGCCCCTTGCTCTCGGCCGCGACCTCGGCTTGCTGGGCCTCGGCCTTGATCCGCTCGACGTCCTCGGCACTGAGCTCGAAGCGCCCACCGGGCTCGATGAAGCGCAGCTGCACGTGCCCGAGTTCAACGATGTCGCCGGGCCGTAGCGCGGTCTGGCTGTACTCCTCGCCATTGACCAGAACGCCGTTCGCGCTCTTGAGGTCCACCACCGTGTACTTCTGTCCGTCGTAGACGATCTTGGCGTGGTTGCGGGAGACCGAGCGGTGGTCTAGCACCACGTCATTCTCGTCGGTGCGCCCGATCACGCTCTCGCGTTTCTTGAGAGGGTAGCTCTGCCCGACCAGAGCCGTCGACACGGCCACCAGATGCGCGCGCTCGTGCTCGGGGATGTCCCCGAGGGCGTTCTCGTGCGCGCCCTCCATCTGATCGGGTCGGATGAGGGCTGTTGGCTCGGCGCGCGCCGCGGCCTCACTGGGGGCGGCCGGCGCGACGGTCTCCGACGCTACTGGCGGTGCCGGTGCGCGGATGGTCTGCTCCGGCAACGGCTCGATCTGCATCTTGACGGTCTCTTCGGTGGTGCCGGAGAGAGCCTCGCGCGTCGTGGCCTCGCCCTCGAGCGCCTGCTGCCCCTCGCGTTGCAGGGTCAGGTGATAGTCGCCGATCTCGATCAGATCGCCTTCCTGGATCTGGTTTCGACCCGCGATGCGATCACCGTTGATGCGGATGCCGGTGTAGGAGTTGAGGTCCTCGATGTAGAAGATCGCGTTCTGCTTGAGCAATCGCGCGTGAAAGCGCGACACGTTGCGCTCGGTCAGACGGATGATGTTGCCGTCCTTGCGGCCGATGGTGATCTCGTCCCGCGTCAGCGGGATGGCCATGCGCTTGCCCTCATCATCCTCGATGACGAGCTGAATGCGCGGCGTGGCCTGGCCAGACTGAGCCACCATGCATGTACTCCGGGGCGTGCGCGCTCATTCACAGTCCGCAGCACGCGACACCCGCCGAGATCGCAGCCAGCGATCTCGAGCTGGACCCATCCGCCCCTTCTACAATGATCTTGTACCACACGCCAAGAAAGAGACCAATCGCCGCCAGTGGCCTGCGGGGACCTCCTGGCCGCCGCTCAGCCCGGGTTTCGCCGGGACGGGTCTCGCGAGGTGGCAGGCGGACCCACCGGCACCCCTCCCCGCAGAGCCTCGATGGCCGCCAGCAGCTGGGCGTCCTCGATCTCGCCCCGGTCAGCGCCGCCACCGCTGTCAAGGGTGATCTCGCCCGCCAGGGGGGGGACCACGAGGTCCGGGTCGATGGCGTGCTCGTTGATCGAGCGGCCGCTGGGCGTGAAGTAGCGCGCCACGGTCAGCTTGAGTCCGCTGCCGTCATCGAGCTCGATGATGGTCTGCACCGAGCCCTTGCCAAACGAGCGCTGTCCTACCACCACGGCGCGCGCGTGATCTTGCAGCGCTCCGGCCACGATCTCCGACGCCGAGGCAGAACCTTCGTTGACCAGCACAGCCACGGGATAGCGCGGTTGGGTGCCGCGACGGTGCGCGACCTGACGTTCGACGTGGCGGCGATTGCGGCCCTCGGTGGTGACGATGTCGCCACTGTCCAAGAACAGATCCGAGACGCGCACGGCCTCGTCGACCAGTCCGCCTGGATTGTCGCGGAGATCGAGCACCAGGCCCTCGAGCCCCTCGCGTCCCGCCTCGCGCGCCTGCCGCGTCAGCCGGTCCAGGGCCTTCTTGAGCTCGTGCTCGGTACGTTCCTGAAAGCTCTTGATGCGGACATAGCCAAGCCCGGCCTGCAGCATGCGGTCCTCGACAGGATTGAGGCGAAGCTTCTGCCGTACCAGGGCCACGTCCCGAGGTGCGTCCCAGCCATCGCGCTGCACGGTGAGCGTGATGCGGGTGTTGGGCGGACCTCGCAGCAGGGCCACCGAGTCGGCCACCGACACCCCCTCGGCGGTCTTGCCCTCGATGGCGATAATGCGATCGCCGCTCTTCAATCCGGCGCGGGCGGCCGGCGAATCCGCGATGGGCGCGATGATGGTGAGCCATCCGTCCTTGAGACCGATCTCGATGCCCAGGCCGCCGAACTCCCCCGTCGTGTCCTCCTTGATCTTCTGGTACTGGTCCGGTGGCAGGAAGACGGTGTACGGGTCCAGGGTCCCCATCATGCCGACGATGGCGCCGTAGACCAGCGTCTTCTGCTCGATGCTGTCGACGTAGTTGTTCTCGATGTAGTTGAAGACCTGGCTGAAGATGCGCAAGCTCCGGTACGAGCGATCCGGGTCCCGGGACAGGGCCGGGGCCGCCGCGCCGAGCAGGATGCCCACCACCAGGCCGAACAGCGCACCGGCGAGGACCCCGGAACCCCGGCGGACGATGCGCACCGGGGTGGAGGATGAAGGATCAGGGTGCAACACGCGACCTCCAGCGTCCGCAGCGTCGAGAGCTGACGGCGGATACGGGACAGTGTAGTGCTCAGCCTCCGGGCGAGCAAACGACGAGGAGGTGGACATCATGAGAGGCCTGCGCACCGAGCTGGGCTACCTGCTTCGGGTCGACAAGGACGCGTCCCTGCTCGACGCCCTGAGCGACTTCGCGCGCCGGCACCACATCGAGAGCGCGGCCCTGGTCGCCATCGGAGCGCTCAGGGAGGTCGAGCTCGGTTATTTTCACGTGGCGGAGAAGCGCTACGA
This sequence comes from Pseudomonadota bacterium, assembly GCA_043821645.1. GTDB lineage: Bacteria > Myxococcota > JACRCW01 > JAFGSX01 > JAFGSX01 > JBDRCO01. Next base: position 266,162 of record JBDRCO010000087.1, on the reverse strand, counting down.
CCGGCGCCGTCTGGACGGCGATTACGAGCTGATCCACCTGGCCGGGAACATCTCGATGCTCGACGGGGCGCCCTTCGTGCATGCCCACGTGGTGCTCGGCGACGAGAACCTTGGCTGCCTCTCGGGCCACCTTTTTTCCGCCGTGGTGGCGGTGACCGTCGAGGTCCACCTGACCGCCTTGCCTGGCCGGGTCGATCGCCGGGCGGATGCCGGGACGGGCATCAACCTGCTGGACATGCCCGAGATCTGACAAGGTTCGGTGCCTGGCGGCCTTGACAGGGGGGCCACCCCTCTCTAACGTGCGGCTTTCCCGATAGCCCGTCGAGTGACGAGGTCATGCGACGAGGGCAGATGCGATCGGGGACGTGCCCAGTCCATGACATCGAGTTGACGATGAGCGAGACCAAGCCTGACCTCGAGCACGACGCGACGGCGGACCAACCCGCCGCGTCTGCGGACACCACTCCCCCGCCTGCGGCCCCCGACGCAGCCATGACGGACGACCCAGCGCCCGAGGCCAGACCTCTGCCCGGCCTGCTCGGCGCCATCGCCAGGGTGCTGCAGCCGATCCCGCGCGAGCAGCTGGCCCTGGCCTTCGTGGTCAGCCTGGCCGCGGCCATCCTGCTGCCCACCCTGGGCCGCATGGGTCTGTACGACTGCTGGGAGACCCACTACGGAGAGGTCGCGCGCGAGATGGTGGTGCGCGACGACTACCTCTACCCGTACTGGAAGAACGCCTACTTCTTTTCCAAGCCCGTGCTGCTGATGTGGCTCATGGCGCTCGGCTTCAATGCCGCTGGTGCCAGTGCCCGCGTGGGTCCTTTGCCCGCCTTCACCGAGCTGGGTGCGCGCCTGCCGGTGGCCCTCATCGCCCTGGGCTGCGTCGTCATGGTCTACCTGGCCATGCGCCACATCTTCAACCGCCGTGCCGGCATCTTCTCGGCCCTGGTGCTGTGCACCTCGCCCATGTTCCTGATGATAGGTCGTCAGGCCATCACCGACATGGTGTACGTGGGCCTGTTCACCACGGGCCTGTGCTTCTTCATGCTGTCGGCGTTCAGCGAGAGCTACCAGAAGTCGCGCTTCAATCAGCGCGTCAGTCGCTGGGTGGCGGGCTTCTTCGTCGCCGTCACGCTGCCCCAGTACTGGGCCATCCTGCGCTCGGTCAAGTGGCTCGGCGGCCAGCCCTTCGCCCTGCGCGTGGGCCTGTTCGTGGTCAGTGCTCTGATCATCCTGGGCATTGCGGTGTGGCTGATCCGGCGCGGCCGCGACAGCGCCATGTTGATGTTTTACATGCTGGTGGCCCTGGCCTTTCTCGGCAAGGGCGTGGGCGGCTTCGCCCTGCCGGGACTCGTCATCCTGGCCTACCTGATGGTGAGCTGGGACTGGGGCCTGCTGCGGCGGGTGCAGCTGCTCACGGGCGGCCTGCTGTTCGTGCTCATCTCCTTCCCGTGGTACGTCGTGCTGAGCCTGTTCACCGGCCGTGACGACGAGAGCAAGACCTTTGCCCAGCGCTTCTGGGTCCACGACCACCTGAACCGCCTGGCCGCAGGCGTGCACGGCGAGAAGGGTTCCTTTGACTACTTTATGCGGCAGCTCGGCTTCGGCACCCTGACCTGGGCTGCCATCATGCCGGTGGCGCTGTTCGATGCCCTGCACCGTCCGGTGCGAGAGCCGGACCGCCCCGAGGAGAAGGCGCGGGTCTTCATCGCGGTGTGGGCGGTGATCCTGTTCATCTTCTTCACCGCCATGCAGACCAAGTTCCACCACTACATCCTGCCGGTGGTGCCGCCCCTGGCCATGGTGGCCGGGCTGTGGCTGAGCCGGGTGTGGGACTCGGGCAAGCTGCCTTCGGGCCTGCTGTTGCTGGCGCTGCTGGGCATGACCATGCTGGTCGCGGCCGACGGCGTGCGGGAGCCGTGGGCCTTCATCGACATGTTCACCTACCACTACATCAGCTACAAGCCGGACTATTACTTCCCGGTCCGGCTGTTCCCGTTCCCGATCTGGATCGCCGTCCTCACGGGCCTCGGCCTGCTCGCGGTGGTCGCCGTCTCCCTGCACGGCCACTGGGACAGGCTGGGACCACGGATGCGGCCGGCCGTGGGCGGCGCGGTGGGCCTGCTGCTTGTCCCCGTGCGTTTTGTCGCCGAGCTGCTGCGCGATATTGGGCGAGGGATCAGCAGCCTGGTCGGCGGCATCCCGGCGCGCGGTCTGGTCTTCACCTTCTCGGTCACCGGTGTCGCCCTGGGCATCTTCATGGCCCAGGTCTACATGCCACAGCTCGCGCCACACTGGTCGCAGCGCTACCTCTACGACTCCTACTGGACCGATCGCCGGGGTGACGAGCCCAACCTCGCCTACCTGATGAACTGGCGCGGCGAGACCTTCTACGCGCTCAACACCGACGTCCAGATCAAGAACGCCGCCGAGCTCACGACACGCATGAAGGAGCCTGGGCGCAAGTACATCATCGTCGAGAGCAAGCGCTACGACGGACTGCGCTCGACGCTCAAGGACTACACCGACAAGCTCGAGATCATCGATCGCTCCAACAGCAAGTGGTATCTGGTCCGCGTCAACGAGTGAGGTCGCCATGAAGCGCGCACTGCCAACTGGACCGGTTCTCGTCGCCACGCTGGGGTTGGCGATGCTCGCCAGTGCCTGCGGCGAGAACGAGATCGTGCACGGTCTCGACGAGCGCGAGGCCAACGCCATCCTGGTGGTGCTGGAGACCAAGGACATCCCGGCCCGCAAGGATGCCGAGGAAGGCCGCGTGGTGACCTGGAAGGTGACCGTTCCGTCCAAGTACGCCGCCGACGCGCGTCGCACCCTGGTTGACTACGAGCTGCCGCAGCCGCGCTCCCTGCGTTTGTCCGAGGTCTTTGCCGAGGGCGGCATGATCCCGACCCAGAGTGAGGAAAAAGCCAAGATGCTGGTCGGCATCCAGGGCGAGATCGAGAAGAAGATCAAGCTCATCCCTGGGGTGCTCGACGTCCACGCGCAGATCGTGATCCCGGACAAGGAGGCAGTGCGCGACGTCAACGCCGCCCGGCCTCAGCCCATGGCCAGCGTGATCATCGTGTACGCGCCCTTTGACGGCAAGCTGCCCTACAACGTCGAGGACATCCAGAAGGCCGTGGCGGCCAGCGTCGAGGACATGACCCCGGACCGGGTCACGGTGCTCAGCTACAAGCAGCGACCGTGGTCCACCCTGCTGCGCGCAGGGGGGGCCGCGGACTGTCCGCAGCCGGCCTCGGGCGGCGGCACCGCCGGGGCAGTGGCCTGCCCTCCCACCAAGAAGATCATCGGCGTCGAGCTGGTGTCGACCAAGACCAACATGACCAAGTTCTTCTCGCTGCTCGCAGTGCTGGGCGGCCTGGTAGTGGTGCTGCTCATCCTGACCATGGTGTTCCTGCTCGGGCGCATCGGCCTCAAGCGGCAGCTGCGCAAGGCCCTGGCCGAGAACCTGTCGTACAAGAAGGCCCGCGGCGGTGGTGAGCTGCCCACGCCCAACGGCGGCTGAGTCTCCGAAACACCGTGAGTTCCCTGTTTCAAGAGATCTACGGCACCCTCGGGCGGCGCGACGCCATGCTCCTGATGTCGTCGATGTTCTTCTCGGGCCACGAGGCCAGGGAGCTGTTCGAGTACCTGCCTGACACGGTCGCCGAGAACCTGAACAGCTTCGTGGACAGGCTGCTCGAGATCCCCAAGAAGCAGCGGCTGTCGCTGCTGGTGCGAGAGATCCGGCGCATGATGTCGGTGCGCTCGCAGCACCGGCTCGAAGGTGTGGATCCGTCGTGGTTGCTGGCGGGTTTTCGCGGTGAGAAACCACGCGTCATCGCCATGGTTCTCATGCACATGCCGTCGTCGATCACGCGCCAGATCGTGAGCCGGCTGCCCCCGGGCGTGCGCCAGGCGCTGCCACCGCGCAACGAGCTGCGAGACGTGCCCATGGAGATCGTGCGCCTGGTGCGCGAGCACTTCGACGCCAAGTTCGCCCTCATGGAGGTGCCGCGCGATCTCAAGAGCTTCGGTTTCAAGGAGATCGTGGCGCTGGAGGCGCGCGAGCTGATCCAGCTCACCCGCGCCCTGGGGGTCGAGGAGCTGGCCTGCGCCTTCGTCTCCGTGGGCAAGCGCGCCCTGGCCGAGCTGCTCAGACGTCTGCCGCGCGAGAACGCCGAGGAACTCATCGTCGCGGTCAAGAAGGTCACCAGGCGCGATGCCATGGAACTCAAAGCGGCACAGAAGTTCCTGGCGCGCGTCCTGGTCAACTTCCAGAACACCGACGAGCTGTTCCAGAAGGCGGGGCTCTACCAGCTGAGCAACGCCATGATGCTCGAGGACCGCGACATCGTACGCCAGCTGTCACAGCGCTTCCCGCGCGCCCACGGCCGCCTGCTCGAGGAGTACCTGGCCAAGGCCAAGGAGTTCGGAGCCTGGGAGCCCGCGCGCGTGCTCCGCTTGCAGGACCGCATCCTGGATCAGATCAAGGACCTGTCCGGCCGCGGCAAGATCAGCACACGCTACATCGAGAGCACCTTCCGCTATCACGAGAGTCGCGACGAGACCGAGGACTGACGTCCCCCCATAAAAAAAAAGCCCCGGACATGCCGGGGCTTCTTCGTCATCAGAAAAGAATCGATCGTTACGCGATCTTGCCCGAGATCACGAAGGCGATCACCAGGCCGTAGATCACCAGGGACTCGATGAGGGCGAGGCCCAGGATCATCGGGACGAACAGCTTGCCCGCGGCGCCCGGGTTGCGGGCGATGCCCTCGAGGGCGGCCGCAGCCGCACGGCCCTGACCGAAGGCTCCACCAAAAGCAGGCAGGGCGATCGCGAAGGCCGCCGCCATGGCGTACCACGCGTTGTTCTCGCTGCCACCAGCGCCGCCCTCGGCCATGGCCAACGCCGCCACCATCATGCTCGCCACCACCACCAGTGTCTTCTTCAGCATCGCTCTCTCCAGGCGCCCATGGGCGCGTCAAGCTGCGCAGTGTCGTGCTTGGATGCCTCTCCCGTCTCTACCTGTCACCGTCCCGCTGGGCACGACCCCTTGCAGGTTAATTCGAACCTCGTCGTCACGGCGCCGCGCTCAGTGGGCGTGCGCGTGCTCCTCTTCGCCACCGTGGTGCTGCTCCTCGACCGCGAGGCCGATGTACACCATGGTCAGCAGACAGAACACCATGGCCTGGATCACACAGACCAGCAGGCCCAGGATCTGGAAGGGGATGGGAACCAGGAAGGGCACCAGGGCGGCGAAGCCCAGCACCACCGCGTGGTCGCCGGTCATGTTGCCCATGAGACGCAGGGTCAAGGACATGGGCCGCGCCAGGTGGCCGATGAGCTCGATGGGGAACATGATGGGTGCCAGGAACCAGCCCCACCAGGTGCCGACCGGGTTGGCCATGTGGGCGATGTGGCCCAGGCCATTCACGCGCAGGCCGTGGTAGTTGTAGTACAGGAACACGGTCAGGGCGCAGGCGGCGTTGGTGCTGACATTGTTGGTCGGCGGGTCGAAACCCGGCACCAGACCCAGCGCGTTGCAGAAAAAGATGTACAGCGCGAGGGTCCCGATGAGCGGGAAGTAGCGCTTGGCGTCGGGGCCAATGACGTCCTTCATCATGTTGTAGACGGTCTCGATCACCATCTCGAAGAACGAGAACACGCCGAACTTGCCGTCGGGGACGATGTTCTTCTCGAGGTCCTTGAGCCGGCTGCGTGCCATGAGCGACAGGATCATCAACACGATGAGCACCAGGATGGCGCCCAGCACGTGCTGGATCAGGAAATCCTTGGACCCCACCAGGGCGCTCTGCTCCCAGGTGTGGTGGAAATAGTCGCGCAGCTGGTTGAAGCCAGGCAGGAAGTGAAACCAGGTGACACCGTGAGGCATGGTCTTAGTCTCCTGTTCCCCGACGATGGATTCCGCGTCTGAGCCTGTCCACGATACGCAGGCGGCGTTCCCGGCCCCGCAGCACCACCACGATGCCGGCGAGCGCAGGCAGGGCCAGGCCGAGGCACAGACCAAGAGCGTGCTGGGGGCGGGTCCACAACACGGCCACCACCACGAACATCAGCGCCAGCACCTTGAACGCCGCCTTGAGCGCGGACCAGCCACCACCGCTCTCGGCGGTGAGCATCTCCGCGGTCAGGCGCGCCAGTGCCGACAGGTTGGCGATGGCCAGCAAGGCGCCCAGGGCCACACCCCACAGCAGGTCCTGCGACGCGAACAGCGCGGTGCCGATCATGAGGGTGGCCGCGATGGCCGAAGCCACCAGGAGATCGCGCCGCGCACCGTCGAACACGGCGTCGCGCTGGGTCTGGGTCGTGACGTCGCTCATGGGCTCCTGAATCGCCGGTCCGGGCGCGGTGTTCCCTGGATCCGGTGTCATAACTTGTCCAGGTCGGTCTGCTTGATGATGCGGTGGATCACCTTGCCCGCCGCGGCCAGACCGACCAGCAACCCGAACATGGCCAGGTAGGGATCGCTCCCCAGCTTGCCATCAAGCCAGTGCCCACCGAAGTAGCCCAGCAGCAGACAGATGACGATCTCGAAACCGACCGCACCGAGCCGACCGGCGTCCTTCATCATGCGCCGGCCCTCGTCGTCGAGCACACCCGCTCCTGCTTGCCGAGGCTCCACCTCCGAGGCTGGCGCCGGGATAACACGGTGCATCATCATGGGCAAGCACGACCTTGCGGGCGAGCTATCAGAATTTTTTATAGGAGGGGGGAGGTCTGGAGGCGAGCTGCCGAGGCCGCGAACACGAGCATCCCGAGCCAGATCACATGCTGGGCTTCTCGATCATGCCGGCCCCCTCGAACTCGTAGGCGCCATCGGCGGTCGACTCCCCGGAGGCGTCGAAGGTCCAGGCGAAGGACACGGTGACCTGGGGATTGTGGAATGCGATGAGCGCGCCCGGCGACTCCATCATGTAATTCACGGCGCCGTTGCGGGGGGCATACAGGACGTCCCGCAGGTCGAGGCGCAGCACGGTGCCCTGCAGCATGTCGACCATCTCGCCAAGATAGAAGCGGCTGCCCAGCAGCAGCGCGCCGGTGAACTCGACGTCGGGGTTGCGTCCCTTGTTCTCCTCGCCAAACAGCGAGGTCAGGGAACCACCCACCCACTCGTTGTCGATGAAACCGATGACACCCGCACTCACGCCGACATAGGGCCGGATCCAGCCGGTGGCCAGATCGATGCTGCCGTCGACGTGAGGTTGCACAACGTAGTTCAGGCGGTCGAGCCCCACCTCCATGGTGGGCGTGAACTCGAGGCCAATGTCCAGCCGCAGACGGTCCGCGAACAGGGCGCCGCCCCGAGCGCCGAGGATGATGCCATTCTGCAGCGCCTGGTCCTGGCCGAGGCCCGGGCCGTTGATGCCGCGGAAGAACTGAGCACCCACCACCGGCGCCACCTCGACCTGAGGCTTGCTCACGGCCAGGGCCAGCGACGACAACAGCAGCGACGCAGCCAGACTCATCTGCAGGATCAAGCGCATCGTGTCCTCCCTTTGTCGGAGGGGGCTTGGGGCGCCCCTCCGCCATCGACCTTGAATCTCGCCAGAACGCCCCTTGGCTGCACCTGAGCAGCGATTGCTGGCGAGCCTCCAGAAAGTGACGTGGCCGGCAATCCTAGGGAAGACCGCCGGCCTTGGGTAGTGAAAACGACTACCCTGGCGGCCACTGCATGGTACGGCCGCCAAGCACGTGCAGGTGGACGTGGAACACGCTCTGGCCCACGCCTTCCCCGTTGTTGATGACCAGCCGGTAGTGCTCAAGCCCACGTGCAGCCGCCACCTGGTTCGCGACGCTGAACAGGTGGCCGATGCGTGCCTCGTCGTCCGCGGCCATGTCCGCGACGCGGGCGATGTGCTTCTTGGGCACCACCAGCACGTGGGTCGGCGCTCCGGGGTGGAGGTCCTCGAAGGCATAGCTCGTGTCGTCCTCGAATACCTTGTTCGAGGGGATGGCGCCTTCGATGATCTTGCAAAACAGGCAGTCCGTCATGCGGTCCTCCGTGGCTCAGCAGCCCTCGCTTAGCACAGCCTCGACCCACTGGGCAGCAGGGTCCGACCCTGGCGGCCCCGGGCCGGCGATGCTCACACCGCCGCGCTGGTCCGGGACACGCTGTCCCGCACAGTGGCGGGTCGTGGCAACACCTTGCGCAGCCACTGCCCGGTGTAGCTGTGCTCCTGGGCTGCGATGTGCTCGGGAGTGCCCTCGGCGACGATCTGGCCACCGTCGTCACCGCCCTCGGGACCCAGGTCCACGATCCAGTCCGCGGTCTTGATGACGTCGAGGTTGTGCTCGATGACGATCACCGAGTTGCCAGCGTCGGCGAGGCGATGCAGGACCTCGAGCAGGCGCCGCACGTCGTCGAAGTGCAGGCCGGTGGTGGGCTCGTCGAGAATGTACACGGTGCGGCCGGTGGCACGCTTGCTCAGTTCCTTGCTCAGCTTGATGCGCTGGGCCTCGCCGCCGGACAGCGTGGTGGCCGACTGGCCGAGCTGGATGTAGCCCAGCCCCACGTCGACCAGGGTCTCGAGCTTGCGTCGGATGGGGGGGATGGCTGCCAGAAACTCCAGCGCCTCGTCGACGGTGAGGGCCAGCACCTCGGAGATGTTCTTGCCCTTGAAACGGACCTCGCGGGTCTCGGGATTGTAGCGCGTGCCGTGGCACACGTCGCAGGTCACGAACACGTCGGGCAGAAAATGCATCTCGATGCGCACCAGGCCCGCGCCCTCACACGCCTCGCAGCGACCACCCTTGACGTTGAAGCTGAAGCGGCCGGGCTTGTAGCCCCGCACCTTGGCATCGGGCAGGGCCGCAAAAAGATCGCGGATGGGCTGGAACAGGCCCGTGTAGGTGGCGGGGTTGGAGCGCGGGGTTCGGCCGATGGGACTCTGGTCGATGTCGATGACCTTGTCGACGTGCTGCAGGCCCTTGAGTCCCTCGAGCGGCGAGGGCTTGTCCCGCGCCTGGTACAGGTGCTGGGCAAGGGCGCGGTACAGGGTGTCGTTGACCAGGGTCGACTTGCCACTGCCACTGACCCCGGTGACGCAGACCAGCGTGCCCAGGGGGAAGCTCACGTCGAGGTTCTTCAGGTTGTTGCCGCGCGCTCCCTCGACACGCAGCTCGGTGCCATGGCCGCGACGGCGACGGCGCGGGACCTCGATGCGGCGCAGGCCCGAGAGGTACTGGCCCGTCAGCGAGTCCGGACAGGCCCGGATCTCGTCCGGCGTGCCCGCACACACCACCTGGCCACCGTGACGACCCGCGCCGGGGCCGAGGTCGAGGACGTGGTCTGCAGCCTCGATGGTCTCGGCATCGTGCTCGACCACGAGGACGCTGTTCCCCAGGTCGCGCAGCCGGGTCAGGGTGCCGAGCAGGCGCGCGTTGTCGCGCTGGTGCAGACCGATGGAGGGCTCGTCGAGCACGTAGAGCACGCCGACCAGGGCACTGCCGATCTGGGTCGCCAGGCGGATGCGCTGGGCCTCACCGCCGGACAGGGAGCCGGCCGCGCGATCCAGGGTCAGGTAGTCCAGGCCCACCGCCACCAGGAAACCCAGGCGATCGTCGATCTCCTTGAGAATGCGCTGGGCAATGAGGCGCTGGCGCTCGCTCAGCTCGAGACCTGCGAACCATGCGCGCGCACGCTTGATGGGCATGGCCGCGACCTGGTTGATGTGCAGATCCTGGATCTTGACGTGCAGGGCCTCGCGCTTGAGGCGCTGGCCGCCACAGGTCGCGCACGGCTTGTGCGACATGTAGCGCTCGAATTCCTCGCGCATCATCTCGGACTGGGTCTCGCGGTGCCGCCGCTCGAGGTTGGGGATCACCCCCTCGAAGGTCCGGGTGAAGCTATGCTTCATGCTTCCCGAGCCCACCTTGAAGCGAATCGGGTCGTCCGAACCCAGCAACACAAGACGCTGGGCGCGCTCGCTCAACTTCCTCCAGGGCACATCAACCCGGAACTTGTAGTGCTCGGCCACGGCCTCGATCATCTGGAAGCTCATCGAGGACAGCTGCGAACTCCAGGGCCGGATGGCGCCGTCCGCGATGCTCAGCTCGGGGTCCGGCACCACCCGCTCGACGTCGAAGTGCAGGGTGTGGCCAAGGCCAGTGCACTCGGGGCACGCGCCGTGGGGGTTGTTGAAGCTGAACAGGCGAGGTGAGATCTCCGGATAGGACACGCCGCAGTCGGCGCAGGCGAAGCTCTCGCTCATCAGCACGGCCTCGCCGTCCTGGGGCAGGATCTTGCACAGGCCCTCGCCGAGCTTGAGCGCCAGTTCCACGGCATCGGCCAGGCGCGGCCGCACGCCGGGCTTGAGCACCAGACGATCCACGTACACGTCGATGTCGTGCTTCTTGCGTTTGTCCAGTACGATGTCGTCGCCGAGCTCGCGCAGCTCACCGTCGATGGCCACGCGCACGAAGCCATCCTTGCGCAGCCGGTCGAGTTCTTTTTTGTACTCGCCCTTCTTGCCCCGGGCGATGGGGGCCAGCACGTTGATGCGAGCGCCGTCGCCCCACTCGAGGACGTGATCCACGATCTGTGACGAGGTCTGTTGCTCGATGGGTTTGCCGCACTCGAAGCAATGCGGGACGCCACAGCGGGCAAAGAGCAAGCGCAGGTAGTCGTAGACCTCGGTCACCGTGCCCACGGTGGAGCGGGGATTCTTGCTGGTGGTCTTCTGCTCGATGCTGATGGCTGGGCTCAGGCCCTCGATGCTGTCGACGTCAGGCTTCTCCATCTGCGCCAGAAACTGCCTGGCGTAGGCGGACAGCGACTCGACATAGCGCCGCTGTCCCTCGGCGTAGATGGTGTCGAACACCAGCGATGACTTGCCGCTGCCGGACAGACCGGTGACCACCACCAGCCGATCGCGGGGGATCTCGACGTCGATGTTCTGAAGGTTGTGCTCGCGTGCACCGCGCACCACGATGGCGCGGTCGCGCCCCTGTCCATTGCTTCTCATGGCTCCCTCGCGGCCGCTATGTAGCGCCCGGCCGCGGCCCCTGGCAAGTCTGGGCCCCCCCCTTGGTGCTGTGCTAGGCTCGGCCCATGCGAGTGCGATGGCTGGCCCTCTTCGCTGCGATAGGTGCGGCCTGCTATCCCTTCGTGGGAGGGATAGACGGCGACCGCTTCACCTGCACGGTCGACGACGACTGCGCCGGCGACGGCTTTGTGTGCGTGGCCGGGGTGTGCCGGGACCCTCGCGATCTGCGCATCCCGGATGCGGGGCTGCAGGACGCCGCGGTGGGTGATGTGGACCAGGACGGGGGCGCCGACGCCGGACTGGACGCCAGCGCGACAGACGCAGCGGTCGACGCGGGGCAGGATGCCGCAGCGTCCGACCTGGCGATCCCGGACCTGCGCACCGTCGACCACAGCCTTTCCGATGCGGGTGCGAGCGAGGCCGCCACCCCGGACACAGCGGCCACGGATCTTGCCTCTCCCGACGTGGAATCGGACGCTGGCGCCGTGGACGCCGGGACCGCCGATCTGTGGTTCCCTGACTCGGCGGCGGAGGACGCCCCGGCCGAGGACAGCGCTGTGGTCGACGCAGGCAGTGACGCAAGCCTCGACGCGGGCGTGGATGCGGGGCCCTGTCTGGCGGACAACACCTGTACAGCGACCACCACCAGCTTCTGCTTCAGCGGGCGCTGTGCCCACCTCGACGTCACGGAGCTGACCAGCGACCTGGAGCAGGTGCGCATGCCCTCGCTGGCCCTGGTCGACGGTGTTCGCCCCGCTGTCGCCTACTACGGCTATAGCCCGACCGCGGCCTCGCGCAAGCTCGGCTACTTCGAGTACGACGGGAACCAGTGGCAGGGCCCGGCCACGGTGGACTCGGTCGACGAGGTGGGAGCCGACCCCGCGCTGGCCTTCGCCCCAGGCGGGCGACCCTGGTTCTCCTACCGCAAGGACGCCAACGACAAGATCCGGCTCGCCTACTACGACGGGTTCAGTTACCAGGCCAGCGACATCGTCGGCAGCGGCCAGAACGAGTCCGATCGTGCGGGCCTGGTGATCGCGCAGGACGGGAACCAGACCGTGCTGGTCCGCGATGCTAGCGACGGGCTGGTCGTGGGCATGCGCAGGCCGGCAGCGCCCGACGCCATCCCGGGTGCCTCCTTCGATCTCCTCCCGAGCTTCGTCCAAAATGCGCGCTGGCCAGCACTGTTTGCCGAGGCAGCCACCGGCGACACCTACGCCACCTTCGTCAACAGCGACAGACCCTTCCTGGGGCTGGTCCTGCCCGACCTCGGCCTGGTCAGCGTCAGCATGGCACCGGTCACCAACGCCGGCTGCCAGAGGCTGGGGCTCCCCAACAGCTACTGCAATGCCGATCGCCCTGTGGACCTGGCCTTTGACAGCCACGGGGCACTGCACTTCTGCACGCAGATGAAGACGGGCTCGTCAGACTACAGGCTCCTGTACCTGTGGCTGGCCGCCGACGGCTTCCACGGCGCCGAGGTCGCAGCGGACTCGGACTGGGACAGCTACTACGAGCCAGGCGCGGCCTGCACCATCGTGGTCGACGCCCTAGATGTGCCCCACGTGTTCTTCACCCAGACAGCGCGCAAGAAGTTGCGCCACGCGCGCGTTCACGACCACGTCCCGCAGATCGTGGGCAACGCCGACGGTCCCGACGACAACGGGCACTGGCCCGACGCCGTGGTGAGTGACGATGGTCTGCTGCACATGGCCTGGTCCAGGGTCCTGACGCGCAGCAGCAACACGATGTCGACCTCGGCGTTGCAAGTCGCCAGGCTGGTGTGGGAGGACTGATGCTCGGCGCCCTATCCCTGCTGCTCGGGCTGGCGGCGCAGACCGCGAGCGCGCCACCCCCCGCCACCACCTCGACCCTGCTGGTGTTGATCGAGAAGCCCTCGGACAAGGCCTTTGCGGATCAGCTGGTCCGAGCCACCGGCGCAGCGCTCAACAACGCCGGACTGGGCTACATACCGACGCCGGACCAACCCCTGAGCGAGATCATCTTCACCCTGGGATGCACCGACCTGGATTCCACCTGTGCCGCCTCCGTGGGCAAGAGCCTGGGCGTCACTACCGTCGTGGTGGTGCAGTTGAGCCAGCGTCCATGCCCATTGGTGATCTGGAGTCTGATTGACGTGGCCAGCACCCAGCGTGTGGGCGCCAGTGCCCTGGGCGTGTCGCGCTTCGACATGGTCGGGGCGCAGCAAGCCGCAGCGGCGATAGGCCGCGATCTCGGGACCCCCGGCACGCTGTCGGTGAACTCGACGCCACCAGGGGCCACGGTGCGCGTCGACGGCCAGGTCATGGGCGAGACCCCGGTGCTGACGGCCGGAACTCTCGGCGAAGGCGCGCACAGCGTGGGCTTGCGGCTTCCCGGAGGGATGAGCCTGGAGCAAACAGTGCAGGTGCGTCGTGGCGAGGACGTCCGCGTCGACGTCAGGCTGGATGGCGCGGAGCCCTCGTCGGGGGGTGGTGCGGCGAGCATCGTGGGCTGGACCCTGGTCGGGGCCTCGGCCCTGAGCGCGGTCGCGGGTGGTGTCCTGGGCGGACTGGCCATGCTGGCCAAGAGCCGCTACGAGGCCGAGCGGGTGGTGGACGGCATCACCGTGCGTCAGATCGAGCGCAGCGAGGCCAAGGACATCCAGCGCGAGATCGAGACCGAGGTCCTCGGCGCAGAGATTGCCCTGGGATCCAGCCTGGCCCTGGCGCTGGGCAGTGCCCTGGTACTGGGCCTCGCCAGCGAGTGAAGAGACGAGGAGACGCGACCGGTGACGCGATGGGCCGTTCTTGACCGCTGGACGGGGGATCCCGACAATGCCCGGGTGGAGGCAAAGGTCAGCATGAGCGCTCGGTGTCCTGCAACGTTTTCGGTTGGACCCTGGGGGGCCCGCTGCGGGGCCATGCTCCTGCTTCCTCTCCTCGTCGGGAGCTGCGACGAGCCGCTGTCAGTCAATCGCGCACCCGTGGCCTTTGCGGGCTACGACCGGGATGCCGTGCTGGGACAGCCCATCATCCTGGACGGCAGCCTGAGCAGCGATCCCGAGGGCAACGGGCTGAGCTTTCTGTGGACCCTGCAGTCCCCCGATGGACTCCGCAGCGACCTGGGCAACGAGCGGGTTGCTCGCTACACCCCCACCGTCGAGGGTGTGTTCGTGTTCTTTCTCCAGGTGGACGATGGTGCACTGCGCTCGGCGCCCGACCTGGTGACCGTGCATGTGCGCAGCCTGGCACCCCAGGCCGAGCTTCATGCCCGGGCCGGCACCAGCAATGCCATCCCCGCCGGCGGCAGCATCACCTTTGACGGCTCGGGGTCCTCGGGACCGCCGGGAATCGCCCTGCGCTACATCTGGGATGTGGTGGACTGGCCTGACGGCTCGCTGCGCGATCGCGACTTCGCCCTGGTCACCCCGGAGGAGCAACCCCAGCTCGCGATCTTCACCCACCTCACCACCGCGCGCACGGGAGCCTTCGTCATCTCGCTGCGCGTGCAGGCCGGTGCCGGCGAGAGCGACCCTGACTTCGTCACCGTCGGCGTCGGACACTGGAGCCAGGCCGTGCGCGCCGAGGCTCAGCCCGCCACACGGGTGTCCATGGGCTCGGGAGGATCTGCATCCATCAACGTCGAGGCACGGCTGTACGCGTCGTCGACCAGCACCAGCACGGTCGAGTGGTGGGTGCTGGCAGCGCCCGCAGGCGAGGACTGCCCTGCACCCGGTGACAGAATTGTCACCGGGACCTCCATTGAACAGGTCCCACCGCTGACCATCGCGCACCTGCGCAGCGAGACCCACTGTGTGGGCACCTGGCAGCTGCTCATCTGTCCCGAGGGTGCGGCACCTGTGTGCCCAGCCTCGCTGTGCTGTGATCGCCACGCTGGTCGAGTTGCACTGACAGCCTCCTGCTGCCTGGGGCTGGCCGATCGTCTGCAAATCCTGGTCGAGGGGTACGCACCGTGAGCCACCATCGAGCCTTTGTTGCCGTGCTTGGAATGCTCCTGGTCAACAGTGTGCGCGCCCAGGCGCCCGCCGAGCCCTTCCTTCCCAACAGTCCGCATCGGGTACTGACCGTCTCTGGCCAGCCCGACAGCCTCTACCTCATCGAGGAGGACAAGCCTCTGAGCGCCGAGGTCGAGGGGCCGGGACTCATCGAGCTGACCCTGCGCCGGGTGATCTTCACCGGCGATCCGCCGGTACAGCCCACCAGCGTGAGGGTCTTCCTCGACCGGGTCATGCAGCCGCCGATCACCTTCCGCCGCGCCCGCGAAGAGAAGCTGATCTTCGTCGACGAACCCCGTTTTTCCCCCTCGGCCCCGCGCGACGCCAAGATCGCCGTCCCCGCCGGTGCCCACGTGCTGGAGCTGTCGGTGGGAGGAGGAACCGTGGCGGTGGCGGTGAGCATGAGGCTCCGCGTGGCCTCGGCACTGGCACCGGACAGCCTTGGGAGCAAGGAAGCCCTGCCTCCCCTCGAGGATATCCCGGTCACGGACTCTGCTGTCGATCCCCCGCCGTCGGTGCCGACACCTGCTCCGGAGGTGGAACCAGCCGCGGCCCCCGTGCCAGCTCCCGACCTGGAGCCGCCGGCGACACTGGAGCCTCCTGCATACGATCCCCTGCCAGGATCGTCCCCCGGGCTCTCCGCCCCACCCAGCACCGCGGACGCCAGGGTCACCCCTCACCCGACCCGGCGCGTCGCCACTGCGGATCTGGGCCTGGGGCTGAGCACGACCTTCATCAACCTGGGAGGACCCTCGCTCGCCCTGCACCTCGGTGGACGCTACATCCCGCCCTGGCTCGACGGGCAGCTGCGCCTCGGGGCAGACCTGGCCATGACCCGCTATGCCCTGCGCTCGAGCGGCAGCGAGCCACCCGTTCTCGACGCTGCCAACTGGGTATTCCCGCTGCTTGCCGTGGCGGCCTTTGCACCGAAGCTGCCGCTGGACTGGCTCGAGCTCGAGCTCGGCGCTGGCCTCGGGCTCGCGCTCAGCGCGGCCACGACGCGCTACCAGGGTCGCGATCGCAGTGCCGCGGGCTTTGGCGGGGCGGCCGCCTTGTTCGCCGAGGTCGCGATTCCACTCGGACCTGCGGCGGCCTGCGCCAGGCTCCAGCTCGACGCCATCTCCGCGTCCAACGACCTCATGGTCCGTTTCAATTACCTGGGCGGCTCGGCCCTGATCGGCGCCCGCATGTGGTTCTGAACATGTTGCGGTCACCTCTCCTCGCCTGCTGCGCGCTCACCGCCTGTGTGGGCTGCGGTCCGAGCACACTGCTCGAGGTCAGCCCACCCCTGGTCGTGGTCGACAGCTTCCCGTCCAACGGCGCCACCCTCCCCGGAAGCGAGGTGACGCACATCGACCTCGTGTTCTCCGAGATCCTCGACGGTACCGCGGCGCTGTCCGCCATCAAGCTCGCGTCGGTCAACGACAGCGACGAGGTGGACACCGCCTTTGCCCTGGTCGCCGATGAGGACAAGGGGCCCGCAGGCTTCGACGAAGCACGCAGGACGCTCTCGCTCACCATCGGCACACCCTCGACCGACGGTACCTTGCCAGACGGCGCGCACTTCCGTATCCGCATCGAGCAGGGTCTGAGCGCGCGCAATGGCAGCGTCTTGCCCGTCGAGGTGGTGCGACGCTTCGCGACCCGCTCGAACTGAGGCGAACGCCCCCGCATGCCTCCTGCCATCGTCAGCTGCAGCCGCCGCAGCGACGTCCCTGCCCTGCACGCGCGCTGGTTGATGCGCCGCGTTCGGGCCGGCTGGGTCGACGTGACCAACCCCATGAACGCGCGGCAGGTACGCCGCGTCTCGCTGCAACGTGACGACGTCGCCGGCCTGGTGCTGTGGACGCGCTGGCCCGCGCCGCTGTGGTCGTGGCACAGCGAGATCTGCGATCGGCTAGGTCCGCCGCTGTGGCTGATCACCCTCAACAACTACCCGCGCGTTCTCGAGCCTCGCTCCCCACCTGCCCCCCGTGTCGTCGAGCAGATGCAGCGCCTGGCGATCCGGGACGGCTGCGAGGCTGTGCACTGGCGTTACGATCCCATCGTGGTGTCGTCCAGGACGCCGCCGGCCTTTCACGTGGACAACTTTGGCCAGCTCGCGCGAGCGCTGCGCGGCGCCACTCGACACTGCCACGTCAGCTTCGTGGACCTGCACTACCGCAAGACCCAGCGCCGCCTCACCGCCCTCGCTGCGACCGGGGTACAGACCCAGGAGACCGACCGAGCACAACGCCGCTCGCTGGTCCGTCAGCTCGCCGCCCTCGGGCGCGAGGAGGGTATCGAGGTCCTCGCATGCTGCGCCCAGGACCTCTGCGATCCGCCTCAGCTCGACCTCGACGGGGAGGAGCCCACGGGTGTGCGCGCGGCGGGATGCGTGGAGATGGCCTGGCTGCGTGCTCTGCGTGGGGACACCACCCCGGACCCTCCTTCCAGGCCCACGCGTCCCGGCTGCCTGTGCCAGGCCTCCGTCGACATCGGTGCCTACGACACCTGTAGTCTGGGTTGCGTGTACTGCTATGCCACCCGCAGCGACGCAGCAGGCCGGGACGGGCGTCGTCGCGTGGATGTGGGGGCGCCGAACCTGCGGCCAAACAGTGGCTGATCCCCGGTTCCCTCAGGCTCGGCCTGGTGTATGGTTTGACGCTGGATCCGATCTGGCGACGGGGAGAAGGCGTGGCCGTCAACCTGCGAAAGCTCAAGGACCAGGCCGCCCATGCCGTGGCCGAGGGCGAATATGAACGCGCCCTCGAGCTGCTGCTTGCGGTGCTGCGCGAGGATCGCGGGGATCACGGCTCGCGACAGCGTCTGGGAGACCTGTACCGCAAGCTCGGCCGCGATCAGGACGCCGTGGCCGCCTACCAGGCTGTGGTGGGTGGTTACGCTGCCGAGGGCCGCCTGGCCAAGGCCATCGCCCTGTGCACGATCATCCTGCAGATCGACCCCAGGCACGATGAGACCCAGCGCACCCTGGCCGAGCTGTACGGGCGCAAGTCCGGCGCGCCCTTGCCCACCCCGCTCCCGGCCACCATGGCCCAGTCGCTGCAACCTTCGGTCGACAAGGTCCCCGCGGCCATGATCCGCGGCCGCCGCGCTAGCAAGATCAACCTGCCCGTGGCGCGCATCTCCATCCAGACCGCTGCGGCACCGGCCCCCGCGGCGAGCCCGGCGGTGTCCCTTCCGGGTAAGGGACGCACAGCGTCGGGCTCGATCGAGATCGATCTGGACCTCGATCTGGTGGAAGAGGCGCCCGCCCCTCGGCCCTCGTCCCGCGTCGAGGACGCCGTGTCGGAGATGGACATCATCGAGGAGACCTTGCCGACCCCGGCGACCACCCGGGCTGCAGCAGAGCCCACGCCGGTGATGGACGCTCCGCCAGCAAAGCGTGCCGAGGCCGACGCCGAGTTCGAGATCGACGACGTGCTGGCCGACGAAGAAGCCATCGAGTTCGACGAGGCGTTTTTGGCCCCGGCCAGTTCCCAGGCCGTGGTGGTACTCGACGACAGCGTGGCCCTCGAACCCGTCATCGAGGTGCTCCCCGATGAGCCGGGACCGTCGGCCCTGGGACTCGACCCGGCCAAGCTTCCCGGCATTCCCCTGTTCGAGGATCTGCCCAAGAACGCCTTCATCGACCTGTTGCAGAAGCTGAAACTTCGCGACGTCGTGCAGGGCGAGATCCTGGTGCGCGCCGGCGAGCGCGGCGACACCCTGGCCATCATCGCCTCGGGCACGGTGCGGGTCGAGAAGCCCCGCCCCGACGGCAGCAGCATCCCCCTGGCCCGTCTGCGTGAGGGCGAGTTCTTTGGCGAGATGGCACTGCTCGGCGACGGCATCCGCACCGCCGACGTCATCGCCGAGAGCGATGGCGAGCTGCTCGAGATCGACAAGCGCACCCTGACTCAGATCGCCAAGAAGTTCCCCAGCGTGCGCAGCGTGCTGGCGCGTTTTTACAAGGCACACCTGTTAGGCCAGCTGTTCAAGACCTCATCGCTGTTCTTGCCCTTTGACCCGCCCACCCGCAAGCAGCTGTTCAGCCGCTTCAAGCAGCTCACCGTGACCCGCGGCCAGGCCATCCTCGAGGAGGGCAAGAAGGGCGACGGGCTGTACGTGCTGGTGAGCGGCCGCTGCGAGGTCAGCCGCGAGGAGTCCGGCCTGCGCATCGTGCTGGCAGAACTCGGCGAGGGCGACATCTTCGGCGAGGTGTCGCTGCTCACTGGCCAGCCGGCCATGGCGACGGTCAAGGCCCTGCGCAAGTGCACCGTGCTCAAGCTCCCTCGCCCGACCTTCCGCGAGGTCATCATGACCCACCCCCAGATCCTCGAGCTGGTCAGCGCCCTGAGCGATCAGCGCCAGGCCATGAGCGCCGAGGTTCTTGGGGAGCAGCCCCAGGAGCAGGTCAAGCAGTGGCTGTAGCCGTCGAGGGCGTGCACTTTTCTTGTAAATTACTGTAATATTTATAATTTTTACGACCATTTTACGTTCCAGGCATCGCCGCCCGTCCGCACCTGGACGCGGGCAAAGACGTACGCGTCCCTGGATCCAGAAAAAAACGCGGCCACCACGGCTTTGTATCTGTTTTTTAATAATGTTATTTTACGAGTATTTAGCGTCTTAATTTTACATCAATTAAACAAAAGTTAGCTGAATTTTTGACCCGGGTACGCATTGGCCTCAGACTGACTCCTGTATCGCACATCGACCCACAGAGGGCGCCATCTAGCGCCCCTGAGAGCAGGAGGAACCCGTGAAGGACACCGAAAAGCGCAAGCAGAGTCTGTATTTCCCGGTCGACATGTTGGACGAGATGAACCGCGAGTCCAACCGCCAGGAACGCCCCTTGTCCTGGCTCATGCAGCAAGCATGGAAGCTGGCCCGGGACCAGATCACGTCCTTCCCGGGCGTCAACGAATACCCCGGCAACAAGTAACCACGCTGTCCGTATCGCGTCGAGGTGCTGCCATGAAGAAGATGATCACGCTGTTCGCTCTCGTGCTTGGCCTGTTCGCCGCCGCGCCCGCCCTCGGGGCCGAGCAGCCCCTGCTGCTCGTGGTGTCGGACTTCGACGCGGCGCTCCAGCGCGAGACCCGGCTGGTCGAGGCGGTGGCGCCGGAGCCCACCGCGGGCGCCACCCGGGAGCTGCAGCAGATCTTGGTGCTGCTCCGGCAGCAGCGGGCAGCGAGCGGCGAGCAGCAGCGCCCGACCACGGCGCGACCACACGAGCCTCGACGACAGATCGCCAGCACGCCCACGCTTACTTGGTACAGAGATCCGCGTCCGCGTCGGTGACCGAGGCCGGGGTCAACCCGCTCCAGGTCTCGCCGCTCTTGGTCAGGATCGCGCCCAGCCACAGCTTGCCCTGGCTCGCCAGGCGCACCGGCCCCAGCGAGAACAGCAGCGCGCCCTTGATGAACACGTCGATGGTGGCCTCGGTGGGCTCGACGATGCGGTCGTTGCAGAAGTGGGCGTACACCAGGTAGTCGCCATCGACCGGTCCGTTGAGGCTGATGACCTCGGGACCGCGGCCCCGCACATCGTCCACGTCGAGGGAAGGATCGTCGAGGGGATCGCCGAGGTTGCCCCAGTCGGGCCGGCGGTTGGCATAGGCGCAGTCCAGGCCCTTGCTGCGACAGGTCAGGCAGGCCGGGATGCTGGTGTCGACGCAACCGCAGGTGGTGGCGTTGCAACCCACCTCGGAGGGACAGGTGCCCAGGTAGTCGCCCACCACACCGCCCGGCGCCACCAGGTGCAGGTCGATGTCGGTCTGGCCACAGCAGTAGGTCTGGCGATCCTGGGGCGACATGGCCGCGCACTCGGACTCGGAGCGGGCCCGGCACAGCGCGTCGGCCGCGGTCTCCCAGCGCAGCACCAGCACCAAGTCGCGAATGGCGTGAATGGTCACGTCGGCCGTACCCTGGGCGCCCTGGGGGTCGGTGGCCAGCAGCCGCACCACGTAGTCGCCCACCAGGCCCGGCTCGATGTGGGTGTCGACGGTGTCGCGCTCGGCCGAGGGTAAGGTCGCGGTGGAGCCCACAGGCTTGGTGATGATCTGCCAGTAGCGCGTCAGGGCCTGGCCCTCGGGGTCGTAGGTGCCCTCGGAGCTCAGGGTCAGCAGCAGCTCGGGGTCGATGGTGACCTCGCTGAGTCCGGACAGCTTCTCGAAGGCCAGCACCACCGGCGACAGGTTGCCCACCGCGGTCACTGGCACGTCGGTATCGGGACCGTTCTCGGCGTTGGAGGTGATGCGCAGGGTGTTGCTGTCGGCGCCCATGTCATCGGGCACGTAACGCACGTGGAGCAATTGATAGTCGCCCGGAGCCAGGTGCTGGCTGGTGGCCGACACCACATTGAGGACGGAAAACTCGGTGGTGGCGTCGACGAAGGAGATGGACGAGATCTCGAGCCAGTCGCCCCCCACGTTCGAGGCACGCAGCGCCAGGGTCGAGCCCTGGTCCTGGTTGACCGTGCCGAAGTCGAGAGCTGCGGGCGTCACCTCGATGCGCGGCGGCCCCACCGAGCCCGTCAGGGGCAGGCGCACCTCGTTGTCGACGTCAACGTTGATGGTGAACACGGCCGTGGCGCCATCATCGCCGCGCTCACCCGGGGTGAAGGTCACGGTGACCTCGCCACTTCCGGCGATGGGCAAGAAGTCCGGGTAATTGACGACGAGAAAAGGTGCGTCCGCCGGTTCGATGCGCACGTCCTCGATGGCCAGATCGAGGCTGCCCTTGGAGTGGGCGATCACGGTCTCGACGTGCCCCTGGCCCAGGGCCCTTGGCCCGAAGTCGACCCGGGCCGGTTCAAATTCGAGGATGGGCCGCAGGCGGTCCAGCTCATCGTCGTCGCAGCCGGCACAGGACAGGGCCGTTGCCAGGCCCAGCAGTGCCGCCGTGCACAGCGCTCTCTTCTGCCATCTCTCGACCCGCATGCCCGCTCCAGGTCCCGCCAGTACAAGTTGAAACCTGCACCATTATCGGTGCTTTGACACAGGGGGGTGCTTGTCGTACCATGCCCTGCACCGTCGTCGAGGGTACGACGTGCTCAGGGTGAGGGTACGACATGGCCAAGCCTTCGGACAAGCGCAAGCAGAGCCTCTACTTCCCGGTGGAGATGCTCAAAGAGATTCAAAACGAAGCCAACCGCCAGGACCGTTCGCTGTCCTGGATCGTGCAACAGGCCTGGCGCATCGCGCGCCCGGAGATCACGCGCTTCCCGTCGATGAACGACGTGGTCGACGACTACAACGACGACCGCGAGGACGCATCGAACGAGGAGCAGGCGTAGGGCCCCATCGCGGACCTCCCGCCATCTCCCCCGAGCGCCGCTCCCTTGGTCGTGCTGAGCTGTCCACCGAGTATCGGTGGGGCCTGCATGGCATCCCTCCAGCCCAGATCTCGCCTGCCTGATGTGTCCCCCCGGGCCGCAGCACGGCCGGGCTGACAGGACGGCGCTCCGTGGGACGTCCTTTCCCGTTCGTGTCAAATTGGCAGTCCCCCCTCCCACATGAAGGATGGAGTGCCAAGTTGACCCGAAACATCACGGCAAACAGATCCTAAGTATCTGAAATAACTGGACCAATATATGGCTTGATGCTTGCACAGGCGAGGCTCTGATAACCAGGATGGCGCCGTGCAAGCCCTCATAAAAAAATACTTCTTCGTCGTCAACCTGCTCTTCATCGGGCTCGCGGCCTTCTTGCTGGCGCGGGCGGGAAATATCTTCCTGGGCCACTTCCTGACCCCGGCCCTGCCCGAGGTGTCCACCACGGCCAAGGCGAAACCCAACGCCAAGCCGAAGGTCGAGCGCAGCTTCGCGACGGCCACGGATCGCAACATCTTCGGCGCCAAGCGCGAGGAGCTGGTCGAGGCCGCCGAGGAGGAGATCGACGACACCCCCCGTGTTGACCTGCAGGCCGAGGCCGTGCCCACCGCACTCAACATCAAGCTCGTCAACACCTTCGTGTTTGATGTCGCCGAGTGGTCGCTGGCCACCATCGAGGATCTGAGCGCCAAGTCCACGGCCCAGTACTCGGTCAATGCCTGCGACGGCACCGAACTCAAGGAGGCCGCCGCGGCCCTGGCCGCAACGAACACCGTCACCACCGAGGGTGGCAGCGACGACGGCAAGGCCGACGAGCTCGCGGCGGTGGTGGTGCGCAGCGTCAAGCTGCCCACGCCCTGCAACCGTCTGCTCGACACTGCGACCATCACCGACATCGAGGTCACGCGCGTGACCTTCATCAACGAGTCGACCGGGCGCCGGGAGTACATCGCGATGGGCGCCGAGCCTGCCAAAGGCGTGCCGGTGGCTGCCATCAAGTCCAGCGCCAAGCCCGCCGCCGGCGGGCCCACCGGCGAGGGCATCAAGCAGCTGAGCGAGAATTCCTACGAGATCGCCCAGAGCGAGGTCGACGCCACCCTGTCCAATCTCAACACCATCGCCACCCAGGCGCGCATCGTGCCCAGCTTCCAGGACGGCAAGGCCAACGGCTTCAAGCTGTTCTCGATACGCCCGGGCAGCCTGTACGCCAAGATCGGCATCAAGAACGGCGACGTCATCCAGCGCATCAACGGCTACGAGATCTCGAGCCCGGACAAGGCGCTGGAGATCTACACCAAGCTCAAGGACTCGAAGAACGTCACCGTCGATCTGCTGCGCCGCGGCAAGCCGCAGTCACTCGAGTACGGCATCGTCCCCTGACCGGGTACGACGAGGAATCCATGCGCCACTCGCTCCCTGCTCTGTTGATCCTCGCCCTCGCGACTCCGCTCCTGGCCCAGGACGAAGCGCCCGAACTGCCCGCGCCCGCCAAGCTGCCCGTGCTGCGCAACCGGGCACCCCGCCCGGTGGACCCCCTCAAGCGCCAGCGTGTGGGGGCCGCCACCGAGGGCGAGGGCCGTGGCCCCATCGCACCTCCGGGCAAGCGCGGTGGCCTGCAGCGGGTCGAGGCCGAGACGGGCAAGGATGCGTCTGCCCCGGCCAAGGCCCCAGCCAGGGCCCCAGCCAAGGCCGCAGCCAAGGCCGCAGCGCCGGGCCCGGCCGGCGAGGACAAGATCGAGACCGTTGTCGCCAGCGAGATCGACGGCGAGGCGCGATTCAAGAAGGGCAAGGGCTACTTCAACTTCGACAAGGCCGACCTGCTCGACGTGGTCAAGCAGATCGCCAAGCTCACGCGGATGAACTTCATCATCCCCGAGCGCCTCAAGACCCAGAAGATCACCATCATCTGCGAGAAGCCGGTGACGACGGAGGATGCCTACCGGGCCTTCCTGACCGCGCTCGAGATCAACAGCCTCAACCTGGTGCCCTCGGGCAAGTTTTACAAGATCGAGCAGCGCAAGGATTCGGTGCGGCAGCCCATTCCCACGTTGATGGACGACGACGCCATTCCCAATGACGACGCCATGGTGACCGCGGTGCTGGAGTTCGAGCACGTCGAGGTCGACAGCGTGCAGAAGGTCGTGCAGAACCTGATGAGCAAGGATGGCACCCTGCAGACCCTGGCCAGCAACCTGATGATCCTGGCCGACTCGGGCGCCAACATCCTGCGCATCAAGCGCATCCTGGCCAAGCTCGACATCGAGGGCTCGACCAACCAGATCCACATCGTCGACATCCAGTACGCCGCGGCCAGCGACATCGCGCAGAAGCTGACCCAGCTGTTCGAGGCTCCCAAGGGCAAAGGAGCCAAGACCCCCATCGTGGCCCGCCCGGCCAGTGGCGCGCACAGCCCCGACGCGACCAAGGGTGAGCCCGAGGAAGAGAGCGTGGTGCTGGTCAAGTCCATCGCCGACGACCGCACCAACAAGCTGATCCTGATCTGCTCCAAGCGCAGCTTCGATCGCATCAAGGAGATCATCGAGATCCTCGACGTTCCCGTCGAGGAAGGCACGCAGCAGGTGCACGTGTACTACCTGAACAATGCCGTGGCCGAGGAGATCTCGCGCACCGTGAGCACCCTGGCCCAGGGTGCTGGAGCCGCTGCCGCCAAGGGCAAGAAACCGGCGGGCCAGGTCAGTGCAGCGGAGCTGTTCGAGGGCCAGGTCAAGGTCACCGCGGACAAGGCCACCAACGCCCTGGTCATCGTCGCCACCGGCCGCGACTACAAGCGCCTGATCAAGGTCGTCGAGCGCCTCGACGTGCGACGGCCCCAGGTCTTCGTCGAGGCCGTGATCATGGAGGTCAGCCTGAGCAAGCAGGTCGACCTCGGGCTCAATCTCTTCACCGGCTACAAGGCAGAGATACCGGGCCTGGGTGAGGGCTATGGTCTGGCAACCAATCCGGGCGGCCAGGGGCTGATCTCGTCGACCGGAACCTCGGCCGCAGTCAGCTCCATCACCGGCGGCAGCTCGAGCGCGGTCAGCGCCACCAACCTGGCTGCGTTCTTGGGTTTCCTCGCCTTCCGCGGTCCCATCGTGCCGGGCAGCGAGAACGTGCTCCCCGGTGGGCTGCCGTCCTTCGGCGCGGTCATGCAGGCGGTGCAGAAGGACGCCGACGTCGACGTACTGAGCACGCCGCATATTTTGACCACCGACAACGAGAAGGCCGAGATCCTGGTTGGCCAGAACGTGCCCTTTGCCGGCTCCATCTCCGGTGGCGGCGGCACCACGGGCGGTTATGGCGGCTACTTCCCGATGGTCAGCGTGCAGCGCCAGGACGTGGCCCTGAAGTTCGCGGTGACCCCACACATCTCCGAGGACAACCAGGTGAGGCTGGAGATCGAGCAAGAGATCTCGGACCTGGGCGAATACATCGACGTGGGCTTTGGCCAGAAGCAGCCGGTGACGACGAAGAAGAACGCCAAGACCACGGTGGTGGTGCGCGACCAGCAAACGATCATCCTGGGTGGCCTGATCAGCTCGCGCAAGGACAAGTCCGAGACCAAGATCCCCATCCTGGGAGACCTGCCCCTGATCGGATGGGCCTTCAAGACTCACGGCGACAACCAGCGCAAGACCAACCTGTTGCTGGTGCTGACGCCTTACATCATCGAGGGCGACGAGGACTTCCGGCGCATCTACGAGCGCAAGCTGCGCGAGCGTCAGGAGTTCCTCGATCTGTTCTACGGCGGCGAGGATGCCTTCAATGCGCCGGTCGAGTACGCCAAGAAGACCGGCGCCTACGGCGCCATGCACCACAGCATCTCCCGCGAGATGCGCAAGGTCGAGAACGGCGGCCCGGGCTTTGGCGACGAGATCTTGGTGTCCCCACCCAAGGAGAACACCATCGACATCGCGCCACAGGGCGGCGACGCCGCAAGCACCGGCGACGGCGAGGCAGCACCCACACCCATCGGCGAGGAGGGGATGCGCAATGCACCAGCGCTGCGAAGGCCTGATGCCATGATCCCCTCCCGGCCTGCGCCCGCCGAGAGCGAGGGCGAGTGATGAGTGGCATCTCCATCAGCAGCCAGGAGGACAAGTCCCAGCTTGCCCTGGATGACGCGGCTTCTGGCGTCGGACTCTCGCTAGCCGCGGCGACTCTGGTCGCGCCGCGGGCGGACCTGGCGCACCTGGCCGGCCGTCCCCTGGGCGAGATCCTTGTCGAGGGCTTCGGTCTCTCCATCGACAAGCTGGGGCAGGCGCTGGACAGCCAGGCCGAGAAGGGCAGCCGCATCGGTGAGCTGCTGGTGGCCCTCAAGGCCATTCGCAACGAGGACCTGCTCGCGGCCCTGAGCACGCAGCTCGCCATGCCCATGGCGCAGGATCTTCAAGCCGACCGCGTCCCCGATGAGATGGTGCGGGCCGTGCCCATTCACTTCGCCAAGGGCAACCGCGTGCTGCCCCTGAGTGCCGACGACGACAGGGTCCTGGTGGCCTGTGCCGATCCGCTGGACTACGCGACCCTCGACGACCTGCGCCTGCTGCTTGGAAAGGAACTGGACCTCGCCATCGCGGATGGCGACGCCATCATCCACGCCATCAACCGCGCCTACGACCGCGCCACCGGCCACGCCGAGGCCGCGGTGGCCGAGCTCGAGGAGGAGTCGCTGGAAGCGGTGGCCCAGGACCTGGAGGAACCCCAGGATCTGCTCGATGCCACCGACGACGAGGCACCCATCATCCGCCTGGTGAATTCGCTGCTGAGCCAGGCGGTCAAGGAGCGCGCCAGCGATATCCACATCGAGCCCTTCGAGCGCGAGATGCTGGTTCGCTTCCGCATCGACGGCGTGCTGTACGAGGTGATCAAGCCGCCCAAGCGCTTTCAGGCCTCGATCCTCAGCCGCGTCAAGATCATGGCCGGGCTCAACATCGCCGAGAAGCGCTTGCCCCAGGATGGCCGCATCCGCATCAAGATCGCAGGCAAGGACGTCGACATCCGCGTCAGCTCCGTGCCCACCACCTACGGCGAGCGCGTGGTGATGCGTCTGCTCGATCGCTCGAACGTCCTGCTGCGGCTGACCGACCTCGGCTTCACCCAGCACAACTACGAGTCCATGGACAGGCTCATTCACAAGAGCCACGGCATCATCCTGGTCACTGGCCCCACCGGAAGCGGCAAGACCACGACGCTGTACGCCTGCCTGTCGCGGATCAACAAGCCCGACCTCAACATCTTGACCATCGAGGATCCGGTCGAGTACCAGCTCGACGGCGTGGGGCAGGTACAGATCAATCCCAAGATCGAACTCACCTTCGGCTCGGGGTTGCGATCCTTTTTGCGTCAGGATCCCGACGTCATCATGGTGGGCGAGATCCGCGATCGTGAGACTGCCGAGATCGCGATCCAGGCCTCGCTCACCGGCCACCTGGTGCTGTCAACGGTACACACCAACGATTCGGCTGGCGCGATCACCCGCCTGGTCGACATGCAGGTCGAGCCCTTCCTGGTGGCGTCGTCGCTCATCGGTATCCTGGCGCAGCGCCTGGTGCGTGTGCTGTGTACCCATTGCCGTGTGCGCTACACACCCACCCTCGAGGAACTGTCCGAGGTGGGTCTCAAGCCCGCCCCTGGCCAGCCGGTGCCCGAGGTCTACAAAGCCGTGGGCTGTAGCCAGTGCTCGCAGACCGGCTACCTGGGCCGCACCGGTATCTACGAGCTGATGGTGCTCACCGACGAGCTCAGGCAGCTCATCCTCAAGAACGTCGACTCGGGCAGCCTCAAGCGCGCAGCGCGCCAGCAGAACATGCTGACCCTGCGCGACGACGGAGCGCGCAAGGTGCTGGAGGGCGAAACCTCCATCGCCGAGGTGTGCCGCGTGACCCAGGAGGACAGCCGCCTGGACAGCATGGTGGCCTGAGATGCCGGTGTTCGAGTACAAGGGCCTCGATACCCAGGGCAGCGCCGTCCGCGGTCTGCGCGAGGCCGACAGCCCCAAGGTCCTGCGCACGGTGCTGCGCAAGGATGGCATCTTCCTCACCGAGTTCTTCGCGGAGAGTGAGAAGGGCCTCAAGGGCAAGCTGTCGCGCGACGTCGACCTGTCGCGCTACCTACCCCAGCGCATCTCGGTGCAGGACGTGGCAGTGTCGACACGGCAGCTCGCGACCCTGCTCAATGCCGGTATCCCCCTGGTCGAGGCACTCACCGCCTTGGTGGATCAGGTCGAGAGCAAGGCACTCAAGCGCGTGTTCTCGACGGTGAAGCAGAAGGTCAACGAGGGCACGTCGCTGGCCGACGCGCTCAAGGAGCACCCCAAGGCCTTCAGCGGCCTCTACGTCAACATGATCCGCGCCGGCGAGTCCTCGGGTGCCCTCGACGTGGTGCTGTTCCGGCTGGCCGACTTCACCGAAGGCCAGAGCCGCCTGCGCTCCAAGATCCTGGGGACGATGATGTATCCCATCATCATGGTCTTCGTGGGCATCGGCATCCTGGGCATCCTGTTCACCGTCGTCATCCCGCGCATCACGTTGATCTTCAAGAACGCCAACGCGCAGCTCCCGCTGCCCACCCGCCTGCTCATTGGGTCCTCGGAGATCACCCGCGACTACTGGTGGATGGTGTTGCTGGTGCTGCTGATCGCGGCCGTGGTGCTGCGGCGCTGGTCGCGCAGCACGCGAGGGCGCGCGGTGATCGATCGCGTGTCACTGGTGGTGCCGGTCTTTGGCACCATCGTGCGCATGCTGGCTGTGGCGCGCTTCTCACGCACCCTGGGCACCTTGCTGTCCTCGGGCGTGCCCCTGCTCACGGCGCTGGACATCGTCAAGAACGTCGTCACCAATACGGTGCTCACGGGCGCCATCGAGGATGTGCGCGAGGCGGTGCGCGAGGGCGCCAGCATCGCCGACCCCCTGCGTCGCTCGAAGCAGTTCCCGCCCATCGTCGTGCACATGGTGGCCATCGGTGAGCGCTCAGGCGCCCTCGAGAACATGCTGTTCAAGGTCGCGGACAGCTACGAGCAACAGGTCGAGGCGCGTGGGCATGTTGACCACGCTGCTCGAGCCGCTGATGATCCTGCTGATGGGCGGCGTGGTCGCCTTTATCGTGTTCTCGATCCTGATGCCCATCTTGCAGCTCAACCAGTTCGTGCATTGACCTCGTTCGCGCCGTCGTGCGCGAGGACAGGAGAATTTGATGAAGAAGAACGACAATCGCCGACGCCGCTCCAGCCGCGGCATGACCCTGATCGAGATCATGGTGGTGATCACCTTGCTCGGCATCATCGCCGCCGCCGTGGGTGTGGCGGCTGTCAACATGCTCGAGCGCGGGCAGATCGACAGTGCGCGCACCCAGGCGCACGAGATCGCCAAGAGCCTGGACAGCTACCGCGTACTCTACGGTCGCTATCCTTCGACCTCCGAGGGTCTTGGCGCCTTGGTCAGTCCCCCCAGCAACGGCAAGCCCATCATGGAGCGCATGCCCAAGGATCCCTGGAACAACGAATACCAGTACCTGTTCCCGGGCACCCACAACGCGAGCAAGTTCGACGTCAAGAGCTTCGGCCCCGACGGTCAAGAGGGCGGTGGTGACGACATCGGCAACTGGCCTGCCGAGGAGAACTGAGTTCGTCATGACCCGCCGCGTGCGCCAGGGATTCACCCTCATCGAGCTTGGCATCGTGATCGCCCTGATCGCCCTGACCACGGCCATCGCCATCCCGAGCTTCAATGCCCTGAGCGCCGCGGGTCTGCGCACCTCATCGTCGATGCTTGCGGGCATGATTCGCGAGGCCTATGCCCGTGCCGCCATCACCGGCAAGACCCATCGTGTGGTCTTCGATCTGGATCAGGGGGCCTTCTGGCTCGAGCGCACCGAGGAGCACTACGTGCTGTCCAGCAGCAAGCAGAAGGCCGACGCCGAGGGGCGCGGAGGCCAGACCCTCGAAGAGCGCAAGGCCGCACGCGAGGATGCGGTAGCCAGCCCCGGTGCGGGCGCCTCGGGGAGCGCCGCCATGCTGGCGATGCTCGGAGCCGCCTCGGGAGGACTCGAAGCCATGGCCGGTGCCTCCTCGGGGATGCTGGGTATGCCCTCGTCAGGTTTCGGCCTGTCCGCTGACGATGACCTCGAAGCCTCGCTCAAGAAGCAGCTGAGGCGCCAGATCAGCTTCTCACCCGTGGACGACGACACCGGCAAACCCCAGAAACTCGAGGGCGACGTCCGCTTTCACCGCGTGTGGATAGAGCACCAGAAGGAAGGTTTTCTCAAGGGATCGGCCGAGCTGTATTTTTTCCCGACCGGTTACACCGAGCGCGCGATCATCGCCCTCTCCGATGACGAGTACGGCGAGCGCACCCTGACCATCACGGTCAACCCGCTCACGGCACGCACCGCCATCACCGCCGAGGCCGTGGAGATCCCCAGGTCATGAGGCGGCAGGGCTTCACATTGCTCGAGGTGATGATCGCGGTGGCGATCGTGGCCCTGGCCATGGGTGTGGTCATCGAGATCGAGACCAACGCCATCGACAAGACCGTCGACACCCGCAACTACACCGTCGCCACCCTGCTCGCCCGCGGCAAGATCCTCGATGTGCAGCAAACCCTGCGCGAGGAAGGCTTTGGCGATTTCATGAAGATCCTCGACGGCAAATTTGAGGAAGAGGGTTTTCCGGAGTTCACCTGGATCGCCCGCGTGCGCAAGGTCGAGGTCCCCACGCCGACCTCGCTGGGAGCCGGTGGCAACGAGCCGGTCGAGGGATCCGGCGGCATGTCCATGGCGGCCCTCGCCCCCATGGTCCAGAACCTGGGATCGGTGCTGGAGAACGCCGTGCGCGAAATCGAGGTTCGCGTGCTGTGGAAGGACGGCGAGTACGATCGTCACATCTCCGTCGTCACCCACATCGTCAGTCGCGAGAGCCTGGCCACCGGGCTCATGAACTCGGGGATGTCTGGACTGGGTGGAGGCACCGGCTTGCCCCCGGGCATGAACCTTCCGCCCGGGACCCCTCCCCTGGGCAGGCAGGCCATGTCTCCCCCGGGTTCGTTCAACCGCCCCACCGGCATCACAGCACCCACACCCGGTGTGCCAGGCGCGGTGACCAAGTGAGGCGGACGCCGCAGCGCGATCGCGGATTCACCATGATGGAGGTGATGATCGCCATCACCCTGCTCTCCATCATTGGCGCGGTGCTGTACGAGGGCCTGACATCCGCCATCGACGCCAAGGAGCAGATCGAGGTCCTCAGCGATCGTTCCGACGAGATCCGCATCTCCTTGAATCGAATGGCCACCGAGCTGTCCATGGCTTACCTGAGCGACCACTACAACCGCGAGGAGCGGCGTTCCAAGACCCTGTTCAAGGAAGACCGGGACGGTGAGGGCGATCGCCTGGTGTTCACCTCCTTCAGCCACGTGCGGCGGGTGCGCGACGCCAAGGAGAGCGACCAGAACGTGCTGACCTACTGGGTCGACAGCGATCCCGAAGACGGCCGCCACACGGCCCTGTTGCGCAAGGAGAAGACACGCATCGACGAGAACACGGGCGAGGATGTGATGAGTGAGGCCGATGCCCACACCGACGTGCTGTGCACGGGCGTCAAGGACCTGACCTTTGACTACTGGAACGAGAACGACAAGGAGTGGATCGAGGACTGGGACAGCGAATCCCTCGAGGCCAACGGCAAGCTGCCTCCCCGGGTCCGCATTCGCATGCGCGTCCAGCTCGACGAGACGCGCGAGCAGGTGTTCGAGACCCAGGCCGAGATCCAGCTGCGGGTCCCGATCAAGTTGAGTGCGAACTGAGCATGCGAAACCGATCACAACAGGCCCCGCGTGCCATGGCGCAGCACCTGCGAACAACCCGGCCCGGGGATCGATCGCGTTCTCGGCGGAGGCGCCAGCGCGGTGTGGCCCTGCTCATGGTGCTCATGGCCCTGGCCTTGCTGTCCGCCGTGGTCGGCGACTTTGCTTACAACCAGCACGTCAAGTTCATGGTCTCTGCCCGCGAGCGCGACGCCCTCAAGGCACACTATTTGGCGCGCTCGGGCGTCGAGCTGGCTCGCCTGCTGTTGTTCTTCCAGGATCAGATCCAGCCCGCCCTCGACATGGCGCAACAGACCGGAATGCTTCCCTTTGGCGAGTTCGTGGTGTGGAAGCTCATCCCCCTCGACAGCGAGCTGCTGTGCGGTGTCACCGGGGGCCAGATCGGCGAGGCGCTGGGCTTTGACATGGAGTCGGCACGTGAATCCCTGGGCCAGCGTCGCGAGATGGCCCGCGAGAAGATGTCCCTCGACGACGAGATCGACCCCAAGAAGTTCTCGCTTTTCGACGACAAGTCCGCCTTTTGCGACATGGGCGGCACGTTCAAGGTCGAGATCACCGACGAAGACAGCAAGCTCTCGCTGCGCCGCTGGGAGACCGAGTTCGGCCCCGCGGCCGCGGCCCGGCGGGACCTGCTGTACGCGCTGTTCTTGCCCGCCCGCTACGATTTCCTGTTCGAGGAAGAAGACAGCCACGGCCAGCGATCGGATCGCTGGGACGTGATCGCGGCACTGCGCGACTGGATCGACCGCGATCAGAACATGACGGATGCCAAGGCACCCCCCGAGCGCTTTGCGCGCGACGTCGGCGGCAGCGAAGACTCGAGCTACGATCAGCTGGACCCGCCCTACAAGGCCAAGAACGCCTATTTCGATTCGCACGACGAGCTGCATCTGGTGCGTGGCTTCGACGACGAGATGTTCGACACCTTCGCCCCGGCCCTGACCATCTACAGCGACGGCAAGGTCAACATCAAGAGCGCGACCAACCCGACGGTCCTCATCGGGCTCATCGTCGCCTGTGCCCAGAATCCCCAGGACTTCGTGCTCAGTGACCCGGCGTGGCTGATCCAGACGCTGCTGCGCTGGCAGGAGTACAGGCAGCTGGGCATGCTCGGCGGTTACGGTGCGGTCAGTGGCCAGGGCTGGATGGGCTTCCTGCAATCGCAAGGTCTGACGGTGGATACCGCGCGTTGCGAATCTCTGATCTCCGAGCAGAGCATGTTCTTCACCATCAAGGCGACAGCCCAGGTGGGTGATGTGGAGCGCTCCATCACGACGGTGGTTCGCGTGTTTCGCTCCAACGAAGAGATGTACTACTGGCGCGAGGAGTAGGGGAAAGCCCAGGAAGCCTGCTCCAGATCCGGGACGCAAGCGATGGAACGTGAACGTTGTGATCGAGATGAGGTGGCCCAATGGCACAGCGCGTAGTCGGCCTCGACGTCGGCACCCACAGCATCAAGGTGGTGCATCTGGCCGTGAGCATGCGGACCTTCAACGTGACCGCCTACTACGAAGAGCCGGTGCAGGAGGAGGAGACCGCGGATTCCGAGCCTCGCGCCTACTTCGATCGCGTCGGTGATGCCCTGCGCGCGCTCAAAACACGCGGTGCGCTGACCGGCGATATGTTCATCACTGGGCTGCCCGGTGACGTCGCCACCACGCGCCTGGTGCGCCTCCCCTTCAGCGACACTCGCCGCATTGACGCGACGCTGCGCTACGAGGTCGAGGCCCAGGTCCCCTACGATCTCGACGACATGGTGATGACCAACAGCGTGCTCAGCGGCCAGGTCGACAAGAAAACAGACGTCCTGGTGGGCCTGGCCAAGAAGACCGATGTCGCAACCTTTCTGAACACCCTCAAGTCCGTGGGTGTGGACCCGCGCCATGTCGAGCTCGATGCTCTGGCCCTCGACGACCTGTACCGGCACCTGCTGGCTCCCGCCGACGAGATCGTCGCTCCGGCCGTGACCCCTGGGGGCACCGCCATCGCCATGGGACCCGACGCCTACACTCCCGCCACCGCCATCGTCGACATCGGGCACCGACGCACGGCAATTTGCATCATGGCCGACGACCAGGTGGTGACCGCTCGCACGCTGATTCGTGGTGGTAGCGACCTCACGCGCAGCCTGGCCAAGGCCTTCCACCTGCCCCTTGACCAGGCCGAGCAAGGCAAACTGCGCGAGGCTTACCTCGAGGTGTCCGGCGAGAAGGCTCCCTACCCCGAGCAAGAACGCATCTCGCAAGCTCTCAAGAGCGCGCTACAGCCTGTCGTGCGCGAGCTGCGCCAGAGCTTTCAGTCCGTGGTCGCGCTGCGCCGGGCGAGGGTGCGCCGAATCTACCTGTGCGGTGGTGGGGCACGCGTTCACAACCTCGACCGCTACCTGGCGGCCGAACTCAACGTTGAGGTCAAGCGCGCGACGATGGTCAGCGAGGCACTGGCACCGGTGCTTCCCGTCGACCAGTGGGCCGAGGGTACCGACATGACCCACGCGGCCAAGGCCCTGGCCTATGCCCTGAGCGGATTCGCTGCGGGAAAGAGCGAGCGCCTCGACTTCAGGCAGGGTGAGTTTGCCTACCGTGGCGACTTCGAATTTCTCGAAGGACGCGCCCCGCAGCTGGTGGCAGGTCTGCTGGTCGTCTCGCTGCTGCTCGGTTTCAATGGCTACGCACGCTACTTCGACATCACGCGTCAGGAGTCGCAGGTGGTGGCGCGCCAGCAAGAGACCTGCAAGAGCATCCTGGGACAGGAGGTCAAGAGCGCCGAGCGCTGCCTGGCCATGATGAACGAGCAGATCCGACCCTCGGGCGAGGGAGCCGGCGTCCCCACGATCTCCGCCATCGATCCCTACCTCGAGGTCGCCAGATCCACTCCGGAGGGGGTGTCGGTGAAGGTCGACGAGCTGGAGATCGGGATCGATCGCGTACGCATCAAGGGCACCACGGACAGCTTCGAATCCGTCGACAAGATCGTCACCAGCATGCAAAAGGGCCATTGCTTTCACAACGTGCAGCGGGGACCCGCGCGGCAGACCGGTGACAAGGTGGGCTACAGCGTCACCCTGGACGTCGACTGCAGCCTCAAGCCGGCAGCGGTCGAGGCCCTGCCCGGTCCCGATGCTCCGCCCGTCGACACCGAGGTCCCGGACAAGGAGGGCTGACCATGGCCAGTCGGAGCGCTTTCATCAACCAGGCCGTTGCCGCGTTCAGTCGCCTTTCGGGGCGAGAGCGGCTCCTCGTCGGTGTCACCGTCGTCGCCGTGCTGCTGTTTGCCTTCGTGGGCAGCACGCTGCTGGTCGATGCCCACCTGACCAAGGCCCAGCGCCGTCTCTCCGAGCGCAGGACCCAACTGACGCAGATTCTGGGCCTCGAGGGCCAGTACCGCGACGCCCAGCGCGAGCGCGAGACCACCAAGCAGCAGCTTGCACGCAACAACGTGCAGCTCTTCTCGCTGCTGCCCAAGGTCGCCGGCGAGTTCGGCCTGACCCTCAACGACCTCAACGAGCGCCGCACGCCCCTCAAGGACAGCGGCATCGATGAGATCAGTGTCGACGTCAACCTGAAGCAGATGTCCCTGGACAAGCTCGACGGTTTTTTGGAGCGGGTCGAGCAGGGCGGTCCGGCGGGCATGGTCAAGGTGCTCAAGATCAAGGTCAAGACACGCTTCGACAATGCCGAGCTTCTCGACGTCAACATGAAGGTTGCGACCTACAAGCCCGCGACGGCGAGCTGAGGAGCTGTCATGACCGACCGGACTTCCCCTCGCTGGCTCCGGATGCTCGGCTATGCCGGGTTCTTTGGCCTGTGCTTCGTGATCTCGCTGTACCTGACCTTTCCCATGTCGGCCATCAAGCCTCGCGTCGTCGATATGCTGCAAAAGGCCGTGCAGCAGGCAGGCCCCCAGCCTGGACGTTACGGCACCCAGGCCGAAGTGCAGATCGAGCGTGTCGACATCTACAGGCTGACCGGCCTCGAGCTGACGCGCCTGTCGGTGCGCCTCGCCACCACCGAACCAGACCCTGGCCCGACCTGGGAGTTCGACCGCGCCCGGGCCCGCTTGCAGCTGCTGCCCCTGATCCTCGGACACCAGCGCGTCGGCTTCGATGTCGATCTCTACGACGGCAACCTGAGTGGCAGCGCGCTCGTCGTCGACCAGAACCTGGCCGAGCTGGATGCGGAGCTCGAAGGCGTGGCCGTGGGAAAGGTCCCGGTGGTCCTGGCTGCCCTGGGAGTGCCCCTCGAGGGCCTGATCGGCGGCACGGTGGACCTCAAGCTGGGCAAGGACCCCAAGGAGGCCAAGGGCACCATCGTGCTCCAGGGCCAGGGGCACGTGCTCGGACCCGGCGAGTTCAAGATTCCCGGCCTCACCGGCGGCCTCACGGTCCCGGCCATCGACCTCGGCGTGCTCGACGTGCAGGTGGAGGTCGCTGACGGCAAGGCCCGGGTCAAACCTGCGGGCCTCAAGGGCAAGGATGTGGAAGTCGCCAGCGACCTGACCCTGACCCTGCGCAGCCCCCTCGGTCGCTCGACCGCGGCCGGCGCCCTCGAGTTCAGGCTGGCCGAGGCCTTCCTCAAGGCCAACGAGAAGTTCCAGCCCATCCTCGACTTCACACCGCAGCTCAAGCGCGCCAAGGACAAGGACGGTAGCTACCACTTCAAGCTCGCGGGCTCCCTCGCCAGCCTGCGCCCGGTGCCCGATCCCAAGGCCAAGGTCAACTGAGGCGCCCGCGATGAGTCGAGCAGTGGTCTTTCTCTGTGTGCTGCTTGCGGGCTACGGCCTGTATCGCTGGGTGTACATGCGCCCCTCGTCGAGCGGCGCCGGTCCTGCCATCGACGTCACGGCCGAACCCCGGCAGGAGAAGCTGACCGTTCCCGAGCGCGTCACCGTGCGCCGTGACGGCCGCGACTTCGTCATCGAGAAACACCACCGCTACCAGGTCCAGGGCCAGGTGCTCAGTGCGGCGACCTACAACATCGCCTTCGCCACGGACTTCTACGACGTGGACCTCGGTCTGATCTGGGGCCCACGCATCGATGAGTTTCTGGGGAAGTACAAGTTCAGTCAGAACGGCCGCTACCTGTTCTGGCGCAGCCCGACCATGCCGCCTGCCGACGAGGTCCAGGCCATCACCCGCAGCATCGGCAACAATCACCTGATCCCCGGCGACCGCAATCCCAACCTGGACCGGGCACTGAAGTGGGTGAGCAAGGGCGACCGCGTCCGCATCGACGGCTACCTGGTGACCATCCAGGATAGCGACGGGAGAAGCCTGGCCACCTCGTCCACCAGCCGCGACGACTCGGGCAACGGTGCGTGCGAGATCGTGTGGGTCGACGAGATCCAGATCGGCGACGCCATCTATCGTTGAGGTCCGCACCCGGGCCCGTCGGCGGACCAGGCAGGGGTTGCCCCGACCCTCCCCAGCCCGCTACAACCTCTCGCCATGACCGCGACCCTGCACCTGCTCGACTGGCTCATCATCGGCGCGTACGTGGTCTTCGTGCTGGTGCTCGGCGCCTGGTACGCGCGCCGCGCCGGCCAGGGCGTGGACACCTTCTTCGTGGGCCAGCGGGACCTTCCCTGGTGGCTCGCCGGCACCTCCATCGTCGCCACCACCTTTGCAGCAGACACGCCACTGGCAGTCACGGGCATCGTGGCGACGGGCGGCATCGCAGGCAACTGGCTGTGGTGGAGCTGGGCCATCGCGCACCTGACCTCGACCTTCTTCTTTGCACGCCTGTGGCGGCGCTCGGGCGTGATCACCGACGCCGAGATCACCGAGTTGCGCTATGGCGGACGACCCGCGGCGGTGTTGCGCGCGGTCAAGGCTCTGTACTTCGGACTGTTCATCAACTGCCTGACCATGGCCTGGGTCATCAAGGCCATGGTGAAGATCAGCCAGGCCTTCTTCGACGTACCGGCACTTCTCGTGATCGTGCTGTGTGTGACCGTCGCCGTGGCCTATACGGTGCTGGGCGGCTTTCACTCGGTGGTGGCGTCGGACCTGGTCCAGTTTGCCCTGGGCATGGCCGGCGCCATTGTCCTCGCCGTGCTGGTCGTCGACGACATGGGCGGTTTGGGCAATCCCGCGGGAGGTTCGGGCTCGGGTTTGCTCCCCGCCCTTGACCGTAGCCTTCGCGCCGGAGGGCAGGAGCTGCAGGACGTGCTGGCCTTCGCTCCGGGACTGGACCACCCGACCACGCCCTTCGTGCTGTTCGTGGTCTTGCTCTTCGTGGGCTGGTGGCGCTACGCCGAGGGCAATGGCTACATCGTGCAGCGCCTCGCCGCGTGCAAGAACGAGGGCCACGCCCAGGGAGCGGCCCTGTGGTTCTCGATCGCCCACAACGCGCTGCGCCCCTGGCCGTGGATCCTGGTCGGGCTCGCTGCACTGGTGATCTATCCGCAGCTCTCGCTGACACCCCCGGCCGCGCTGATCCTCGAGGGCCCGGGCACACAGGTCACGGTCCGCCCGGGCAGCCTCGACCTCATCCGCGGTGGCGAGCTCGTGGTGGAGGGTGCTCCCCCGGGCAGTCTGATCCGCGTGCTCGACCAGCAGCACCCTCTGCGCGAGGACGCCAGCGGTCACCAGGTCGCGCTTTTTGGCGGTTTCTCGACGAGTGCCATCAGCACGGTGGTGGTCGAGGATACCGCGAGCGGCCAGCGCTGGCAGGGGGAGGGACTGGCTGTCCAGCTGGCAGATCGCGAGCTGGCGTACCCCTTGATCATGGGACGTTTCTTGCCCGTCGGCTTGCTTGGACTGGTCATCGCCAGCCTGCTCGCCGCCTTCATGAGTACCATCGACACCCATACCAACTGGGGCGCCAGCTACCTCGTGCGCGACGTGTACCAGCGCTTCATCCACCCCGGTGTCGACGAGCAACGCGCGGTCCTGGTCAGCCGCCTCTGCATCGTCGGTATGGCTGCGGTGGCAGGTGGGGCCGCGCTGGTCATCGAGAGCATCGCAGCGGTGTGGACCTTCCTGATCATGATCGGAGCCGGCCTGGGCTCGGTGAGTGCCGTGCGCTGGTACTGGAGCCGCGTCACGCCCCACGCCGAGTTCGCGGCCCTGATCGTCACCACGGTGCTCGCCCTGGGACTGCAACTCTTTTGCACACCGACGCTCTTCGGCGGGCACAATCCACTGTTCCTGGTCGAGGTCTCGGGCTGGCTGCAGCTGCTGCTGGTCGCCGGCGCCAGCCTGGCCGCGTGGATCCCGGTGTCACTGTGGGGACCGCGCAATGACGACGCCGTGCTGCGGGGCTTTGCACGCCGGGTGCGTCCACCCGGACCTGGCTGGGCAGGCTTGCGCGAGGCCCCGAGCGATCCGCTCAGACCCATGGCCTGGCGCTTCGTGGCAGGCGCAGTCGCGGTGTTCGGTGCGCTGTTCGGGCTGGGTGAGCTGATCCTGGGCACGACCTGGACCGGCGCCGTGCTGCTCGCGCTCGCGGCCCTGGCCCTGGGGTGGATCGTCGCAAGCGAACGCAGCACACCGGGGCGAGAGGGAGCGTCCTGACAGCGGACTCAGCCGGCGACATACAAGTGCACGCGGTCTCGTCCCTGGATCTTGGCCTGGTACAGCGCAGAGTCCGAGGCCAGCACCAGCTCCTCCTCGTTGTCACTGCGCATGTCGTCGACATCCGCGATGCCTATGCTCAGCGAGAAGGAGACCTGGGCCACACCTGCGTCGAAGCTGTGTTCGCGCGTACGATTGCGGATGCGCTCCGCCACGATCAGGGCACCGCTCTTGCTGGTCTGCGGCATCAGGACGGCAAACTCCTCGCCACCGTAACGCACGGGCACATCGACCTCGCGCACGTTGGATAGCAGCAGGGTCGAGAAGCCCTTGAGGACCTTGTCTCCGGCGTCGTGGCCATGGGCGTCGTTGACCCGCTTGAAGTGATCGATGTCGATGAGCATGCAGCTCAGGGGGTTCTTGTAGCGCCGGGCGGTGGCCACCTCTCGCCGCAGCACATCACTGAAGCGGCGCCTGTTGTACAGACCGGTGAGGGCATCCGTGATGGCCATGGACTCGACCCGGTGAAGCAAACCCTCGAGATCGTCGGCACGCCGCTTGAGCTCGTCGAGATGGCCCTTGGCACGCAGCGCGGCAAAGATGCGCGCCTCGAGCTCGCGCGCATCGAAGGGCTTGGGCAGGTAGTCGTCGGCGCCGACATTCAGGCCCTCGACACGAGACGCCACCTCATCCCGAACAGTCAGCATGATGACCGGGGTATCACGGGTCGCTTCTTGCATCTTGAGCCAGCGGCACACGGCGTAGCCGTCCATGTCCTCCATCACCACATCGAGCAAGATCAGATCGGGCCTCTCGGTCTGGGCCATCTTCAGGCCCTCGAGCCCACCCCGAGCCCAGGTCGTGTCATAGCCGATGTCCGCCAGCAACTTGAGCGTGTGCTCGGCCTGGCTTGCGCTGTCCTCGATCAGCAGGATGTGCGCCTTCATGTCAGACCTCGCGGCTCAGGGCGTGAGAATCCTGACCTATCGCGATTCACGCCATGCGGCAATGGCGAGACCTGTGCAGCTGGCGCGCGGCTGGTAGACTTCCTGCGTGGCTGCTTTTTTGTCAGGAGCGCACCGTGGCACCATGGCACCTTCGTCGGATCCTCCCCTTCGCCGCGTGGGGCATCATGATCCAACTCGGATGTCCGGCAACACCGGCGGCCAACGCCTGTGGCAGCGACCTGGACTGCCCCGGCTACTCCAGCTGCGACCTCGCCACGGGTCTATGTCTGACCCGCGACGCCCGTGCGGCCGATGTCTCGCTCCCGGACAGCAGCACCGTGGACGGGCCCCGCCCCGATACCGCGCGACCCGATGTCAACGGAGGCACGGACCACGCGAGCGGGGTGGACAGCTCGTCACCTGACCGCTCTTCGCCGGACACCCAGCTTACCGACGCTGCGACACAGAGCGACGCGCAGCGTGCAGATCACGTGGTGGCAGACCTGCCGACCTGCGACGAGGCCGGGGACAGGGACATGGATGCGGCGGTACCGCCCGATCGCAGCGTCGGCGACGATCGCGCGGCGGAGGATGCAGGGCTGTGCGGCCACTGCCCCGAGGCGCAGCCCTACTGCTCACCTCAGCTGCTCTGCGTCGAGTGCTTCGATAGCTCGCACTGCGAGGGACGAACCTGCAATCTGCAGACTCATCGCTGCCCGCGTCCGGGCGATGCGGGATAAGAAAACCAAGCTGCTAGGAAACTGAGCCCAAAAAAAGCGGAAGGCGTCGCGTCAGGCCGGTGGGGGGGGAGCACCGGAAACTGGCGACGACGCCTTCCAAGGTGACTTGCACCCTGTCACGGGTCGCTTGTTCGGTAGGACCGGGGGGGGTAGTCCAGTTTGAACCGCGCTTCCGTGTACGGGTCTTTCTTAAGCAGGGTACGTGCCAGAATTGGTAATAGAGCCGATAGAATTGAAATCATTATATATTCTTCTGCAGGATCTTTGCGGATTTGCGGCCGCCGGGGCAAAGTAACCATATCTATCTGTCGCTAGAAAATTAACCTAATTATATTAAATAATTAGGATTATGGCAAATTAGCCACGCGCTGTGGTCTCTTTGTCCTGTCGATCAGCTCGGTTTTCCCTCAGCAGCAGCCCCTCGGGTCGCTTGCTTGGAGTGGCACCATGTTGACAGCAAATCTGGCAGCGAGATGAGAAAGACCTGGCGGCGGCAGCGAGCTCAGATGTGCGACGGAGCGTCCGGGCCAAACTCGCGCTCTGGACTCGCCTGACGGGCCTTGGCCAGCAGCTGCTCCTTGGACTCCGGGTGCTTGGTGTCCACCACGCAGCAGTCCACGGGGCACACCGCAGCGCAGGCCAGCTCGTCGAAGTAGCCGACGCACTCGCAACACAGTGCCGAGTCCACCAGGTAGATCTCGGTGCTCTCGGCGATGGCCTGGGTTGGACACTCCGTCTCGCAGGCGCCGCAGTTGATGCATTCCTCGGTGATGATGGTTGCCACGTCATGCTCCCTGGGCGGGCCGAGCGCCGGGCCGCGGCCACGCGGTCATTTCTTGTACAGCACGTCAGCACAGGAATCCGGGCAGAAGTTCTCCTCGTCCCGGCACAGGGGCGAGATGGCATCGACGTTGGGCGGCGACTTGGAGAGCTCGTCGACGCAGCTGTCCATGGTGTCCTTCATGCATTCGCCGAACACCGTGCTCTTGGTCGCCATGCAGTCACAGCACTGCTGCGCCTGGAAGCTGCAACCTGTCGCCAGTACCACCCCGAG
This sequence comes from Pseudomonadota bacterium, assembly GCA_043821645.1. Lineage (GTDB taxonomy): Bacteria > Myxococcota > JACRCW01 > JAFGSX01 > JAFGSX01 > JBDRCO01. The sequence continues at coordinate 223,764 of JBDRCO010000087.1, read as the reverse complement.
CACCACCGAACACATCAGGACACGCATGCCAGGCCTCCGATCCTCGACGGTGAGCGGCTGTTGCGCCGCACTCGCACCCGTGCAGCCGCCGGTTCCCCCGCCCTCTTTCGCCGGACCTCGCAACCGTACCTAGTCAAGGTCCACACCAGGCGGAACCGTACCCAGCGTACCCGGTGGCGGCCGGGTCGTCATCTGTCGTATCACCTCACGCAAGGCCGGGGCGAGCCTGTCCACGGGCAAGGACGCGGTCTCGCGCTGCAGTGCACGAAAACCCGGACGCCCCAGGATCCCGTCGCTGAAGCTTCTTATCATCCCCACCACGAGCACGAACAACACCAGCAGCCGCAGGGTCCAGCGCACGAAGCCGTCGCGGACTCGCGATGCCAGCCCGAACAGCACGGCGGCCAGGAGCAGCATGAGACCCACCGGTATCGCCAGACCGAGCAGGACCTCGCGCGCACTGCCCGCGGTCGAGCTCGAGCCGGCACCGAGTTTCCGGGACAGCCTCGAGAGTTCCCGCCTGATCTCTGCGGGGTCTCGCCCGGCGCCAGGCTCGATGTGCAAGGCCGCATCTCCGAGGTCGAGGCGTTGCGCAAAGGGTCGACGCTCGGGTGGCACCTGCGCCAGGGAGCCGACGATGACCTGGGTTCCGGTGCTGTCCTGGTACGAGTAAAACACCGCCACCGCGGCGTCGTGGCCAGCGCGCCGTGGCGGCGCCAGCCACTGCACGTACACGGCAGCCCCGATCACGGCCACGGCCAGCACGGCCAGAATCACCCGCCACACGGCGCTGCGCTGCCGCACGCCGCGCATGCTCGAGGAGATTCGCTGATCGAAGAAGGTGCGGGACAGGTCCGGGTTGTCCAGCTCGTTCGCAATGGGCAGGCTCATGGCCGGAACCGGCGGCGGCGGCGGCATCGCCACCGCGCGGGAACCGACCAGATCGGTGCTGCTGTGGGTGATGGCGCGCCCGCGCGCAACCTGGGTCGGTGCACCGTCGTTGGCCTCGGGAAGACCCACAGGAAACCGCTGCCTGACCAGCGCACCGAGATCGAGTTCGGCGTCGGTCTCCTCGCGCCACCGAGCCAGCGAGCGCGCCAGCTCCTGGGCGCTGCCGGTGCGTTTCTCGAGGTCGCGCTCGAGGGCGTGCATGCAGATCGCATCGATGCGCGCCGGGATCTCCGGCCGCCGCCCCGAAGGCTTGGCGATGGAGGACTCGAGCACCAGGTAGGCCGTCGCCACCGGGCCATCGGCCACGAACAGGCGATCGCAGACCAGCAGTTCCCACAGCACGATACCGAGCGAGAACACGTCGGAGCGTGCGTCGAGAGGCTCGCAGCGCGTGTGCTCGGGCGACATGTAGCCGACCTTGCCCTTGACGATACCGGTGGCGGTGCGCCCCTCGGCATCCCAGGCCTTGGCCACGCCGAAGTCGATGACCTTGACCTCGCCACTGCGACTGATCAGGAGGTTGGCCAGGCTGACATCGCGATGGATCATACCCATGGGATTGGCAGCGTCGTCGGTCAGGCTATGCGCGAAGTGCAGCCCGCGCGCCGCGCCTTCGACGATGGCACAGGCTTCGGCCACACGGATGGGCTCGCCGCGACGGCGTCCGTCCAGCACCAGGTCCCGCGCCGAGCATCCGTCGACGTACTCGAGCACCAGCACCAGCTGCCCGGCGTCCTCGATGACCTCGATGAAGCGCACGATGTTGGTGTGCGCGAGACGGCCCGCGATGCGGATCTCCTCGCGGAAGCAGCGCACGGCCTCGAGATCCTCTGCCAGGTGCTCGAGCAGACGCTTGAGCACCACCAAGGTGCCGTCCGGCGCCCGGGCAATCAGGGTCTCGCCCATGCCGCCACGAGCCAGCGGACGCACGATCTGGTAGGGGCCGATGTGGGTCGCGCTCACGTGCGCAGTATCGCCGAAGCGGCGCAACGCTGCCAGCGCGTCGACCCTCCCTCTGTGCGGGGGGGGCCAAGATCCAAGACAAGCTCGTGGCCTCGGCGAGAACCGTGCAAGGTCGGAGCGAGATGACCGGGATGGTGCTGGCAGGGTGGGGTCCCGTCGAGATTCACTCTCGACGGGGAGGGGGCGCCCGACGCCCCTGACAAAAAAACCAACAGCATCGAGCGACGCAAGGAGCGAGATGACGTGACGGTGCTGGCAGGGTGGGGTCCCGTCGAGATTCACTCTCGACGGGGAGGGGGCGCCCGACGCCCCCTCAGATAAAAAACGATCGGGGTGAGAGGATTCGAACCTCCGGCCTCATGGTCCCGAACCATGCGCTCTAACCAGACTGAGCTACACCCCGTAGTCCGTGGACCCCGCCTTGTGTCAAAGCCGCACTGCGGCGTCAACGAGAAAACGCTTGTGGTGCCGTCGACGCACGATCTTTAGTTCGACGACGCGCGCGCTCAGGGCGTGGCCGGCCCCAGGCGCTTGTGGCAGTCCTCCTTGAACTGGCCGGTCTTGTCGCACAGCGCCGCGTCGCGGGTGCGGGCCGCCTCGTTGAGGTAGCAGGTCATGCCCGCCTCGCCCGGGCCCAGATCGCATACCGCCGGATCCCGGCGCTTCATCGCAAAGTAGGACAGGCAGCTCCCCGCCATCGCCGCCTGTTCGATGCTGGCGCAGAGCGCCGCGTCATCGCGCATGAAGGCGATGGTGCGGCGACAGGCGTTGCCTGCGGCGCCGCTCTTGAGCAGGGGGGGGGCACTCTCCCCCGTCTTCCGGGTCAGCTCGACGATGGCACCACAGTAGCGCGGATCGCGATGGCGCTGGGCCAGCGCTCCCAGGCAGGAGGCCTGGGCCATGGGATCCGGGTCCACCAGGCACGTGGCGGTATCCTCCGCGGTCAAGGGAGCGTCAGGGATAGGGGCCAGCTTGATGCCGGGAGCGTCGACGGGCGCATCGCGGCGCGCGCGTTCACGCGGGTCCACCGACGGCGCTGACGCGGTCGCAGGCTCTGGGGCCGCGTCCTTCTTGGCGCACTGACAGGACCCAAGCGCCAGCAGACCTACAAGCGTGACGAGCTGTCGCGCGTTCATGCGTGATGCCCCGCGGCGGTCCGCTCGCCCGTGCGCGCGGTCCTGGGTAGCGTGCCGTCGTCGAGACCGCGGTACTTCAGCAGATCCGTCTTGGTGATCAGGGTGGCCTCGCGCGAGAGGGAGGGCGCCGGGTGTATGCCGGTGTCCATGCGGATGGCGTCACAGGGGCACGCGTCGACGCAGAGGCCACAGTCGACACAGCGCAGCTCGTCGATCTCGAACACGTCGGGCATCTTCTCGGTCGAGCCCTCGCGCTCGGTGGCGACGATGCGGATGGCATAGGCCGGGCAGGCCGTAGCACACATGAAGCAGGCCACGCAGCGCGGCGATCCATCCTCGCGCTTGAGCAAGCGGTGCTGGCCACGGAAGCGCTCGGGATAGGCTCGCTTGACGTCGGGATAGGACACGGTCTCGATGGGCTGACGCGCCAGCAGGCGGCCAAGATTCACGAAGAAGTGCTTGAAGGTGATCCCCAGGCCGCGCAGAGCCTCGAGCAGGTACGCCCTGTCTGCGGGCGTCATATCGTGATGGAGCTGCTTGACACTGCGTGCTCCGTGCACGGGCAGGGGCGAGACGTAAGCGGTAGAGTGGAGAGAAGTCGATGCATGGCTCATGGCGCGTGCTCCCGTTTCACCTGCGAAAGCTACCCCCTGCCGCGCCCTCCGGCAAGACCCACCGACGGTGCAACCCGACGCGCCGTGACTTGTCCCGGACGACACCGGCGCTATGCTGCAACCATGATGCCCCTCCCCCCCAGCACGCCGGCGCCCTTTGACCTGGGCACGGGCTCTCCCACCGTGGTGCTCTTTCACGGCTTCACGGGTTCCCCCTACGAGGTCCGCCCCCTGGGCCTGGCGCTGGCCGCTGGCGGTTGGCGTGCCATCGGGCCTGTGCTCGCAGGCCACGGGGCTCGACCCGAGGATCTGGCGGCAGCCAGTGCCGACCAGGTGCTCGACGGCGCCCGCCGCGTCCTGGACACCATCACGGGGCCCCTGGTGCTGGTCGGTTTCTCCATGGGTTCGCTGGTCGCAGGCCTGCTTGCCGAGGAGCAGGCTGTGCGCGTGCGGGCCCTGGTCTTGCTCTCGCCCGCAGCACGCCTGGCTCCCTGGGGCGAGGCCGGTCTTGTGGCGGTGCGCGCAGGGCTGTGGCGCGCCCTGCCCATGCTGCCGAAGGTGGCAAAGGGCGGTGACTGCGGAGATCCCGAGGGACGCCGCCGCAATCCGTGCTACGGCGTGCACCCGACGCGCGGACTGCTCGCCCTGGACCAGCTGGCCCGACGCTTCCGTCGAGCACAAGGCAGGGTGCGCATGCCGACGCTGGTCATGCACGGAGCCCGTGACCGCACGATCCCGGCCCGGGTCGGCGCGCGCGTGGCCTCGGCGCTGGGTGCACGCGTGGTCGAGCGCTACCTGTTGCCACGTAGCCGCCACCTGATCTTGCTCGATGTGGAGCGCGACCTGGCCGTGGCGCAGGTGCTCGACTTCCTTCGTCGCCACGCCAGCCCTGAGGCGTCCTGAACACACCCGCTCGCCGGTCGCGATTCGAGGTGCCGCCCCGGACCCCGGGGAGGTCCGTGTCAGCTGCCCAGGGCCCGCAGCAGCTTGTCCAGCTCGAGGCTACCGCTCGACGCCACAGCCTGCAGGAGCCGCTTGATCAGGGTCACCTGGCGCGCCAGATCCTCGACCCGTGTCCGGGCCAGCGCCGCCTGCGCGTCGGAACTCTTGGCCAGGCGATCGCGCGCAAAGAGCAAGGCGTCCTCGACCTGCCCGATCAGGGGCAACTCCTTGGCCTTGACGAAGCTGGCGGCCACCTGCAGCGGATCGATCACCGCACTGTAGCGCTCGCCCTTGCCGCGAGCCGCACCCAGCTCGACGAGCTGCTCCATGGCCTGGTCCACGGTGTCCGGGTCCTCGCCGAGGATGGTCGCCACCTCGTCGGCGGTCTGCCCCTTCTCCGTCAGCAGCAGCACCGCCCACACGCGGCCCAGCTCGGGCTCGAAGGTGTGCGCATCGATGATCTCGGCCATCTGGTCCGCCAGGCTGGTGGCCGCACTGTGCAAGGCTTTGTCCATTGTCATGGCAGGTCCTCGAAGCTGACCGTCGCTCAGACCTTGCGGGGGGGTCCGCGAAAGGCGGGCTCGTGAAAGCGATCAGCTTCTTTTTGAAAGTGTTCGACGAGGTGCACCACGCAGTCCTTGAGCAGACGATTGGCCGGTGCCAGGGCCGCGGCGTCCTTGACCAGGTTGTCGGTCTTGGGCACCTTGGGGTCACAGGCGGCGCGCACGACCAGCAGCAGCGTGCAGATCGCATGCAGCCCCTTCTGGGTATTGGCCTTGAGGGCGAAGCGCAGGTCCTTCTGCGCCGTGAGCCAGTGTGGCAGGTCGACACCCAGCTCCTTGAGCAGACCGTTCTGGCCGATGAGCGCGTTCTTGTTCTTGCGCGACAGCACCACGTTGAGCTCGGGGATGTCTGCCGACGACAAGATCTGGTCGAGACGCGGTCTCGAGAGTTGAGCCAGGCACGCTGTCATCACCTCGACCGCACCGGCGTCGCGCGCGAACACGGCGGCATCGTGCTTCCGAGTCATGGGTGCGACGTCGCTGTACAGAAATTCGAAACCCTTCCAGCGCTCGAGAAAGACCTCGTGGGGCGCACCCAGGTCGTCGGCCTTGCGATGATGCGTGCGGGCCTTGATGAAGGAGGGGACCTCCTCGGCCACGAAGCGAAGCGATTGCGGGGGCACGAAACGAGACGGCATGCGGCGATGTTATTCGTTTTGGGCGCGGCCGCAAACCACGACCCCGCGAGGTGGCCAGGTCAGCGCTTGAGCCGGGCCTCGATGATCTGGTTGAGGCGGTCGCGGTCTGCCTCGGTGAGGGTCTCGCCGGGTGCACCGTCGGGACGGCGGGCGATCCGCGGGGTCGGGGTCGCCTGCGGGGCTGTCTCGGCCGCTGAAACCACGGCGCGTGCAGGCACAGGGCGTGCGGGAGGCGGAGTGCGCTCCGGGGGCGAGGGTGCCAGCAGCGAGCTCGCGGCCAGCCTGCGATACAGCTCCACGGCGCGATCGCCCGCGCGATCGGCGACTCCATCCAGGCCCCCGGCCAGGCCCGCACCCACCACCACCCCCGCGGCGACGATGCCCATGAGCAGCCACTTCATACCGAGCCTCGCACGGTGTCGCACTTCGCTGCAGATTGCCGCCAGCCGTGGCCGGCCTGCGTGATGCGAGCACCCGCTCCCACCTTAAGGTGTGCGAAGGGACATGGCAAAAAAACGGCCGTCCGTTGCACAGGTGCGCATCCCCGCGCTACAGGAGAGCTGTGCGCACACTTCTCATCGGGCTGGTGCGTCTGTACCAGGTGGCGATCTCACCCTGGCTGCCGCCCTCGTGCCGCTACACACCGACCTGCAGCGCCTACGCCATCGAAGCCCTGCAGAGACACGGACCTGTACGTGGCGGCTGGCTTGCCCTGAAGCGCCTGCTGCGCTGCCATCCGTTTCACGAAGGGGGTTTTGACCCGGTGCCACTGCCGCCGGTTCGCAAGGAGCCTTGAGCGCGCAGGCCCGGCAGGGCTGCGACGGCCGTCAGTTGCCGCAGTGATCCGCCTCGCACCAGCCCAGGTCGAGCCCGAGCGTGATCAGCAGTTGCGCGCTGCAGCACAGGCTGCCGGCGCCGCACTCGGCGGAAGTGGTGCACACCCGCGTCCCGCCACAGGCCCCTTCGGCGACGCAGGTGATGCTGTAGTCCGACATGCTCGTGCCGTTGACGCAGCACACCTGGTTGGCATCGCAATCCTCCGGTCCATCGCAGGGCACGGGGATGGTCAGCATGCCGCAACCGGTCCCTGGATCGCAGGTCGTGCCCAGCCCTGCACAGCAGTTGACTCCCACGGCACAGGCCGCGGACGCGCACATCACGCCGGGCTCCTCGATGCCGTCGTACTCCATCAAGCCCACGTCGTAGTCCACGATGTCAAAAGCGGCCAGGTCGAAGCCGCTGGCATCGAAGTTCAGGCGACCATCGGTACTGTTGGAATCCCGGACCGAGCTGTCCCGGGCCGTGGTGTCGCGGCCGGTAGAATCGGCGCTGGAGCCATCGCGCGGGCTACCGCCATCGAGGGTGCTGGCATCGCCAGGTCCGGTGGGCCCCACCGGGCACGCGAGCAGGCCAAGGGACAGGCAGCCCATCAACAGCGCGGTCATGATTCTCATGGTCATCTCCTCGTGCATGCATGACATGCGAGGGATCCTAGCACAGCGGGACAGGACCGCCGCTTGTGGACTACAGAGCCTTGATTCCCAGGGCCTTCTGCAGCGCACCAGTGAGTTCGAAGTAGGCCGAGCGGGCGTAGGGCTGGTTGAGGATGTGAAAGTCCTTCTTGGTCAACCCGACGCTGCCGAAGCAATAGGTGCAGTCCGAGCAGGCCTCGCAGCGAATCAGATATTTCGATCCACTGCAGTTGGTGGAGTCGATGCAGTAGGCGCTGCCGTGGCAGTTCTGACACCCCTGGCACCGCGTGCAGTGGGAGCAGCCGAGCAGGCTCACACAGTGGGTGCACCGGTAGCAGGCCTCACAGTCGCGGCAAAAGTGACAGGATGCGCAGTGCTTGCAGTCGGTGACCCCGTAACTCATGGGGTTCTCGCCGGCGTGCTCGTAATCGCGGAGCAGGTCCTTGTAGGCAGACTCAAATTCGCGCGCGTTCACGAAGTCCTCCTGCGACATCGTCGTCGACGAATGGGCGCATCTTAAGGGACCCTGCGAGATCTATGCAACGTGGCCGCGGTCAGGCGAAGCAGCGCTCGGCGCTGGAAGGGGCGACCTCGGCTCGGTCCGGAGTACCGCTCTACGCGTCAAACAGTTCGCGCACCTTGTCGAAGAAGCCCTTGCTGCGGGGCGCGCTGTTCTCGCCTGCGAGCTCCGCGAAGCGCCCGAGCAACTCGCGCTGCTCGTCGCTGAGGTTGGTGGGGGTCTCCACCACCACGCGCACCAGCTGGTCCCCACGGCCCTGGCGCTGCAGCACCGGAATGCCCTTGCCGCGGAGCCGGAACACCTTGCCCGTCTGTGTCCCCTCGGGGATCTTGAGCTCGACCTTGCCATCGAGGGTAGGCACCTGGAGCCTGGCGCCCAGGGCGGCCTGGGTGATGCTCAGGGGCAGCTCGCAGATGACATCCACCTCGTCACGCACAAACAGAGGATGGGCCTCGATGTGCAGGACGACGTAGAGGTCTCCCGGAGGACCGCCGTGCATGCCCGGCTCGCCCTCGCCGGGGTGGCGGATACGGTTTCCCTCGTCGACCCCGGCGGGAACCTCGATGGAGACCTCGTGTTCGTGGTCGACCAGACCGCGGCCCGCGCAGCTCGTGCAGGGATCCTGGATGACCTGACCTCTGCCACTGCAACTCGTGCACGGTCTCGCCACCGTGAAGAATCCCTGGGTCAGCCTGACCTCGCCCGCACCGCCGCAGGAGCGGCATGTGGTGGGACCGGTCCCGGGCTTCGCACCACTGCCGGCGCAGGTCTCGCAGGGCTCCTGGCGTGGATAGCGGATCTCCTTGGTGACGCCAAAGGCCGCCTCCTCGAAGCTCAAGCTCAGGTTGTAGCGCAGGTCAGAACCGCGGGACCCTCGCCCGCGCCGCCCCCGGCCACGTCCGCCGCCAAGAAACTCGCCAAACACCTCGCTGAACAGATCACCTATCCCCCCGGCGCCGAAACCGAAGCCGGCGAAGGGGTCAAAACCCTGCCCCCCCAGGCCCTGGTGGCCAAAGCGGTCGAAGGTCGCGCGCTTTTCGGCGTCGGAGAGCACGGCGTAGGCCTCGCTGGCCTCCTTGAACTTCTCCTCGGCGTCCTTGTCACCAGGATTCTTGTCCGGGTGATGCTGCAGCGCCAGCTTGCGGTAGGCACTCTTGATCGTCTTGTCGTCGGCGCCGCGATCGACACCGAGAACCTCGTAGTAGTCACGCTTGTCTTGGCTCATGTCAGCAGACTCGATGTGCGCTCAGGCGATGAGTGGGCGGGCACAGCACACCGCTCGCGCCGCGCGCTCAAGGTAGCCACGCAGGTCGCTGCCGACAAGCCCAGGTCGCTCAAACCGGTGACGGCGCGTCATCCGGCTCAGCTCGCGTGGCAGGCGTCGGCCTGTTCACCCAGAAGAAACGCGGCCCCCGTGACCCCGGCGCCGGCCAGGCTCAAACCCAGGGCAAACCAGGACAGTTGCGACAGGATGCTCGACGTTGCCCTGTGGCCGTCGTAGGCCGCCACGTCCGGATGAGCGGGATCCCGCTGCACATAGCGGTCGCCAATCTTGCCAAAGGCAGGGGAATGATCGAGCAGTTCCTGGGCCTGGAACCGCTCGTACAGCGAGATCCCGGCAAAGGCGACGGCTCCGAGCAGGCTGACGGCACCGACACCCAGCCCTCCATAGCGCAGCGCCCGGGCAGTCTCGGTGGCTTCGCAGGGGCTGCGGAGAACCAGGGCCGGGGACGGGTCGGTCCCTGCCGGATCTCCGCTGCTCGCCGCGGGAGGCTCCGTCAAGGGGTCGATGCCGGTCTCCTCTTCCATTCCGGAAACGGATGGCGAGTTTTCCGCATCAGGAGTCTCCGGCTCAGACGCCACAGCAGGATCCGCTTGCAGCGACGTGGGACCGTTCTCCTCGACGGAGTCCGCCGCGGCAGGCTGTTCTACGGCGGCAGGACGCGCACCCTCCTCGGGCTGGGCACTGCCGACGCTCTGCGGCGCAGGCATGCTACTCGGTGGGTCCGAGGGAGGCACCAGCAGCTGGCCGGCGACGAGGAGAAGTGGCAGGCCGAGCACGGCTTACAGATCCTCTTCGTCGAGTGCGGACGCGGCCTCGGCGTACATGGCCTCGGCGATCTTGTGCGAGCTTTGCTCGAGTCGAAGGATCCCCGACTTGATGGCCTCGCCGTCAGGCCCCTCGACCACAGCCTTGAGCTTTTCCAGGTCCTCGCGGATCTCGGTGATGTCGTCCTCGGTGAGCACGTGAGAGTACTCGTCGAGGCTGCGCTCGGTGGTGTAGATCAGACCTTCGGCGTTGTTCTTGATATCCGCGAGCTGGCGCTTCTTCTTGTCGACGTCCTTGGCGCTGTCGGCCTCGCGGATCATGCGATCGATCTCGTCCTTGCTCAGACCTGACGACGACACGATACGTATGGACTGCTGCTTTCCGGTGCCCAGGTCCTTGGCGGACACGTGCACGATACCGTTGGCGTCGATGTCGAAGCTGACCTCGATCTGCGGCACTCCGCGCGGTGCCGGCGGGATGCCGACCAGCTCGAAGCGGCCCAAGGTTTTGTTGTCAGCAGCCATCTCGCGCTCACCTTGCAGCACGTGCACGCTCACCGCCGGCTGGTTGTCCGCGGCAGTGGAGAACACCATCGATTTCTTGCCAGGAATGGTGGTGTTTTTCTCGATGATCTTGGTCATCACGCCGCCCATGGTCTCGACACCCAGGCTCAGCGGCGTGACGTCCAGCAGGAGCACATTCTTGACGGCGCCGGTGAGCACGGCTCCCTGCACCGCGGCGCCCACCGCCACCACCTCATCGGGGTTGACGCCCTTGTGGGACTCGCGGCCAAAGAACTCCTTGACCCGTTCCTGCACCCTCGGCATTCGCGTCATGCCGCCCACGAGGATGACCTCACCGATGTCGCCGAGCTTGACGCCGCCGTCCTTGATGGCGATCTCGCAGGGGCCGATGGTGCGCTCGATGAGTGGCTCCGTGAGCTCCTCGAGCTTGGCGCGGGTCAGGGTTTGGGTCAGGTGCTTGGGGCCAGTCTGATCGGCGCAGATGAAGGGCAGGTTGATGTCGGTCTCCAGCGACGAACTCAGCTCGTGCTTGGCCTTCTCGGCGGCTTCCTTGAGGCGCTGTAGCTCCATCTTGTCCCGCCGCAGGTCGATGTTCTGGGTGCTCAGGAACTCGTCGGCCAGGTGATTGATGATGGCCTGGTCGAAATCCTCGCCACCGAGGAAGGTGTCGCCATTGGTGGCCTTGACCTCGAACACGCCCTCGCTGAGCTCGAGGATGGAGATATCGAAGGTGCCGCCGCCCAGGTCGTAGACCGCGACGACGCGCGCCTCTTTCTCGTCCAGACCGTAGGCCAGCGCGGCTGCGGTGGGCTCGTTGATGATGCGCTGCACGTCGAGGCCAGCGATCTTGCTCGCGTCCTTGGTCGCCTGGCGCTGGCTGTCATTGAAGTAGGCGGGCACCGTGACCACGGCCTGGGTGATGTCCTCTCCCAGGTAGTCCTCGGCGGTCTGCTTCATCTTGCCCAGGATCATCGCGCTGACCTCGGGCGGGCTCATCTTCTTGCCGTGCAGCTCGACCCAGGCGTCGCCGTTGTCCGCGCCGATGATCTTGTAGGGCGCCGTCTTGCGGAACTTGTCGACTTCCTTGCTGTCGAACTTGCGGCCCATCAGGCGCTTGACCGCGTAGATGGTGTTGTCGGGGTTGGTGATGGCCTGGCGCTTGGCGATCTGCCCGACCAGGCGCTCGCCGCTGTCGGTGATGGCGACAATGGACGGCGTGGTGCGCGCGCCCTCGGCGTTGGGGATCACGACCGGCTCACCACCCTCGAGGATGGCGACGCAGGAGTTGGTCGTTCCCAGATCGATCCCGATGATCCGCCCCATGAATTCAACCTCGTCGCGGCGCTCGTATCACGGGCGCGCGCTCAACCGTCGCCCTCCGGGCCACGGGAACCATTGCCTCCATCTGCGTCAGGGTCGCCCGCATCGCCCGCGCTCGCCACGGGTGCCGGAGCCAGGGTCGCAGGCATGGCCACGACGACCATGGCAGGGCGCAACAGGCGATCGTGGAGCATGTATCCCTTCTGATACTCGCGCACCACCATGCCCGCAGGATGCTCGTCGGTGACGAGCTGCTCCACGGCCTCGTGCCGTGCCGGATCGAAGCCTTGCTGGAGTGCGGAGAAGCCCGTGGCACCGGCCTTGGCGATCACGGCGACCAGCTGCTGCTGGACCATGCGTACGCCCTGCACCACAGGATCCTCACTGTCGGCGGGTACATGCTCGATCGCGCGCTCGAAGTTATCGAGGACGGGCAACAGCTCGCGCAGCATGCCCTCGACGGCAAACTGGCGCATCTCGTCCTGTTGCTTGCGGGTCCGCTTGCGGAAGTTCTCGAAGTCAGCAGAAACGCGCAGCAACCTGTCGCGCAGACTCTTGGCCTCGGCCTGGGTCTGCAGCAGAGCCTCCACCGCCTCCTGCTTGGCCTTGATCAGTGCCTCGGTGATGGCGTCCGCAGCGCTTTTCTTCGAAGAGGTCTCCGCGGCCGCCGGCGGCCCGTCCTCGGCAGCTCCAGCGCCGAGGTCCTGGTCGGCCGCAGGCACCACAATCTCCTCGACGCCATCGGGGCCCTCCGCGTCGGAGTCGAAGGCAATCTCGGCGGCGCCGGCGTCTTCGTTGTCCGGGCTCTCCAGGCGCTCCTGGCCTGCCACGGCGGCGTTGAACAGGGCCTCGAGGCTCTTGTCATCCGGCGTCATAGCGTGCGCTGCCCTCCTGGTTGCGGCTACTCATCGCCACGATCATGTCTCACGGAGCCAGGGACACGCCCCAGACAGGGTCTCACCCAGGCACGTGTGTCTTGTCACTCGTCGCCAGGGCTGACCATTTCACAGCTCCGCACACCTGACAAGACGCTGTCGCCTGTCTCGATGGCGAGGACGGATCGCGCCACAGCGTCGGCGAGAGCCTGCCCGCGCGCACTCAGAATCCAGCGGCCGGTGCGGTCGCAAAGCAGCAGGGTGTCCTCGCGCAAGTGTTCTAAGGTCGCGTGCAGCGTGGGCCAGGACAGGATCCCGTACACGCGCTGCAAGGCCTCCAGGTCCACACCGCGCTCGAGGTCGCGCAGTCCCAGGAACAGGCGTTCGAGCAGGCCCTCGGCAGGCCCCAGCACCTCGTCCACGCACGCGAGGCCCGATAACGCGGCTGGATCGCCGTCTCGCCAGCGCCGCAGCCAGGCTTCCAGGGCATCGGGGTTGCTGCGACGCCGTGCGCCGGGGCCAGGCCACAGGTAGCTGTGCGCTCCGGGTCCCAAGCCCAGGATCTCGCCTCCGGACCAGTACAGCCGGTTGTGTCGCGAGGCGCGCCCCGAACGCGCGTGGTTTGAGATCTCGTAGCGCTGGTAGCCCGCGGCCTGCAGCCTGGCGCAGGCCAGCTCGAGCATATCCGCTGCCAGATCCTCGTCGACGGGCTGCGTCGTGCCCTGGGCCACCTGCTGCCCCAACGGCGTCTCTGGCTCGATGGTCAACAGGTAGGCAGACACGTGCTCGGCACCGAGTCCGATCACCGCCTCGACGTCGCGGGCGCTGTCGTCGATCTGCTGACCTGGCACGGCGAGGATGACGTCGACACCCAGGTTGCTGATTCCAGCCCTGCGCGCCGCCAGCACCGCCTGCTGCACCGTGGCCGCATCGTGTCGCCGGCCCAGGACACGCAGCCAGCGATCGTCCAGGGACTGTACGCCGAGGGAGAGCCGGTTGATGCCCGCCGACACCAGAGCACGTGCTGTCGCCTCGTCGAGGTCGCCGGGGTTGGCCTCGAGGGTGATCTCGGCATCGCCAACCAGGCCAGGGTGACGCGCCACAGATTCGAGCCAGCGGCCAAGCTCCCGGGGAGCCAGCAGGCTGGGTGTGCCGCCGCCGTGGTAGACGGTTGCGGCCGGGCGCAGGCCCTGCACCTCGTCAAGGCGCGCCGAGAGTTCCACGGTCAGAGCTTCCGCGAAGCCCGCGTCGGGATCTCGCGCCAGCGAGTAGAAATCGCAGTAGGGACACAGGCTGCGGCAATACGGGACGTGGACGTAGAGGCCGAGCGGCGGGGTGCCGGTCACACCCTCAGTCCGCGTGCTGCAGGCGACCACCAAACCAGCGCTCGCGCTCCATCTTGCGCTGGATCTGCATCATGCCCTCGGTCAGGGCTTCGGGGCGCGGGGGACAACCAGGGATGTAAACGTCGACGGGAAGGACCTGGTCGATGCCCTTGAGCACCGAGTAGCCATGGGCGAACAGGCCGCCGCAGTTGGCACAGGAGCCCATGCTGACGACGTACTTGGGCTCGGGCATCTGGTCGTACAGCAGGCGTGTCCGCTCTGCCATCTTGTAGGTGATGGTTCCCGCCACGATCATCAGGTCAGCCTGGCGTGGCGTCGAGCGCGGGATCATTCCGAAGCGATCCACATCGGCGCGGGGTCCGCCAGTCTGCATCAGCTCGATGCCACAGCAGGCCGTGGCGAAGAGCAGGTACCAGATCGAGTTCTTGCGCGTCCAGTTGATGAAATCCTCGACCCGCGTCAACAGGATGCCCGCATTGTCGCCGGGATCATGCTGGTAGGCGGCAGGGAGGACGCCGCTGGAAGGATCCTGCTGCTGGCTCATGAATCGCCTCGCTGCTCTCGCGCCGCGCACCCTTTGCAGGCTCGGCGGCACACTGCGGCGCCTATATACCGTCGCACCCGGGACGTGTCACCGGCGAAACGCCCCCGGGTGAAGACCTGGCGTCCGTGCTCGGGTCAGTGTCCGGTACCGGGAGGCTCGCTGCGGCCACGCAGCCAGCGCGTCTCCCGGATGAGGCGCAGCGCAGATTCGTGCAGGGCCGGCTGCGACGAGGCCACGCAGGTATCGGGCACGATGACGTGAAAGCCTTGGCCCGCGGCATCGACGAAGGTGGCCAGGATGCCAGCGTGAGTCTCGACGCCGACCAGGGTCAGTTGTGCCACGTCCAGGGCCGCGAGCTGGGCGGCGAGATCGGTCCCGGCGAAGGCGCTGTCGAGCTGCTTCTCGATGACCTGCTCTCCGGCCCGGGGCGCGAAGGCCTCGTCGAACTCTGCGCCCGGGGTCCCCGCGAGGTGGTGCGGCGGCACCTCGGCGTTCACGCCACCCTCGCCGGCCGCGCCACGGGTGAGGACATGAAAGACCGGACGTCCCCGTTGTCGGAAATAGCCCAGCTCGCCCAGGACATATCGACGCATGGCCACCGCCGATGGCACGGGCCACGCGCCGTCGGTATGCAGGCGGTCGCAGGTGAGATCGAGCAGCAACAGCGCGCGTCCTCGCGATGAGCGCTCGGCATTGGGTCCAGTTCCACGCACGGACGCGGACCCTACAGAGCCGCAAAACCGTCGTCAATACGCGCGGCTGCCTCCCGGCCAGGGACTTGCTATGGTGTGCGCAACCGGTCCCAGGCATTCCTGACGGAGGAGATTCGCATGGCCGACCCCGATCCCAAGCGCAAGCCAGACAACCAGCTGCACATCCAGCTCGACGACGATGTGGCCCAGGGCATCTACACCAACCTGGCCATGGTCAACCACACCGAGACCGAGTTCGTGCTCGACTTCATCTACGTGCAGCCGCAACAACCGCGCGCCAAGGTGCGGACGCGCCTCATCACCAGCCCGCGCCACACCAAGCGCCTGCTCATGGCGCTCAAGGACAACGTCGAGAAGTACGAGGCGAGGTTCGGCGCGATCGAGGTGGCGGCCGGCAGCGGGGATCCACCGGTCTCGCTGAATTGAAAGCCCCTGGGGCATCAGGCGGATTCAGCCCTCGGCGCTGCCCTTGCTGCCCACCGTGGCCTCGACCTCGGACTGCACCTCGGACTGGACCGTGCTCTGGCTGGCCTGGGCCGTGGCCTCGGGAATGGCGGCTGCGGTCTGCATGCCCATCTTGGCCTTGAGGGCGGCAAGGGCATCGTCGGCCTCCACCGTCTCGAGGGCAGCAAATTTCTTGTCGAGGGTGTCGCCGGAGAAATCGCTGGCCAGCTCGAAGGTGGCCTTGGCCTCGGCCTCGAGCTTGTCGATCTTCTCCTCCATCCGCTGCATGTTGTCGAAGGCCGAGTTCTCCTGCATGCCCGACATGGTGTTGGCGATGGTCTTCTGGGCCTCGGCACGCTTGGCGCGGGCGATGAGCAGGTTCTTC
The DNA here is from genome assembly GCA_043821645.1 of Pseudomonadota bacterium. GTDB lineage: Bacteria > Myxococcota > JACRCW01 > JAFGSX01 > JAFGSX01 > JBDRCO01. The sequence continues at coordinate 207,764 of JBDRCO010000087.1, read as the reverse complement.
TTGCGCTTGGCGTCCTCGATCTTGTTGTTGAGCTGGGTCAGCGAGCTCTTGAGCTGATCCACCGCGGCCTTCTGGCCCGTCCACTGCTCCTGGAAGCCGGCGGTCAGCTTGTCGTGCTCCTGCTTGCGCATGAGCGCTTCCTTGGCCAGCTCGTCGTTGCCCGCCTTGACCGCCAGCATGGCCTTGCGCTCCCACTCGGCCGACTGTGCCCTCTCGTTCTCGAGCTGCTTCGCCAGCCTCTTCTCGTCAGCGATGGCCAGGGCCACCTGCTTCTTGGACTCGACCAGTTGCTGCTGCATGTCGAGCAGCGCCTGGGTGAGCATCTTCTCGGGTTCCTCCAGATCCGTGATCATGGAGTTGACGTTGGACTTCACGACGGTGCCGATGCGGTTGAAGATGGTCATGCGGGGCCTCCGGCGACGATCCTAGTGGGATTCGAGGTGGCGAGCCAGGCGCGGCAGGTGCGTGGTCACTGCCAGCGCCAGCGCGTCGATCGAGCCCTGCAGCTCGTTCTGGTCCAGATTCTCGGCCTGCAGCGAGTCGACCACCACCACCGACGTTCCTTCGAGGCCGTAGGCACCCTGGACCATCTCGGTGGCATTGAGCTGCAGCAGCTCGCGAAACAAGCTCTCGTGACGGCCCTGGGGGGGCAGGTCCAGCAGCTTGACCCGGAACACCACCACGGGATCATCGAGGTGCACCACGATGTTGCGGACGCTGCGGGACGCGTCCTCGACCATCCACATGTTGGGCTGGATCCGCTTGTAGGTCAGACCCAGGTCCGCGAGAAAGCCTTCGATCGTATCGCTCGTCGCCACGGTTCCTCCCCTGTGTCTGCTTCGATGGTGGCCCAGCCTACACGGCCGCCCCGCTGCTGAAAAGGCCTGCGTGCGAGCGCCCGGCCTCCTCAGTCCTCGTCGTCGGCGACGTCGATGTCGAAGTCGAGATCATCCGTGGGCTGGAACACGTCATCCTCATCCGCTGCGGCCGGCGCAGCCAAGGGCGCGGCCTGCGCGACCAGAGGTGTGGCCTGCGGTCTGGGCGTGGCAAGGTCAACCCGGGTCTCCCGCTCGGTCTCGTGAGAGATCCCGCCGAGGCTTGGGTTGCCCGCCGGTACGGCATCCTGGTCCAGGGCAACGGGCTTGTCCGCACGGGTCGTCCCGACACTGGCGGTCGGCAACGCGCCGGGCAGCAGGTCACTCAGCGGCACGGTCGGTGGAGGCTCGTCCTCGAACAGCCCGGCATCGGCCATCTGGCCCTCGGCCTCGAGGAGACGAAAGAAGTCCGGAAGATCGGGCCGGGTCACGTGCACCAGCAGCGCATCCGAGCGAAACACGTCACTCAGCGACGGTGCCTCGCGGTCCAGGGCTCTTACGAACACGTCGTCAGCCAGCGCCGACTGTCCCTCGTCCCGGGGAAGAACGGTGGCCAGGGTGGAAGGGCCTGACGCGAGCACGTCCAGCACGTCCGCGCGCTGCACCACCTCGGTGCGCAGGGCCTCGGCCAGGGTCCGACCGTCCCGCTCTTCGTCGTCGTCGACCGCGTCCAGCCCCAGGCTGTCGCGCTCCGTGACCTGGGTGTCGCCGTCTCCCGGCTCCGACGCGTCGCCGACCTCGAGGATGGCAGAGAGTTCCACGGCCAGGGTCCGCGGCTCCTCGTCGATATTTCCCCAGCGAATCATCTCGCCGTCGAGGTGGTCCACGTCGAGGCCATCGAGACGCCCCCGGATATATCCGAGCTGGCGCTCGGCCCGATCGCCGGTGATGCGCGCGACGATGCGCGACAGGCGCTGGCTCCCATCCTCGAAGGCGGAGCCCAGCAGCGAGCGCAGGATCTGCGAGAGCTGAGCCATGGAACCAAAGCGCTGGCTCTCCCGACGCGCCATGGCCTTGAGCACGAGGGCCTCGATGGCTGGCGGGAAGCCCTTGATCACCTGCGTGGGGCGCAGCACATGGCCGGCGATGATGGCCTCCATCACCTCGATCTCACTACGCCCCGTGAAGGGCTCACACCCGACCAGTGTTTTGTACAGCAGCACACCCAGCTGGTACACGTCGGTGGCAGGCGACACCGGCGCGCCACGCACCTGCTCCGGGGCCAGGTACACCAGGGTTCCCTTGATCTGCCCGACCCGCGTGTGTGCCAGCCGCTCGTCGGCCTTGGCGATGCCAAAATCCAGCACCTTGACCGTGCCGTCGTAGGCCACCATGACGTTTCCCAGGGTCACGTCGCGATGAATGACCGGCGACGACAGGCCAAACTCGTCACACAGGTTGTGAGCGTGATGCAGGGCCTCGGCGGTCTCGGCGCCGATGTACAGCGCCGCCCCCAGCGGGAAGCGGATACGCTGGCGAGTGCACAACGTGGTGAGCGTGGCCAGGGACTCGCCCCAGACATGCTCCAAGGCGATGAAGTGGTGACCGTCGACGGCACCGTACTCGAGCACCTGGATGATGCCGACATGATCGAGGCGGCTGATCACGCTGCTCTCGTCGAGGAACATGCGGACGAAGTCCTCGTCCTTCTCCAGCTCGCTGCGCAGTCTCTTGATCACGACCAGACTGTGCGGATCGAGATCGGCAGTATCGTGCGCGAGGTGGACCTCGGCCATGCCACCCACCGCGATGCGATGCAGCAGGTGGAAGCGCCCGAAGCGTTCTGGCGCAGGCGGCGAGGACATGCGCAGCCATCATAAGCTGGACCTCGGCTGCTTGACCATGCTCCGTGACCTGCCCCCCGCCGAACGCACCGTGCGGGTCTCTTGCGCCGCGACGACGAGGGGGGTAAAGCTCGCTCAGGAGTCGTGATGACCGAGAAGCACATAAAGCGTTTGACCGAGACCGTCTGCGGAGCGGGTTGAGCGTCCAAGCTCGGGCCAGGGGACCTGGCCCAGGCCCTGAGCGGCCTCTCGCCGCTCGCGCACCCCGACGTGCTGGTTGGCCTCAACCGGGCCGACGATGCGGGCGTGTATCGTCTGAGCGACGATCTGGCCCTGGTGCAGACCCTGGATTTCTTCACGCCCATCGTCGACGACCCCGCCTTGTTCGGGCGCATCGCCGCGGTCAACGCCCTGTCGGACGTCTACGCCATGGGGGGAGTGCCCCTGTGCGCCCTCAACATCGTGTGCTTCCCTCGCGACGACCTGCCCATGGAGGTGCTGCGCGAGATCCTTCACGGTGCTGGCGAGGTCTGTGTCGAAGCCGGTGTGGCGGTGATCGGCGGCCACAGTGTCAACGACAAGGAACTCAAGTTCGGCCTGTCGGTGACGGGGCGGGTGCACCCGCAGCACATCCTGCGCAAGGAGGGTGCGCGACCGGGCGACCTGCTGCTCCTGACCAAGGCGCTGGGGACTGGCGTCGTGACCACCGGCCTCAAACGCCAGACCACCAGTGCCGAGGTCATCGCGGCGGCGGTCGCCTCCATGGCCACCCTCAACCGTAGCGCGGCCGAGGTCCTGGCGACCCACGCCGTGCACGCCATGACCGACATCACCGGCTTCGGCTTGCTCGGTCACGCGGCGGAGATGATCGAGGGGCAGAGCATGGGCTTTGTCCTCGACAGCGGCGCGATCCCGCTGTTGCCCGGAGCCCTGGACTGTGCGCGCGCCGGGGTGGTGCCGGGCGGTCTCGGCCGCAACCGGCGCCATCGCGAGAGCATGGTCGACGTTCGCGATGGCGTGGACCCGCACCGGCTGACGCTGCTGTACGACCCGCAGACCTCGGGCGGCCTTCTCGCCGCTGTGTCTGCCTCCGACGCACCGCGCGCCCTCGACGCCTTGCACGCCGCGGGCGTGACTGTCGCCGCCGTGGTCGGTGAGGTGGTCGCCGATCCCGCAGGTCGGCTGGTGGTTCAGTAGCTAGAACTCCAGCCGCCACTCCGCGTACAGCCGGCTGGCTCGATGAGAGAAACCCCCGAGACTTCCAGGCGGCCCCCCCAGCAGCTCGGCCCCCAGGGCCAGTTGCTGGCCCAGCAGCCAGCTGTAGCTCACCCGCGGCGCCACCGCGAAATCGCGCTGCAGGGGTGAGGCGAGGGCGCTGAGCCGCCACAGGAGATCGCGGTCGAACAGGGCGCCGTGCACGGCCAGCCCCAGGGCCAGGCGATGCACGGTGCGCTCGTAGTCCACCGAGGTGTCCACCGGCTCGACCCGCGCCACGCGCACCTGCGGTGGCACGTTGAGATAGGCCGTGTCGACGAGCTCGAGCCCACCCTGCACCCACTCGCCATAGCCAGACTCGAGGGCCACGGCGAGGGCGAGGCGGGTCAGACGCGTGCTCGACAGGGCACGGGTGCGCTCGTCGATCACGTGGACCACCGATCCCGGCAGGGGATCGCCCTGCGGAGCGGCGGCCAGCTCGATCTTGAGCACCGCAGGTCCCACCGTGGTGGCGCCGTCGATCTGTCCCACGACCGTGCGCTGGTACTCCAGAGCCAGCAGGCTCCCCAGCCCCAGGCAGCCACCGGCCCGGTTTGGCTGGGCACACAGCTCGCCAAGCGCGGTCCGCAACCCCTGGTTGATCACGCCGTCATTGGCCACACCCAGGGCCCGCGCCATGCCCGGATCGAGAAGCAGCACGGGCATGCGGTCGTAGCCCACGAAGATCTGGGCCCCGAGATCCACGCCACCTGCGGATCCGGTGACGCGCAGGGCCAGCTCTGCCGTCGACAGGTCGCGGCGCGGTCCGATCACGGCCTCGCGCTGATCCATGTACACCCGCCCCAGCTGGGGCAAGCCCAGCAGCTCGGGCGCCGGGGCCAGGGCCAGGCCCCCCTGAGTTGGAAGCAAGGCAGCGACATCACTGGCAAAAAACGGCACTCTCGGCAGCTCGAGCCAGGGCGCCAGGGCCGCGCTAAGAGCAATGCGGTCGATGATCACCCGGCCGCTGACGGCCATCACCGGCAACCGACCGTCGTCCGCCGCAGGGAACAGCAGTCCGGCCCGCTGATCCGGTGGATTGAACACGTCCCCCAGGCGAGCCAGCTCGCTGCGGCTCCAGGCGAAGACCTGCCGTCCCACGGTGAGCGAACCCTTGGGTACGCGCAGGCCCAGGTAGGCCTCGCCCAGCTCAGCCCGGGCGGCACTGCCAAAGGTCTGGTCGTCGAATCGAGGGGTCACTCCATCGAGGGCATCGCGAGCAGGCAGGGCGGCACGGCCTTGTCCGCGCAGCCAGGCATCGACGTGGGCGCGCCACGGATTGCGTGGCTTGAGGTCCACGCCAAAGCGCCCCTCGGCCAGTCCACGCCAGGGATCGCCAGCGCTGCTCAGGGTGAGCTGGGCGGCGCCACGTCCCACCACCAGGCCAGACACGGCGATGTACTCCGCGGCCAGGGGCAATATCCCGCGCATCGCAAGGGCAGGCATGTGCTGCGAGGTCGCGCTCGCGGCTGCAAGCCCGTCCCCGTCGTCCTCGATGATGATCAGGTCCTCGCCGCTGGAGGCCCCGGGCAGGGGCTCATCCTCGTCCAGGATCTGGATGATGTCGTCGTCCTGGGCGTGGACTGGCAGGGGGATGACACACAGCAGCGGGAGGACGCACAGCCATGCATGGCGACGCATTCCCGGCGCCACCAGGCTCACAGATCGCGTCACAACCGACGCACGTCGCATGCTGCGATAACGAGACCGTGGAGAGCGATGCTGGATCAGCAGTGGCGCGGACGCACTACAGGCGTCCCGTGGCCTGAGCCAGACGCTTCTCGCGCTTGCGCGCGCGCGCCTCGGCAGCCCGCTGCTTCAGCTTCGACTTCACCGACGGCTTGAGGTAGTGCTCACGCTTGCGGACCTCCTTCAGGATTCCCGCCTGCTCCACCTTCCGCTTGAAGCGCTTGATGGCGCGCTCCACGGACTCGCCTTCGCGAACCGTCACCTTGGTCAAGATCAGACCCTCCTTGCACATCGCGGATCTGCATCCGGGATGAAAACGAAGCGCCCTTCCTACGCGGCGGCACCTCACCTGTCAATGAAAGAGCGCTGTCCGTGAACCAGGAACCTTGCCGCCTCGATAGGCCGGGGGATAGGGCTTTCACGGCCAATGCATTGAAGGTGAGAGCGTGGACCGGGTACCATGACCTCGGACTGCTTCACGAGGTCGGCCATGATCATCGCCTGTGAGAAGTGCAAGCTGCAGTACGACGTGCGCTCCTACCCCGAGGGAACCCGCGTGCAGTGCCGCTGCCACAACCTGCTGACCGTGCCGGCCCACGTGATCGAGGCCGTGCGCTGCCCGTCCTGTGGCGGCACCGCGGATCCACGCCTCGGACGCTGCAACTTTTGCCACACCATGCTGTCGCGCCGGGCGTGCCCACGCTGCGCCGCTGCGGTGCGCGAGGAGGCCAAGTTCTGCGACCAGTGCGGCGAGACGCTGCGGCCCATGAGCACCGAGATGGCCAGCGCCACGGCCCATGACTGCCCGCGCTGCAAGGTACCCCTGTTCGCCCAGACCTGCGCCCAGTACCCGGTGGAGGTCTGCGCCGAGTGCCTGGGCATGTGGATCGTTCACGACGTGCTGGAGCAGATCTACCACGACGTGCCGCGCCGGCTGGAACCCGCCCTCACCCGCGACGTGCAGGTGGCCAAGCCCGAGGAGATGCGCGAGCGCCTGGGCCAGAACGCCGCCGCCTACATCCCCTGCCCGAGCTGCGGGACGATGATGAATCCCGTCAACTACGCCCGCAAGAGCGGCGTGATCGTCGACATCTGCCGCCAGCACGGGGTGTGGTTCGACGCCGACGAGCTGAACAAAATCCTGGAGTTCTTCACCAAGGGTGGCGCCCGCCACGACGACGTCATGGCGCGGGAAAAAGAACGCATCCAGGCCGAGCTGCGAGCGACGCGCATGGCCGAAGCTGGAGCCACCGGCCAGCGCATGCAGACGCCAACCCACGGCGGCCTCTTCGGCAGCGCCATGCGTGGCTTCCTGCTGCGCTGATAGTTCCTGTCGTCAACCTGTTTCTGCTAGGCTGCGCGGCGCGGTGACGTCGCACCGCACCCTCCCCCACCCCGGTGCGCGGCGGGTGGCCCCGGACGTGCGACGCTGCCAGGTGCGGGGGGCGAGGAGGACGCGTGCCGGCTGACAAGAAGCTCATCATCCTGGCCATTGGCGGCAATTCCCTGATCAAGGACGAGGCACATCGCACGGTGCCCGACCAGTACCAGGCCGTGCACGAGACCTGCGAGCACATCGCGCCCCTGATCCGCGAGGGCCACCGCGTGGTCATCACCCACGGCAACGGTCCCCAGGTCGGCTTCATCCTTCGGCGCAGCGAGCTGGCCGCCCACGAGCTGCACCTGGTACCCCTGGATTCCTGCGGCGCCGATACCCAGGGCGCCATCGGCTACCAGATCCAGCAGGCCTTTCACAACGAGTGTCACGGCTGGCCCGTGCCACCTCGCGTCGTCACGGTGGTCACCCAGGTGCGCGTCGACAGCGCAGACCCGGCCTTTGCCAAGCCCAGCAAGCCCATTGGCACCTTCATGGACGCGGCCACCGCGGAGAAGCGTCGCACGCAAGAAGGCTGGAACGTGGTCGAGGACGCGGGCCGCGGTTACCGCCGCGTGGTGGCCTCGCCGCGGCCTGTCGAGATCATGGAACTCGACGCCATCCGCACGCTCATCGAGGCGGGCTTCGTGGTGGTGGCGGTGGGGGGTGGCGGCATTCCCGTGACCCTGGACAGGCAATCACACCTGCACGGAGTCGACGCCGTCATCGACAAGGATTTTGCGACCGGCCTGCTGGCGCAGCAGCTCGGTGCGGACCTGCTGGTCATCTCCACCGCCGTCGAGCAGGTCTTCGTGAACTTTGGAACGCCACAGCAACGCGCCGTGGACCGCATGACCCTGGCCGAGGCGAGGCAATACATCACCGAGGGCCATTTCAAGCCCGGTAGCATGCTGCCCAAGATCCAGGCCATGATCGAGTTCGTCGAGGCCAGCGGCAAGCAGGCCCTGCTCACCGATCCCCCCAACCTCGAGCGCGCCATGGCCGGCGAGACCGGCACCTGGATCGTGCCGTGACGGTGAGCGGCCTCGACCACGTCGTGGATCTGAGCTGCGTGCGCTGCGGCGAGCACTGCGAGCTGCGCCGCGACGTGCCCGTGTGCGCAGCCTGCGGGGGCAACCTGCAGCTGCGCTATGACCACGCCCGCGCCGCGCGCGTGCTGACGCGAGAGACCCTGGCCCGCAACCCCGAGCGCAGCATCTGGCGCTACGCGGCCATGTTGCCGCTGCAGGACAGATTGCAGGGCCCACCCGTGGGCTGGACGCCCCTGGTCGAGGCGCCGCGCCTGGCCTCGGAGCTGAGCCTGCGCCGGGTGCAGATCAAGGACGACGGCAAGAACCCCTCGGCCTCGCTCAAGGATCGCGCCAGCGCCGTGGCTCTGCAGCGGGCGCGGGAAACGGGTCACGATCTCGTCGTCGGCGCCTCCACTGGCAACGCGGCCTCGTCGACCGCCACCCTGGCCGCGGTCAACGGCCTGCGCGCACGCATCTTCATCCCGGCGGCGGCTCCGCGGGCGAAGATCGCCCAGCTGGTGGCCTTTGGCGCCGAGGTCATCGCCGTCGACGGCACCTACGACCAGGCCTTTGACCTGTGCCTGGCAGCCTGCGATCGCTTTGGCTGGTACAACCGCAACACCGGCTTCAACCCCTTCACCCGCGAGGGCAAGAAGACCGTGAGCTACGAGATCGCCGAGCAGCGTGGCTGGAGCGTCCCCGACGTGGTGGCCGTGGCCGTGGGCGATGGCAACATCCTGTCCGGCGTGGCCAAGGGCTTTGACGACCTGCGGCAGCTCGGTCTCATCGAGCGCGTGCCGCGGCTGCTCGCGGTGCAGGCCACGGGCAGCGCCGCCATCGTCGACAGCTTTCGCTCCGGGCAGCCCCTGCAGCCGGTGTCGGGACAGACCGTGGCCGACTCCATCTCGGTCAGCCTGCCGCGCGACGGCGAGGCCGCGGTGCAGGCGATCCGCGACAGTCAGGGCCTGGCCATCACCGTCGACGACGAGGCCATCCTGGACGCCATCCCCGAGCTGGCCCGGGGCTCCGGAGTGTTCGCCGAGCCCGCGGGCGCGACACCTTGGGCCGGGCTCAAGAAAGCAGTGGCCGAGGGTCTGATCTCGCCCGACAGCGAGGTGGTGGTGCTGGTCACGGGCAGCGGGCTCAAGGACGTGAACGCCGTGCTCGGCCGCATGGACGAGCTGCGCGCGGTGTCACCGGACCCGGCACGGGTCGAGGACCTGTTTCGCAACGACTGAGCAACGAACGAGGACAGCATGGACCCCAAGCGCATCCTGGAACTGTGCGAGAAGTACCGTGACGACACCGCCCGCCAGCTGTCGAAGCTGGTGCAGATCAAGTCCCTGTCGTGCCAGGAAAAAGATGTGCAGGCCGAGCTGGCCAGGCAGATGCGCGACGTGGGCTTTGACGAGGTGCGCATCGACGGCCTCGGCAACGTCATCGGCCGCGTCGGCCAGGGCAAGCGCATCCTCGCCTTCGACGGGCACATGGACACCGTGGACGTGGGCAACCGCGCCAACTGGGAGCGCGACCCCTTCTCGGGAGCCATCGAGGACGGCTGGGTGCACGGCCGAGGCACGGTGGACCAGGAGGGCGGCCCGGCAGCCTTCGTGACGACGGGGCGGGTACTCAAGGAGCTGGGTCTGGACCGCGACCTCAGCGTCTACTTCGTGGGCAGCGTGATGGAGGAGGACTGCGACGGTCTGTGCTGGAAGTACATCGTCGAGGAAGAAGGCCTGAAGCCCGACCTCGTGGTCAGCACCGAGCCCACGCGCTGCCAGATCTACCGCGGCCACCGCGGGCGCATGGAGATCCGGGTCCACTTCTCGGGCGTGTCGTCGCACGGCAGCGCTCCGGAGCGCGGCAAGAACGCCATCTACATGGCCTCCCGGGCGTGCCTCGAGATCGAGAAGCTCAACGAGCGCCTGGCGCATGACGACTTCCTGGGCAAGGGCAGCGTCACCGTGAGCGAGATCGTGTCGGGCTCGCCGTCGCTGTGTGCCGTCGCCGACAGCGCGCGCATCCACCTGGACCGCCGCCTCACCTGGGGCGAGACCAAGGACAGCGCCGTGGCCGAGATCCAGGCCATCGTGAAGGACCTGCCCGCCACCGTCGAGGTGCTGCAGTACGAGGAGACCGCCTACACCGGCCGCCGCTACGGCATGGAGAAGTACTACCCGACCTGGAAACTCGAACAAGACCACCCGGCGGTGCAGGCTGCCGTCGGTGCCTACCTCGAGCTGTTCGGAGAGCCGCCTGTCGTCGACAAGTGGACCTTCTCGACCAACGGCGTGACCATTCGCGGCGTGTACGACATCCCCTGCATCGGCTTCGGCCCGGGCAACGAGGTGCTGGCGCACGCCCCCAACGAGAAGGTCGCCATAGCCGATCTGGTCAAGGCCTCGGCTTTTTACGCGGGACTGGCGTATCGGTTCTAGCAGCCTGTCCGCCCCTCGCCGCAGCGAGACCCCGGCCCGCTCTCCAGCGCGAAGTCTGCTACACTCGTGGCGTCCATGTTGAACCGGCGCATCCAGCCTGGGGTGCTTGGCGGGCCGTCCACGGTGCGGGCACGCGCCTGCCTGCACCTGGTCGTTCTGACCATCGCGGCGACGTCCTGCCGTCCTCCCCTCACCGTGACTCCTTGTGGTCGCCAGGCGGACTGTCCCGAGGGCCTGTTCTGTGCACAACCCCATGGCTACTGCACCTGGCCTGGCGCGGTCGAGGGTGGAAGCCTCGATGGCACGAGCACCGATGCTGCGTCCGATGCCGGTCCCGGAGATCTGACGGTGGTGGACGTGGCCCTGCCGCCCGAGGACGCGGGTCTGCGCCACGACGTCGAGACACCGGACAGCACCCTTCGGGATGGATGGATTTCCGATGAAGATGGCCGGGACCTGACCGATGCCGCCAACGGAGCGTGGGATGTGCTGGAGGCCCAGGATGGCAACGTACGTGCGGACGCTGTGGCCGTGGAGGACGCGGCGCTGATTCTCGATGCGGGTCTGGCGATCGATTCAGCCCCCGCACCCGACACCGGTCCACCGATCGATTCCGGCCCGGTTCTCGACGCTGCAACGGCAGAGGACGCCGCGCGACCCACTTGGGTCACCGTGCCTGCTGGCCAGTTCACGATGGGATCCGATGATTCCGAGGCGGGGCGCTGGGCACCCGGTGGCGAGGTCCTGCACAGCGTGACCTTGAGCCACAGCTTCGTGATGCGCAGCACCGAGCTGACCCGGGGCGAGTTCGAGGGCCTGATGCACTACAGCCCTGCAGGCATCACCAGCTGCGCAAGCTGCCCGGTCAACCACGTCACCTGGCACCAAGCCGCGGCCTACTGCAACGCCCTGTCCACGTCCCAGGAAAGGGCGCCGTGCTACGCCTGCGGCAGTACCGGGGCCACCGTGGTGTGCGACCTCGATCCGATGTGGTCGAGCCCCTACGTCTGCACGGGCTACAGATTGCCCACCGAGGCCGAGTGGGAGTACGCCGCACGGGCCGGAACCACCACCGCCACTTACAATGGTGACCTCGACGCCACGCTGCTGGACTGTGAGTTTCCGAACCCCGTGCTCGATCCCGTGGCCTGGGTCTGCGGCAACAGCGGCTTGAGCCTGCACCCGGCGGGGCAGCTTCTACCCAATGGCTTCGGTCTGCACGACATGCTGGGCAGTGTGTTCGAGTGGTGTCAGGACTGGTGGGGAGCCATCGACCCTCAAATATCCCTCGATCCCTGGGGACCGCCCACCGACGGTACGGGCACCGGGCGTTTGACCCGCGGCGGCTCGGCCCTTCAGGCGGCGCAGTACGCGCGCGCAGCGTTCCGCAATCACCGCGCGCCCGGGAACCACTTCAGCGATCTCGGGTTCCGTCCGGTGCGCACTCTGCCGTAGCTGGGCGCCGACCTCAGCACCCCACGAGCTCGCGCGGGGCGTCGTGGAGAGCCCGGCTTCGCCTGGCTGAATCGCTCCTGTGCCCCGACAGTTGACAAGGACGCGTTCCTCCTCGAAAAACTGTGTGCCACTGCATCCTGCAAGGCGTTTGTTCCTGCGAGGTGAACGACATGTCCATCGCGTCCTTTGCCTACCCCAGCAGCGTCAAGGAAGCCGTGGGCTTGCTTGGCGATCCGTCGCGACCGGCCATTCCCGTCGGTGGCGGCACCGCACTGATCCGCGGCAATCGCCGGGGAGCGACCCTGCTGGTCGATGTGACCCGCTGCGGCATGAGCCAGATCGGCGCCAGCGAGGACCGCATCGTGATCGGCGCTGCAGCGCGCGTGGCCGAGCTGGCCCGCGCCAACCTGCCCGGTGCCGAGGGCAGACTGCTCTCTGAGGCCGCGGCCGGCATCGCCACCGAACCCCTGCGCAACGCCATCACCGTGGGGGGCAACCTGGTGCAGCTCGTGTCCTGGGCCGACCTGCCCGTGGCCTTGCTCGCCCTCGACGCCCTGGTGCACGTCGAGACGCCCTCGGGTCCGCGCGATCTGCCCATGCGCGCGCTGGTCGAGGAGCATCCGACGCGCGTGCTGCCCCAGGGCGCCCTGATCACCGGGGTCAGCGTGCCCTACAACGGCGGCCAGTGCGGGGGCGTGTACCGACGCCTGCGCGAGAGCCAGGTCGACTATGCGCTGGTCGCGGTGGCAGCCTGCGTCGAGCTCGAGGGCGACCGCTGCAAGCGCGCACGCATCGCCGTCGGTGCGGTGTGCCCGCGGCCGCTTCGGTTGACCGCCGCCGAGCAGACCGTCGAGGGTCACAAGCCGACCCCCACGTTGCTCCAGGAGGCTGCCGCCCTCGCCGCGGCCGGTGTCCACGTCACACCCGACATCCGAATGGCGCCCGCGCTGCGCGCGCGCCTGATGCAGGTCGAGATCCGGCGTGCCCTCGAAGACGCCGTGGCCAGAGCCCGCCTTGCCGCCGGAGGTGCCCAGTGATCCTCGATGTCACCATCAACGGCCAGGCGCACAGCCTGGACTGCGCGGCGGATGCCTGCCTGCTCGACGTGCTGCGCGCCCAGGGCTACCAGGGCGTCAAGGCCGGTTGCCACGAGGGTGTGTGCGGTGCCTGCACCGTGCTCGTCGACGGCCAGGCCGTGTACGCCTGCATGACCATGGCCGGTCAGGTGCAGGGACGTCACATCACCACCATCGAGGGTCTGGGGTCGCTGGACAGGCCGCACCCGCTGCAGCAAGCCTTCGTCGACGCCGGCGCCGTACAGTGTGGCTTCTGCACACCCGGGGCGATCCTGTCGGCCAAGGCCCTGCTCGACCGCAGCCACAAGCCCACGCGGGGCGACATCGCCCAGGCCATGGACGGCAACCTGTGCCGCTGCACGGGCTACGTGAAGATGTTCGAGGCGGTCGAGAAGGTCGTGACCGGCGGAGGTTCCCGATGAGCACGAACACCCTCAAGGTCATCGGTCATTCGGTCACCAAGCTCGACGCCATGGCCCTGGCCTGCGGCGCGCCCATGTTCGTCGCCGACGAGCTGCCCGCGGGCACCCTGATCGGCAAGGTGCTGCGCTCCCCCCACGCCCACGCGCGCATCCGACGCATCGACGCCACCAAGGCACGGGCCCTGGCTGGCGTGCACGCCGTGCTCACCCATCACGACGTCCCGCGCATCCCCTTCACCACCGCGGGCCAGGGCGCGCCCGAGCCCTCGCCCTACGACACCTTCATCCTCGACAGCAAGGTTCGCTTCGTGGGTGACCACGTGGCCCTGGTGGCGGCGGAGACTGCAGCCATCGCGGACAGGGCACTGTCTCTGATCGAGGTCGACTACGAGATCCTGCCTGCGGTGCTCGACATGCGCCAGGCCCAGGCCGCCGGCGCGCCCGTCATCCACGACGAGCCCGAGGCCACCATCCCCATCCCGGTGGAATACGACCCCGAGCACAACCTGTGCGCCCACGTCGACGTCAGCGCCGGAGACGTGGACGCGGCCCTGGCCCGGGCCGATCAGCGCATCGATCACGAGTACGAGGTGCACTACGGCCAGCACGCGCCGCTGGAGCCGCACGTGTGCGCAGCCTGGGTCGATCCCATGGGGCGCATCATCATCCGCACCTCGACCCAGGTGCCCTTTCACGCCCGCCGCATCACGGCGCGCGCGCTGAACCTGGACGTGCGGCAAATTCGCGTGATCAAGCCGCGCATCGGCGGCGGCTTCGGCGCCAAGCAGGAGGTGCTGCTCGAGCCCATGGTCGCGGCCCTGGCCCTGGCCGCCCGGCGCCCTGTGCTGCTGGAGCTCAACCGCTACGAGGAGACCGTGTGCTCACGCACGCGTCATCCCCAGGCGGTGCGCCTGGAGCAGGGTTACATGGATGATGGCCGGCTCGTCGCCACCCGCATGACCGTGCTGTCCAACACCGGCGCCTACGGCTCGCACGGGCTCACGGTGCTGACCAACTGCGGCTCCAAGACCTTGCCCCTGTACCACCGCGACACCGTGGCTTTTCGCGGAACCACCGTCTACACCAACCTTCCCGTGGGCGGTGCCTACCGCGGCTACGGCGGCACCCAGGCCTCTTTTGCCCAGGAGGTTCAGGTTGACGAGATCTGCCAGCACCTCGGCATCGATCCTCTCGAGTGGCGCCTGAAGCACCACATCAATAAGGGCGAGGGCTCGCCGGTGTTCGCCATGCTGGGCGAGGGCAAGGCCGGCGTCGAGCAGATCATCCGCTCCTGCGGGCTCACCAAATGCATCAGGCTCGGCGCCAAGGCCATTGGTTGGAAGAAGCGCGGAAAGCCAGGCAAGGGGCCCATCAAACGCGGCATCGGCATGGCGGCACTGATGCAGGGCTCGTCCATCCCCGAGATCGACATGGCCTCGGTCTCACTGAAGATGAACGAGGACGGATCCTTTAACCTGCTGGCCGGCGCCACCGACCTGGGCACAGGCTCGGACACGGTGCTGGCGCAGATCGCCGCCGAGGTTCTGGGCACCGACGTCGGCCACTTCGTCGTGCTATCCAGCGACACCGACGTCACGCCCTTCGACGTGGGCGCCTATGCCTCGTCGACCACCTACCTGTCCGGTGAGGCCGCGCGCCGCGCCGCGCTCAAGGTGGCGACCCAGATCAAGCAGGTGGCAGCCCAGGTGCTGGGCTGCAAGCCGGGCCAGATCACCCTGGCCGACAGCGCCTGCCACGGTCCCGACGGCAAGCAGGTCAGCCTGCGCGACATCGGCAGCCGCACCCTGTACGAGGCGGACCAGTTTCAGATCGCGGCCACCGAGAGCGCCATCTCGCACCAGTCGCCGCCGCCCTTTGCCGCCCACTTCGCCGAAGTCGATGTGGATACCGAAACCGGCGTGGTGCGGGTGAAGAAGTACGTGGCGGCCTGTGACTGCGGCCGCGCGCTGCACCCGCAGCTGGCCGAGGGCCAGATCGAGGGCTCCGTCGCCAACGGCATCAGCTATGCCCTGACCGAGCGCTTCATCTTCAACGACAAGGGCAAGGTGCTCAACGGCACCTTCGATGGCTACCGCATCATGGCCGCCAACGACATGCCCGAGCTGGTCACCATCCTGGTGCCCACGGTCGAGCCCACGGGCCCCTACGGCGCCAAGAGCGTCAGCGAGATCAACATCAACGGCGCCTGCCCGGCCATCAGCAACGCCATCTTCGACGCCTGCGGCATCCGCCTGCGCAAGACCCCCTTCACGCCCGAGGCCGTACTCGCGGCGCTCGACGCTCTGCCCCAGACGAGCTGACCGCCGGCCCGGCGTGCCTACTGGCAATACGTCACGGTGAGCGTCGGCGGGGCGACACCCATCTCTTTGGATGCCATCACGAAGACCAATCCTGTATCGGGCGTGGCGAGGACGGAGAGCTGTGCCGAACTCTGGTTCGGGACATCCCCAAGCCATGGCGAGGCGGCAAAACCCTCGGGCGGCAGATCCACCTGCAGCACGGAGTCCGAGGCGTTGACCAGCGCAGAGACACCATGGGCGCGATCCTGGTCTGTCCCATCCGCCGATGCACCATCGTCTCCCCAGGGCGCGCCCTGATCGCGCTGGAACCAGTTGGCTCCCTGGCCCGCAAGTCCGGTGCCCTCAACCCAGTCATTGCGCATCGGGTAAAAGAAGGCCCAGCCCGTGGCCGCGGGACAGGCACCGGCGCAGTCGGTGTGATTCTGCACGCGGTAGAGCACCAGCCTGAGCCGGGTGACGCGGCCCTGGCGCAGGGCCTGGGCGGAGCTGGCGTCGACGGTGAAGCGCAGTGCGGGGCGACACACACCCAGGTTGAAGATGGGGCTCGCGCCGTAGGTGATGGTGGCGCCCGCGCCCTGGCACAGCTGGGTGTCGGCCGCGGGAGAAAGTTCAAGCTCGCGTGTCGCACAGCCCGCCTCGGCGATCCCGGCTTCGCCGTCCATGCGCGAATCCACCTCTGCCATGGAATCCACGACGACAGACATGTCGGTCAAGCCCTGGTCCGCTGGTCCAAGATCGCCGGTGGCCAGGTCCGCGCGCACAGCGTCGCCGGTCGAGGAATCTGGCCCGGGGGCGACAGAATCTGCCGCCGACTGCTGATCCCTCACCGTGGTGTCGAGCTGAATGGTATCCGGCAGGTTCGCGTCCTGGGCAGCGTCGGGCATGGCGTCCGGCCTGGTACCGACGTCCAGTACCACGCCATCGCCAGTCCCCGCATCCACCGGGGCCTGGCTCGCGTCCCGGGGTTGGACGCAGACCCTGGCCACGCAGCGGTAGCCGGTAGGACAGGCCTCATCGCTCGTGCACTGCTGATCCGAGGGCACTTGCTCGGGACAGCCGCCCAGCGCGATCAGCAGACCCGCCACACCCGCGTGAAGCACTCCAGCCACGCAAGGCCTCGCCTGGAGCGCGCGCATCCATTTCTGGGTTTCTTGCATGACGAGATTGTAGCAGCTCGAAGCCTCAGCGTCGGGGAACCATCATGCGCGCCATGCCGAAGGTGAGCAGGGCATTGCCCGCCAGCCACGCGCGATCGAAGAGACCGCCGGCGCCCGGCACCCAGCGCACGTTGACACTGCCGTCGACGGCACAGGCCAGCAGGTAGGCGCTCACGCCTACGGCGAAGCCCGCGGCGAGCGGCCGCAGCGGCTTGATGCCGTACAGCAGCAGACCAACCACGAAGGCGGGCAAGGCCGAACCCACCACAGCGTTCAGGTGCCAGTTCCAGCCCAGCAGGGCAGCCGGCCACTCGAGGGCGGGCCTGGTGACCACGAACAGCGGCCACAGCGTGGTCTCGAAGCCACGCAGGAAGAACAGGCCGCAGGCGCCCACAACCAGGGCCAGCACGAAGCCCGGCGTCACCACCGACGACGACATGCGGTCGCTGGTACGGATGATGCGCGCCAGTAGCCAGGCCAGGATGACCATGAGCAGGGCACGCAGCAGACCAGGTCGCCAGATGGCGCGCGATACCGCGGCCGCCGCGTCGACCATGCCGGCACCGTACTTCTCACCGTCGCCCAGGCTCTCGGCGCTGCCCTCGAGGATGTCCTGCACCTTGTCGGGGCTGGTGATGCCCTGGCCGATGATCAGCGCCGCCACGCCAGCGACGTGGGGCGAGGCCATGGACGTGCCCTGGAAGGGGAAGTAGCCCTGGCGCGAGGGGTCGCCCGGGACGATCGTGTTCTGTAGCACGCCGTCGGGAATGCCATCGTTGTTCAGGTCCACGCGGGTATCGCCACCGGGCGCGGCGATGGCCACCTGCTTGCCCCAGGACGAGTAGAAGCTGAGCGTCTTGTCGGGCCCCAGGGCGCTGACCGCAATGGAGCCGGAATGGGCCGCGGGATAGCCCACACCCTTGCGCCCGCTGTTGCCGGCCGCGCACACCACCACCACACCGTGCGAGCGCGCGTAGGCCACGGCGCGGGCCAGGGCCAGCGACGGAAAGGGTCCGCCGAGCGACATGTTGATGACGTCGGCGCCGTGGCGCACGGCCCAGCGTATGCCCTCGGCGATGTCGGACACGGTGCCGCCGCCCCGGGCACTGAGCACCTTGATGGGCATGATGCGCGCCTCGAAGGCCACGCCGGCCACGCCCTTGCCGTTGTCCGTGCTCTGGGCCACGGTGCCAGCCACATGTGTGCCGTGGGCGTGGTCGTCGCTGGCGTCGGGGCTGTCGCTGACGAAGTTGTAGCCGGGCACGAAGCGGTCCGGGTCCAGATCCTCGACAGGCTTGAGCTTGCCCTTGCCGTCGGACACGCCGGTATCGATCACCGCCACCACCACGCCGCGGCCCCGGGCCTTGGCCCAGGCGTCGGCCATGTGGATCATGTCCATGTGCCACTGGTGCTTGAGCATGGGGTCATCGGGCGTGAACAGGCCGTGGTAGACGTAGTTGGGCTCCACCGACTCGACGTCGGCGCGGCCCTGGAACAGGGAGATCAGGCGCTGCACCATGCCGGGGCTGTCGGCCTCGACCACCGCGAAGTTCTCGTCGGCGTCGCTGAACTCGGAGTTGAAGCGCAGGTTGACGCCCATGGACTTGGCCAGCTCGCTCAGGCCCTGGGCGTCGACCTCGGTGAAATCCACCAGCACCTGGGTAGGCTGGTCGTCGGCCCCCATGTCGAAGAAGCCCCCGGGTTCGGCCAGGGCGGCCGCGGAGAGCAGGGTCGAGCCAAGCAGGAGCGGCATCGCGTGGCGCTTCATGTTTCTTCCTCCACCCGGGGGGACCGGGTCCCTCCCCTTTGAGCTTGCACGTCGGCTGTCTCACCTACAACCGCAGCCGGGCGAGATGGCATTTCCGGCCCCTGGCCAGATCCTACACCCTGCCAACGGACGCGGCCTCCAGGGGATCTGACAGCACCTCAGTTGAGCCTGTTCCCTGAAGGTTTTCGCGGTAGCATGGCGGCCTCATGGAACGCCTTGGCCGCTACAACCTGATCGAGCGCATTGGCTCGGGTGGCATGTGCGACGTGTACCGCGCGCGCAAGGACGGCCACCGCGAAGACGTGGCGCTCAAGCGCCTGCGTCCAGAGATGGAAGCGCAGTCCAAGGCCCTGGACCTGTTTTTGACCGAAGCCGACATCAGCGTGCTGCTGCATCACCCCAACCTGGTCAACACCCTGGAATCCGACGAGGTGCAGGGGCACTACTACATTGCCATGGAGCTCATCGACGGGCTGGACCTGGCTCACGCCCTGCGCGAGGGTCCGGAGCAGGACGGGATCATCGACACGCCCCTGGCCCTGCACATCGCCATCGAGGCCTGTCGCGGCCTGCACTACCTGCATGAGGCCTGCAGCCCGTCGGGGCGCCACTTCGAGCTGGTGCACCGCGACGTCTCCCCCGACAACATCTTCTTGACCCGCGCTGGCCAGGTGAAGGTGGCCGACTTCGGCATCGCCAAGCTGGGCAAGCTGGAGTCCGTGACCTCGGTGCTGGGCGGGGTCAAGGGCAAGATCGCCTACATGGCGCCCGAGCAGATCCGCGGCGAGCACCTGGACGGCCGCGCCGACCTGTTCGCCCTGGCCCTGATCCTTTACGAGATGGTCACCGGGCTGAGGCCCTACGCCCTGCGCGATGGAGAGAGCGACCTGGAGCAGGCGCTGCGCGTGCGCGACGCCGACATCCCGGCGGCCAGCAAGATCTACGACGAGGTGCCGTCCGAGCTCGACGCCATCCTGCGCCAGGCCCTGCAGCGCAAGAGCCGCAAGCGCCACGACAGCTGCGAGGCCCTGGCCTTTGATCTGGAGAATCTGGTGGTGGCGCGCGGCTGGCAGCGCAGCGCCAAGGACGTGACCGCGCTGGTCGAAAGGCTCAGGCCGCGGATCTGAACAGGGTGCGGGCCGCAAGCTGGAGCCTTGGACCGCCGCTGCGAGGGATCAGGGGTGCTGGGGTGCGGGCAGGCGCGCGGTCAGCGCGGGATCGCCGATGAGAACCATGCTGTGCGCCATCTCGTCACCGGAAGCGAGCTGGGCCGCGAGCCATGCCTCGCCCCAGGTGGCACCCTGGGCTTCTTGCAGCAAGCGCTGAGTAAAACCAGAGGCCACGTTGGGATCAAGCAAGCTGGTCGCGCTAATGGCCAGGGAGGCGCCCGTGTCGCTCGCCGTGTCCAGCAGCGCCCAGGCCAGGCTCCCCGTCGGGCGCATGAACATGCCATCCATGCAGGTGGCGCTGATCACCACGGGAGGACGCTGCGAAGACAGCGTGGCCGGGCTCTGCAGGTCGAGCGCGTCGTCGGCCCAGCCCTGTGCGTCGCCGTGTCCCACGTACAGCACCAGCTCGGCTAGCGGCCATGTAGCACTCAGTTGTTCAGCGGCGCCAGGTGCGCCGGTCGCGATGGGGACGGCTGCCAGTCCCGTGGTTTCCGCCAGCGCCGAGGCCAGGACCGCAAAGTCCGGGTCCGCCGCAAACTGCGAGCGGCCTGCTAGCGCCAGCACATCCCCGGTGCGCCCCAAGGTGGCTAGACTGGCCTCGTAGTCCACGACCTTGGCCACGTAGCGCGCGAGGGCCACGGGGTCCGAGCTGGGCAAACGCCCCACGGCCACGCGAGGCAGACCTGCCGCGTCGGCCACCAGCAGCGAGTCGCTCCACGCGCGGTGATCGAGGCTGTCAAGCCAGTGCGTCTGGATGGGCGCGTCGGCAGCCGGCGAGCCCACCTGGTAGCCCCAGGGGTCATAGGAGGTCGAGCCCACCAGCAGCATGAAGCGCGGCGGCGCGGCCCAGTGCTCCCGCGCCCACGCCAGCAGCGCAGCAATGGCGCGCGGATCGGTCTGCGAGAAGCTGAAGCGATCGTACACCGCCTGCAGTGACAGCACCTGAACCGACAGACCCTGCTGGCGCCGCAGCTCGACCAGGGGCTGCAGCGACGGCAACAAGGCTCCGTGTCCGAGCACCAGATACTCGCCGTGGGTGCTAGCAGCGTCGATAGCAGGATCGGTCTCGACCCGCTCGAGCACAGCCGTGGGCAGCGTCGAGCACTCCAGCACCAGCACCCGTCTCGGCACCCCTCGCGTGGGTGCCAGTTGAACCGCGACCTGCGCCGTGCCCACCAGGTTCACCTGCAGCGGCAGCGGCGTGAGCGGGTCACTGACGTCGAGGGCCAGCACCTGATCACTGGTGCGGTCCCCGACCAGGGCCCAGCCAGGACCGGTCGCTTCGAAGCTCAGGCGCCCCTGCTCCAGCGCCAGCCGGCCCGGGTACTCGAGCACGGTATCGCCGACCAGCACGCCTCCGTACAGCAGCCCGTTGTCGACACTGGTGAGCTGCAGGGCCAGCTCCTCGCTCGCCGCACCTGGCAGGGTGAGCTCGACCGTGCGCCAACCCGGTCCCTCGGCCAGGGAGCTCACCTGGCCGCCTCCGTGGGTGACGACCAGCTCGTGCACACTGCCGGGCTCGACGAGACTCGGTCTTAGGTCCACCTTCATGACGACGTCGGCGCCAGCCACTGCGCCGGGGAGATGGGCAGCCAGGTCCAGCGGGGCAAAGCCTGCGACCCACTGCCTGAAGAAGCGGTTGGGCGAACCATCGCCCATGTCGATGAAGGTGGGACTTGCCAGGCGCAGCGAGCGCTGCTCCACAGAGTGGGATCGCGCTGGTGCGTTCGCACGTCGCCCGGGTTCGGGCAGCGCAGGATAGCGGGTGCCGCGGCGCGCGGGCCTGAGCTGGTACGCCTCAAAAGGTGCGTGGGGCGAAGCCGGTTGGGCCGCATAGAACGCGTGACCAGGGCAGCCCGCGAGCCGGGCAGGTACGCGCCACACCGGCAAGGGGCGGTCTTGCAGGGTGACGACGGGAACCGCCCTTTGCCAGCCCGATCGCCACAGGTCGTCATCACACACCACATGCAGACCGGGCTCGAACACGCGTACGCGCAGCACAGATTCAGGCACGGACCGGCGTTGCGGCGGCCATTGCATGGCGAGCGGCGGCAGCGGCGCGCTCAGGACTCTGGGGCCCGCGCTCCCGATAGGCTCGACAGAGCGCAGGGCGCCCCGGGTGGTGCCGAGGTGCGGCACGCCTCGCCAGAGCTGCTGTTGCTGGCGGATGGGCCTGCCGGGGCTGTCCTCCGCGCTGGCGACGACGGGGCCAAAGAACAGGACCTGCTGCCTGGCGTCGACCTCGGCCAGGGCATAGCGGTCGCCGGCCTGCCCTCCTGGGTCCACCAGCCTGTAGCGCGCGCCGGCCACGGCCATTCCGGTGGGGCTCGGACCGCCGCCCACGGGCTGCCACTCGCCCTGCGCGGTCTGCCGGAGTACCCAGGTGCCGAGGCTGAGCAGCTCGCCGGATGTGCTCCACTCGACGTCCACACCTGCGACCTTGGCGCTGGCTTGCAGCGCGGTAACGCGGATCAGGGTCGGGGTGATGGTGCCGGTGTTGTTGTACAGCATCCATGTCGGAAAGGGCGGGCTGGGCGAGACGTTGAAGTAGCTGCCCGTCACCGGCCGGATGGCCGAGATCACGCCGACGGTCGGGGAACTGCCGATGCCTATCCTGGCGAGGAGGACCCGGACCTCGACAAAGGAGCCAACTCGAGCATAGTTGTTGTTGCAGCCAACATTGGTGCCGTTTCCAGTCGGGGTGCCGCTGCCGTCGACCGTGTACACCCGAAGACCCGTGCAGCTGAGGGTGGTGTTCACGTCGACGCCAATGACGCGGTCATTAGAGTCAAACCCCCCACCGTCGTTGTCGCGGTCGATGTACAGGTTGAAGCTATCGATGTTGCCCATGCTGGCGTAGGTCTCGATGCCAAAGTACAGATAGGTGGCGTCGTTGGCGACGTAGGTCACACGGATGTCGCGATTGTCCGGGATCAGCGTGTCGGCCTCATTGCCGTCAAGGTAGTGGAACTGACTCCCCCACTCGGCGTTGCTGCCGTCGATGGTCGGCGTGAAGAAGACCTGGGCGTGCGCTCCTGCCGGCCACGCAGCCAGGACCACGCCGAGCCACCAGAGGTGAACTGTCCGACGTGCGCGAGAAGCTGTAGCGGTCATGCCGCCTCCTCGTTCGTGACCTGGCGCACTCGTCGGTCCTCCAGGCGATCACACAGCGAGAGCAGGCACTCAGGCGCACGGCCGGACACTGTAGCACGGAACCTCCAGCACAGCCCCGCGCCACCCAGCCCACACGCCAGGGCCATGGCCTGGTCCAGCAGGGTCCTGTCCCAAAACAGGCCGAGCACCACGGCCAGGAGCTGCGCGCTCGCCGCCACTGGCGAGAGGGGGAGCAGAGCGTCCTCATCCGCATGCTGCACGAAGAGGATGCCCCCCAGCGCGATCGTACCGGCGCGCTTGAGAGCCGGCTCACCACCCCAGGGCGTGCCGCAGGCGACCGGCTGTGGCCCCGCAAAGACCAGTGAGCGGTCGTCGGCGAGGATATGCCCGCCATGGCGGGTCAGCGCCGAAGCCAGGGTAGACTTGCCCGACCCCGACGATCCTGCCAGCAGCCAGGCGCGACCGCGCAGCTGGACGCAGGCTGCGTGAAGAAGAAGACCCTGCCGGCGAGGTGCAGCGTGAGCCGTCAGCACCTGGAGCAGGGGGTTGAACCAGGCCGGCTCGACCTGCCGGCTGTCTTCGGGGCGACGATGCAGGGTCGCGCCCACCGGTCGCAGGGTCGCCAAGGCCAGCGGCGGCGAGGCCGGCGAGGCGTGGGCTGCGAAGGCCAGCTCATCGCCACGACGCTCACCTCGCCACGACAGGGCATCGGAGCCCTTAGGGGACTGTCGCGCACGATCCTGAAACTGCTGTGTCTCGACGAGCAGGTCATCCTCGCGGGGCTCGTCGACAAAGGGTCGAGCGGGCAGAGGCAGCTCGGCGGGGTCGAGATCGCCCCGCAGGTGCAGCCCCAATGGCCCCAGGCGCAAGGTAAAGCCGTGGTTGTTCATCGCGCGACCTAGCTCGCCGTGAAGCAGGCACTACAGGGTGCGCCCTCGAAGCCCTGCGTGCCGCCCCCCGCGTTGAGAGGACACACGGCCAGCAGGGCCTCTTCCGACGACACGGGGACCCTGTGCACCTGAGGTCGCTGGTATGGACGCCGCGCCGGCTTTGGCTGCTTCTTCTTCTCACTCATCGGCAGACTCCTCGTGCGACAGGTACGCGCGTAGCGGTGGGTCTCCGGGCACGCAGTGGCCAAGCTGCCGCGCTCGCGCGTGAGCATGCGCGCACATCTCGACCTGGACGGAAGGCGAGAACGTGGCCTCGCATCGGTTGCAGAGGTGCCGCAGCACGCAGCCTCGACACGGGTGGTCACGCGGGAGCTCGCACTCGAGTTGCTCACCGAGAGCTCGCCAGGCTTCCTGCACGCTGAGGTGCTTGAGACTTGCAGCCGGGGTGGCCTTGACGGGCAGGGCGCTGCAGCGGCGCATGACCCCCGCGGGATCGATGCTGAAGGCGACCCGCCCCGCTCCGCAGGTGACGCGCCGGCTGTCCTGGGTCGGCATGGTGGCGCGATCGCGCTCGACCAGGTAACACAAGACGTCAGGCTGGGCCTCGAAGGCCACCGCAGCCCCGGCGTCGAGGCGCTCACCATCAGCGCCCGGGCTGCCATCGCGCGCGCTGAACAGGACGGTTCCGAACTGCAGGGGGATGCCCAGCTCACGGGCATAGGCGCGCATGTCGTCGAGGCGTGGGCCGAGAGTGCGCGTGGCCATGGTCTTGAGTCGGACCGGAAGCCGAGCGTCGCGCAGGGACCGCAGCGTGCGGTCAAGATTTCCGAACGCGATGCGATACCCCGTGGCGTGGAGATAGTCCTCGTCCGAGGTCCCGTACAGGGAGATCTCGATGGCGCGCGGTGGCGCAGCGCAGAACATCTCGACGTGTCGTGGGGTCAGGGCGATGCCGTTGCTGAACACACTGAGCAAGAAGCCCCGACGCTGCGCGTGCAGGTAGATGATCTCGAAGTCGGGCCTGAGCAGGGGCTCGCCCCCCGTGAGCGCGAGCACCAGGGTACCGGCCGTGGCCAGTTCGTCGAGGATGCGCAGCACCTCGTCGGTCGGAAGCTCGGCGCGGACGCGGTCCTGCCCAAGGTAGCAGTGGCTACAGTTCAGGTTGCAGCGCAGGGTCAGCTCGAAGTTCCCCGCGAAGGGGACGCGTGTGCCCCGCAGCGCACGAGCCAGGACGTCGTCCGGGGCTGGCGAGGTGGGTTCAACCGGAAGCTGCTGCAGCATGCTGCTCATCCGTCCGACTCCAGCAGCTCGCTGGCGGCCAGCTCCTCGAGATAGTCCCGCAGGTCGACATACGCCCGCTGCTCGTCAACCTCGAACTGCTCGGCGACGCGCGCGGCGATCTCGTGCTCGGTCAGGTTTCCATCCAGCAGCAACCAGATGAACGCGCCCACCGAGTTGAGCGTGTGCACGCACAGAGGTTGATCGACCGAGGTTCGGATGGGAACGACCACCACATCCTGACCGATCTCGCGCCACGACACGTCGGCAGCGCGGCGAGGTGGCGAGATCCTGGCCATCGTGGTCAGGCCACCCGTCCCAGGCTGCGCGCGCCCGCGACGGTTCGCCTCAGCCAGGCGAGGCGGCGTCGCAGGGGCCTCCGTGGGATATCGAATAGCTTGCCCTCGCGAAGCCCGAGGACGACCCGGCCAATGGTGCTGTCGGTCCAGGGGTCCAGCCGACCGCCGTCGCTGCAAGAGCGAATCCAGGTCCGGCCATCTCGTTCTTCCACGGACACAATCCGATGCGCAACCACACGCCCTGTGATGTGGCAGCACCAGATCTCGCCAGGGCGAGGCGCCGAGGCCTGCACGTCGACCAGCAGCCAGTCACCGCTGCGCAATGCTGGGGCCATGCTGGTGCCTCGCGCACAAAGAGCAAGAAAACGCGGGCTTTCCGCTTCGACACGGAATGCTAGGCTCGGGGAATGGCAGTGGAGCGGGAACGCGGTCATTCGCCTCTCGTGGGTGGTCTCGGAACCCAGCAGCAGCAAATTTAGACGATGGTTCGTCAATCTGCCATGTGCAAGGTCCGGGTTGCGATAGTTGAGCACTTCATCAATGAAAACACTCTCAGTGCACTATTCCCATCCCAAAGCCGGGTATTTATGGGTCTCCCTGGCAGTGCGTTCTCGGTGCTTGCCAGGTGCCGACATGGTCCCTTCGACTGGAGGTCACAGTGAGCGAACCAAGGGTCCCGCAGAAGTCGCCATACCTGCTCGATATGCAAGCTGGCACCTACTGGTGGTGCGCCTGCGGCCGCTCGACCACCCAGCCCTTTTGCAGTGGTGCGCACAAGGGCACCGAGTTCACCCCCGTCGAGGTCAAGCTCGACGCTCCGAAAAAGATCGCGTGGTGTGGTTGCAAGCACTCGGCGAACAGGCCGTACTGCGATGGCAGCCATACCAAGCTGTGAAGGGCACGCAGCGAGAGGCCGCGACGCGGTTCTGCCTCGACGGGCGCCACCGGGCTTCGCCGGTGCGTTCGCGGAGCGCACGTGGCCGCTGACCCGCGCATCACCTGCTGCCTGTTTGCCAAGCCCCCCGTTGCCGGGCAGGTCAAGACACGCCTGGCTGCCCCACTGGGTGACGATGCAGCGGTCACCCTGGCGCAGGCCTTTCTCGACGACAGCTGGGCGGCCCTGCGGCAACTGAGCTGGGTCCGCCGCGTGCTCGCGTGCACCGGACCCGTCGACGGCGTCCCGGCGAACCTGCAGTGGGAACAGGGTGAAGGCGATCTGGGCGCACGCATCGAGCGCGTGTTGCGACGGGCCCTGCAGGATGCCGACGTCGCCATCGCCCTGGGTGCAGACACACCGGGACTCCCGGTCGCGTTTCTCAAGCAGTGCCGTGCCGAGTTTGTCGCCGGACACGACGCCGTGCTTGGACCCAGTGACGACGGGGGGTTTTACCTGCTGGCACTGAGGCGATGCCCTGCGGGACTGCTGGCGGATCTGCCCTGGAGCGCGCCCACGACCGCGCAGGCCACGCAGCGCAGGCTGGTCGACAATGGCATGCGCCCCGTGCTGCTGCCGCCCTGGTTCGACGTGGACGAGCTGAAGGATCTGGTGCGGCTGGCCGCGCTCATCGACCGCGGTGAGGTCCAGGCGCCCGCCACGAAGAACGCGCTAGGGACGCTCGGCCTCGGCCCCTGAGGGTTGTGAAGCGGGGGCAGACGTCGTCAGTCCCTCGACGGGCTCGGTGCTGCGCAAGAAGTCCAGGATCAGTCGCGCCACCTCCTCGGGCGATTCCTCCTGCGGCATGTGACCGCAGCAGTCCAGCACCTGCAGCCTCGAACCCGCGATGTCCTGATGAAAGCGCTGACCCTGCTCAGGCGGGAGCCAGATGTCGTGAGCGCCCCACAGGATCAAGGTGGGCTGCTGCACCTCGGGGATGCGCTGGCTCATCCGGTGCATGGTCTCGTCGAGCAAGCTGCGAGACAGCTCGGCCTGCGCGTGCAGCATGCCCCGGGTGCGCAGGCGATCGTAGTAGGCGTCGACGCGGTCATCGGTGAGCAAGCTGTCCTGCTGGTAGACCTCGCCCAGCACCCAGCGCACAGCCCAGCGTCCGAACACCAGCTCCATCTGCTGGTCGGCCAGAGGCCAGCTGGCCAGGTGAATCACCGCGGGCACGCTGCCGGTGTAGCCAGCGGCGTCGATGAGCACCAGGCGCTGCACCAGGTCGGGTCTCTCGACGGCCGTCATCCAGGCCAGTCCACCGCCCAGGGAATGCCCGATCAAGATGAGGTCGCGCAGGCCCTTGTCGTCGAGAAAGTGGTGCATGTCCGCGAGCAGGGCCCGGGGATCGTAGGCGGCGTCCTGGGGCTTGTCGGACCAGCCAAAGCCGCGCAGGTCGAGGGCCCAGACGTGGTACCCCGCTGCGTTGAGCTGCGGCGCCAGCCACTCCCAAGTGTAGGTCGAAGAGCCAAAGCCGTGCTGCAGGAAGATATCGCGCCCCGGACCTGGCCACTCCCGGTAGTGATGCTTGACGCCGTCGAGGTTCACGAAGCGATCCTGCACGGTGCGATCGAGCACCACGCCCTCGGGCAGGCGATCGACAAAAAGGCCACACCCCGCCACCGATAGCAGCATCCACCCGGTCAATCCGATATGCAGTGCTGATCGCATGATCACTCGATGGGTTTGAACTCGTCGAACTTCTCGAAGTCGCTGTCGTCGATCTCGAACCCCGGCTTGGGTTTCGGCTTGGCCTCCGGCTTGGGCTTGGGTTCGGGCTTGGGTTCCGGGTTTGGCTCCGGCTTCGGCTCGGGGGTGACCTGGGGCTGCGGTTCAGCCGTCGCCTGCGCCGCATCGGGTTTGCCTTTCGTGGCGCCGGGGACAGGCCTGGCTCCGGTCCCGGGACGGACACCGGGCGAGGTGGCTCCTGCATCGCGTTCGCCCGGCGCTGGCCCGACGTCACGGGACTCCGCTTGCAGGCTCAAGACCACGCGGGTGGCCTGCTCGACAGCCACCTGCTTCGATTGAGGGAGATATCCCGCCAGCGTGGCCTCGATCAGGTGGCTGCGCCCGGTGGACACCTGCACGGTCTGCGGAGCCTGACCACGAAGTTCGCCGTCGACGGTGATCAGGGCACCCTCGGGTTCGACCACGATCGCGAGGGCTGCCTGGGCAGGTGCAGCCACCGAGGTGTCGTCCGGAAACGGCGCCGCCTTGTCACCGGACAGGGCCCACACCGTCACCGCAGCAACCAGCACCAAGCCACCCGCCAGGGCGAGCCACAGCCCCCCGCGGCGGCGCGGCAGCTCCACGTCGTCGTCGGTAGAAGTGGCTGGTGCCGGCGCGACAGGAGAACGGCGCACCGGAGCTGTCCCCTCGCTCGGTGGGATGGTTGCGGCCAGCTCGGCCGCCCCCGGTGACGGTGCCGTGGCGGGCGGACTCAGCGCCGCTGTCTCCGCGCCGGAACCGCCCGGCAGGGGGGCTGGCGGGCGGGCGAAGTTGCTCCCCATCAGCTCCGTACCCACCCGCGGCGTGGCGTCGGGAGTCAACATGGGCTTGACCATGGTCTCGGTACGCCCGGAGGCAGGGCGCAGACCGCCACCGAGCACAGGTAACTCGTCGAGGGCCTCGAGCAGTGCATCCGCGCTCTGGATTCGCTGCTCGCGATCCTTGCATAGCAAGCGCAGCACCAGCGCCTCGAGCGCCTCGGGCACCTCGATGGGTCTGGGCAGGCGAGCAAAGGGCCGCGGCGGGTCCTGGACCTGCTTGATGAGAATGGTCATGGCCGAATCGCCATCGAACACAGGCACGCTGGCCAGCATCTCGTAGGCGATGGCACCCACCGCATACAGATCGCTGCGGGGGTCGTCCATGATGCCGTTGACCTGCTCGGGGCTCATGTAGCGCGGCGTGCCGAAGATGACGTCGCCCTGGGTCAGGGTCTTGACCGCGGGGCCACCTTCGGGCGCGCGCAGCTTGGCCACGCCAAAGTCGAGCACCTTGACGAAGTCGGGCTCGCCGGCGGTAGGTACCAGCATGATGTTGTCGGGCTTGAGGTCGCGGTGAATCACGCCGCGCTGGTGCGCCTCGCTGAGCGCTCGCACCATCTGCGCCAGGATGCGCACGACCCGCCGAGGGCGCAGCGGTGCCTCGTTGCCAATCACGTCGCGCAGGGAGCGTCCCTCGAGGAACTCCATGGCGATGTACATCAGGCCCTGATCGGTGGTGCCGAAGTCGAAGATGGTGACGGTGTTGGGGTGGGCCAGTCTGCTGATGGCCAGCGCCTCTTTCTCGAAACGCTTGATGGCGATGGGGTCCTTGGACAGCTGCTTGAGCAGTACCTTGAGGGCGACGGTGCGGCCCAGGGGGGCCTGCCGGGCGGCATACACAGCGCCCATGCCGCCCTCTCCCAGCTTGGCGTAGACCTCGTAGCGACCCGCCACCACGCTGTTCAGGATGGGGTCCTCGACCTTCTTCTCGCTCATGATCGCAGCCTGCTCCGCCTTTGTACTGTGAACGCTCTGTCGCCGCGGAGCGTCATCCATGGCGCAGCGCGGCACGCGATTTTCGGCGACGGCACTTTCTTTTGCGTCGAGATGACGTTATCCAGGCGCACGACGCCTTGTCAAAGCGCGGCTGCCCGAGCGTCGACGACGACGTGGCAGCATCAGAGGTATCCTCCCCATGACCTCCTTGCGCATCCTCGGTACCGGGTCCTTTTTTCCCGAGCGGCGGTTGACCAACGCGGAGCTCGAACAGCGCGTGGACACCAACGACGCCTGGATCGTGGAGCGGACCGGGATCCGTGAACGCCGCGTGCTCGACGACAAGCTGGGCACCAGCGACATGGCCGTTGCCGCTGCTCAGAAGGCCCTTGAGGCCGCTGGCCTGACAGCCCAGGACCTGGACCTGATCGTGATCGCCACCGTCACGCCCGATATGTTCGTCCCGTCCTGCGCCGTGCGCGTGCAGGAAAAGCTGGGAGCACACCGGGCCTTTGCCTTTGACCTGTCGGCGGCCTGCGCGGGATCGATGGTGGCCCTCGACGTGGTGTCGCAGTTCATGCACAGCGGTCGGGTGAAACACGCCCTGATCGTTGGCGCCGAGAGCATGACCCGCATCGTCAACGAGCACGACCGCAACACCTGCGTACTGTTCGGCGACGCGGCCGGCGCCATGGTGGTGGGGCCCGACGACGGCAGCGGCTCGCAATTGCTCGGCGTGACCACACACACGGACGGCAGGCACTGGGAGTGGATTCACGTCCCGGGCGGAGGCAGTGCACACCCGGCCAAGCGCGGTGGCAGTGTCGAGGACTTCACGGTCCACATGCAGGGTCGCGAGGTGTTCAAGTTCGCGGTGCGCGCCCTGTGCGAGATCACCGAGGAGTTGCTCGCGCAAAGCGGCGTCACCATCGACGACGTGCGCTGGGTGGTGGCCCACCAGGCCAACCAGCGCATCCTGGACGCCCTGCCCGCACGCATGCGCCTGCCCCTCGACCGCTTCATCCTCACCATCGAATGGACTGGCAACACCAGCGCGGCCTCGGTGCCCACCAGCCTGGACCTGGCGGTGCGCGATGGCCGCATCCAGCGCGGCGATCTGCTCCTCATGCTCGCCATCGGCGCGGGCATGGCCTGGAGTGCAGCTCTGGTGAAGTACTGAACCGATTTTTCTAGCCCCGGCGTTTGTGGTGTGCCCCCCCCCGCGACGGGGCGGGTCTTCTTGTACTTTTCCGCGGGGACTTGCGGGGTCGTCGCTCGCTGCGGGCTTCGTTTCGCCCACGGATTCGCGCCGTTCAGAGAAAAAGGGATCAGCGGAACAGCGGGTGAAGCAGGGCGGCGAACAGGTAGATGAAGGGACCCGTGATCAGGATCGCGTCGATGCGATCGAGCAGACCGCCGTGACCAGGCAGCAAGGCCCCGGAGTCCTTGGTGTCGAAGGAGCGCTTGGCCAGGGACTCGGCCAGGTCGCCCACCGGCGCCAGCACGCCGGCCACCGCACCCAGCACCAGCGCCTCGACCAGGCCGATGTGGGTGGCGAACCAGAAATGCCCGACCAGAGCGCCGACCACCGAGCCGGCGAGGCCACCGACGGCACCCTCCCAGGTCTTCTTGGGGCTGAGCAGTGGAAACAACTTGTGCTTGCCCAGAGCGCGGCCCGCGAAGTACGCGCAGGTATCGTTGGCCCAGGTCACCATCATCACCAGGTAGACCCAGCCACGGCCCTCGACGTCGGGGTGCTCCATGCGCAGGCGATACAGGAAGGAGAGGGTCACCCCACAGTAGACGAGGCCCAGCACCGTGGTCGCCATGCGCTTCCAGGTGGTCTCGAAGGGGCCCGGGTTGAGCGTGAAGCCGAGCACCGTGAGCAGCATGGCGCCGACGATGGCCTCGCCGAGCAGGGTCGGGCGCAGCAGCGACACTGCGGCCGGGACCAGCCCCAAGGCCATGCCGGTGGCCATCATGGGCGGGTCGCCCTTGGCCCACATGTGAAAGTACTCGTACAGGGCGATGGTGGTGGCCACCAGCACCAGGATCAGCAGAGGTGTGTGACCGAGCCAGACCAGGTACAGCACGCCCGGCAGCAGTACAACGGCCGTGACGACGCGCAGCAGAAGGTTCATCCGCGATCACCCGCGCTTGCCGCAACCCGTGCCTGCTCACCGGTCAAGCCAAAGCGACGCTCCCGGCCCTGGTATTCGATGATGGCGTCGTGCAGGGCCTGCTCATCGAAATCAGGCCAGGGCTGAGGCAGGACCAGCAGCTCGGAGTAGGCGACCTGCCACAGCAAGAAGTTGGACAGGCGGCTCTCGCCGGACGTGCGGATCAGCAGGTCGGGATCGGGCAGTCCGGCGGTGTCCAGCCGGCTGGCCAGACAGGTATCATCAATCTCCTCGAGCGAGAGATCGCCGTCCCGCACCTCGGTGGCGATCTGCCGGACCGCGCGGAGCAGCTCGTCGCGACCACCGTAGGACAGGGCCAGGGTCAGGGTCATGCCATCGAGGGAGGCGGTACGCTCACAGGCCTCTTCGAGGGGTTCGCGTACGAACTCCGGCAAGCGCTCGACCGCGCCGATGACGTCGAGCCGGATGCCGTTCTGGAGCATGGTCTTGAGCTCGCCGCGCAGGTACTCACGCAGCAGGTCCATCAACCCTGCGACCTCGGTGGGCGGGCGCTTCCAGTTCTCGCTCGAGAAGGCATACAGGGTCAGGTAGCGGATGCCCGCCTCTCGGGCGTAGGTCACGATGCGGCGGACGGTCTTGGCACCTTCGCGGTGGCCGGCCAGTCGCGGCAGCCCGCGGGCCTGCGCCCAGCGCCCGTTGCCGTCCATGATGATGGCCACATGCCGGGGCACCGGGGGTGGGGGCGGGGGGATGCTTTTCATGGTGCTCTTGGCCCGCTGGACTCGGAGCGGGCACGGGCTCCTGTGTCGAATGCGAGCGGTCTGGCTAGCACGCGTGCGTGGAGATTGTCAACGCGTAGGCCGCGCCAGCACGAGCGCCTTGTCGACGACAAGGCAGCGGTCAGGCGCGGGCTCAGGGGGTCTCCTCTTCGCTGTCGATGGCGGCGACCAGGTTCCCAATGTCGTGCGCCAGAGGGACGTCGAGCCCTTCCGGCGGGTCTGCCTCTTCGCTGCCAGCGATACGCTCCTCGAGCGGCATCCCGGACCTGGCCAGGTCTTCTTCCTGCGTCGCCTTTGCTTCGAAAGCGGGGGATGCCTCGGCGGACGAGGACTCCTCGCCTTCGCCCCCAGGGGGATCCGCTGTGTCCGGCTCGGCTTCGGGCACAGGCTCCCTGTCCACGGGGACCTCGAGGACCTCGCGCAGGGCGAGCTCGGCGCGATCGGCGTCGACGGAGATCTCCCCGGCGTCGCTGGTGACCTGGGCCACGTCCTCGGGGAGGCCGCTGTCTGCCGCCAGGGCAAACTCCGGCAGCGAGGTGATGCGGCGCCATAGCAGCGGCCCGCTCGCCTCGAGCATGGCCAGACGATCTGGGGAAAAGCTCACCGTGACGCGACGCCGGCTGGTGGTGCGTTCCAGCTCTCGCTGGGCAATGCGCCGAACCTCGCTGTCGTCGAGTTTCAGCTCCGCTCCCATGACCTTGGCACAGATGCGCCGGGCCAGGAGGATGCAATCGTCCACGGCCTGACGCAGGGTCTCGCCACGCTTGTGGTAGCCCGCGATCACCTGCTGCGCCGCCTGACAGGTGCCGTCCGCGCTGCCCCGGGCAAATGCCTGCTGATGAACCTCCTCGGCCTGGGCCTGACCCTCGGCTCGACGGGTCGTGGCCTGGGCCTCCGACTCTTGCTTGATCTGCTCGGCGCGCTGCTGGGCGTGAAAGACCTCGCGGTCGATGACCTTGCGATCACTCAGCGCTGCGCTGGAGGCTGCGGCGGCATCGACGGGGGCCTCGCCCTTGATGACCTTGCGCACCGCCACTAGCGACCTCCACCGGTGAGGTGCCGGACCAGGGCTTCGAACTGGGTCTCCAGGCGCGCGTCGATGGTTCCGATCTCGGTCTCGACCATGCAACCCCCCGGCGCCAGATCCGGATCCTCGCGCACATCGATGTCCTTGGCGCGCCCCAGCACGTCCACCACCTCGCGCCGGTGCTCGCGCAAGGTCTCGACATGCACCGGGTTCACGCGCACGAACACATCGCGTTGCTGGCGGGCACTGAGCAGGGCCTGCCGCACCACCGCCACGATGGCCCGCGGGTGCTCGGCGAGTTCGGCCTCGATGAGTTGCCGTGCCACAGCGATGGCCGCCTCGACCGCCTGCGGCTCGACCTCCTTGAGCAGCCCGTCGGCCAGGTGCTCGACGCGCTCCAGCAGCTGCTTGGTCTGAGCCATGCCTGTGCTGTGACCGTGCTTCTCGGCCTCGACCAGGGCGCTGGCGATCTCGTGTTCCACGATCTCGCGCAGGGCGCGCTCGTCGCTCTGGGCGCGGGGCGATGAAGGCCCGGGCCATGCCCTCGGCCTGCTCGTCGTTGCGCGGGGTGGCCCGGCGCAGGGCCAGCCGATCCGCAGCCTCCCTGGCGGAGTCCTGCGTGCCATGCCGGTGCAGCCCGCTGCCCTCCCGGGGCAGTGCCGGTGTGCCCTCGGGCTCGGCGAAGGGGTTGGAGTGCAGCGAGCTATTCTCCCGGGGCAGCACGTTGCGATGCATGCCACTGCCCTCGCGAGGCAGCGCCGAGGGTGTCGCGGGCTCGGCGAAGGGATCCGCGGGGTCGGTGGGCGGTGGCGTGTGCTCCGGCACCGCATCACTCAACACGTCCCGGGGCAGGGCGGCATCCTCCTCCGGGACGTCCTCGGCACCGGGAATGTCGTCGAGCGCGTCGCCATCCTCGTCGTCACTGTCCTCGTCCGCGTCGCCCGCTGCTCCAGTGCCGTCTTCATCCTCGTCGATGGCATCGCCGCCATCCGGTGCCAGATCATCCGCCGTACCCGGGTCGGGCACGCTCAGGGCCTCGGTATCTTCGAGGGCTGCGGCGCTGGACTCGTCCACGGCCTCCACGGCCACATCGGTGTCGCCCTCGACGGGCGCGGTGGGGGGCTGGACCTTGAGGACCTTGCTGCCCGGCTCTCCGCTCAAGGTATCGGCCTTGATCACGGCGCTCCGCGAACCTGTGTGCTCGGCCTTGATCACGCGCGAGCCGCCGCTGCTCGACGGCGCACGGGTCACCCCGCTGTGCTCTTTCTTGATGATCTTGGCCATGTGGCGTTCTCGTCGCTGGGTCGGCGGCTCTGCCGGGCATTGTGGCACGCGCCTGGTGACTCCAGCAAGGTGCGCTGTGCGGCGCCAGCACGCAAAGAGACGACCTCGTCACGGGTGCGAGGGGAGCCCGCCGCGAGCGATCCGTCAGAAGATATTCGACAGGTTGATGTAGACCCCCGGCCCCTCACGTTCGAAGGGGCTGGCCGCGACGTCGATGCGCACCACGAAGTTCTCGTTCCACATCAGGCGCAGACCACCGCCGGCGCTCCACAGCACGCGGGCGGGGTCGCCGCCCCAGTCTGCCCAGTCGAGCCCCACGCTGCCGGCGTCGAGAAAGCCCAGCAGCATGAGTACGAACCGCTGGTTCAGGATCACCGCCCCGCCCACCATGGCGCGCAGCTCCTCCTGCCACAGCACCTTGATGCGACCGATGTAGCGATCCAGGCGAATGCCGCGGCCGAAGTACTCGCCACCCAGGGCCGTGTAGTCGATGGAGCCGCCCACGCGCACGATCTCCTCGATGGGCATGTCCCCGGCAGCGGCGTCCAGGGTCAAGCGCGAGGCCAGCACCAGGCGGCGATCCGCGGTCAGCGGCACGTAGCCGCGCAGGATCACGTTGCCGCCCACGAAGTTCCAGCTCGAACCCCACAACCAGCTGGCGCCACGAACGCTGGCCTCGACCCAGTAGCCCTTGGTGGGCGCGGGCTCGAAGTCGCGACCGTCGAGCATGACGCCGAGCTGCAACACGCTGGCGAAGCCGTTCTCGCCGTCGGGAAAGCGCTGCGCGTACAGGCTGCCGGTGTACGGCGTCGGGTCCCCCAGCTCCCCCGAGAGGTAGCCGTGACCGCGCCAGCCGGCCATGATCTCGAGCTTGTGCGGCAACTCGGTCAGACGGTAGCGCCCGTTGAGCGCCAGGTAGGGCTGGATGAAGCGAAACTGGTAGTAACGTCGCTCGAACTGCTCGCGCGCCGGGCCCTCGAGGTGCAGTGCGCGAGCCGCCGCCGAGGCGGGTGCAGGGTCGCAGGTCACCGCGTTGCCCTCGCCGCAGTAGGTGCGATTGAGCGTCGAGTAGTAGCCCAGCTCACCCCACACCCGCAGCGGCCAGCCAAACAGCTCGAGGGCGTCGAGCTTGAGCTTGTGCGCGTGCACCCAGTTGGTGGTGACGTAGGCCTGGGCCATCAGGGAGTACTTGTAGGGATCGAGACCGCCCTCGTGCCAGAACAGGTTGCCCAGGGCGCCAAAGCCCAACCCGTCGTCGGAGTTGTAGGCCAGCACCGGCACCGCCCCCCAGTCAAAGCCCTGCTTCTGGGCCGGCGGACGCGGCCCCTCACCGTCATCGGCGCGGGACGGCGGGGACCACAGGGCCAGCAACAGCCCGAGCAGGGCAGCACGACGAACGGGCATCAAGCACCCCCCTGGGGTGACGGTCACGCGTGCGCCAGGGCAAAGGTCTCCTGGGCGATCATCTTCTCTTCGTTGGTCGGGATGACCAGGACCTTGACGCGGGCCCCAGGGGCGCTGACGTCGGTCTCGCCGCGGGCGTGCGCATTGAGGGCCTCGTCGACGGCGATCCCCAGCATCTCCAGCCCGGCGGTGGCCTGCAGGCGCACCGGTGCCGCGTTCTCGCCGATGCCCGCGGTGAACACCACGGCGTCGACATGCCCCAGAACCGCGCTGTAGGCGCCAATGTACTTCTTGATGCGGTAGCAGAACACGTCGACCGCCAGCTGCGCTCCGGCGTCACCCTCGCCGGCACGGGCCAGCAGCTCGCGCATGTCGTTGCTGGTGCCCGACAGGCCCAGCAGGCCGCTCTTCTTGTTGAGCAGCTTGTCAATGTCGTCGAGATTCATCTTCTTGACGCGTGCCAGGTGAAACACGATGGCCGGGTCCAGGTCGCCCGAGCGCGTGCCCATGACCAGGCCCTCGAGCGGGGTCAAGCCCATGGATGTGTCGACGGAGCGGCCGTGGCGGATGGCCGCCATGCTGCTGCCGTTTCCGAGGTGGCAGGTGATCAGGTTGCACTGCTCCAGCGACCTGCCCAGCATCGCCGCCGCCCGGGCCGCCACGTAGCGGTGCGAGGTGCCGTGAAAACCGTAGCGCCGCACCCGCGCCTGGGCGTACAGCTCGACCGGCAGCGCGTAGTGGTAGGCCACCGGCGGCATCGTCTGGTGAAAGGCAGTGTCGAACACCGCGACCTGGTGTACCTCGGGCAACAGCTCGCGCGCGACCCGGATGCCCAGCAGGTTGGCCGGGTTGTGCAGCGGCGCCAGCTCGACGTGATCCTCGATGGCCGCCACCACCGCGTCGTCGATGCGCACGGTGTCGGTGAAGCGCTCGCCGCCATGCACCACGCGGTGGCCGACCGCGCCGATCTCGTGCACATCCTTGAGCACGCCCTGGCCCAGCAGCTGGACCACGCGCCGCAGGGCCGCGGCGTGATCTGGCAGGGGGTCCTTCTCGTGCACGCTGCTGGCTGCGCTTTCCTGATCGAGCTGCCCCGTGGCCTCGCCGATCTTCTGGGCGAGGCCCTTGGCCAGCACGTCACCCGACGGCATGTCAAAGAGTTGGTACTTGAGAGACGAGCTGCCGCAATTGAGGACCAGGACCTTCATCGTCGGCTCCTGTAGCGTGCCCCCGGGACGGCACACAGCGACGTGACTGTAGCGGAGTATGGCGACGACGCGCACGACTGCAAAGTGCTATCGACCTGCACTCTGGCCTTGCCAAGGAGCCGTCCTGGCGACAAGGTAATGGGTCGCTTTTCCCGACGACAGTAGCGCAGGAGGACAACGTGGCTGGACCGTTCAAGGCCTATGACGTGCGGGGCGTGTACGGCGAGGACATCACCGAGGACCTGGCCTACAAGGTCGGGCGCGCCTACGTGGCCGAGACCGCCGCAACCCGCGTTGCGGTGGGACACGACATGCGTGTGCACTCGAAGCCGCTGACGGCGGAACTGATCCGCGGCCTCACCGAGGCGGGCTGCGCCGTCGACAGCATCGGGCTCTCCAGCACCGACATGATGTACTTCGCCGTGCTCGACCGCCACACCTCGGGCGGGCTCATGGTCACGGCCTCGCACAACCCGGGCAAGTACAATGGCATCAAGTGCGTGCGCGAGCACGCCATCCCCATGGGGCTCGAAAGCGGGCTCGACAAGATCGAGCGCCGCGTGCGCGAGGGAGACCTGGGCGGCCTTGCCGCGGCCCCGGGCACCGTCACCGAGGTCGACATCCTCGATGCCTTCATCCGATTCATGCACTCCTTCGTCAATCCCTCGGCTCTGGCTCCGCTCAAGGTCGTGATCGACGCCGGCAATGGAATGGGCGGACTGATCCTGCCCAAGCTCTTCGCAGGCTCACCGGTGCAGGTGACACCTCTGTTTTACGAACTCGACGGCAGCTTTCCCAACCACGAGGCCAACCCGCTGCTCGAGGAGAACCGTCGCGATCTCATCGCCAAGGTGAAGGAGATCGGCGCGGACCTCGGCATCGGCCTCGATGGCGACACGGATCGCGCCTTCTTCGTCGACGGTAACGGAGAGTTCTGCTCGGGCGACTTCATCGTCGGTCTGCTGTCCCAGCCTGTGCTGAAGAAACACCCAGGCGGTCTCATCGTCTACGACGTGCGCTGCTCCAACTACGTGCGCGACACCGTCGAGAGGCTGGGCGGCCGCTCGGCCATGTGGAAGGTCGGCCACGCGTATGCCAAGAACTACATGCGCGAGCACGACGCCGAGTTTGGTGGCGAGGTGTCTGGCCACTATTACTACAAGCACGAGGGCGCCTACTTCGACTCCGGCAACCTCACCGCGCTGCTCATCCTGCAGGTCCTCACCGACAAGAAGATGAGCCTGGCCCAGGCGCTCAAGGAGACTGCGAACTACCACATCTCCGGCGAGGTCAACTCGACGGTCCGGGATCCGGACGCGGTGCTCACCAAGCTCAAGACGATGTACGGCAGCAAGGGCAAGATCATCGAGATCGACGGCCTTTCGATCTTTGCGGACACCTGGTGGTTCAACGTGCGCAAGTCCAACACCGAGCCCCTGATCCGGCTCAACTGCGAGGCCGATAGCCAGGCCCACCTGGAAACCCTGCGCGATGAGATCCTCGGCCATATCCGCGCCTGATCATTCACGCGCCCGTCCCTCGTTCTCCCCTCCCGACGTTGCGATACTCTCGCAGTCATGGCACCTTGGTGTGAATGAGTCTTCGAGCGGCGGAGGGAGTTCGATGAAGCCCAGGACGATCGTGTTCCTCGCCTTGATCCTCGGATCCGCTGCGTGCGAACCCGAAGACAAGCGACCTCCCCTGCCACCGCAGCACTGCACAAGAACTGCCAAGATCCTCAACGTGCTGCCCTTTGACATCTACCTCCTGGTGGATCGCTCGGGCAGCATGAGCAGCCTGTGGGCTGCGACCAAGTCTGCCCTCACCTCCTTCTTCTCCGACTCCAAGTCCGCGGGCATCAATGTCGGCTTCAACCTCTTCCCTGCGCCCGCAGCGATCGGCAATACCTGTGATCCCAACTGGTATGATCCTCCGCAGAGCGCCGTCGGCAGTCGCCTCGCCGTGTTGCCCTACGACATCCGGCGGCTGCAGGACCAGCTCGACACACCCGTGGGAGGGGGCACCCCGATGTACGGGGCCCTCGACGGAACCTACCAGGCAGCCATCCAGCGCAAGCAGCGCTTTCCGGAGAACACGGTGGTGGTGGTCATCAGCGGGGATGGCGCCCCAACCGGAAGCGAGTGCGACACCTATTACGATCCGATCCAGCCCCAGGATTACAGCGACATCGACGTCGTGGCCACCCTGACCGCCGACGCCTACTCCACCCATGGAATCCCCACCTACGGGGTCGTGGTGGCGTCCTCTGCGGAGTACGAGCTCAACCTGATCGCCGCGGCCGGCGGCACCGGGCAGGCCTACAACGTCAGCAGTGACGTCTCGCAGTTCACCACCGCCATGGCCGAGATCCGCGATTCGGTCAGCGTTGAAAGCTGCGTCTTCCTGATCCCTGACCTCGGGGACGAGGTCCTGCAGCCCGATCTGGTCAATGTGATGTACAGCGATCTGAACACCCCAGAAAAGATGCTGGCTGCGAAGCCGTCGGCCGCAAGCTGCGGCACTGGCGAGGGCTGGTACTTTGACAACGCGCGCAACCCGCGCAACATCGGCCTGTGTCCTGCAACGTGCACACGCCTCGAGGACTCGAGCTCTGCCGCGCTTCGCTTCGTCTACGGTTGCGAGACCGGCGGCGCCATCAACTGACCGTCAGGCCAGGCGCCGGCGCAGCCACTCCAGGGCAGTGGCGGCACTGAAGGTTCGCACCAGGTCCCGCCCCCGATTACCGAGCTGCAGCGTGCGGGCGCTGTGGCCCTCCGGTGTGGTGAGTCCCAGGCAGACCGTGCCCACGGGCTTGTCGGCTGTGCCCCCTCCGGGCCCGGCCACGCCGGTGATGGAGAGCCCGACCTCGACACCGAGGGCTGTGCGCACCCCCTCGGCCATGCCCAGAGCGCAGGCCTCGCTGACCGCACCCTGGACCTCGAGAAGACGAGCGTCGACCTGCAGCAACTGGCGCTTGATCCTGTTGTCATAGGCGATGATTCCCCCCGCGAACCACGCCGAGCTCCCGGCCGCCTCGGTCACCAGCGCACCCAGACCACCTGCCGTGCAGCTCTCGGCGACAGCCAGGTGCCAGCCCCGGGCCTGCAAGCGCGCCCCGGTTGCCGAGGACAGAGTCTCCTCCTCCTCTCCCAGGCAGTCCTCGCCCAGCACCTCGAGAACCTGTGACCGCGCCCTGGCAAGGGCGTCGGCAGCATCGGGCCCTGCGTAGAGCAGGATGCTGTTGTAGGGAATCCACGCTCGGTACCCCAACAGCACA
Source organism: Pseudomonadota bacterium (assembly GCA_043821645.1). Classification (GTDB taxonomy): domain Bacteria; phylum Myxococcota; class JACRCW01; order JAFGSX01; family JAFGSX01; genus JBDRCO01. The sequence continues at coordinate 166,830 of JBDRCO010000087.1, read as the reverse complement.
CCAGGAGGCAGGCGCAGGTGCGCGAGCCTGTCTTGCAGGGCGCTCTCCCCGACGCCACACACGTGCATGCGGTGTCGCAGCAGGGGACGGGCCCCGGTGGCCTCGAGCCAGCTAAACAGGTGCTGCTGGGCCATGGCGCGCAGCTCGCGAGGGACGCCGGGAAAGAAGAACAGGCGGGTGGAACCGAGTTCGAGGGCAAAGCCCGGGGCTGTGCCGCCGAGGTTCTCGAGCAGCCGTGCCCCCTGCGGCAACAGGGCCTGCTTGCGGTTGGAGGGAGGCATGGGGCGATGGAAGCTCGCGAAGCGATCCTGGATCTGATCCAGCGCCGTGGCATCGAGCGATAGGGGCCTGGCAAAGGCCTGTGCCACCGCCTCGGCCGTGCAGTCGTCATCTGTGGGGCCGAGACCACCGCTGCACACCACCAGGTCCACGTCGCGGGCGATCCAGCGCAGGCTCTCGGCAAGACTCTGCGCGTCGTCACCGGCGGCGGCGAGCCTCACCGGCGCGACACCACGGGCGCGCAGCTCCCGCGCCAGCCAGCTGCTGTTGGTGTCCTGGGTGGTACCGGCCAGGATCTCTTCGCCCTGGGCCAGGATGGCGGCGGTGCGCATGCGCGACACTTCTCACGCGAGCCTCCAGTGCGCAACCGCCTCGCGAGCGCCCCCACAGCCGCAGTGCCGGGCCAACGTTGACAGGCCCGGAGGCCGTGCTTATGGTGCGCCCGCCTCGTCCTGCCAGCGGCGAGCGGTCTGCCAATGCAACCGCGAGGCGTCCCTTCGACGACCTCGTGATGGAATCAACATGGCAATGCCTCCAGGCTACCCGGGGGAGGAGCGGGGCAGCGATACCTGGCGTCTGATGCTCGCGGTGGCTCTCATCGCCGGGCTGTGGATGCTGTGGCCGCTGCTATTCCCGTCCCCGCCGCCTCCTGACACGCCGCCCGTCGCCGCCTCGCAGCCCACAAGCGAGGACGGCGGTATCCTCGCCCAGGCGACGCCGCTTTCCGCGGCCGGCGCCCCGATCAGCGGGTCAGCCATGCATGCGCCCTCCTCTGCTCCGGTCCGCCCGGACGAGGCCTTCGTCGAGGTGCGCAGCGACGTGGTGCACGCACGCCTGTCGACCTGGGGTGCCGCCTTTGTCGACTTCCAGCTCGTGGAATTCGAGGACGAGGTCAAGCGCGAGAAGGGCAAGACACCGCCCCCGGTGGATCTGGTGCCTGGCAAGGGAGCCGGAGACAGATCCTTCGCCCTGCGATCGACCGCTGGCACCTTCGCCCTGCCGGCCGATGCCGCCTACGAGGTCGTCGAGCAGGCTCCAGAGAAGGTCATCCTGCGGCACGATACGGGCACCGGGGTGGTGGTCACGCGCAGCTTCCGCTTCGACGACAGCCGCTACTCCTTCGAGGTCGAGGACAGCTTCGAGAATCGGGGTTCGACCGCGCACTCGGCGCAGCTCGAGCTCTCGGTGACCGGACAGGAGCGCAGCGGCGAGCGCGAGGGCGGCAGCATGTTCACGCCGGCGGTCGACCAGATGAGCTGGGCCTGCCGCACCGACGTGACGCACCGCACCCTCAGTGCCAAGCATGAAAAGGACGAAACCCGGAGCGGGACCGTGTCCTGGGCCGGTATCGATCGGCAGTTTTTCCTGGCAGCCATGGTGCCGCGTGAGGGGCAGACCGCGTCGTGCAGCGCCCGCCGCCTGGGCGAGCATGGCTTGCAGGTCGTGGTGAGCTACCTGCCGGTCACCATCTCTCCGGGCCAGAGCCTGCGCCTGGTCAGCACCGGCTACTTCGGCCCCAAGCAGGTCGATCGGCTGGAGAAGCTGCAGTCGAACGTGGTCGAGGCCATCGACTTCGGCTGGTTCGGCGTGATCGCCCGCCCCATGCTGTGGCTGCTGGTGATGTTCTACGGCTGGGTGCATAACTACGGGCTCGCCATCATCCTGCTCACCTTCTCGGTCAAGCTGGTGCTGTTGCCGGTGACCCAGAAGGCCTTCGAGAGCGCGGAGCGCATGAAGAAGGTGCAGCCCCTGATCAAGGAGCTGCAGGCCAAGTACAAGTCCGATCGCATGATGCTGGGCCAGAAGCAGATGGAGCTGTTCAAGGAGCACAAGGTCAGCCCCCTGGGCGGCTGTCTACCCATGGCGCTGCAGATGCCCATCTGGATCGCCCTGTACCGCACGCTCTACACCTCGGTGGAGCTGTACCAGCAACCCTTCATCGAGGGCTGGATCGACAACCTGGCGTTCAAGGACCCCACCTACGTGCTGCCCATCCTCGTGACCGCGTTCATGCTGGTGCAGCAGTTCTTCACTCCCCTGCCCCAGGACAATCCGTCCATGAAGTACATGATGTGGGGCATGCCGATCTTCTTCGGCTTCATCATGCTGCAGCTCCCCGCGGGACTTGGCATCTACATCCTGATCAACAGCGTGCTGACGGTCATCCAGCAGGCCTACATCCGCCGCAAGTTCGGAACCAAGAGCCCCGCAGCCACCCCTGCCGCGCGCGCGAGTTGACCCCGAGCCCACGGCCCTAGTAAAGATCAGACCAGGATTGGCGTAGCCACCGGGTGTCCGGCGCTTCAGGTGCCGGGTCTGCCTGACAAGCGAGCGCGTCACCGGTTGCTGGAACAGCCGTCGATCGCACCCTGGACGCGCCAGCGCCATCCCGGGAGGGGACCTATTGTGGACCCGCGCAAGCGGTCGAGGTCCGGCCCCGGGCACACCTGACCGACGAGGAGCCATCAAGTCATGAGCGACGCCCAGAACATCGATGACGGGTCACCCCGGCGCCCCCCGCACGACGATGAACCCGACGACAACATCGGCAACCGCGTCAGGCAGGCCGACGAGAACGCCCTGGCTGATGACATTGGCAACCGGCGCCGCCCCACGGACGAGGGCCCGCACATCGACGATGACATCGGCAACCGGCAGCACCGCGGCGGTGGCCGTCCAGGCCCGAGCCAGAGCCAGAGCCAGGGTCCGAGCCAGGGCCAGGGTCCGGCAGGGGGCAAGCGGCGACGGCGGCGACGGCGGCGGGGCGACGGCCGGGGCGACGGCCGGGTTGAGGGCCGCAGCGAAGCGCCGGGCGCCGAGCGCGCGCCACGTCCCGCACGCAGCCGCGACGATGACGACGACGGTCCCAGCACCAACTACGTCCTCAAGAGCGATCCCGAGGTCAAGCGGGCCAGTGCCGAGGACGTGTGCCGTGCGATCGTGAAGCTCTGCCAGCGCGAGGCCACCATCCAGGCCGAGCTGGTCGAGGAGAGCGGCCAGCCCAAGGTGGTCGTGCTGGTGAGCGAGCAAGGGTCGGACGCGCCCCTGTTCACCCGGAACTCGGCGGCCCTGTCAGCTCTGAACTTCCTGACCAACAAGGTCGTCAATCGCTTTCCCGATGACCGCATCCGCCTGGTCGTGCACGTGCAGCATGCTGCAGGCGTCGGCAGCTCCGCCGGTGGCCCCCGCAGCGCGACCCTGGCTGGCCCCGAAGAAGAAGCCCTGCGCAGCATGGCCCTCAAGCTTGCCGACCATGCCGTGAAGGCCAACCGGGTGCTGTCGCTGGCCCCCATGAAATCCGACGCCCGCCGCATCGTGCACGTCACGCTGGAGACCCATCCCGATGTGGTCACCATGAGCGAGGGCGAGGGTGGCGCGCGCAAGTTGCTCGTCGTCCCGCGTGCCAAGCTGCCCGAGGCCGCGCCGGTGGAGCCCGTGGCACCCGTGGCGCCGGACACCCAGGAGCCATCATGACCCGTTCGACCCTGCTTGGTGTGCTGACCGGTGTGCTCCTGGGTGCCCTGGCTACGGCAGGGACCCTGGCACACGCCCAGGTTCCAGCAGCACCCGCGGTCAGTGTCACCACCTCGTCGCCGATGACCCCGGCACCGCCCGCCAGCGTCGCGGCGCTGCCGCCGGACACGGTGGTGTCGATCAAGGACCACGGCGACAGCCAGACCGTGATGGTCTACAAGCTCGACGACAAGGGCGTAGCCCGGCTGACCCACAAGGCCAGATTCTTCTATTGAAGAACTGTCGGCCCTTCGACAGCTCGAGGTGCTGCCAGGGGTGAAGTCGGTGGGATTCACTCCCGCCGACGAGGGGACGGGCCAACCGTCCCCAGAAGAAGAGGCCAGCATGAACATCACGCTCGATTTCGCGCGGACCCTGATCGAGGGCGATCAACTCGCGCGCTCCGGCCGTCACGACGAGGCCCTGGTCGTTTATCTCTCGCTGTCCCGGCTTCCCGGGCTGGACCCCACCGAGAGCGCCCTGGCCTCCTCGCGGCTGGCGCGCATTCGTGTCCTGGTCGAGGAGCAGGGTCCCGACGAGGACAGCCTGCGAGTGGTGGCGCGGAGCCCGGTGCTCGAGCCTCCCTCCAACGAGGCCCGGGCCGAGGTCCTGGCCAACTCGGGTGACCTCGTCGGCGCCGCGGAGATCTATCGTCAGATCACGGCTGCCGATCCTGCCAACGCCCTGGCCCGTGAGAGACTCGAGGAGCTCGAGGCCTCGCTCCCCGGGGACGCCCTGGCGGACGCCCCGGTGGACCTGGTCCTCGACGACGTGGTCGCGACCGCGGCCAGTGCCGCACAGCACGCCCTGAGCGCCGTGGTCGACTGGCGTGGCAGCCTGCCCGAGGATCCCGTCGCCATGCTCGAGCTGTTGCTGTCGCGGGTCCGCTCCCAGCGTCGGACAGGAGCGCCGCATTGACCTCTCGCAGATCGCCTGCGACGCCCCTTCCTCCCGTGCGCACCCCCGGACCCCGTCAGCGCCCGCCACGGCCCGCCGCCCGCGGCGAGGGACGCCTGGGCCCGCTCGTCCTGCCGAGATCTGCACACACCGGCGACCTGATCGCTTTTCCCGTCGACGACCAGCCACACCTCCTCCTCGTCGAGGGAGATGCGGACCTCGTGGCCTGGGATCTGGGGGTGGGCGAGCTCCGAGCCCTGCCGGAACTTCTCGCGACCCGGGTCGAGTGTGCCTTTGAACGCCGGCGCGCCCTGGTGCCGCCCGATACCACCGTGTATCGCGCCGTGCACGACGCCGCCGATGGCCTGCCGGGTGTGACCGTCGACGTGTACGGTGACACCGCCCTGGTGCAGACCTACGGCGCGGCCTACCGCCGTCATGCCGAGGCCCTGGGCCAGGCCGTGCAGCGGCAGCGCCCCTCGGTGCGGGTGGTCGAGCGGGTGCGCCACGGCGGACGGGCCGGCGACCTCGATCGCTGGTTTGGCCCGCCTCGCCACGACGTCATCGTGCTCGAGGAAGGCATGCGCTTCCGGGTACGGCTCGACGACACCCAGCTTGGCACCGGGCTGTTCGCGGACCAGCGCGCGCAGCGGCGTCGAGTCCGCGAGCTGGCCCGGGGGCGGCGCGTCCTCAACCTGTTCGCCCATGCCGGCGGCTTCACCGTCGCGGCGGCCCTGGGTGGCTGCGCACGCATCGACCACGTCGATCTCAGCCAGGCCTGCCTGCGCTGGGCTGCCGAGAACCTCGTCCTCAACGGGCAGGACCCGCGCCGGCACCGCTTTCTCGCCGAGGATGCGCGCGACTGGGTGGCTCGCGCGCTGCGCCGCCACGAGCACTACGATCTGATCATCGTCGACCCGCCTGCCTTCGCGAGCGGCCGCCAGGTCTTTCGCGTGGAACGCGATCTGCCGGTCCTGCTGGAGGCGTGCCTGCCGCTGCTGGCCGCGCATGGCGTGCTGCTGGCCTGCGCCAATGCCCGGGGTCTGGCTCCCGACTTCATCGAGCGGGCCGCCGTGCAGGCAGGCCAGCGCTGCGCCCGGCCGGTGCTCGTGGTGGGCCCCGGTGACCAGGGCGCGGACCACCCGTGGACCGAACCAGGAGGCGTGCTCCACCACCTGCGCGCAGCCTGGCTCCTCGCCGCGCCAGCCTGAGCACCACCTCGGATCTTTGAACCTGTCCACGCCCGCCCTGTGCCCTGCGCTGCAGTCTGCATCACCGCGATGCGATCTGCGACAGCGGCCTCGGTTCGGCGCACCGCTTGATACGAATTCCACCAGGATTCTCGCGACTCCTGCGGCCTGGCACGGGTCCTGAACTAGTTCCGCACAAGAGCAGCGACGAGACCGTTAACCCCGGCGCACCCAGGATGGGGCGCCGTCACAAGAGAGGTGTGTCATGGCAAGTCAGAATGGGACCCCGACCAGCAACGGTAACGGCAACGGCAACAAGCAGCGCAAGGTGGTCTACACCATCATCGAGACCGGCGAGGGCAAAAGCTTCTGGCGTCAAGTCGGCGCTGCCTTCGTCAATCGCGACGAGTCCCTCACCGTGCTGCTCGATGCCTTGCCGGTCAACGGCCGGCTACACATCCGCGAGTACAGCGAGCGCGACGAACGCAAGGCCTCGTGACGACGGGAGGTGCCATCATGCAGCGAGAACATTTACACGGACTGCTGCTCCTTTGCCTGCTGCTGGCGGCGTCGCCGGGCGGGGCCAGCGAGGTCGCACCACCGCAGGTGGTACTGGTCGAGGCCAGCAAATCCCCGCGGGGGCCTGGAGTGGTCAACCTCAACACAGCGACGGTGGAGCAACTGATGCTGCTACCCGGGATAGGGGAGTCCAAGGCCCGGGCCATCATCGCGAAGCGGGAACGCGCCCCCTTCACGCGCAAGGAACAGCTCCTGAGTGTGCGGGGCATTGGCCGCAAGACCCTGGACCGGCTCCGTCCCTACCTCACCGTCGACGGACAGACCACTCTGACGGACAAGGTGCGTGGCCTTCGCTGACCATCCGCTCCGACGACAATAGTGCGAGATGAGGGGAGGAATCCAGGGTGTGGATGGAAGGGGGGGCCTGTCCACCTGGCGGGTCGCGTGAGGACGAAGCGATACCAGCCTCAGCGCTTGCTCGTGGTCTGGTAGGTCGCGGCGAAGGCCTCGTGCAGGCCCTCTCCTTCCAGCACCAGCTGGGAGAACACGTTGTCGCCATCGGCCACGCGATCCATGCGGTAGGTGACGGTGCCGCTCTTGCCGCTGCTCGCCTTGAACGTGATCTTGTTGGCTGACGCGCTCCAGGTTCCCTGCAGGCGCACGCGCTTGCCCTCGAGAATGGGGGCATGGACCCACAGGAAGGTTCCATCCATGCCGAGGGTCAGGTAGCGCTCGGGGGCGCCGGGCTGGTCCACCCACAGGTGAACCAGGGGCTGGCGCGTGCTGTTGAGGCCGCGAATGTTCGCCTTGAGCACATCGCCGGTCAGCGCCCGGCCCTTGTGCCGCAGCACGATCTCGGTGATGCACACAGGAGACGAGCGCCGCTCACCAGCGAAGACATTGGCCACACTGAAGGTCATGCGCTGCGAGTCCTGTGCCGGCTGGATCTTGATGCTCTGCACCGTGGGCTTGTCCTTGAACACGAGGATCTGCTTGGTCTTGCCGTCGGAGACCTCGAGCTCGCGCAGCCGCGAGGAATTCTTGTCGAGCTCACCCTTGGCCAGCAACCCCACGATCACACCGATCTCGTCCACCTTCTGAGTACCGATGAAACCCAGGGTGAGCACATCACCCACGCCATCCGGGCCCGAACACCAGGCAGTGGACTCATCGCCATCGAAGGCGGCATAGCCCGAATGCTTGAGATCGTCGGACTCGGCCCGCGTCCAGTCGACGTAGGCCACCTCGCCAGCCCACACCGGGCCACAGAGCAGGAGTCCGAGCACCGTCCCCATCCACATTGTCTTCTTCATGGCAGACCACCCCATCACAATGTCACTGCTGCTGTCGGACGCGGCAGGACGATCGAGCATTCATTCTAGCTCTGACAGGGAGGAGATCGAAGAAAGCTGCCACACCGCAGGCGCAAAGACGGCCCGGGGCTCGTCATCAGGACTGGACGGCGTGGCGAGATCAGGCACAATGTCCCCCGCATGGGATGGATGGAGACCCTGACATGAAGACATGCATGGTGCGTATCGCGGGTTTCTTGCTGGCATGGACGCTGGCGGGCACGGGCTGCGCCACGGCCAACGAGCAGGCCATGGCGAAGATGAACGGCGAGCAGCGCAGCTACCTGGATCGCAGCGTGCTGGGCGTGAAGGCAGGCATGAGCGAGCGCCAGGTCACCCTGGTGCTGGGCCCGCCGCGCAAGGGTGAGGGTACCCCCCGCGTGTGTTACGACCCGCCCAAGACAGACCCCCGGGGAGAGGTCTGCGTGCGCTTCGTGCTGTACAAGGCCGTCGAGCTCGCGTGGACGCAGCCCGGCGAGAGCGGCTTCATCTACAGCCTGGACCTCAAGAATCCATAGCGAGTCGCCACCTTCCGGCCCGCTGGTATCGACACCGCCCTTGGCGCCTGGGACAAAACGGTGGGTCCTGCGAGCGATGGCCTGCGGGCTGCCACGGGATGCCCGGCTTACACCTATCGCCTTACGATGTTTGGCCTCCGTGACGCTGTAAACACAGCAGTGCCAGTGCACAGACAGCGTGTGTCAGTCCATCTCGGCTGACGCTGTAAGTGACCTGACAGCGTAAATCTATCTCATTTACAGTGTCAGCAAGACAGTGTAAGGCATACGTAATCAGGCCGGTTATGTCACATACAGCGTACGCTTACGGAGCCGAGGTCAAGATGGAAAGCAAAACAGTCAAGACCGGGCTGTCACGGCCGCTGATCCTGCAAGCCGCGGTGCGCTTCGTGGACCGGGAGGGTCTGGATGCCCTGAGCATGCGCAAGCTCGGCGATGATCTGGGCGTGGAGGCCATGTCGCTGTACCGCTATGTCGCCAGCAAGAACGACCTGCTGGACGGTGTGCACGAGGTCGTCCTGCGCGAGATGCCCGCCATGACCCTGGGTGGGCGCTGGCGGGAGGACCTGCGCACGGTGGCGCGGGCCTTTCGCTTCATCCTGCTCAGGCACCCGCGCTGCCTGCCACTGTTCTCGACCCGGCCCGTGCTCACCCCGGGCAGCCTGCCCTTCGTCGAGATGCTGCTGGCGCTGTTCCGCGAGGCGGGCTTTGCCGGGGCGCAGGCTCTCAGCGCGCTGCACCTGTTCCACCACCTGGTGGTGGGCCACTGTGCGTTGCATGCAGACACCCAGGCCAGCCTGGGCCAGGCGGCAGCCATGCTCGAAGCGGCGGGCGAGGATTTTCCCCACACCACGGCAGCCCTGACCCTGGCCACGCCGCGCAGTGTCGACGAGGAGTTCGAGTTCGGTCTCGCGGCCTTGCTCGCCGGCCTCGACGGCACGCTGTCCCAGGGAGTGGCAGATTTGCTGCGCGAGATCAGCTGAGCGCCGGGCCCACCAGACGAATCTTCTCCTCAACCCAGCTCCCCGTCTCACTCCCTGCGCGTGCTTGTGGCGGTCACTACGTAGCGCATCGAGTGTGGCATGCGCCCCCCTCAGGGGCCGCAGCGCCGCGAGGAGGTTCCCGTGACACAGCGCAAGATCGGCATCCTGGGCTCGGGCATGGTGGCGCAGACCCTGGGCGCGGGCTTCATCAAGCACGGCGACATCGTCACCCTGGGCACCCGCGATCCGAAAAAACTCGGCGCGTGGATGACGCGCACCGAGGGCAAGGGCCTGGTCGGTAGCTTCGAGCAGGCCGCGGGCTTCGCGGACATCGTGGTGCTGGCCGTGTCTGGCCGCGCCGCCGAGGCCCTGGTGCGCTCCCTCGGGTCTCTCCTCGACGGACGCCTGATCATCGACGCCACCAATCCCATCTCGGAGGAGCCCGCCGAGAACGGTGTGTTGCACTTCTTCACCGACCTCAAGACCTCGCTGATGGAGAGGCTGCAGCAGGCCGCACCCAAGGCCCGCTTCGTCAAGGCCTTCAGTTGCGTGGGTTCCGCCTTCATGGTCGACCCGGTTTTCGAAGCCGGCAAGCCCACCATGTTCATCTGTGGAGACGACGAGGCAGCCAAGAAGGAGGTCGAGGACATCCTCGACACCTTCGGCTGGGAGTATGAGGACATGGGCGGTGTGCAGGCGGCCCGCGCCATCGAGCCGCTGTGCATGCTGTGGTGCATCCCGGGCCTGCGCTCGAACAGCTGGGGGCACGCCTTCAAACTGTTGAAGGCACGCTGAACGCGCGCTCTGCCGTGCACGACCCGCTGCAACCGCGCGAGGCATGAGTCGCGAGATGTCCCGTCGGCGATCGTGAAGATCCCTGGCTGGAGCTCTTCGACCGCGAAACGCGCCTGGAGTCATGGCGCGCGGGCAGCGCCAGCGAGGACGGGCACGATACGGTCAGCAGGGTCGATGGCGTGCACCAGCGCCGCGGCATCCCGGGGCAGGTCCACATCGCACGCCAGCGCCAGCTCGACCAGAGCCACGAACAGCGCACGCACCGCCAGCACCCAGGCCGGATCGAGGCTGGCCGCCGCCAGCTTGAGTTCGACGGTGAGCTTGTCCCGACGGTCGTGAGCCAGGTTGTACAGGTTGAGACCGCAGCAGTTGTCGGGCAGCGCCCGCGCCAGGGTCGGCCGCACCTGCTCCCAGGGTTGGCCAACGCCAGCGTGCAGGGATCTCAGCAAGGCGTGAGGCATGCGCCGGTCGGCGTGCAGACCTGTGGGCGTGTGCAGCCAGCGCCGCAGCAGCGCTTCGTGATCGAGATACAGCGCGACCAGGCGCGCCAGGGTCTCGGCGTCGCATAGAGCTTTTCCGTCGACGTGAACGTGCAAGGCTGCGCGCGGGGGAACCTCGATGCCGGGTACCGCAGCCAGCTGCGCGATGAGGGCGGCAAGCCAGTCCGCCTGCTCCGGTGCCAGGGGCGGCGTGATCACCTCGGCCACGCGCTCGCCACCGGCCAGGGTGTTGTCGTGCACCACCTCGAGCAGGGTCATGCCGTGCTCATCCACCAGGCGGCCACAACGATGCGACAGGTAGAAGAACTGCCCGTCGGGGCGGATAGAGTGCAGGCGCGCCTGGTGGTGCGCGGCGATGTCCTGCATGGCAGCGAGGCACGCCTGGATGGCCGCCTCGCCCTCGAGCCCGGCGCGGGCGGGGTGGGGTACCGGGACCTTGGACGGAAACTCGAAGGGCTGCACCTGACCGCCGGTGAAGGCGCGCAGCCGCTCGAGCAGATCCATCCGCGTCATGCCCGGGGGCAAGAGCAGCTCGAGCTCGATGCCGGTGGTGAGGGACAAGGAGGTGGCGACGGCGCCTAGCCGACGGCCGAGGTCAGGCTGTAGTCGTTGTTGAGCAGCACGTTGGCCGAGGTGGTGTCGCCGTTCTTGAGGATGGCCACGCCGAAGGCGTTGAAGCTGTCAGGGCCGAAGCGCTCGACGCGCGAGGTGTCCAGCGAGATGTCCTCGACCTGGCCGAGGTTGCTCACCGCGCCGCGCAGGTTCAGGGCCTCGAGCAGGAACTGCTGCTTGGCCTCGGGCAGGCTCTGCCCTTCGCTGGTCAGGAAGCTGAGCTGCTCCTTGACGATCTTCTGATCGAACAGGGCCAGCATGCCGTCGACGTCGCCCGCGTCGAGGCGCTCGTTGAGGCGGACCAGGGTCTGGTTGAGCCCGCGCAGCTTGGGATCCTGCACGTCGTCGGCGACGAAGGGCTTGAAGCCGGGCTTGAAGTCCTCCTGGTAGGGGGTCTTGCCCTTCATCGAGGGGCTCTCGTCCTCCCAGGCGCGGTACTGGATGTTCTGGAACTCGGCACCCGTCATCTTGCCCGCGTCGTAGCGCTTGAACTCGGCGTCGGTCATGGCGCCCTCGGACTCGTTGGCGGTCCAGGCGCCGAAGGTCTCGCGCAGGGCGTCGGCGGACATGGGCTGGTTGGCGCGCCTGAGCACGTTGTTGAACTGCGCCAGGGTCATGTCACCGGCCTGCCAGGTCCCCATCTCCTCGGGGGTCATCACGCCCTTGGCGCCGTACAGGTCGGCCTCGCGGCCGGCGAACATGGGCATGTCGTACTGCTCGTAGTCCTTGAAGCGCGGTGGCTGGCCGAGGCTGCCGAAGCGCGCCAGGGCCGAGTCCGAGAATTTCTCACCGATGGCCTTGGCCAGCTCGCGGTCCGCCGGCTTGGTGAAGCGGCAGTACTTGAGCCCGAACAGCATGGCGTTTTCCTCGGCGTTGCTGATCTTGCCGCTGTCGAGGATCTTGGGCAGCACCTTGTGCATGTCGGCACGCGAGACCCGGCCGTCGCCCTGGCCCTGCATGGCGTCGAGCATGGTGCCCAGCACCGCGCGGTCCATGAGCTGGCCGCCGAACATCACATTGTGGCCCTTGCCGGTCTTGACCCGGTTGCGGATGTCGCTGGGCTTGTAAAGCTTCGTGTCTTCGGGCTGCTTGAGGGGGCCCGAGGCGTGCCCCGGGTCCTCGATCGAAGCCTCGGCGTCGGCGGCATGGCTCTCCCACATCACGCCCTGGGCCTGCTCGAAGCTCACCGGCGTCATCTGGCCGGCGTCGCACTGGGCCTTCTCCTGGGCCGTCATGCTGGCGTAGACCTCACCGAAGTCGGGATACAGCTTCTGCAGCTCGGCGCTGGCCATGGGCTGCTGCGCCTGGGCGAGCAGCCCCAGCAGCTGCCCGGGCGACATCGAGCCTTCCTGGAAGGCCGTGAGTTCGGCATCGCTCATCAGGCTCTTGGCCACGGACACCGTGGACCACTCGACGCTGTCGAGCACGCTGTCGAGGGTCTGTTCAACCGCGTTGCCGAGGCGCACGTTGAGGGCGTTGTCGCCGGTCTTGAGGCCCTGGGTGCTGGACGCGAAGTCCTTGGCCCGGGTGGCGTCGATGGCGGCGTCGTTGGCCTGGGCCTCGAGCTTCTTGGGCGTGCCCTTGGTCTCGGTCTTCTGCACCGCGGGCTTGGTCTTGCCGAGTTCGTCAGCCTTGCGCAGCTGCTGGTTCTGCTGGGCCGTGGTGCTCTTCTGGCCGCCGTGAATCTTTGCCATGTTGCGTCCCCTTGTGTCCGAGAATGAACTTTGGTGGCTGCCCTGATCGCCCGGGTTGTTGCCCTGGCCATCGCGGCATGGATCGCTCGCGCCCTGTCTTATATGCCCTGGCCTCCCTTTTTGGCCAGACCCCCCCTCCCCCACCCCGGTCTGGCCCCAGATTCCCGCACGTCGTGGTCTCCCCTCCTGTGGCGCGGCGCCGCGGTTGCCCAGCTCGACGCCGACGCGGTAGCTTGTGGGCCATGAGGTTCAACATGCGCTTTTCCATGATGCTGGTGTGCTTGGGAGTGCTCCCTTTCGGCCTCGGCTGCCCACCCGCCGAGTCCGAGCGCTGTGGCAATGGCACGCGCGGCGCCCAGGAGACCTGCGACGATGGCAACACCACGGCGGGCGATGGCTGCTCGGCCACCTGCCAGACCGAGGCCCTGTGGTGGTGCAAGGGCGAACCCTCGAGCTGCGTGCACAACGTCGAGAGCCTGGGCCTGGGCGCCTGCCCGGCCGGCACCTATGACGGACAGACCGACCCCACGGGCTATCGCTGCCAGACCTACCGCGCCATCTCCGGGGTGAGCATGGGCGGCGGTTCGGCCTCGCGCATCGCGGCCAACCACCCCGAGCTGTTCGACGTGGTGGGGGTCATGGGCACTCCGTTCTCGGACTTCGATTTCTTCACCCACATGATACGCCACAGCCACATGGCCGGTTTCTGCGACCGCAGCCAGATCCTGAACAACCTCGATTCGGTCGACGATCCCGAGAATCCCGACACCTTCTGTGGTCCGGTGCAGCTCGATTACCCGGCCGCCCCTGGCACCGAGTGCCAGATCTTTCCCTCGGGCTTCAACAGCTGGTTTCGCGGCCCCGACGTGGGACGCGGCGGCGGCTTCACCCGCAACGGCCTGGTCGAGATCTTCCATGATCTCAACTTCGCCCACGGCAACGTGTTCACCTACAACCCGGACAACGCGCTGCTGCCGCCGGGCGTGCCCGAGAGCTGGCGGGTGCCCCTGGGCCTGACCGGGGCGGAGCGCTCCGCGGCCCGGGCCGAGCGCTGCGCCAACCCCGTCGTCGTCAACGGCCTGTACAACCTCGAGTTCAATCCCGATGGGTCTTACCCGGTCATCACCTACTGCGACGGCGAGGAGGGCGATACCGGTGACTTCTGGCCGGATCAGCACCGCGTGGCGTCGGGACCCGCGGACAACGCCGACGGACGCTTCGAGAGTCCGCTGCTCGGGCCGGGGGGCGTCTTCACCACGGTGTTTGCCGAGCCGGGACGCTACCAGTTTCACTGCGCAGCGCACCCGCACAGCGAGAGCGGAACCCGCGTCGTCGTCGAGGGCGAGGCCTGTGACGACGGCAACCAGAGCGATGGCGACGGCTGCTCGGCGCGTTGCCTGCTCGAGCCGGGGTACACCTGCCAGGGAACCACCTGCCAGAATACCTGCGGCAACAGCGCGGTGGAGCCCTCGGAGCAATGCGACGACGGCAACACCGCCACCGGTGATGGCTGCTCGGATCACTGCACCATAGAGCCGGGATACGCGTGCCTGGGCGCACCCTCGACCTGCGCCGCCACCTGCGGCAATGCCGCGGCCGATGCGGGCGAGCGTTGTGACGACGGAAATACCGCGGCCGGGGATGGTTGCTCCCCTGGTTGCCGGGTCGAGAAGGGGTATCGCTGCCCGGCCACCGGATCGTGCGCGCCCTTGTGTGGCGACGGTGCGGTCGATGAAGGCGAGGGCTGCGACGATGGCAACACCGCGGCGGGCGATGGCTGCTCTCCGGGCTGCAGCTACGAGCCCGGGTATTCCTGCACGGGCCAGCCCTCGACCTGTGTCCTGCACTGCGGTGATGGCACCCAGGATCCCGGCGAGGTCTGTGACGACGGCAACACGGCCGACGGCGATGGCTGCACCCACCTGTGCGCGCTGGAGCCGGGTTACACCTGCGCCGGACAGCCCTCGGCCTGCGCCACCTCGCGGTGCGGCAACGGGGCCTTGAACCCTGGCGAGCGCTGTGACGACGGCAACCTGAATCCGGGCGACGGCTGCTCGCCGTGGTGTGGCGTCGATCCTGGCTGGGCCTGCAGCGGCAACCCGTCGGTGTGCATCCCCAGCTGCGGCAATGGCAGCGTCGACGGCGTGGACGCCTCGACCCTGTGCAATGGTGGCACGGGCACCTGCAGCGTGCAGCTCGGCCATCTGCGGGGTTTTGGCGGCTCGGTCTCGGTACGGCCCCAGCAACCGCTGCGCTTCGTCATCCAGAGCACCCACAACATCCCCATCGAGTTCTCGGTGGCGGTGGACTACAACGGCAACGGGCGGCGCGACTATGGCGAGCCTGTCATCGACAACAGCGAGGAGCGCTACGACGACGTCGGGGTGGACGGCTGTGCCTCACCTCAGGAGGACGGCCAGGGCGGCTGCGGCGGCGGCGCTTACAACCCCACGACCAACCCCGATCCCAACGGTGACGACTACGACTACATGGCCAACACGCTGGGCACCGAGCACAGTTTCCGCTACGACGACGGCGAGCCCTACCGTGACGACGGACTCGACGGGGTTCCGGCCACCGGCGACTACGGCGAGG
This sequence comes from Pseudomonadota bacterium, assembly GCA_043821645.1. Classification (GTDB taxonomy): domain Bacteria; phylum Myxococcota; class JACRCW01; order JAFGSX01; family JAFGSX01; genus JBDRCO01. Next base: position 151,383 of record JBDRCO010000087.1, on the reverse strand, counting down.
GGGATGGCCTGTACTCGCAGAATCCCTACCTGGCACACGCCCTCGAGCAGAGCCCGCGGCGCAAGTTGCAGACCATGAGCGACGTCGAGTTCAACCGCCTCGACTGGTGGATGGACGCTGGCCTGCGCGATTTCATCAACTCGGCCCAGGTCACCAACAACCTGTACGGCACCCTCAAGGCCCGTGAGCCGTCGAGCCGGACCTTCGACGGCGAGCCCTCGGTCCCGGGCTGGCGCCAGAACAGCAGCTTCTGGTTCCTCGAGCTCGACTACGCACCCTCGGTCATCGGCAAGAATGCCTACCTGCGCTACGGTGACCCGTCTGTCTGTCCCGGTGTCGACGAGGTTTTTGGTTCTGGTAATCACGTGGGCCCGGGCGACCAGGTGCTGGACCGCCTGTACACCATGCTCACCTTCGCCTCCGCGCGCATGCCCGGAGGCGACTTCAGCTACATCAATGCGGACATCGACCAGCTCGGCGGCCCCAGCGGCGAGATCAAGGACTTCGCACGCCTCGAGCGCTTCTACAGCACCGCCATCAGCCGCGATCTCGACTTTGGCCTGGTGCTGCCACCCAACTACTACCTCGAGCCCGACGCGCGCTTCCCGGTCGCGTATTTCATGCACGGCCAGGGCATGGACGCCGAGGGCCTGGTCATCTCGGGCATCGTGTTCTTCACCAACATGAAGGAGTCCTTCTTGCCGCACCGGGTCGCCGAGAACCGCAGCGACTGGCAGAAGATGATCCTGATCTTCGCCGACGGCGAGTGCGGACCCACCGACTGCTACACCGGAAACTTTTACATGAACTTCCAGGGCCTGCCCGAGGGCCGCCAGTACGAGGATGCGTTCATCGAGCTGATGCGCCACGTGGACGCCACCTACCGCACCAAGCAGCCCGCGATGATCCCGCAGCCCTAACAGGCCGCGCCCTTGACTCGATCGGCCCGAGTCCGAGCGGCGTGCTGCACGGGAGGTCATGTGCCTGAGGACAGAGAACCCGTCGTCTCGTGCCGTCGCCGCTGCCGGACCACCGTCGGATGGTGCAGGGCCATGGTGGTGGGGGTCACCCTCCTGGTCAGCGCCCCCGAGGTCCTGGCGCAGATGGAGACCGGAGTGGTCGACGAGGCCGAGGTGCTGTTCACCCTCGGCAACGAGGCCTACCTCCAGGGCGAGTATCGACGGGCTGTCGCCCACTACCTGGCCTCCAACCGACTCGCGCCCAACAAGAACGTGATCTTCAACGTGGCGCGCTGCTACGAGCGTCTGCAGCAGTATGTCGAGGCCTATCGTTTCTTCTCCATGTACGCGGAGTCCGGGGTGTCCACCGAGGACCGCGCCAGGGCCGCGGAGGGCATGCGACGCGTCCGCCAGCATGTGGCTCTGCTGCGCGTGGAGACCACCCCCCCCGGGGCCACGGTGTACGTCGGCCGCCGCGACCTGGGCAGCTACGGCACGACACCGCGCGATCTCGCCCTGGCACCCGCCACCATACAGGTCCTGCTCGAGCTCGACGGCTTCGAGCCCGTCGTCGTCAAGGACGTCAAGCTCGCCGTGGGAACCGAGACACCGGTGCGCGTCGAGCTGAAGCAGATCTTTGGCACGCTCGAGATCGCGGGCGCGCCCGAGGGTGCCTGGATTCGCGCCGGGTCCGAAGATGGGAAGGAGCTGGGACGGGTTCCGGCGACCCTCTCGCTGCCTCCTGGTTCCGCCGTGCTTGCCATCGGGCTCGACGGGCACGAGACGCTGCAGGCCACGCCGGTGGTGCGGGCCGACCAGAAGACCTCGCTGCGCATCCAGCTCGAGGAATTGCGCGGAGCCTTGGTGGTGCAGTGTGACGAGCGCGACGCCCTGATCCTGCTCGACGGACAGCCCGTGGGCTTCACCCCCGAGGTGGTCGAGAACCTGCGTGCAGGGACGCACCGTCTGCGTGTTGAACTCGAGGGCTACCGCCCCGCGGAGCAGGACGTCACCATCGCGCCGCGATCGCGCTCCCTGGTCGAGATCGCCCTGGCGGCCAGTGATGAGGTGGCCGCAGCCTCGCGCAGCGTCGAGTCCATCCAGGACGCACCCGCCTCGGTGACCGTGATCAGCCGACCCGAGATCGATGCCATGGGCTACAGCTCGCTGTACGACGCGGCCCTGGGCTCACGCAGCGTGTTCGCCAACGACGACGGCGCCTACCGGACTCTCGGAGTGCGCGGGCTGCAGCCCTTTGGCAGCTACGGCAATCGCGTGCTGGTGCAGCTCGACGGGCACACCCTGAATGGCGACTGGGTGGGATCCTCCTTCGTCGACCAGGACCTGATGACCTCCCTGCGCACCATCGAGCACATCGAGATCGTGCGCGGACCGGGTTCTGCACTTTACGGCAGCAACGCCTTCCTCGGCGTGTTCAACCTGGTGACGCCGCGCACGGCACCTCGCCACACGGTGCGCACCAGCCTGTTCGCCCTGGGTGACGGCAGTGCCGGTTTCGGAGCAGATGGGGGCCACAGCCTCGGCGACGAAGGGGGCTTCTGGGCCGCGGCGAGCGGATCCCTCGGCCAAGCGCGCGACCTGGCCTACGATGCCTACGTGGGCACACCCTGGGCCCCGGACGGGGTCGCCCACGGCGTCGGCGACTTCCAGGCTGGCACCGTGCTGCTGCGTGGGTGGTGGAAGGATCTCAGCCTGCAAGGCTACTTCAATCACCGCGCCAAGCAGATTCCCACCGCAGCCTTCGGTACCATCTTCGGCGACAGGCGCGAGCACGAGGACGACCAGCGAGGCTTCCTGGACCTGCGCTACGAGCCGGAGCTCGCGTCATGGCTGCGCCTGCATGCGCGGACCTACCTCGATTACGCGGCCTACCAGGGTGCCTTCCCCTACCAGGTCGAGGACGGGCTGCTGACGGAGCGATTCACCGGAGCCTGGGGTGGCGCGGAGATCCGTGGCGAGCTCGAGCCCCTCGACTGGCTTCGCTTGACCCTCGGCACAGAGTATCAGGGGCATTTTCTCAACACGGCGATCGGCGATGCCATCGACGAGCAGCATCCCTTTCACGTCGGTTCTGGCTATGGCGTGCTCGATCTGCACCCGCTGAGCTGGCTGCGACTGTCGGCCGGAGCGCGCTTCGATGGCTGGTGGATCACCAACCTGACGACGGAGGGCAGTGCGTCCCAGCAACGCTTGCTGTACTCGGTCAATCCGCGCCTGGCCGCGGTGCTCAGGCCATCGGACGACGACAGCATCAAGCTGATGGTAGGCCGCGCCTTTCGCGCGCCGTCCATCTACGAGCTGACCTACTGGGATGGTGGCGAGACCCAGATCCAGAGTCCTGGCCTGTCGCCCGAGGCCGTCATCACCGCCGAACTCGAGTACAACAGGCGCCTGATGGAACGCCTGTGGTTGAGCGGCGCGGTGTTCGTCAATTACATCACCGAGCTGGTCACCCAGGTCGGCGAGGGCGTGTCGAACAACCCTTTTTACTACGACAACAGTCCGGATCCGGTGTGGACGGCTGGCGCCGAGGTCGAGCTGAGGCGTGAGCTGAGCCAGGGCATCCTGGCCTCGGCCCAGTATTCCTTCCAGCGCACCCGGGCCACCGATCTGCTTGGCGCGCAGACCCTGCCCAACTCCCCCGAGCACCTCGTCGGGCTCAAGGCAGTGGTCCCGCTGGCCGGGCGCGCACTCATCGGCGCAGGCCGCCTGTACTGGGAGTTCGGACGGCGCGACACCCTGGATCACCAGCTCCCACCCATTGCCCTGCTCGATCTGACCCTGTCCGGGCGCTATCAGCCACTGGGCCTGGAGTACGCCGCGGGCCTTCGCAATGCCCTGGACTGGGAGTATCGACTGCCCGTGGGCGAGGACATCGCGGATACCACGCTGCGGCAACCCGGCCGCAGCTTCTACCTGAGTCTGAGCTACGCGCTGTAGAGCGTCTCACCGAGAGAGGGAGCGCATACCCATGGCACGCCGGCTGATCTTCCTCGCCCTCACTCTCGCGGGTATGGCCTGCGGGCGACCAGACCCCTGTGACGGGGTCGAATGTCCCCTCCACGCCGTGTGCGCGGACCTGGCCCGAGGACCGACATGCCTGTGCGTCTCTGGTTTTGTCGAGAACGACGGCGGTGTCTGCATCGAGCTCGCGCGCGAGGATGCCGGTGCTGCAGACGCCGCAGGAGAGGACCACTGAGGGTGCTCGGGGGCGAATGAAAAGAATCAGGGCGCGGGCTCAAGCGCGGTGGAGCCAGAAATGCACACCCGCAGCCCCCGGGGTTCGACCGCACTGAAGGCGAGCTGCAGGTCCGCACGACGACAGATCTCCGACGTGATGGCCAGCCCCAGACCCTGGCCATGGACATCGCGCTGCCGCGCCTGATCGCTGCGGAAGGTGCGCTCGGCCAGGCGTCCGATGTCCTCGGGCGGCACACCGGGTCCGTCGTCGAGCACGGCGAGGGTGAAGCGCGTTCCTTGCACCTCGAGCAGCACAGCGACGTGACCGCCGACCTCGCCATAGCGCAGGGCGTTGTGCACGAGATTGCTCAGGGCACGCTCGTGGAGCACGGGGTCGCCCACCAGCCACACGGCCTCGTCGGGATGTGCGCGCTCAAGAGCGATGCGCTTCTGTCGTGCCAGCAGGGCGAAGCGCCCGCACACCCGCAGGATCACCTGGACCAGATCCGTGCGCTGCATCGCCGCGTCGCCCACCAGCCCCTCGGCAAGCTTGGTGGCCAGTCGCAGATTGTCGGTCAGGTGCTCGAGATAGACCGCATCTCCGATGGCGGCGGCCAGAGCCTCGGCGCGGACGTCAGCGTCTCCGCTTGCCAGGCGCTCGAGGGCGAGCTGCAGCGAGGAGATGGGTGTGAGAAGATCGTGTGCCACGTCGGCGAGATGCCCCGTCAGCGCCAGATTCTTGGCTGTGAGCTCGGCCTGGCTGGAGGTGATGCGGTCGTGCGCGTGCAGCAAACCGCGCTCGATCTCGCCGAGTTCGTCGCGGCTGGGTTGCATGGCCGGGAACACGTCAGGCGTGCCGACACTGCCCGCAACGCGCGCCAGCACACCGATGCGCCGGAGCAGGGGTCTGACCACCCACAGCATGCCAAGCACCCCGGTCAACACCAGGGCGAACAGCAAGAAGCTCGAGAGCAACAGCACACCTTCGCGGGTGAGGCCCGGATCCGCCTGGCGATGCAGGCGCACCAGGCTGCAGGGCCCATGCTCCGCGACTTTCACCAGCAGCACCGCCCCCTGCCCCGCAAACACAGGGCTCGGGTACACCCGGGTGGCGCCCGCGCGAACAAGCCCGGCGAGCTCTGGCTCGAGGGCAGGCGCCCCGGGGTTGCGGGAGCGCAAGGTGTCGATGTCAAAAGCGTCGATGCGCGTCTTGTCGCCGAGCACGAAGCCCCAGTGTTCCGGGTCCTGTGCACAGCCGAGTCCACCCTGTAGGCGCATCACCTCGACGATGGTGTCGCTGGCCAGCCCGAACACACGGCCAGAGATGATGCGCGTGAGGGCGAGATACATGACGCCCAGCCCCAGGCTGGCACTGAGCGCAGCAATGACGACGATGCGCGGAGTCAGGCCCGCGATGCCGCGGCGCGATGTGCGTTGTGGATCCATGCGCTCCCGGGCCTGTCACCTGTCCGACATGTGACGACGGACGGGGCCGTGCTCACGCGTTTTCCCCGACCGCTGGTTCCGGCTGGAAACGATAGCCGATTCCCCACACGGTGCCGATGGCCTGGCTCGCCCCCCCCCCCAGCTTCTTGCGCACCCGCGCCAGGTGGCTGTCCACCGTGCGCTCATCCACGTCGTCATCGACCGAGAGCGCCGCGCGCGCGATCTGCCCGCGTGACAGTGCTCGGCCCGGACGCTCGAGCAGATAGGCGAGCACATTGAACTCTGCCGCAGTCAGGCCCAGGTCCTGCACGCCGCGCAGCACGCGCCGCCCGTCGAGGTCCGCAACGACATCGGCCCAGGCAACCCGCCGTGGCGGGGCCTCCTCGCGCACGCGAAGGCGGGTGCGAATACGCGCCAGCAGTTCCTCCATCCAGAAGGGCTTGGGCAGGTAGTCGGCCGCGCCCAGCGAGAAGCAGCGCAACCTGTCGTCGAGCTCTGTGCGGGCGGTCAGCACCAGCACAGGCACCTGGCTGCGGCCCTGCCAGGCCTCGAGGAGTTCGAGGCCGCTGCGACCAGGAAGCATGAGATCGAGCACCACCAGGTCCGGAGGGTCGCGGAGCACGGGCTCCAGCGCCTGGTCCCCCGTCGTGAATAGTTCGACGTCAAAGCCCGCGCCGCGAAGACCCTTGACGATGCCTGCCGCCAGGGCCGCGTCGTCCTCGACCACGATGATGCGCAGCGCTGCTGTCATGACGTCACCCGAGGGGCCTGCGGCACGTCGCGATGGGTCAAGCTGATCACCACCGGGATCACGACCATGGTCAACAGGGTCGACACGGCGAGGCCACTCATCAGGGAGATCGACATGGGATAGAACAGCGGATTGTTGCTGAGCATGAGGGGAGTCAACCCGACCACGGTGGTGAGCGTACTCAGACCGATGGGCCGCAGCCTGCGCTGCACCGCGTCCACGCAGGCCGCGTCGATGAGGTCGCCGCGCTCGCGCGCGCGATTGATGAAGTCGATGAGCAGGATGGCATTGTTGACCACGATGCCAATGAGGCTGGCCATGCCGAGCAGGGCTGTGAAGGACATGGACTGGCCAACCAGGAACAGCCCGATGATGGAGCCGATGGCAGACAGGGGCACCGTGACCAGGATGATCAGGGGCTGGCGGAAGCTGTTGAACTGCAGCAGCAGGATCAGGTACACGGCGGCCAGCGCCACCAGCGAGGACATGCCCACGTTGCCGAAGTTCTTCTTGATCTTCTCGCGCTCACCGTCGAAGGAGATGCTCACACCGTCGAGGTTGAGCCCGGGCAACAGGTCACGCTCGATGATGCCCTCGATGGCAGGCGAGGCGAAGCCCGGCGCCACGAATGCCGTGACCGCGATCGATCGATCGCGCTGGTAGCGCGTGATCAGCTCGACCCGCGGCGCGAGCTCGACGTGCGCGATCTGCTTGAGCAGCACCTTGTGACCCGCGACCCGCGACTTGATGGCCAGGTTCTCCAGCTCGCTCAGGCTCTGGATGTCACTCTTGACCCGGATGTCGTACTCCTTGCCGGCCTTGCGAAAGACCGTGGCCTTGCCGCCGTAGAGCGCGATGTTGATCTGGCGCTGGATGTCGTACTTGGTGATGCCCAGGTTGGTGGCCACGTCGTCGTCGACCAGTACGCGGAACTCCAGCGCCTTGCTCAGGGCATCGTCTTTCACGTCGATGGCGCCCGGGACTTCACTCAATCGCGCCTGCAGCTGCTGCGACACCTCGAGCAACCGATCGTAGTCGTCCCCGCTGACCCGCACCACCACGGGGGCCGCCGAGGGATCGGCCAGCTCGAGCAGCTTGACCGAGACCGTGGCACCGCTGATCGCGGCTCCCAGTTGCTGGTGCAAGTAAAAGACGAGCTCCTCGTTGCTGGCGAAGCGATCACTGCGCCCGAGATCGTAGCGGAACATGATCTGGGCATAGTCCTCGGCCTGGGCGTGCTGGGGCATGGAGACAAAGAACTTGGGCAGTCCCTCGCCGATCGCGGTGGTGATGCTCGTGATCTCGGGAGTTTGGGCCAGGATGGCCTCGGCCTGGGCCGCCAGGGCCTCCGTGCGATCGAAATCCGCGATCTCCCCCTCGACGTTGACATAGGCCATGTTCTTGTCGGAATAGGGGAAGAAGCTGAGACCGAGACGGGACTGCAGGGTTAGGGCCGCGCCGAAAACAGCGAGGGCAATCAGCAGGGTCCCCGCCTTGTGTCGCAAGCCCCAGGCCAGCAAGAAGGCGAAGCCCCGCCTCAGGCGACTGCTGTCATCCGTTCCACCTGACGTGGGTCTGAAGAACATGGCGCCCAGCGTCGGCGTGACCAGCATGGCCACCAGGTAGGACGCGGATAGCGAGACCATGACGACCTGCGGGATGGTCAGGATGAAGTCTCCGACGGAGCCCGGCAGGAACATGAGCGGCGAGTAGGCCGCGACCGTGGTCAGGGTGGCGGTGAACACCGGGATGGCGGATTCCCGCGCACCCTCGAAGGCGGCCGTCTCGTTGGGGACACCTGCATCGATGCGGACCTGGATGGAGTCGGCGATGACGATGGCGTTGTCGACCAGCATGCCCAGGGCAATGATCAGCGCACTCGTCGAGATCTGGTGGATCTGCAGACCCATCAGGTTCATCACCACGAAGCTGACCAGCACGGACAGCGGAATGGCCAGGGACACCACCATGGCATTGCGGAAGCCCATGCCCAGGAACACCACCACGATCACCAGCAGCACACCCTGCAACAGGTTGCGCATGAATCCGGCCACCGCGACCTGCACATCCTCGGGATAGAACACGACCTCGTCGACCTGGAGATCGGGTGGAAAGCGCTGCTTGACGCGATCCAGGATCGCGCGGACGTCCTTGCCGACGAGAACGATGTTGCGTCCCGACTCGAAGTATCCCGCGAGCAGCACCGCTCGCGCTCCGTTCTGGCGAATCTTGTATCTGCCGTCCTCGAGGCCCATGGACACGGTGGCGAGGTCGCGCACACGGACGGGTGCTCCGGTCTGGGGCGAAACGTCGACGATGGTCTGCTCGATGTCGTGGAGCGACTCGAAGACACCGGGTGTGGTGACCGCGAGCTTCACCCCGTCTCGCTCGATCGAACCCGAGGGGATCTCGACGTTCTGGGCCCGCAGGATCGTCGCCAGATCCTCGAACGAGAGGCCATAGCCATTGATGCGCGCGGTCTCGACACGCACGTCGACCTGCTTTTCGAGCGCGCCCACCACATCGATGCGCGCGATGCCGTCCACCCGCGCCAGCTCTCGCTCGAACACCTCGGCAAAGCCCGACAGCTGGTCGTAGTCGTAGCGCGCCCCCGAGAGCGCGATGATCATCCCCGCGGTCTCGGCGAGGTTGGTGTTGACCTCCGGTCGCTGGCACAGCTCGGGCAGGTCCGCTTCGAGATCGTCGAGGGCCTCGCGCATTTGCCGCCAGGGTTTTTCCGAGTCCGCGCGCACGTCCAGCCACACGACCACGATGGACACGCTGTTGCGTGACCAGGACATCACGTGGTCGAAGCTGTCGATGCCCGCGACGGCATCCTCGATGGGTTTGGAGACGAGCTGTTCGACGTCCTCGGGTGCGCCTCCGGGATACACGGTGGTGATCAGCGCCACGGGCGGAGAGGTCTCCGGGTTCTCCTGCTTGGGCATGACGTAGTAGCTGAACAGGCCGTACAGGGCGATGGCGACGGTGAACAGGAGGGTGATCTTCCTGTACTGCAAGGCGGCGAGGATGACGCGACTCATCGCGACACCTCGCCGGGGCTTCGCGGCAGGCGTCCGGAGGCGTGATCCAGCTCGAGCTGCGCCAGGTGTAGCAGGTAGGTCGAGAGCAAGGCCGAGGTGCGGGCCTCGCTCCACTCGAGGTGAGCGCCCAGGAACTCCGAGCGGTTGGTCGTGTTGCTGGCGTAGCTGTGCTCGGCCACGCGGTACTTTTCGGCCCGTTCGGCCTCGCGCGCCCTGGCGTACACCTGTTCACGCAACCTGGCTTCCACCTGAGCTCGTCGCTGGCGGACCTCGGCCCTCACCAGACCGCGGGTCTGCTCGACCCCGAGCTCGGCCTGACTGCGCTGGGTCTGGGCCTGATTCACCTTGCTGTGGGCCTCGAACCCGTCAAAGAGGGGCACCTGCAACACCAGCCCAGCCATCCAATAGTGATCCCAGGCCATGGTCCAGTTGGTGCGCACCAGGGGCAGGCGATCGCCGCGGAGTCCGGTCTCGGCAGCCAGGGCCAGGGTCGGGCGGCCAAGGTCCTCGGCCTGGCGCAGCGCCACCTGGCGTTCGGCGAGGTGAAGCTGCAAGGTGCGGCTCTCGAGTTCCGGACGTGCCGCCAGGGCACTGTCGATGAGGGCGTTCTCGTCAGTGAGCGTGATCGCCTCAAGCGAATCCAGGCGCCCCGTTATCGCCATGGCATCGTCGTCACTGGCGCCCACCAGCAGTCGCAAGGCTTCGCGCGCACGCACCTTCTCGGCTTCAGTGCGCGCCTGCTCCTGCTCGATCTGGCGAAGGTTGGCTGCTGCTTCGAGAGCCGCTGCGGGCGTGACCAGCCCCTGGGCTTCCAGGGCCCTTGTGTCGTCGAGGATTCGCCCCATCTCGCCGTGCATCTGGGATAGCAGCTCCAGCGAGGCATCTGCCAGGAGGAGCCCCAGATAGAGCTGACGCACCAGGTAGGCCGTCTCGTAGCCCGTGGCCCGCAGGTTGGCCTGCTCGAAGCGGTGCTGAAGTTCTGCCAGCTGCATGCCGAGCAGGATGCGGCCCCAGGTGAACAGCGGCTGCTGCAAGCGGACCCGTGTGCTGGCAAACTCGGTGGGTCCGGCCTCGAGCAATTCGACGTCTCTGGGCGGCAGACTCGTGATGTAGCCACTTCCCCCTGGCGAGGGCACGAACATCTCTCCGTAGGCGCCGCTGCGCACCACGATGGGATCGTAGAGCTGGCTCAGCGCATAGACCTGGCTCTCCCAGGTGACCCGTGGAAACAGGTGCGAGCGGGCCTCCCCCTGCTTCTCGTCGGCGGCCCGCACGACCAGCCGCTGTTGCTGTACCTGCGGGCTGTGCTGCAGGGCCGAATGCAGACAGCGCGCCAGGTCCCAGGTCTTCGAGTCCACCGTCGCGGGAGTGAGAGAGACCTCTCCTGGCGCAACGGGTGCGGACTGGGCCTTTGCATCCGACGCGGTGGTCAGCAGTGCGAGCAGGACCATGCTCGCCACACCCGGAGGCCGCAAAGTGCGCTGCATGAAGCGTCTGGGGTGATGGCGCACGAACTCCCCTCGCCTCTCAGGGCTGGTGTTGCAGATCCGGTAACACATTGCCGTCGTCACCAGAGACGAGGACGAAGCGCTGCCAGCGCGGATCACTGTTCCCGCTGTGGCTCGAGAAATCCACGTGCTCGGAGAACAAGATCACGGCGAGTTGATCTTTTCCGCTGGCCAGGCTCGGTCCCGCCGGATTGCTCCACTCGAGGCCAGAAAAGCGAAAGGCGCCGGCGTAGACAAGATCACCGACCACCTGGTTGCCGGTGGACACCACATCACTGAAGCGCGCCGTCGTCGGATCGAAGCTCGCCAGCTGCTGCAGCATCGGGTCCTGCGGGTCGTAGTACAGCGAGATCTGCACGCCGTTGCGACCGCTGGACGCGTCGTCCGGGGTCATCCGGACGTAGCCCTCGCACGCCGCCGTGAAGCCCGTGGCGTCGTCCCGGTGCAGGAGATCTGGCAACACATTGCCATCGCTCCCCGAGATCAGCTCGAAGCGCTGCCAGCGTGGATCGGTATTGTTCGCGTTCCCCGAGAAGTCCAGATCCTTGGAGTACAGGATGACGGTGAGGGCATCCTTGCCGCCGGCCAGGCGACCACCGTTCGCGTTGTCCCAGGCGATGTTGGTGAACCTGAAGAAACCAGGATATGCCTCGTCGGCCACCACGTTGTTGCCCGTGGATTGCTGATCATTGAACTCCACCGCCAGGGGATCGAAGGCCGTGACGGCGGCGAGCGCAGGATCCTGCGGGTCGTAGTACAGCGAGACGCGCACCCCGTTGATGCCGGTGTTCGACGCCCCCGCGGTGCTGCGGACGTAGCCCTCGGCACTGGCCACGAAATGGGTGCGGGTGAGCAGCACATCGCGCTGCTGTACCGTGCTGTTCGACACCAGCTCCGGCTCCGGCACGAATCGCGGCAGCGTGGTGTCGCGGAAGACCGTCTGGGTGGAGAAGTCGCCGGCGACGACACGCAGGATCACGGGCTTGCGCTGGTGCGCGTCGTCGACAGTCGGCGCGTGCTCGATGTGCCAGCCTATGTTGACGATCTCGAAGTAGCCGTCCTGCTCTTCGAAGGTCCGCGAGCCCCCGGTGAGATCGGGATCGTGACTGTCGATGTAGCCATCCACCTCGGCCTGGGTGACCAGGGTAGTGTCGGGCACGTAGACCTCGATGGTGGCGTTGTTGACGCCGTCGCCGCTGGAGCGATCCCGGACCCAGCCACGGAGGTTTCCCTGATAGTCCTTCTTGTCGACGAAGAGGTCCTCGAGAGTACTGGTGGTCTCGCCGGAACGGATCTCCCGATCCCAGCCCACGAGCTCGAAGAAATCTGCATCCTGCACCCGCACGATCACGCGCCAGGGTGAGCCGCGCTCGTCGTCACCAGCGGGAAATCGTCCCGGGTCCAGCCACTGCACGTCCGCAAACTGGTACACCCCATCGTCCCCGTCGACGGTCCGGGTGAGGTTCGTGGCGTCCGGATTGTGCGTCGCCACCCAGGCCAGGGCCTCGGCCTCGTCGGCAAGCGGCGTCTCGGGGACGTAAAGCTCGACGTTCAGGCCGTTGATCCCCGGTTGCTCGCCATCCACGTCTGGCTCGCGGTCGCGCACCCGCCCCTCGACCAGGCCGGCGACGAAGAAGGCGCGATCCAGGTACACGTCACCCACCGAGTTGGAGGCACCGGACACGATGCGAAGGTTCCGGTCGAAGGGCTGGTAGTCCTCGTGCTCGACGGTGATGCGGATGTCGTGCAGGTCACCTTCGTCGCCGAACAGGGGGGTGTCCGTGCTCCACACCACGCGACGAAACACGAAGTAGCCATCCTGGTCCCCGTAGCGCTGTGTGAAGGACTGCTGGTACGAGCTCTGCTGATCGTCCTCGTAGAAGACCTGCACGATGGCCTGGTTGACCCCCTCCTTGCTCACGCCGTCGCGAATGTAGCCCGCGATCTCGGCCTCGTAGAAACGCGTGCAACCTGCTCCAGCCCAGGTCAGCAGCAGCACGGCGGACAGCACATGGCATCGCATGATTCCCACCTCTCAGCGCATCGACGACCGCAGTCTCTCGCCCGCATCCTCGGAGCCCGGAACCGGCGCCGACAGCACCGCGACCTGGTAGCCCTCCTTGAGGTTCTTCATACCCTCGACGATGAGCTGGTCGCCGTCGCGCAGTCCCTGCACCTGCACCCGCGTGCCGGAGATGCTGCCCAGGACCAGGTTGCGGCGAACCGCGCGCCCGGCCTCAACCACGAACACGTGATCCACGCCGTCGGTGAGCAGGGATTGAATCGGGACCCACATGCCCTCTGCCTCGCCCACCTCGAACTCGACCCGCGCGATGGCTCCGAGGTAGAACGCCCGCTCACCCGGCGGTCCCAGCATCTCCACCTCGACCTCGTAGGTCCGGCTTCGAGGGTCCGGAATCTGCGCGATCTGGCTGATGCGCCCGTCGATCGTCACGCCGTCCACGTCGATCAGGGCCCGACCGCCGATCTTCAGCCGGGGCACGTCGCGCTGGGCCACGCCCACCTGGACCACCTGCACGTCGTTGCGAACCACCACCACCGGGTAGCCCGCGCCGACCACCTCGCCAGGCTTGTTGAGCACCTCGACGACGAAGCCATCGACCTCGCTACGCAGGGAGGTATCCCCGAGCAGACCTTGCTTGTACTCGACGTCGACCTGGGCCTGGCGAAAGCTGGCCTCGCTGATGTCGAGGTTGAGCTTGGCTCGATCGTATTCAAGCTGTGACCGCGCCTGCTGCCCGTAGAGCTTCTCCATCTTTTCGTGCAGGCTGCGCGCGTCCTTGAGCCCCTCCTCGGCCTTGTTCAGGGTCAACTGGGCACCCTCGAGGGAAAAATGGAGGTCTCGGGGGTCCAGCTGGGCCAGACGCTGGCCGCGCCGGATCGGCTGTCCCTTGTCGACGAAGACCGCTTGCACGCGTCCGGCCACCTTGAAGCTGTACTTCTTGATGGATTGCGAGCCGGTGGCACCGATGTAGCGCAGGCGCACTGGACGCAGTTCGGACTTGACCAGCTCGACCCGCACCGGACGCGTGGGCTCCTCGACGGCGGGCGCCGTCGGTGGGTCGCACGCCATCGCGAATCCCAGGAGAAGCCAGAGCATGGCGACTTTCCCGAGCCGGCGTTTCGCGTGCCAGGGCAGCAGGATGGGATACCGATTCACACCTTCTCCCGTGGAGCCAGACCGGACGATGCCCGGGGTGGCGAGCGGAGACACGCGCCAGGCCGCCCCACCGGCCACGTCGCGGAGTCGAGAGATCACACGCTATGCAAGAAGTGTTGTGAATCTGTGGACACGCGAAGACTTGTTCACGCGACCGGTTCGGAGCTTTCGGCCGGCGCCTCTGCAGCAACCGCGGTCTGCATGCGCTTCTCGGCCAGGGCCACCAGGCGGCGCGCGTCATCGGCACGGAGCACGGTCTTGATCTTGTCCGTCGATTGCACCTTGCCCTTGGTCTCGCGCACCATCTTGAGGGTGAGCACCGGTTCGTGCTCCTCGCAGGTGCGGCAGCGGTCGAGCACCAGCACCGAACTCAGGCCGGCGCCGGGCTGTCCCAGGACCGCATCGGTCAGCAGCGTGTCGAATTGCTCGGACTCGAGCGCCTGCTGTTGCTGCTTGAGCTGTGCCTTCTTGCCGTCTCCCACCGCCAGCACGAGGGTCTGATCAAACCACGCCTTGCAGGTCTCACAGAAGGGCTCGCGCGCCTTCCCGTAGGCCATCGCCAGACCCACCAGCAGGGCGATGGCAAATTCCACGCCCCACACCGCGTAGGTGCCGGCGCCGGTGAGGGTCGGTTTCTTGTCCTCGCTCTCGCCCACGCGGCCTATGGTGACGCCAACCTGAGCCGCGAAGCGCAGGTAGCCGAAAAAGCCCGTGGAGCCCACCTCACTCGCCAGGAACTGATCCACCTGAGCATCCGCTGTCGTGCCCTCGATCTCCGCACGGTCCTCTGCACTCAGTCCGGGGTCGGCGAGAGACCGGTCGCGCATGGTTGTGACCTCTGCGCGCGCCTCGCCTCTCCACATCATGTAGGACGCGACGTGGGTGACCCCCTGCCCCAGCAACGCGGCCAGACCCACCACCAGCGCGGCCTGTCCGGGGGCCCGGATCTTGCCGGTGCGGATGATGCGCGACCCCACGGCCCCGGCCGCGAGCCCGATGGCAGCCGGGAACACGATGAACAGGTTGAAGCCCAGGTGCATGATCACCCCCTCGACGGCTCCGGCCATGACGCCGGCCACCGAGGAGACGACGAGCAACTTGAACATCGAGCCGGGCTCACTCTTGCCCGAGGGTCGGTAGGGTCTGATCATGCGAACCTCGCAAAAGGTGTTGGATGGGCCCGATGCTAACAGCCTCGGCCGGGGAGCGCGCAAGGGTGACGGCACCCCACCCGGGTCTGCGCACGACAGATGCGGGGCTTGAGCCAAGCGCGTCAAAGCGCTACAGCTCCACGACATCGTCCAGGATCCCGCTTCGGCCCAAGGAGCCCACCATGACCCCACGCCCTCTCGTGCTGCTGAGTCTGGCCGCCGCCACCTGCGGTCTCGTCCTGCTTCCCGTGCGAACGGCAATCCATGCCGCGGCTCCGGTGCGCGTGACGCCTGACGCCAATGCGCCGCGCAGCAGCATCCCAGACCTCTACAAGTGGCAACTCGCGCCCCTGTTCGAGAGCGACGCCGATCTGACCCAGGCCCTGGCGTCGCTGGAACACAAGCGCAAGGCGCTGGCGGCCTTCAAGGGGACTCTCAAGAGTCCGCGCAAGCTGCGCGAGTGCCTGGCGCTGTACTTCGAAACCCGGCTGCTGACCAACAAGGCGACGCTGTACGCAAACATGCGCCTCGACAGCGCCCAGTCCTCGACGGAGCTGCAGGCCAACAACGACCGTGCCCTGGACGCCATGAATGGGCTGATGAGCCAGGCCTCGTTCATCCGGCAAGAGCTGCTGGCGCTCGACGAGAAGGCCCTGCAGGCCGCTTACAAGAAGGAGCCCAAGCTCAAGGACAGCAAGCCCTACATCGACGAACTGCGCCGCCGACGGAGCCGCGTGCTCAACGCCGAGGCCGAGCGCGTGCTATCCCTGGCGGGCGACAACCTGTGGGCCGAGATCGACCTCAACGAACTGCCCTCGGACCTCGAGAAGACCTTCGGTGCCCTGCTCACGGACCTCCCCCTGCCCACCATCAAGGACGAGAAGGGGAAGCCGGTGCAGCTCACCTTCTCCAGCTATGGCAAGTACAGGGCATCGTCGGACCGGCGCGTGCGCAAGGACACGGTCGAGTCCTTCTTTGGCTCGCTCATGCAATACCGGCACGCCCTGGCCTCGACCCTGAGCGGACAGTTTCGCCAGAACATCTTTTACGCGCGGTCCCGCGGCTATGACACCGCTCTCGCGGCGTATCTCGACAAGGACAACATCGATCCCAGGGTCTACACCAACTTGATCGACGCCATTCATCAGAACCTGGCGCCGCTGCACCGCTACGTGAAGCTGCGCAAGCGCATCATGAAGGTCGACGAGCTGCACATCTACGATCTGTACACGCCCATGGTGAAGAGCGTGAAGATGAGCTTCCCCTACGACGTGGCGCAGCAGGTCTTGCCGCAGGCCCTGGCGCCCCTGGGAACCACCTACGTCGAGGTGCTGCGCAAGGGCCTGGATCCGGCGCAGGGTTGGATCGACGTGTATCCCCACAAGGACAAGGACTCCGGGGCCTTCTCCTCGAGCGTGTTCGGGGTGCATCCCTATGTGAAGATGAACTACTTCGACGAGCACGATGACCTGTCGACCCTGGCCCACGAGTACGGGCACGCCTTGCACAGCGACCTTTCCATGTCCACGCAACCCTACGTCACGGCCAGCTACGCCCCCTTCGTCGCGGAGATTGCCAGTACCTGCAACGAGAAGCTGCTGCACGATTTCCTGTACCAGCAGGCCAAGACGGACGACGAGCGGATGTACCTGCTCAACGAGCTGGTCGAGACCATCCGCACCACGATCTACCGCCAGACGCTTTTCGCCGAGTTCGAATGGCTCGCGCACACCGCCGCGGAAGCCGGTACCCCGCTCACCGCCGACTGGTTCAACGCCACCTACGAGAAGCTGATCCGCCAGTACTACGGTCCTGACTTCACCCTCGGAGCCAACGACGGTGTCGAGTGGGCGTACATCCCGCACTTCTACTACAAGTACTACATGTTCTCGTATGCCACCGGTCTGTCGTCGGGCATCGCCATCGCCGAGCGCATCCAGAAGGGCGGAGACAAGGAACGCGAGGCGTACCTGAACATGTTGCGCGGCGGCAACTCGAAGCCTCCCCTCGAGTTGCTCAAGGGTGCCGGCGTCGATCTCACCAAACCGGACGCCGTCAACGCCGCGGCTGCGCTCCTGGATCGCACCCTGGCCGAGATGGAGGCGATCCTGGCCAGGAAACCCACCAAGTAGCGAGCGGGCGGTAGCAGCGCGCCAGTTTGCGGGTGGATGAAATGTCCGAAATTCGAACGCCAGGCGACTCCGGCGTGCTGGCAGCCCGGGTGTATCGCGGCCACCAGGTCGAGGCCTGGCACCGCGCCAGCATCGTCGTGGTCGAGGGCGATGGCGCGATCCGCTGCGCGGCGGGCGATCCGGATCTGGTCACCCTGGGCCGTTCGTCTCTCAAGCCCTTGCAACTGTTCCCGCTGCTGGCATCGGGTGCTGCCGACCACTTCTGCCTCGCCCCCGAGCAGCTTGCCATCATGGCGGGCTCGCACACCGGGACCGATGCCCATCGCGCCGTCGTCGATCGCAATCTGCGCGCGAGCCAGCACGGTGCGGGCCATCTGCAATGTGGCAGCCACTGGCCACTGTGGATGCAGGAGCAGAAGCTGTTCCCCACCGGCGGCGAGGAACGCGATCCCCTGCGCCACAACTGTTCGGGCAAGCACTCCGGCTTTTTGGCACTGGCGCGCCACCTCGGCGATGCCAGCGAGCGCTATCTGGACCCGGACAGTCCCACCCAGCGCCAGGTGCGACAGGCGCTGTCGGATCTGTGCGAGGTCGAGCTCAGCTCCCTCGAACCGGCGGTCGACGGTTGCTCCGCCCCCAACTACGCACTGCCCCTGGTGCAGCTCGCCCGGGCCTACCTCAAGCTGGCTCGGGCCCGTGCTGATCGCAGCGTCGAGCAGACCCACCTGGCGAGGATCCGCGGCGCCATGCTGGCGCACCCCGAGATGGTCTCGGGTCAGGGGCGGTTGGACCTCGACCTGGCCTGCGCGCTCCCGGGTCGGCTGGTCGCCAAGATCGGCGCCGAGGCCATCGAACTCATCGCCCTGGCCGAGCCCGAGCTGGCCATCGCGATCAAGGTCCACGACGGCAACATGCGCGCACTCGGCGCCATCTGCGTCGAGGTTCTCTGTCAGCTTGGCGTGCTCGACCCCGCACACCTGCCCCCGTCCCTGCAACGCCACGCGCGACCCGAGGTGCGCAATGATCGCGGCCTGCTGTCGGGACACCTGGAGGCATGTCTCCGTCTGCGCACGGTATGATCGCGCGCGGGCCCGTCGTCAGCGGTCGCCCAGGGTCACAGCACCTTCGTGATCTGTAGCTCCAGGCCACTGTTGCTCAGGGACGCCTCATCGCCCACCACGCACAGGTCGCCCTGATCCGCCACGGCCTGGGCAGCGACGGCGAAGTCCACAAAATCCTTGGCCGTGGTCCCCAGGACCTGCTCGCGCACCCGCTGCCGGAAGTCCTCATCCTCACCCGTGAGGTGTCGCGCCAGCGACGAGAATCCCTTCTGGTCGGGCAGCATGTAACGATCGATTTCGCCGATGGCGCCCACGATGGCCTTGTGCATCTCCTCCTCGACCGGCGGATTGTCGCGCAAGTAGGCGGCAGCACCTCGAAAGGCCTCGACGGTGCGCGTGGTGTTGGGGTCGCGGTAGGACACGAAACCCAGGTGGCCACTCAGGCGATCGAACATGCAGAAGGCCCCGTAAGCCCCTCCCTGCACGCGCACGCGGTCCCACAGGTAGGTCGTGCTCAGGTAGCGACTGACCACGTGGGCCGCACCGCTGTAACGGTAGCCTGCGGCGTAGGCATCACCGCCGCAGCCGACGTAGTGCACCTGCGAGGGCAAAGCCAGGCCTTCGCGCAGGGGGCTGTCGAGGAGGGTGCGGGTCACCCCAGACAGGTCGCGCGACGGCAGCGCATCGATGAGCCCCTCGAGCGCTGCCAGAGCACGGGGCAGATTGGCCTCGTCCGCGGTGAGGTTGGCGATGGCACCCTCGCGCCTGACCACGTGCTGGTGCACCATCTCGAGGTCGCGTTGCACCGACGCGTCGTTCTCGGTGCAACGCTCGAGCAACTGCCGCACGAAGAACACGCTCTCGACGCCGTGCATGCGCTCTGCATAGGTCCCCGCCTCGCCGCGCCGCGCGCGCAACCGCGTGGCCGCGGCCTGGTGTCCCGACGGAATCAGGGACTCCTCACGCCTTGCCTTGGACTCGAGGGCGATCTGCGAGAATCGCTCGGCGTCATCGAGCCGGGGCTCGAGGATCATCTCGCCCATCAGAGCACACAGCTCCTCGACCTGGTCGATGGTGGCCTTGCCGCGCAGCAGCAGGCGCGCCAGGGGAGAGCTGTCGTCGTGCCTCGCCGAGATGAGCAGCCTAGGGTCGATGCCGCCGGTGCGGCTGGCGATGCGCTGCATCAGGGCAACGAAGTCGGTCCGGTGCGTCCCCATCTCGGTGAGCGCACGCCCCAGCAGACCACCCAGTGGCAGCAGGGCATCGGGCAGGGCGCGCAGGTCGAATCCCAGATCGAGGTAGACGATACCCCTGGTATTCAGGGGATGGCACAGCACGGGAACGCCAGCATGGGATCGCGTGTCCACCGGAATGGGCACGTTGCGAAGGGGCATGTCCGCGACGCCAAGGCGCGGGATCGTGGCCAGGTCCTCGGGCCGGTCCGGCGCCTCCTGGCGTTGTTGCAAGGCCTCGGCACCGGCGCGCAGCTGCTGCAGGGCCGCATCATCGAGCTGGGCTCGGGCGGCGTCGAGACGCGCACGCTCCTCGGCTTCCTGTCGCGCCCCCAGCTCGCGGTCCGGCACCAGGGTGACCCGGGCACAATGCGGGTTGTCCAAAATATCGCGCTGTAGCATGTCCTCGAACACGCGCTCACCCGAAGCCAGACGTTGCCTCAGGGTGCCCAGTGAGTCTTCGAAGGGCAGCAGGGCCAGTGGGTCCCCGTCGTGGAGCCAGCTACACAGCGCCTCCATCATCATGGACAGACCGCGCGGGTACGACCCGGTGTTCTGCTCGCGCAAGTGGAACTCGATCGAGTTGAGGGCGGCCTCGATGTCCGCGGCCGGGATCCCCTGCGTGACCAGCTGCTGCAGGGTGTCGTGGATCAGATCCTCTGCGCGGTCCACGTCCTCGACGGCGATACCCCTGAGCCCCACCGAGAAGTAAAGCTGGCGCAGGTCCCCTTCGAGGCCGGCGCCGCACAGGTCCTCACCCAGTCCGCTGTCAGTCAGGGCCTTGCGCAGCGGTGACGAGGGCAGGCCAATGAGCACGTGCTCGAGGATCTGCCAGGCCAGGTTGCGGTGCGCATCTGCGGTCTCGCCCACCACGGCCCCGAGCGTGAACAGGGCCTTGCCGCTGTCGTCGCTGGCCACATAGGGCGCGGTGAGCTGCCGAGGCTCGGCAAAGGGACGCTGCAGGGGCACCGCAGTGTCGACGGAGAGCGCATCGAAGCCCGAAAAGACCGCGTCCAGGATCTGCAGGCGCCGCTCCTCGGGATCGTCGCCGTAGTAGAAGCTGTAGCTGTTCGAAGGATGGTAGAGCGTGCGGTGAAAGGTGGAGAACGCCTTCCAGCTCAGCTCGGGAATGTGCCTGGGATCTCCACCCGACTCCAGGCCATAGGTCGTGTCCGGAAACAGGACCTGCTGCGACAGCTGCGCCAGCAAGCTGTCGGGCGAGGAATAGACACCCTTCATCTCGTTGAAGACCACGCCCTTGTAGGACAGCGTGCCGTCGTCATCGACCTCGTGGTGCCAGCCCTCCTGCATCAGCGTCATGGGCGTCAGTCTCGGGTGAAACACGGCGTCCAGGTACACGTCGACCAGGTTGTAGAAGTCTTGCAGGTTGGCGCTGGCCACCGGGTAACAGGTTTTATCGGGGTAGGTCATGGCATTGAGGAAGGTCTGCAGCGAACCCTTGAGCAGCTCGACGAAGGGCTCCTTGGTCGGGTAGCGGTCCGAGCCACACAGCACCGAGTGCTCGAGGATGTGTGCCACACCTGTCGAGTCCTGGGCGGGTGTACGAAAGCTGACCCCGAAGACCTTGTTCTCGTCGTCATTGAGGACGGAGAGCAGGCGTGCGCCGGTCCTCAGGTGGCGGTAGATCCGCGCGGTGCTGTTGAGCTCCAGGATGTGCTGCTCGCGCTGCAGTTCGAAGCCATGGGTCGTCGTCACGAAGCCCTCCGGTGGTGGTCGCTGGCCTGGCCCAGGCGCCGACAGCTGACAACGTAGCGAAATGGTGGTGCCAGACAAGGCCGGCGCCTCACTGCAGCTCCCTGGCGATGCCATCCGCGGCTCGAGCCGCCACGGCCAGGATGGTGAGCTGCGGGTTCACCCCGGGAGGTCCGGGCAGGGCACTCCCGTCGACGATGTACAGACCGGGCAGGTCGTGGGCCTGGTGCTGCAGATCTACCACGCTGCGCCTCGGGTCCTGGCCCATCTGGCAGGTGCCGATGGGGTGAAAGCTGACACAGATGAAGTCGCTGGGGCGCAGCTGCAGCTCGCGAAAGCGCGCGATCGCATCGTCACCCTCGAACGCGGGGTGTCGGGGCAGCGTCGGATAGAAGGATCGCGCCCCCGCCGCCTCGAAGATCTGCATGACCCGGGTCATGCCCTGGTGCAGCCGCTGCACGTCCTGGGCTTGCAGGTTGTAGGTGATCAGGGGCCGACCTCCGGGCCCGGGGCGCACCACGCCGTTGCGTGAGGGATCCTCGATCATGATGCCGAAGGTCGCGATCTGGTGGTAGCGGTCCACCAGCGCCGAGAAGCGCCGCCCGCTGAGATTGAACATCGCGGGTCCCAGGTCGAGCATGGCCGAGGCACCCAGCAGCAGGATGCCCTGGCGCAGGAACTCGTCGCAGCCGTAGCCCTGAGGTATGTGGTTGTAGCCGTACACATCCTCGTCAAACAGCGCCGACAGGGCCGAGGCCGGGTGCAGGGAGAGGTTGCGCCCGACCTGGCCGCTCCTGGTGCACAGGCCCTGGCGCTGCAGCAAGATGGGTGTTGGAATCGCACCGCCCGCAAGCACCGTGACCCGCGCCCGCACCCGTAGCGTGCGCCCGGTGGCGGGTGCCGTCACCTCGACCCCAACAGCGCGTCCGTTCTCGACCCACACCCGGTCGGCGCGGGCGCCCGTGAGCATCAGCGCACTGCGCATCAGCGCCCAGGGCACGTAGGAGACGTTGGTACTCAGGCGCGCGTCCGTCGGACAGCCGAAGTCGCACACGCCCTGGCCATCGCAGTCGGGGGCGTTGCGACGCACCGCGAAGTGATGCCAGCCCAGGCGCTCGCATCCCCGCGCCACGATGTCGCCGATGGGCCCGATGTACTTCGGCTCGTTCGGGGCTATGCGCAGCGCGGTCTCGATGCGCTCGAAGTAGGGCTCCATGCGCGTCGGGGACAGGGCGTCCGAGCCCAGGCGCTCGCACCACTCGTCGAGGACCCAGTCCGGCGTCCGGAAACAGGTCGCGGTGTTGAGCGCGGTGGAGCCACCCACCATGCGCCCCACGGTGATGGGGATGACTGTGTTGCCGACCGAGGCGAGCCCGCCCCGGCCGAGGTAGAAGCGCTGCGCCGCGCGCCGGGCATTGCCGTCAAAGGCATCGCGCCTGTAGTGCTCACCCTGCTCGACGATGAGCACGGCGTGCCCCCGGGCGGCGAGTTCGTGTGCCACGACGGCGCCACCCGCTCCACTGCCGATGACCACGGCGTCGCACTCGATGTCGCCGTCCTGCCAGTCCGCGGCAGGCACGATCTGCTGCAGCCAGCGCGCGGGCTCCACCTTGGCGTCGCGATGATAGGGACAGTCGTAGCGCTGGTAGACCCGCGGATGATCGAAGTGCACCAGCTTGAGCGGAAAGCCCAGGCCAAACAGGAGCCAGCGCAGAGCCGGCAGCTGCTGCCAGCGGTCCAGCACGCTGTCGCGCTGCTCCACGGACAGGCGGTGCAAGCGGTGCCCTGTCTGCGCCAGGGCCAGCAGGTCCAGCGAACGGGCCAGAATGGCATAGAACCCGGGTGCGCGGGGGGAGATCGCGCCCAGGAACTCCCACAGGGCGTCGACGGAGATCTGGTCCGCGGCAGGGATACGCTCGCCCGCAGGAATCAGCGCCCGCGCCAGGGTGTCGACGGTGAGGAGCTGCGCCGGGCTGAGCGGTTTTTGAGCGTGGGTCACGACTCGACCTCTCGCCCGCGACACCTTGCGAGCGGCGTTCACATTGTAGCGATGGGCACCGGGGTGCTGTCCACGTCCGTCGGCGAGCTCAGCGACAGGCGTCGACGCATCGCCCCATCTCCTGGGCGCAGCGCACCATGCAACCACTGGGTTCGGCATCTGGGGCACCGCCTCCACAATCACGGATGCACAGGAAGGTCATGGAGCCACAGAACTCGACGCAGGGATCGCGTGCGTCATACCGGGGACGGACCGCAGCGCCCAAGGAAGCAGGTGGAACGGGATCGTTCGCGCACTCCGTGGGTTGGGTCACCTGCATGCGGCTGCCGCCAGCGTCGAGTGCCACTTCGAGGCGGGTATCGAGGCCTGGACAGATCCACACACGCTGCGCCCGTGACCACAGATCCGCGCGCCGCGCTCGCACGGCGTAGGAGCCCTGAAGCAGCTCGACGCGCAGCGCACCGTCAACGGTGGGCGCGAAGTCGCGCATTTCCTGATCGTCGAGGTACAGGCGG
Source organism: Pseudomonadota bacterium (assembly GCA_043821645.1). Taxonomy (GTDB): domain Bacteria; phylum Myxococcota; class JACRCW01; order JAFGSX01; family JAFGSX01; genus JBDRCO01. Next base: position 127,490 of record JBDRCO010000087.1, on the reverse strand, counting down.
ATGCCAGGGCTGGCCATGGCCACCACCAGGCCTCCCAGGGCGGGGGACAGAGGCGCGGGATCCGCGGCGGCAGGACGCGCCGTGTCGACGGGCTTGTCAGGCTGGGCTTCGGGTGCACTGGCACAGGCACCGGGGAGGATCAGCAGCAGCAGGCATGGGAGCACGCGCATGGGCACAGGATAGCGCCAGGGAGCCGCGATCGCGACAACAGCTCAGGCTGGAGGCTTGAACATGAAGGGGTAACGCACGATCACGGTGCCACCGCCCTTCACAGCCGGGAAGCGCCAGGCCGTGGCCTTTTTGGTCAGGCAGATCTCGACCGCAGCGCTGTTCAGGGTCGTCTCGACGACGCGCGCGCTCTGTACCTTGCCGTCCTCTCCGACCACGAACTCCAGCACCACGCGGCCTGCAAGCTCTGGCTCTCTCGCCAGCTCGCGCTGGTAGCAGGCCTTGACCTGGGCCAGCTTGTCCTGGATCACGCGGCGTATCACTTCCTTGTCCAGGCTGCCCTGAACCACCACCTGTCCAGCCATGACACGCGGTACCCTGGCCACCCTGCCACCCAGTCCACCGGCCCCCGAGCCATAGCCCACCGAGCCACCCCCGCGACCGCGGGTGCCGACGCTGCCCACGCCAATGCTGCCCATGGCAGAGCCACCGCCACCGTGTCCCGTCCCTTGCACGCCCAGCCCGCCGAAGCCATAGCTGGATCCGCTCTTGCCAGCACCACCCACGGCGCTGTTCGACACCCCTGCGGGCAGAGGAAGGGGCTGACGCACCGTGACCCCGCGCGTGCCATCGCCACGCACCACGGTGTCCACGGCGACGAAGGAGGTGAATTCGGTGAGCAGGTTGTAGCGCAGACCGAGCTGCGTGATCGCGGCCACGTCCTCGTCCGTGGGCTCGAGTTGCCTGTCGTCTGCCAGCAGCTGAACTTTTTTTCGCGCCCACAGGTGGCGCAAAGCTGCGTTCTCCTCGGAGCGGTCCGCGTCGGCCACGTCCAGGCTCGCCTCGAACGCACCGCTCGCGTTTGAGCCACGCACCAGCACGCGCCCCGATGCCGGCCCCTTGTACTTGCCATGGATCACCAGCGGGCGATCCGCGAACAAGGTCGGGAAGTGGCTCGGCGCCACGTCGTAGGCACCGAAACCTTCGAAACGTACGGTGATGTCGCGCAGCAAGGGCGCGCGAATGTACTCGCCTAGACGCCTGGCCTGGGCCTTGGCCTCTGCCTCGGTGGTGGCGACGAAGGGCTCTCCCTGGCCAGCGCGGGCCATGCCCTCGATGAGAAAGCGATTCACCGAACTGCCAATGCCAAAGGCAAAGAAGTTGGCCTCGCCAAGCTTGTCGCGGATGAGCTGGAAGGCGCGACGCTCGACGCCAACAAAGCCGTCCGTGGCGACCACTACGATGCGTTCGGCGCCTGCCACACGTGGCAGGGCCAGGGCCCGTTCCAGGGCCGGCACCAGCTCGGTACCACCACCACCGTGCTGCATGCCAACCAGGGAGCGGGCACGCCGGATGCTATTGCGGCTCACCGGCAGACTCCGTTCACTGAGCAGTGCGCTGTCACCGGCAAAGAACAGCACGTTGAAGAAGTCCTGCGGACCCAGCTGCTCGAGCAGCTCCTGCATCAGAGCCTTGCTGACCTCGAGCGGAAAGCCCTGCATGGAACCCGACACGTCGAGGATGAAGAGGTACTCCCGGGGCACGATGGTCTCGGGCGACACTCGCGCGGGGGGCTCGACCATCAGCGTGAAGAAGTTCTCGTCGTCCCCCGGGTACAGGAGGAGACCGCTCTGCACCTGCGCACCAGCCAGTGTGTAGCGCAGGATCAGGTCTCGGTTGCCATGGGCGGCGTCGGGTTGCAGGACGACGCTCGCGGACTCCTTGCCCGAGTACACGACATCCACATCATGACTGCACTGCACGCGGGCAATGGGCATGGCACCCCGCAGATCCACGGTGGCCCCGAAGGTGTAGGGCGCGGCCTCCCCCTCCTGAAGGTGTGGGTTGGCGGTCCAGCTCCTCGGGCCCCGCGTGTCCGGCTCCGTGCCGTTGACGTAGCGCGGTCCCACCACCGTCGGGATGACCAGCTCGTAGACGCGGTCCTCGGCTTGCAGCAGCTCGGTGTAGAACAGCTCGACTTGGATCTCGTCGCCGGCCAGGATATTGCCGACGCTCATCTGGAATACATTGGGCCGTTGCTGCTCGAGCAAGGAGGCGGTGCGACCCTCCTGCAGGGCCTGCTCGTAGGTCTCTCGCGCCTCGTCGCGTTTCTGGATCTGCGCTTCGATGACGCGCGACCCGATGGTCATCTTCATGGCGTAGACCGCGGCACGGGTCGAGGCCGGAAACACGTATTCGGCCTCGATGGTATGCCTGCCCTCGTTGCGAAACACCTGGGTCAGCTTGACCTGGGCGATGACTCCCGCCACGTCGACGTCGGCACGCGTGCTCTTGAGTGGCAACTGCTCCAGGCTGTCATCGCCGCTGACGACCTTGAGAAAGGGAGCACTGCCACGATCCGCCTTCACCGCCCGCGGTGTCTGCAGGCTGCCTCGCAGGCGCTGCACCACCCCGCCCATGGGGTAGGCCTCCTCATCGTGGCGCGCCACGCGCAGGGGGGGCCGGGCCATCGCGGGTTCTCCGAGCAGGAACGTGAGCGCGATCACCGAGAACAGGGCACGAAGGACACAGGTCGACCTGGAAAGCGCCATGGCAGCTCCCTTTCACGCGGACCAGATGCGTGGTTCTTGGGAGTAGACAGCCCACCAGCGCGAAAGTTCCACAGCGCCGGTTCAGGGCGTCGCGTTCTCGCTGCGGTACTCGATGAGCTCGGTGCGCATGACCTTGGACAGGCGGCTGATACTTCCCACGCCCAGCACCAGAGGGTGGCTGCCGTCGGCCGCGAGCAGCATCTCACCGGGGGGCACGGCCAGGGCCAGCAGCGCCGAGGTCGGGGCGATGGACAGCACGCGGCACCGAAACGTGCCCGCGGCGGTGGTCACCTGCCGGTCACCGCGGTCTTCGATCTGCAGGCGGTAGCTCTCGAGTTCGCCGTCCCGGAGCACGATCATCTCGAGAGGTCCGGTCACGTGCCCCTGGTCCAGGCGGCGCGCCAGCTCGAACTTGAGCAAGGGCGTCATGACCACTGTCCCCTTGGGGCGAGTCATGCGGTCCGAGGTGGTGACGCCGTCGGGGCCAACCTGCTTCGCCTCGACCTCCGCCCTGCCGATGGCGAGGGTGCTGCGCGTGACCTGACCGTCGACCTTGACCTGCATCTCCCAGCGCATCACCTGCATGTCCCTCGATGAGAAGCGAACCTTGAAGGTCATCCGGTTCCCGTCTGGAAGCTGCCTCTCCTCGACCAGGTCGACCAGATCCCCGCGGCGAGTCAGCTCGAGCGTTGCGGTGCCGCCAGCAGTGGAGCCATCCAGACTCACGGTCCGGTAGTGATAGCGTTCGTGCACGACGCTGGGGCTCGCCGCCACCACAGCGGAAGAAATGGGTGCAGCGCCGGGATCGGCCTGCAGCGACATCGCGGTCATCAGACCTGCCACAACGAGAACCATGTGGAGAAGTTTATACTGGGGGCGCCCGGTCGCTCAACGCGAGCCTCGCGCGATCACGACTCAGGCCACGCGTTCCACCGCCATATCCACGATGGCGTGCAGCGCTTGTGCCGTGCCACCCAGAGGCTCCAGCTCCGCGTGCGCGAGCAGACCCAGGCGATGCGCCTCGGCGCGCGTGGCGTCAATGCCATCGCGGCTGAGGTAGGTGAACTTGCCCCGAGCCTGATCGCGCCCCAGCCCCTTGCCGGTCTTGGAGGCATCGCCCACCACGTCGAGCAGATCGTCTGCCACCTGAAAGGCATGCCCGACCAGGGCCGCGTAGCGACGGAGGACCGCGACCTCGTGCTGCTGCGCCTGGCCGGCGAGCCCGCCCATCACCGCCGCGGCCACGAACAGGCGGCCGGTCTTGGCTCGATGAATGCGCTCGAGATCGATCTGGGCGTGCGGCAGGCTCTCGGCCTCGACGTCAAGCACCTGACCCCCCACCATGCCGCAGGCTCCGGCCGCCGTGGCCAGCTCCATCACCTGTCGATCGGCGTTGTGCTCGGCTCTGGCGAGCACACCGAAGGCCTCGGTGAGCAGGGCGTCGCCGGCCAGCACCGCCGTCCCTTCGTCGAAGGCCTTGTGCAGGGTGGGTCGGCCACGTCGGAGATCATCGTTGTCCATGGCCGGGAGGTCATCGTGAATCAGCGAGTAGGTGTGCACGTACTCGATGGCGAGGGCGGCGGGCCAGGCCATAGCGCGCTCGGCACCGACCGCCTCGCAGGCACACAGCGCCATCAGCGGACGCAGGCGCTTGCCCCCGGCCAGCAGGCTGTACCCCATGGCCTCGAGCAGGCGCGGTGGCGGACGCTGCCCGCCGTGCAGGGCGCGATCGCGCAGGCCTTGCAGTGAGGCCTCCAGGCGCGCGTTGACCTCGCGCCGGAGCACCTCGAAAAAGCTGCGCTCTGCCGCCGCCGCCGACGCGACGGTCCCGGTGTCAGACATCATCCTCTTCTCGCTTCTCGGGCAGGGCCTGCAGGCTCCCGTCCTGACTCAGGACCTCGATACGCCTTTCCATGGCGTCGAGGCTGGTCTGGGCCTGGCGCGCCAGGGCCACGCCCTGCTCGAAGGCTTGCAGCGACGCCTCGAGGGGCAGGCTCCCGTCCTCGAGCTGGTCCACGAGGCGCTCGAGGCGCTCCAGCACCTGCTCGAAGGGCGCATCGGCAGCCAGCTCGGGCTCGGAACGGCGGTTCTTCCTGTCGCTCACGGCGCACTCCTGTGGGCTGACTTGACGACGTTGAGAACAGAGGGTCAAGCCGTATCGCAAACGGGCGATGCCGGTTCAGAAACCCTCCTCGTCGTCGGTGATCCGCTGCACTTGTGCCTGCAGTCGACCGCGTGCAAGTCGAACCTCGAGCTGGGATCCAGGTTCCACAGCCCTGGCCTCGCGCAGGGGCTTGCCGCGGTGCAGGCAGATGGCATAGCCGCGCCCCAGGACCGCGAGGGGTGACAGGGCGTGCAGAGAGGCCGCAGCCTGCTGCAGCCCGGCACGCGCGAGATCGAGGCGTGCGTCGAGGGCCGCGCGCTGGCGCAAGCGCAGCACCTCGAGTCGGCCACCGGCCGTGGCAAGACGTCGCCCCGGATGCTGCGGTGCCTGGCGCTCTCGCAGCCTGGACAGGTGCGTCCGGGCCAGCACGAGTCGACGCTGCATGCCCCGCTCCGCGCGTTGCCACAGCAGATCGAGGTCCTGGCGTCTCGTGCGGACCAGCGCTCTGGGGTCGGTCAGGGCAGAGACCAGCGCCGCGAGGCGAGCGCGCTTGGTCGTCAGCTGGCCGAGAATCAGGCCGCGGATGCGCTGGCGCGAGACCTCTAGTCGTTTCTCCAGCTCGCTCAATATGGGCACGGCCAGTTCGGCTGCTGCGCTCGGCGTGGGTGCGCGCAGGTCCGCGGCCAGGTCGCACAATGCCTGATCGATCTCGTGGCCCACGGCACTGATCACTGGGGTGGCGCAGGCTGCTACAGCCCGCACCACAACCTCGCTCGAGAAGACCTCGAGATCCTCGACGCTGCCGCCGCCACGGCCCAGGATGATGACGTCGGTCAACCCACTTTGGTCGAGCTGGCGCAAGGCCCGGGCGATGGACTGCTCCGCGCCCTCTCCCTGGACCCGGGTCGGTGAGATCACGACCGGAAGCCGTGGCATGCGCCGCCGTGCCACCTGCAACACGTCGCGCAGGGCCGCGCCCTCGAGGCTGGTCACCACGCCGAGTTTGCGCGGCAGCAGGGGCAGCACCTTCTTGCGCGTGGCGTCGAACAGACCCTCGGCCTGCAAGCGTTCCGCGAGCTGCCGCAGAGCCAGCGTGCGCGCGCCGAGTCCCGTGGGCTCCAGGGCCGTGACCATGAGCTGCGCCCGCCCGCCACTCTCGTAAAAGGAGACACGTCCCCGGGCCAGGACCTGCGCCCCCTCCTCGACCTTGAAGCGTACGCGTCGGTTATCGCCCGCAAACATCACCGCCGGAAGCTGGCTCTGCGCATCCTTGAGCGTGAAGTACCAGTGTCCTGAAGGGTACGGGCGGTAGTTCGAGATCTCGCCCTCGACCCACAGATCGACCAGCTGCCCCTCGAGAACGCGCCGGATGGCGCGAGCCGCCTGGGTCACGGTGAGAGCACGGCGGGCCGTGACGGGACGATCGGGAGCTGTCTCGTCACGCGCCGCGGAGGTGATGCCATGCTCCAGCAGCTCGTACAGGTAACGCCGTGCCACGGCCTACTCGAGCCGCTCCAGGTAGTCCATGGTGCTGCTTCCCATCGTGATGGTATCGCCGCTGGTCAACTTGAACTTGCCGTGAACGCGCGTGCCGTTGACAAAGACGCCGTTGCCACTCGACAGGTCGGAGACCGTGTAGCGCCCCGTGTTCTCCAGCACCACGCGGGCGTGGCGGCGCGAGATCCCCCGGTCCGCGAGCACGAGGTCGTTCTGGGGATGGCGCCCGATGGCAAAGGGCTCGAGTCCAAGCGGATAGTCGCGTTCGCTGCCATCCGCCAGCTTGTGGACCACGTAGCACTTGAGCTGGCCGCCTGCGATGGTGCGCTCTTCGCTGGCTCCCTCGGACAGAGAATCCTCGGGGCGCTGCTCGAAGCGCGTGGGCAGGCCATCGTCGTCGGCCTCTTCGGCCACCCGACGCACGTCGTCGAGGCGGGATGCGGCCGTGAACACCTCGGGCGGGGCAGTCACGCGAACACCCGGCGCATCGAACTCGTCAATCTCCAGATCCCCCAGATCGCCGGATTCACCGTCGGGGTCCTCCGCCAGCGCCGCGGCAGGCTCTTCCGCCACGTCCTCTTCGGGCTTGTCCTCGTAGGGTCGGCCGGTCGCCTCCTCGAAATCCTCGGCCCGCAAGAAAGGTTTGCACTGGGAATACGTCTCGTCGATCAGGGCCATGCGCGCGTTCAGATGCTTGAGCTGGCGCTGGTGTTCATCCTCGATGGGGAACAGGTCCTCTTCCGGGAACTCTCCCACCTCGCAGCGAAAGCGCATCTCGACCATGCGGTCGTTGATCTGCTCGGTCTCGTCGCGCAGCTTGTCCTCGAGGGCGCTGATGGCCATGAGCGACTGGCAGATGGCCTCGCTGGCGGGTTCGTACTCGGCCTCGACCTCGGCGAGTTGCCGCTGGTAGTCGCCGATGACGCGCTCGAAGATGTCGGGCTTCACGGCCCTCGCTCTGTCGCGCGTGTTCTCGATGAGTTCCAGTACATGAGCGCGACGCTCGACGATGCTCTCGATGCTCTGCACGAGCACGACATCGACCTTGAGCGCGGCATCGGGGTCGTCAGGCTCCTCGCTCTCTTCTGAAGCCTCGTCCTCGTCCCCCTCCCCGCCCTCGTCGTCCTCGTCCTTGACCCCTTCCGGGTCGTCGTCCCCGGAGTCCTCACCGTCCTCGGGCTCGTCGCCAGCGTCCTGGTCCCCGTCCTCCTCGTCAGCTTCGGCGTCAGACGTCTCCAGCTTGGCCTCCTCGGCCGCCAGGTCATCACCGACATCCATATCGTCCACCACGGGCTCCTGGCCCTGGTCGGGGACATCGTCTGGAGCCCCGACGGACGCCTCGATCTGGGTGCCCCGCAGGCTGTCGTCGTGGGTTTTTCGGGTGGCCGCCTTCTTCTTGGCCATGACAAAGCTCCGGTCACCGTCGTTGCACGCGGACTCCTTCGCCACGTGCCGTCCGGCACCATGGTTCGGAGCGAGCGCGCGGCGGAGCACGGCCTGGCTCCGCGGGACGCTTCATTATACTTCGGTCCTGTTCTGACTCCACTTTTACGTCGCTGACCCGTCTGCTCCGGTGCAAAAAGTCAACTTGGCGAGGTCACCTGCAGCCGTGTGCGAACGTTCTGTACACGATCCCGGTAACGCAGGTAACCGCTGCTCTCGGCGCGTCGCTGTGCCTGATCCAGCAGTTGCAGCCCGCGCGCCTGCTCGCCGGCGAGGAACAGGGCTTCCCCCAGCGCCACAAAACCCTGGAGTTGCAGCCGGATGGCCTCGGACTTCTGGGCGGTGGCCAGGCCCGCCTCGATGTCGGAGAGCCCGGGTCTGTCGTCGCCAAGGCGCACGCGCGCCAGACCGCGATGGACACGCGCCGCAGCGAGCAGCGTCGACATCCCGGACCTTTCGGCCTCGGCCACGGCTTCATCGCACAGCGTTCGCGCCTTCTCGTTCGCGTCGCGGAGCAGGTAGGCCTCGGCGCTCCCGAGCAGACTCTCGATCACCTCCTCGGTGGCGCCGGCGGCCATCAGCCCCTCCCGGGCCGCGGCGAACGCTTCCAGGGCGGGATCCACCGCGCCCTGATCGATCAGCGCCGTGCCAACGCAGCACTGACACACGAGCGCGGTGCGGCTGTCACCGATGGCGCGAGCCATGTCCAGGGCACGCTGGTACGAGGAGAGCGCCCGCTCGTAGTCGCCGGCAGCGTGGTGCACCAGACCAAGGCACTTGACGTAGTGAGCCGCCCGCGAACGTTCTCCCGTCTGCTCGGCCACGGTCAGGAGATTCTCGTAGTCCCGCCTGGCCTGGGCGAGCTCTCCAGTGTCCAGGCGCAACGCAGCCATGGCGCTGCGCACCAGTTCCTCCTCGAGCGCATTGCCGATGGCCCGTGCCAGGTCGATGGCGTCGCGATAATAACGTTGGGCACGATCGCTCTGGCCTCGTCGCACATAGATGTCGCCAGCGAGCCGCTTGGCCTTGCAGCGCAGCACGTGCGCGCCGCCGCGCTCTGTCACCGCCACCACCTCGGCGACGTGGCGCAGGCCGTTGTCCAGTTCCCCGACGGTGAGCTCGGCGCGCGCCAGCAGGTAGATGACCTCCGCCACGTGGCGCGCCTCCGTGTGACCTCGAAGAGCGTCCAGCTCGTGATGCGCGACCTCGATGGCCTCGGCGGGATGGCCAGCTGCGAGGATCACCGCCAGACGCAGCTGCAACAGCTCGATGCGCCGGCGGGCCACGCCCGGGTCGGCCGGGTTGTGCTCGATCTCCTCGCGCAGGGTTTCGCGGGCGCGTTCGACCAGCGAGGTGGCGGCCTGCACGGCGTTGGCCTGCACGGCGCGGTGCGCGGCCTGGGCCAGGTAGTCGAAGGCGCGGCGAGGCTCCCCTCCTTCGAGGTAGTGCGTGGCCAGCACCTCGGGGTCCGCAGGAATCCGGGGATCTGCACGCGCGATCTCCTCGAGCGAATGGGCGGCCAGCAGGTGATGACGCGCGCGCCGGCCCGGCTCCACAGCCTCGAGGATGCCACCGCGGACATCCTCGTTCACGAAACGGTAGACGCCCTCGCTTTTCCCCTCGGCCAGCACCTCGCGCTTGATCAGCTCATCGAGGGCATCCAGCAATTCCTCCTCGGGCCGCAGGGCGATGCGCGACAGCAGCTCGCTGCTCAGGGCCAGCCCGACCACCGCAGCCCGCTCGGCGACATCCCGTGCGGTGACCGACAGGTTGGACAGACGATGGCCTCCCCCTCCGCGCTCGCGATCAGGGATGGGCGGGACCTCGGAGGCCGTGACCTCCTCGAGTTCCAGATAGGTCGGCTGCTGGGGCGCGCTCGAACGCGCTCGCAGCATCCAGCGACGACCGCGCCGGACCAGCTCGCCGGCCTCGGCCAGGACGCGCACGCGCTCCTCGATGCGATAGGGATTGCCCCCGGTGCCGGCATGCAGAGCGTCGGTGAAGGCCGCAGCGACCTCGGCTCCACCCAGCATGGACCGCACCAGTCTGTTTCCAGCCGCCGCGTCCAGGGGACTCAGGCCCACGCGCACGAACCCCGTCTGACCCTCGAGCTCGGCGAGGAGGCGCGTCAGCGCCGGAGGAGGTACCGCATCGGAATCGTGAGCGATGAACAGGGCCAGACTCGCCGGACGAGGCGCCGCTCCGTCGTCGACGAGGAGGCCTGCCAGGGCACCTGCCAGGTGGCGCACCAGGTCCAGGCTCAACTCGTCTGCCAGGTGCAGATCGTCGAGCACCAGCACGTGGGGTGAGCCGTGGCAGTACCGCGCCAGGACATCCGCGACGGCAGCGCGGAACCGGATCTGCTCGTCCTCGGGGGCCAGGGCTGGCGCCTGCCGGCTCTCCACCATGGGCAGGGCGGCCACCGCGGGGATGTAGCGAGCCAGGGCTGGACCCTCGGTACCGAGGATGCGGTTGACCTCGCGCCGGGGCTGCTGCGCCAGCTGGCGAATGAGGTGATCGAAGATCTCGACGAAGGGCGCATACGGCGCGCGCTCGTTTTGATTGGCGCGGCCAAACAAAAAGTGCACACCCTGGTCCTTGGTCTCGGCTGCAATGGTTCGCAGCAAGCGGCTCTTGCCACCGCCCGCCGCTCCCTCGATCACCACCAGGCGCCCGACACCGCTGCGCAGACGATCGATGGCGGTGAGCAGGGTCTGCTTCTCGCGATCGCGACCTACCAGGGCCGGGGCATACAGTGGGTGCGGAGACAGCTGAAACGGTGGCAGGGCGAAGCGCTTGGTCGAGGCTCGCAGCTGGTTGACCCGCTCCTCGATGCCGCTCACGGCCTCCTTCAGACCCGCGATCAGATCCTCGGCCGTGGCGAAGCGCTCCCCCGGTTCCTTGGCCAGCAGGCGTTCGGCGATGCCCGCGATCCCGCGCTCGACGTCGGGGTTGTACCGGGTGACCGGGGGTGGCGTGGTGCGCGCGTGATGGTAGGCGTAGCCGACACTGGTCTCGGAGTAAAAGGGGTGGCGGCCAGCGAGCAGCTCGTAGAGCACGATGCCCAGGCAGTAAAGATCCGCGCGCCCGTCGACCTCGAGACCCAGCGCCTGCTCCGGCGACAGGTACTTGAAGGTACCAACGACCATGCCACCAGACGTCGACGGTCCTTGATCGGTCAACTGCTTGGCAATGCCGAAGTCCATCAGCTTGACCACACCCTGGGGCGTCACCAGGATGTTGTCGGGCTTGAGATCGCGGTGGACGATGCGGTGCGCGTGGATGGTGCCCAGCGCGAAGCACACCTGCACTGTGGCCTCGGCCAGGCGCCGGATCCGCGCGGGTTCATTGAGTCGCAGTTGCTGCGCCTCGCTGAGTGGACCCGCGGGAGGGGGGTCCTTGCCAACGTGGACGATGGGCTCATCCCCATCCAGCCAGCGTCGGATATTCTTTCCGTCGACCAGCTCCATCGAGAAGTAGGGGGACCCGTGGTAGGCCCCGGCTTCGAACACGCGCACGACATTGGGATGGACGACGCGGCGGATGGCTCGGAATTCGCGCTTGAAGCGCAGTGCCGAGTCCTTGTGGGATTGCGCCTCGGGCGCCAGCATCTTGAGCGCCACGTCCTGGCCAGTGCGTTCGTCGCGGGCGCGAAAGACCACACCCATGCCGCCGCGACCGATCTCGGCCAGGATTTGGTAGTCACCGATGCGGCCGGGGAGCATCGAGAAGGGCTCCGCTCCGACGAGAACTCGTCAGAAAGAATCAACAAATCATGGTAGGGCTGGACCGGGGCCAAGTCAAATTCAGGGGTCCCTTGTCGTGGCTCGCGATCTGAATGCTGGCGCGATATCATACCGTCGTTAGATGACGGTGATTGCCGTCACGGGGGGCTGCCTGACTCGGCGGCCTTGGAGCATGACGTGAAGTGGAATGCACTTGCGATGGTCGCCATGTGTGCGGCCGCTCACGGTGCCCGAGCGGCGGATGTGTCCGTGGTGGTTTCCAGCCGCAACGGGGCGTTTGGGCAGGCCCTGGCCGAGATCGAGCGGGAGCTTGGCCGCGACCGCGTGCAGGTTTTCGATCTGTCGAGCGCAGCCCGCGCACAGCTCGCCGATGAGATCCTCGGCGCCGCCCCCAGGGTCCTGATCACGGTAGGACCCATCGCCACGCGTTTTGCGGCCAAGAACCTCCCCCAGCAGCCCACAATTTTCTGCCTGACGGTGGCCGCGGCCAGAACAGGCCCGGGCACAGGGGTGCCCCTCGAGGTTTCGGCCGATGAGGTGTTCAGGCACGTCCGGGCGGCTGTGCCCAGGGCCAGAAGGCTCTCCGCCATCTACGACCCGACCGAGTCCGGAGCGCAGGTCGAGGTCGCGCGCGCTGCCGCCAAACGTCACGGCCTGGAATTGCACCTGCACCCGCTGGCCAACCGTCAGCAGGCCAGCCGCACGGTCAGTGAGGCGCTCCAGGACGCCGATGCTGTGTGGCTGCTCCCCGACCGCTCCCTGTCTCAACGCGAGACCTTGCAGTACCTCCTCGTGCAATCCATGGAGAAGCGCGTGCCCGTGATCACCTCCTTCGAGGCCGTGGCTCGCCAGGGAGCGCTGCTGGCTGTGGTTCCGGACCCTGTGGAGCACGGCCGCGCCGCGGCTCGCATGGCACGCGCGATGCTCGATGGAGCCGCCGCGGACAAGGTCGCCGCACCTGCTGTCGCAACTCGCACGCTGGTCAACCTTCGCACCGCCGAGCGAATCGGTATAAAAATACCCGACGCGGTGCTGGCCGAGGCTCATGCGGTGATCCGCTAGGCAGATCCAGCGCCAAAAAACAGGTCCGGAGGGTTGCAGGATGCAATCGCGGAGCCGATGCGTGGGGCCATCGTGAGTCGAAGTAGCCTGAGAAAGAGCTTCCTGCTCATCGCCATCCCCCTCACTCTCCTCATCATCGTGGTCATCGCGGTCGGTTCCTACCTGGGGACTGGCGCCCGCGTGAATGGCGAACGCCAGGCCAAGGCAGCCCTGCTTGCCAGCGCCATGGCCGAATCGACAGACCTGCGCATGGCCCTGTTCAACCGGGACGGCGAGCTCGCAGGCTCCGTGGCGCGTCGCTACGAGGGCCTGGACGAGGAGATCGAGTACATCGTGATCCAGGATGATCAGGGACAGGTGCTGGCCCTGCAGCCTGGCCGCAGCTTCCCCGGCGACCGCGATACCGTCGACAGCACGAACCTGATCGCGAGCCATGGCAGCGACGAGGTGCAGAGCCTGACCGTCGTCCACCAGTCCGTGGACGTGCAGGTCGCAGCCCAGCAAGATGTGGACATCGGGGCGGAGCTCCTCGGGGACACCGAGGAACCTGCCGCGCCGCGCAAGCTGGGGCGCGTCCTCGTGAGCATCAACGCAGGGCGAGCCTTCACGGCTCAGATGCTGCCAATGGTGATCAGCGGCGGCATCCTCGTTCTCGCGGTGCTGGTGGTCGCCCTGGTGCTGATGCAGAGAATCTTCCGCCGCCTCACCGCGATGGTGCGCTACGCCCGCACCGTGGCGACCGGGGACCTGGCACAGCGGCTCATCGTGACCCAGCAGGACGAGATGGGAGAACTGGCCCAGGCCTTGAACCAGATGGGTGAGAACCTCTCCAGCGTGCTGGCGCGGGTCGCCGCAGTGTCGGCCGAGCTGCGCCTGGTGATCGACCGCATCACCCACAGCGCCGCCGGCGTGGCCAAGGGCAGCGAGCGCCAGTGGTCGGCGCTGGAGCGCGCACGAGGCGAGCTCGACGAGATGGCCCAGGCCCTGCGCGAGATCGCCCGCAATGTGTCCTCGATCAGCCAGTGGACGCGGGAGTCATCGGACAACGCCCGCCAGATCGGGGACCGCAACACCGAGGTCAAGGACAACCTGACGGGCCTGGCGCAGGCTGCCGATTCCCTCAGTGCCAGCGTCGAGCAGGTCGGAGGCAATGTCACGGTCCTGGCGCGCCACGTCGACGTGCTGAGCCAGGCTTCGGGAGACACCGAGTCTGCCATCACGCGCACCGAGCGTGCCCTGCAGTCGGTGCGCCAGCTCGCGGACAGCTCCTCGGCGCTGGCAGACCAGGTGGCCGGCGAGGCTTCCACCGGGACCGAGGCCGTGACCTCGTCGCTTGGCACCATGCAGCGCCTGGACGGCGCCATGGGAGAGGTGCGTCGTTCCACCGCCAGCCTCACCGACCGCATCGAGACCGTGGCAGCCCTGCTGCGTGGCATCTCCGACGTGGCGCGCCGCACCAACCTGCTGTCGCTCAACGCCGCCATCATCGCCTCGCAGGCCGGTGAACATGGCCGCCAGTTCCAGGTCGTGGCCGAGGAGGTCAAGGCCCTGTCCGGACAGACCGCGGGTCTGACCCGCGATATCGAGGAGGTCTTGACCGAGATCGGGCAGACCAGCGAAGGTGCCCGCCGCGCCGTCGACGACGCAAGCCAGAACGTCAGCGACAGCACGGGCCAGGTCGAGCGCACCGGCGAGCTTCTCTCCAGCATCATGAGCGCTGCGGCGCACTCCGCGACCATGAGCCAGGATATCGCCCGGGCCATGGCCGAACGCGAGGGGGACCTCGGGCGGGTGACCCAGGCCATGGAGCATGTGGTGGCAGTGACTGGCGAGATCCACAAGGTCACGCAGACCCAGCTCCAGGCGGTGAGCACCATGCGTGAAGCCGCCGCCACCATCGCGGGTGTCTCCGACGCGGTGGGACGCTCGACAGCCCAGCAGCTCGAGGGCTCGACGCGCATCGGCGAGGTGCTGTCCGACATCTCGGATAATGTCGAGAAGCTGTCGCGCGCGCAGAGTGCGCAGGTTCGCGGAGGCGATCGCATCCTGGAGACTGTCGAGGAGGTTCGCCAGATCGCCGACCACAGTCGCGAAGAAGCCCAGAACCTGGAACACTCGGTCGAGGTGCTGGCCCTGCAGGCCCAGGAGCTGAGTGCGGAGATGGAGCGCTTCATCCTGCGCCATCGCAGCGACGCCTGACCCCAGCTCTACTTGGCGGATAGTTCCTCGACCCAGCGCTGCGCCACCGCTGCTTCTGGTCCCGACGGCAAGATCTCCAGGTAGCGCGTGTAATGCTTGAGGGCCTTGTCGTTGCTGCCCCGGGCCCGGTAGCTTTCGGCGAGCCCCATGTGTGCGTCGGCGTAGCTGGGGTTGACCTCGAGAGCGCTCTGGAACGAACTGATCGCGGCCGAAGTCTTGGCCTGCTCGACGTAGCACCAGCCCATCCCGCTGCGCGGCTCGGCCCGGTCTGGCGCCATACCCGCGGCCTTGGTGTACAGAGCAAAGGCCTGGGCGATCTTGCCCCTGTCGCGCAGCCGATCCGCCGAACGCAGCAGGCCATCGAAGCTGCCCCCGCCCTTGTCCTCGTCGTCGTCACCCTGGGCCTGGATCGGGGGTTTGGGCTCGGGCGGTTTCACCACCGGCTCCGGCGCGGCAGGCGGTGCGGCCCGCGCTGCGAGCCAGGTCCTGGCGCGCAGGTGGCCGGGCGCGAGCTGTGCAACCTTCCCGATAGCTCCGTGAGCGGCCTCGATATCCCCCGCGCGCTCTTGCGCGAGACCCAGGCGAAAGAGAACGCGGATCGCGGACGGATGCTGCTTCACCAGGGCTTTCAGCGCGTCCAGGGCCCTGTCCCCTGGAGCCCCTTCCCCGACGTCCGCGAGAACCCCGATCGTGCTTGCGAGCACCTGCTGCTGAACCGGCGCGGGCAAGGACCCCAGCAGGCGTCGGGCCTCGTCAGGCTTGCCCACGGCCCGGTTGTAGTCGGCGGCGGCCTGGGTGGTCAGCTCGGCCTGGCGGTCAAGCGTCAGGGCTTCGGTGACCGCGTCGGCGGCGCGCTTGAAGTGCGCCTGGGCCTCCTCGTTGATGCGGCTGGCCTGGGCGGCGAGCTCGGTGGCCTGCTTCTTTTCGGGCTGGTCGTCGGTGAGCCCCTCGGGGAAGCGCTTGAGCAGCGCCTCGTACTGCTCCTTGGCCAGGCGGAACTGCTCGTCGAGCGCCTCGGCCAGGCCGGTCTCCACCAGGGCCAGGGCCGCGTAAGGTTCGCTGCGTGCAGGCGCCACCGCGATCGCTTTCTTGCAGGTCTCGATGGCCGCACCGAGCTCGGCCTCGGTGTCCCTCAGCACCGCCTCCTGGGCAGTGGCGACGGCGGTGGTGAGTTCCACGGGTGTGGGAGCCTCGAACACGTTGCGTACGCTGGCCGCCAGGGCATCGAAGCTGGGCCTGGCGAACAGGCGCAGACCCACCATGGCGCCCGCGCCCACCAGCAGCAGGAGCCCGAGCGCCATGGGCCAGCGCCGGCGCCGACGCCAGGCACGCACCGGGTCCTCGTCGTCCAGCAAGTCGTCGTCGTTCCCGTAGACAGCCTGAGGGGGTGTCGAAGCCACTGTGGGCACTGGCATCGGGGCGGGCGCAGCCTGCAGTGGCGCCGTCACTCCCGGAGACAACGAGGGATAGGCTGCTTGCGGTGGCATGGACCCCGGCGAAGCGGTGCCAGTGGCCGGAAGCGCGGCCATGCCCGGCGAGGTCCCGAACACCTGCATGCCGCCGTAGAGCGCGGGATTCATCGGGGACTGCACGGCCATCATCCCCTGAACCTCGGTGAAGGAGCGGCCGGTGGCGTCGTCGACGACCTGGAAGAAGCTCGCCAGCTCGGCGATGTCACCCAGACGCTTCCAGGTCTTGCCGGTACGGGAGATCTCGTCACCGCGGGTGACCTTGCGCTCGACGATCCAGCGCTGCAGGGTGGTCAGCTCCTTGAAGGTGAACACGTTTCCCGAGGGCTGCCGCACCATCCAGTCGCCGCCTATGGTCTCGACCTCGGCCACCGCCTCGGTCACCACCCGCACCTCGCGCTTGACCTTGAAGATGTGTCCACACGACGAGCACTTGACCGTCACGCCCTGGGATGTGATGCGCTCGTCGTCGAACTCGTACTCGACGCCGCACTGCTGGCAACTCACGTCCATGGCCTTCGCCCTCGACACGGACCCCGGCGCCCGCGTTCTTGTGCGCAGGCAGTATAGGAGCGCAGCACAGTGCTCACAAGTAAGAGGGCCACCTCAGCTCTGTCGACGGGCACGCGAGCGCGCTTTGCGGGGACGCGAGGCTGTCTTTTCACGACGCGGCGGTGCGGGGTGCAGGACCCTCTCGAGAGCCTGCTTGCGCAGCCCGGCCTGGGCCTCGGTCGCAAAATGCTCGACGTCGATCGCTCGACCGTCTCGGGTCACCAGGGCCAGCACGTAATAGAGTTCGGACCACTGGGTCTGGCCCACCTGACCGTGGCTGCGCTGGCGCCGGCACACCTCCCAGGCCGCGATCCCGTCGCTGTCCAGGAATTCCTCGCGCGGAGCCAGGGGCCCAGCCTGCCAGCTCAGGGTCACCCCGCGTCCTCGCTCGACCCGCAACAGGACCCGGCCCGTGGCGCCGAGCGCTCCCCAGCCTGCGAGGCCACCGCCGACGACCGCCATGCCCAGGGGCACCAGCTTGAAGGGACCTGGGATCCACCGCGCAGCGCCGAGGGCGATGCTGGTGAAGCCGACACCGAAGGCTGCCAGGGCCCCACCGCCCACCCGCTCCGCAGTGCGCGGGCCGACCAGGTCCAGCCTGCCCGCCTGATCGTCGTCGAGCACGCAGTCCAGGGCGAGACATGGAAACTCGTTGAACCACTGCATGGGACCCCCGGGTCGACGCGCCACGGCGCGCGCTCGAGCCCATGCTACAGGATCGGGTGGTGGACTTCGCGCTCGGTCGCGGCTCAGCGCCCGAGGCTCTGCATCAGGCGCTGCGCCTGGTCGCGGAGGTTGGGGCTGCTGCGTGGGTCCTTGAGGATCTGCTGGCACAGTGGCTTCGCCCTGTCCGCGTGCCCGGCCTTGGCCTGGGCCAGGGCGAGGTTGAGCAAGGTGCCCGGGTGCCCCTGGTTGCGGGTGGACGCAGCCTCCAGCACCTTCACCGCCTCGGCCACGCTGGCGCCCGGCGCCTCCTCGAGCAGCATGAATCCAAGCCGCGTACCTGCCTCGCCTCCCGGGTCCCCCAGGGTGATGGATTGGCGATAGGCGGCAATCACGCGTGCACGATCGAGCGGCTGCTGGGCCTCCAGCGCCAGGCCAAGGGCGTAGTGAGCACGCGCCTGGTCCGCACCGCGCTTGACCGCGACCTCGGCGTGCTTGAGCGCCTCGGCGGACTTGTCCAGGTGCAGGCTGAGCAAGGTCAGGTTGCACAGATCTTCGACGTCACGCTGGGCCGCCGGGATGGCCTTGAGTGCCTTGAGCGCCTGCTCGGGCTGGCCGTGGTCCGCGTGCACCTGCATGCGCAGGCGAACCAGCGCCACGGCCTCGGGATTGTGGCGCAGACCCTCGTCGAGGACCTTCAGCGCCTGGTCCACCTGGCCGCGCTCGATCTCGACCCGCGCCAGGGCCTCGAAGGCGTCGACGTAGCGTGCGTCGAGCTTGGCGCTCCGGGCAAAGGCATCGGCTGCCTCGTTCCAGCGTCCACGCTCGGCCAGGCTCACGCCCAGATAGAAAAAAGTTGGTGACGACGTCGGCAGGTGTTCGGCGGCCGTGGCCAGGTGCGGCAGGGCCTCGTCATGCCGAGCCTGGCTCCCCAGAGCCACCCCCAGGGCGTGATGCAAGCCCGCGTCGTCGACACCGGAGTTCAGGCTTTTCTGTAGCAGCGGCAAGGCCTCGATGTAGCGGCCCTGGGCGACGTGGATCGCACCCAGGTAGCCGCTCGCCAGGTCGCGCACCTCCGCCTGCTGGCTCAGTGCGGAGAGAGCTTTGACGGCACCGTCGAGATCACCCTCCGCAGCCTGCACCCGAGCTTTGGCCACCTGAAGCGCCGGCGCGTCCCCGTGAGCGGCCTCGATCTTCTTCATCGTGTTGCGAAGCTTCTTGAGATCGCCGTCGACGAACTGGGCATCGAGCTGGGCCAGGGCGCTGGCCAGGGTATCGGCTGCTGCCATGTTGGAACCTCAGCGGGTCAGAACCAGCTCTTGACGGTGTTCCAGCCCGAGGCCAGCGAGGATTTGGCCGCGGCTGCCTTGTCGGCCACGTAGCTTGCCGCCTCTTTGACCGCGGCCTTGCCGTCCTCGTACATGGCGCCGACGTTGACCTGCACGTCGACACGCACGCGGCCACCCAGTCCGATGCAGGCACCGAGGTCGGCTTGAGCCTTGAACGTGCCCTTGTCAAAACCGATCTCTGCCCTGGCCACGCCGCCTATGCCAGCCTGGCCGCGCGCTTCGACCGATGCGCCGACGTAACGATTCTGATAGCCCACCGAGCCACGCACCTCGGCGCCAGCGAAGGCCTCGACGCCAACGGCGACCTTGGCCGTGCCATGCCGCGGGTCTATCTCGACGCCACCGCCGACACCCGCGCGCGCGCCCACGTGGGCCTCACCCTGAGCGTAGGCCGCGCCCTTGACCGAACTCACGCTGCCAACCTGGGCACGACCGGACACGCCGACCAGGTCGGCCTGCACCTCGGCCACGCCACCGGCGCGCACCACGCCTTCTTTGAGATCCACGGTGGCGGCGACGCCAGCCTTGCCCTGGGCTGCCAGGGCATGCACCTCGTAGCCCGCGCCTGTGCGATCCTCCTTGAGGCTGCGGTCGTGGGTGACCGCGCCCTTCCAGCCCGAGGCCACCTCCTTGCTGTACAGCACGGCCTGGGCCTCGACGTTGTGCTCGGCCCACTCCTTGGCGTCGTGAGCGAGCTTCTGCCCCTTCGACTTGCCGGTCTGGTGCGAGCTGCTGGTGCTCTCCTCGACGTCGCCACCGCTGCGCTGTGACAGGCGCGTGGTCTGGCTCGACTCCTCGTCATTGGCTGTGCTGCGGTAGCGCGTGGTCTCGGTCTCGCTCTCGACCTGCTGCCCCTGCTGGTTGCGTGCGGTGGCGCTGCGCCGCTCGGTCGAGTGCGCCACGCCGTCGTTGACCTCGGTCTCGCTGGTCGAGTTGCTACGCAGGGTGCGCCCTTGGGCGTCGACCTTGTGCGAGGTGGATTCGCTGACGCCGCTGCCATCACCCCGCTGGTGACTCCAGGTCTGGTCGTGGGACTCGGCGCTGCTGGTGGTGGAGCGTCTGTCCGTCGTCACGGTGCGGTAGGTGCCGTCCCCACCCACGCTCCTGTTGTCGGTTCGGCGGATGGACTCGCCGCCGCCACGCTCCAGGTGCAGGTTGCGCTGGGTCCCGCTCTTCGGGTTGGTCACCCAGCTGCCCACCTCGCTGCCGTTGAAATCGCGCGCCAGCACACCCATGGCACCTGCGTTCTCGTCGAGATTGCTCTGGCTGTGGGGACCGTGGTGCGCGCCGCCATGCTCGCCCACGGCGCCCTCGTGGCCACCCGTCGAACCGGCAGTGCCACCGTGACCCTCCTCGTTGACCGCGTTGCCGTGGTTGCCCGCGCCAGGGCCGGGTCGCGCGGTGGACGCCTGCGGGCTGGCGTCGTGCACGGGACCGCGCCCGTCGCCATTGCTCGCGCCAACAGCCGTGCCGTTGCCACTCTCACGCGACTTCTTATTGGCCGAGAGCTGGCCGAGCAGCGAGTTCACCGGGCCCTTGCTCAGGTCCGGGCCGCCGTCGGTGCGCGCCTGTATGGCTGTGGCGGGAAGCTGGCCAGCCTTGCCAAAGTCATCCGCCGGGCCCTGCGCCACTTGCTGCACGGCACTGGTCTGGGCCGGGCCCTGGGCTTGCTGGGTCGCCGGGATCTGAATCTGCTGTCCCGGAAAGATCTTATTGGGGTCCTTGATCTGAGGGTTGGCCTGGATCAGGTCCTTGAGCGGCACGTTGTTCTGCAAGGCGATCTTGGACAGGTTGTCGCCCTTCTTGACGACGTGGGTGCCACCACCGTCGCCGGAAGGTGGACGCGGGACAGCGGGAGAAGCGGGGCTACGGCGGACGGTAGGGGGCACGGGAACCTCCACACGAGCACAGAATCTGGATCAGCCGTTCATCCCAATGTATCGCGCAGACCTGGATTTTGTTGCGATTCTAGCCCGATGCGAATTCTGGCAGGCCTACATATCCTACCTGTACTCGCGCGGTGCAGGTCTTTGGGACTGCGGACAGTGGTGCGTGAAGGCGTCGCGCGACACTCACTCGAAGGCAGCGAAGCGCTCGGGATCCTCGCCGAAGAGCCAGAAGTACAGGGCGATCCCACCGGACACGAGCAGGAGCGAGCCCGCCACCAGGCCCGAGGAGCCCACGATGGCGGTGGTATTGGCGGCGTCGGTGCGCGAGGCATCCAACTCGCGGTAGCGCGGGTCGGTGGGCTGCAGCAGATCCCGCTCCACCTCGTCCTGCACCGCCGAGTACAGCGCCGGGTCGCTGACCTGCGAGCGGTAGACCCAGAAGGCGCCGAGCCCAGCCCCGGCGAGCGCCAGGGGCACCGCGAGACCGGTGCCAACCCAGGCGATGGTACGGTACAGCCCGTAGGTGTCTCGCCACTCCCTGGCAAACTCGGGCGAGGGGCGCAGGGTGAAGGTGCGCGCGATGACCTCGTCGCCCTGCACGTGGATGGTCTCCTGCTGCTTGATGAAGCCCTGGGCGGTCGCGGCCACCACGTGGTAGCCGCCTGCGATGGGCGTGGGCGGCAAGGGCGAGACGCCGATCTGCTCGCCGTCGATGAGGATGTTGGCACCCTCCTCGCTCACCGTGAGGTGCAGGGTGCCACGCATGCTGCCAAACACCGGCGCCGACACCAGGCGTGCCGCGGCCGTCACGGCGTCGACCAGGGAACCCCCGTGCTCGCTCGCCTTGACCTCGCGCCGGCACAGCACCGCGGCCTTGGCGGTCTCGATCAGGCGCATCTGCACCAGCGTGTCGTCATCGACGGCGCTGACCACCGTGGCCAGCAGGTAGGGCGTGCCCACGGCCTGACCCAGGGCCGCCAGGGAGCCCTGGTCGGCGTCGCTGCCCAGAATTTGCAGGTCGGTGGCGTGGGCGATGACCTCGCGGACGTCGTCCTTTGTCAGCACCTGCAGACCCTGCTCGGCGAGGCTGTTCGCAGCCCTCTCGGCGATGGTCGCTGTCAGGGACTCAAGGGCGATGTTGACCAGCTTGGGCTCGACCACGAACACCGAGGCGCTGCTCGTCGCGGGCGCGCTCTGAGCGTGGACCGAGGCGCAGATCAGAAAGCACGAGACGAAGGTGCAGGTTCGCATGAAGGCCCCCGAGGCTCGTCGACAGCCGCCAGATTCCTAGCACGAAGCGCGTGGCAGAGCGAGGCGTACAAGGTGCGTCCATGGCCCCCCGCAGGACCCCTCCACACCGTAGGCGGACCCTGGCCCGTGGCACATGCACGTTGACCACAAGGACACCCCCCGCCGCCGGGAACACCGCGGGGAGGTGCAAAGGGCGCGCGACTGAAACGGAAGGTCGACGTTCCCTCGACAGCCCAAGCAGGCAGTTGCAGGTTCAGGCCCCTTCCCCGATCCTGCGAGGCGCCAGCGCCTCGAACTGTAGGACAGATTCGGACGCGTCACTCTCCACCGAACAGGAGGCCTTGGATGACAAGGTGTTTCTTGATTCCGAAGAACCACGGCGCGGCCGACTTCGACCACCTGCGCTCGGATGCCATGGATTTGTTGGTGGCCTGGCAGTCTCGGTTCGGTCGGTCGTTCGTCTTCTCCGGGCGCGAAACACCGTCGGATCACGCGGAGGAGTGGCTGTTCCTGGACGCCGCCACAGGCAGCACGTTTCACCTCGTGTGCGACCAGCAGCAGCCGCCCCTGGACACGGACGTGTGCTACGCCGCTCTGAGTGGGGCGCCGTCGGTGATCGATCCGCTGGCCATCGCGGCTCGGGCCAGCCCGCTGTTCCACGACCACGCGTCGATCGCCGCCAGCGCGGCGCAGGGCTTCGAGTCGACGCCGAACCTGCTGCTGTTGATGGCGCTGGCTGGACTGGGTACCGATCCCTGCGCCGAGGCCGACACCGCACTGCACGCTGCGCTGGACCATCCGGATGCGGTGGTGCGCTATGTGGCGGTGTTTGCCATCCAGCAGGCGGGCTGGGACCGCTACAAGGAACAGCTCCAGGGGGTGGAGAGCCACGACGACGACGAGAACGTGCGCATCCTGGCGCGTGAGACAACAAGGCGCTTGCAGGAGTGAGGCAGCCCGTGTGGCCCGCGTGCTGATCGCGGCCCCGAGCTCGCGCGGAGAGGGCGTCCCGGCGGGTTCCCCTGGTGCCCCAGGTGCGGAGGATCAGGCGTGAAACCGCTTTAGGGTCGTGTCCCGGGGCGCCGCGGCCTACAATGCAGCCTTCCCGCCCATCGTCGTGCGCAGCTTCGCGCGGCATTCTCGAAAGGAGGCCACGATGGCGGAACGCTTGGCCGAGGCTTTGACCTATACCTACATCGACCGCGTCGAGAGTCTGCCAGCCTGGCTCACCCTGGATGGGCTCACCGAGTCCTTTCACCACAAGATGAAGCCCTTTCACGACACCCTGGCCGACGTGCGCCGCGCGCTGGAGTACGGGCTCAACATCGACCCGAGCAAGGACGGTGGCTTTGTGATCACGGCCTGCCGTGGCCAGGAACTGGTGGGTGGCATCCTCATGCTGCGCACGGGCATGGGTGGCTACATCCCGTCGTGGATCCTGCTGATGGTGTTCGTGGATCCCTCGCTGCGCGGCCAGGGTGTCGGGCGCCAGCTCATCGACCGCGCCCGGGAGCATTGCGACGGCGACATCAAGCTGCACGTCGAGCACGACAACCCGGCGCGGCGGCTCTACGAGCGAGTGGGCTTCACCAGCAAGTACCTCGAGATGCGGCTGAGCAACCCGTGAACCGGGTAGTGCTCAACCTGTGGGCCCTGCGCGACAACCTGCGCATCCTGTCGCGCTGGCTGGGCGACTACGGTGCCCGCTTCTCCGTCGTCACCAAGGCCCTGGGCGGCCATGCCGAGGCCCTGCGCGCGCTGCGTTTGCTCGGCGTGAACTCGGTGGCCGACACCCGCGTGGCCAACCTGCGCGCCCTGGGCGAGATGATGCCCGATGCCGAAAAGTGGATGATCCGCCCCCCGCACCTGTCCGTGGCCGACGAGGTGGTGCGCCTGGCCCAGGTCAGCACGGTCACCGAGGTCGCCACCCTGCAGGCCCTGGATGCCGCCGCCCATGCCCAGAACCTCCGGCACGGGGTCCTGATCATGATCGAGCAGGGGGACCTGCGCGAGGGCGTGCTGGCCGGGCAGCTCGACGAGATCTACGCCGCGGCCCAGGCCCTGGAGCATCTGGATGTGGTGGGCATCGGTGCCCAGATGGGCTGCCTGTCCGGTGCCGCACCCAGCCCGGATCAGGTCGACCAGCTGCGCCTGTTCGCCGACTACCTGCGCATGAAGTACAAAAAGCCACTGCCTGTGCTGTCCGCGGGCTCCTCGGCCACCCTGCACCTGCTGTGCGAGGGTGGGCTGCCGGTGGGGATCAACCACTTCCGCATCGGAGAAGCCCTGTTTCTGGGCACCGACCTGGTCACCGGAGGCCAGCTGCCTGAACTGCGCAGCGACGTGCTCACCCTGGAGGCCGAGATCTGCGAGCTCAAGGAGAAGAGCCTGCAAAGCAGCGCCGAGCTCGGTGCCACCACACCCTTCACCTCCGTCGATGCCGCCAGCGCGACACCGCCCGAGGTGGGCGCCCGCGGCTACCGCGCCCTGCTCGCCCTGGGCCAGATCGACACCGAAGTGGCGGGGCTGACCCCGCTGACACCGGACTACCAGATTGCCGGCGCCAGCAGCGACATCACCGTGGTCAACGTGGGCGCCGAGCCGGGCAGCCTCAAGGTGGGCGACCACCTGCGCTTTCGCACCAGCTACTCGGCCTTCGCGCGCCTGCTCAGCTCGCGCTACGTGCCCACCGTGGTGGAGCCCGACCTAGGCACCTTTGCCGATCGCCTGGACGACGCGGACCGCGTCGACATCCCGCCCGTGCTGAGTCCGGGTGGGGTGGCCTGATGGTGTCCCCGCTGCCAGGTGTCGACGCCGACATCGCAGAGTTCCGGCACACGCTGCATGCCTGCGCCGAGCCCTCAGGGGACGAGCGTCGCACTGCAGGCCTCGTGCGCACCTTTTTGCAGCAACACCCCCCCGACAGCGTCGTCGAGGGCTTGAGCGGGCACGGCCTGGCCGCCGTGTACAAGGGGCGGGCCAAGGGTCCGTCAGTGCTGCTGCGCGCGGAGCTGGATGCCCTGCCCATCGCCGAGCAGCTCGATCTGCCACACGCCTCGACCAGCCCGGGCCTGGCGCACAAGTGCGGCCACGACGGACACATGGCCGTGCTGGCGGCGGTGGCCCGGGTGCTGTCGCGCAGGCGGCCGGATCGGGGTCGCGCCATCCTGCTGTTTCAGCCCGCCGAGGAGACGGGAGCTGGCGCTGCCCAGGTGCTGGCGGATCCGCGCTGGGCCGCGCTCGCGCCGGACTGGGCCTTTGCCCTGCACAACCTGCCCGGCTTTGCCCTGGGCCAGGTCATCGTGCGCCGTGGCGCCTTCGCCTCGGCCTCGCGGGGCTTCATCGTCGAACTCGAGGGCAGCAGCTCGCACGCGGCAGAGCCCGAGCGCGGTCGCAGCCCGGCGCTGGCCATGGCGCAGCTCATCCAGTCGCTGAGCGCCCTGCCCCAGGACCTGACGGCGCTGCACGAGGGAGCCAAGGCCACGGTCATCCACGCCCGCCTGGGCGATGTGGCCTTTGGCACCACGCCGGGTCGGGCCACGGTCATGGCCACCCTGCGCAGCCATGATGACACGCTGATGACCAGGCTGGTGGCACGCTGCGAGCAGCTGGCCCGGGGCACCGCGGCCACCTACGGCCTGGGCGTGCGCACCTCCTGGACCGAGGTGTTCCCGGCCACTCACAACCACGACGCGGCCCAGGCCCTGGTGCTGGGCGCGGCGCGCGAGCTGCAGCTCGACGTGTTCGAGCCAGCGCAGCCCTTTGCCTGGAGCGAGGACTTCGGGCACATCACCGCGGCCCACCGCGGCTGCCTGTTCGGGCTCGGCGCGGGTGTCGATCACCCGGCCCTGCACAGCCCGGGCTACGACTTCCCGGACGCCCTCATCAGCACCGGCGCGGCCATGCTCGAGCGCGTGGTGCGGCAGATCCTGAACGGCGACAGCCACCCGACGCGGGAGCGAAGCTGATGTTCTGCCCGTCGTGGATAGAGCTCAGCGAGAGCGCGCTGCGCCAGAACCTGCGCTTTTTGCGCGAGCAGCTCGGGCCCGACGTCACCCTGTGCTCGGTGGTCAAGGGCAATGCCTACGGCCATGGCATCGAGAACTTCGTGCCCCTGGCCGAGCGCTGCGGCGTGCGCCAGTTTGCTGTGTTCAGCGCCGACGAGGCCGAGCGCTGCATGCGCTGCCACACCGAGGACAGCCAGGTGATGATCATGGGGCCGGTGGACGGCGAGGCCCTGGCCTGGGCCATCGAGACCGGCGTCTCTTTCTTCGTACACGACCTGCCGCGCCTGGCCGAGGCCATCGCCACGGCACAGCGCGTGCGCCGCCCGGCACTGGTGCACCTGGAGCTGGAGACAGGGCTCAACCGCACGGGCATCGCCCTCGAGGAGCAGCCACAGGTGGCGGCGATGTGCCAGCAGGCCTCGGCCGACGTGCTGGTGCAGGGCGTGTGCACCCACTTCGCCGGCGCCGAGAGCGTCAGCAATTACCTGCGCATCCAGCAGCAACTGCAGCGCTTTGCGACCGGTGTCGAGTCCCTGCGAGGCCTCGGTGTCGACGTGAGCACCCGCCACACGGCCTGTTCGGCCGCAGCCTTCACTTACCCCGAGAGCCGCCTCGAGCTGGTGCGCGTCGGCATCATGCAGTACGGCTTCTGGCCCAGCCGCGAGACCGAGATGCACCACCTGTTGCGCGAGGGTCTGGAAAGCGCGGACCGCGCCGCCAATCCGCTCAAGCGCGTGATGACCTGGAAGAGCCGCGTCATGGGCGTCAAGAGCGTGCCACCCGGCGAGTTCGTGGGCTACGGCACCTCGTACCAGACCACCCGTCGCGAGCGCATCGCGCAGATTCCCGTGGGCTACTACCACGGCTTTGCCCGCAACCTGAGCAACCTGGGGCACGTGCTGGTGCGAGGCCGTCGCGCCCCGGTGGTAGGCGCGGTCAACATGAACATGATGATGATCGACGTCACAGATCTGGATGGGGTGCAGGCCGGCGACGAGGTGGTGCTCATCGGCCGCCAGAAGCGCAACCAGATCACCGTGTCCTCGTTCAGCGAGCTGACGCGTTTTCTCAACTACGAGGTGCTGGTGCGCCTGCCTGCAGCCATCCCGCGCAGCGTGGTGGCCTGAGCCACGAGTCTGGCTGTTGAAAAAGACCGTCGCCACATCCTGAACGCCGCGATGCAAAAAAAACCGCCCCCACGAGGGGGGCGGTTCGAGAATCACGCGATCGCAGGGAACGGGAAGCTTACTTCACGTTCTTGCGGATCCACTCCATGCTGACCGACTTGGGCCGCGTGATGGCGGTGCCCACAGCGCGGTTCCAGATCAACTGGCTCAGCATGCCCATGGCGCGGCTGACCGAGAACAGCACCGTGTAGTACGGGAACTCGGTGAGGCCGTAGTGGTACAGCAGGGCGCCGGAGCCGGCATCGACGTTGGGCCAGAAGTTGGCGATGGGGCCCTTGCCAGCCTTGACGCGCTCGGCGCTGTACTCCTCGAGCACCTTGGGCACCACGTCGAAGACGCGGTCGACGGTCTGGAACACGGGGTCATTGGCCAGGTACTGCTTGCCGAACTTGTTGAAGCCGGTGAAGCGGGGATCGGTGACGCGCAACACGGCGTGACCGTAACCCGGGATGACCTTGCCAGAACGCAGGGTCTCGAAGGCCATATCGCGGATCTGCTCCTTGGTGGGAGCGCCGCCGAACTTCTCGATGACCTCGAGCACCCAGCCCAGGCACTCCTGGTTGGCCAGGCCGTGCAGCGGGCCCGCCAGACCGTTGAGACCGGCCGAGACGGAGTAGTAAGCGTCGCTCAGCGCGCTGCCCACGGTGTGGCAGGTGTTGGCCGAGACGTTGCCACCCTCGTGGTCGCAGTGGAAGTGCAGGTACAGCCGCATCAGCTTGGCAAACTCGCCGGTCGGGTCATTGATGCCCAGCATGTTGGCGTAGTTGGCGCCCCAGTCCAGGCCCGGGGTCCAGTTGATGTAGCCGCCCTTGCCGTAGCGCAGACGATACACCGCGGCGGCGATACCGGGCAGCTTGGCCAGGATGTTCAGCGAGTCGTCGACGGTGGGCACCCAGTAGTCGTCCTTGGTCATGCCCTTGTCGTACATCTGGCGGAAGGTGCTCTCCTTCTCCATGACCAGGATGGCGGTGTTGAGCATGCACATGGGGTGGCTGTCGGGGGCCATGGACTCGAGCACGGCGTACACGTAGTCGGGAAGCTGGGAGCGACGGTCCATCTCCTTCTGGAAGTTCTTGATGACCGGCGAGTCGAGGTCATAGATCTCGTTGGTCAACAGCAGGCAGAAGGTCTGCTCCGGCCACAGGTCCATGATGTCGAGGAGCGGACGGCCGCGGATGATGAGACCCTTGTCGGGCTCGACCACCGAGGTGTCGCAGATCATGCCCTTGATGCCGCGCATGCCGCCAAAGGCCATCTGCACGGTGGCGGGCGTGAGCACCTTGTCGCCAAGCTCCTTGAGCACGCTCGCGCGCTCCTTGCGCCACTCGGGGACCAGCTCGCCTAGTTTTTCCTGAAGGGTCGTTGCCATCAGCTCCTCCTGTGTTGTTCTCGGCGGGCGTGGCCCGTCGTTTGTCCCAGTCTGGCGATCGCGATCGCCTGGGTTCGGGACCGCTTCTGGCCCAGCCGTATCGCGCTGCGGCATGGCAAAGTCAACGCCTAACTCCGACGCTGGCCGATAAATGCAGGTGATAGCCTGGCAGGGTTCAGTTGCTCGATTCTTGATCACCCAGGAGAGGGAGGCCGAGCACCCGAGGCAGACCGCGAGGCATCACCGAAAACAGTTGAAATGGCGCACAGATGGTGCGATCGGACAGCCCTTGTCGGGTGCGGCGCGGGAACGTGACACAGCGGCGCACCCATTCCTGATACAACCTCGCCAGAGCACGCGACATGCCACGCCCGGGGGTCCAAGGAGAAGGCTCGATGCATCACACACCGCTCTTCATGTCCGATGCCCAGCTCAAGACCGAGCTCGAGCGCTGCGAGTACTGCGAGGAGAAGCCCTGCATGAGGGCCTGTCCGGCGGATTGCTCGCCCGCGGACTTCATCATGGCAGCGCGCGGCATGCGGACCTCGGACATCGCGCGCGCGGTCGCCGGCATCATGACCAAGAACCCCCTGGGCGGAGTGTGCGGCGCCATCTGCCCGGACACGCATTGCCAGGCCGCGTGCTCGCACACCCTGTTCGATCGCGCCATCGAGATCCCGACGGTGCAGGCGGCCCTGGTGGCGCGCGCCAAGGCGCTCAAGGTCATGCCCGAGCTCGAGGTGACCGCCCCGAGCGGTCACAAGGTGGCGGTGATAGGCGCCGGGCCCGCGGGCCTGGCAGCAGCGCTGACCCTGGCCCAGGCCGGCCACCAGGTCGACATCTTCGACCGCGGGGCTCGCGCCGGCGGCGCCTGCGCTCTGATCCCACCCCTGCGCATGGACCCCGAGGTGCTGGACAGCGACGTGCGCTGGCTGTGTAGCCACCCGCGCATCGAGCTGCATCTCAACAGCGCCGTGGAAAAGCCCGAGGAACTGCTGCGCCAGGGCTTCGAGGCCGTGCTGCTGTGCGTGGGCCTGCACCAGCCCATCGTGCTCGGCATCGACGGTGAACACCTGAGCGTGGCCGGCAATGCCTACCTGGCCAATCCCGGAGCCTATCCGGCCAATGGCCGGGTCGCGGTGGTGGGGGGTGGTGCCATCGCCTGCGACTGCGCGGTGACGGCGAGGCTCAAGGGCGCCGAGGTCGAGATGTTCGCCCTGGAGAAGGTTGGCGAGATGCCGCTGACCCCCAAGGAGCTCACGCTGCTCCTCGAGCAGCAGATCCAGATCAACGGCCGCACCCGGGTCGCCAAGGTGGTCGAGCGGGACGGCAAGGTGGCGGGCATCGAGGTGCTGCGTGTGCAGCTGCCCGCGAACGAGAAGTTTCACCCGGCCAAGGTCCAGGACAGTCCGCACAGCGCCCAGGTCCTCGACGACTTCTCCCAGATCATCGTGGCCATCGGCAATCGCCCCGCACTCAAGCCCAGCGGTAACCCGGCGGTGTTCGCTGCCGGCGACGCGGCCCATGGTGCCGGGTCCGCGGTCGAGGCCTCGGCCGCGGGCAAGAACGCAGCCCTGCAGATCACGGCCTTCCTCAACAAGAGGTCCATCCCCGCCATCGAGAAGCCGCGCAAGAGCACCATCCGCGTGCGCGGCCACCGCGAGCTGCCGGTGGCCCTCGATGTGAGCTTCTTCGGCCGCATGCTGCCCTCGCCCTTCTTGCTGTCGGCGGCTCCCCCCACCGATGGCTATGCGCAGATGAAGAAGGCCCTCGACGCGGGCTGGGCCGGCGGAATCATGAAGACCGCCTTCGACGGCGTGCCCATCCACATCCCGTCGGAGTACATGCACGTCTTCGACGAGCGCACCTATGCTAACTGCGACAACGTCAGCGACCATCCTCTGAGCCGGGTATGCGAGGAGATCGGCCAGCTGGTGCGCGAGTACCCGCAGCGCCTCATCGCCGCCTCGACCGGCGGACCCGTCACCGGGGATGACGCCCACGACCAGGCCGGCTGGCTGAGCAATACCAAGAAGCTCGAACAGGCTGGGGCCATGGCCATCGAGTACAGCCTGAGCTGCCCCCAGGGTGGCGACGGCACCGAGGGCGACATCGTGTCGCAGTCGCCGGGCCTGACCGCCAAGATCATCGACTGGATCCTCACCGCGGGTGACCCGGCCGTGCCCAAGCTGTTCAAGCTCACCGGCGCCGTGACCTCGATCGCGGTCATCGTGCGCGCGGTCAAGGAGGTGCTGGACCGCCACCCCGATGCCAAGGCCGGCGTGACGCTCGCCAACACCTTCCCGTCGCTGTCCTTCCGCCCCGGCCGCAAGCAAAACTGGGACGAGGGCATCCTGGTCGGCATGAGCGGTCAGGGCGTGGCGCCCATCAGCAACCTGACCCTGGCCTCGGTGGCCAAGCTCGGGGTGTACGTCTCGGGCAACGGCGGCCCCATGGACTACATGGCGGCGGCGCACTTCTTGGCCCTGGGCGCGCGCTCGGTGCAGTTCTGCACCGTGGCCATGAAGTACGGCGTGCACGTCATCGACGAGCTGCACGGCGGTCTGTCCTACCTGTTGCAGAGCCGCGGCATCGCCTCGGTCGACGAGCTCATCGGCCGTGCCCTGCCGGACCCCATCTCCGACTTCATGGAGCTTCCCGCCACCAAGCGCATTCCGCAGCTGACCGCCGAGCTGTGCACACACTGCGGCAACTGCACGCGGTGCGGCTACCTGGCGGTGTCCCTCGACGACGAGAAGCGGCCCGGCTTCGATCCCTCCCTGTGCATCGGTTGCAGCCTGTGCACCCGCAAGTGTTTCGCCGGCGCCATCGCCATGCGCGACCGCAGCGAGGTCGAACTCAAGGCCCTGGCCGAGGCGTGAGCTCGGCCGGGAGATCGGGTTCCTTGTGAGCAGCGACGACAGACCGCGCGTCGGCTTCACCTGCGCCTACACACCGCTGCCCCTGCTCGACGCGGCGGGCCTTGCGCCCTACCGCATCCTGCCCGAGAGCGACTGCGACGAGGTCGCGGGTGAACTGCTGCACGACAACCTGTGCGCGCACGTCAAGCGCGTGCTCGACCGCGCGCGGGCCGGCGATCTCCCCGAGCTCGCGGGCGTGGTGTTCATGAACAGCTGCGATGCCATGCGGCGCCTGGCCGACGCCTGGCCACGGGCGCGCCCCGAAGTGCCGTCGCTGCTGCTCGACCTGCCGGCCGAGGTCCGCGAGACGTCGACGAACTTCTTCGCCTCGGAGCTCACCCGCCTGGCGGCGCTGTTGCCATCCTGGGGTGGGCAGCCTGTCGGCGATGTGGACCTGCGCCGCTCGTGGCAGCGGTATCAGCGCGTGGCCGAGGCCCTGGCCCGGCTCAGGCAAGGTGCCGGCACCGAGGCGCAGCGCTGGCACAACCGCGCCAGCACCGAGGACTGGGACCACGTGCTGCCGGAACTCGAGGCCGCCGCCGTCACACCCGGCACCGCGATCCCGGGCGTGCCGGTGCTGCTCTTCGGCAATGTGATGTCAGACCCCGAAGCCATGGAGCTGCTCGCGGCCTGCGGCGCGCGGGTGGTGGATGACGACCTGTGCACGGGCTCGCGGCTGTTCTCGGCGCTGCCGCCCGCGCCTGGTGACGACGGGGATGTCCTGAATGCGCTGGCGAGAGCCTGGCTGCAGCGACCGCCCTGCGCGCGCACCGTGACCTCGCCACCCGGACGGCTGGGGCAGATTCTCGTCGAGCGGGCGCGCACAGCCGGGGCTCGCGGTGCCATCGCCCACAGCCTCAAGTTCTGCGATCCCTACCTGGCGCGCATGCCCACGGTGCGCGACGCCTTTCGCGAGGCGGGCCTCCCCCTGCTGGTGCTCGAGGGGGACTGCACCCAGCGCACCCTGGGTCAGCAGCGCACGCGCATCGAGGCCTTCGTCGAGATGCTGGGGGACGTCGCATGATGAACGCCTACTTCGACGCCATGGTGGCGGGACTCGAAGCCAAGCTCGCCCGCGAGCCCCATCGACCACGCCATCGCCGCCTGCTGGCCCTGGCCATGGCCCGGCTGGGCCAGCGACTGTACCAAGGTCGTGAACCTGTGGCCTGGTGCGGAGTGCTGGCGCCCTTTGACCTGCTCAGCGCCTTTGGTGTGACCTCCTGCTTCGTCGAGTTCGTGGGTGCCATGCTCTCGGCCACCGGTGGCGTCGGCCCCTTGCTCGACGTCGCCGGCGCTGCGGGCTTCACCCCGGATGCCTGCGGTTATCATCGCGCTGTGCAGGGTGCGCTGCGCCAGGGCACCATGCCTGCTCCCGATCTGCTGGTGGCCACCACCAGTCCCTGCTCCAGCGGCGTGGCGACCCTGGAAGTGCTGGCGCGGCAGTTCGACCGCGAACTCTTCGTGCTGCACATCCCGCTCGACGAGGATCCGGCCAGCGTGCGCTTCGTGACCGAACAGCTCCGCACCCTGGCCACGCACGTGACCCGGGTGACCGGCCGCGAGCTCGACGAGGCTGTGCTGCGCCAGGTGATCCTCCGCGGCAACACCATGCGCGAGCTGCTTCTCGAGGTGTATGCCCTGGCCGCGCGCAAACCGTCGCCGGTGCGCGGCGAGGACCTCAAGAACTTCGGCATCGTGACCTCGCTGCTGTTCGGTACCGACGAGGGCATCGCCGTGGTCCAGGCTTTTCGCGACGAGCTGGCTGCGCGGGTGGAGCGCGGTGAAGCCGGGGTGCCCGAGGCCAGCGCGCGCCTGCTGTGGTTGCAGAACCGCATCCAGTTCAAGAACGACCTCGTCGAGCGCATCGAGCACGAGGGCGCAGCCGCGGTAGTGGTCGACGAGCTCAACGACGTGACCTGGCCCGCCATCGATCCCGATCGTCCCTTCGAGGGCCTGGCCAGACGCTGCATTGCCCTGCCCCTCAACGGCCGGGTCGAGCGCCGCATTGCGCACCTGCAGGATCTGGCACAGCGCTACCAGGTGGACGGCGCCATCAACCCCTGCCACTTTGGCTGCCGCCAGGGCACGGGCGCGCGCGGGCTGGTGACCCAGGGCCTGCGTGACGTTGGGGTGCCCGTGCTCAACCTCGAAGTGGACTGCGTCGACGACCGCAACTTTGCCGCGGGCCCGCTGCGCACGCGCATCGAGGCTTTCCTCGAGACCCTGGGCGGTGGCGCGACCTGAGGCGATCGCGACGGCAGGAGGCCGCGTGTACTTTCTGGGCGTGGACATCGGCAGCCTGAGCTGCGACGCGGTGATCATCGACGACGCGGGCCAGGTCTGCGGACGCAGCGTGATCCCCACCGGAGCGCGCAACCGCGAAGCCCTGGCCCGGGCCCGGGCCGAAGTACTGCAACAGGCGGGTATTGGCGAGGACGCCGTTGCGGCGCTGGTGGCGACGGGTTACGGCCGCAATCGCGTGGACGACAAGCTGGCCGCGGTCACCGAGATCACCTGCCATGCCCGCGGGGTCGCGGCGCTGCTGCCGGATACCCGTGTGCTGGTCGACATCGGCGGTCAGGACTCGAAGGCCATCCTGCTGGGGCCCGGCGGCAAGGTGCTCGAGTTCGCCATGAACGACAAGTGCGCGGCCGGCACCGGGCGCTTTCTCGAGGCCATGGCACGAGCCCTCGAGCTGGACCTTGAGGATCTGGCGACGCTCGATCAGGGGGCTCGCGGAGACCTGCGCATCAGCAGTACCTGCACCGTGTTCGCCGAGAGCGAGGTGGTGTCGCTCATCGCCGACGGCGTTGAGGTGCGCGAGATCGCGGCGGGTCTGCACCGCGCCATCGCAGCGCGCACCCAGGCCCTGGTGCGGCGTGTCGCGGCGAACCTTGCCGGCCTCCCCGTCGCCATGAGCGGAGGCGTGGCCCGCAACGGTGGTGTCGTGCGCGCCCTGAGCCACGTGCTCGGCTGCGAGGTGCGTGTACCACCCGAACCTGACACCGTGGGTGCCCTGGGTGCAGCCCTCATCGCCCGCGAGCGCCATCTGGCCGCGCAGGCTGCATCGGTACCCGCCTGATACAGAACCTGCGCCGGCGGTCTGCGCTCAGGGTGTGAACTCGTAGCACCCCATGTCCGGGCAGCCAGGCAGGCCGTCCGGACACACCCGCGCGTGGCCCAGCAGGTCCGGCTCCAGGAAAAGGGTGTCGGCGGAATCGATGCAGGGCGATGTCGACTGCGGCCGGTAGTCGGAGATCGCGTAGTCCTTGCCGTGCAGGGGGACCCCCTGGAGCACACCCTGGACCAGCAACTCGGTGGCGGAGTTATCCACGACGAGGTACTCGGCGATACCGCTGGAGGTGTTGACCCGCACCAGGCGGCCCGCCAGCCGGCCCGGAATCCACGACGCGCCACCATCGGTGAGCAGGCTTCGAGCGCGATCCAGATCGGTCACCGCGTCCGCGGTCCAGGTCCCGACGAGAGGAATACCAAACTGCGGGTCCTCGCTCTTCATCCCGGCGCCACCGGAGGTCCAGTTCTCGACATTGCTGAAGGCGACATCCGGGCCAATCGAATCGACCTGCTCGACCGGCGGCACATTGGCCCAGGCCACGCAGTTGCGAACCTGCATGGCCGTGGCCGGCGTTCCGAAGGACAGACCCGCTTCCCCATAGGCCTGGTTGTGGACAAGCGTGCAGCCCGAGATTGTGGCCCGGCCCTCGAACAAGCGAAGTCCGCCGCCGTTGCCGGCCAACGCTCCGGGTCCACTGGCCAGGTTGCCGACGAGCACACTGCCTATCAAGGTGAGGACGCTCGACGTGCCCTGGACACGCAGGGCACCGCCGGTGAAGCCCGCGCTGTTACCTGCCAGCACGCAGCGCTCGATCACCACCGTGCTGTCCTCAGCGCGCAGCGCACCACCCGCGCCGGCGCTGGTGTTGCCCGTCACCACGCTGTCCTGCAGCAGCAGCGTCGACTGAAAAACATTGATGGCGCCGCCTCCGTAGGTCTCCTCCGAACGCGTGGTGAAGTTGGCGACGAACACGCTGTCCACCACTTTGGCGTCGGCGGATTCGAGAGACAAGGCCCCCCCCCAGCTGCGCGCCTCGTTGTCGACGAAGATGCAGCGCTGGATGATCACGGACTGAGCCCCGGGAGCCAGGTACAGACCCGCACCTTGCGAATTCGGACCCGACGATTGAGACGCGCGACCTTTGCGCAGCGTCAAACCCATGAACAGATTGTTGCTCTTGGCCTCGATGATGTGGCGAACTTGCCCCATGCCATCCAGCACCGAGGGCGTGGCCTCGGAGTCCTGGAGGTCGGGGGTCGCGCCCTCGCCTGCGTAGCCGCCAATGACTGCCAGCCCTGCCGACATGACGATGGGCTGGAGCACCTGAAAGGTGCCGGTGGCGACCCTCACCTGGCAGATCGAGGGGACTCCCGCCAAGGTCGACGCCTTGTCGACGCCAGCCTGCACCGACGGCAGCGCCAGGTCCCAGCTGCTGCCGTCTCCCGTGCGCCCCAGCTTGACGCGGACCACGCACGCATCACAGCTCGTCCCCTCGAAGAAGTGCGCACAGCTACAGATGGCGGTTCCACCGAGGTCGCTGCAGGTGCCGTGGCCGCTGCAGCCGGCGAGGCCGGCCGTCGCGCAGGTGGGCTCACAGGAGCCATCGAGGTCGTTGTCCTGGTAGCCGTCGGGGCAGCACCGCGAGGGCTCGCCACCACAGTGCCAGCCGGTTTCGACCTGGCACAGCGAGGAGCACCCGTCGCTGTCATAGCGATCGCCGTCGTCGCAGCCCTCATCGCTATCGATCTGCCAGTTGCCACAGAGCGATACCGTCACATCCGGTGACGTCGCGTCGGTGGCCGCGGAGGCGTCGGTCGCCGCGTCACTCGGGATCGGCACGTCCAGGGAGGTCGCCGTGCCGTCGTCGTTCTTGCCGTCGTAGGCTGCGGCACTGTCGACCAGCGTCGATCCGAGATCGGAAACAGCCCCGTCCGCCATGGCGCCATCGACCATCGAAAGGAGGTCTGCGGCCGCGGCATCCACCCGCAGACTGGCATCACGGCCGCTGTCCGATCTCGCCGCGTCGCGGGCAGCATCCGGGATGGTCCGATCGGCACCGACGACGTCGGAGAGGGTCCTGTCACTCCCCGACCCATCGCCCGGCCGTGCGTCACTCGCGGCGGCATCGCGCGGAGTGCTTGCGTCGGCAGCAACCGCGACGGGCATGCAGGCACCCTGCACACAGCGCTGATCCGCGTCGCAGTCCTCGCTGGCGTTGCAGACACGACGACACTGAGCCTCGACGCAGATCGCATCGTCCTGACAGTCCGATGTTCGCGTGCACGGAGCGGCGGGGTCGGGGCATGCACTCAGCAGCAGGAGGCCCGCGACCACGCACAGCAGGATGCCGTCCCGGGTACCACTCCACTGCAGCCTGGGGCCACGCTCCACCTGGCTTTGCCACGCGTTCATGCTGCGCATTGTACCTCGCCCGGACGATCCGACGGCAAGTGCTCCAGTGCCGGGTTCGTCCAGGATGCAACGAGAGTTGCGCGCAGCGACGGTCTGCTCGAGCGAGGCCTGGTTGGCGACGACACACGTTGCTGTGCGTTTGCCGCGACCAGATTGCCGATCAGAAGCTCAGACCCATCAGATCGCCCGCCGAGGTGTCCAGCACCAGGGCCTCGGGGGAGAGGTCGGCCAGGCTCGCGGGATAGACCAGCGGCTGCGCAGCCACGCAGCCCTCGGCGTGGTGCGAGTAGTCACCTCCTTGATCGAGGTAGCGGATGAGCGTGACGCCGGTGCACAGCGGTGCGCAGCTGCTGAAGGACAGCGAGCCCGCACCCGTTCCCAGGGCACCCACGCGCAGCGTGAAGGCCGCACCAGCCTCGGCCCGGATCGAGCTCGCCAGCTCGACGGGACTGGCGCACAGCAGGCCGCCCCCGTAACCCTGGACCAGCTGCTGCGCGACGGCAACCTCGGGGCGACCCTGTCCGAGATCGGCGCGCGAACCCACGAAGGTGCCGACCAGCTGCCGCTGCACGATGGCAATAGCGTCGACGTCCCCGGCCGAGGCGTCGACCACGGACCCGTGCAAGATCAGCGGCTCATGGGCCGGAGTGCGGCGCCCATCCCCATCCTCGTCGACGTAGGCCAGCAGCAGGTAGACGTCGTGCGGCGACACGGTCAGGTCGAAGCTGCCGTCCGGTGCCGCCCGGCTGGCAAAGCTGCGATCCCCCGAGGGATCTCGCGCCACCACGGTCCAGCGCTGCATGGCTGGCGTGATCTGCCCGCGCAGGTGTCGTGACAGATCCACGGTGAGGTCGAGCCCGATGCTCCCCGCGGCCACTCCCCGCAGCGGCGCCAGGCCTGGTTCACTCCACGTCTCCTCGGGCGCGCTCACCTGGCCGTCCCCGTCGACGTCGAGCAAGCTGCGGCGGCCATTGCCGTCCTGATCCACGAAGGCCAGCACGCTGAACTGTCGCCCCGCGGGAACCACGAGTTCGAAGGGCACGCCGTCCGGGGCTGCCCGGGTGAAGATCGCCGGCTCCCCCGCACCCTCCTCGTAGGCTGCGACGCTCCAGCCGTCGGCGCCATGCAGGATGCCCTGCAGCGTGTCCGCCCCGGGAATGGACAGGTCTTGATTGCTGCTGTCGCCCGCGGTGACGTCGACAGCTGGGTGGTCCTGCGCCCGGGGCTCGTTGAGACCCCGTTCTCCATCGCCGTCCACGTCGAGAAAAGCCTGCAGCGTGTACACACCAGGACTCACGGCCAGGGTGTAGGCGCCTGCCGCATCGAGAGCCAGGCGGTGGGGCCGCAGTGGCGAACCCTCGGGGATAGCCTGTACCACGACGCGGCCAAGGGGCCAGCCGGGATCCACCTGTACCGCGCCCGTGATCTGGCGCTCGAGCAGGGTGAACGCGAGGGCGACGTCCACACCGTCGAGCAGCTCGGCGGGCTTCACCTCGAACCACGCCGGATGGCCGCCCGCATCGGCCAGCACCCAGCCCACGCTGTCGTAGCCGATCTCGAAGGCGTTGCCATCCTGCGGCAGCTCGTCGAGACCCGCGACCAGGCCGCGAAACAGACCGCTGGGTGCGTGAAGGACGTAGCACCCGTCGGCGGCGGTGAAGGCCTGGGCCAGCACCACACCATGATCGATCCGGTCGTAGAGGCGAACCTCGGCGCCCTCGACGGGTTGTCCGGCGCTGCTGACGAGGCCTGAGATCTGCCCGCGCCAGGCCGCCACACCGTCGCGGGGCGTGGCCTCCACCTCGGACGAGAGCGCCGAGTCGCCGGCCGCGTTGTGGGCACGAACCACGATGTGGTGGGTCAGGTTGAGGGCCAGTCCCTCGAGCCAGATCTCGGCAGCGGCCGTGGGCGTTCCCGCGAGCCGGTAAGGGCCACCCGCTGTCTCCGAGACCAGGGCCTGGTAGGTCGAGGCCCGGGCAGACGGCGCAAAGGTCAGGCGCACCAGGGCTCCCGCACTGACCTGCAGCGCTGTGGGCGTTTCCGGCGGTGAGAGAGGACCGGCGTCCTGTACGGCGTCCTCGATGCCACCATCACCCCGCTCGACATCGCCCGGCAGCACATCCCCTGCACCGGAGTCCCAACTCCCGTCGTCGGCCGTGGCGTCTGTGCCGGCGTGGTCGACCCCCAGCACATCCCGCCGAGGACGGTCCAGGGTCCCGGCATCGC
This sequence comes from Pseudomonadota bacterium, assembly GCA_043821645.1. GTDB lineage: Bacteria > Myxococcota > JACRCW01 > JAFGSX01 > JAFGSX01 > JBDRCO01. Next base: position 88,348 of record JBDRCO010000087.1, on the reverse strand, counting down.
GCGCGGCATCGAGGCAGCCCGGGCAGGCATCGGTCGACGCGTCGTTCCGGGCATCGCGGGCTCCAGCATCCCACGCCGAGGCGTCGGGGATGGGAGGGGCTGGCTGACAGGTGCAGGCCATCGCGCTGGCCAGGGCAACCCAGACCGCCGCGACGAGCGCTCGGGCTGTCGACCGGAGCTTGTGAAGCGATTGCATGACGACACCTTATAATAGGCGAGCCGATCGGGTCGAGCCGGGTCCAGGGAGCGGCCATGCAGTGGCGCGTGGTGCGGGCCATGTGGTGGTGGGAGCTGCGAAGTGCACTTCGCGAGCGTTCCATCGTCGTCAACAGCGTGCTGGTACCGCTGCTGCTGTACCCCGCCGTGCTGTGGCTGACCATGCTGGGTCTGGACTTCGCCTCCGGGCAGACCGAGAGCTTCGTCACCCGGGTCGCCCTGTGCGCGCTCCCGTCCACTCAGACCGCCCTGGCGCTGCGCCTCGAGACGACTGCCCACCTCCGGCTGCGGACGGACTGTGGGGACCGCAGCCTGACCACGGCGGAAGTGCGCGAGGGCAGCCTCGACGCCGCCTTGTGGTTCACACCCATACACCTGGCAGGTGCGGGCCCGGACAGCTACCAAGTCGAGCTGGACTACGACAGCTCGCGCGATCGCAGCGTCGAGGCCAGGCAGCGCCTGCGGGGGCATCCTGGATGCCCAGCGCACGCGCTGGATCGATCACCTGGTGGCCGCCCGCGGTCACCAGGATCCGGGCCAGGGCTTCGAGGTGGTCCTGCGCAACGTCGCCAGCGGTCGCGACATGGGTGCCTTCCTTGCGGGGTTGCTGATCCCGCTCATGCTCGTCGTCATGGTGGCCGTGGGCTGCCAGACCCCGGCAGTGGACGCCACGGCTGGCGAGCGCGAGCGCGGCACCTGGGAGACCCTGATGACGAGTGCGGCCACGCGCACTGACCTGGTGGTGGGCAAATACCTGGCCGTGGCAACCCTGGGCATTCAGGCCGGGCTGCTCAACCTCGGCGCCATGCTGCTGACCATGCGTGGCCTGTTCGGCCCGGCTCTGGGGTCTGAAGGCAGCCAGGTCGAGGTGCAGGTCCCCCTGCGGGCATTGCCCGTGCTGCTCGCCGGGACCCTGGCCGTGGCCTTGCTGGTCGCCGCGGGCAGCATGCTGCTGGCTGCATTCGCTCGCAGCTTCAAGGATGGGCAGGCCATGACCCAGCCCTTTCTCGTCGTCGTCGTGCTCGGGGTGACCCTGGTGCAGCAACCAGACACCCAGCTCACGACCACCTTCGCCCTGGTGCCGGTGGCGGGTGTGATGCTGGCCATGCGCGAGGCCCTGGCCGGTCAGCTCCCCGTGCTTCCCCTGGTGCTCTGCGCGCTGTCCCAGGCTGTGGCCATCGCCGCGTGCCTGGGGCTGGCCGCGCTGGTGCTGCGCGCCGAAGACGTGGTGATCGGTTCCTACGACGGCAGTCTGTGGACCTTCTTGCGGGCGCGCTGGCGCCGGCCAAACAGGCGGGACGCATGACCCAGACCCTGGTGCAGGTGGACCGGCTCTCCAAGGTGTTCATGGATCCCGGGCGTGGTGAGATCCGCGCTGTCGACGGCATTCAGTTCGACGCCCAGGGCGGACAGATCTTCGGTCTGCTCGGGGCCAACGGCGCGGGCAAGACCACGACCCTGCGCCTGCTGGCCACCGTGCTCAGGCCCAGCTCCGGCACCGCACGCATCGCCGGTCATGACGTGGTCGAGGCGCCCCAGCGGGCACGTTCTAGCCTCGGGTTTCACTCCGCCAGCACAGCGCTTTACCCGCGCCTGACGCCGCGGGAGACCCTGTGCTTCTTCGCCCGGATCAATGGCTGTGTCGAGAAGGGCCTCGAGCAACACGTGGCCGAGCTGATGCAACGCTTCGGTATCAGTTCGTATGCCGACGCCCGGGTGGCCACCCTGTCGACGGGCATGAAGCAGCGCGTGGCCATCGCCCGCACCGTCGTGCACGACCCTCCCGTGCTGATCTTCGACGAACCGACCTCGGGGCTCGACGTGATGGCGGCCCTGGAACTGCGCCAGCGCATCCTCGAGCTTCGCGATCAGGGGCGCTGCGTGCTGCTGTCGACCCATGGCATGAGCGAGGCCGAGAAGCTGTGCGATCGGATCGCGATCCTGCACGCGGGGCGCATCCTGGCCTGCGACACCCTCGACGGACTGCGCCAGGCCTGCGGTCTGCACTACCTCGAGGACATCTTCGTGCATCACGTGACCCGGGCCACGCAGGACGACGCGCGAGCGGACCCCAGCCATGGCAGCTGAGCGCCGCCGGATCCTGGGTGTGCTGGTGCAGCGCGAGCTTCGGGACCTGATCCGAGACCGCCGCACCGTGTGGCTCTCGATCGTGGCACCGCTGATGATCACGCCGCTCATGCTCTTCGCCAACGGCTTCTTGCAGCGCGAACGAGAAGCCAAGCTCGCCGACACCGTGCTCCGCTACGCGCTGGTTGGCCCCGCCTCCGACGAGGCGAGACTGCTGGTGCAGGATGCTCTTGCGCTCGCTGACGACGACCTTGCGCTGCAGGCGGTGGAGCACCGACCCGCTGACCCGCCCACGGCACTGCAGGACAGGGACATCGAACTCATCGTCGCGGCAGCCCGGCCAGCCCAGGAACCCGGTCTTCACCTGACCCTGCTCCACCGCGCCGACCGCGACGTGGCCCGGGAACAGGTGCGGCGTCTGCGCGACCGCCTGCACAAGGTCCAGCATGCGCGCCGGGACCAGATCCTGGTCACGCTGGGGCTGGGCGATACCCCCCGGGAGCTCGGCCGTGTCGACGAGGTAGACCTGGCCAGCAGCGGCCACAGCGCTGGCGCCTGGATAGGCCGCTTCGTGGTGATGCTGGTGCTGTTCCTGGTGCTCAGCGGTGGAGCCATCATCGCCGCGGACAGCGTGGCCGGCGAGAAGGAGCGAGGAACCCTGGAGACTCTGCTCACCAGTGGCGTGGACAGGCAGCGCGTCCTGCTCGCCAAGGGCCTGGCCATCGCCGTGGTCGGCGCCGGCGTGGCCGCGGTACAGGTGGTCAATCTGGTGGTCTGCTTGCAGCTCGAGCTGTTCCAGCTTCCACGGGCACTCCCGGTGTCGCTCTCTGCCTGGGATGCGCTGCTGCTGCTGCTGCTCCTGCTGCCCCTGGTGGCGCTGGCCTCGGCACTCTTGTTGCTGCTGTCGAGCCACGCCCGCAGTGTGCGCGAAGCCCAGCTGCTGTTCCTGCCCCTGCTGCTGCTGGGATCGCTGCCAGCCCTCGCCTCGCTGCTGCCCGGGGTGCACCTGCGCTCGGCCATCGTGCTGGTCCCCGTGGCCTCGACCTCGGTGGCCGTGCGCGAGGTCCTGTCCGGCCGCCGCGACCTAATCCCCATGCTGGCGGTGGTGATCGTCAATGTCCTGGCCGCTGCCCTGGCCATCCGTGCCGCCCGCCGCGCTCTCGACGACGAGCAGCGCCTGCTCCCCGCGAGCAGTGAAAGCATCGGCCCCAGCGACCGAAGCGCCCTCGAGCGCCAGCTCCCCCTCATCTTCGGCGCCATGTTCGCGGCCATCGTGGTGTTTGCGCTCAACACCCGCAGCGCACCGGCGCTGGTGACACAGCTCTTCTTCAACCTGCTGGGCGTGTTCGCGGGCGGCACCCTTTTCGTACTGTGGCGCCTGCGTCTCGACGTGGATGACGTGCTCTCGCTGCGCCGGCCGCGCGCTGCGGTGTGGCTGGGGGTGGGAGTCGGGGTCCCCGGGGTGTTTGTGAGCGGGCTCGGGCTGTTCGAGCTGCTGCAGCGCCTGCTCCCGGTTCCCCAGGCCTGGCTCGAGTCCTTCACGCGCAGCCTGCTGCCCGACGATATCCCGCTGTACCTGCTACTGCTCTTCGTGGCCTTCTTGCCCGGCGTGTTCGAGGAGATGGCCTTTCGGGGGCTCCTTTTACACGGCCTGCGCCGCCGCCTGCACCCCGTCCTCGTGGTGATCGTGGTCGGTCTGGTCTTTGGCGCATTTCACCTGAGCCTGTACCGCATCCTGCCCACGGCCTTCATCGGCATGGTGCTGTGCGCGGTGGTGCTGCGCAGCGGGTCCATCTTTCCGGCCATGGTCTGGCACATGGCGCACAACGCCCTGGGAGTGCTCGCGGGCCGGACGGAGCTGGACTTTCAAGAGCTTCCCGCGGCCCTGTACGGGGTCGGCCTGGCCTGCTGTGCGCTCGCGGCCTTCGTGCTGTGGCGCGCCGGTGGCCCCGTTGGGGGGGCTCAACCAGCCGCGCCTGCCAGGACAGGCTCGCAGACCGCTGGGTGAGCCCTTCGCCTGCGTCCCTGAACATCGGCCGCCACCTCAAAGCACAACCCCGACGCTGCGCCTCGCCCGCTTCGACGCGCTGCGTCCAGTATTTTGTATTGCGACCCTCGTTGCCCTCGTCTATTAGCATACGCCGTCTCCGGCCTTCAGAAGTCGCCGGTCAACCCGAAGGAGCCGCGAATGTCCGACAACAACCTCGAGGCACGAGTCAAGTCCATCATCGCTGACCAGCTGGGCGTGGCAGAGGACGAGATCCGTACGGACTCCAAGTTCATCGACGATCTGGGCGCCGACAGCCTGGACATCGTCGAGCTGGTCATGGCGATGGAAGAGGAGTTCCAGATGGAGATCCCGGACGAGGAAGCGGAAAACATCCGCACCGTCCAGGACGCTCTGAGCTACATCAAGGACCACCAGGCCTGAGCAGGTCCGGTTGTCCGCACTCCCGGTATCGCAGCCAGAGGCGCCGTGTGCTCCGATCGCGATTCGCGATTTGAGCCCGGCGCCTCTTGGCGTAAAGTGCCAGCATTCAAGGCGGTCACCTCATCCAGTGACCCGCATGGAGCCTCGCCATGACCCGTCGCGTCGTCATCACAGGTGTCGGCATGGTCAGTCCACTGGCCCATACCGCCACCGCTTCGTTCCAGGCCATGCTCGAGGGGAAGAACGGGGTCGGCCAGATCACCCAGACCGACACCACGGGCATCGCCGTCACCATCGGCGCCGAGGTCAAGGACTTCGCGCCCGAGCCCTTCTTCCCCAACCCCAAGGACGCGCGGCGCAACGACCCCTTCATCTGGTACGTGATGGGCGCCGCCGACGAGGCCATGAAGCAGGCCGGGCTGGAGCAGGGCGGCTTTGATCCCGATCGCGCGGGTTCCATCATCGGCGTGGGCATCGGCGGCATCCTGCAGATCGACATCACCAAGGACCTGATCACGGAAAAGGGACCGCGCCGGGTCAGCCCCTTCTTCGTGCCCTCGCTCATCGCCAACATGGCCCCGGGCCAGGTGTCGATGAAGTACAACCTGCGAGGCCCGAACTGGGCACCGGCCTCGGCCTGCGCCTCGGGCACCCACGGCATCGGCGAGGCCTTCGAAACCATCCGCCGCGGCCGCTGCGACGTCATGGTCACCGGTGGTGCCGAGCACGCCATCGTGCGCCTGTGCGTGGCGGGCTTCGCCAACATGCGTGCGCTGTCCACACGCAACGATGACCCCGAGCACGCCAGCCGCCCTTTCGACAAGGAACGCGACGGCTTCGTCATGGGCACGGGCTCGGGCATCCTGGTGCTCGAGGAGCTGGAGCACGCTCGCAAGCGCGGCGCGACCATCCTGGCCGAGCTGAAAGGCTATGGCGCCACCGCCGACGCCCACCACATCACCGCACCGGCCCCCGAGGGTGAGGGCGCCCAGCGCTGCATGCGCGAGGCCCTGACCATGGCCAGCCTGAACCCTGACGACGTCGACTACATCAACGCCCACGGCACCTCGACCCCTCTCAACGACCTGCTCGAGACCCAGGCCATCAAGCACGTGTTCGGCAGCCACGCCCACAAGGTCTGGATCTCGTCGACCAAGAGCATGATCGGCCACCTGCTCGGCGGCGCCGGCGGCGTCGAGGCCGTGGTCTCGGTGATGACGGTGCACAGCGGCAAGGTCCATCCGACCCGCAACCTGCTGGTACCGGATCCCGAATGCGATCTGGACTACGTGCCGAACACGGCCCGTGAGATGAAGGTGCGCGCGGCGCTGTCCAACTCCTTCGGCTTCGGCGGCACCAACGCCTGCCTGATCTTCACACACTTTGATGGCTGACGCGGCCACAGGTGCTCCGCGCGGCTGGCTGGTGCGCCTGTTCGAGGCCATCGGCGCTCCCTTCGTGGCCCTGCTCAACGAGGTCGGTGGCCTGTTCAGCTTTGGCGGCCGGGTGCTGTACTGGTCCGTGCGCCCCCCCTATCGCTTCAAGCTGTTGCTGCAACAGATGGACTTCATCGGCTTCGGCTCGGCCTTCATCGTCGGGCTGGCCGGCACCTTCACGGGCATGGTGTTCGCCTTCCAGTCGCTGTTTGCCTTTCGCAAGTTCGGCGCCGAGGACCTGGTCGGCCCGACCACGACCATCTCGATCGCGCGCGAACTGGCGCCGGTGATCACCTCGCTCATGGTTGCCGGCCGCGCCGGATCCTCCATGGCGACGGAGATCGGCACCATGAAGGTGACCGAGCAGATCGACGCCATGGCCACTATGGCCGTGAGCCCGACCCAGTACCTGGCTGTGCCGCGAGTGATCGCCGCCATGTTCATGCTGCCCTGCCTGACCATGCTGTTCGATTGCTCGGGTTTCTTTGGCTCGTTCTTCGTGTCGACGACACGAGAGCTGCTGGACCCGGGCATCTACCTCGAACAGACCTACTACATGCTGGACCCGCCTGACTTCGCCGAGGGCCTGATCAAGGCCTTCTTCTTTGGCGCCATCATTGCCTGGGTGAGCTGCTACAAGGGCTTCGTCACCTCGGGAGGCGCGCGCGGGGTCGGCCTTGCCGCGACCCGTGCCGTGGTCATCTCGTCGGTGAGCGTGCTGATCGTTGACTACTTCTTGACCGAGATCATCAATCCCTGGCTCTACGGCTATCTGCGCTTCGCGGCGTGATCCGCGCCCCTCGCGGGGCTGAAGCTCAGCCGAAGCAGTAGTGCTTGCGCACCGCCTTCCGGATCTCCCAGGTGCAGCGCATGCCCGCGGGAAAAGTCACCAGGTCGCCCTGGCCCATGGCCACAGGCTCTTCCCCGTCGGGGGTGACGATCACCTCGCCCTCGAGAAAGTAGCAGGTCTCGGCCTCGTCGTAGGTCCAGGGAAAGGTGCTGACCTCCTTGGTCCAGATGGGCCACGCACGCACATCCCGATCCGCCAGAAGCTTGTCGCCGGCCTTTTTCACCACCTGTATCGTCATGCCCAGCCCTCCCAGGACAGCCTCCGGGCTGTCCGCCTTTGAAAAAAAACAAGCCGGTTCGCGAGCGACAAACGCTGCCCGGCCACGGGTTCCTGGACCTTCTCTGTGGTAACATGAATGTCTCGACGGAGTGTAGATGCGCTGTAGGATTTCATGCCACCTGGTGTGGCTCACCATTCCTGCCATCCTCACCTCCTCCTGCACACGCAGCGGTTTCCAGCACAGACCCGTGCCCGAGGTGCCGGACGCCGCGGTCACGCAGCCTCATCTCGACGCATCGACGGTGACCCTGGATGCCGCGATCGGGGACCGGACAACCACCGATCGAACGACCCCGCTCGATCTGGAGAGCCTGGACGACACGGGCCAGGTGATGGACACGGGTCCCTTCGATGGAGCAGATGCCGCGGCAGCGGACGCGGTCATCGCCCTGGACGCCGCTTCCGAGGACCTCCGCGACGGCGCGAGAGACGATGCGAACGACGCCACCGTCGAGGACGCGGGCTGTCCGGTCACACACCACGATGGCGGCGACGGGACCTGTGTTCCCGTCGGCACGTGCGCCCTGGGCTTCCACGACGGTGGTGACGGCAGCTGCCTCCCTGATGGAACCTGCCTCAGCGGATACCACGACGGCGGCGATGGCGCCTGCCTGCCCGACGGAACCTGCATCGCCGGCTACCATGACGGTGGCGACAACTCCTGCCTGCCCGACGGAACCTGCATCGCGAGCTACCACGACGGCGGCGACGGAGCCTGCATGCCCGAGGGCACCTGCGTCGCCGGCTACCACGACGGCGGCGATGGATCCTGTCTGCCCGACGGAGCCTGCATCGCCGGCTTCCACGACGGCGGGGGCGATACCTGCGTTCCAGTCGGAACCTGCGCCCAGAGTTTTCATGACGACGGCTGCGGCCTGTGTGTGGCCAGCGGGTGCTGTCCGGATCATGTCGAGGCAGACCCCGGTGTGTGCACGCTGGCACCGCTCGATGCCCCGACACCGCTGGATCCCCCGGACAGCTGGCCCGTGAGCACGACCACACCCACCCTGCGCTGGAGCTGGGCAGGCTCGGGCTCGGCGCCCGCGAACTTCGAGCTCGCCCTGTCCTCGGGTCCCGATTGCAGCGGCGACGTGCTCCTGGTGAACAGCCTCGGCGAGACCTGGACACAGGTGGGCATCGACGCGGGCCTGGGCCTGGGCAACACGGTGTTCTGGTGTGTGCGCGCCAGCGACGGCGTGCACCCGACCTCGGACTGGAGCACACCCTCGCGCCTGCCGGTGCGCGGGCTGCGCCAGCGCCTGCGCGTGGGTCGCCCGAGTCCTGCGGTGGGCTATTCCTCACGCTTTGCCCTGTTCGGTGACACCGTCGCGGCCGCGCTGGTGATCCCCTACGGCGCGGACAGCTGGGGTCGCCATGACCTGGGCTACCACTGGATCTTCGACCTCCACAGCGAGCGCTGGAGCCTGCGTCGCACTACGGGGTCCGAGGCGAGTATCCAGCAGGCCTCCGTCGAGGATCTGGCCGTCGATCCCGTGCATGGCGACGTGGTCGCGGCTCTCATATCAGGCTCCGGCGGCGTGACTGGCGAGGGGACTGAGGTCCGTTACCTCGCCATCGTGGACCCCGGCAATCGGACCTGGAACCCGCTCCCGACGCAGAGCACAGGTTTCGACGCTGGGCAGCCCACCGATGGCGGTGCGACGAACGACGGAAGCAGCGGCTCGACACTGGCTTCGGACCCGGAGGCCGATCGCGTGCTGGTGGCGCGCTCGACGCTGCAGCCCCGGGAGACCCGGATGCTGGCGCTGGAGCGATCGGTTTCGCCTGCGCTGCTGCACGGACTCGGTGTGGACAGCACGCTCGCGGCCATCGGCATCACGGAGGTCCTGCATCGCATCACCGGGTCGAGCAGCTACCTGCATCTGGGCCTCGACGACAAATGGGTGCCTTCGACGGCACTTTACGACGCCGCCCAGGAGCGCTGGGTCGCCACCGGTGCCAGCACGCCAGGGAACAGCGTGATTCACGCGTTCCCGGCCCTCGATGTCCCGCTTCTCATCGGTGGCCACATGGGCGAGTTCCGGACCTGGAACCCCCTCAACGTGCAATGGGATGCCTGGCAACCGTCCAGCAGAACATCCTTCCACACTCCGTACGCGCGCACCGGCCTGTGGCAGGCCCCGCGCGCCGCCTACTGGACCGCCGCCGGCGATGACGTCGAGGGAGGCACCGCCGGCCTGGTCCTCGAGCCCGACGCCTGGCCGGTGCTGACGCTCCTCGATGCCACGAGCGGCTCGGCGGACGGCACCCCCGTTCTCGAGGTGATGGTCAGGGTGTCCGGCGACGCGGAAGCCACGGCCTGGCTGTTGAGCAACGACGAGCTCCGGCCGGAACCAACAGACTCGCGCTGGTCACCGACGCCGCCCACCTCGACCACTCTCCAGGGTGCCGCCGGACTCAAGCGACGGAGCCTGTGGTTGCGCTACGCCAATGGCGGCGTGGGCCCCGTGCCCGGCGTGGCATCGATCTGGTACCTGCCTGATCCACCCCCAGCGCCCGAGGTCACGGTCTACGGTGTCGACGCTCTCGGCCAACTGCAGCCGGGGCTGAGCGAGACCGGTCAGGTCAGCGTGGCCCTCGAGGCACCCCTCGAGGGAATCGAGGGCTTTTTCGTCAGCACCAACCCCGCGCCGCCCGATCCACAGGTATTCCCCCCGACCCTGGCTCCCGTGCAGAACATCTTCCTGCAGGTGCCTCCCGGCGACGTGACGCTGTACACCTGGGTGATGGATGCCGCCGGTCAGCTGTCCCAGGCCGGACAGGCCACCGTGTTCTACCGCGATGTGTCACCACCCGGAATGGGCTTCGGCATCGCCACCAAAGACGCGGTGGTCTCGGCAGCGTTGCCACAGGTCACCTGGACCGCCAACGATCTGTCCCTGCCCGTGACGGTCGATCTTCGCATCTCGTCCGCCGACGGCGACTGCACAGGTGATCTCTTCAGCGTGGATGGCCTGACCGGCGACAGTTCCCTTTTTGATCCGGACGTCCTGACGCCGGGTCGCCTGTACACCGTCTGCATCCGAGGCCAGGACGCCTGGACGCCGCCCAACACCTCGGACTGGGTGCAGACGCACTTCTTCTTCCAGCGCACGGCGGCGCGCTGGCATGCCCTGGCCAAGCTCCCCACGCGGGTCGGCTACAGCTCGGCCCTGGCCTACGACAGCAGCCGTGGTCAGCTGCTCCTGTATGGCGGCTTTTACAGCAGCAACTACCAAAGCGGTGTGCACGCCTACGACTCCGTCGCCAACACCTGGATGCTGCTGCCGGCGGCCACCGACACCGTGCCCCACGGCCGCGGCGGCGCCATGGCCCTTTACGACGAGGCCCGGGACAGGCTCGTCGTCACGGGAGGGTTCTACAACCCGGGGACCCAGCAGTACCCGCAGGACACCTGGGCCCTGGACCTGGCCACCCTGGACTGGACCCGGGTGACCACGACGGGATCCGCACCCAAGCGGACCTTCGCACCCAGCCTGCACGACGCCGCGGGAGATCGATGGATCGTGGGCCGTTACTACATCTGGACCGCGGACAGCGTGCACGATCCCATGGCCTTCGACCTGGCCACCGCCACCTGGACGCAGGTCTCGGCCTTCACGGGCTACACCCAGGGCAGGGGGAGCCTGTTACCGGCCCTGGGCGCCACCGGCCCTCTGTTCTCGACGAGAAGCGCCCTGTTCGACTTCGATGCCGCGGCGGTCACCACCAGCCCGCACGTCGCCGTGACCGGGGTGAGCGACTTCCAGGATGTGTCCGCTGCCCGCGATGACGCCAGCGGCCACATCGTCCAGTACGGAAGCTACATCGGGCCGACCGCTGGTCAGACCCAGCGCACCTTTCTGCTCGACCTGGACACGGGCCAGCGCCTGCGCTCCGACGCCGCCAACCTGGCCGACCGGGGCATGTTCGGCCTGATCCGCGATCCGGTGCGACGCAGCGTGGTGCTGGTGGGCGGCTACACCCAGCATGGCGATCCCTGGGTCGAGACCGACGGGGTGTTCGAGTTCCGGCACCACGGCGGCCCGCGGGTCTTTGCCGCAGACCCGAGCACGGGCAGCGAGCTGGAATTCTCGGGCGACACCGTGGACCTGGCCGTGGACTGGGACGAGGGGGCCGCAAGCTGGCTGGTCAACGAGACGGCATGGCCCCCACCGACCACACTCGATCCCGGGTGGTCCGCCTCGAGATCGACCAGCCACGTGTTCGGCGACACCACCCCCGGACCTCGCAGCGTGTTCGTCTGGATACAGGATGGTGGTGGCGCCGTCGTCGAGGATCCCGGACGCTGGGACCTCGCCTGCCTCGGTGGGGGAACCTGAGCGCGCGTTACTCCACGACCACCAGCACCGCGCCACTCTCCACGGCCACGCCGGCCTGCGCGCGCACCTCGATGACCGTGCCGTCGCCAGAGCTCAGGATCTCGTTTTCCATCTTCATGGCCTCGACCACGATGAGCCCCTGGCCGGCCTTCACTGTCGCACCCTTGTCGACGAGGATCTTGACCACCTTGCCCGGCATGGGCGCGCACACCTCCTGCCGACCACCCTTGCTCTGGCTCTGTCCGGCCAGCTCGCGCAGGCCATGGCGACGGGCGTCGAGCACCTCGGCCGCCACCACCGCGCCGTGCACGCGCACGTTGACGTGGGTGGCGAGATCATCGGCGCCTCTTGGCTTGCCTCGCTCGAGGTCCACGTCGTAGCTGACGCCGTCGATGAGCATGGACAGCAGATCGCCGGACACGGCGCGGGCATCGATGCGGCGCTCGCGGCCATCCAGGGTCATCACGTAGCTGCCGTCATCCTGGGGCGTGAGGGCGATGGCGTGCTCCTCGCCCAGAGCGGAGACGTAGTAGGTCGTCGCTGTCATGTGTTCACCATCTCGTGTTGCGGTGCATGGCGGTCACGCGGCGCCAGGTGCTGCGACCGCTGCTCTGCGCCGCCTGCGGCAACGCCACGCGCGCGGCCTCGTTGTGCGCGAACAGTGCCGCGGCCAGCAGGGCCACGTCGCGTTTCGCCTCGTCGACAGAAGGGCGGATCAGGTCCATGTGCTGTTCGATGAGGCCGGTGTCGTACTCGCCGCTGCGAAAAACCTCATTGGCCAGCACCTGGCGCAAGAAGGCGATGTTGGTGGTCAGACCCTTGACCGTGTATTCCTCGAGAGCCCTGTCCAGGCGCGCGATGGCCTGGTCGCGGGTGGTGCCCCACACGCTGAGCTTGGCGATCATGGGGTCGTAGAAAGGCGTGACCTCGCTGCCCGGGTACACACCGCTGTCGTCGCGAACGAAGGGGCCCGTGGGCACCCGCAGGTGGTCGATACGACCCGGCTGCGGCAAGAACTGGCGATAGGGGTCCTCGGCGTAGATGCGGGCCTCGATGGCGTGTCCCCGCGGCGCGGTCGGGATCTGTTCCAGGGGCAGGGGCAGTCCCGCTGCCACGTCGAGCTGCAGGCTGACCAGGTCGAGGCCGGTGATCCACTCGGTCACCGGATGCTCGACTTGCAGCCGGGTGTTCATCTCGAGAAAGTAGAAGTGTCGGTGCGCGTCGACCAGGAACTCGACCGTCCCTGCGTTGACGTAGCCCACGGCCCGGGCCGCCTGCACCGCCACCTCACCCATGCGCCGGCGCATCTCCGGGTCGACCACGCACGAGGGCGACTCCTCGATGATCTTCTGGTGCCGACGCTGCACCGAGCACTCGCGCTCGAACAGGTGCACCGCGTTGCCGTGGCCATCGGCAAAGATCTGGATCTCGACGTGGCGCGGCTTCTCGAGGAACTTCTCGAGGTAGACCGCTCCGTCGCCAAAGGAGCTGACGGCCTCACGGCTGGCCGCCTCGAAGGCCTTGTTGAACTTCTCTTCCTTGTCAATGCGGCGCATGCCCTTGCCGCCGCCACCTGCTGCTGCCTTGAGCATCACCGGGAAGCCTATGTCCCGGGCGATCTTCAGAGCTTCTGCCACGTCGGCAATGGGGCTGGTGGTGCCCGGCACCACGGGCACGTTGGCCTTGTCCATCAGCTCCCGCGCCCGGGTCTTGTGGCCAATGGCCTCGATGGCGGCCGGGGGGGGGCCGATGAACACCAGCCCGGCGTCAGCAACAGCCTGGGCAAAGCCCGCATTCTCGGACAGAAAACCGTAGCCCGGGTGTATCGCCTGGGCACCGCTTTTCTTGGCCACGTCGAGGATGCGCTCGGCCACCAGGTAGCTGTCACGGCTGGGCGATGGACCGATGTGATAGGCCTCGTCGGCAAAGCGCACGTGCAGGGCCGCGCGGTCGGCGTCGCTGTAAACGGCCACGGTCTTGACGCCGCGCTCACGACAGCTGCGCATGACCCGCACCGCGATCTCGCCGCGGTTGGCGATGAGCACCTTGCGAAAGGGGGGTTGGGGCTGCTTCACGAATGGCCTCCTGTCCGGGACTGCGCACGCCCCTGCTCGGCCAGGGCGCGCAGGGCATCGATGAGAGCATACAGAGCTGCCAGGGCCACCACGGCGGTGACGCCCCATAGCAAGAAGGTCGAGCCCCCCAGGCCCTCGACCAGGTAGCGACGCACACCGCTGGCGCTGATCCCATCGGTGCCGACCAGCGCTCCCACCAGGATCCACAGGATGGTGCTGCAGGCCACGAACACCACTGCGTCCACACCCAGGCGCGGGCCCGAGTTGCGCGCGCGAACGCGCGTCGAGGGTGGGTTCTCCCAGTCGATGGGGCCGGGCAGCACGGCGACCTCCTGATGGCGACGTCAGCGCTTATCAAAGAATGAAAGCCACGGCCACCACTGCTCAATGACCGCGTCGCCCTGGCGGGAGATCGAGCGGCCCGGGAACCCGAGGGCCTGCTCGTCTGTCCATGTTGTAGACCGCTTGCCAAGGAGACTGCCATGGCCAGACCGTCCCAGCGTCGGCACCGTGCTGCCGAGCCCGACAGCGAGCTGAACCTCATCCCCATCATGAACCTGGTGCTCATGCTCATCCCGGCCATCCTGATCACCGCGGCCTTCGTCGAGATCACGGTGATCAATGTCTCGGCTCCGCAGCTCGGGCCTGATCGCGAGGCGCGCCCAGCGCAGCCCACCCCGCCCGAGCTTCGCCTGACCGTGCTCATCAGCGATGGAGGCTTCACCCTCGCCAGTTCCGGCGCCACGCTGGGACCGGAACAGGGCAGTCCCTCGCCACGTCAGCCCACGGTGCCGCGGACGGCGAGCGGCGACTACGACTGGGCAGCCCTGGGCCAGCGCCTGGCCACGATCAAGGACGCCTTTCCCGAAGAGACGCGTCTGATCATCGCCGCCGAGCCCGACATCCCCTACGAGGTGGTGGTGGCCACCATGGATGCCAGCCGCGAGACCAGGGATCACCGCGAGCTGTTTCCGGACGTGGTGCTGAGCGCCGGGGTCAGCTGATCGCGACAGCGCGAGGACGACGGCACCGATCGCGCTGGGCGGCGTCGCTCACAGGGGAATGTTGCCGTGCTTCTTGGGCGGCAGGTCCTCGCGCTTGTTGGCCAGCATGTCGAGGGCCGCGCACAGCGATGGACGCAGGTCCTGTGGTTCGATGACCGCGTCGATGTAGCCCAGCTCGGCCGCCTTGTAAGGATTGGCAAAGGTCTCGCGATAGTCCTGGACCAGTCGCGCCTTCTCGGCCACCGCATCGGCGGCGCCATCCAGCTCCCGGCGGAACACGATGTTGACCGCGCCGTCCGGGCCCATGACTGCGATCTCGGACGTGGGGAAGGCCAGATTGACGTCGGCCAGGATGTGCTTCGAGGCCATGACGTCATAGGCCCCACCGTAGGCCTTGCGCGTGATCACCGTGATCTTGGGCACCGTGGCCTCGGCGAAGGCGTACAGCAGCTTGGCGCCATGCTTGATGATGCCGCCATACTCCTGATCTGTGCCGGGCAAGAAGCCGGGAACGTCGACGAAAGTGATGAGAGGGATGTTGAAGGCGTCGCAGAAACGGACGAAGCGCGCACCCTTGACGCTGGCATCGATGTCCAGGCAGCCGGCCAGGAAGCCCGGGTTGTTGGCCACCACGCCGACGCTGCGGCCCTGCAGGCGGCCGAAGCCGACCACGATGTTCTTGGCGAAGTGCTCGTGCACCTCGAAGAACAGGTGCTCGTCGAGCGCGGCCTTGACCACGGTGCGGATGTCGTAGGGCTTGTTGGGGTTGGTGGGCACCGCGGTCTTGAGACTGTCGTCGCGCCTGTCCACGGGGTCGCTGCAGGGGATGCGCGGCGGGTCCTCGCTGTTGTTCAGGGGCAAGTAGCTCAGCAGCTCGCGGATCACTTTGATGGCCTGGGCCTCGCCCTCCGCAGCAAAGTGGGCGACACCGCTCTTGGTGTTGTGGGTCATGGCGCCACCCAGCGCTTCCTTGCTCACTTCCTCGTGGGTCACGGTCTTGATGACGTCGGGACCGGTGATGAACATGTAGCTGGTGTCCTTGACCATCACGATGAAGTCGGTGATGGCGGGGCTGTACACCGCGCCTCCGGCACAGGGTCCGAACACACCCGAGATTTGCGGCACCACGCCCGAAGCCCGGGTGTTGCGCAGGAAGATGTCGGCGTACCCTCCGAGGCTGACCACGCCCTCCTGGATGCGCGCACCGCCCGAGTCGTTGAGGCCGATGACCGGGGCGCCAACCTTCATGGCCAGGTCCATCACCTTGCAGATCTTCTCGGCAAAGGCGCCGGACAGCGAGCCACCAAAGACGGTGAAGTCCTGGGCGAAGACGAACACGCGCCGTCCGTCGACCAGGCCGTGCCCGGTGACGACTCCGTCGCCAAAGATCTTCTTGTCCTGCATGCCGAAGTCGGTGCAGCGATGGGTCTTGAACTTGTCGAGCTCGACGAAGCTCTTGGCGTCAAGCAGGAGGTCGATGCGCTCCCGCGCGGTCAGCTTGCCGACCTCGTGCTGTTTACGGATGCGGTCCTGGCCACCCCCCGCCTCGGCCTGGGCATGGGTGCTGCGCAGGCGCTCGAGCTGGCCCTGACGAACGTCCTGGTCCTGTGCGGTGTCGCTCACAGCTGATCCTCCGTGCCATTCACGTGACGGCGGCGCACGTTAACCGACACGAAGCGGTCGGGCAACGCGTAGCGTCAAACGAAATCCCTGTCCTCGGCCTCGACGCCACGGCGGGTGAAGCGATACAGGTGCGCGGGCCGCCCACCGCGTGCACCCGAAGCCCCTTCCGACAAACCAACGCGTTCGATGAGGCCGATGCGCACCAGCTTCTCGCGAAAATTGGAGCGATTGAGCGCCCGCCCCAGCACGCCTTGGTACACGGCGCGCAAGGCCTCGGAACCGAAAGGCTCATCAAGGAGCTGGCGCGCGATGTTGGTGTAGCGCAGCTTGCCGCGCAGCCGATCCAGGGCTGCGGTGAGGATCGCGTCATGGTCGAAGGGAAGCCTCCCCGTGCCACGCGCCTCGACCGCTCGCCAGCGGGCTCCGACACCATCCTCGTTCCCGTCCCGGGTCAGACCCAGGAAGGCGACGCTGACCGTGCGCCCCCGGGGGTCGCGAAACAGGGCGTCAAAGGTGCTCAGCTGCTCGAGGTGAACCCGGCCCAGCGCCTCGGGGGCCAGCTCTCCGCGTTCGGCTAGAGCGCGGCGCGCCGCATCCTTGAGGGTCTCGTCGACGCGAACCGCCACTCCCGGCAGCGCCCAGGCTCCCGTGAAGGGCTCGGCCTGGCGCCGCTGCAGGCGCACGCACAGCACCCTCTCACGCAGGGCCAGCAGCACCACGTCCACCGCCAGGATGGGTCGTTCGAGAGATCGCTTTACCACCATCTCTCCTTTGATTTCTTCTGAACCAAACTAGCGCCAATGAATCGAAAATCAAGCACTATTTACCTCTTGAGCAGTTCCTGTTGACAGCTCTTTCTTGTTTGGTTATATTGTAACCAATGAAGGAGGACACCATGAAGAGCGAACACGCCAGCGACAGCCGGAACACGCTGCAAAGCGAGAGCGGTTCGCCGGGGTGCCAGGACAGCGCCGTACGCCCGGCCAGCGTGCTGCCGTGGCGGGCCGAGGACGCGGTGGTCCGGCCACTGCCCGAGGAGGTGTTCGAGGCGGGCCTGCGTCAGCACCACCTGGCCAACACCGCCTACCCCATCGCCCACCGCACAACGATCTGGCAGCACCGGGTGGACGAGGACCAGTACGCACCCATCCTGCGCCAAGCCCTGGAGGCGAGCCCGAGCATGAGCCTGTACGCCCACGTGCCCTTCTGCGAGCGCCGCTGCAGCTTCTGCGAATACACGGTGCTGGACAGGCACGTGCCCCAGGACGAGGAGCGCTACATGGCGGCGTTGCTGCGCGAGCTGGACCTGTACCTGGACCTGCTCGGCCGCGGCCAGCACACCCTGGCTGGCTTCGACATCGGCGGGGGCACGCCCTCGCTGGTACAACCGCGGCACATCGCGACCCTGGTCGAGCGCGTGCACGGGGGCTTTCGCCTCGGCGAGGGATACGGCATCAGCATCGAGACCACGCCCAAGATCGCGGCCCTGTGCCCCGACACCCTGCGCGCCTTCAAGATCGCCGGCATCCACCGCATCTCCATGGGCCTGCAGATGGCCAACCCGCGGCTGCTGCGCGAGTACGGCCGGGACCTCAACGACGTGACCTTCAACCGCCGGGCCGTCGACAACATCCGCACCGCCGGCTTCGAGAGCTTCAACATCGATGTCATGTACGGCTTCGCCAAGCAGACGGTCGAGGACGTGCTGGCCACCCTGCGCCACACCCTGGCCCTGGATCCCGAGGTCATCACCCTGTACCGCATGCGCTACAAGGGCACCAAGGTGCGCGGTGAGGCCTCGGACATCCCCCTCGAGCGCGTGATGGCGATGTACCTCGCAGCGCGGGCCCTGCTCGCCGAGCACGGCTACCACGCCAACCCGGGCAAGAACGGCTTCAGCCGCGTGGCCGGCGACCCAGGCACCAGCGCCTACCTCACCGAGCGCGTGGTCCACGGTGGCCCCTACCTGGGCCTGGGCCTGGGCGCGCAGACTTTTACCAACAACGCGCTGGGCTACAACCTGGGTGCGGCCAGCAAGCGGCTCGACGGCTACCTCGACGCCGTCGACGCGCGGCGACTGCCCATCCAGGATCTGTACTGGCTGCCACGCAGCGAGGCCATGGCCAAGATGGTCTCGGTGGCCTTCTACTTTGGTGAGATCCATCGCCCGTCCTTTGCGGCGCGCTTCGGCCAGACCCTGGAGCAGGCCTTTCCGGCGGTCCTGGGCTTCGTGCAGGAACGCGGGCTGATGGAGAGCCGGGGTGACTGCCTGGCGCTCACCGAGCATGGCGCGCAGCACTTCAATGGCGTGATCGCCCTGTTCTACTCGGCGCAGGTCCAGCAGCACCTGCTGTCCCTGTGAGGTGAGGACACCCTGCGATGGGCAGGAAACAGCTCGGTGGAGTCCGCCAGACGGGCGAGAGGAGACGGGGATGATGACCGCGAGGGAGCCAGCCAGTGATTGCCCACGCCAGGAACCCGCCTTCGCCAACATCCTGTTCAGTGGGCGCTGCAACCTGCGCTGTCCCGACTGCATCGGTCGCCAGCTAGGCCCTCGACGGCCTGACAACCTCGGCCTGTTTCCACCGCGCAACCTGGCCGCCTTCTGCGCGGTGCTGGTGCGCGAGGGCGTCCGCGAGCTGTCCCTGACCGGCAGCAACACGGATCCCATGCTCTACAGACACCAGGAAGCCCTGGTCCACACGCTGCGCCGTCGCATCCCCGGGGTTCGTCTATCGCTGCACACCAATGGTCAGCTCGCGCTGTCTCACCTCGCCCTGTTCCACCTCTACGACCGCGCCGCCGTGTCCGTGCCTTCGCTCGAGTTCGACACCTACCGTGCCATGACCGGGGGTGGGCGCCTGTTCGATCTCGGAGACCTGCTCCTCGCAAGCCGCATCCCAATCAAGGTTTCGGTCCTGGTCACGCACCGCAATCTCGACGAGATCCCACGTCTTCTGGCAGGATTGCAGCAGCTCGGCGTGCGCCGGGCCGTGCTGAGGCGCTGTCTCGGCATGCCCCTGCCCGACACCTTGCTCCCACAACGCACACCTCATCACACCTTCGCCGCCAACCCGGTCTATGACCTCGACGGAATGGAGGTGACGGACTGGCGCTTCGAGACCACCACGCTGCGCTGCTTCAACCTCTTCAGCGACGGCAGCATGGCCGGCGACTACCTGCTGGGGCCTGCCCGGGCAGCCTGAGGGGGGGAGTCGCGAGCCGCGGTGCGGGATCGATGCGGGCGGTCAGGCGCGCTCGAGCAGCGCACGCTGCAGCGCTTCAACGGTGTCGACGCACACGGCCGTGCGGTGAGGCAGCGACGACTCGCTGGTAAAGCCAAAATCGACACCCACGAAGGCGCAGTCGCAGGCCCGGGCTGCCTCGAGATCGAGTTCCATGTCACCGACGTAGATGCTGCGATGCAGGTCCGCCTCGAGCCGGCGTGCGGCCTCCAGCAGCATGGCCGGGTCGGGCTTGGGGAGACGTTCAGGAGAGGCACCGACCACCAGATCGGTCGGCAGCTGCAGCGCCTCGAGGATGCGCTCGGCGTGGTGCTGAGGTTTGTTGGTGACCACCGCCACCTTGATCGCGCGCTCGTGCAGGGCCTTGAGGAGCTCGCCCACCCCCGGATAGGGCTCGGTCTTGTCCGTGCAGTGGGCCAGGTAGTGTTCCCGGAAGCGCTCGACAGCCTCGGCGATCTCGGCGCTGTCCGTGGTGCTGAGCACACCCGAGACCAGGTGCTCGATGCCGTGCCCCACGGCCTCGACCGTGCGATTCACGGTGAGCGGTGACATTCCGTAGCTCGCGCGCAAGGCGTTGACACAGTCGTGCAGGTCGCCGCGGGTGTCGATGAGCGTGCCGTCGAGATCAAAAAACACGGCAGACAGCGGTGTGGTCAAGGCAACAACCTCATGGTGGCGCGGGGTCTCACTCGCAGCCGGTGTCCGACGCACAGTTGCAGAACTTCTTCTGCCCCGCCACGCGCTGCACCCAGGGGAAGGCCAGGTTGGACTTGGGTGTGATGAGCACGCCGGTGAAGTCGCCCTGGCTGCGGGACGGACTGCTGCTGGCCTCGGCGATCTCCTCGGTCATCATGCACACGATGCCCACCGAGTGAAAGACGATGAGCACGTGGTGTGCCAGCCGCGGCGTGCCGCTGTCGACGTAGTACGCCTCGAGCCGTCGCGACGCCGGCTGGCTCTCGAAGGCCGCCTCGCTGTCGAGGGCCTTGACGGCGTTGCGAAAGGTCAGCTCGGCGACATCGAAGTTGGTCATGTCGAAGAAGGGAAAGGACACCGCGCCGCCGCCCAGGTCCGGGACGGGCGGGACCGAGGTGGTGTAGGTGCCCACGCCCTCGTCGACGTAGTCCGCAGCCTGGTCATAGGGCCCGTAGGCAGAGAGCCAGGTGGTGGCGACAGCCGCAGGATCGCTGGCGCCCTCGATGACCTGATGGAAGTAGCTGGCCCGGACCTCCCACTGCCCCGTGGTCTCGGAAAGGGCCACGCCGTCTTCCTGGATGATCCACAGCGAGCGCCAGGCGACCTCTTGCTCGTTGTCGGGCGTGCAGAAGTCCGACGGGCAGTAGTTGAGGTTGACCACGTTGAAGCCCACCTGATCGCCAGGGTGCAGGCTGAACTCGGGGGGCGGGATGAAGGTGTAGGTGGCCGTACGGTCACCCTCCCCTGAACTCTCGTGCTTGGCCTTGACCACGGCCGCGCCGGCGTCGTGCACGGGGGTCAAGCACTCGATCACGGTCTCACTCTTGATGACGATGTCCCGGCAGGGTTTGTCGTCGAAAAGGATCTGCGTGTTCTCGATGAAATGCTCGCCGGTGATGGTGATGCGCTGGCCGCCCTTGGTGGGGCCCTCCACCGGTTCGACCTTGTCGACCTGGGGGTTCTGGATCAGGTTGAAGCCGAAGTCCTCGCTGCAGGCGAGGGCGCCACACAGGATCAGGGCAAGACTACTTATTCTGATGCATCGCATGTCCGCTCCATTTTCCCCGCAACAGGGGGACCCTCGGGAGCGTAACAGAGCGGCGGGGCCCTCTTCAACGCGTGTCTGGCGCCGGGGCCCATTGCCTTTGCCAGAGCGCGGTGCTTGGATTCGCCGCGGATGGCCCAAAACCCCACAGAGAGCCGCGCCCCTGAAGAGCGCGAGGCGGACGAGATCGAGCTGCTGATCAAGAATGGCAGCGATGCGGACATCCGGGATTTTCTCAACCTGGTCAAGCACCCCGCAGACCTGGCCGAGATCCTGGACGAGATCGACGACGCCCTGTGGCCCAGGGTCCTGAGCAACCTTCCCGCGGAGGACGCGGCCGAGCTGGTGGCCGAACTCGACGAGGCAACGCGCGAGGTCCTCTTCGATCTGCTCAAGCCCAGGGAGATCGCCCAGCTCGCCGTCGAGCTCGAGAGCGATGACGCCGCGGACCTGATCGGCGAGCTGGAGCCCCACGAGGTCGACCAGGTCCTGGCCGAGATCGCCAAGGTGGATGCCGAGGACGCCGCCGAGGTGCGGGCCCTGATGGCCTATCCCGAGGACTCCGCCGGCGGCATCATGCAGATGGAGCTGGCGGCCCTGCCGGTCAGCGCCACGGTCGACGAGGCCATCAACCTGATCCGCGACGTGCTGGAAGAAGAGACCGAGGACATCCACTCGGTGTACGTGCTCGACGAGCAGGGCATCTACCTGGGCAATGTGCCCCTGGCGCGACTGGTGGTGTCACGACGCGGCACGCGCCTGGGCGACATCATGGAGGCCAAGGTGGCCTCGGTGCGGCCCGAGGTGGACCAGGAAGAGGTGCTCAACCTGTTTCGCAAGTACGACCTGCTGTCCCTGGCCGTGATCGACGCCCAGGGCAAGCTGCTGGGCCGCATCGTCCACGACGACGTCATGGACGTGGCACACGAGGAAGCCGACGAGGACGCCCTGCGCATGGCCGGTACCTCGGCCGAGGAGCTGGTCTACGGCAACCGTGTGTTTCGCATCGCGGGCGTGCGTCTTCCCTGGCTCATCACCAACCTGATCGGAGGGCTGATCGCCGGCTACTTCCTGTGGCTTTTTCGCGTGATGCTCGCCGACGCGGTCGCACTCATCGCCTTCATCCCGGTCATCAACGGCATGGCCGGCAACGTCGGCACCCAGTCCTCCACCATCGTCACCCGCGGCTTCGCCACGGGACGCATCGAGATGGAGGACATCTGGCACACCTTGCTCAAGGAGATCGCCGTGGGTGTGCTCATGGGGCTCGCTTGCGGCACCGTGGTCGGACTGGTCGCGGGAACAACGCTGTGGGGTGGAAGCTCCGTCATAGGCATCGCCGTCGGCATCTCGATGACGGTGGCCATGATCTTTGCGTCCATGGTGGGCACGCTCGCCCCGGCCGCACTCAAGCGCCTCGGCATCGACCCTGCCATCGCAGCGAGCCCCTTCGTCAGTACCAGCAACGACATCACAGGCATCCTCATTTTCATGACCTGCTCGATGTTGGTCCTGCACCTGGGTGATTGAACCGGACCGGCCTCGGGCGCCGATGCTGCGCAGCCGTGGCACGGGTTGTCGCCACGACGTGCGCTCCGCGGAAAGCAGTGACCGATGACAGGCGCCCAGATCGTCACCCGTGTCGTCGCCAATTTCGCCGTCATCGCCATCCTTGGCCAGTTCGCGCCAGGCTTCACGGTGGAGTCCCTGCGCTCCCTGATGGTGGCCTCGTTGGTGCTCTCCGTGATGGCCAGCGGCCTGGTGTGGGTCGTGTTCGCTCTGCTACCCCTAACGTTGGGGCTGCTGCTGCTGCTGCCGGTCAACCTGGGCGCCTTTTACCTGACGGCGTGGCTGGTGCCCGGCTTCACCATCGACGGCGTCGGCTGGGCGGTGCTCGGCACGGTGCTGCTGGGTGCGATCAATGCCCTGCTCACGGACCTGCTGGGGCGCTGGCTGCAACCCCTGTCCCTGCTGTCGTCACAGGAGCAAGCTGCCATGAAGCGCGCGGTCGAGACCCTGCGCTCGGAGCACCGGGCGCCGACACCCGAGCCGAAGGCCGAGGACGAGGGAACCGGGGAGACTGTGGTGGACACCCGGATCGAGAAGGGGGGTGGTGGCGAGCGCGCGGACAGCGCCCGCGACAGTGGCTCTCAGAGCCGGAAGCCCTGACCCAGGTACACCTCCCGGGCCTTCTCATCCCCGACGATCTTGTCAGGCGTCCCCTCGAGCAGGATGCAGCCGCGCTCGATCAAGTAGGCGCGGTCACAGATTCCCAGGGTCTCGCGCACGTTGTGATCCGTGATCAGGACACCGATTCCCTGGTCCCGGAGCGTGCGCACGATGCGCTGGATCTCGGCCACGGCGATGGGGTCGACGCCCGCGAAGGGTTCATCCAGCAACACGTGGGTCGGACGCGTGGTCAGGGTCCGCGCGATCTCGACGCGGCGGCGCTCGCCCCCGGAGAGGGTGCTACCCTGGCTCCCGGCGACGGTATCCAGATCGAGCTGGTGGATGAGCTCATCGGCCCGCCGCTCGCGCTCCTTCCGATCGCGTTCGACGAACTCGAGCACCGCGAGCAGGTTCTCGCGCACGCTGAGTCGGCGGAAGATCGAGGGCTCCTGGGCCAGGTAGCCCAGCCCGAGGCGCGCGCGCTTGTACACGGGGTAGCGCGTGATATCGACGTCGCCGAGGGTCACCGAGCCCCGGTCCGCCACCACAAGCCCTGCCACCATGTTGAACGACGTGGACTTGCCGGCGCCATTGGGACCGAGCAGACCCACCACCTCGCCAGTGCTCACCTCGAACCCGACCCCATCGACGACGCGGCGTCGACGATAGCTCTTGGTCAGGCCACGGGCGCACAGGCTGCAGGTGGGGGGCGAGGTCGGAGATGTCATGGCTGCGACTGTCCTCAGCGCGGAGCGGGCTGGATCACGTCGGAACCCAGAACGCCGCGCACCCGGCCCTCCACCGAGATATCTCCGCTGGCGAGATCGATGGTGATGGACTGACCAGCCAGTCGGCTGCTGCCCTGGGCCACGCGGGCATCGCCATCCAGCACCAGCTTGTCGCTGCTCGCATCGAAGTGCGCCTCACCGCTTCGGGCCACGCGGTCAGAGGTCACGATCTCCACCTCGCGCCGACAGGCCAGGCGCACGATGCGCCCGCGGGCGTCGATCTCGGCCTCGAGTTCCTGGCAGCGGATGCGCAGATCGTCGCGCGTGACGACGACCTGACCGCTGCACAGAGCTCGCCGACCGCGCGCCTCGTACCGGCAACGGTCGGCCTGATAGGCAATCGGCCTGCGACGCGCGAGCACCTGATCGACCTGTGCATGCAACAAGCCGCTCATCAGCACCGCAAGAGCGAAGGAAATCGTCCGCCACATACGAGCCACCTTAGCAGCTTGCACGGAGGCAGCAAGGGCGGCGAAACCTCCGCCTGTCCGCCCGCTGATGTTTTCTTGTCTGTCGTCGAGAAAACGAGATCATCGTGCGTTTTTTACGGGCTCTTCCAGAAGTTCGATTTTCGTACTCCAGGACCTCGCGACGGCTTGTTCACCTGGAACCATGTGAAGAAGGTCGCGCGAATTTTGTTGACAGGATCCGCGACCCTCTTAAAATTTACTCATCTCTTTCATTCGCAGCGGAGGACACAGATGGCTACGAGGAAGACTGCGAAGAAGGCCGCGAAGAAGCCAGCGAAGAAGGTGGCCAAGAAGAAGGTGGCAAAGAAGGCAGCAAAGAAGGCGGCGAAGAAGCCGGCCAAGAAGAAGGCTGCCAAGAAGCCCGCCAAGAAGAAAGTGGCCAAGAAGAAGTAGCTGGGCTTTGTAGCCTGACAGGACGGTCGGCCTTGTGCCGGCCGTTTTGTTTTTTGGGGCCGGAAAAACTGCCAGGACAGGGACGACCGGCACCAGCCTGCCGCTCAGGGGAAACGGCCAGCGTCCCCGGCTTCCTCCAGCAAGTCGTCGAGCAGCCGCGGCCAGGCATCGAGGGCGCGACCCGCGATGGCCTGCAACCGGTTCGCGCCGCGACGCCAGACCATGCGCTCCGATCCGCGCTCGGGTCCCACCAGCAGGGTGGCCAGCTCGACGTCCTCGGCGTTGAACAGGCTGATCGCATGCACCGGCGCATCCAGGCCATGCCGCCGGAGTTGCTCCGCGCTCGGGCCATCCGAGCCTTGCACGTCCTCCTCGCGCACGCCCTCGAGACGCGTCAGCGTTCGCAAGAAGACAGCCACGCGACCGGTATCGGCCTGACATGCGCGTGGTGCCAGCACGGCCCAGGTGTCGGAACCACCATCCGCGCGCTGCCGCTCCACCACCACCAGGCGGCCGTCGTCGAGCGGGAATTTGAGGCGTTCCACCGTCGCCGGGTCAAGCGGGAGAACCCGCTTGTCGCGCAGCTCGGTCAGGGTCGGGGTCAGCCGAAGCAGCAGCGACGCGTCCACCGCCACCACCACGTTGTCGTCACCCGCGCGCAGGGCGTAGCGCTTGTCGGGCTCGCCCTCGATCACGGAACCCAGGCGTAGCTGTCGCTCTGTCTCTCCCTCGCGCAGCGAGATCGCGACCAGGGGAGGCTCCAGCTGGTAGCGCGTGAGTTCTGACGCCTTCTCCTCGACCACGCGCAGGTACCGCGTCGCGCACAGCTGGTCGCGCAGCCTGGCGGCAAGGTCCTGATCCACCTCGACGCCGGGAGGCAAGCGAAGCACCCAGTGCCCAGCGGCCTCCTGCTCGAGCTGGTATGCCTGTGCCCGCAGCGATGCGGCGGGTACCACGACGAGGCGTGTGACATCGAGAGCCCGGCAGCGGGCCAGTCTCTTGTCCCGCAGCGCAAACAGGTCCTGCATCAGGTCTCCGCGAAAGCTGGCTCCGGTCATGAACATCGCTGCCGAAGCCGCATCGGAGCCCGCACGCACGTAGACCTGCCTGTTGAAGCTGTTGACCGAGCCGACCTGGATCACGGCGCGTCGTTCACCAGCTCGGAGTTCGAGCTCGATCTGTGGCGGCTGCAGCCCGACCTGAGAAGGGTCTGGCATCGCACCGGCCTCGAAGCGACGCGCAGCGCGCAGCATCTCCAGGCCCTGCAGCAGACGCGCCACGACGAGTGCATCGGCCTGGTCCTGAACCGGGGAGGTCACGAACCAGGACTCGGCATCGCGCCGTAGCGAGAGGGTGCTGTCCCCACGCCGCAGGTGCATCTCCTCGATATCGTCGACGTCGATGTCGAGAGGTCGGCGGGCGCTTTCGGCTTCTCGCTCCTGCCCCTCCCGCGTCGTCCGCACATGGATGGCCAGCGCCACCAGGAAGGCCCCTGCAGCAAGGACGAGCAGAGCCGTGAGCGCGGATCTTTGCGCCTGCTTCACGTGCAACCTCAGCGGCGGCGGCGCACCAGCCAGATGGCGAGACCCGAGGCCAGCACAGCGACGGGCAGCCCATCCAGGGCAAAGAAGGCGATCAAGCCTTCCTGTTCTGGCCCGAGCACGATGCGCGACGCTCCACGCTGTCGCGGTCGGATGGCCACGTGGTTCTCCTGCTCTGTCAACCAGGCCACCATGCTCAGGAACAGGTCGCGGTTGATCTGCAGGCTCCTGAACTTGTTGTCGATGAAGCTGGCGTCACCGACCAGCAGCAGGCGCATCTCGTCGGACAGCTTGCGCTCGGCGTCCACGGTGCTGGTGTTCCGGGTAGCCACCGCGGCGAGGGGCACCGGCCCCCGGGCCTCGCCTTCGTTCCAGGTCCAGTCCCCGGCGAGAAGATCGGTCTCGCCCCACGACCTGGCAGAGGACGCGAAAAGCACCCGGGCGTTCACCGCCGGGTCCACCCCCTCCCCCTCGTCGATCGTCTGCACGGAGCGTGCACCCGAAAAAACGGACATGTTGTTCTGGAAGCCCCGCACCAGCGGGTGATCAGCATAGGAGTAGACGATGGCCGCGTCAGGCCCTATCCCGAACAGCTCTCCATACGGGCTGCTGTCGAGCACCGTGTCATCGCGGTAACCTAGGTGGTAGCGCCGCAACCACTCCCGCAGCCCGGGGTCGGTGCTGGGCTCGAGCAGGAGCAACAGCTTACCGCCACGGCCAAGATAGGTGCTCAGGACCTCGAGCTCGGGGGCCAGCAGAGACGACCGTGGACCGGCCACCACGATGGCGGTGGCGTCATCCGGCACCGCGGAGAGTTCGATCAGATTCAGCGACAGCACCTCGATGCCCTCGGCGCGCAGGTCCTCGGCCGTGGCGTGCAGGCCGCTCTCCTCCTGATCGTCGATGCTGGCCTCCCCGTGACCCAGTAAAAAGTACACCCGTCGCTGCGCGGTCTGGGTCACCTGCAGCAGGGCATTGGTCAATCCCTGCTCGTTCAGCTCCCGGAACCGGGCCTCGTGTGCGCCCGAACGCACCAGCACCCGCGGGCTCTCCTCGGTGATCTTGTAGGTCTCGACGAGATCTGGACGCAGCGCTGGATCGACCCGCTCGAAGTGCAGGTGCGAGTTCAGCAACCGGTAGCGCCCGATCATGTGTTCGAGGACCTGGGTTTCAGGTTCCGAGCTGCCGAAGAAGGCGAGGATCTCGACGTCGCTGTCGAGCTCACGCAGCAGCTTCTGGGTCTGCTCGGAGAGCGTGTAGACGCGGTCACGGGTCAGGTCGACCTCGACCTTGTGCTCCCGGGCCAGCACGTTGAGCGCCACCAGGACCGCCAGCCACCCCACGGCGTACAGCACGGTGGTGCCGGTGAAGGCGGTACCACGATGCAGGGCGAGCCGGCGCAGCGCACCCCGGTCCAGCACCAGGGCTGCCACCAGCATCAGAGTGCCGACGGTCACCTTGCCCCACAACAACATGGAGTCCGGAGGGAACAGGAAGATCGTCAGCAGGCAGGACAGCAGGACCACGCCGCCGACGACACCGAGGAGAACCGAGGCAATGCGCATCACTGAACCCCGAAGATTTCCGCGCGCACCCAGGGGACCACGACGGTCCGCACCCGACACCCACCCGAGGGCAGGTCCAGGGGTCGCCAGGGCCCGCAGGGGGTGCTGGCGAGGCTCATCCTGGACCCGGGAGGGCTGCGCGGCCCTCCATCGACGGGCGCTCCCGCATCAGCTCCACCGCAGTCCCTCGACGGAGCGATGGGAGAGAAAGAGGAACAGGAAGATGAAGCTGGCAAAATAGACAAGGTCCGGGACCGAGAACAGCCCCCCGGGCGTACGACTCGATATGAGTCAGGAGCGAGACCTGATGCAGCGCCGCTCCCGTGGCGCCGTCGAGACCAGCGCCCACACCGCGCAGCACCCAGAAGAACAGCAGCAGCATCATCCCCAGCACCGCGGCGACGATCTGGCTCTCGGTGACGGATGACGTGAACAGGCCCACCGCTGCACAGGTCGCGCCCACCAGCACCAGGCCCAGCCACCCGAGCCACACCGAGCCCCAATCCAGCGGCCCGGCCTCGCCGACGCCGCGACCGAAGAGCTGAAGGAGCAGCGGGTAGACCAGGCAGATGCTGCACAGCACCAGCACCAGGGTCAGCGCGGCCAGGTACTTGCCCAGCACGATCTGCCAGGGCTGCACCGGGGTCGACAGCAACAGCTCCATGGTGTGCGTGCGCCTCTCCTCGGCGACGAGGCGCATGGTCAGCAAGGGCAGCACGAACAGGAAGATCATCTGCACGTAACCGACGTAGAGCGGCGTGAGCACGCGGTCGTTGAAGTTGAGCTGGTCGAGCAACTCGGGACGCCCCACCTGCAAGAAGGTCTGGCTGTCGGCCATGAACCGCGACAGGAAGGTCCAGAAGAAGATGCTGGCGATCGCGGTGAACAGCGCCATCACCACGTACGCGATGGGCGTGGTGAAGTAGATGATGAGTTCCTTGCGCAGGATCCCGGCCAGGGTTCGCATGGGGAGTCCTTTCTGCAGGCGCCGACCTGGCCCGCTCCACTACACCGCGGTCAGCGACAGGAAGATCTGCTCGAGGCTCTGACCCTCGTGCCGGGCGATGAGTGCGGGGATGGCATCGTCGGCCACCACGCGCCCGCCAGCGATGATCAGCACCCGCTGGCAGGTGGCCGTCACCTCCTGCAGGATGTGCGTGGACAGCACGACCGTGTGGTCGCCTGCCAGAGCCGCAATGAGCGCGCGCACCTCGCCGATCTGCTTGGGGTCCAGACCCACGGTGGGCTCGTCGAGGATCAGAACCTGCGGATCACCAAGTAGCGCCTGGGCGATACCCACACGCTGGCGAAATCCCTTGCTCAGGTTGCCCACCAGCCGCTCCAGGACGTCGCCGATGCTGGTTCGCGCGGCCACCCGCTCGATCTCGTCGCGCGTGCGCTGGGCGTCGAGGTTCTTGAGCGATGCCACGAAGCGAAGCTGGTCGTGAACGCTCAGGTCGGGGTAGAGCGGCGGAATCTCGGGCAGGTAGCCGATGCAGCGCTTGACCTCCCGCGGCGCCTCGAACACGTTGTGGCCGGCGACTCGCGCGCTCCCTGCCGTGGCCGGGATGCAGCCGGTGAGAATGCGCATGGTCGTCGACTTGCCCGCGCCATTGGGCCCGAGGAATCCCACGATCTCGCCTCGCTGGACCTCGAAGCTGATGTCCTGGATGGCGACGAGGTCGCGGTAGTGCTTGGTCAGGCCACGAACCTGAAGCATGGGGGTGGCCACGGCGCTGCCGGTACCGGCTTTCTCGGGGATGGACGCGGACTCGCTCATGAGGGGCCTCGAGACCCGGGCGCTTGCGGCGGCCCGGCCTGCCGACGCTACGTGCACCGAAGCGGCCGTTACCCGCAAGCAGAAACCGTCGGGTTGGGCGAAGATCGGGAAACGATCACATCGAGATGCAGACACCCCCGGGACCTGTTATTCTGCGCGGATGCGGCACGACCAGCTCGTCCTGGCTCCAGCGTTCGTGGCGCTGGCACTGGCATGCGGTGTGACAGGGTGCGAGGGCTGTGCCTCGAGCAGCTCCGTCGACGCCAGCCGCGGGCTTGCGGAGGCAGCGGATGGGGGCGAGGACGCAGCACCAGCGGCCAGCTTCGCAGATGCGCTCACGGGGCACCGCCAGCTGATTTACAGCGGCGACCTCGACGAGGTGAAGAAGCGCAAGGTGCTGCGCGTCATCCTGCGCAACAACTCGACCTCGTATTTTTTGTTCCGGGGCGACGAGGTGGGCTTCGAGTACGAACTGGCCCTGCAGCTCGCCAAGGAACTCGGGGTGCGGCTCGAGGTGGTCCCGGCGCGAACCCGCCGCGACATGATCCCCATGCTGCTCGAGGGCAAGGGGGATCTCATCGCTGCGGGCATGCCGCTGTCGACCGCACGGGCTGAGCGCGTCGTGTTCACACGACCCTATATGACCGTTCGCAACCAGGTGGTGGTGCGCAAGGGGCGCCGACCTCCCCTGACCAAACCCGAGGACCTGGTCAGCGAACTCGTCCACGTCCGGCGCAACTCGGCCGCCTTCAAGCGCCTGCGCGCCCTGGGCGAACTGCTTGGACACACCATCCCCATCGCGGCGGTCCCCGAGTACATGGAGGTCGAGGATCTGATCGAGCAGATCGCCAGCGGCGAGATCCCGGTGACCGTTGCCCGCTCGGACTTCATCGACGCCGAGCTGACCTGGCGTGACGACATCGAGGTGGCCTTCTCCCTCGACGGTGAGGACGAGATCGCCTGGGCCGTGCGCCCCGAGAACAGCAAGCTCAAGGAGGGGGTGGACGCCTTCTTCACCCGCCACCGCAAGGACGTGCTGTTCAACACCTTGCACGCCAAGTACTTCCGCAGCCCCAAGCGCGCTGCCGTGCTACGGGACGACGAGGTCCGGGCCGACCGCGGCGGCCGTGTGTCGCCCTATGACGACCTGCTCAAGCAAGCCGCGCAGCAGCACAACCTGGACTGGCGCTTGCTGGCCGCGCAGATGTTCCAGGAGTCACGTTTCGAGCCGACGGCACGATCCTGGGCGGGCGCCGAAGGCTTGATGCAGCTGATGCCATCGACCGCCGCCCAGCTGGGTGTCACCGACCTCGGCGACCCGGCGCAGAACATCGAGGCGGGCGCGCGCTACCTGCGCAAGATGATCGATGGCTTTTCGGAGGAGCTGGAGCTCAAGGAGCGCATTCGTTTTGCCCTGGCCTCGTACAACTGCGGGCGCGGTCATATCGACGACGCACGCGCCCTGTCGCGGCGCCTGGGCTATGACGCGAACCGCTGGTTCGGCAATACCGAGAAGGCGATGCTGTTGCTGTCGAGGCCGCGCTACTACAGTGCCTCCAAGCACGGCTACTGCCGCGGTGAGGAGCCGGTGCGCTACGTGTCGCAGATCCAGACCCGCTACGACGCCTACGTCGGTGTGACCGGCAACCCATAGCCGCGGTGACATTGCAGCAGACCACGGCGTCCTCTATGGTCGCGCCATGGCAGCCTCGTCCTTCACCTGCAGCCTGTGCGGCGCACGGTTCAGCATCCCCCCGGCGACCCTCGCCCGCTTCCCTGGCTGGACACCTCGCACCTGCATGGCGTGCAGGGACAAGGTGAGTCCCGGGGCCGGGTCGTCGAGAAGCCATGGCGGCGCCAAGGCCACTCCCCGCCGCGCAGCGGCACGACCGAGGCCGAGCGCCACCATCGAGGAGAACCTGCCCCTGGCGGAGGTGCTGAGCCGCTACCAGGGTGGACCTCTAAGCGGGGTCTTCACCGACGGCAGTGCCCAGCCCAACCCTGGCCCAGGAGGCTGGGGGACCGTGTTCGTCGTCGACAACCAGGTCGTCGCGCAGGAGTACGGTCACGACCCGCACACCACCAACAACCGCATGGAGTTGCTGGCCTTGATTCACGGCTATCGTCTGGTCCCGGCCGGAACGGCGGCCACGGTGTACACCGACAGCGAGCTGTGCGTGAAGTCCATGAACGAGTGGGCCGAGGCCTGGGCTCGACGCGGCTGGAAGCGCAAGGGCGGTCCGATCAAGAACCTCGAGCTGGTGCAGGAGCTCTACAGCCTGGTCAAGGCCCGGCCGGAGCTGCGCCTGACCTGGATCAAGGCCCACGACGGCTCGCGCTGGAACGAGTACGCGGACGCCCTGTCCACCGCCTGGGCGCGCGACGTCCTGTAAAACGTCGTCGGTTGATCGTCCGACGGACCGACGACCGATGGTCGATGGCGCGATCGGCACCGACAATCTGTTCATGCCACTGCTGCACATCCGGTGGACCTGGCGGTCCACGCCTCGCGTGCTTCTGGCTCTCGTGGCGTGTGTGCTGTCGCTGGCCTGGCCCTCCCGGTCCGCTGCCAGCTGCCCGGTGGGCCAGGAGATCCGCGTCGACAACGACATTCCGGGCTCGGGCTACTCGGAGCAGCAGCCCGAGAACTGGGTTAGCAACAGTGTGGCCTCCTGTCACGGCAGCTATCGCTATCTGAGCCACACCGTGGGCGATGGCACGCGCACCGGCAAGGCCCTGTGGCAGCCCACGATCACGCGCGCCGGCTGGTACCGGGTGGTGACCAGCTATCGCGCCAGCGAGAACCGCACCGCGGATGCGGACTATGTGCTGCGAGACGACCTTGGTGGGGTGCAGCGCTTCTCAGTCGACCAGCGAGGCAGCGACTGCACCCGGAAGGAGCTGGGCGAGATCTACTGCGCCGCCGGCGGCAGTTGCCGCTTGATCCTCGATGGCACGGACGACGGAGCCTCGGACGCGGCGGACCTGACCACCTTCACCCTCACGCGTTGCGAGGGCGCGAGCACGCCGCCGCCAGCACCGAATGCCTGCCAGGGCATCGCCGACCATCCTGGTTTCGAGCTGTGCCAGGCCAGCGCAACGCACTGCGCGGGCGTGTTCACCAATGGCGCGGGGTGTCAGGCCTTCTGCGCGGCAGCCGGAGCTTGGTGCGTGGCGCGCTTCGGCGGCGAACCTGGCTGTCAGCAAGAGAGTGGCGACATCGCCTGCGACGCCAGCAACGGGCACCAGTCGGACTGGTGCGAGTGTGAGCTCCCACCACCGCCGCCACCCCCGGATCCCGATCCGCCGCTACCCGTCACCCCACCCCTGGCCGATGCCGGGACGCCGGCCGTCGACGCCGCTTTGCCGGGAGATGCACGCGTGGAACCACTGGCCGATGCCGGTTTGCAGCCGGCCGTCGACGCGAGCCTTTGTGTCGAGGTGCTCGACGCCTCGGCCCCCGCACCGAACGATCCCCCGCCAGCATCCGACGCCGGCCTTGCTCCTGCAGATGTCGACGCATCGGCGCGAGATGCGGATTTTTGCGAAGACACCGGAGCTGGACAGAATGGCGGCGGCACAGGTCCCCTCCGTCCACAGGAGATCCGCCTCGAGGCTGGCGGCTGTGCTGTGCTCGGACCTGGCCACTCGGGGTGGTGTGGTCTCTGGATCGCACCCTGGTTCCTGCTGGTCCGGCGGCGGATGCGTCGCGCCTGACTCCACACGAATATTGAAAGCCTCTGCCCACCCGACGCATGATGAGGCTCCTGGCCGCCGTGGCGCCGTGGCGGTGTCCGCGTGCCGCTCGCAGGAGTTCGCATGCCTGTCCTCGACGCCACCGCCCTCGCCGATGAGCGTATCCAGGCCATCCGCCGCTACCACCAGTCTGCCGGCGTGAAGCGCGCCGAGATCGACGTCTCCGGGGGCATCGACTCGGCCGTGATCTTCAGCGTGCTGGTCCGTGCCCTGGGTGCCGATCAAGTGACCGCGGCCTTTCTCAGCATCAACTCCTCGAACAAGGCCAGGGATCGCGCGCGCGCCGTGGCCGACAGCCTGGGGGCACGCCTGGTGGTCGACGAGCTGAGCGCGGAGTTCAACCTGCGCATGCGGCACATGGTCGATCGCCTGGTCGACGCCGGCTACGACCGCGACGAACTGGAGCGGCGCCTGGCCACCGATCCCACCATCCTCGGGTCCATTCGCTCGTGCATGCGCGCGCCCCTGGGCCGCGGCTACAACAGGCTCACCGGCGGTGGCATTCGCCACGGCACCGGCAACGAGGACGAGGACCGATTTCTGCGCTTCTACCAGAAGGGCGGTGACGGCGAGGTCGACACCAACCCCATCGCCATGCTGAGCAAGGGCGAGGTCTACCAGCTAGCGCTGGCCCTGGGCGTGCCCCGGGTGGTCATCGACGTGCGGCCCTCGCCAGACCTGTGGGGCGACGACGAGAAGCACAACGACGAGGACGAGCTCAAGAGCATGACCGGCGGCGTGGCCTGGACCTACAGCCGCATCGACGTGGACAGCGGGCAGTACCGCACCCAGGGCAGCATCGAGCGCGTGGCGCGCTATCTCGACAGCATCGATGACGGCCTGTTCGATGACGGTGTCGCGGTCGAGAAGTTCACCACTGGCCACGGCGTGGCTCCGGCTGCCGAGCACCCAGCCTTTCGAGGTCTCGACCGGGACCAGGTCGAGGCCCTTCTGCGCTCGGCCAAGAAGGTCGAGCGCCAGACCCGGCACAAGCTCAACCCCAACATCCCGGCACTGGGCATCCGCCGGGAGCTGCTCGCCGCGGGGATCCTGACCAACGATCTGCCGGAGCTATGATGCCGCGATATGTCCCGAGCAGCGACGAGGAGCGCGCCTTTCTGGCCGCCTACCGAAAGAAGAAATACCCGCGCCCTGCCGTGAGCGCCGACGTCGCTGCCTTCACCTGGCGCGACGCGACACTGGCCGTCCTGCTCATCCGCCGTGGCAATTTCCCGCACCGGGGGAGCTGGGCCTTTCCTGGTGGCTTCGTCGAGGTGGGCGACTGCTTTGACGACCAGGGCGAGGATCTGGCCGCCGCCGCCTCCCGCGAGCTGCACGAGGAATGCGGCATCGCGCCGGGCAGCGTGAGCCTGCGCCAGCTCGCAACGTTCGGTTCGCCCGACCGCGATCCCCGCACGCGCCTGATCACCGTGGTCCACCTGGCCATCTTGCCTCCCGCTGCGGCGGACCAAGCCCGGCCCGGTGACGACGCGGCCCATGCGGAATGGGTCCCTCTGGCCTCCGCCTGTCGCCTCCCGCTCGCCTTTGACCACGCGGACATCCTGCGGGCTGCTGTAGACAGGTTGCAGGCGGACAGTGCCCACACGTCCATCCTGGCACCGCTTGTGCCCCGGGCCTTCACCCGTCGCGAGCTGCGAGACGTGCATGCCGCTGTGTGGGGACAGGGCTTCGATGCGCGCCGTTTCGCTGTGGTGTTCCGACGCCTGCTCGCCGACGGCATCGTGAACGCCATGCCGGCCGCGGACCCGCCCAGGTACAGGTTTGGCAGGCCAGCCCGGCAGCGCCCCATCTGATACACTGCTGTCTCGCCCAGGAGGTCCGCGTGCGCGAGATGCTCGCCTTGCTCGTCCTTGTTCTCGGCGCCGCCTGTCCTGCCCCCTACTATGACGACGACATCGGCGTCCCGGGAGTGGCCACGGACGAGGGGGTTCTGGCCGGGAGATTCGCTCACCGCCAGCGCTACATCTACGTGACCTACGTGCCCATCCTGTCGCAGGAGGTCGAGAGCGGCGGGGATCAGTACCTGCTCGTGCGGCGCGACTGGGATGCCGAACAGAGCCGGTATCGCGAGCAGTGGACCTTTTGCATCGACATCAACCACGAGGCCGCGGGCCTGGTCACCGAGACCCTGGATGCCGCGCGCGACAGCGTGGTCTTCAGCGAGACCCTGGCCGAGGTCGAACACGCCACCGGCCAGTTCACGGTGCGCGACGGCCTGCAGATGTGGGCCCTGCGCAACATGCCAGACCCTCTGAACACCCCCATCCCGACGCCGGACAACTACAAGGAGTCGCCGCAGAAGGACTGGATCTACGACGCCGACGGCGACGGACACTTGGGCTGCACCTCGCGCATCCACGGTATCCTCGAAGGCGAGGACTACTTCGTCAACCGCAAGGTGTCGGGGTACCGCGGTGTGACCACCGGGCCGGACCGGGTGCTCGGGCTGATGAACCAGCGCTCGTCGTGGTCCGTGCTCGAGAGCACCGTGGCCCTGGCCGTGCACACCGGCGACATCCCCAGCGACCAGGCCAAGCAGCACCCGGACCCCAAGCGCTCGTGGTTCGAGCAGGTGCGCCTGCCCGACGACGCCACCTGCACCGAGGTGCGGGCCGCCAAGGACGACGGGACGCTGAGCACGACCCGGCCTTTCTGAACACGCGCTTCGGTGCGCGCACTGCCCTCGACGGTGCTCTATCTCGCGCGCAGCGTCTTGTAGTAATTGATGAGCCCGCGGGTTGAGCTGTCATGCCCGGCGATCGGGTCGTCGCCGTCGAGCTCGGGCAGGATCTTGCTGGCGAGCTGCTTGCCCAGCTCCACCCCCCACTGGTCGAAGCTGTTGATGTTCCAGATCACGCCCTGCACGAAGATCTTGTGCTCGTAGCAGGCGATGAGCCGGCCCAGGGTCCGCGGATCGAGCTTCTTGAACAGGATGGACGTCGTGGGTCTGTTGCCCTCGAACACCTTGTGTGGCAGTAGGGCGTTCAGGGCCTCGCCGTGCAGCCCTGACTTCTCGAGCTCGGCCCGCGCCTCCTCCGACGTCTTGCCCCGGGCCAGAGCCTCGGTCTGGGCGAAGAAGTTGCTCAGCAGCTTGGCGTGGTGATCGCCCAGGGGGTTGTGACTGACGGCCGGGGCCAAGAAGTCGCAGGGGACCAGTCGCGTGCCCTGGTGGATGAGCTGGTAGAAGGCGTGCTGCCCGTTGGTGCCGGGCTCGCCCCAGATCACGGGACCCGTGTTGTAGTCAGCGATGCACTCGCCGTCGCGGGTCACGCTCTTGCCATTGGATTCCATGTCGCCCTGCTGAAAGTAGGCGGCGAAGCGGTGCAGGTACTGGTCGTAGGGCAGGATGGCGTGGGAGTGCGCGTCCCAGAAGTTGTGGTACCAGATACCCAGCAGCGCCATGAGCACAGGAATGTTCTCGCGCCAGGGTTTCTCACGAAAATGCAGATCCACGTCGTGGGCGCCGCGCAGCAGCTCCTCGAAGCGGTCCATGCCCAGGGTGAGGGCGATGGGCAGGCCGATGGCCGACCACAGCGAGTAGCGGCCGCCCACCCAGTCCCAGAACGCGAACATGTTGTCGACGTCGATGCCGAACTCGCCGACGGCGTGATGGTTGGTGGACATGGCCACGAAGTGCCGGGCCACCGCCTTCTCGTCGCCGAGCCGGTCGACCAGCCAGGCGCGTGCCGAGCGCGCATTGGTCAGGGTCTCCTGGGTGGTGAAGGTCTTGCTGGCCACCGTGAACAGGGTGGTGTCGGGGGACACCTGCTTCAGGGTTTCCGCCAGGTGCGTGCCGTCGATGTTGCTCACGAAGTGTGCACGGATGCGCGGGTGCCAGTAGGGCCGCAGCGCCTCGCACACCATGACGGGCCCCAGGTCACTGCCGCCAATGCCGATGTTGACCACGTCGGTGATGGCCTGACCCGTGTGGCCCTTCCAGGCACCGGACTGCACCTTCTCGACCAGGCGCCGCATCTTGCGCAGCACCGCGTTGATGTCGGGCATGACGTCGCGGCCGTCGACCAGGATGGGGCCGTTGCTGCGGTTGCGCAGGGCCACGTGGAGCACCGCTCGCCCCTCGGTGCTGTTGATCCTGGCACCGCTGAACATGCGGTCGATGGCGGTCTTGAGCTCGACCTGGTCCGCGAGGGCGCACAGCAGGTCCAGGGTCCTCGCCGTGACGCGGTGCTTGCTGAAGTCGAACAGCATGTCGTCGAGCTGGCGCGAGAAGGTCTCGAAGCGTCCTGGGTCCCCGGCGAGCAGCTCGCGCAGGCTCGTGGTGGCCATCTCTCGACGGTGGGAGGTCAGATCTTTCCAGGCGGGCGAAGCCGTGAGCGTGGACATGAGAACCTCCGGCGTGGCGAGCGGAGTATAGCGACACGGGTGCAGATGAGAAGTGCCGGCGCCTGTGCTAGCATGCGCTGCGGAGGGAACTCCAGGAGGGCATTATCATGAAGTGGCTCATCGCAGTTGTGAGTCTGGGGGCACTGTACCTGACGGCCTGTCCGCCGCCGGAAGAGCCGGGCACCAAGCCCAACGTCACCCATCACAGCGTGGCCTGCAGTGTCGATGCGGACTGCGGCGCGGGGCTGCGCTGCAACCTGGCCTACTGCGGCGTCGAGGACGGCGCCGACTTCTGCGTCTCGGGCGGCGTGTGCGAGGTGCAGGGAACGGGTTGCCAGGCCGATGCCGACTGCGGCGCGGGCTTCACCTGTGAGGTCTTCTATTGCGAGGCCACCTCGAGCGGAGACGAGCGCTGTGCCGCGGGCGGGGTGTGCGTGCCGGCGAGCACGGGCTGCCAGAGCGACGGCGAGTGTCCGGCTGGCTTCACCTGCGAGATCGCGTACTGCGGGGCCGAGCGCGATACCGGCGACTACTGCATAGGCGGAGGCGTGTGCGTACCCCCGGCCACAGGCGAATGCAGCGCCGACATCGACTGCCCCGAGGGCTATGCCTGCCAGTCCACGCGAGGCTGCGACACGCCCGCCGTGGATTGCGCCGGCGCCGACTGCCCGCCCACGCCCTGTTACGGCGGCAGCATGTGCGTTCCCATCGGCGGCGAGTGTCTGGGTGCCTCGGACTGTCCCCCGGGCTTCTCCTGTCTGTGGACGGGAGCCTGCCCGGACTGCATGCCCGGCGAGGCCTGCCCGCCCTGCATCATGGCCGGCTATTGCGCCCCGCCGTCGGGTAGCGAGTGCGCGGCCGACATCGACTGCCCGCCCGGCTTCGTGTGCCAGATGACCGGAGCGTGCCCGGGTTGCCGCGAGGGCGAGGACTGCGACACCACCTGCACCAGCGGTGGTCTGTGCGTGCCTCCAATGGGCGGCGAGTGCAGCGACGCCAGCCAATGCCCCATGGGCTGGACCTGCTCGTTCTACGGCGGCTGCCCGGACTGCGCACCTGGCAGCCCGTGCCCGCCCTGCGTGGCAGGTGGCTTCTGCGAGCCACCGGCGAACACGCAGTGCAGCGTCGACCTGGACTGCCCGCGCGGCATGGTGTGCCAGCTCGAGGCGAGCTGTCCGGTGTGTCCCAGCGGCGAGACCTGCCCTGACATGCCCTGCATGACCCGTGGCGTGTGCACCACCCCCGGAGCGGGCGAGTGCACAGGGGATGGCGACTGCCCCTCGGGCTGGAGCTGTACCTATTACGGCGGCGTGTGCCCGCCCTGCGACGCGGGCTCGACTTCCTGCGATGCCTGCGTGGCGGGAGGCTTTTGCCAGCCGCCGACGACGGGCGAATGCGACGGCACCCATCCCTGCCCGCCGGGCTTTGCCTGCGAGCAGGTCTACGACTGCGCCGCCTCCAGCGACGGCACCGTGGTCTCGGGCGATTGCTACGGCGGGTCGATGTGCGTGCCCTCGGGCATGTGCAGCGCCGACGTGGACTGTCCACGAGGCATGGTCTGCGACATGAACCCGGTGTGTCGTGAATGTCCGGCCGGCGAGACCTGTGCCGGCGACAGCACGGGCATGCCCTGCGTGTCCGCGGGCGTGTGCGTCACGCCGAGCACCGGCGAGTGCCAGGCGGACAGCGAGTGCCCGAGCGGCTGGTCCTGCCAGTACTACGGCGGGGTGTGCCCGCCCTGCCCGACCGGTGCGGCCTGCGAGCCCTGTTCCGTCGGTGGCTTCTGCGTGCCTCCGTCGACGGGCGAGTGCGATGACACCCTGACCTGCCCGGCGGGCTTCACCTGCCAGGTGGCGGGCTGCGCCGTGCGCGAGGGCGGCACCACGCAACCCGGTGACTGCTACGGCGGCGCCGTGTGCGTGCCCACGGGATTCTGCACCGTCGACGCGGAGTGCCCCTCCGGCTTGATCTGCCAGTTCGAGGCCTCGTGTCCGGTATGCGAGACCGGCGCGCCCTGCCCGGCCATGCCCTGCGTGGCCAGCGGCGTGTGCGTGCCACCGCCGACGGGGACCTGCAGCGGCGCCGCCGACTGTCCGGCGGGCTGGGCCTGCGAGATCACCGGCGGCGTGTGCCCGGCCTGCGACAGCCTCAGCGGCTCCTGTCCGCCCTGCGTGGTGGGAGGCTTCTGCACCCCGCCCAGCAACAGCCTCAACTGCGCGGGCGACGCCGACTGCGTCACCGGCGAGCACTGCGAGATCGCGATCTGCACCAGCGATCCCACGGGTGCCACCGGCGACGTGGACTGCGTGAGCGGCGGCATCTGCGTGCCCGACGTCAACGCGTGCCGGGCCGACAGCGACTGCGACGATGGCGTCCCCGGCAACGCGGATCGCTGCGTCCTGGTGGACTGTCCCACCGGCGCCTCGTGCCGCGGTGCATACTGCGAGCACAGCTGAGCGAGCACGCCGGCCTGCACCTTCCCGCTCCACGTCGATGAAGCGCGTTTGGCCTGCCTGAGAACTCGGTGCGGAAGGTTGCCAGGGCACAAGCCAGGGTCTTCCTGTGACTCTTCCAGGGTCTGCATGTGGCCCTGCAGGGCTCTGCTCGTGCGTTTCAGGGGTCTGCCCAGCGCCACCAGCACCGCGTTTCACGGCCCGGGATCACCACGCGCGGCCCGCGCGTGAACCCCTGGCCGGAGGAGCACGCATCCGGGGCAGGCCAACGGTCCGCGCGAGCTTCGATCAGCCGGGCTTCAAAGCGCGAAGCCGATCAGTACGCCGTGAAGTCGGTGTAGTAGACCAGCAGCCGGATGTCGTCGATGTCATTGAGGTCGACGTCGAGGTTATTCACCTCGTCCTGCTGGTTGAACACCAGGGCCCAGGCCGAGTTGACGAAGGGCCGGTCGCGCAGGCGATAGC
This sequence comes from Pseudomonadota bacterium, assembly GCA_043821645.1. Taxonomy (GTDB): domain Bacteria; phylum Myxococcota; class JACRCW01; order JAFGSX01; family JAFGSX01; genus JBDRCO01. Next base: position 47,272 of record JBDRCO010000087.1, on the reverse strand, counting down.
TCGTGTACAGCGGATCGCCGAAGATGCGCTCGCCGTTCATGAAGGTGTTGATGACGGCGGTGCGCGGCGGGAACTGGAAGTACAGCTTGTCGTCCGCGACCGTGCGCACGGTGCTGGTGCCCTGCTGCCGAACGTAGACGCGGGCCACCTCGTCCCCCACGCCCTCGCCGTCCAGCTCGACCTCGGTCGACAGCACCTTGTGATTGCGGGTCAGCGGCGACAGCTTGCGGAAGCTGGTCGCGAAGGGCGCCACCAGGTAGCCCTGGGGATCCAGCAGCGAACCGTCCTGTAGCTTGGCGCGGAACAGGGCGATGCGCTGGGCTTCGGTGAGCGGCCGCAGGTCCTCGCCGGTGCGTGGGATGCCCAGGATGTCGTCGCGCAGCGAGTAGATCTCGACCCGGGTGTCGGGGTTGCCGTACTGCTCGAGGAAGTCCGAGAAGGCGTTGCCGAGCTGGATCAGGTAGTTCTGCAGGTTGTAGTCGCCCGCTGCCACCATCCGCACCAGGAACAGCTTGTCGAGGTCGCCGTAGCTCTGGCTGGTGTAATACTCGTAGATCTTGGTGGCCTTGTAGACCGCGGCCAGCGCATCCTTGAACGCGACGTCGGCATTGAGGATGGCGTCGTTGCGGTAGATGCGCACGTTGGGGTCGTTGCGCGCGGCCTCGACGTTGATCAACAGCTGCTCCTGCTCCTTCATCTCGGCCTGCAGGGCCGTGGCCTGGTTGCGCAGCCTCTGCACCTCGCTCAGGGCCAGCTTGATCTCGTACTCGGCGCGCACGCGGTCGACGTCGGTGCCCAGCAGGTCGAGCACCAGGTTCATGACCGTGGCCTGGCTGTCAACCTGGGCGTAGTCGCACTGCTGCATGCCCACGAACCTGGCCGTGGTGCGGTCGATGCCCTCGATGCCCTCCTGCATCGCCAGGATGGCGGCCTTGCCGATGATCTCGGCCGTCAGCAGCACCCCGCCGGCCACGGTCAGCGAGGCCACGGCCACCGGCACCTGCCAGCAGTCTGTGGCGGTGCCGACGTTGCACTTGGTGGCGTCTCCGAAGTCGCGGGTCATCTCGTAGACGTTGCGCGCCTCCTCGATGGTGCCCTGGGTGATGCCGATGAGGGTGTTGAGGGCGATCTTGGCGCCCGCCTGCTGGTACTCGAAGTCGACGGTCTCGCGCACCTCGTCGCAGTAATCGGCCACCCGCTGCATCTCTATCTTGATCTGCTCGGTGATCTTCTCCTGCGTGCCTATCACCGCCTGCAGGTCCAGCCCCTTGAGGTCGACATCTCCCATGGCCTGGAACAGCGCGCCGTTGCCGATCAGACCGCAGGGATCGCCGTACCTGGCGGCAGCCTCGTTGTGGGAGGCGTTGTCGCTGGTGGCGGCGTAGACGCCTCCGTCGTCGCCAACAAAAGTGCCGCAAAGGTCGCCGAGCTGTGAGTTGTAGCTGGTGCGCAGGGTCACCAGCTCGCGCTGGAAAGCCTGGCTGTCGGTCTCGAAGTCCCGGTTGTCGGCAAGCGCCGTGGCCTCGCGCTCGGCGGCAAGATCGACCTTCTCGGCCGCCGCGTCGTACAGCACCTCGAAGGCGTTGTTGGTCAAGAACACGTTGTCCAGCGCCGGGAACGGGACGTAGTCAGGGGCGAAGCCGAAGTACGTGATCTCGTCGGTGATCTGCAGGTAGACGTTGCGCATGTCGCTCATGGCCACGCGGTAGCTGCGGGCGATCTCCTCCTTGAGCAGGGCCACCTGCGGCTTGTCGTCCGGGGCCAGGGTGTCCATGAGCGCGTCCATCATGCGCCCGATCAGGATGGACTCGAGGTAGGTGGCCGTGTAGGCGCGCTCGACCACGCGCCGCGCCAGGTCCGAGCGGTTGAAGCCCTGGTAGCGGGCGGCGATCTCGCTCATGGCCTTGGACTTCTGCGTCGAGGCCCTGGCCACCTTGACCAGGTAGCTGGACACGGTCTCCTGGGTCACGAAGCGCCGGTCCGCGGACCCGTCCAGGCTGGCCCACAGCGCTGGGCCCAGGCGGTTGAAGCGGTCGAGCACCATCTGATCGTACTGCACCGCCAGGTACAGGCTGTACATCTCGTCGCCAGCGCCCCCCGACAGGTTGATGCCGCCGGCCTCGAAGGCCGAGCCCTCGAAGCTGCGCATGCGCGTCTGCGCCAGGTCGAAGCGCGACGAGAAAGCGCGGGTGTACATCTCGTCGCCCAGCATGATCAGCAGCTCGGCGTTGAGGCGCTCGAAGCCGTCGCGGCCGCTGGTCGTGTCGTAGGCCAGATCGCGGGTGAGAAAAGCCTTGAGCTTGCCCTGCTGGTCGACGGTCAGGTTGTCGTAGCGGTTCTTGTAGATGTCCACCAGGCAGTCCACCCGCTGCTGCACCGTCTCGATGCTGGCCGGGTCGTAGCAGTAGGGGATGCTGTCGGAGGCTGTATCGCAGAGGTCAGGCGCGAAGCCCAGGCTCTGTCCGCCACGCGACTGGAAGCGCGTCTTGTAGCGGAAGCCGCTTTCGATGACGGAGTCCAGGGGCTCGAACACCGCGGCCGGGCTGCCCGAGGCCAGATAGAACTTCTTCTGCGAGCGCAGGTCCACGCGGTTTCCGCTGCACAGCACCTGGTCGGGGTCGGCGCAGGTCCAGGGCGGGTCCAGGACCGCGGACCCGGTGGCGACCCAGTGCAGCAACACGTCCCAGCAGGACATGCTCTCGTCGATCTGGCAGGGGGTGTTGGCGACCCAGTTCTGGTCGCCCGCCGTGTCCTTGTTGAGCAAGAAGTACACGACACGGCTACCGCCAGGGCAGGGCTCGCGGAAGTCGCCGAAGTAGCGAAGCCCGCAGTCCGTGGCATCGGTGGCCAGGGCGCAGCCATCGCTCACCGAACCCGGCCCCCCGTCCTCGCACCATCCGTTGTTGGGCTTGACCGTGCGCCCGCGGCTGTCCTGCGTCTCGCTGCAGGTGTCCGTGTTGGGCGAGATGGGCGTGCCATTGAGTCCCTTGTCGGCGATGCCACCGTCGAGCAGCCCCGTGTCCTCGCACCAGTAGTGCGGCTCCCACGGCCCGGTATAGGCCCCGCGCGGGTAGACCTGCTGCAGCGTGCCGCCAGGCTTGATGCCGTCGAGGATGGTCATGGCCACGGTGCCGGCGTTGCCGTTGGTGACCTGGTTGATGCCCGGGATGGGGCCGATCACGGCGGCGCTGCAGGCGCTCGAGAGCAGGTCGTCGGTGGGCGTGGGGCGGATGTCGGCGCTGTAGTCGGCGCCGTCGAACACGTCGGCCACGCCGTTCTGGTTCGCGTCGGCTGTCTCGAGTGTCGCCGGCGCGCGTCGGAGCGCGATCAGGCTGTAGCCGGCGAAGCTGCGCTCGGTGATGCCGCTGGTGGGCACCGAGAAGGTCTCGCGCACCAGCAGATAGAGATCCCGGCCGTTGACCATGAAGCCGTCGATCAGCTCGAGCCGGCGCTGGCGGGTGCGGCCGTCCGGCACCACGTTGGCCGAGGACATGCTCGTGTTCAGTGGCTTGAGCGCGGTCAGCTGGGACGGGTTGGCCGGGTAGAAGGGCAGCAGCGTGTCCCGGCATTCGTAGCTGTAGGGGGGCGCGCCCAGACGCTGTGCCGCGTCGGCGTAGACGAAACCCGGTGCCACGAAGCCCGGCACCAGCCAGGGCACGCTGGCCTGCTCGAAGTTGGTTCGCCTCGAGCAGGTGGCGTCGCTCTCGCCGGTGAGGTAGCGGCCACCCACGCGGATGTCGACGCCCTGGTTGCCGCTCTGGCTGGGGCTCCGCATGGCCAGCACCACGCTGGTGCAGCTCTCGGGCCGCGAGTTCGCGCTGCAGGTCCCGGGGGCATCGGCAAACTCCAGCGTCAGGCCCGGGCCGCCCGCGTACTGCAGGGTCAGGCGGCTCTCGACCTTGCCGGTCAGCGCGTGGTTGTTGTCGGGATCGGGCCGCAGGTTGACCGCGAAGGGCATGTCCACCACGCCCGAGGGCACGGGGTTGCGGATGTTGTCGTTGGAATACACCACCGGGCCCTGCTGGGTCAGGTAGCAGTTCTCGGTCGCATACTGCTGCTGGCAGGCCTGCTTGACCGAGGGCCAGCGCCACGACTCGGTGAGCGTTGCGTTGAGCATGGCCTCGAACTCGTCCAGGGTGACCAGACCGTTGATGCCGCGCCTGAAATTGACCCAGCGCTTGAGGAAGGCGTTCTCGACGCCCTCGAGCTTCGTGTCGTCGGAGCGGTCGCTCTGCAGCCAGAGGTCCATGTTCTGGTCGCCGAAGTTGGCGAACGAGTACATGGTGCCCTTCCACTGCCCGGCCTGTGACTCGCGGTAGCTCAGGCTGACGCGCTGCGCGCCCAGTCCCTGGCCGTTGATCTCGAGCACGCCGCTGACCCGGGCCGCCGTGCCCGGCCGGTCGGCGATGGCGCCCACGTGGACGGTGGCGGTGCAGGACCAGGCGTCACCGCAGCTCGCGTCGTCGCAGAAGCACAGACCCTGGCCGCAGGACATCCCCGCGGGGCACACGTCGTTGTCGCCGCAGGCCGGCAGATCGGGGCAGTTGCCGGCGAGCTCGAAGGCCAGATCGCCGTCGGTGGTGGTGGCACCGTTGTCCACGCTCAGCTCGAGCCAGGACAGGGGGCAGATGTCCGGGTCGGGGTTGCTCCAGTCGCAGGTGGTGCGGAACTCGTCCACCCGGGCCAGCACGGCGCCGCTGGCGTCGTACAGGCCATGGAACTTCTTCTGCACGTGGAACTCGCGCATGTTGTGGGATCGGTTGAACACGCGGAAGGCGCCGTCGACCAGCACGGGCGAGAAGCTGAGGGCGGGGCTGCTCAGGGTGAAGCTGCCGCCCTCGACGCTGGTCTCGGTATCCAGCGTGGTCCCGAGCGCGCTGCAGAAGCCTGCGTTGCCGCCGCTGCCGACCTCGCAGTACATGCCGTCCGGGCACTCGTCGCCACCGGCCAGGCAGGGCGAGCGGCAGACCTTGCGACTGCAGGCCAGGCCGGGGGCGCAGTCGCCGTCGCGCTCGCAGTCCGAGTAGCAGTGACCCTCGATGCAGGTCTGGAAGTCCGGGCAGTCCAGCTCGGAGGCGCAGAACGGAACCGCGGTCGAGCCCGTGTTCCAGAACGGCGAGACCGTCCTGGGCACGCACGAGCCCTCGGTGCAGACGTTGTCACCGATGCAGCCGTCGAGCAGGCCCTGGCTGCTACAGCGCGCGAGCGTGTTGTCGCTGCGCAGCAGGTCGGCCTTGCAGGGTGTGTAGCAGCGGGGGTTGGCAGGCCGCGATCGCGCCAGGGACTGCTGGGACACGCAGGCGCCGGCCAGGCAGGCGAGGCCGGTCTGGCACCAGCCCGACTCGCAGCTGCAGCCCAGGCTGCCACCCAGGCAGGGCACGCACAGGCCGCTGACGCAGCGGCCACCGGCGCGGCAGCTGCCGTTGGGTAGACAGACGCCACCCACGTAACCGGTGTCGTCGACGCAGATGTCGCCGTTGAGACAGGCCAGGCCGACGTCGCAGGTGCCGGAGCCGCCGCAGGTGCAGTTGGTACCGCCGGCCGTGCAGCTGGTCGCCATGCACCAGCCCGCCGTGCAGATCGCGCTGGCCGAGGCGCAGCTGCCCTGGGCGGTGCAGGCGCAGCCAAGGCTGCCGGGCGTGCACGAGGGCGCCACGCAGCGATCGCCCGCGCACACCAGGGCCGTGCCCGCGCTGGAGAGGCCGCAGGTCCCGTCGGACAGACAGCTGCAGCCGTCGGTGCCGGGATCGCAGGCCTGCTCCACGCACTGGCTGCTGCTCGCCTCGCACACCAGGGTCGGGCTGTTGCAGTAGCCGCCGGGCAGGCACTCGCAGCTGGCCGAGCCGGGGGTGCAGCGCAGCACCTCGCAGCGCGCGCCGTCACGGCAGATCATGCCGCTGCCGCAGCTGTAGTCCGCGCGGCACAGGCAGCCCTCGCTGCCCGGCGCGCAGGCCGAGCGCACGCACTGGTTGGCATCGCAGGCCAGGGCCACTCCCGAGGGATCGGGGTTGCAGGTGCGCTCGCGGTAGCAGGCGCAGCCCAGATCGCCCACCGGGCAGTCGTCGATTTGGCAGCGCTCGCCCTGCGCGTCGGCGACGCAGCTCAGCCCGGGGTCGCAGCCGTGACTGCTGGTGCAGGCGCAGCCCACGCTACCTGCGGGACAGCTCGGGCGCCGGCACAGCCCGGCCTCGCACAGCAACCAGCTGTCGTCGTCGGACTGGCCGCAGGTGAAGTCCACGTCGCAGGCGCAGCCCAGCTCGCCCACCCGGCAGGCCGGCCGTCGGCACACGCCGTCGCCGCAATACAGCTCGCTGGACGCGCAGGCCGCGCCGGGCAGGCAGCGGCAGCTCTCGTGGCCCGCCGTGCAACCCGCCGCGTCGACGGTCGTGGCATCCGGCGTCACCGCGTCGGCCCCACCCGCATCGACCTCGGCGCTGTCGGCGCCGGACGCGTCGACCGCGACGGTCGCGTCCTTGCCAGGCCCCGCGTCCTCGGCCGGCGGCCCACCGCAGTCGCAGGCACCGGGCAGCAGAGTCGCCAACGCCAGCAAGGCCAGGATCAGGGTGTGTCGCATCATGGTGTTCTCCGCAGCAAGGGACCACGCCCCTGCCATCGTGATGGGCTCGTGGTGTGCGTCAGGGCGTGTACTGCTCGGCGCTGAAGCCGTCCGGACCGGGTGTTCCCGGACCCCCGCCACCCACACCGGCCTGTCCTATCTCGACGGTTGTGTGCAGCACCGTGCCGCTGGCCGTGCCGCCGATCACGATGCCGATGCTGGGGCCACCCGCGCCGCCAGCGCCAGGACCTCCGCCGCCACCAGCGCCCCCAAAACCACCGCGGCCGCCGTTGGACGCCGTGCCCTGCTGCGAGGTGTAGCCCACGCTCTTGTTGTTGGTGCCCACGGCCGCGCGTCCCGGCGCACCACCGACAGCGCCGGGCTGACCTGGCGCTCCGTCGCCACCGGCGCCGCCGTCGCCGGCGATGACGTGGCAGTCCTCGATCACGAAGCTGTAGTTGAAGAGGTAGATGCCGAAGCTGCCGCCGCCGCCGCTCCCGCCACCGCCGCCGAGACCGCCGCAGCCGCCACCGCCACCGCCGCCGCCGCTGCTGCCCGCCGCCTGCAGGCTCGAGGCCACGCCGCCACCTCCCCCCCCCCCACCACAGCCCCCGAAGCCAGGCGTACCAGGCTGCCCATCGGCACCGGCGCGCGCGCGGTAGTACGTGACGTCGAACAAGCCCGGCACGGCCGCGCCCGCAGCGCCCTCGCTGCCGGGCTCGCCGTCGCCACCCACATACTCGAGTGTGGGGTTGTGGTTGCCGAGCAGCGGGGGCACGCCCAGGCCCGGGGTCGCGCTGCTACCGGGGGCCTGCTCGCCTGGGCCTCCGGTCGTGCTGTCACCCCAGCGGCCCTCGCCGCCCCTCCCGCCGCCGTGGCTGGCGTCGCACGGGCAGGCGCCACCGGCGCCACCCGTCAGGGTGAACGCGGTGGCCGAGCCATAGCCCAGGGTACCCGGGCTCCCTGCTTCGCCTTCCAGCGCGGGAGTGTGTTGCTCGGTCCCGGAGGCGCCCGGGTTGCCGGCGCGCGCGCGCAGCAGGCAGTTGCGGACGACCAGGTTGCTGCCGTTGCGGCCGAGCAGACCAAAACCGTTGGACGAGCCCCAGGAGCCAGCGCTCTCGCCATCGAGCTGCTCCAGGGTGACGTCGTTGACCGCGTTGAGCTGGAACACCACGTTGTCGGCCGTGACCACGCGCGTGCGCTCGGAGGTTCGCTGCCAGGTCGCAGGGTCGTAGCCGCCGAGCAGGGCCAAGTCATCGCGCAGCACGATGCGCGCGCTCTGGTTGAAGGTGCCCGTGGCCAGCTTGACGTCGAGGCCGAGGCTGGCCGCCGCCGTCACCGCCGACGCCAGGTTCGCCAGCGGCGCCCAGCGCCCACCCTTGCCCCCCGGGGCAGCGGCCGGGTCGGCGTAGATGGCGTCGGTGCATCCCGTCTCGACGTGGGCCGGGTCCAGCGCCACCAGGTCCTGCAAGCATCCGCCGCAGGTGGCGTCGGTCACATCCACGGCCTCGCTCACGCAGTCCCGCCCCGTGGCGGTGCACAGCGTGGCACAGGTCCACACCGGGCGGCAGCCCGCGGTGACGTCGCTGCTCACCGGCTTGGCTCCGTCCTCGCAACCGCTGCAGGTGGCGCCGCTGCTCGACGCCACGCAGGTCATGTACAGCGCCTGGCACACCGCCAGGATGCTGCCCTCGGCGCCGGGCTCGCAGTTGGGGCGGGTGACCTGGCAGCTCTGGCTCGAGCTGTCCCAGAAGTAGCCGGCCGTACAATCCGGCAGGCAGACCGCGTCCTCGCCCGGCGGCTCGTCGCAGCGCTGGTGCGCCACGCAGCCGGCCGCCGCGCACAGCACGGGTTCGCGGCACAGGGTGCTGGTGCCGTCGCACGCCAGGCCTCCGCTGCAGGTGCCCTCGGTGCAGGGGCAACCCACCACGTCGTCGACGCAGACGGCGCACAGGCCAGCGCCGGTGCAGTACAGACCGCTGTCGCAGCTGGTCCCGTCGCAGGCGCAGCCCTCCTGGCCGGCCGGGCAGGCGCGGGGGGCGCAGAGGTCGTTGCTGCACTGCAGGTCGCCCTGGCACGCCCCCGCATCGCAGCGGCAGCCGAGGCTGCCCGGCGTGCAGGGCACGCACACGTCGGACGTGCACACCAGGGTGCCGTCGCAGCTGGCGTTGCTGTAGCAGCGACAGCCCTCGCTGCCGCGCGCGCAGTCCAGGCAGGTGCCGGACACGCACTGCAGCACGCCGGCGCAGGCCCCACTTTGCAGGCAAGGGCATCCCTGGTTGCCGTCGGGGCAGCTGTTGCAGCGGCCGCTCGAACAGCGTGCCTGGTCGCCGTAGTGCTCGTCGGTCGCGCACTGGTTGTTGGAGGCGCAGCGCGTGCAGGTCCCGGCCAGGCACAGGTAGCCCTGGGTCGCGGTCTCGCCGTCGCAGTCTGCCGAGGTCTCGCACTCGGGAGCGATCGCGCTGTCGTTGACACCCTGGTCAGGGGCCGTGGTGTCGGGCGTGGCGCTGTCCTGGCTTGCCACATCGACACTGCCTCCATCGCTGGCGGCGTCGATCGCGACCCGGGCATCCACCGCGCTCGCATCGCTGGCTGGCGGTGGTTCCGGGCACGCCGTGGAGAGGAGCAGGAGGAGGGGCCCGCAGAGCGCGGCGCGTCGTTGCCCGTCCGCGTCGAGTCTGAACCCACAGCCCTTGGCCGGCCGGTCTCGGGTGCTGGTCCGCGTCATGGGTACACCTCCTGCCTGAGCCCGGTGGCGCCCGCACCGGTGGGCGAGGACGAGGTCCCTCCGCTGGCCGCCTCGGTCACCAAGTAGCAATCCGTGCCGAGCACGGGCACGGGCGAGAGGCTCGGGGCCGAGCTGCCCCCTTTGTAGATGCAGAGAGTGGCTCCGCCCGCGCCGCCTGCGCCGTGGCCGCCGTCCCCTCCCTTGCCTCCGTTGCCCCCCTGGCCGCCCATGGACCCGTCGTCCTGATCGCCCGCGCCGCCGTAGGCTGAGCCTGCGTAACAGGTGCCGAGGTTGTAGCGGCCGCCCTGACCGCCGGCGCCACCGACCTGGCCTGCACCCCCATGGCCTCCTGCCGCACCGCCATAGGCGAGAAATCCGCAGTTCGTGAATCGTGGCGAGGCGTTGTGGAGGTAGACCGCGATCGAGGCGCCACCGCCACCGCCGCCCTGGCCAGCGAGGCCGCCGCAGCCTCCCGCGCCGCCGCCACCGCCCGAGGCGCCGCTCGAGTCGATGTTGTGGTCACCGCCGCCACCTCCACCGCCACCGCCGCCACCGGATCCGTTGCCCCCGTTGGCGCCATTCCCGCCGACATTGGGCGTGTAGCCTGTGGAGGCAAAGGAGGCAGCCACCGGGGCACCCGAGCTAGCGGCTGCCACTGGCGTCGTCGGAGGCTGACCCGCAGCTCCGGTGGGCGGGCACTGGGGGCCGCGCTTGGGCGCGACGCCCAGACCCGCGGCGCCCCCGGTGAAGGCGCCGCTGGGCGACAGCCCGACATTGCCGTCGTAACCGGTGTTGTTACCCTTGACCGAGTTGCCTCCCCAGCCTCCCTGGCCCGTGTGTCCACCGACCTCGCAGGGGACGGCGATGCCACCCATGCCGCCGGGACGACCGTCACCCTGGATACCCGGGAAACCCTGCGATCCGACCCAGCCTGCCTGGGCCACATGGTTGGCATTGCCCGCCGGGTAGCCTGTCCCGGCCAGACCTGGCGTCCCCTTGCCTGCCACGAAGGCGCAGGAGGTGAACTGGAGGTTGGAGCTGCACCCGGTTGCGACCAGGCCGTAGGAGCTCTTGCCTTGCTTGCCGGTGTTCCCCTGCGCATCCTGAGCCACGAAGTTGAAATACTGGATCGTCGTCGATGAGGTGATGTTGGTGGCGGTCACGGCCGTGGTATTCGGGACCAACACAATGGCCACGCCGCTGCTCTTCAGGCACAGCACCTGGGTCGCCGCACAATTGGAGGTTGTGTAGCCGCCGGTCATCGAGACGCCAGCGCCCAGGGTGACGGGGCCGCTGGTCAGGTAGTAGGTGCCGTCGTAGGCAATGACGTCGAGGTTCTGTGTGTTGGCCGCGTCGATGGCGGCCTGCAGCGATTTCTTCGGACGGTCGTAGGCAAGGCCCGAGTTCGAGTCGTTGCCCGAGGGGGCCACGTACACGTAGGCACCCGACAGGACGCCGTCGAAGCCATCGCAGTTGCGGTCCACTCCGTCTCCCAGCGCATCCCCCGTGGTCGGGCTGGTGTTGCGAACGCAGCTCTCGACGTCGTTGGTGCAGACGTAGGTTCCGGCCGCGCAAACCCCGGCCTGTCCGGTGTCGCAGCTCTGGCCCTCGTGCGCGCAGTGGCCGCACACGATCTCGCCGAAGTTGGCGAGGTCAGGGTGGCAGGAGGCGTCGTTGGTGTTCGGGTTGCTGGTGTAGCCGGGACAGATGTCGAGCCAGCTCGCGCACTCGTTGAGGCAGCCGGCCTGGTAGGCCGAGGCCGGGCTGTCGTTCTGGTAGCGCAGGGCCGCGAAGCCCACGTCGGCCTCGACCACGCTGCCGCGATACACGGCGCTGCAGCTGAAGCCCGGATCGCTGGCGTTGGCGTTGCCCTGGCTGGTGCTGCTGGTGGCGTCGCAGCGGTTGAACTGCCAGTTGCCGCTGCTGCCGTTGTACAGATCGCCCAGCGCGTGTTCGTAGGGCGTGGCCGCGGGGTCCGATGGCGCCTGCGCCGTCACCTGCACACACTGGAACTGGCTGTGGTGGTCCATGCCGAGCCAGCCGTCGCTGGGCACCGAGACCGCGCACAGGTCGTGCTCGCGCTCGGCGCCGGGTACTGTCGCGCCCAGGACGGGGGAGGGGACGTCGCAGCTGCCTGTCGTCGCCGCGCAGGAGTAGCGGGCAAAGTCGAGCCCGGCCAGCGAGGCGCCCGACTCCGAGTCGAAGCGCGCTGCGCGGTTGCGCATGCAACCCTGCCAGTAGGTCCCCTCGGCGACCTTGTACTTCAGGGGGAGGTCGTTGCTGCAGCGCGGCCGCTCGGCGACCACCCAGGTGCCAATGGGCCCGTAGGGCGAGGCCTCGAAGTGGCCCTGGTTGACCTCGAGGAAGTAGGTGAAGCCCAGGAAGGGGCTCAGGGCGTCCCTCTTGGCCTGGTCGGTGAACGTGAAGGTGGAGCCCGACCATTCACCGACGTCCGCCAGCTCGTTGCCGTTGAAGTCGTCGTTGGGGGCCGAGCAGGCCTTGGTCAGACTGTTGAGCTCGCGTGCGCCGAGCCGCCGCGCGCCGATGCCGTACGGGTCGGGGCCCTGCACGGCTAGCGCCTCGTCATCGTCCAGGTAGTTGACCTCGTACAGATCAATGGGCAGGGTCTCGTCCTCGCAGGTGGGGTCAAAGGGGCCTCGAAAGGTCTCTGCGCCAACGCTGCACGAGACGACCGTCTTGAACTGACCGAACTCGTTGAGCAGCTTGTAGCGATCGATCTGTCGCAGGTCGCAGCGGGCGTTGGCCTTGAGCTCGGCGTCGGTGGAGCGCAGGGCCGAGCGGGCGCCCAGGCGCGTCCAGCCGTCGTCGTCACCGTCGCAGGGCTGCTGGCTCAGGGCCGTGGTGTCAAAGTAGTAGCCGTCCGCGCTCTCGCAGATGCAGCGCCCGTTCTGCAGGGTGTGCGGCCACAGGCGCCCGGTCTTGCCGGTCCCGCTGCAGCTGGCCGGACAGCTGGTGACGCAGGTGGCGCCGTTGGAGGCCTGGCCATCGGGACAGGGCTTGGTGATGCAGTGGGCGTCCTGGGTCGAGGTCTCGTGCACCTTGAACTGCGTGCCCGCGTCGCAGCTGACCTCGGCAAAGGTGAGCACCGGGCGACAGGTGCCACCCGCGTCGACGTAGCCGGGCAGGCAGGTCGTGCAGTGCCCGTCGGCAAAATCGGTGCAGGCGCGGTGCCAGGTGTCGCAGCCCAGCCGGCTGCAGTCGTCGGTTCGCTCGCACAGACCGCTGTAGGGGCTCTCGACGAAGGGAGAGATGCAGTCCGAGCAGCGCGCGCCCGTACCACTGTCGTCGCAGTTGCGATGGGCCGTGGTGCACTGGGCCAGGATGGAGTCGGGATCGTTGCCCGCGTTGCAGTTGGCGGCGGGGTTGGCGACGCAGCCGCCAGCGTCGCCCTCGACCAGGGGTGGCAGGCAGTCGCCGCAGTGGGCATCCGAGCTGTCGGTGGCCGGCACGCAGCTGCGATCGCTGGCCGCGCAGCCCAGGGTGTCGCAGTCCACCACGGCCCGGCAACCGGCCGTCGGGTCCGCGCTATCTGCCAGCACGAAGCCGGCCTGGCAGCCGATGCAGGCCGCCAGGTCGCCCGCGCTCACACAGTGCATGTGCAGGGCCTCGCAACTGTCCAGGATGCTGTCCGCGGTGCCGGGATCGCAGCTGCTGTGGATGATCTCGCACTGGCCCGTTCCGCTGTCCCAGCGGTAGCCACTCTCGCAGTCCTCGACGCACACGGCGTCGGCGTGGGCGCGGTGCTCGCACAGCTGGTGCGGCAGGCAACTCAGCTCGTCGCAGGCCAGGGGCGCGCGGCACAGCACGCTCTGCGGGTCACACACCAGACCGTTGCTGCACGCGCTGCCTTCGCAGGCGCAGCCGATGACGTCGGACGAGCAGGCCAGGCAGGTGCCGCTGCCGCCGCAGTACAGATCGGCGGCGCAGCTCCCCTGGTCACAGGCGCAGCCCTCGCTGCCCGGCACACAGGTCTCGATGACGCACACGCCCTGCTGGCAGGCGAGACCACCGTCGCAGCTGCCGTCGTCCTGGCAGAAGCAGGCCTCGCTGCCGCGGGTGCAGGGCACGCAGACGTTGTCGGCCCGGCAGACCGCGCCCACCAGGCAAGCGTTGTTGTCCAGGCAGCGGCAGTCCAGGGCCCCGCGCTCGCAGTCGCGGCACTCGTCGAGCACACACTGCAGGGGGTCGTCGCAGCTGTCGCCGGGCGTGCAGGCACAGCCCAGTGTTCCCGCGGGACAGGGGTCGGTCCAGGCGTCCTCGCGCAGGGCATCCGCCCCAGCCGCGTCACCGGGGGCGACGTCGAGCACGCTCGAATCCACACCGCTGCCGTCCATGCGCGACGCGTCCAGCGCGCCTGCGTCGGGCGTGGCCGGCGGTGTCGGCGGGCAGGCCAGCAGCAGCCCCAGCGATAGGCAGGTCGAAGCTTGCCGGATGACACGGCGACGCAGCGTTGCTCTCAGGGCACGGGTCATGACGAACCTCATTCGTGGGCAGCGATGAGATGCAGGGGCGCGGCCAGGCAGGTCAGGACCCCTCGCCTGGGGCACCTGTGTTCGGCGCAATGACAACGGCGAGCGATCACCAGCGCCCGTGTCAGCGGAGCCAGTCGCCAGGTGCTGGACGTCCTGGCCTGTCGGCAGTGATCAGTCTTCAAAACGCGGGCAAAACTAGCACCAAAAGTGTTTTCCAGCACTGCAATGCATACTCTGATGGATCCTTTCAATTATTTTGAGTGCTTTCACGCCTGACTGCACCAGGCCAGGCGAAGGTCCCCCGCCATCCAGGAGCGCCTGGCCACGCCACAGGTTCTGGCTGCCTGGGCGGCCCTGGTCTAGCATTCCCCATCCACCATCTCGGGGGTTGCCATGTCCACGCTTCGAGGTGCCGCGGTCACCGTGCTACTCGCCTTCTCCTGCCTGCTCTCCCTGGCCAGCCTGGGCCTGATCTTCGATGGCCCGTACGACGACCAGTCCGGCGGCCCGGCCATCAACGACAACGCCGCCCTCGACGGCTGCTACACGCAGTCCGGCGGGTCGCAGATGAACTCGTACTGGTTCGACGGCGTGTCGGCGTGCCAGAACGTGATCTGGAACTCGCTCACCGGCACTGTCAGCTACGGCTGCACCTACCAGGTGAGCCAGGGCCAGCTGGACATCTCCTGGGACGACGGCTCCAGCAACAGCTACAGGGTGGAGCAGGCCAACAACGGCATCACCCTCGACGGCACCCTGTACGAGTACAGTGGTAGCAGCTGCGGCTGAGTCGCGCCCCCATCCTCTGCGCCTTCGCCCTGTGCCGGGTGCCCGGACCGGATCCTCGTGCGGCTGTTGTCCGCGCCCTGCAAAAGCGCTAGCCATGCGATCCAGCGGGCGGGGTCCCGCGGCAGACAAGGAGATCGCCATGGGCAAGATGGTCAAGGTCGCGATCAACGGGTTCGGTCGCATCGGTCGCCAGGTCGTGAGCGCCATGGTCGAGAAGGGCGTGCTCGGCAAGACCCTCGACGTGGTCGCCGTGGTCGACGTCACCACCGACGCCGACTACTTTGCCTACCAGCTGCGCTACGACTCGGTGCACGGCCGTTTCAATGGCGAGATCACCACCGAGAAGAGCAAGCCCGATCTCAAGGAGAACGACGTCCTCGTCGTCAACGGCCACAAGATCCGCTGCCTCAACGCAGCCAGGGACCTGGCCTTGCTGCCCTGGAAGGACCTGGGGGTCGAGCTGGTCATCGAGTCCACCGGCCTGTTCAACGAGGCCGACCTGGCTCGCGGTCACCTGGCCGCCGGCGCCAAGAAGGTGCTGCTCACCGCCCCGGGCAAGGGCGTCGACGTCAAGACCATCGTCCTCGGGGTCAACGACGAGGAGTACAACCCGGCCAAGCACCACATCGTGTCCAACGCCTCGTGCACGACCAACTGCCTGGCGCCGGTGGTGCAAGTGCTGATGAAGGAGGGCATCGGCATCGAGACCGGCCTGATGACCACCATCCACAGCTACACCGCGACCCAGAAGACCGTGGATGGCCCGTCCAAGAAGGACTGGCGCGGCGGGCGCGCGGCCGCGGTCAACATCATCCCGTCGTCGACGGGCGCGGCCAAGGCCGTGGGCGAGGTCCTGCCCGCCACCAAGGGCAAGCTCACCGGCATGTCCTTCCGCGTGCCCACCCCCGATGTCTCCGTCGTCGACCTGACCATACGCACCGAGCGCGACAGCTCGATCGAGGAGATCGACACGCTGCTGCGCCAGGCCTCGCAGACCTACCTCAAGGGCATCCTCGGCGTCACCGACGAGGACCTGGTGTCGACGGACTTTCAGCACGACAACCGCTCGTCCATCTACGACGCCAAGGCCACGATCGAGAACAACCTCAAGGGCGAGAAGCGCTTCTTCAAGATCGTCAGCTGGTACGACAACGAGTGGGGCTACTCCTGCCGAGTGGTCGACCTGGCGGGCAAGATGGCAGCCCTGGGCCTGGACAAGGGCGATCACATCTCCCTCAAGTCCATCGACGACGTCGCCATGAAGGGCAAGCGCGTGTTCATGCGCGTGGACTTCAACGTGCCCATGAAGGACGGCAAGGTCAGCGACGATTTCCGCATCGCCTCGGCCCTGCCCTCGATCCAGAAGTGCCTCGGCGCCGGTGCGCGCCTGGTGCTGGCCTCGCACCTGGGCCGCCCCGCCGAGAAGGGCTTTGAAGCCGAGTTCTCGCTCAAGGCCGCGAGCGAGAAGCTCAGCGAGCTGCTCAAGAAGCCGGTCACCTTCATCCCGGACTGCAGAGGCGCCGACACCCAGAAGGCCGTCAACGCGCTCAAGGACGGCGAGGTGGCCCTGCTCGAGAACCTGCGCTTCTACAAGGGCGAGGGCGCCAACGACGCGAGCTTCTCGAAGGACCTCGCGAGCCTGGCCGACCTCTACGTCAACGACGCCTTCGGCACCTCGCACCGCGACGCGGCCTCCATGACTGGCGTGCCAGCCGTGCTCAAGGGCGGCGTGGCCGGCTACCTGGTGCAGAAGGAGGTCGAGGTCATCCACAAGGCTCTCAAGAAGCCCGGCCGCCCCTTCGTCGCCGTGCTCGGCGGCGCCAAGGTCAGCGACAAGGTCTTCGTGGTCAAGAACCTGCTCAGCCTGGTCGACGAGATCCTCATCGGTGGCGCCATGGCCTACACCTTCATGAAGGCTGCCGGCATGGACGTGGGCTCGTCCAAGGTCGAGACCGTGATCGTCGACAAGAAGGGCAAGGAGAAGCAGGTCCTCAAGATGGCCGCCGAGATCCTGGACTTCGCCAAGGCCAAGGGCAAGCAGCTGGTGCTGCCCATCGACCACGTGGTGGCCCAGAAGTTCGAGGCCGGCGCCAAGAGCAAGGTCGTCGACACGATCGAAGAGGGCTGGATGGGTCTCGACATCGGCCCCAGGACCCGCGAGCTCTACGCCCAGAAGCTGGGCCAGGCCAAGACCGCGATCTGGAACGGCCCCATGGGCGTGTTCGAGTTCAAGGGCTTCGACGAGGGCACCCTGACCATCGCCAAGATCTTCGCCGAGATCACCGCGGGCGGCGCCACCACCATCGTCGGTGGCGGCGACTCGGCCGCGGCCGTGCGTCAGATGGGCTTCGACAGCAAGGTCACCCACGTCTCCACCGGCGGCGGCGCAAGCCTCGAGATGTTCGAGGGCAAGTTCCTGCCCGGCATCGCGGCCCTCGACCTGAAGTGAGCGACGAGCGCTCTCCCGCTGCGAACTTCGCTGCGCGCGCGCGAGGGGTGGCGCCGAGCAGGGGGACCCCCGCCGCGCGCAGGGACGAGCACGACGCTGGCGAGGAGGGGCCCCAGCCCAGCTTGCCTGGGTCGGGGAGGACGGCCCGACCGTCCTCGGAAAGAGATGGCGAGGTGACAGGACCCCGAGCCACGCGTTCCGCGCGTCGTGGCCTCGAGCCATGCTCTCGGTGGTCTGCTGCAACCGTGGTCGCCGCGCTCGGCCTGGCCTGTGCTCCCCCCGTCGAGGAGCCACCGCTCACTTTCACCGCCGTCACCTTCAACACCGGCACCAGCGAGGGCATGGGCCACGACGGACCCCCCGACGACGGCTACACCGGCGTGCACGCGGGCTACTCGGACCTGTACTACGGCGACGGCCTGGCCTGGCAGCCCGCAGTGGACGCCACCCGCGCCTTCTTGCAGCAGGTGCAGCCCGACGTGGTGGGCTTTCAAGAAATCTTCTACAGCGAGGACTGCGCGGCGATCCCCGCCGAGGCGCAGACCGACTTCGTGTGCCAGACCTGGCAGGCCGGCGATCCGACAGTGGCGCAGATCGTCGTCGGCGAGGGCTACCAGGTGGCCTGCCACCCGGGGCATCCCGACAAGTGTGCGGCGGTGAAGCGCAGCTTCGGCCGCTTTCGCGGCTGCGAGGCCGACTTCTGTCTCGAGGGCCTGGCCGGCTCACAAGTTGCGGGCTGCGGCCGAGGCGCGCGCATCGGTCGCGGTGTCATCGACCTGGTCGAGGGAGACGAGCTGACCCTTGTCAACGTGCACGCCTCGTCGGGCATGGTCGATGAAGACATGCAGTGCCGGGTGCAGCAGGTGGACCAGGTCTTTGTGGACCTCGGGGACGGAGCGCCAGCCGCCAACGGTGAGCGCAACTTTGTCCTGGGCGACCTCAACACGGACCCGGGGCGCTGGGCCGACTGGGATCCCAGCGCCCGGCGCTGGACCGATTTCGCGGGACGCGGCAAGCGCTTTCACTTCGTCTCGCCCGTGGGCAATGACGCACCCGGCACCTATGCCGGCTTGGTCACCATCGACCACATGCTCAGCGACGTGCTCGAGGGCAGCTGCTGGGCTGCCGGCGTCAGCGAGGGCCACCCCGCGGTGATCGATGCGCTGTACTTCGATCACCGGCCCCTGGTGTGCGCACTCGACACCCGTGCCCCCTGACGCGTCACCGATCCCGGCACCCTGGCCAGTCCCCGGCGCAGCACCTCGCGGCGGTGCTAAGCTACGCATGTCGAAGCGGGAGGGACACATGTCGAGAACACGGTGCAGCCTCATGGTGCTCGCGGCCTGCGCGCTCGTCACACCCGTTCGCGCCCAGAACCTGGTGGTCAACGGCGATTTCGAAGCTGGCACCAGCGGCTGGAACGGTGGCAGCGCGGTCGCCGACAACCCCCACGGCGGGAGCAGCTGCCTGCTCGTGCTCGACGACAACAGCAGCGCCAGCGTCGCCGCGGCGACCAGCGCGACCCTCGCCATAGCCCAGAGACAGGCCTATGTCTTCGAGGCCTGGGTGCGGGCGCCGGTCGAGGGGCAGCAGACCCTGGTCACCCTCAACCAGTACGACGCGAGCGATGCCTGGATCTCCGGCAACAACATGGATTTCGTCGTCACCGCGGGCACCGCGTGGACACGATTCAGCATCACCGTGCGCTCCTTCAACCCTCTCACCGCAGGCGTGCGCATCTCCCTGCGTCCGGTGCGCTGGACCAGCGCCGGCGAGTTGCTGGGCAGCGCCTGGTTCGACGACCTGCGCCTCGAGCCCATCTCCATTTCCGACAGCGTGCGCGGACAGTGGCTGGTGCAAGGGGGCGCGCTGCAGGTCTGGCGCTCCCCTGTCGAGCAGAACGTACTGCGCGATCAGATGCTGCCAGGCAGCGCGCCGGTGGCGAACGGCATCGCCATGGCCGCAGCCCGGGGTGAGTTCGAGCCCTTCGAGCTGGTGTTGTGCCCAGGGCAGGCAACGACCCTGACTGGGGTCTCGGTGTCGACGTTGAGCGGCCCGGCCGGTGCGAACCTGGCCCCCTCCGCCTGGGTGCTTCGCGAGGTGGTCGACGTCGAGGTCACGCAGCCCACGGACTGGGGTTCGGCCACGGGCTGGCGACCCGATCCCCTGCCCCTGCTCGAGCTGCCCCTGGTGCTGAGTGCGAACCAGCAGCATGCGCTGTGGTTCACCGTCGAGGTGCCACGCTCCCAGGCGCCCGGTGTGTATAGCGGCTCGGTCACCCTGCAACGATCGACGGGCGGCGACCTCGTCATCCCGCTGTCCGTTCAGGTCCACGACTTTGCCCTGCCCGTCGAGCACCACCTGCGCACGGCCTACAATCTGTCGCTGCGCGAGATAGACCGCTACCACCACCTGCAAGGCGACCGCGACCTGCGGCGGCAAACCCTGCAACGTTACCTCGAGGACTTTGCAGCGCACCGCGTGAGTCCGCAGGATCCCTTCGGTGACGACGGCTTTCGCGTGTCCTTTCCCGAGTGGAACTGGCAGGGCGGCGGCCTGGTCAACGATCCGGCCCCGGTGGGCACGGCGAGCACCGTGCTCGAGCTCGACGACACCAGCACCACGGCGCAGATCTCGGCGCGCACCAGCCTGTCCATTCCCATCCAGGCCGGGCAGGACTACGTTCTCGCCTGGCGCGTGCGCAGCGACGGAGCCCACGACTACCTGGTCTCGGTGAACCAGTACGACGCCACGGACGCCTGGATCTCGGGCCACAACCTGGACCAGACCCGGGACGGCGACGGTACCTGGCAGGACCAGAGCCTGACCCTGACGGCGAGCCAGTTCACGGCCCAGACCACACAGGTGCGCATCACGCTGTATGCCCGGCGCTGGACCTCGGCCGGCGAGCTGACAGGCCGCACCTGGTTCGACGACGTGTCCTTGCAGAAAGCGGGTGACAGCACCGAGCTCGTGGTCAACGGCAACTTCGACATCGCCCCCGACGCCATTCAGCCTGTCGTCGACTTCTCGGACTTCGACGTGGCGGCGAGCCTGGCCCTGGACAGCCTGGGCTTCGACGCCTTCAGACTGGCGCTGCCCTTCTTTGCCTGGGGCTCGTACCAGGGTGGCCAGCCTGGACAGCTGCTGCAGTTCACCTGGGGCACGCCGGAGTACGAGAGCCTGTACACGAGAATGCTGCAGGCCATCACCTCGCACCTCGCGGACCGCGGCTGGCTGAGCAAGGCCTATACCTACTGGTTCGACGAGCCTGAACCCGTGGACTACACCCTGGTGGTCCAGGGCATGGACCTGCTGCACAGCGCCGAACCGCGCCTGCGCCGCCTGCTCACCGAGCAGTTCGAGAGCGAGCTGGCCGGCCATGTCGACATCTGGACGCCCCTGCTCGACCAGTTCGCGGACAGCTGGGCCCAGCAGCGGCAGGCCCTGGGCGAGGAGGTGTGGTGGTACGTGTGCACGGGGCCGCGCGCACCTTATCCCAACAACTTCATCGACCACCCGGCCATCGAGACCCGGGTCCGCTTCTGGATGGCCTGGCAGCACGGTGTGCAGGGCTCCCTGTACTGGCAGACCAACTACTGGACCAACGACCAGGTCTCGGGAGCCTCGACGCCTCAGGATCCCTGGCAGGATCCCATGAGCTACAACTTCGACACGGGCAACGTCGGCACCTGGGGCAATGGCGATGGCCGGCTGCTGTACCCGCCGCGCGCCTGGGCCGACAACGTGCAGCGCATCGAGGGGCCCACGCCGTCGCTGCGCTGGGAGCTGATCCGCGAAGGCATCGAGGACTACGAGTACTTCTGGATGCTGCGCGACCTCAGTGATCGCCTGGCCGCCCTGGTCGGCGATAGTGCGCTGGTGCTGCAGACACGCGACCTGCTGGTGGTCCCCGCGACCATCGCCAGCTCCGCCGTCGAGTACACCGACGACTCCGCCCTGCTCGCCGCCCACCGCGCGGCCGTGGCCACCGCCATCGAGCAGGTACAGCAGGCCCTGGACAGCGTGACGCCACGCGACGCGGGAGTGAGCGACCGGGGCGCAGCCGATGCCCTGTCGGTCGACGGGACAGCGGATGCGACCCAGCCCACGGACGCCTCCGCGCCGGACGGGGCCTTGACGGATCTGGCAACCGACGCCTCCGGGTCGGACCAGGACGCGGCTTCGGCCCGGGACGCCGGTGGGGACGATGTCATGGCCGTCGATGGTTGGAGCGTGGGACAGGACGCCTTTGCCCACCAAGACGATGCGGGCTACCCCACCACCCAGCCAGGGGGCTGCGCCTGCACCGCTTCCAAGGCCCCTGTGTTTCCCTTACTGGGTCTGCTTCTGTTCGCTGCGAGCTGGCGCCGACGAAAGCGCTAGCAGCGCTCGCTCTCGCCTGGCCTGCGCCCTGACCTCGTGCTACGACACGCGCCGCGCTGTCGCGCACGAGGTCTGCCGTGGCCACATCCCGACCCGTCCCGAACGCCTGGACCGCCGCCGAGCGCAAGGTCCTCGACAGGCTCACCTCCCCTGCCGCCATCCAGGATTTTCTCGACGCCACACCCTACAGCGCCGACCCCATCTACCGCTGCCCACGCAGCGTGCTGCGCGACCGCAAGGCGCACTGCTTCGACGGCGCCCTCATCGCGGCGGCGGCCCTGCAGCGCCTCGGCCACCAGCCCCGGCTGGTCGACCTGCGCGCCTTTCGCGACGACGACCACGTGCTGGCTGTGTTCCAGAAGGATGGGCTGTGGGGCGCCATCGCCAAGAGTAACTTCGTCGGCCTGCGCTACCGCGAGCCCATTCACCGCGACCTGCGTGAGCTGGCCCTGAGCTACGTCGAGAGCTACTACAACATGGAGGGCGTCAAGAGCCTGCGCGAGTACTCGGTGCCCCTCGACCTTCGTCGCCACGAGGCCCTGAACTGGTGCTTCGATGACGCGGCCATGGACGTCCTCGCCGAGCGCCTGGACAGCATCCGCCACTTCAAGGTCTTCTCCCCGGCCCAGCTCCGCCGCCTGCGCCCCATGGACAGGCGCAGCTTCGATGCCGGCATGGTGGGCACAGATCCTGCGGGCGTGTACGACCCACGCATGCCCAAGCATTAGGCGTCTGGCCGCTCACCGCGGAGTGGCAGCACCTCGGTGTTGCCGGTAGCGCTCCACCACAGCCTGTAGCCCGGCACCCGGGCACAGCGTGGGCTCTCCGACAGAGGTCAGCCCCCTGGCCTCGATGATGCGGGCGCGCACCTCGCGATGCGTGATGACGTGATCGAGATCGATGCGGTACAGCGCGCGCAGGTGATCGACCAGGGCGCGAAGCGCGGTCTGCTGTGCCAGGCTGGGTGTCCGGCCCTCGTCAAAGTACCCATCAACGACGATGCCGATGGCGCCAAAGTCGGGATCCAGCCGCCGTGTTTCGTCGACCCTGGCGCTGCTTTTACCTGCCCGGATCGCGGCCACCTGGCGGTTGCACTCGCGGGTCTGCCCGGCATGTGCGCCCATGAGGTGGATATCGCGACCTTCGAAGATGGTGCCCGCCTGGTCGATGACAAAGTGGTAGCCCATATCTGCCCAGCCGTAGACCTGGCGGTGGTAGTCGAGAATGCCCCGCGGCCCGATGGGTTCCTCGAAGGACGAGTGGTGCACGACCAGCCAGCGCAGGGAGCGGCGCAGGGCACCGTGGTAGCGGGTCACGCCGGTCGGGTGGGCGGGGCTGGGATCCCAGGCGGGCCGCGCCACCACCGGCGGCCCCTCTGGCATGGTCGGGGGCGGCAGGGCCCACAGGTGCGTGATGGTGGCGAGCACGAGTGTCGCGGTCATCCCCCTTTAAACGTATGACGGCTGCGTTCGATCTGTGACCTTTGCCATCCCTCCACTGGCCCCGGAGATAGAACTTCGCGCAGCGGCTCCTTGCTGCGACGCGGTGCAGCAGCCGCACCGGTCTTGACATCAGGAGGTCGGAAGATAGCCTACCGAACGTTCGTTCAGTGCGATCACCGTACCCGACATGAACGTGCAAGCAGGGTCCCGACATGCAGCTCAGTGATCTCCAGCATCACCGCCCCACTGACCTGGTCACGGCCAGCGCCCTGGCCAGGCAGCTCGGTCCCGGCGCGCGCTTTCTGGCCGGCGGCACCGACCTGCTGGTCGATCTGAAGCAGCGCCGTATCGAGGCCCAGCACCTGATCTCCCTGACCAGCGTTGCGGAGTTGCGCGGCATCCGTCTCGACGGCGGGGTGCTGCGGCTAGGCGCCAGCACCACCCTGAGCGAGATCGCGGACAGCGCGCTGGTGCAGAGTGCGGCACCCGCCCTCGTCGACACCGTGCGCACCATGGCTGCGGTACAGATTCGCAATCGCGCCACCCTGGGTGGCAACTTCTGCGCAGCGGTGCCCTGCGCCGACACGCCGCCCACCTGCATCGTCTCCGACGCCACCCTGCGCCTGCTTGGCCCCGACGGGGAACGCAGCATGGCCGCGGCGGAGTTCTTTGTAGGTCCGCGGCAGACCGTGCTCAAGCCAGGCGAGATCCTGGTCGAGGTCCGCTTACCCGCAGCCAGCCCTGGCAGCGGTGCTGCCTACCATCGCTTCTCGCGGCGGCGCTACACCAGCCTGGCCGTGGCCGGTGTGGCTGCGTGGCTGAAGCTACGCGACGGTCGCATCGACCAGGCCCGGGTGGCCATGTCCTCGGTGGCCCCCACGCCGCTGGTCGGCCACAAGACCGAAGCCCTGCTCGTCGGACAGCCCCCGGAACTGGAGCTGTTCACCCGCGCAGGGACCCAGGCCGCCCAGGAGGCCATGCCCATCACCGACCAGCGAGGAACCATCCCCTTCCGCCGAGATCTGGTCGACACCCTGTGCCGGCGCGCCCTCGCCCAGGCCCTGGCGCGCGCGCAGGCCTGAACGTAAACGACCCGGGAGCCACTGCCCCATGGCCAATGAAGTTCTCGTCACTCTCCACGTCAACGGCACGCGTCATGCGCTGGCTGTCAAACCCAACACCACCCTGCTCAGTCTGCTGCGCGACCAGCTTCGACTGACCGGGACCAAGAAAGGATGTGAGCTCGGCGAGTGCGGCGCGTGCACGGTCCTTGTCGACGGACAGACCGTCAACGCATGCATGGTCCTCGCGGTCGAGGTCCAGGGCGCGCAGGTCACCAGCATCGAGGGCCTGGTGCAGGACGGCGAGCTCCATGCCCTGCAGAAGAGCTTCGTCAAGCACGGCGCCCTGCAATGTGGCTTCTGTACTCCTGGCATGATCCTGTCGGCCAAGGCTCTGCTGGACCGCGATCCCCAGCCCGGCGAGCAGGCCATCCGCGACGCGCTGGGCGGCAACCTGTGCCGCTGCGGCTCCTACCCACGCGTCATCAAGGCGGTGCAGGATTGGCGTCGCTTCGTCGACGAGAAGCTGGATACCCGGCCGCTGGACGAGAGCGAGCGCGATCAGCACCGGGACCTCGGCGTGGTCAGCCACGGCGTGCCGCGCTATGACGGCCCCGACAAGGTCACAGGCCGCGCCGTGTACACCGGCGACATGCAGCTTCCGGGTATGGTGTACGGCAAGATCCTCGTCAGCACCGTCGCCCACGGCCTGATCAAGCGCCTTGACGTCAGCCAGGCTCGCAGCTATCCCGGCGTTCTCGATGTGCTCACCGGCGCCGACGTGACCGACACCACCTACGGTGTCAGCCCGGCGCGCTACGACGAGCACATCCTGGCCAAGGAGCGCGTGCGCTACGTCGGTGACGAGGTGGCCGCGGTGCTGGCCGTGGACGAGCAGACCGCCGAGGAGGCGCTGCGCCTGATCCAGGTCGAGTACGAGGAACTGCCAGCGGTCTTCGACCCCGAGCGCGCGATGGACGCCGACGCGCCGCTGATACATCCCGAGGACAAGCGCTACGCGCGCAACATCAACACCAAGGTGTCGTGGAACTTCGGCGACATCGAACAGGGCTTTGCCGAGGCGGACCTGGTGCGCGAGCAACGCTTCATCGGCAACCGCACCTTCCAGGCCCCCATCGAGCCGCATGCCTCGCTGGCGCGGTGGGAGCACCACGGCGACAAGCTCACCCTGTGGTCGGCAACCCAGACCCCGCACTACGTGCAACACATGCTGGCACGCACCCTCGACATCCCGCAGGGTCACATCCGCGTGATCCGTCCCGCTGTGGGCGGCGGTTTTGGGGTCAAGGCCGAGACCACACCGCTGGATTTCTGTGCCGTGCTGTTCGCGAAGAGGACCGGCCGGCCGGTGATGATGAGCTACGACCGCAAGGAGATGTTTTACCACTTCCGGGGACGCCACAAGCAGGTCATGGACCTCAAGGTCGGCGTCAAGCAGGACGGTCGGCTCACCGCAGTGCAGTTCAAGAGTGTGCTCGACGGTGGCGCCTACACTTCCTTCGGTGTCATCACCGCCTACTACGCGGGGTCGATGCTGCCCACGCTCTACAAGTTCGACCACTACCGCTACGACGGCTTCCGCATGTACACCAACCTGCCGGCCTGCGGCGCCTTCCGCGGCCACGGCGTGCCCCACCCGCGCTTCGCCTTCGAGTCCATGATGGACATGCTGGCCGAGGAGCTGAGTATCGATCCCGTCGAGATGCGGCTGCGCAACGCCATGACGCCGGAGACCCGCACCTGCAACGCCCTGGACATCTCGTCCTGCGAGTTCACCGCCACCATCGAAAAGGCCCGCGACAGCTCGGGCTGGCGCGACAAGCGCGGCAAGCTACCCCGGGGCAAGGGCATAGGCGTGGGCTGCGGCGGCTTCGTGTCGGGCGCGGGGTATCCCATCTACCGCTCTGACTTCCCGCACTCGAACGCCGTGATCCGGGTGCAGGAGGATGGCCGCGCCGTGTCCCTGGCCATCGCAGCGTCGGAGATCGGCCAGGGCTCGGACACGGTGCTGCCGCAGATCGCCGCCGAGGAGCTGGGTATCCCCTACCAGCACATCTTCATGGTGGACTGCGACTCGGCCCTGGCGCCCATCGATCTCGGCTCCTACTCGAGCCGCGTCACCTTGATGGCCGGAAACGCGGTGCGCATGGCCGCGGCCGACGCCAAGCACAAGATCCTGCTTGCGGCCGCGCGGGAGCTGGGTTGTGCGCCCGAGGCCCTGAGTGCTCGCGACAACCGCATCGTCGTCCAGGAGCATCCGAGCGTCGGCATGGCCTGGGACGAGGCCGCGCGCCTGGCTTTTGCCCGCGGTGGCCCCGTCGTCGGCGTGGGTTTTTACCAGCCGCCCAAGAGCCTGGGCGGTGACTTCAAGGGCGGCACCGTGGGCACCTCGCCGGCGTATAGCTTCTCGACGGTGGTGGCCGAGGTCGACGTGGATCTCGAGACCGGCCTGGTCACGGTGGAGCGCGTCACCGACTACTCGGACGCGGGCACGGTGATCAACCCCATGACCTTTCACGCCCAGGTCGAGGGCTCGGTGGTCATGGGCATAGGCGAGACCCTGATGGAGAACACGCTGCATCTGCCCGACGGCAGCATCGCCAATCCCAACCTGCACGACTACCTGATCCCGTCCATCGGCGAGACCCCCGAGATATCAACCCACGCCGTCGAGAGCTACGAGCCGCGCGGCCCCTACGGTGCCAAGGAGATCGGTGAGGGTTCGCTGCTGCCTGTCCTCGGGGCCATCGCCAATGCGGTGTACGACGCCACCGGCGTGCGGGTGACCGAGCTGCCCATCACGCCGGACAAGATTCTGCGCGGACTGCGCGCGCGCACCGAGGGCGGAGACGCAGGTGGGGACCAGGGAGGGAGGCCTTGAACACCGCGAGCACCGCCACGGGGAATGGCCACAGCGCCACCGAAGGGAACGACGACAAGCGGGCCGTGCTCATCGGCAAGGCCGCTCGCTTGATGGCAGACAAGGGCTATCACCAGGCCACCATGCGCGACGTGTCGCGGGCGACGGGGTACAGCCTGGCCGGCTTGTACCACTACTTCGCGAGCAAGGAAGACCTGCTGTTTCAGCTCCAGCAACGCGTGTTCTCGTCACTCCTGGCCGAGCAGGTCGAGGTGCAGCACCGCCACAGCGACGAGCAGCAAAGAGTGCGCGCCTTGATTCACAACCATCTGGGTTTCTACGCGCGCCACGATGCGGAGCTCAAGGTCTGCACCTTCGAGCTGCATTCCCTGCGCGGCGATGCCTACGAGCACATCGAGGCGCTGCGGCGCCGCTACTTCAAGCTCATGGTCGACGCGGTGACCTCGCTGCTCAAGGCGCACGGACTCCCGGCACGAGCCGCTTTGGTGAGGCACCAGGTGCTTTTTGTCTTCGGGGCGCTCAACTGGACCTTCATGTGGTTCGACCCGGCCCGGGATGCACCGGTGGAGAAGCTCGGCGACGAACTGTGCCAGCTGTTCCTGGACGGCCTCACGGGCACGCCTGGCCAGGTAAGGCCAGGTCGTTCGAGCCTGCGCTGAGGCCTTCGTGCTATCAGAGAAGCCGCGATGGTGGCGGGGTGATGTGAAGGTCTGCGGGAGGGGGGAGACTTTGAGCGCTCGAAGGGTGCGCCGGGAGCGCCCTGAGAACTGGTGGGGGTTGCCATGCGAATCTTGATCGTGGGTGCGGGAGCACTGGGTGGGCTGTTCGGTGCGCGTCTGGCCCTGCACGGCGAGCATGTGACGCTGCTCGAGATCAACCTGGCTCGCGCCAAGTTGCTCAACGAGTCTGGCCTGTTCATCTCGCAGGGCCAGCAGGGTGAGGTTCAAGTCCCCGTCGAGGTGGTGACGTCAGTCGACGGTCTGCGTCCCTTTGACCTGGTGTTCGTCGCGGTCAAGACCTACCAGACCGAGGCCGCGGTCCAGACGGTACTGCCGGTGCTGGGCCCGGAGACCTGGGTGCTGTCGACGCAGAACGGCGTGGGCAACATCGAGCAGATCGCGCGCCACGTGTCGCGCGAGCGCATCCTCAGCGGCAGCACCATTCACAGCATCCAGCACACAGGCCCGAACCGCATCCGCTACCGCGCAGGTATCAAGCCGGTGCAGATCGCCCCGGTGCAGGGCCAGGTTACACCGGAGATCGAAGCCATCGGCGAACTGTTCCGCAAGGCCGGACTCGACACCAAGGTCGTCGACAACGTGGATCACGCGGTGTGGCAAAAGCTACTGCACAATGCCGTGGTCAACCCCATCTCGGCCCTCACCGGGATGACCTGCAGTGAACTCCTTGAGGATGACGACATCCAGCAGCTCATGCGCGAGGTTTGCATGGAGATCGTCGCGGTGATGCGTGCCCGCGGCGTCCCCATCCAGGACGAGGAGGATCCGTACCGGCCGGTCATCGGATCGCAGCAAGCCCTGGCCAAGAACCGTCCCTCGATGTGGCAGGACCTGGTCCGCGGCTATCGCACAGAGATCGACGCCATGAACGGCGGCATCGTCGACGAGGCGCTCCGCCTGGGGCTCCAGGCCCCGCTCAACTGGGCCATCGTGCGCCTGATGCACTCGCGAGAGCGCATGGGCTTGCGCCACAAGGAACGCGCCCAGCGCACCCTGGCAGAGGTGAGGCTGGCCCCCCCCATGATGCCTGCGCATCCGACCGTTCGTGGGCGGCTGGGGGGCATGCCCAGCGGCCGCGTCCCGCTGGAGTGTGCACCCAAGCTCAAGGAACTGGTGCGTGGCGCCTACCAGGAACTCGGCCGTGTCGCCGACAGCCCGGACGGCCACGTGGCCTGGTGCTCCGGCTTCGCGCCGGTCGAGGCGCTGCGCGCCCTGGGCTACACCCCATACTTCCCCGAGAACCACGCCGCCCTCATCGGCGCCAGCCGCCTGGCCACGCAGTACATCAGCCGTGCCATTGCCGACGGATTCTCGCCTTTCGTGTCGACGGAGATGACCAGTGACATCGGCGCCATGCTGGCCGGTGAGACGCCCCTGATCAGCCTGCACGAAATTCGGGCCGTGCCGCGACCCCAGGTGCTGGTGTACTCGACCAATTTTGGGCAGTTCGTGGCGCGCTGGTTCGAGTACTACAACCATCGTTTCTGGACACCCGTCTTTGGACTGCACCCGCCGGCCTTTCTCGACGACATCGAGCAGATCGACGTCGACGCCGCCGTGCAGCAGATGCTGCGCTTGATCAAGCGTCTGGAGCGGCAGGCCGGTCGCAAGATGGACATGGACAAGCTGGCCCAGACCCTGGAGCTCTCCGCCCAGGCCGGGCGTCTGTGGAAGAAGGTGCTCAAGCTCGCCGAGCACGTGCCGAGCCCCCTCACCGCCTTCGACGCCGTGGTGCACCTGGCACCCATGATCTTGATGCGAGGCACACCCCAGGCCGTGCAGTACTACGAGATCCTGCTGGCCGAGCTGGAGCAGCGCATTGCCAGCGAGGTGCCCGCGGTGCCCGGAGAGCGCTTTCGCTTCTACTGGGAAGGTCCTCCGATCTGGTGTGCGCTGCGTCCCCTGGCACGGCTGTTCTTGGATCAACAGGTTGCCGTGGTCGGGTCGACCTACGCCAGTGTGTTCGCGCTCACCGGCTTCGACCCCGACAATCCCATCGAGAGCATGGCCCGCACCTACATGTCGATTTTTCCGAACCGCTCGCGCGAGCACAAGGTGCAGTTCCTCACCGACGAGTTCCGGCGCTATGGCGTCGACGGCGTGATCTATCACGACGCCCGCACCAGCCCCGAGCACAGCAATGTCCGCTATGGCCTGCACCATCGCATGGAGCGCGAGACCGGCACCCCGTCGCTGGTCATCGAGGCCGACACCCACGACCTGCGCCTGGTGTCCATGGATCAGATCCAGCGACAGCTCGGCGAATTCATCGAGAACTCGGGCCGCGATGGCAACGGGCGTGCGCGGGGCAAGGAGCTGGCCTCATGAGCAGCACGGAGGTTTTTGTCGCCGGCACCGACGCTGGCACCGAGTGCATCAAGGTGCTTGTGCTGAGCAGCGCCGGCACGCCCGTCGGCCAGGCCGTGGTCCCCACCCGCGGCTACTTCCAGGACTGCATCCAGGAAGCCATGGGCAATGCCCTGCGCGAGGCCAAGATCGGCGTGAGCGATCTGCGCGCCAGCTGCGTCACGGGTTTTGGCGCCACCTGCGCACCCATGGCCTCGGAGGCCCTGAGCGAGGTGCGGTGCCATGCCCGGTCCGCCATGCGGCATCGCGCGGGACCGCTGACCCTGATCGACATCGGTGGCCGCGATCCTCAGGTCATTCGCATCGACGAGCAGGGCCGGGTTCTGTCCAGCCGTTCCGTGCGAAAATGCGCGGTGGGCATCGGTACCTTTCTGATGTTCGCAGCGCGCCACCTCGACGTGCACCCGACCCGACTCATGGACCTCGCCACCTCGGCCAGTAAACCCGTGACCATTGGCAGCTACTGCTCGGTCTTCGGGGAGGTCGACGTCATCGAACAGCTCCGCAACGGCGCCACCGTCGACGAGATCGCCCTGGGCTGCATGCACTCCGTGGCCGAGCGCATCATGGAAATCGGAGCACTGGAGCCACCCATCGTCGCCACGGGCGGCGTGTGCGAGTACTTCACCGGCGTCATGGGCGCTCTGGCCCAGCGCTGCGGTTATGACGTGGCCGTGCTGCCCGAGCCCATCATGAGCGGCGCTCTGGGCGCGGCCTTGATCGGTCTGGATCTGGTGCAATCCGCCGCGTGACGACGCGTGGCTCTATTTCAAACGCCTCACCCGGGGCCGGTCGCGGCCCACTGTCGAAGGAGAAGAAGATGGCAGAGGTCAAGACCATCAGCGGCTGGATGATGACCGACGTGGGCAAGCCACTTCAGAAGCGCGACTACGAGACGCCGACCCTGGCTGCGGGAGAGGCCCTGGTCGAGGTCGCGGGCTGCGGGGTCTGCCACACCGACATCTCCTTCTTGCACATGGGGGTGAAGACCCGCGCGCCCCTGCCCCTGGTGCTGGGGCACGAGATCAGCGGGTATGTGCGCGCCGTGGGACCGGATACCGACGCCAGCCTCGTCGACAAGCCCGTGGTGGTCCCGGCGGTGTTGCCCTGCGGCACATGCGCGCTGTGCACCTCGGATCACCGCCCCATCTGCACCTCGCAGATCATGCCCGGCAACGACAGGCACGGCGGTTTTGCCAGCCACGCGGTGGTGCCTGCGCGCTACCTGTGCCCGGTGCCGGCGAAGGCGCTCGAAAGCCACGAACTGTGGCAGCTCTCCGTCGTGGCCGACGCCGTGAGCACTCCTTTCATGGCCGTGCGGCGCGCGGAGCTCGGCAAGAAGGATCTCGCCATCGTCATCGGCAGCGGCGGCATAGGCGTGCACGCGGTGCAGGTGGCGGCGGCCACCGGCGCCACCGTGATCGCCCTCGATATCGACGACGGCAAACTCGAACTGGCCCGGCAGTTCGGCGCCAGCGCCACCCTCAACGTGCGCGGGCTCGACGAGAAGGCACTCAAGGGAGCGGTCAAGAACGAGGCCAAGCAGCTGGGTGCGCCCGTGCAGTGCTGGAAGATCTTCGAGACCTCGGGCACCAAGCCCGGCCAGCAGAGTGCGTTCTCCTTGCTCAATCACGGCGGTTACCTAGCCATCATCGGCTTCACCATGGACAAGCTCGAGGTCCGCCTGAGCAACCTGATGGCATTCGACGCCACCCTGCGTGGCAACTGGGGCTGCGACCCCGTGCTGTACCCCGAGATCCTGGACTGGGTGGCCGCGGGCCGGCTACGCGTGGCGCCTCTGGTCAAGCGCTACCCCCTCGACGAGGCCAATGCGGTGTTCGACGCCGCGCATCACGGCTCGCTGGTCGAACGCGCGGTGCTGGTGCCCTGAGTCGCCACGGTTCCGGCGGACACTGCTTCGGGGGCTCTGCTGCAGGTGCACGACCCGCCGTGGACTGGCCCGAGAAGGGCTAGAGGGAGAGAGGGTCCGGATCCCGCGTGGCGACGAGCAGCGGCGGGGTTTTGACTTGACTGCCGAGGGTGGACCGTTACCCTACCGAACGTTCGTTTGGTGCGATGTGATCGGATCACCACAGGCGGGGAGTGGCTCAAACACTCAGCGTTCGTCGGCCGGGCCACCGAAGACGGGTGCCACCGAGCACCGGCGCAGCCAGACACAGCTCGACGAAGACAAGTGGATCAACGAGAACATTTCTCGAGGCACTCAAGGAGGCAGCTATGAAAGTCGGCGTGATCGGTTCCGGGTCCATCGGTCCAGACCTGGCCTACGGCTTCCTGTCGGCGGTGGCGCCGCAGGGTGGCAGCGTGGTCCTGCACGACATCAAGGCGGAGGCGCTGGACGCCGGTCGCGCGCGCATCGAGGGGTACATCGGCAAGGCTCTCAAGCGTGGAAAGCTGAGCGCCAAGGCCGTGGACAAGCTGCGCGCGGGTTTTTCGACCTCGCTGCAGCTCAAGGACCTGGCTGGCTGTGACTACGTCCTCGAAGCCGCCAGCGAGGATCTCAAGATCAAGCAGCTCATCTTGGGCCAGCTCGAAGACGTGGTGAGCCCGGAGTGCCTGATCGGCTTCGCCACCTCGGGCATCCCGCGGGCCCAGATCGCGCAGAAGGCGAAGCATCCCGCGCGCTGCTTCGTCAACCATCCCTTCTTCCCGGCCTGGCGTGCCCTGCCCATCGAGGTGGTGCTGTCCGACGACGACGCCCTGGGCGCACGCATGATGGTTACCCTCAAGCAGCTGGGCAAGGTGCCCATCGTCACCGCCGACGTGGCCTGCTTTGCGGCTGACGATATCTTCGTGAACTACTGCGCCGAGGCCGCGCGCATCGTGGCCGAGGGTCTGGCCACGCCGGCCCAGGTCGACAAGGTGGTCGACGAGGCCATAGGCGGCGGCGGACCCTTCTGGGTCATGGACCTCACCAGGGGCAACCTGCTCAACGTGCACTGCATGGAGCTGATGAAGGCGGCGCCCACCGGCAGCGACTGGTTCACGCCGCCCCCCAGCTTCACCACCCAGGGCAACACCCCCTGGCACAAGAGCGGCAAGCCCGAACGCGCGGACTGCGCGCCCGCGGTCGCCACCCAGATCCGAGATCGCATCCTGGCCGTGCTCATGGGTCGAACTTCGTTCGTGGTCGACCACAAGGTGTGCGATCCCTCGGACCTCAACTGGCTGACTCGCCATGCCCTGGGTTATCGCAAGGGGCTGCTCGACGTGGCCGAGGAGCTCGGCGCCGACACCGTGCGCGATCTTTGCACCCGGTATGCCAGTGGCCACAAGGGCTTCGAGGTCCCCGTGAGCATTATCGAGGGCAAGCAGGCGCGCTTCTTCCGCAACCTCACCGTCGAGCGGGACGCCGACGTGGCGGTGGTGCGGGTGCGCCGACCCGAGGTCAAGAATGCCCTGAGCGACCAGACCATGGCGGAGATCGGTCAGGTGATGAAGGACCTGGGCGCTGACACCAGCGTCAAGGGCATCGTGCTGAGCAGCTTCGACGGCGCGCTCGCCGGCGCGGACATCACCGAGCTCGCCGTGCTCAAGGATTCCAAAGCCTGCGAGCAGAACTGCCTGCGTGGGTACCAGGTGCTCGACATCATCGCCGGGCTCCACAAGCCGGTGGTGGCTGCGGTCGACGGACCTGTGCTGGGTGGCGGCGCCGAGCTGTCCATGGCCTGCCACGCCCGCGTCGTGGGCAAGCAGCTCCTGCTCGGCCAGCCCGAGGTCAACCTGGGCATCATCCCGGGCTATGGCGGCACCCAGCGCCTGCCACGCCTGGTCGGTGCCGAGCGCGCGATCCAGATGCTGCGCAGCGGCGCGCCGGTGAGCGCCAGGGAAGCCTGTGCCTGGGGCTGGGCCCAGGGCGAGCCCGCCGACGACGTTGTCTCCGCAGCCAAGGTCCTGGTCCGCAGCGCGCTCAAGGGCGATGCCAAGATCGGACCCGTGTCGTCGGACCCGGTCAGCTTGCCGACCACCTGGCCGGCGCTCGACCTCGGTCACCACTCTCTCAAGATTGATGAGATCCTCGTCGACGTGCTCAAGCGGGGGCTGCAGAAGCCTCTCGCTGAGGGCCTGAAGATAGAGGCCGAGGGCTTTGGCCGCTGCAAGGCCACGGTCGACATGGACATCGGCATGAAGAACTTCATGCAGAACGGTCCCCGGGTGCCAGCCTGCTTCCTTCATGAATGAGCCTGCGGCGCAGTAAAGGAGAACCCCGATGAGCACGAAGACCTCGATCGTCATCCTCGACGGAGCACGCCGGCTGCCGCGGGCCGACATTCTCATCAACAACCGCGAGCCCGGCCTGTTCTCGCGTTTCTCGACGACACAGCTCGGGGGCATGGCCATCCAGGCCACCCTCAAGCACACCAGGGTCGATCAGAAAAAGATCGGCCACGTGGTCATGGGCATGGCCCAACACAGCCACCGCGACTCCATCTACGCGGCCCAGGGCATGCGCTGGCGCGGCGGCCTCGACGAGACCGTGCCTGCACTCACGGTCGCGCGCATCTGCGGCAGCGGTGCCGAGGCCCTGGCGGTGGGCTCCGAGATGATCCTGGCGGGCTTGCGCCACGACGAGGAGCGTCCCTTCACGGTGGTCGGCGGCGCCGAGAGCATGCAGTACCCCTTTTGCCTGTACGACTACCGCGGCAAGAAGGTCGGCGAGTCGGTGCAGAAGTACGGCCCGGTCGACGTCAAGCAGCTGCCCCCGGGCAGCCACTTGCAAGACATGCTGCTGGCGGGCCTGTATGACCCGAGCGCCAAGATGGCCATGGCCAACACCGCCGAGGAGCTCGGGCGCCGCTACAAGATCAGCCGCGCCGAGGCCGATGCCTTTGGCTTCCGCTCCCAGCAGAACGCCAAGAAGGCGCGTGACGCCGGCTGGTTCGACGAGGAGATCGCAGCGGTGGAGATGCGCCGCGACGGCGCCAGCGAGCCCATCACGGTCAAGTACGACACCCACATCATGGACGAGGCGACCCTCGAGGGGATGGGGCGCCTGCCGGCCGCCTTCGAGCCCGGTGGCATCATCACGGCGGGCAATGCCAGTGCCGTGGTCGACGGCGCCGCGGCCATGGTCATCGGTCGCGAGGACGACGCCACCGCGCACGGCTACAAGCCCCTGGCCCGCGTCCTGGGCATCGGCGTGGCCGCCTGCGATCCGCAGATCATGGGCTGGGGGCCAGTGCCCGCCACCCGCATCGCTCTCAAGCGAGCCGGCATCGACGCCAAGCAGCTCGACCACGTCGAGATCAACGAGGCCTTCGCGCCCCAGGCCCTGGCCTGCGTGCGCGATTTCACCGAGATGGGTATCGCGCCCGACAAGGTCAATCCCATGGGCAACGCCATCGCCCTGGGGCACCCGCTGGGCGCCACCGGCGCCATCCTCACCCTCACCTGCGCCTACGCTCTCCGTCGCAAGAAGGAGAAGTACGGATTGGTGACCATGTGCATAGGCGGCGGCCAGGGCATCGCCGTGGTGCTGGAGTCCGTGGCCTGAGCAGCGGCCTTCACGCCGCGAGGTGGCAAAGATGACCTTCGAAGGATGGGACTTTTACAACCTGAACGACGAACTCGCCGAAGAGGAGCGCCTGGCGCGAGACTCGGTCAAGCGCTGGGTCGACGCGCGCTTCAGGCCACTCATCACCGAGCACTTTCGCAACGCCACCTTCCCCTCCGAGGTGATCCCCGAGCTGGCCGAGCTGGGTGTGTTCGGCGCCAACCTCGAGGGCTACGGCTGCGCGGGCATGAACAGTGTGGCCTACGGCTTGATCCTGCAGGAGCTGGAGCGGGGCGACTCGGGTCTGCGCTCCTTTGCCAGCGTGCAGGGCTCGCTGGTGATGTTTCCCATCTGGCGCTACGGCAGCGAGGAACAGAAGCAACACTGGCTGCCGCGCATGGCCCGCGGCGAGGTCATCGGCTGCTTTGGCCTGACCGAGCCCGACTTCGGCTCGGACCCCGGTGGCATGCGCACCCGCGCCCGCAAGGACGGCGACCACTGGGTGCTCGACGGTGCCAAGATGTGGATCACCAACGGCAGCGTGGCCGACCTGGCCGTGGTGTGGGCCAAGACCGGTGAGGGCCAGGAAAGCATTCGCGGCTTTCTCGTCGAGAAAGGCACGCCGGGCTACACCACCCATGACATCAAGGGCAAGTTCAGCCTGCGCGCCTCGACCACCAGCGAGCTGGTGTTCGAGAATTGTCGCATCCCGGCGGACAATCTTTTGCCCGAGTCGCGGGGCCTGGGCTCGCCCCTGTCCTGCCTCAACCAGGCGCGCTACGGCATCGCCTGGGGTGCCACCGGCGCAGCCATCGACTGCTACGAGTGCGCCCGCTCCTACGCCCTGGACCGGGTGCAGTTCGACAAGCCCATCGCGGGCTTCCAGCTGGTGCAGCAGTCCCTGGTGACCATGCTCACCGAGATCACCAAGGCCCAGCTGTTGACCCTGCGCCTCGGCCGGCTCAAGGACGCGGGCAAGGCCCAGCCGCACCACGTGAGCATGGCCAAGCGCAACAATGTGAGCTGGGCCCTGCAGATCGCGCGCCTGGCCCGCGACATGCTCGGCGCCAACGGCGTGGCCGACGAGTATCCGGTGATGCGCCACATG
The DNA here is from genome assembly GCA_043821645.1 of Pseudomonadota bacterium. Taxonomy (GTDB): domain Bacteria; phylum Myxococcota; class JACRCW01; order JAFGSX01; family JAFGSX01; genus JBDRCO01. The sequence goes on along the minus strand of JBDRCO010000087.1, from coordinate 10,736 downwards.
CTCAACCTCGAGTCCGTGATCACCTACGAGGGCACGCACAACATGCACACCCTCATCGTGGGGCGCGAGATCACGGGGCTCGACGCGTTTCGATAGCGACATGTTTTTGCGGGATTTGAGTCCGAGACCCGAGTCGAGAACTGTGGAGTCGAAAACTGTGCTGGCGGGGTGAATGCCATCGGGACCAGCGCCCGATGGCAGAGGGGGCGCCCGACGCCCCCTAAAGAAAGGAAGTCGCCATGACGCTCAAGAACCACGACATCGTCGAGATGCAGGAGTTCAAGGGGATCCGCTACGAACTGCGCACCGCCAAGACGCCGGACGGCAAGCCTGCCGACGGTCTGCACAATGCGTGGATCTGGCTCGACAACCCGACCCAGTTCAACAGCTACACCACCGATATGGTCAAGTCCGTGATCATGGCCTTTCGCAAGGCCTCCAACGAGCGCAGCGTCAACGCCATCATCTTCACAGCGGTGGGCGACAAGGCCTTCTGCACCGGCGGCAACACCAAGGAGTATGCCGAGTACTACGCGGGCAACCCGCAGGAGTACATGCAGTACATGCGGCTGTTCAACGACATGGTCACGCACATCCTGATCGCGGACAAGCCGGTCATCTGCCGCGTCAACGGCATGCGCATCGCCGGTGGTCAGGAGATCGGCATGGCCTGCGACTTCACCGTCGCCCAGGACATGGCGCGCTTTGGCCAGGCGGGCCCCAAGCATGGCTCGGCTCCGGTGGGCGGCTCCACGGACTTCTTGCCCCTGTACGTCGGCATCGAGCGCGCCATGTGGAGCGGCAGCCTGTGCGAGACCTGGACCGCGTACCAGGCCAAGCAGTTCGGCCTGATCCACGACGTGGTGCCCGCCCTCAAGGTGGACGGAAAATACCTGCCCAACCCCCTGGTCATCACCGACCGCTACCTCGACGGCATGGGGCGCATCGTCTACGGCGAGCCCAAGGAGGGCGACGAGCTGGCCAAGGGCAAGGAGCTGCTGAAGAAGGGCCAGGTCGATCTTGGCCTGCTCGACGAGACCGTCGAGAAGCTGGCTGGAAAACTGCTGCTCACCTTCCCCAACTGCACCGTGATGACCCTGCAGCAGCTGCGCAAGTTCAAGCTCGAGCACTGGCAGCAGAACGCCGAGTCCAGCCGCCAGTGGCTTGGCCTCAACATGATGACCGAGGCCAAGGCCGGCTTCCAGGCCTTCAACGAGGGACCCAAGGATGCCCGCGAGGTCGACTTCCTCCTGCTGCGCCGCCGCCTTGCCGAGGGTGCGCCCTGGACCCCGGAGCTGATCAAGGAGATCTCACCGCAGTACCGTTGACCCTCCAGCCGTGAAACGGGAGCTGTCATGAGCGACTCCAAGATCCGGGTCGAACCCTTTCTCGGTGAGCAGGCCCTGCGCATCGTGCTCAACGCGCCCAAGGGCAATGTCCTCGACGGCTCCATGATGAGCGAGCTGCTCGCGGCTCTCGACCAGGCTGCCAGTCAGCCCCAGCTCAAGCTGCTGTGCTTCGTCGGCGAGGGCCCGCACTTCAGCTTCGGCGCCAGCGTCGAGGAGCACGTGGGTGACCGCGCGGCGCGCATGCTCGCGCAGTTCCATGGCCTGTTCCTCAAGCTGGTCGAGCTGGGCCTGCCCACCGCCGCTGCCGTGCGCGGACGATGCCTCGGCGGCGGCATGGAGCTGGCCGCCTTTTGCACCCGGGTGGTGGCCAGCCCCGACGCGGTGTTCGCCCAGCCCGAGATCCAGCTCGGCGTGCTGGCTCCCGTTGCGTCGCTGATCCTGCCGCTCAAGCTGGGGCAGGCCGCGGCCGACGACATCAACCTCACGGGACGCAATGTCGGCGCCGAGGAAGCGCACCGCCTGCGCCTGGTGGACGAACTCGCCGACGACCCGGTCGCCGCCATCGAGACCTGGGCCGCACGGGAGCTCGCACCCAGGAGCGCGTCGTCGCTTCGCCTGGCCCAGCACGCCTCGCGCTGGCAGTTCAACCAGGTGCTGACGCAGCAGCTCAAGGCCGTCGAGGCCTTCTATCTGAAGACCTTGATGGCGACCCACGACGCCAACGAGGGCCTCGCCTCGTTTCTCGAGAAGCGCCCGCCGACCTGGCAACACCGCTAGGAGCTGTCGGGGTCAGCGACGAAGCGAAAGCTCTCGCCCCACGCCTGCGCCGCCCAGCACCGGATGCGGCGCGAACCCGGAGCACAGGCTCTGCGGTCCGTCTGGAAAGGACGCCACCATGCGACGCGCTGCCATCGTGGATGCTGTTCGAACTCCCATCGGTCGCTTCGGCGGTGCGCTGAGCAGTGTACGCCCCGACGATCTGGCCGCACTCGTGATCCGCTCCTTGCTTCAGCGCAACAAGGTCGAACCCGCGGCCATCGAGGATGTGTACCTTGGCTGCACCAATCAGGCCGGTGAGGACAACCGCAACGTGGCGCGCATGGCAGCCTTGCTGGCGGGGCTGCCAGTGAGCGTACCTGGGTGCACCATCAATCGCCTGTGCGCCTCGGGTCTCGAGGCGCTCAACCTGGCGGCGCGCCTGATCGAGACCGGTCATGGCGATATCTTCGTCGCCGGTGGCGTCGAGAGCATGTCCCGCGCGCCCTTCGTGCTGCCCAAGGCCCAGAGCGCCTTTGACCGGCACGCCGAGATCCACGACACCACAATAGGCTGGCGCTTCACCAACCCGGCCCTCGCCACCATGTATGCACCCATCGGGATGGGCGAGACCGCCGAGAACGTGGCACGTCAGTACCAGCTGAGCCGCGAGGAGCAGGATGTCTTTGCGCTTGGCTCCCAGCAGAAGTACGCCGCAGCCCAGGCCCAGGGCCGATTTGCCGACGAGATCGTCGCGGTCGAGATCCCGCAGCGCAAGGGCGAGCCGCTGCGCGTGAGCCAGGACGAGCATCCGCGGCCCGACACCACGGCGGCGCAGCTCGCCAAGCTCAAGCCCGCCTTTGCCAGGGATGGGACCGTCACCGCGGGCAACAGCTCTGGTATCAATGACGGGGCTGCCGCGCTGCTCGTCGTCGAGGAGCACAAGGCGCGCGATCTGGGAATGCCTATCCTGGCCCTGGTTGGCATGTCCGCCACCGCCGGCGTGGATCCCCTGACCATGGGTCTGGGACCCATCCCGGCCACCCGCAAAGCCCTGGCGCGCGCGGGATGGAAGGCGGCGAACCTCGACGTCATCGAGCTCAACGAGGCCTTCGCAGCCCAGGCCATCCCCTGCATCCGTGAACTCGAGCTGGATCCCGCCCGCGTCAACCCCAGCGGTGGCGCCATCGCGCTCGGGCATCCCCTCGGCTGCACCGGTGCACGCATCGCCACCACCCTGGTGCACGAGATGAAGCGCCGCGATGCACACCGCGGCCTGGCCTCGCTGTGCGTGGGTGTGGGCCAGGGCGTGGCCACCTTGTTCGAGCGCCCCGCCTGAGGCGACAACCTGCCCTCGACGTCCCCGGCACCGCGGCGTAGAACAGCACCATGAGCGCGTGGCAACATCCCTGGCTGGACGTCAGCGCGGCTCCCCTGCTTCGCCAGCACTTCCCGCGCGAGGCCAGCGACGCGGACCTGATCAGCTTCATCACCGCAACCGAGACCTACATGGCAGCACACCCCGCGCCCTTCGCCTGGGTGTCGGATGTGAGCCACCTGGTCCACGCCACCGCTTACCAGCGCAAGCTGTTCGCCGAGTTCGAAAAGCGGACCGCCGCCCACGACAGGGTGCACTGCCTCGGCGCCGCCATCGTGCTCAATAACCCCGTCACGCGCGCCATCCTCAGCGCCGTGTACTGGGCCGCGCCGCCGGTCTATCCCTACAAGATCTTCGCCCGCGCCGAAGAGGCCGAGGACTGGGCACGCGAGAAGCTGGCCGGGCACCAGGGCACGAAACCCTGAGGGCATTCGACTCCACCGTGCCACCTCATGCTGAATCGTGTTGATTGGCCCTGGTGTGGGGGGCCCAGGCGAGTTTTTTTTCCGAGCTTGCGAGGACAAAAAGACTCGCCGGTGAAGGCGGGGCCCCACAATGTGGTCGAATCAACACGATTTCGTATCAGGCGCTCGGCGGGAAGTGCAAGCCCAGCACCCAGTGCTGCCACTCCTGCTGAAAGGTCTTCATGTCCCGGACCTCGAGCACCTGCTGCAGCGTGCGGTACCCGGTGGGGTCTTCGGCCTGGCCGGCAACGAAGCGCTGGTAGTAGCGTCGCAGCAGCTTCTTTTCCTGCAAGTAGTACAGCAGGTAGCGCGCCTGGGCGTAGTTGCTGCCCGGGTCCTCGTCGTAGAACGCGCGCGAGCTGGTGTGGGTCAGGGTCTCGAAGCTTGGCAGCGTGCCAGCGCGAATGGCCTGTTGTAGCCCGGGAAGACGCCAGTTGGTCAGGCCCCGGATGTGCCCGCCGTCCTCGGCACACTGCTCGTACAGCGAACCCAGGCCCTCGTTGAACCAGGCCGGGCTGGCTGGAAAATTCGCCTCGACGAAGGGATGCACGATCTCGTGCACCAGGGTACCGCCGCCGGTCTCGATGTTCATGATCAGCGCGTGCGCGCTATCCGAGTAGTAGCCATAAGGGGTGGACGGGCTGTGGCCAAACAGGCTGCGCGTGTGCCGCTGGTAGCTCCGCGCGTCCTTGAACAGCCAGATGTCCAGGATCTGCGCTGGGTCGCGCGCAAAAAAATCGCGCTTGAGATGCGTGACCGCCCACTGCACGGTGTGCTGGCTGCGCTGCCTCAGCACCGCCGCGTCCTCGTCGCCTAGCACCACGAAGGGGGGCTGCACCACCAGGCTGAAACCCTCGGGCACACGCGGCTTCAAGGCTCGAACGTGTTGCGCCAGGTCCGCCCGCGCTGTCGCCTCTGCGCCCATCGGTGCGGGCACCCCGTCGAGCTCCATGCGCAGCCGGATCACGGTCCAGGTCGCTGGCTCGTACTTGAGGGGCCACAGCTCGAGAAAGTGCGCGAGGGCCATGCGCCGGTATGCCGCCGCTGCCTTAGCCGGCTCGTGGTACAGCACCTCGTCCCGCGCGGCGTCGTAGCCCACCACCAGCCGGAAGTGCTCGGTGGTCTCGGGTGTGTCGTCGTAATGCATGCACACGATCGAAGGGATGCCCTGCCGCAGGTCCGCGAGCAAGGCCAGCCACTGTACACGCAGTTCCGCGTCGGCGGCCACGACCTGGACCTGGTACCAGATTGGACCCACGTCAAAACCCAGGGCTTCAAGACCACGCCCGAGCTCGGCCGTGTACGCGCCCCGACCCAGCGCCGGGTCCACTGCCGTGGCCGAGAACACCGCGTCCTGATCGAGGTCATGTCCCCGCCAGCGCAGCACCATCTCGGCGCAGGCCTCACCGCAAAAATCGGGCCGCTGCTGCACGTGGGGGACGTCGGCAAGCCGCACGCTCGCCTCGGAGAGTATGACGGCTTTGCGTCGGGATGCGGTGTCTGCGGTACTGCCTGCGAGGGCAACCAGCAGGATGACCAGCAAGACCTTCCTCATGCGAGCCCTCCACCTGGCAAACCTGTCCTCGGAGCAGCCCGAATCCGGGCGGCAGGCACACCGCTCCCTCTGTCTGGCAACGCATGGCCGCTGGCGGGGATCTGTCCGTGGGTGGAATTTTCGCTTCAGCGCAAACCAGGCCGGAGACTCAGGATCCGCAACTCAATCGAAGATCACCTCGCCAGACCCGGGAGTATCGATGCTGCAGATCCGCGGGTTGCCGGCCACGTGCACGTTGCCCGAGCCAGTGATGGTGATGTCCACGCAGTCCGTGGCGTGGATCTCGGCCCCACCCGATCCCGTGATCTCGACGTTGGCGCGTTGCACGCCGAGGCCACGCGCCAGGGTCTTGCCCGAGCCCGTACCCTCGAGATCGAGCACGGCCACCTCGCCGGCCAGGGACACATCACCCGAGCCCGTGAGCCGGGTCGTGAGCTGGGCGCCGACGATGCCCGCTGCGTACACGGCACCGGAGCCTGTGTTCTCGATCTCCTCCAGCTGCTGCAGACCGCAGGTCAGCCTGATGCCGCCAGAACCTGTGTTGCTCAGGCGTTTGAGACCAGGCCAGGCCGCGTCGCTGCGCAGCTCGCCGGAGCCGGTGTTGTCCACCCTGGACAGCGCGTCCGTGGTCACTGTGGCCAGGCAGTTCTGACTGGGCTGCAGCTCGAGAAAGGTGTTGGGCTCGTCAATGACGGTGGGCTGGTAGATGACCAGCGTGCCGTCCCGGACCTCGGTCTTCAAGTACTGCAGCAGGTTGTCATCGCAGGTGACGCGAACCAGCTGCTCGCTCCCCGCCACCAGCTCGACATCGAGCATGGTCTCGTTGCTCAGGGCGCTGAATGCGGCGGGAGTGCGCTCGTCCGTGGCCTCTACACCGCTGCCCTTGACTACCCGGATCACACAGCCCATCTGGGTGCACAGGAGCAGGCAGAGAGCCGGAGCAAAAAATGCAACACGCTGATATTTCATGACTTACTCCTATTTTTCGAAGAATGAGACCCTCCCCACAGGCTCGTCGGTTGGACGACGCCGTCGCAGGAACTTGTCTTTTTTTTCTCCGCCCCCGCTGTTCTTGGCTGCCCCAAAGCGTGCACAGGATGTGGCTTGCGGCGGTTCGAGGGGCGGGCGAGGCTCTACCGAAGTACTGCGCAGCACGAGGAGTGACCGCTTTGAGCAGCAAGGACGCAACGACCACGCGCGAGGCCCTGGCTCTGACCGGGCCCGCCGTCGAGGTCGAGCTGGAGCGTGCACCCGGCGTTCCGGAGCAGCTGGCCCGCGCCCTGTGGCGTGCCCGAGGGCGGCAGCAGGGCGTGCTGCGCGACGAGCAGCGGACGCAGCTCGGGACCATCGCCATCGTGCAACGCGGCGTGCGCCTGGACAGCGCGCGCGTGACCCGCTTCCGCGACGTGTGCGCGGATCGGGGTCGCGACGGTGTGGCACCCGCAGTCTTTCTCGAGACCCTGTTCATTGGCCCCATGGCCAGCATCGCCCTGCACCCACGCTTTCCCTTCAGCCCGCTGGGGCTGGTGCACGTGGTGCAGCGCATCGAGCAGCTGCGCTGGGTCCGGCTCGACGAGAATCTGGACCTGCGCTGTCACCTGGCCGAGCTGAGACACACCACACGCGGCTACGAGGTGGACTGCGCCATGGCCCTGCATAGCGACGGGGAGCTGGTGTGGAGGGGTCTGGCCACCCTGCTGTCGCGCGATCCCGCCACGCGCCACCGAGCGGCCGAGAAAGCAGCCCGGGGCCCGGACCACAGCCCGGCGACGACGCCGCAGCACCTTTTCGACGCGCCCGCCGACGTGGGGCGGCGCTATGCCGCCGCCTCGGGCGACTACAACCCGCACCACTTGCACACCTGGACCGCGCGCCTGGTGGGCTTCCGGCGACCCATCGCCCATGGCATCTGGACCCTGGCACGCAGCCTGGCCGAGCTCGGCGCGACGACGCAGGACGCCGAGCGCCTTCAGGTCGAGGCGAGTTTCAAGCGACCGATCTTTTTGCCTGGCCGTGTGGCGGTGCAAACGACCTCCACCGCTGCACAGGAAAACCTGTCAGCCTTCGTGGCCTATCACCCCGAGCGTGGCGAGCCGCACATGACGGCCAGCGTCCGCTGGTGACGACGGAGTCAGGACCAGACCATGTCCTTTGACATCGACGACACGGGCTTCCCCCTCGTTCGCATCAGCTACCCCGCGCAGGCGAGCCTCGAGGAGATCGAGGCCTACGGCACCCGACTCGAACGTGTGCTGTGCCGCGGCCGCCAGGCCACGGTGGTCGACGTGCGCGCGGTGTCGGTGCTGCAATCCGGTGCCGAGCAGCGCCGCTACCTGGCGCAGCAGGTGGACGCGGCCACCACGCGCCATCCCGACACGCTGGTGGCAGAGGCCGTGGTGCTCAACTCCAAGATCCTCAGCGCGGCCTACACGGCCTTCAACTGGCTGCGGGCCGACAGCACGTACCCGAGCCGCGCCTTCTCCACGGTCGAGGCAGCCGAGGGGTGGGCCCGGGCCCAGTTGCTGCTGGCAGGAATCGAGGCACCGTGACGTCCGCGCTCAGGCGGAACCGATGGCGCACGCGTCAGGTGCTCAGCCAGAGGTGGCCAGGCAGTCATACCCCGTCTGCTCGCTGACGAGACCACAGTGCGGGTGGGTGCCCGTGCACTCGACGATGTCGATGCGGTTCTGGTAGCAGTAGATCAGCGTGTCGTCGTCGCAGTAGCCATAGTAGGTGACGTCGCCGCAGCGATCCCCCTGCTGGGGCCGGCAGTCGGGATCCGGCTCGGCGCAGAAAGTATCGCACACGCCATCGTCGTAGTAGCCCCGGTCGGCGCAGATGTCGCCGCTGCCCTGGGCGCTGCAGTCCGGGTCCGGCTCATCGCACCAGGTGTCGCACTCGCCGTCGCCGTAGTAGCCATACTCGGCGCACTCATCCAGGGGCAGGTCTGGCTCGCAGTCCGGGTCGGGTTGTGGGCAACCCGGGTCGCAGCTGCCATCGCCGTAGAGCCCTGCAAGCTCGCAGGTGTCACCCGATGGCGTCGGCTCCGGCGTCGTGATCGGCGGCTCGGGGCTCTGTTCCACGCAGGCCGTGCTGCTCGATTCCATCACCCAGCCCTCGTCGCAGACGCAGATATCCCCGTCGGCGTGGGCGTGGGCTGGGCAGGTCAGGGTCGCGGTCGAGGACTCGGCAGCACAGGTGCCGTCGAGGTTGCAGGTGCCCGACGCACAGTCGCCGTGCACCAGGCACTCGAGGCAGGTCCCCAGACCGCCGCCCACGGCCGAGCACACACCCGTCAGGCAGTGACTGGCCTCGCGGCAGGCACCGGGTCCGAGCGGCGCGCACACCGGCGACGAAAGGGCGATGTTGCAGTACATGTCGCTGGGGCACTCTGCCGTGACAAAGCATTGCTGGGTGCCCACGCACAGGCCGTCACGACCACACATCCCGGAGGGACACTCGGCGTCGGCGGTGCACGCGAGGTAGTCGCCGATGAAGGGGACCTGGCAGCTGTCGTCGAGCGTGCAGTCCACCTCAGATGCCATGCGATTCGTGCAGGCGACGGCGAGAAGGCTGAGGACCAGGGAACCAGCAACACGACGCAGGGTGTGACGCATGGACGTCTCGATTCTGCCCGGGGCCTGAAAAGGGGCCCGGCTTTACCTGGGCGCGGAGTATACGTGATCTCGATCACGGCTGGCAAATGGCGCCAGATCAGGGTCGGCCAGGTCTGAGAAAGCAGGCCGCAGGGGTTCGAAAATGGCGGAGGAGATGGGATTTGAACCCATGGTACCCTTGCGGGTACGCCGGTTTTCAAGACCGGTGCCTTCAGCCGCTCGGCCACTCCTCCGGACGCCAGGAATCTTGCAGACCTGTGCTGTGCTTGGCAAGCGTGCTGCACGTCGACGGAAAAGCGCACGGGGCACGAGGTCCGATGGCGAGGTCCCGGGTCGCTGGCAACCGCGGCATCGATGGACTGGCAGCAGCCGCGCGCCAGCACTAGAATGCGGCGCATCCCCACCGGGCAGCCTGGCTGCCGAGGAGTCCGACACCATGCGCACACTCGTCTCGACGCTGTCGTGGCTGCTGGCGCTTGCCCTTGTGCTCACCGTCTCGAGCGCCGATGCGGCTCGTAAAAAGGGCAAGAAGGCTCCCCCCGATGCGACCAAGGGCACGCTGCCGAAGGAAAAGATCATCAAGGTCATCAAGGAACACAAGGACGCGCTCAAGCACTGCTACCTGGTGCAGCAGGAACTCAAGCCCGAGCTCGAGGGCAGCGTGACCCTGCGCTGGAAGATCTACCCCGAGGGCGAGGTGCAGCAGGTTGAGGTCAGCGAGGCGACCCTCGACGACAAGGACGTGCACGCCTGCCTGAAGGACGAGATCGGGGGCTGGACTTTTACGAAGCCCAAGGGTGGTGTGGTCACCGTGACCTTCCCCTTTCAGTTCAGGCCGCCCCCCAAGCCTCCGGAAGAGGCCAAGCCCGACGAGGGCAAGGACGAAGAGAAGGGGAAGGGCAAGGACGGCGAGGAAAAGAAGGACGAGGGTGATGGCTCGGGCAAGAAGGACGACGGCATGAATTTCGGGGGCGGCGATCTCGAAGATCTGTTCCCGGCGGACAAGCCGGCCAAGAAGAAGGCCGCGCCCAAGAAAAAGGGCAAGAACTAGCGCGAACTTTTTCCGCGGTCCCGACCTGGATTCAGGGAGCGGCGGGCGAGCTTTCTGGCGATCGATCCACCGCCCCCGTGGTCGGCCTTGAACCAGCGTCCGAAGTGGTCAGCAGCGACGTCTCCAAGACACGGTGAAACTTGGCCAGTCCTCCCGGATCGAGATGGTCGCTGTTGGCGAACGGGGCGTCCTGGTCGAGAAACTGTTCGGATTGCGAGAAGTCCAGCACCGGTGCCTGGATCGAGTTCGCCAGTGCCTGCAGCTGCCTGTGCATTTTCTTCCGCAGGTTCGCATCGTAGCGCTCCAGAAAAGTTCGGTGCACCGGCGCCACGAAGAAGATGACCCGAACTCCGACCTTCGTGAGGGCCAGGCTGGCCTCCTGTAAAGCGTTGGCCGAATCGAGTTCCACATCGGGATGTCGGCGCTACACGTTGTGAAGAGTCGATTCCAGATCACCAGATCTGTGCTCCGCGTGCTCGCGCAAGCTCGGCACAGGAGAGGCAACAACCTCGCCGTCGACCTGGGTGCCCTCTGCATCGATGCCAGGAGCAGCTGGCCACAGCACG